>CBDCJX010000019.1:0-74717 GCA_965218045.1 Acetobacteraceae bacterium | reverse complement strand
GGCGCCAACGGCCACAGCTCCACCTGCCCGGCCTGTCCGGCCCCGGTCGGCGAGGTGGCGCAAGGTCTCGCCCGGCGCCACCACGCCGCCGGCGGCGAGCGGATGCTCGAACACCCGGTCCACCAGCTCCAGCACCGGCACGGTCGAGCGGAACGACACATCGAGGCGCACGTCGCGCCAGGCCTTCCCCGCCGCCGCGATGCCCTCCGCGAGCAGCGTGCGCGAGCGGTCGAACTCGTCGGCGTCGGCACCCTGGAACGAGTAGATCGACTGCTTGCGGTCGCCCACCGCGAAGACGGTGCGCTCGATCTCTCGCGCTCCCGCGCCGGCAAAGAACTCGGCGATCATCGCGTGGGCGATGCGCCATTGCGCCGGCGCGGTGTCCTGCACCTCGTCGAGCAGCAGGTGGTCGAGCCCGCCATCGAGCTTGTAGAGCACCCAGGCCGCGCCGGGATCGACCAGCAAGGCGGAGGTGCGGCCGATCAGGTCGTCATAGTCGAGCAGCCCCGCCTCCGCCTTGCGCGCGGCATAGGCGCCCAGCACCGGTGCCGCGAGGGTGACCAGGGCGTTCGAGGCGTGCGCCACCCGCAAGGCACAGTGCGCGTCGTCGATCGCGGCGATGCGCTCGGCCTCGGCCAGGAACACGGCAGGCAACTCGGGCCAGGCTTCGGCCAGCTTCTTGTTGACGAACGCGGTCGGGCCGCGCGGCTCGCCCGTGTCTTTCAGGAAAGCGGCCCGCCAGCAGGACCACTGCTCGATCCGCCCGGCGGGCGGCAGGCTGAGCCATTCGAGCAGCCGTCCGGCCTTTTCGCCGCATTTCTCCGAGCCAGCGCGATGGACGTGCTTGGCGGCGTCGATCAGCTCCGCCTCGCCCGGCCAGCACACCGCCGCGCGCATGATCGCGTCGTTGTCGCTGAAGCCGAGGCCGAGCGCCCGGCGTTGGGAGGCGGCCAGATCGGGGCCCGCGAGCGCTCCGGCCAGTCGCTCGGGTTCAGCGCGCAGCCGTTCGACCAGGCCGCCAAATTGCGCCAGGCTGCACAGGCCGGCCATATCCTCCAGCGCGGCGAGCTGCGCCGGACCGGCAGCGCGGGCCAGCATCCGCTCGCGCGCGTCACGCAGCGCCTCCTCGGCGTCGCGGTCCTCGATCAGCCGGAAATGCGGCGAGAGCTGCGCCTCCAGCGGAAACCGGCGCAGCAGCGACTGGCAGAACGCGTGGATGGTGCCGACCCGCATCCCGCCCGGCAGGTCCAGCACGTCGGCGAACAGCGCCCGCGCCTGCTCCCGCGTGGTCGCGTCCGGCGCGGCACCGAGCCGGGCCAGCTCCGCGTCGAGCGCCGCGTCGTCCAAGGTCACCCAGGTGCCGAGCGTGCGTTGCAGCCGCAGCGCCATCTCGGCCGCCGCCGCCTTGGTGAAGGTGAGGCACTGGATGCGGCCCGGCTCGGCGCCCGACAGCATCAGCCGGAGCAGCCGGTCGGTGAGCAGCTTGGTCTTGCCGGAGCCGGCGGAGGCGGCGACAAAGGCGGAGGTCGCCGGGTCGGAGGCCAGCGCCTGCTGCTGGTTGGCGCGGGCGCGCGCAAGGGTGCTCATCCGCCCTCCTCCACCGTGTCCCACTCCACCACGCGGGCGAGCTGGGCGTAGTCGGAAAAGCGCGGCCGCTCGCCGGGATGCGGCTGGGCCAGGTAGCAGCGCGCCGGGTCGTCATAGGCGTCGATCAACGCGATCAATTTCCGCCCGGCGAGCGCGACCCCCTCGGCGACCGCGCCCTCGTCGCCCTTGAACAAGCGGCGCTCGTCGCCGGGGCAAAAGCCACCGGTCAGGTGCCAGTAGGCGAGCTCGACCGTCTCCGCCGCCAGCTCCGGGCCGAACGCGCCGGCGGCGGCCATCAGCGCCTCCAGCGGCAGTTGCGGGGCGTAGCCGGCGTCCACCTTGCCTTGAGTCGGCGGAGCGCCCGTCTTGTAGTCGATGATCGCCAAGCCGCCTTGCGGCCGGCGCTCGATCCGATCGGCTCGGCCGCGCAGCACGAAACAGCCGCCCGGCCGCTCGATCCGGTGCTCGCCGGAAACCTCGGTGGCGAGCGCGATCGGCGCCCCGGCTTCGCGTCGCCTCGCCTCCAGCGCCGCCACCCAATCGGCGATGCGGGCGAAACGCGGCGCCCACCAGGCGACCAGCGCCTCGCGCAGCTCCGCCTGACGCAACGCCCCGTGCAGCGCCTCGCGTAGCAGGGTGGCGGCATCGGCCGGCCAGCTTGTGCCGTGCGCGCGAAGAAACTTGTGCAGGCCGTCATGCGCCAGTTCACCGTAGCGCGCGGCATCGGCGGGTTCGTCCAGCGGATCGAGCTTGCGGAGCCGCAGGACGTGCTTGGCGTGGATCGCGTAGGGGTCGCGCAGCCAGGTCTCGATCTCCGTGACGCTGAGCCGGCGCGGACGCAGGCGCACATCCGGGCGCGGCCGCGGGCGCAGCGCTGGTCGTGCCCCACCGGCCGGCTGGTCGAGCAACCGCGCCCAGTGCGTCGCCGGATGCGCTGGCAAGACCGCGCCGGCGCCGGCCAGCAGCGCGTCGAGCCGGACCAGCCAACGCGCCGGGACCGCAGGCGCGCCGTCGCGGCGACGCGGGCTCGACAGCACCACGTGCCCGGCCGAGCAGGCGGCGGCGACGAAATCATGCGCCGCCTGGCCGACCCGCTCCTCGGGCGAGGCGAGGCCGACGCGGGCGCGCATGCTTCGGCTGAGCCAGGGGCCGGGATCGGTCGCCGGCGGCCAGACGCCCTCCGAGAGGCCGGCCAGCACCATCGTCTCGGCGGTTTGCAACCGCGCCTCCAGCAAGCCCCAGATGAACACGCGGGGATGCTCCACGCCGTCGCGCCCGCGCAACGCCCGGCGGGTGCGCACCACCGCCCCCTCCAGCACGGCGTCGAGCAGGCCGGGCAGGTTCTCCAGCGGCTGATCCGGCAGCTCGGGCAGCACGGCGAGGATGGCGGCGAGCTGGGCGGCCAGCGCCTCGCCTTCCTCGGCACCCCAGAGCCGGGCGGCGCCGGATGCCTCGTCGGTGGCGGCAAGGCGCTCGCCTGCCTCGATCAGCGCGGCCAGCGCGAGCGCGGGTGGCGCCACGGCGGCCGCACTGGCGATGCGCAGCGCCGGGGCCAGGCAGGTCTCGATCCGGGCGACAAACGCGATCACCGCGTCGCGCCGCTCGCCTCCGGCATGGTCGACCGCGCGACGCAATCCGCTCAGGCCGGGCATCGGTCGTGGCCCGCGCAAAGCGTGTCGTTCCAGCGCACGCGCCGCCTCGCGACAAGCGGCGGGAGCCAGCCCGGCAGCGGCGAGCGGGTGTTTCAGCAAGGCGAGCAGCGGCACCGGCGCCAACTGGTCGGCCACCGCGTGGGCGAGCAAGCGCAGGAACACGGCGGGCGGCGTGTCGGCCAGCTTCTCGCCCGCGCTGTCGTCGGCGACGATGCCGTAACGCAGCAGCTCGGCCGACACCCGACCGGCGAGATCGCGATCCGGGGTCACCAGCGCCGCCCGCGCCCCCGGCCTCTCGACCGCCTCGCGCAACACCAGCGCGATCGTCGCGGCCTCCTCCTGCTGATCCGCCGGCCGCAGCAACCGGATGCCGCTGGTGTCTGGCGCGCAAGAACTCCGCCAGCTGGCCAGCGCCCGTCCCGGCAGCAGCGCTCGGCTCAACAGCGCGAACCGCGTCGGCGGAACCGCGCCGGGCGGAGACGGCCACGGCCGTACATCGCCGCGCGTCGCGTCGAGCCGGGCGAGCAGCGTCCGCAGGCTGGCTTGCGGGTGCGAGTCGCCGAGCGCCTCCCATGCCCGCTGATCCATCTCCAGATCAAGCGCCGGCAGCACCACCGCGCCGTGCTCCAGGCGCGAGACCACGCGCAACAGCCGCGCCACAGCCGGGATCGCGCCGGTGGTGCCGGCGACCAGCACGGGATCGGCGGGCGGCGCGCGCTCCCACGCCTCGGCCTGCGCCTCCAGCAGCGCCACCAGACGGGCCGCCGGGTTCATCAGGCCCTGCTCGGCGAGCCAGGCCGGCCAGTGACTTGTGACCAGTTCGAGAAAGGTGAGGGTTTGCTGCCAGTGAACGGCGTGCTCCGGATCGGCGGCATCGGGCAGCTTGCGCGCCAGATCCACCCCCGCCAGCTCGGCCTCGTCCATCAGCGCGGCGAGCTCGGCGGCGAGACGCCACGCCCGATCGGCCGTGCGCGGGGCGCCGGCCGCACCCTGCATCGCCAGCACCAGCCGGGTCAGCGCCGCCAGCCGCACCGCCGGTTCCACCGCCGGCGGCACGTCGAGCCCGCCGGTCAGCACCAGCGGTGCCTCGTCGAGCGCGCCGAGCGCGGTGATGCGCGGCAGCAGCAACGGCCGCCCGTCGGAGACCCGCAGGAACGCCTCGGCCAGCCCGCGCGCGGCGCGCCGTGTCGGCAGCAGGATCAGCCCGCGCGCCGCGTCGAGCGGCCCGTTCCCGGCACGGCGCAGCCACTCGGCCGCGATCGCGTCCAGGAAAGGGACATGCGGCGGGACGGCGAACAGGTTCAGCGCGCGTCTCCGGTGGCGCCGAGTTGCAGGATCGACTCGGCATCGGCCAGGTCCCCTGGGGTGGAGAGATGGAACCACAGCCCGTCATGCACGAGCCCGCGCAGCCGGCCGGCGGCGATCGCCTGGTCCCAGACCAGGTTCATGCTGAACGCGCCGTCCGGTGCGCCATCGAGCAGCGCGGGCGCGATGAGCTGGACCCCGGCATAGAGGTACGGGACCACCTCGCGCTCGCCCCGCCGATGCAACATGCCCCATTTATCCAGGGCGAAGTCGCCATAACCGACATCGGCGTGCACCTGGAAGGTGCGGTGCACCAGCAGCAGCCCGTCCATCTCGGCCGGGTCGAACGCCTCGGCCAGACGCGCCAGCGCCGAGCGTGGGCCGTCGAGCCAGAACGCGTCGCCATTCACCACGAAGAACGGCGCCGTGCCGAGACGCGGCAGCGCCTCGCGCACCGAGCCGCCGCTGTCGAGCAGCTCCGGCTCGCGCTGCAAGATCGTGGTCGGCCCCTCCCCGGCCTCAGTGCGGGCGAGCAGCCGCGCGGCAACCAGATCGGCGTGCCAGTGCGCGTTCACCACCACCTCGGTCACCCCGGCGGCACCGAGCCGGTCGAGGCCGTGATCGAGCAGCGAGCGACCGCCGAGCGGCAGCAGCGGCTTGGCGGTCTCGGCCGTGAGCGGGCGCATGCGCGTCCCCAGCCCGGCCGCGAGCAGCATCGCGGTGCGCGGCATCTCGATGCGCGGCAGCGAACTCACGCCGCCAGCTCCGGCGGATTGGCGCGCAGCGCCGGCGGGATCCAGCGGTCGAACGCCGCCGCCAGCGGTGCCGCCGCCGGGTGGCGCAGGGCGCGCCCGAGCAATGACCAGGTGCGCGGGCCGTGCGCCAGGTAGTGCGGCTTGCCGTCGCGCCGCGCCAGCCGCACCCATTGGCCGGCCACCCGCATGTGCCGTTGCGCCGCGCAGATCGCCAGCGCGGCGCGAAACCCCGCCGGGTCGAGTTCCGGGCGCGCCGCGAGGAACCGCGCGGTCGCCCGCTCAGCGAGGCCGGCGGTGGTATCGCGGCGGGCATCCTCGATCAGCGAGGCGAGATCGTAGGCCGGATGGCCGATCGCGGCAGACTGGAAATCCAGCACACCGACCCGCCGGACGCCGTCGCGATCCGGCAGCCAGATCAGGTTGCCGGCAAAGAAGTCGCGATGCACGAACACCGGCACCGCCGGCGCCAGCGGGCGCAGCATATCGGCGAGCGCGGCCGCGAAATCCTGCCGCGCGGCATCGGGTGCTGCCGAGCCGAGCGTGGCGGGCCACCACCAGTCGAGCATGGTCTGCTCCGCCGTCGTGGCCATCTCGGTGGCACCCCAGTTCGGCAGTCCATCGCACGGCACGGCGCGTTGCATCGTCGCCAGCGCATCGACGGCGGCATCGAACAGCAGCGGCGCCGCCTCCGGCAGTGCCGCGAACAGGTCGTCGCCGAGATCCTCCAGCAGCAGCAGCCCGGCGCCGGCGTCCTCCGCAAGCACCTCCGGAACCGACAGCCCGACGGCGGCGAGACGGGCGCCGACATCGAGGAATGGCCGCACGTCCTCGGGCGGCGGCGCATCCATCAGGATCGCCGGACGCGGCCCGTCGAAAAGTCGCCAATACCGTCGGAAGCTCGCGTCCTGCGCGAGTGGGGCGCGCCGCGCCGAGGCGTAGCCGTGCGCCCGCAGAAACGCTTGGATCGCCGCCTCGCGGCCGTTCATCGCAGCCGGCCGATCCGGTCGGGCCAGCCGGACAGCACGGCACGCCGCGCGCCCTCGCCCGCGAGATCGAGCGCGACGGTCAACGCGTCAGCCGGGCGCAGATCACCCAGCCGGTCAGGCCACTCGACCAGCACCACATCCTCGCGTGCATCCTCCCAGCCCAGTTCGGTCAGCGCCGCCGGGCCATCCAGCCGCCACAGATCGAAGTGATGCGCGATGAAACGCGGCGTGTCGTAGCTTTGTACCAAGGTGAAGCTCGGGCTCGGCACCTCAAGCGAGAGATCGCTGGTGGCCGCGCGCAACAGGGCGCGGACGAACGCCGTCTTGCCGGCGCCGAGCGGCCCGTCCAGCAGGATGGCGTCGCTCGACCGGAGCAGCGCGGCGGCGGCACTGGCCAGCGCCTCGGTCGCCGCCAAGTCGGGCAGCTCAAGCAAGACGGTGTCGGGATGCACGTTCATCTGTCTCGTTCTGCCGCAGTCGCGGAGTCGCGCACAACTGTAGCGTGGGATAGGTTACCGAAATGAGACAAGAGCTGGCGACCGACGTGGCGATCGTGGGGGCGGGACCGGTCGGCCTGTTCGCGGTGTTCGAATGCGGCATGCTGAAAATGCGTTGCGTGCTGATCGACGCGCTCGCCGAGGCCGGGGGCCAATGCGCCGCGCTGTATCCGGAAAAGCCGATCTACGACATCCCCGCCTGGCCGGCGATCGAGGCGGGCGAATTGGTCGCGCAACTCGAACGTCAGATCGCGCCGTTCGCCGCTCCCCGTCTGCTCGGCCGGCGGGTGGAGCGGCTCAGCGGCGCAGCGGGCGACTTCGTGCTCGGCACCGATCAGGGCGACACCCTGCGCGCCCGCGCGATCATCATCGCCGCCGGCGCCGGTGCGTTTGGACCGAACCGCCCACCGCTCGAGGGATTGGCGCAATATGAGGCAAGCGGCGATGTGCGATACTACGTGCGTCGCCGTGACGAGCTGCGCGGCAAGCGGGTGGTGATCGCGGGCGGCGGCAACTCTGCGGTGGATTGGGCGCTGGCGCTGAAGGACATCGCCGCCGTCGCGGTAGTGCATCGGCGGGGCAAGTTCCGCGCGGCACCGGAGACCGCCGCCCAGCTCGACGCCGCCGCCGCGCGCGGCGAGATCGAAATGGTGATCCCATATCAACTCCAGGCGCTACATGGCGAGGCGGGACGGCTGCGCGGCGTTGAGGTCGCCACCCTGTCGGGCGAGACCCGGGTCGTGCCGGCGGACGTGCTGCTGCCGTTCTTCGGCCTGTCGATGGATCTCGGACCGATCGCGAGCTGGGGCCTCGATCTCGCGCACCACCACCTGCGGGTTGACCCCGCGACCTGCCAGACCAGCCTTGCCGGCGTGTTCGCGATCGGCGACGTCGCGAGCTATCCCGGCAAGCTCAAGCTGATCCTGCAGGGCTTCTCCGAGGCGGCGATGGCGGCGCACGCGATCCACCCGATCGTGCATCCCGGCGAGGCGCTGCACTTCGAATACTCGACCACCCAGGGCGTGCAGGCGCTGGCTGGGTAGCGCCCGGTCGCCAGCCCTTGACCGGGCTTTGCTCCAGCCGGACAACGCCTCCGTTCCCCTCAACCTGAGCCACCCATGCAGCGCATCTTCTCGGGCATCCAGCCCTCCGGCATTCCCACCCTCGGCAACTACCTAGGCGCGATCCGCAATTGGGTGGCGCTGCAACGCGAGCCGGACTGCCTGTGGTGCGTGGTCGACCTGCACGCCATCACCGGCTGGCAGGAGCCCGCCGCGCTCACCCGGCAGTCGCGCGAGATGACGGCGGTGCTGCTCGCCTGCGGCATCGACCCGGCCAAGCACATCCTGTTCCTGCAATCGAGCGTGCGCGCGCACGCGCAGCTCGCCTGGATCTTCAACTGTGTCGCCCGCCTTGGCTGGCTCAACCGCATGACGCAGTTCAAGGAGAAAGCGGGCAAAGACCGTGAAGCGGCTTCGGCCGGGCTCTACGTCTACCCGAACCTGATGGCGGCCGACATCCACGCCTATCATGCGACGCGCGTGCCGGTGGGCGACGACCAGCGGCAGCACCTGGAGCTTGCCAACGATATCGGGGAAAAATTCAACCACGATTATGGGGTGGACTTCTTCCCGCGCATCGAGCCGCTGATCCTGGGTCCGGCCGCCCGGGTGATGAGCCTGCGCGACGCGACGAAGAAGATGTCGAAGACCGACCCATCCGATCAGAGCCGGATCAACCTCAACGACGACGCGGATACGATCGCGCTAAAAATCCGCCGTGCTAAGACGGATCCCGAGCCGCTGCCCTCCGAGGTCGCCGGGTTGGCCGGCCGGGCGGAGGCGCGCAACCTCGTCGGCATCTACGCGGCGCTGATCGACACCGACCACGAAGCGGTGTTGCGCGAGCATGGCGGCAAGGGCTTCGGCGCGTTCAAGGAAGCGCTGGCCGCGCTGCTGGTCGACAAGCTCGCCCCGATCGCCGGCGAAACCGAGCGGCTACTCGCTGACCCGGGGACGATCGACAGCATCCTGCGCGACGGCGCAGAGCGAGCCGCCGCGATCGCCGATCCGATCGTTGCCGAAGTGGAGCGGCTGGTCGGGTTCCTGCGCCTGTGAGGTCCCCGCCGGGGCTCAGGCGACGAGTTGCCCGCTCTTGGTGAAACTCGCCCCGAGCCCGAGTAGCCGCTCGCGCGCCTCATCCATCGTGGTGCGATCGTTCGTGGTCGGCAGGCTGATCCCCCGGCAGGCATCCTCGATCACGAACACGCCGTAGCCGAGCCGCATTGCGTCCTCGGCCGACCACGCGACGCAGAAATCGGTCGCCAGCCCGACGAAGAAGATGCGCTGGAAGCCGCGTGCGCGGAGATAGCCGTCGAGCCCGGTCGGCGTGCGACGGTCATTCTCGAAGAACGCCGAGTAGCTGTCGATCCCGGCGTGGAACCCCTTGCGGATCGTCACCGCCACGCGCGCGGTCTCCAGCGCCGGATGCAACGCGGCACCCGGCGTGTTCTGCCTGGCATGGTCCGGCCACAGCACCTGCTCGCCATAATGCAGCGCGACCACGTCGTACGGATCGCGCCCGTGCGTGCTGGCGAAGGAGGCGTGCGCCTCGGGGTGCCAGTCCTGCGTCGCGAACGCGTGCCGAAACGGGCCGCGCAGCAGGCGGTTGATCACCGGCACCACGGCATGGCCGTCCGCTACCGGCAACTCGCCGCCGGGCATGAAGGTGGGCTGCACGTCGATGATGCCGAGCACGTCCGTCGTCGGGTGGATCGCAATTCGCGTCATGGCGTGGCGGCTTTCGTCCGAGCCGGCGGCTTGGCGACCGGCGGCGGCGTTTTCGCGGGATAGCGGCACCATTGCGTGGCGACGCAGCGCCAGCACTCCGGCGCGCGTGCCTTGCACACGTAGCGCCCATGCAAGATAAGCCAGTGATGTGCGTTGCGCAGCAGGTCGGCGGGAATGCGCCGCACCAACGCGTCCTCGACCTCGCGCGGGGTCTTGCCCGGAGCAATGCCGGTGCGGTTGCCCAGGCGGAAGATGTGCGTGTCCACCGCCATCGTGTTCTCGCCGAACGCGACGTTCAGCACCACGTTGGCGGTCTTGCGCCCGACGCCGGGAAGCGCCTCCAGCGCCGCGCGATCCCGCGGCACCTCGCCCCCGTAATTGTCCAGCAACTGGCGCGACAGCTCGACCACGTTGCGCGCCTTGCCCTGCCACAGCCCGAGTATCCGGATGTGCCGCCCGACCCCATCGACGCCAAGCTGCACCATCGCTTGCGGCGTCGGTGCCGCGGCGAACAGCGTCTTGGTCGCGCGGTTGACGCCGGCGTCGGTGGTCTGCGCCGACAGCACGACAGCGATCAGCAAGGTGTAGGGGTCGAGGTAGTCGAGCTCGCTCTGCGGATCGGGATTGGCTCGCGCCAGCGCCTCCACGAAAAGTCGTACGTCCGCCGCCGGCATCGCCCGCGCGCGCCGGGGTTTCGCCGGGCTCGCCGCGCGAGCGCTCGGGGCGACGGGCAACGCGGGGCGAGGCTTCGGTGTGGCCGGCATGGCCGGATTTGTCGCCCGCGCCGGGTCACTCGGGCAAGGGGTGGCTTTTCTGGATCACCGCCCACATCCAATCCCGATATCAGACGAGCATCTCGGCTACGATCGACCGGATGAACCCAAGCGCGCACACCGGGGAGGCGTTGTTCGAGGCGGTGATCGTGCCGCATCGCAGCCTCTCGCCGCGCGGATTGCGGCTGCTGATCGGCGTGCTATGCGCCCTCTCCTGCCTGACCGCGTTGCGCTTCTGGATGATCGGCGCTTGGCCGGTGGCCGGTTTCTCGCTCATCGAGGTGGGCCTCGCGATATTCCTGATCCGACTGAACGCGCATCGGGCCCGCGAGAGCGAGGTGCTTTTGCTGTTCGAACGGACTGTCCGGATCACGCGGACGGATCGGCATGGCCGGCGCGAGGAGCAGGCGCTGCCAGCGGACTGGCTCACGATAAGATTGGCGGACCGCCCCGGCCGGGTTCCCGCGCTACTCCTCGGCACGCGTGGGCGACAGGTCGAGGTGGCCACCGGCCTCGGAGAGTTGGAGAAACGCGATCTGGCGGACGCGCTGCGAGACGCGATCGATCGGCAACGCAATCCGCGTTTCGACAACCCTCAACTACGTTAGGTCAGCGCGGGCATGCCGCAGCCGGCCTACGGCTCGCCAGGCCCCATCGACTTGATCAGCTCGAACACGCGCTTGCGGATCGAGGCGTCGGTGATCCGGTAGTAGGCACGCACCAACTCCAGCGTCTCGCGCCGATTGAGCGTGTCGTCGCCAAAACCTTCCTGCACTTCGGCGAACCCCGCGACGCGGTTGCGCGACTGGCTGCCCGGATGCGCCGCCAGACTATCGGGCATGTCATCGAAAAAGAAACTGATCGGCACATCCAGCACGCGAGAGAGATCAAATAGGCGAGAGGCGCCCACCCGGTTCACCCCCCGCTCGTATTTCTGCACCTGCTGGAACGTCAGGCCGAGCGCCTCGCCCAGGCGCTCCTGCGACATGCCCATCAGGGTTCGCCGCAGCCGGATACGCGAGCCGACATGCACGTCGATCGGGCTTGGGCGGCCCTCTTTCTCCACTCCGCCCGTCTGCTCCGACCGCGTCATGCCTGCTTCCCCTCTGACATCACCTTGCATCGCGGCTTCTCCCTGCATGAGCCCCCGGGGAGCTCCCGCGTGGCACGAGTGGTTGCGATGCGTCTGGTCTTAATGTCACAACCGAGAATTGTCAACGATTGAGTCACATTTCCTAGGTGCTGTATCACGGGTTGCGGGTTGTCTGAGAATTGACCAATTGCCTCATCGCCTAAGCCGGCGGCCGGCGGGATACCAGCCGAATGCGAGGATCAACGCCAGAACCGCGCCACCGATCGGAATGGCGAGACCCCAACGCGCGTAGAACGGCGGCGCGGCAGCCCCGGGAAGCGACAGGGTGAGTGTCGCCGGCTGGCCGCGCGGCAGGCGGGCAAGCTCCCGCCCGAACGCGTCGAACCCCGCCGTGATCCCGGTATTTGCGGCGCGCATCAGCGGCAGCCCGGATTCCACCGCGCGCAGCCGGGCGGCCGCGAGGTGCTGGCGCGGTCCGGTGGAATTGCCGAACCAGGCGTCGTTGGTGACATTGACCAGCCAGTCCGGTCGATCGGCCCCATCGACGAGTTGCGCGGTGTAGACCGCCTCGTAGCAGATCATCGGACCGACCGGAGGAATGCCGGGCACGTGCAGCGTCTTCGGCCCGGCCCCCGGGGCGAACCCGCCGCCCGGCACGACCTGGATCGGCAATGGGAACCAGCTCGGCTGAAACTCGCCGAACGGCACCAGGTGCCACTTGTCATACAGGCCGGCCAGAGCGCCATCCGGGGTGATCGCCGCGAGCGAGTTGCGCGGTCGGTCCTCGCGGTCGAACCGCACCGTCCCGGCGAGCACCGGGGCGCCGTGCGCCGCCGCCGCCACGGCCGCGCGCGCCGGCGGGTCGCTTTCCAGCAGGAACGGGCTCGCCGTTTCCGGCCACACGACGATCTTCCTGCCCGCGCCAGCCGCCTCGACGGCGTCGGCCGTGAGCCGCAGGTAGCGGCGGAAGATCGCCTCCATCAGGCCGCGATCCCACTTCTGACCCTGCGCCACGTTGCCCTGCACCAGGATCACCGACAGCCCTTGCGGCGCGAGCGGAGCGCCGTCGAGCCGGGCGATCCCGCCGACCACCCAGAGGCCAAGGAAGGCGGCGCCGGCACCGCAGGCGACGAGACCAAGCGCCGGCGTGCTGGCGAGCAGGACGGTGACGAAAGTCAGGCCATGCACGCCGACCCAGGCGGCGGGCTGGATCAGCACGTCGCCGACCGGGCCCGGAAGCTCCCACACGCTGCCCCAGGGGTTCCAGGGAAACCCGGTGAAGACGAACTCGCGCGCCACATCGCCGAGCGTCCAGGCACCCGCCAGGGCGAGGACGCGGTGCCACCCGGGGGCCGCCAGTCGCGACACGCCCACGGGGATCGCGATGAACGCCGCGAGCAACGCTGACAGGGCCGGCACCGCGAGCGGGATGAACCACCAGAACCGCGCCGCCTCGATCAGGATCGCCTCGGTGATCCAGTAGAGCCCCAGCAGGTGATGACCGAAGCCGAACCACCAGCCCCGCCGCGCCGCTACCGCAGGGCGCGGGCAAACGTCGACCAGTCGCAGCAGCCCCGGCACCGCGAGCAGCAGCACCGGGATCGCGCAAACCGGCGGCAACGAAGCGGCCGACAACGCGCCGAGGCCGAGGGCTGCGAGATCGGCGCGCCAGCCGCGCAGCTCATCAAGGCGGGCGAACAGGCGCAACCGCACGAACGTCTCCAGCCGTCCGCCGCTCAGTCCAGCGCTTCGCGCAACTTGCGCTCGTAGTGGCGGTAGTATTTGTCGGTCATCAGGTCGGTCTTGACCACGATCGCGACGTCGATGGTGTTGAACTGCCGGTCGATCACCGCGCCGTCGCCGACGAAGCCGCCCAGCCGCAGGTAGCCCTTGATGAGCGGTGGGAGTTGGCCCAGGGCGCGACGCGGGTCGATCCCGTCGGGGTCGGCGCGGCGCATGTCGACGTGTCGCCCCGGCAATGCCCGCGGCCGCAGCGCCGGAGGTGCGAGGTGATTGTGGTAGAGATAGGTCAGCTCCATCGCGAGCGCGTCCGGATCGATGCCGGGCAGGCTGGCGCAGCCGAACATTAGGTCGATCCGATGGTAGAACACGTAGGCGGCGATGCCCCGCCAAAGCAGCTGCATCGCCGCGCGACCTCGATAGGCGATGTCGACGCAGGATCGGCCGAGCTCCAGCACCTCGCCGGGGAAGTTCAGCATCCGTCCGATATCATACTCGTCCGCCGAGTAGAACCGGCCGATCCGCGCCGCTCCTTCGCGCTGAATCATCCTATAGGTGCCCACCACACCCTCCGGCCCGGAGCCGATCGCGTGATCGATCACCAGCAGATGGTCGGCGACCTCGTCGAATCGATCACGGTCACGGTGCGTGGCGATGGTGTCAGGGTCCGCGCTCGCGCCCATCTCGCCGTAGAAGACGCGATACCGCAGCGCTTGGACCGCGTCGATCTCGGCCGCCGTCGCGGCGAGCCGCACCCCGAGATTGCCGGCCCGGATTTCGCCGATACCGGGCTCCGGAGGAGCGCCGATCGGCTGTTCCGCCGTCACCGCGAGGCCCTGTCCTGCGCCACCGGCGCCTTGCCGGGCTCGCTCACCCGATTGGGCGCGGCCCGGCTGGACGGGGTCTGACGCGGCGCCGAGGCTTTTGGCGCGGTGGTCTCCCGCTTGCGACCGAACAGCTCGAGTCGGATAGAGATCAGGTCGAAGCCAAGCCGGGCCGCAATCGCCTGCATCACGCGCTCATGCTCCGCATCCTGGAATTCGATCACCTTTCCCGAGTCGATGTCGATCAGGTGGAAATGGTGCCCGTGCTCGGTGGCCTCGTAACGCGCCCTGCCGCCGCCAAAGTCGCGCCGCTCCAGGATGCCCTTCTCCTCGAGCAACCGCACGGTGCGGTAGACGGTCGCGATCGAGATCCGGCCATCCAGCTCCGAGGCGCGGCGATAGAGCCCTTCGACGTCGGGATGATCGCTCGATTCGGAGAGCACACGGGCGATGATCCGGCGTTGGCCGGTCATTTTCAGTCCCCGCTCGACACAGAGACGCTCGATGCGCGTTTCCATCCGATCCCTTGTGGTCCGATCAGCAGCCAACGTGATCTTCGCCTCCGGACAGCCAACCGCGACGCACCGGCGTCCCGGAGTGACATTGACCTGCCGCCCAGGACGGGACAACCGACGCGACCACCGAGGCGAGGCGACGGCATGGCGTAGCCGATGGGGCCGGCTCCTGTCCACGATGACAGCCGCCCGGCCCGCGCGAGCGACAGACCATCCGCAGACCGGCCCGGCCGAAAGGCCCGGCGTAGGCTACTTGCGGCCGGGGGACCCACGCGCCTTGGTGCCGAGGCCGATCTTCTTGGCGAGCGAGGACCGGTGCCGAGCGTAGTTCGGCGCGACCATCGGATACTCGGGACCGAGCTCCCACCGCTCGCGATACTGCTCAGGCGTCATGTTGTAGGCGGTCTTCAAATGCCGCTTTAGCATCTTGAGCTTCTTGCCGTCTTCTAGGCAGATGATGTGATCGGGGAAAACCGATCTCTTCACCGGCACGGCAGGTTGTGGCCGCTCGGGCACCGGCGGTTCCTTCCCCACCTCGTTCAGCGTCTTGTAAATCTCTAAAATCAGCGGCGGCAGGGCATCCGGGGAGACCGCATTGTTCGAGACGTGAGCGGAGACGATTTGCGCCGTCAATCCTAATACGTTGTGATTGACCGGTTCTTCGGGCATTTACATTCCTTTGCGAGTCGCGAGACTTTCCCCGCTTCGATGATATAGGATCGGGTCTCACCGTTTCGCAATAGATGGTCCGGCGCGGAAATAGCGGCACAATGACGATAAAGTCCAAACCGGCAGATCGGGAACTCGACATAACCGCCGACACCTGTCCGATGACTTTCGTGCGCACCCGCCTGGCCCTCGACAGGATGGCGCCCGGACAGACGCTGCTGGTCCGCTTGCGCGGTGCCGAGCCGCTCGCCAACGTGCCGCGAACCGCCACGGAACAGGGTCATACTGTAGTGTCGCTTGAAACCGATGCTGACGGGGTCAGCCGTCTGCTTCTGCTTCGGGGCGGCTGATCGTCGCGGATTCGAGCGGTGCCCGCATGATCCGCGCGTCGGTGCCGTCAGCGTAATAGCGCGCCCGGCGGCCGATCTCGACGAAGCCGGCGCCGGCGTAGAGCAGGAGCGCCGCCTGGTTCGCCGTCGAGACCTCCAGGAACATCTCCTCGGCGCCGCGCCCCGCCGCGTCCGCCATCGCGGCCCGCAGCAATGCGGCACCCACTCCCTGGCGGCGCCACGGCGGGGCAACGGCGAAGGTCAGCACCTCCGCCTGATCGCGCGCCACCCGAACCAGGATCATGCCGCTCCCACCCCGTATCAGGCCAAACGTGCCGGGTAGTTCCAGCGTGAGCGCGATCGCCTCGGGGCCCCACGCCTCGTCGTCCGCGAAAGCCGAAGCATGAATGATCGCAAGCATCACCGCATCGACCGGCGTCGCCGGAACAATGCTCATCCGATCGCGGGTGGCGGACGCAGTCCACCCGAAGGTTGGCGCGCTTCCGGCGGGTCGACATAGAGCGGCTGCGCTGGTCGCGGAGGGATAACCCCGGTCTGCCGTGCGGCCGCCGCCGCCGCCACGTGCTGCGGCAGCGGCCAACGCGCGTCGGACAGCATCACATCGTCACCGCGCGCCGCCAGACGCGCCGCCACGTTAGCCGCCGCGTCCCCGGCCAGCGCGACCCGTCCCTCCGCACGCGGCAGCGCGTCAATCGCATAGGTCGCAGCCACGCCGCCTCGCTCCAGGAAGACGCGCCCGCGCCTGCTGTCGATCGCCGACCAGAGTTGCCGCCCGCCGAGATGTGGCAAGGCTTGCGCCAGCACCTCGCCCACCGTGACGCCGATCACGGGAATGTCGGCGGCCAGCCCTATGCCATGCGCGAGTGACAGGGCGGAGCGGATGCCGGTGAAGCTGCCCGGCCCGACCGTCACCGCCACCAGGTCGAGCACACCGGCCGCGAGCCCCGACTCGGTGAGCACCGCCGCCGCCATCGCCGGCAGCATCGCGGCTTGCGCTCGCCCGACCTCCTCGGCCCGCCTCGCGCGAAGCTGTCCGTCCACGACCACCCCCGCCGAACAGCGCGCCAGCGCCGAATCGAGTGCCAGAATCCGCATGACGCGGCGGACCCTAGAGCAAGCCCGATCGGGCGGAAAACCGCGTGTCGGCTCAGCCGTGTCGGCGGGTGATATCGAGCAGCACGTTGGCTTCCATTTCCTTCTCGTCGAGCCGGTGCTTCACCAGATCGCCGATGCTGACCAGGCCGACCAGCTCCGCGCCCCGCAGCACGGGCATGTGACGAATGCGGCGTACCGTCATCAGCCCGAGCACCGCGTCCACCCGGTCGGCCGGACCCGCGCTGAGGAACGGCGCCGTCATCAGCTCGCGCACCTCGTAGTCCATCACCCGCGCGCCACTGCGCGCCAGCGCGTTGAGCAGGTCTCGCTCGGAGAAGATGCCGACCGGCTTGAGGTGCTCCTCCACCATCACCGCGCCGATGCGGCGCTCGGCGAGCTTCTTGACCACAACGCTGACCTTATCGCTGGTACGCACGGTGATGACCTCGCCACCCTTGTCGCGCAGGACGTCCGAGATGAGCATGGTTGCCTCCGTTCTCCGATCTGAGCGTCATGTAGGCACTATCCGGCCGTCCGGGGACGGCGCGGCAGGCTAGTCGGCCGCCTCGGCGTGCTGGGCAGCCGTGCGACGGACGCGCACCCGACGGATCCGCCTGGCGTCCGCCTCCAGCACCCGGAACTCGATGCCGCCGGGGTGGCTGATCACCTCGCCGCGTATCGGCACCCGGCCCGCCAACGTGAACACCAGCCCGCCCACCGTGTCGATGTCGGCGCTGCGCTCCTCGGCGGTGAGCACCGGACCACCGAGACGCAGCTCGAAATCCTCGACGTCGAGCCGGGCATCGATGTCGAGCGAGCCGTCGGCGCGTTCCGTCACCAGCGGGCTCATCACCTCATCGTGCTCGTCGGAGATATCGCCGACGATGGTCTCGACCAGATCCTCGATCGTCACCAGGCCGTCGATGCCGCCGTACTCATCCACCACGAGCGCCAGATGCATCCGCGCCTGGCGCATTTGCAGCAACAGATCGAGCACGGGGATGTTGGGGGCCACCATCAGCGGACGCCGCACCACGGATTCGAGCGAAAACGCCTCCGGGCGGCCGACATAGGCGAACACGTCCTTGATGTGGACCATGCCGACGATCTCGTCGAGCTGCTCGCGATACACCGGCAGGCGGGAGTGGCCGTCGATGCGGATCAGCTCGAGCGCCTGCTCGAGGGTGACATCGGCGCGCATCGCCACGATGTCGGCACGCGGGATCATCACGTCATCGGCGGTGGTCTCGCGCAAGCGCAGCACGTTGGCGATCAGCACCCGCTCCTGGCGGTCGAGCTCCGGCACCTCGCCCGGCGTCATCGGCGCGTCGGCCGCCTCCTGCACCAGCTCGGCGATCGACTCGCGCACGCTCTGCTCGGCGGTGCGCCCGCGCAGCCTGGCGTGCAATCGGCTCAGCAACGAGGGGCGATGGTTCGGCCCGCTCACGACCGCTTCCACGGGTTCGGCACGCGGAGGCGATGCAGGATGCGCGCCTCCGCCAGCTCCATCCGGCGCGCCTCGCCCGGATGCTGGTGGTCGTGGCCGCGCAGGTGCAACGCCCCGTGCACCACCAGATGCGCCAGGTGATGGCCGGGTCGGCGTCGCGCCACCGCCGCCTCGCGCCGCACCACGCCGAGGGCCAGCACCAACTCGCCGACCGCCCCTGGCGCGGCCTCGTAGGTCAGCACGTTGGTCGGCTTGTTGCGGCCGCGATGGCGCGCGTTGAGCCGCTTGACCGTCCGGTCATCAGTAAGCACGACGCTGCCCGCCACGCCGGCCTGGCGCAGCGCGCGACTGGCGACGCGCTCTGCCTGTGGCACCACCCGGCGCCACGCGGGCGCCTCGACGAAAACCGGGATCCCCGCCGAAGCGGGGCCGCTACTTGCTCCAGGCTCCATATCTACGTGCCGGCCCCGGCTCCCGGCGGCAGCTTGTCGCGCAGCCCCTCGCGGCGGGTGTCGCGCTCGGCCACCGCGCGCTGTTCATAGGCATCGACGATGGCGGCGACCAGCGGATGGCGCACCACGTCGCGGCGATCAAAGCGGACCACCTTGATGCCCGCCACGCCCTCAAGAGTGTCGAGCGCGTCGCGCAGGCCCGAGCGGGTGCCCCCCGGCAGGTCCACCTGGCTGAGATCGCCGGTGACGACCATGCGCGTCCCCTCGCCCATGCGGGTGAGGAACATCTTCATCTGCACCGGCGTGGTGTTCTGCGCCTCGTCGAGAATGGCGTAGGAGTGCGCCAAGGTGCGCCCGCGCATGAACGCCAGCGGCGCCACCTCGATCTCGCCGCTGGACAAACGCCGGATCACCTGCTCGCCCGGCATCATGTCGTGCAGCGCGTCGTATAGCGGGCGCAGATAGGGATCGACCTTCTCCTTCAAGTCGCCGGGGAGAAAACCGAGCCGCTCGCCGGCCTCGACGGCGGGGCGGGACAGCACGATGCGGTCGACCTTGCCCGCCTGCAACATGGCGACCCCCTGCGCCACCGCGAGATAGGTCTTGCCGGTCCCCGCCGGCCCGACGCCGAACACCATGTCGTGCGCGGCCAACGCCTCCATGTAGGTAGCCTGGCCGTTGCTGCGTGGTCCGACCGCGCCGCGCCGGGTGCGGATCGCCGGCAGGTCGGATAGCGGCAGGCGCGGGTCACGATCCGCCTCGGCGAGCCGGATCGCCGCCTCGACCTCCGCACGGCCGACCGGCTGCCCGCGCTCGAGCCGCGCCCACAGCCCGCGCAGCGCGCCTTGCGCCGCTTCCACCCGCTCGGGCTCGCCATTGATCGCCACGCGGTTGCCCCGGCACGACAGGCGCACGCCAAGGCCCTGTTCAAGCCGGACCAGGTGCCGGTCATGGTCACCGAGCAGCAGCGGCAGCAGCGTGTTGTCGCTGAACTGCAAGGTGACGGCCCTGGCTCCCGTGCTTGGAGCAGCCGCGGCGGTGGGCGGTGAGAGGTGTGTCAAGCGCAGGCTCGCTCCTGGTCCAGGGTTCCGGAAATAGAATTGGGATTGCCGACCTCGATCTTCACCGGCACTTCGGCGCCGATCAGCTCCGCGGGGCCGGCGACGTGCACCGGCTGCAAATACGGCGAGCGGCCGGCGATCTGTCCGGGATGCCGGCCCGGTCCGGTGAACAGCACCGGCAAGACCAGGCCGACGGTTGCCCGGTTGAAGCTGGCCTGCTGCTCGCGCAGCAACGCCTGCAGGGCTTGCAGCCGCGCGTCCTTCTCGGCCTCGGGCACCTGGCCCGGCGCTCCGGCCGCCGGCGTGCCGGGGCGGGGCGAATACTTGAAGCTGAACGCTTGCGCGAAGCCCACATCGCGCACCAGCGCGAGGGTGGCGGCGAACTCTCGCTCGGTCTCGCCGGGATGGCCGACGATGAAGTCCGACGAAAGTGCCAAGTCGGGCCGTGCGGCGCGCAGCCGCTCGACCAGGGCGCGGTACTCGTCGACGCCGTGCTTGCGGTTCATCGCCGCGAGCACCCGGTCGGCGCCGGACTGCACCGGCAGATGCAGGAACGGCATCAGCGCCGGGACATCACGATGCGCGGCGATCAGCTCGGCGTCCATGTCGCGCGGGTGCGAGGTGGTGTAGCGCAGCCGTAGCAGCCCCGGGATCTCGGCGAGTGCCCGGATCAGTCGCCCGAGCTCCCAGACGCCGCCGTCCGGTGCCGCGCCATGCCAGGCGTTGACGTTCTGCCCGAGCAGGGTGATCTCCCGCGCGCCCCGCGCGACCAGCCGCCGCGCCTCGGCCAGGACGGCGCGCGCAGGTCGGCTCGCCTCGGCGCCGCGCGTGTACGGCACCACGCAGAAGCTGCAAAACTTGTCGCAGCCCTCTTGCACGGTGAGGAACGCGGTAACCCCCGAGGGCGCGTCCGACTCGGGCAGGTGATCGAATTTCTGCTCGGCGGGGAAGTCGGTGTCGATCACCGCCCCGGCGGCGCGGCTGGCGCGGGCGACCAGCTCGGGCAGCCGATGATAGGTCTGCGGCCCGAGCACGATGTCGACGAACGGCGCGCGGGCCAGGATCTCCGCGCCCTCCGCCTGCGCCACGCAGCCGGCGACGGCGAGGATCATCCGCCCGCCCATCGCCTCGCGCCGCTGCTTGAACTCGCGCAGCCGGCCGAGCTCGGAGAACACTTTTTCGGCGGCCCGGTCGCGGATGTGGCAGGTGTTGAGGATGACCATGTCGGCCTCGTCCAGCGCGGCGGCCGGCGCGTAGCCGAGCGGCGTCAGCACGTCCCGCATCCGCCCGCTATCGTACACGTTCATCTGGCAACCCCAGGTGATGACGTGGAGACGCTTGCCAGGGCGAGGGTCGCCGGGATCAGGAGGGGCCGTCGGTGTCATCATCCATGCTCCGCCGCGACGCGCCGGATCGGTCCGACGCGCGAGGCGGGGAGACGTAGCGTCCCAACCGGGACGGTCAAGCGCGTGGGCGCGGCGTGGTCTCCTCTCACGCAAAGCGGTCGTGTGACACAGCGCAGTCTGGCAATGGAACCGGGCAAGCTGTCAACAACTTAGCGCGGCGGCGGCGTCTCACGGTTGCGCTGGCGGCACATCCGCCACAGACGGCGCGTCGGCGCTGGCGCGCAGCGGTTCCGCCGGGCGGTTCTGCCGCAAGGTGGCGGCACCGGTCGCGACCACCGCCCACACGGCTTGCGACAGCGCCTTGCGGTTCGGGAACAGCGCCGGGTCGAGCGTCTGGTGCAGGATGATGGTTGCGCGCATGCCGCGAAACTGCGCTAGGCGCCACAGATGCGAGGCAATGTCCATATCGCCGTACCAGGCGAACAGCGGTCGCCAGACGCGCCCGGTCGGCAGGTTGGCAAGTCGGTCGTACACCACCGAGACCGGCTGGATCAGCGGCCGGACCTCGCCCTCGACGATGGCGAAGAACGCCGAGCGGAAGGGCAGCACGCGCGAGCCGTCCGACGAGGTTCCCTCGGGGAACAGGATCAGGTTGTCGCCGGCCATCAGCCGGCCGACCATCGAATCGCGCTCGCTCACCATGCTGCCGCGTTGCCGGGTGACGAACACCGATCGGCCGAGCCGGGCGATCGTGCCGAGGATCGGCCACCCCGCGACCTCCCCCTTGGAGACGAAGCACGCTTGCAGCTGACCGCCCAGCGCCGGGATGTCGAGCCACGAGGAATGGTTCGAGACATAGACCAGCGGCCGCCCTGGCGACGGCTGGCCAATGACCCGCACGCGCACCCCGAGCAGCCGACAGACCAGGTTCCAATACAGGCGGGCGAACAGCACCTTCGGTCGACCCGACAGCAGCAGGCAGACCGATTGCACCAGGGCGGCGATCGCCGTCCACAGCAGCACCAGCACGATGCGGCGCACAGCGCGCAGGCGCGGGATGAGGTTTGGCCGCTCGCGACTTGGTAACGCGCGACCAGCCATCGCCCCAAGCGGCAACGCCCTCGGCAAGGCCGGCGCCCCTGGGAGCGGACCAGCGGCGAGGTGACGCAGGCGACGAGGGGAACCCTGCATGGCGCGGGCATAGCGCCTCCGAGGGGCAGGAACAATGACGTGCGAATGATCGTTCCGGGAATACCTTGGCGAGGAAAGCAGACCGCGAGATGCGCCCACGCGCGAACCAGTCTAAATTGCGGCGTATGCGCATCCCTTCGATCCGTCCGCGCGGCGCTCGCGCCCTCGCCGTGCTGCTGGCGGTTGCCGTGCTGCTGCCGCCACCGCAAGCGATCCACGCCGCGGACCCGCAGCCGTACAAAGTGGAGATCAAGCCCACCGGCAACGCCGCGTTGGATCAGGCGGTCTCCGGCTCGTCGACCTTGATCAGCCTGCGCGAGAGCGCCCCGGTCGGCGCATTCGCCCTGATCGCCCGCGCGCGCAATGACGCCGATCGGTTCCAGACCGCGCTGAACAGCTTTGGCTACTACGAGGGCCAGGTGAACGTCCGCATTGATGGCCGCCCGCTCGATGATCCGGCGCTGCCCGACCTGCTCGACCGCGCCCCGGCCGAACCGGCGGTGCCGGTGACGGTGACCTTGGAGAAAGGCCCGCTGTTCCACCTCCGCCGCGTGTCCATCGAGGGCAACGTGCCGCAGTCGGCGCGCGACCAGCTCGACCTGAAACCCGGCGCACCGGCGGCTGCCGCCAACGTGCTCGCCGCCCGCAAGCGGCTGCTCGACGCGTTGCGCGAACAGGGTTACGCGCTGGCCAAGGTCGACGACCCGGTGGCGATCCTGCGCAGCGGCGCGGACGCGCTCGACGTGACCTACAAGGTCACCACCGGGCCGCGCGTCGACATCGGCCCGATCGCGTTCAAGGGGCTCGACCAGGTGAACGCGTCGTTCGTCCGCAAGCGGCTGGAACTGCGCCAGGGCGAGCAGTTCAGCCCGAGCGCGATCGAGACCGCGCGGCAGGATCTCGTCGGGCTCGGCGTGTTCTCCGCCGTCCGCGCCGAACCGGCCGACAGCCTCGATGCGGCGGGCGAACTGCCGATCACCTTCACCTTCACCGAACGCAAGCGCCACGCGGTGACGTTCGGCGTCGGCTACGCGACCGACCTCGGCGCCAACGCGACCGCCACGTGGAGCGACCGCAACCTGTTCGGCAATGCCGAGCAGCTCAACCTGACGGCGGGGTTCCAGGCCGGCGGCACCGCGCAACGGGCGCCCGGCTACAATGTGAACCTACAGTTCATCAAGCCGGACTTCCTGGCGCGCGACCAGCAACTGCAAGCCGATATCGGCGCGATCAAGCAGTCGCTGCAAGCCTACGACCAGACCGCCGTGCTCGGCGACGTGCTGCTGAACCGGAAATTCTCGGAGCACTGGAGCGGCAGCATCGGTCTCGCCGCCGAGCAGGAGCGCATCAAGCAGGAGGGGGTCACTCGCGACTACACCCTGCTCGGCATCCCGATCGTCGCCAGATACGATAGCACCGACAGCCTGTTCCAGCCGACCCGTGGCGTGCGCGCGTCCGCCTCGGTGACGCCGACAGAGTCGTTCGGCAAGCAGAGCGCGACCTTCGTGCTGCTGCAGGTAACCGGCTCGACCTACCTCGACATGGCGCGGATCGGCCTCACGAAACCCGGGCGCAGCATCATCGCGGTGCGTGGGACGGCCGGTGACGCGGAAGGCGCCTCGCAATTCGAGCTGCCGCCGGACAAGCGATTCTACGCCGGCGGCAGCGGCACCGTGCGCGGCTACCGCTACCAGTCGGTCGGGCCGAAATTCCCGTTCAGCAACAACCCCCAGGGTGGCGTGTCGCTGCTCGCCGCCAGCGTCGAGTATCGCCAGCGCATCCTGGAGAACTACGGCGCGGCGGTGTTCGTCGATGCCGGGCAGGTCAGCGCCGATGGCGGACCGGGAACCGGAACTTGGCGGTTAGGCGCCGGCGTGGGCGCGCGCTATTACACGTCGTTGGGTCCGATCCGCGCCGACATCGCCTTGCCGCTCAGCAAAATTAAGGGATCGGATTCGGTGGAATTCTATCTCGGCATTGGCGAGGCGTTCTGATGCGAAAGCCTGGGATTTTCGGCGCGCTTGTCGCCGGCTTGCTGTGCTTGCTGCTGGCGCGGATCGCCGACGCGCAAGTCCCCTCGCCCGGCCAGTCGATGATCGAGAAGCTGATCACCTCGCTCACCGGCGGCTCGGTCAAGATCTACGGCCTCGGCGGCGGTCTCAGCAAGCTCACCGCCGAGCGGCTGGAGCTCACCGACGCGCAGGGCGCCTACACCACGATCGAGAACCTCAAGATCGACTGGTCGCCGCTGCGCTTGGTCGCCGGCGAGTTCGCCGCCGACACGCTGACCGCCGACAGCATCGACGTCACCCGGCTGCCGGTCTCGTCGCCACCGGCCAAGCCGGCCGAAGCGAAGAAGTCCTCCGGCTTCAGCCTGCCGGTCACCGTGACGGTCAAGCAGATGGCGATCAGCCGCATCGACCTCGCCAAGCCGGTGATCGGCACCGAGGCGTCGCTCGCCCTGGCGGGATCGCTCTCCTTCGCCTCGCTCGATCAGGCCAGCGCCGACCTGACGGTGCGCAGCCTCCCCGACAATGCGGTCTACCAGCTCAAGGCGAATGTCGACGCAGCACGGATCGCGGCCAAGCTGACGGCGAACGAACCGCCGCGTGGACTGGTATCGCGGGCGGCGGGGCTGCCCGATCTCGGCGCGATCGCGCTCGACGCGTCGCTCGACGGCCCGCGCGACGCGCTCGGCACCAAGCTCGCGCTGAGCGCCGGCCAGCTCAACGCCGATGCGAACGGCACGGTCGATCTGGAACACAATGCCGCCGACCTCACGGTGAACGCCGACGCGCCGGCGATGGCGCCGAGCCCGTCGCTGTCCTGGCAATCGATCAAGCTCGCCGCCAAGGTGCAGGGCCCGTTCGCCGGGCCGGAGGCCAACGGCACCTTGCGCATCGAGCAGCTCGCCGTGTCCGGCGGCTCGGTCCGCCTGGTCTCCGCCGACCTGCAAGGCGACAAGACGGCGGCGCACCTGAAAGCGGCGCTGGAGGGTCTGCGCATCCCCGGGCCGAAGCCCGACGTGCTGGCTGGCTCGCCGCTCACCTTGACCGCCGACGCCAAGCTCGATGCGGCGGACCGGCCGGTCGACTTCACCCTCTCCCATGAGCTGATCGAGGCCAAGGGCACCGCCCACACCGCCGGCAGTGTCTCGGCCGAGGCGGCGTTGCACCTGCCCACGCTGGCGCCGCTCGCCGAGCTCGGCGGGGTCGACCTGCGCGGCCGGGCCGATCTCGATGTGAAAGCATCGCGGCAAGCCGGCGCTACCCAGGCGATTGTCGACGGCACGCTTGGCATCACCGGCGGCCAGGCGCCCGTGCCTGGCCTGATCGGCGAGGCGGCCAAGATCGGCGTGACCGCCAGCCTGCACGACAGCGATGTCGAGCTTTCCCGCCTAGAGGTGAACGGCAAGACGATCACCCTCGGCGCGCATGGCGCGATGGCGCAGGGCAAGCTCGACCTCGACTGGAAGCTCGGCCTGTCCGAGCTCGCGGTGTTGGCGCCGACAGTGAAGGGCCATCTCGACGCGCAGGGCCACGTCGCCGGTCCGACCGACGACCTCGCCACCACCATCGACCTCGCCGGCGACGTGGCGGTGCGATCGATGCCGAGCGGGCCGATCCATGCGCATGTCGAGGCGCAACACCTGCCGGGCGCGCCGACCGGCCAGATCACCGCCGATGGCGAGCTCGCCGGTGCGCCGCTGGCCTTGGCCGCATCGGCTCGGCGCGAGACGGACGGCGCGCTGCACGTCGATATCAGCAAGGCGGACTGGAAGAGCGCGCACGCCGTGGCGGCGCTGGTGCTGCCGCCGGGTGCTTCCCTGCCGCTCGGCAAGCTCGACCTCAAGATGACGCGGCTCGACGATCTGCGTCCGTTCGTCGGCAAGCCGCTCTCGGGCGGCGTGACCGCCTCGCTCACCACCGACAGCAACGCCGGCAAGACGGTCGCCGACATCCGCGTCGAGGCGCACGATGCCGGGCTGACCGGCACCGCGTCCGTTCGCGACGCCCGCCTCGTCGCGACAGTGGCCGACCCGACCGGCACGCCGACGATCGCCAACGGCGTGCTCACGGTGGACGGGTTCGCGGCCAGCGGGGTGAGCGGATCGGCGCGGCTGACCGCTTCGGGGCCGCCGGACGCGCTCGCGGTCAAGCTGGGCGCCAACGCGCGCAACGTGGCGGGTGCCGAGGCGAAAGTCGACGCGGCGGCGGTGCTTGACCAGCCGCAGAAGTCGCTGCGGGTCTCCACCATGACCGCGAACTGGAAGGGCGAGGATTTGCGGCTGCTCGCGCCGGTGACGATCGGCTTTGCCGACGGCGTGACGATCGACCGGCTGCGCGCCGGGCTCGGCCAGGCGACGATCGAGGTGAACGGGCGTGCCTCGCCGACCCTCGACCTGACGGCGCAGATCCGCAACGTCACCCCCGACCTGGTCAAGCCGTTCGCCCCCTCGGTCGACGCGGAGGGCAGCTTGCGCGCCGACGCGCGGCTGACCGGCACGCCGGCGCGGCCGAACGGCACCGTGCGGCTGGAAGCGACCGGGCTGCGTTCGCGCAACGGCCCGGCCGCCGGCCTGCCGCCGGCAAACCTCACCACGACCGTGAACCTCAACGGCGACACCGCGCGGCTCGACACGCGGCTGACCGCCGGCCGCTCGACCAGCTTCACGGTAGCGGGCACCGTGCCGCTCGACCCGGCGCGCGCGCTTGCGTTGCAGGCCGACGGTCGGGTCGACCTCGCCATGCTCGACCCGATCCTGGCGCCGAACGGCCGCCGCGCGCGCGGCCAGCTCACGCTCAATGGCAGCGTGAACGGCCCGCTCTCCGCGCCGCGCCTCGGCGGCACCGCGCGGCTTGCCAACGGCGAGGTGCAGGATCTCGGCCAGGGCGTGCGCATCGACGACATAGCCGCGCAGGTCGCGTTCCAGGGTGACACGGTGCGCCTGGTCAGCTTCACCGGCCGCGCCGGCAAGGGCACGATCAAGGCTTCCGGCACGATCGGCGTGCTCACGGCGGACAAGGCGATCGACATCACCGTGGTGGCGAACAACGCGCGGCCGATCGCCAGCGACCGGCTGCGCGCGACGCTCGATGCCGACCTCGCAATCCATGGCGCGCTCGCCAGCGAGATCGTGCTGCGCGGCACGATCCACATCGACCGCGCCGAGATCAACATCCCCGAGAAGCTGCCACCCAGCATCGCCGTGCTGGATGTCCGCCGTCCTGGGGAGAAACCGCCGCCGCCGCCCGCGCCCGGGCCGGAGATCACGCTCGACCTCACGATCACGGCGGATCGCGCCATCTACGTGCGCGGGCGCGGCTTGTTCGCCGAGATGCAGGGCTCGCTGCGGCTGCAAGGCACCAGCATCAATCCGAAGCCGATCGGCGGCTTCGAGATGCGCCAGGGCAATTTCAGCATCGCCGGCCAGACGCTGACCTTCACCAAGGGTCAGGTCAGCTTCAACGGCGGCAGCCTGACCGACCCGAGCCTCGACTTCGTTGCGTCATCAAACAACGGCAACGTGACCGCCTACCTCAATGTAGGCGGCACGGCGAGCGCGCCGAAGATCACGCTGACCAGTGTCCCCGAGCTGCCGCAGGACGAGGTGCTCGCCTATCTGCTGTTCAAGCGCAGCGCGTCGTCGCTCAGCCCGTTCGAGCTGGCGCAGATCGGCCTGGCACTCGCATCCCTGACCGGCTCCGGACCCAGCGGGAGCAACCCATTGGATACCTTGCGCAAGGGGCTCGGGCTCGACCAGCTCTCCGTCGGGTCGGGTGCCAACGGAGGGGCCGCGTTGGAAGGCGGCCGCTACGTTTCTCCGGGCGTGTATGTCGGTGCCAAGCAGGGGATTGGCGGCTCGAGCACGCAGGGCGTGGTGCGGGTGGACCTCCTCAAGGGGCTGAAGCTGGAGGGCACGGTCGGCAGCGGCGCGCAGGCCGCGCCCAAGACCAGCGCCACGCCCGCCGAGTCCGGCGGCAGCAGCATCGGACTGAAATACCAGTTTGAATATTGAGGCGTTGGGCCGCGTTACCGCCGAGCAGGCAAGCTCGGAGGGGTCATGCAGGAGAGACGCCGATTGTCGCCGGTCTCGTGCGGCGCCGTCCATGTCTGCGTCGACATGCAGCGCATGTTCGCCGAATCCACCGAGTGGCACACGCCCTGGATGAACAAGGTGCGTCCCGTTATCGCACGCATTGCCCGCCATATGGCGGATCGGACCATCTTCACCCGCTTTATTCCCGCGCGCAGGCCTGGCGATGCCACCGGCATGTGGCGGCGCTATTACGAGCGCTGGTCGTCAATGACGATCGAACGGCTCGGGACCGAGCCGATCGAGTTGCTGCCCGAGCTCGCGGAGTTGGTCCCGCCGGCCGAAATCATCGACAAGCCGGTCTACTCGCCCTGGCTGGCCCCCGGCTTCGAACGCCGCCTGCGAGAGCGGGAGGCCGAGACCCTGATCGTGACGGGCGCAGAGACCGACGTTTGCGTGCTGGCGACGGTTCTCGGCGCGGTCGATCGGGGCTACCGCATCCTCGTGGTCACCGACGCGATGTGCAGCTCGGCCGACGAGACCCACGACGCGATCCTGCGGATCTACAGCTCGCGCTACGGCCAGCAAATCGCGCCGGTGACTTCGGCCGAGCTGCTGGGCGAATGAGAGCGGGCCGTCGCGCCGGCCCGCCTCCGCGATCAGCCAAGATTGTCGTCGAAGCCGCCGCCATCGCCGCCGGAACTGTCCCATGTATCACCGGGATCGCTCCATCCGCTCTGGTCGCCGCCGCCCTGGTCCAAGCTTGCTTGGTCCCAGGTGCCCTGGTCCGCATACCCCGACTGATCGGGCAGTGCCGGATCGGCATCCGGTGTGGTCCAACTGCCCTGGTCGACGTAGCCGGGGTCCGACGCGGCCGGCGCGCCCCAAGGGCTCGCATCCGCCGGCGAGCCACCCTCCCCAAACCCGCCGCCCATTCCGCTGCCAAGACCGCCCGCGAGCGCATGGTGCGGCGAGAACATGTTCATCAGCGCATTGCCGACCACCATGCCGCCGGCCACTCCCGCTGCCGTGGTCAGCGCCGAGCCGAGGAAGCCCGAGCCGGAGCGCTGGAACATGCCCGGCTGGTAACCCGGGGCGTATTGCGGCGGCGGCGGGTATTGCGGCTGGCCAGGCGGCATCGCCGCGCCCTGATTCCACACCGGCGGCGGCTGGGCCGCAGGGGAGGCATTGCGTTGCTGCTGCCCGCCGCCAAAGATGCCGCTCAGGAAGCCGCCACCCGAACGGGGCTGCTGCGCCGCCTGCTGCGCTTGTTGTTGCACCTGCTGTTGCAATTGTTGCAGCTCGTATTCCAGCCGCTTGATCCGGTTCTGCGCCTCGACCAGCGCGTATTCCTGCACGAAGGCGGTCTGGGTCAGCCGATAGCGCGCTTCGGGGTAACGCTCGAACAACTGGCCGATCAGCGCGTCCGCCTCGTGATCGATCGGCGGCAGCGGCGCCGGCGCCGTGCTGGGGACCGAGCCGAAGCCGCCTTGCTGCGCGCTCGCCTTCTGCTGAGCGCCGCTGACCCGCTCGATGAAGCGGGAGATGATGTCGCGTTCCTCGTTGGTCATGGCGCCCTTCGGCTCTCCTCTGGTCGACCGTTCCGACTGCGATGTGGCCCGGCGGCCAGCCGGCTTCAACGGGCAACCCCCTTACATCCCGAGGCGGCGCACCTCGATCACCGGGCAGCGGTCCATCACCACGGTGATGTCATGCGCCCGCCCCCGCTCCGCCGCCGCTTCGTCGATGACTCCGAGCTGCATCCACACCACCTTGGCGCCGAGCCGGATGGCGGCGTCCATCACCGGGCCGACCTCGGCCGAATTGCGGAACACGTCGACCATCTCGATCGGGGTCGCCTCATCGAGCGTCGCGACGACGGGGCTGTCGTGCAAGGCGCGCCCGGCGATGCCGGGATTGACCCCGGTCACGTCGTAGCCGCGCTGGACCAGGAACCGCATCACCCCGTGCGACGGCCGCGCCGGGCGGGGCGAGGCGCCCACCACCGCGATCCTGCGTGTCTCGGCGAGGATGCGGCGGATCGCCGCGTCGTCCAGCCCATCGATGCTCATCGCCCTACCCTCCTTCGACCTTGCTTTCGCCATCGGCACGACGCTGTATCACCGCCATGCCGCATCGCGCGACATCCTCGTGCTTATCCCTGGCGCTGGCCTCGCTGCTGCTGGCCGGCCTGCTGGTGCTGGCCTGGTGGTGGCCGAACCGTCCGCAGGCCGCTTCGTTCGCGATGCCGGACACCAAGTTCAACTCGGTCTCCTTCTCGCCGTTCCGTCCAGGTCAGTCGCCGCTCACTCATGTGTATCCCTCGCCCGAGGAGGTGGACGCCGACCTCGCGGTGCTCGCGCCGCGCGCCCGCGCGATCCGCACCTACGCGGCGGACGAGGGCAGCGCCGACCTGGTCGCCCTGGCCGAGCGCCACGGGCTCAAGGTGTGGCAGGGCATCTGGCTCAGCGGCGATCGGGTGCGCAACGCGCGGGAGGTCGCGCGCGGGATCGCGCTCGCCAACCAGCATCCGCAAACCATCGAGCGGGTGATCGTCGGCAACGAGGTGCTGCTGCGGCGCGATCTGCCCGTCGAAGACCTGATCGCCGCCCTCGACAAAGTGCGGCAGGCCGTGCGCCAGCCGGTCACCTACGCCGATGTGTGGGAGTTCTGGCGGCAGTTCCCCCAGGTCGCGCGGCATGTGGACCTGGTGACGATCCATCTGCTGCCGTACTGGGAGGACACGCCGACCAATCTCGACGGCGCCATCGCGCATATCGAGGCGGTGTATCGGCAGATGGCGGCGCTGTTCCCCGGGAAGCGCATTGTGATCGGCGAGACCGGCTGGCCGAGCCGGGGCCGCTGGCGGGAGGGCGCGGCACCCGGCCGCGTCGCGCAGGCGAGCTTCCTGCGCCGCTTCGTCGCCCTCGCCCAGCGCGACCAGTTCGACTACAATCTGATCGAGGCGTTCGACCAGGACTGGAAATACCAGAGCGAGGGAACGGTCGGGGCCAATTGGGGCCTGTGGACCGCCGGGCGGGCGCCTAAATTCCCCCTCTCCGGGCCGGTAGCGGAGGACCCCAGTTGGCCGTGGCACGCCGCCGCGAGCATCTTCGCCGGGCTGTTGCTGACCTACGGTCCGGGAAGCGACCGCCGGCTCGGCACCGGGGCGCGAATCGGCCTCGCGGTCCTCGGCATGACTTGTGGCGGGGCGCTGGGGTTCGCCTGGGCGGGAACGGTGCCGCTGGCATACGACCGGCATCTCGCCCTGGCCGCGGTGGTCAATCTGCCGGGCCAGGCAATCCTCGCCCTGCTGATGGTGCGCCGAGCCGCCACCATTCTCGCCGGTTTCACCCCGCCGCCGGCGCGGACCGGCGCCGACGCGACGGACACGGCGCGAGCGTTGCTGCGCCTGCGCGCGCCCGAGCAACCGGCCGGATGGCTGTTCGACGATCTCTCGTTCGGCTTCGTGTGGACCGCCGCGGTTATGCAGCTCCTGCTGCTGTTCGATCCGCGTTACCGGGATTTCCCGCTCCCCGTGTTCGCCGTTCCGCTGGTCTGCGTGCTGGCCCGCGCCCTGCTGCGCGACCTCCCGCGCGGCGGCGGCGGGGCGGCGGAGCTGCTTGCTGGCGGTACTTTGGCGCTCGCCTCGATCCTGGTGGCGTTCCGCGAAGGGGCCGCCAACACGCCGGCGCTGATCTGGTGCGGCGCCGCGCTGATCCTCGCGGTCCCCCCGTTGCTTCGCCTGCGCCGACGCGGGCTCATCACATCATCCCCGAGCATCGACGCTGTGGGCCAGGACCTGTTGTCGGGCCCCGGCCCGCGCAGCCCGTTGTGATGGTGGACGCCAGCTAAGCCGGTGGCTTCTTGTCAGGGCTGCCGCCGCTCACCGCGCCGCCGGCGGCCTGCAGCGTGTCCTGAGCGACCTGCTTGACGCTGGAAGCCAGATCTCCGCTCTGCACCCCCTTGGCAAGGTCACCGACCGACGTGTCTCGCGTCAGCCCTTCGTCCCGTGCGGTGTCGCGGGCGGTATCCATGGCCTGCTGGGCAGCCGCGCCGCCGCGATCGACCACGGATTGCGCCGCATCGCGAGCGGTTCCCCGCGCCTTCTCCGCCATGCCGCCCAGGGCATCCTCTTCCTCGCGGGATTGCGGCACCAGCGCGCCCAGCAGCGCGCCCGCGGCAATGCCGATCACCCCGAGCAGCACCGGGTTATCGGTAATGACCGAAACTAGGTTGCCGGCGGCCTTGCTGGTGGCGTGCCCCCCCTGCGTCAGCGTGTCACCCGCGGACCGCGCCGCGCTGCTCACCTGATTGGCTGCTGTCTGCGTCGCGCTGCCCACCTGGCCAGCGGCGGTCCCCACCTTGTTCCACGCCGTGTCCGCGCCGTGCGCGACAGCCTGCTTGGCGGTGGCTAGGCCGTCCTGAATTCGCTTGCCGTAAGACTCCGCCGTCTCACCAGCGTTGCGTGTCAAGCCCAGGGCCGTGCCCCGCGCATTCTCGACACGATCGCGATACGCATCCTCGGTTTCGCTGGTCTGCCGAACAACGCCGCGCTCGGCAGTGAGCACTCGCGCGTGAAGATCGTCCTCGGTCGAGTGGGACGCGGCATCGGCAGGGCGGGGGTTCGCCGCCATCAGCCACGCTAGGCCGATGCCGGTCAGCGCCGCCGGCATCGGGTTGCTGCGCACGCTCAGCATCAAGTTGCGCGCGAACTCACCACCCTCGCTCCCCTTGAAGTAGCCCATCAGGTCGTCGACGATTTGGCCAGGCGTCAACCGATCCTGCAGCTCGGTCAGTCGGGTATCCATGCGCGAGCGGGTGCGCGCCAGGTCGCGTTCAATGCGGTCCTGCTCGGCCGTGCTGTCGGACATCAGGTGTGCTCCTTCATCATGCTCGCATCTTTTTGCAGGTTGTCGGCGGTTCGGTTGGGGGTCAGTGCTTGCAGCGAAAGCATGCCCAGGCCGAAGCGCGCGACCAGCGCGCCGATCGCGACGATGACGACGCCGACGATGAAGAACGACGCCCAGACCGGGACAGCGAGAGCCAACGCGGCAGCCGCCCCCTCGAGCACGACGACCAGGCCGGCAAATGCCACCAGCGCGCCGCCAAGCAACCAGATCGCGGCCAAGATCAAATGGTTCAGCTTCTGGTCCAGCTCGGACCGGGCCAGTGCGATCTCGCCCTTCACCAGATCCTGCACGTCGCTCGCCAGCCCGCCGACGAGCTGCCCCAGGCTGCTGGGTGTGTCCGGCCTGGTTTGGCTCATTGGGTCTCCCCCGAAGACGCCGCGGAAGACCCTTTGGCGGAGAGGTCGGGCATGTCGGGCAGGTCCGACTTCGACGCGCCGGCGACGGCTACCTTGCCGATTCGGACCGCCGCGAAGCCGGCCGCCATAGCGGCGCCGACGAACACCGCCGGCTGACGCTGCGCCAGATCCTCCAGCTTGCCCATCAGCCCGCGCAGGTCGTTGGTCCGCAGCGTGGAGGCAAGGCTGGCGAGCTCGTCGGCACCGCGTTCGACCAGGTGGGCGATCCAGTCCTGCTGCCCTTCCAGCTGCTCGCCAGACCGATGGACCGCCTCCGCCACGCTGTCGAGCCGGTCGGCGACGGCGTCCTTGCCGGACTCGGCGGCCGAGAGAGCCTTGTCCTTGACCTCGCCGTAGGCGGCAGTGCCGTGGGTCTTGGCCTGCTGGACGATATCGCCGGCGCTCGGGCCCGCGCTTCCGGCAGCGATCTGCTCCGGTGCCTTACCTTGCACCTGCGGGGCCGATGTCTCGATCGCGGGTCCGTCCTTGATGGCGTCGGGCACGTTAGCCTCCTCGTTTCGTGACACGTCATCCACCGTCTGTCGCGCTGGGCTGGGTGGCCAGCCGTCGCTGCATCGCAAGAGCGCCATTTTGGCGCTCTCCGCGAAAGCGTTCGGTGTCACAACAACTAAACGGAGTTCTGGTTATCCGAAGCGGAACGTGCAATTTCATCTTGCGCCCGTGCAAAATTGCAACCTTCCACGACTTCATCGCTTGTCACGGGCCGAGCCATCGTTGCCTGCCGCCGCCTCGGATACTCGGGCCGGTAGCACCCACGCCCATACCCCGAGGGCGGCGCCGATCATGCCCCAGCTCGCATTGTAGTTGATCACCGCCGCGGCGCCGGTGGCGACGGCGGCGACACCGACCCAGAACGGCGCGCCGCGCAACGCCCAGAGGCCGAGCGCCAGCGCGGCGGCTCCCCACAGATAGCGATTTTGCAACCAGATCAGTGCCGCGCGCGGGGCGCAGACCAGCGGCGGCGTGGCGACGGCGCAGATCGCCCCCCAGGCGCGCGGCTCGACGAAGCTCTTGCGGTAGGCGATCAGCGCCGCCACTCCGAGCACCACGCCGAGCAGCCCGACGGCGTCGCGCCGACCGACACGGCGGCCACCGGTTGCGCGATCGGCATGGGTCATCGCACCTCCCACTCTCCTTGCCCGGGCCGGGCGGTGGTGCTTAATGCCGCCATCACCAACTGGACGCGATGATGGCGTCGATCACCACCGGTGCCGCCAGGCCCGCCAGCTTCCAGGACCTGATCCTTCGCCTGCATGGCTTCTGGGCGCGGCAGGGCTGCGTCATCCTGCAACCCTACGACGTGGAGATGGGCGCCGGCACGTTCCATCCAGCCACCACCTTGCGCGCGCTCGGGCCGAAGCCGTGGCGCGCCGCCTATGTGCAGCCGAGCCGCCGCCCGTCGGACGGGCGCTACGGCGAGAACCCAAACCGATTGCAGCACTACTACCAATACCAGGTCATCATGAAGCCGAGCCCGCTGGACGCGCAGGAGCTGCTGCTCGCCAGCTATCGCGAGATCGGGCTCGACCCGCTGCAACACGATTTCCGCTTCGTCGAGGACGACTGGGAGAGCCCGACCCTGGGCGCCTGGGGCCTCGGCTGGGAGGTCTGGTGCGACGGCATGGAGGTAGGGCAGTTCACCTACTTCCAGCAGGTCGGCGGTATCCCGGTCAGCTTGCCGAGCTTCGAGATGACCTACGGGCTGGAGCGGCTGGCGATGTACGTGCAGGACGTGGAGCGGGTCTACGACCTCGACTTCAACGGCGCCGGCGTCAGCTACGGCGACGTGTTCCTCCGCGCCGAGCGCGAATACAGCGCCTATAATTTCGAGCGCGCGGATACCGCCCTGCTCGCGCGCCACTTCGAGGACGCCGAAAGCGAGTGCCACGCGCTGCTGCGGGCCGGCCTGCCGCTGCCGGCCTATGACCAGTGCATCAAGGCCAGCCATTTATTCAACCTGCTCGACGCGCGCGGGGTAATCAGCGTGGCGGAGCGGGCGAGCTATATCGGCCGGGTGCGGGGCCTCGCGAAAGGTTGCTGCGAGGGCTGGCTCGCCGGTGAGGAGTCGTGATCGCGGGGGCGTGACTCGATCCGTCTCCGAGTCTAAGTTCCCGTCCCCTCATAACCAGTCCAAGACAAGAACCAAGAACCATGAAAACCCACTTCATCATCGAGGGCGACGCGGTATCCAAGCTGGTGGCCCAGCTGTGCGCGCTGACGGGAGAAAGCAGCGCCCGTGCCGTGACCGCCGCCCTGCGCGAGCGCCTACAACGTGTGCGCGACGCGCGCTCGCGCTTGGCCGCGACCGACCCGGCGGCGATCCTCGCGCGGGCCTGCGCGGTGAGCCGGGGCCCGGGCATTCCGCTGCATCACAATTGGGGCGACGGCGAGTGAGAGCAGGTTCGCACGTTCGCGGGCTGAACCTCGCCGCCCGCTGACAACGATTTGCCGCAGACCGATGGCGATCCGGCGTTGTAGATAGCGCCAATGCCGGAGTTGTTCCTGGAGCTGTTCAGCGAGGAGATCCCCGCCCGCATGCAAGCGCGCGGGGCGGACGAGCTCGCCCGCCTGGTCGGCGAGGCGCTGGCGCCGCTGCGCCCGACGGCGATACGCCGGTTCCACGGCCCGCGCCGCATCGCGCTCGCCGCGACGATCGCCGCCGCCGTCGAGGCCAGCAGCAGCACCGAGCGCGGGCCGCGCGCCAACGCACCCGAGCAGGCGCTCGCCGGCTTCCTCCGCAAGCACGACGCCAGCCGTGACCAGGTGCGCATCGAGGGCGATCACTGGGTGCTGGCCAAGCGCAGCGCCGCGCTCCCCGCCACGGCGCTGATCGCGCGCGCGCTGCCGGGTTTGCTGCGTCGGTTCCCGTGGCCCAAGTCGATGCGCTGGGGCGGCTCCAGCGGCTTCACCTGGGTGCGACCGCTGCGCCGGATCGTCTGCCTGCTGGATCGCGAGGTGGTCCGCTTCGACCTGCGCGACGGCGCCGATGACGGGCACGGGCTGGTCAGCGCCGACCTCACCGAGGGGCACCGGTTCCTTGCTCCCGGGCCGCTGCCGGTGCATTCCTGCGCCGACTGGGCGGAGCGGCTGCGCGGCCTGCACGTGCTGGTCGACGCGGCGGAGCGCCGCCAGCGCATCGCCGACGGGGTGGCCGCGCTGGCTGAGGCGAAAGGCTTGGCGGTCGCGCAGGACGCCGGCTTGCTCGACGAGGTGGCCGGGCTGGTGGAGTGGCCGGTGCCGCTGCTGGGGCGCATCGACCCAGCCTACATGGACCTGCCCGCCGAGGTGATGCAGGTGTCGATGCGGGTGAACCAGCGCTATTTCGCGCTGCGCACCAAGGCGGGCGAGCCAGCGCCGTTCTTCGCCTTCGTCGCCAACGTCGAGGCGATCGACGGCGGTGCCGCGATCATCGCCGGCAACGAGCGTGTGCTGCGCGCCCGCTTCGCCGACGCGCGACACTTCTGGGACCTCGATCGCCGCACCAAGCTCGCCGACCGCCTGCCCGCGCTCGATGCCATCACCTTCCACGCCAGGCTCGGCAGCCAGGGCGAGCGGGTGCGCCGGCTGGCGCTGCTGGCCGGCGAGGTCGCCAAGCTGGTCGGGGCCGATCCGGCTGAGGCGGCGCGCGCCGCGCACCTCGCGAAAGCCGATCTGGTCACCGGCATGGTGGGCGAGTTCCCCGAGCTACAAGGGGTGATGGGCCGCTACTACGCGCTGCATGACGGCGAGCCCGACGTGGTGGCCGACGCGATCCGCGATCACTATGCGCCAAAAGGCCCATCCGACGCGGTGCCGAGCGCGCCGGTATCGGTCGCGGTCGCGCTGGCCGACAAGCTCGACCTGCTGGCCGGCTTCTTCGCCATCGGCGAGAAGCCGACCGGCTCGGGCGACCCCTATGCGCTGCGACGAGCGGCACTCGGGGTGATCCGCATCATCCGCGAGAACGGGTTGCGCTTGCCGCTGCTGCCGCTGATCGGCGGCGCCGGGGCGGGGTTCGCGCCAAACGGCATCACCGCGGCGCCAGCGGACGAGGTCCTCGGCTTCCTCGCCGAGCGGCTACGCGTCCAGCTGCGTGCCGAAGGCGCGCGGCACGACGTGCTCGCCGCCGTGTTCGCCGCTGGCGCCGACGACGATATCGTCCGCCTGCTGGCGCGCGCCGACGCGGTGACCGCCCTGCTCGGCACCGAGGACGGCGCCAACCTGCTGACGGCGTATCGACGCGCCGCCAACATCCTGCGGATCGAGGAGCGGAAGGACGGTCCCCACGCCGGCGCGCCGGACCACGAAACCTTGGTGGCCGATCAGGAGCGCGCGCTTGCCCGAACGCTCGACGCCACCGCGCCCGAGATCCATCGCCGACTTGGCGCCGAGGACTACGCCGGCGCGATGACAACGATGGCGGCGCTTCGCTTCCCGCTCGACGCGTTTTTCGACAAGGTGACGGTCAACGCCCCCGAAGCGGAACTTCGCCGCAATCGCCTGCGACTGCTGGCCGGGGTACGCGCGTTGCTGGACCGCGTGGCCGATTTCGCGCTGATAGAAAGCTGATGGAGCACCGGACGACATGACCCAATGGGTGTACAGCTTCGGCGCCGGCCACGACGAGGGCCGCGCGGACATGCGCAACCTGCTTGGCGGCAAGGGCGCCAACCTCGCGGAGATGGCCAATATCGGCCTGCCGGTGCCACCCGGCTTCACCATCACCACCGAGGTCTGCACCGCGTTCTACGACAACGACCGCAAATACCCCGCCGACCTCGAGGACCAGGTGCGCCGCGCGCTCGACCACGTCGAGCAGGCGGTGGGCTTGCGCTTCGGTGACGCCGAGAAGCCGCTGCTCGTCTCGGTGCGCTCCGGCGCGCGCGTCTCGATGCCGGGCATGATGGACACCGTGCTCAATCTCGGCCTCAACGACCACACGGTGCTGGGCCTGTCCGAGGCGTCGGGCGATCCGCGCTTCGCTTGGGACAGCTATCGCCGCTTCATCCAGATGTACGGCAGCGTGGTGCTCGGCGTCGATCACCACCGCTTCGAGGAGATCATCGAGGCCGCCAAGCTCGAAGCCGGCGTGACCGAGGACACCGGGCTGACCGCCGAGGACTGGCAGCGCGTGGTCGATGGCTACAAGGACATGGTGCGAAGCGAGACCGGCAAGCCGTTCCCGCAGGAGCCGCAAGCGCAGCTCTGGGGCGCGATCGGCGCGGTGTTCGGCAGCTGGATGAACCCGCGCGCCAACACCTATCGCCGGCTGCACGACATCCCGGCGAGCTGGGGCACCGCCGTCAACGTGCAGGCGATGGTGTTTGGCAACATGGGAGACGACTGCGCGACCGGCGTCTGCTTCACCCGCGACCCCTCGACCGGGGAGGACATCTTCTACGGCGAGTTCCTGGTGAACGCCCAGGGCGAGGACGTGGTCGCCGGCATCCGTACTCCGCAGCCGCTGTCGAAGCTGCGCGCCAACGCGGGCGAGGTGTCAATGGAGGAGGCGCTGCCGAACGCCTTCGCCGAGCTCATGGGGGTGCGCGAGCGGCTGGAGCAGCACTACCGAGACATGCAGGACATCGAGTTCACGGTGCAGCAGAACAAGCTGTACATGTTGCAGACGCGCACCGGCAAACGCACCGCCGCGGCCTCCCTGCGCATCGCGGTGGAGATGGCCGACGCCGGGCTGATCGACCGCGAGGAAGCGGTCAGGCGGGTCAACCCGGCGTCGCTCGACCAGCTGCTGCATCCCACGCTCGACCCGAGCGCGCCGCGTACCCTGATCGCCAAGGGGCTGCCGGCGAGCCCCGGCGCGGCGTCGGGCGTGGTCGTGTTCAACGCCGACGAGGCCGAGAGCCGCGCCGCCAAGGGCGAGGCGGTCATCCTGGTGCGCATCGAGACCAGTCCCGAGGACATCCACGGCATGCACGCCGCGCGCGGCATCCTCACCACAAGGGGCGGCATGACCAGCCACGCCGCCGTGGTTGCCCGTGGCATGGGTCGACCCTGCGTCGCCGGCGCCGGCGGCATCAGCGTCGACTACGGGGCGCAAACCCTGATGAGCGGTGGCCGCACCGTCAACGCCGGCGACCTCATGACATTGGATGGCGCCGCCGGCGAGGTGTTCCTCGGTTCGGTGGCGATGATCGAGCCTTCGCTCTCCGGCGATTTCGCGCTGCTGATGGAGTGGGCCGACCAATCGCGACGGCTGCGGGTGCGCGCCAACGCCGAGACCCCGCTCGATGCCGAGACCGCGCGCAAGTTCGGCGCCGAGGGCATCGGTCTGTGTCGCACCGAGCACATGTTCTTCGATCCGGCGCGCATCGGCGCGGTACGACAGATGATCATGGCGAACGACGAGCGCGGGCGACGGGTCGCCCTCGACAAGCTGCTGCCGTTCCAGCGCGAGGATTTCCGCCAGCTTTTCACCATCATGGCCGGGCTGCCGGTCACCGTCCGGCTGCTCGACCCGCCGCTGCACGAGTTCCTGCCGCATGGCGAGGCGGAGCTCGCCGAGGTGGCGGAGGCGCTCGGCACCGAGGTGGAGGCGATGCACCGACGCATGGCCGAGCTGGCCGAGGCCAATCCGATGCTCGGCCATCGCGGCTGCCGGCTGGGCGTGACCTACCCCGAGATCTACGAGATGCAGGCCCGCGCGATCTTCGAGGGCGCCCTCGCCGTCGCCGAGGAGACCGGCAGCGCGCCGGTTCCCGAGGTGATGATCCCCCTGGTCGGCACGCGGCGCGAGCTGGAGATCACCCGCGCCCAGGTCGACAAGGCGGCGAAAGCGGTGTTCGAGCGGGCCGGCAGGACGGTGGAGTACAGCGTCGGCACGATGATCGAGCTGCCGCGCGCCGTGATCATCGCCGACCGCATCGCCGAGGTCGCCGATTTCTTCAGCTTCGGCACCAACGACCTGACGCAGACCGTGTTCGGCCTGTCGCGCGACGACGCGGGCAAGTTCCTGCCCACCTATGTCGAGCGCGGCATCCTGCCAAAGGACCCGTTCGTCTCGTTGGATATCGAGGGGGTCGGCGAGATGGTGCGGATGGCCAGCGAGAAGGGCCGCGCCACCAAAAACGATCTCAAGCTCGGCATCTGCGGCGAGCACGGCGGTGATCCGGCCTCGATCGCGTTCTGCGAGCAGATCGGGCTGGATTACGTCTCCTGCAGCCCCTACCGCGTCCCGGTCGCCCGCCTCGCGGCGGCGCAGGCGGCGCTGGGCAGCGGCGGCGACCGCACCGCCTGACCGGTCACCTCACGGCTGCTGCTCTGGAACCGTTCCGGTGGCGCTGGAACCGAGCCGACAGCGTCATCGCAAGGCGCGCAGCGGCCGTGGCGATCCACAGGTCTTGCATTACATGCTCGCCAGAACTTCCGGACTGCCTCGCCTTCGGCTCGTGACGGCGCGGGCGGACTGGTCCTACCAGCCGCCGCAAGTTCAACCCCCGCCGGTGCCTTGCTCGGCGGAAGCCAAGCATCCACGGCTTTGCCCACGTTTGGACCGCAAAATGAGACCAATGGTCGTCGCCCACCGCGGCCGGATTTTCATTTTTAGAACGTAACGATTAGGTCGCGCGTAGACCCGACGCTTTCACACCGGTTCGAAAAGTCCGCCCGGTGGGTCGCGGACGGCCCGGCTCGATCCGCCTGCCCGACGGGCGGCGCAACGGCGCGAGCGGCCCGTCATGGGCGGCGTCATCTTGGCGGTACTTCGCACGGGCGCTGTGTCGCCGGCGGACGCTGCGTCGCCAACGGCTGCTACTGCGTCGGCGGACGGTGCATCGCTAGCGCGCGCGCCGGCGCGCGCGGCCGCCTCGCGCATACGCCGCGTGTGCAAGACAGGGTGCTGGGATAGCCTGATGCCCAGCATCTGGCAGAGCGGGCGCAGCAGCCGGCCCATCTGCGGCGCGGCTTGCAGCAGCGCCACCATCTCCGGGTCGGACAGCAGATGGTTCAGCTGACTACCATAGACGGCCGCCTCCGGCACCAGCCGCAACAGCCAGGCAAGGCCGCGCGGCAGACGCTCGGCCGGACGAACCGACCGGCGCCGCTTCGCTTTCCGGTCGGCGCGGAAATCCGACGGCTGGTCGGACGCACCCGACGCGGACGTCCGCGCGGCGGCCGGGAGTTCGCCCGCGCGAACCCGGGCGGCCAGCTTGGCGAACCGCGCGCCGGTGCGGCGCAGCCGCATCCAGATCAGGTTGGCAAGGGCCACGGCAACCCAGCCCCTGGCACTGCGCGCGGCAGCCGCCTGGCACAGTGCCTCGATAATGAAGGCGAAGCGCTCGATTGGAGAGAGAGGGACATATTACACGCACGGAGTAGAACACATCGCGAACAGGTTGGCAAGCAAAAGTTTCCGCCTGAAGCCCTCTTCCGGCCCGTTTTCAGCCCCGCTCGGCTCACGAGTTGGGCCGCAGGCCGGCCGAGGACAGGCTTTAGCCGACCCTCCCCGCCTTCCCAAACGCCCGCCCCGTGTTCGTGGTGGAACACGAGTCGTAGGGCTGGTCGCCCCTCACCAATCATGCCGGCGGTCCAGCGCAAGGGTCGTCGGATACCGCCGCCGGCATGAGCTCAGCCGGTGATCGCCGCGCCGAACGGGATCCAGGCTTTGCCGTCGAACTTGACCAGGCGCATCTGTTGCAATGGGTAGTAATCGGTCGGGCTGGTCTTCACCCGGACGCCCGGCTGCAGCATGGGCAGCTCCATGTCGAGATTGGTCGCCTGGCGCATGATGTTCTCGCGCGAGAGATCGTTGCCGCACTGCTTGAGGGTCTGCACCAGGGTCTGCGCCGAGCAGTAGCCATAGACGTTGTTGATGTCCTTGGCGTCGCCGTCGGGATAGTATTTCGCCATCCACGCCGCCCATTCCTTGTAGCCCGCGTCGTTGGACCATTGCTCGTCCGTCGGGTCCTTGAGGTAGGTGGTGGTGATCACCCCGACCGCTTTTTCCACGCCGGCCGGCACAATACCGGTGGCGACCGACGAACTCGTGCTCGAGATAAAAAACAGTTTCGGACGCCAGTTGATGTCGTAGACCTTGCGGATCGTCATCGCCGCGAACTTCGGCACGCCGGTGAAGAACAGCGCGTCGGCGCCGCTCTCCTTCAACGACACGAGCTGGCTGTCGACCGTGGGGTCGGTCACCTCGTAGGTGTTCGTCGTCAGAATGATTTTGTCGGCGTGAGCGCCGAGACCGTCCTTGATCCCCTTGAAATAGTCGCGCCCGGAATCGTCGTTTTGATACAACACCGCGAGTTTCGCGCCCGGCGCGTTGTCCAGGATGTGCTTGGCGTAGATGTGCCCCTCGATCTGATAGGTCGGTTGCCAGCCGATCACCCAGGGGAAATTCTCGCGGTCGCCAAACTGCGTCGCGCCGGTTGCGAGGAACAGATCCGGCACCTTGCGCGCGTTGACGTATTTGCGCGTCGCATTGTTGGTCGGCGTGCCGAGCGCGCTGTACAGGAACGCCACCCGATCCTGCTCGATCAGCCGCCGGGTGAGCTCAACGGTACGCGGCGGCTGGTAGCCGTCGTCGAGGCTGGTGAAATTGAGCTTGCGCCCGTTCACCCCGCCCTGCTCGTTGATCATCTTGAAGTAGTTGCCCTCGGCCCGGCCGATGGTGCCGTACGACGAGGCGGGGCCGCTATACGGCATGGTCTGGCCGAACAGGATCTCGCTGGCGGTGACACCGGGCGCGTTCTTGTCCTCGGCGCGCGAGCGGCCGATCGCGAACGTGCTGACGCCGCCGAGCAGCGTCGCGCCCAGCACGGCGCGTCGTGTGGTGAGGCTCATATGTGCTCCCTAACGCGCCCGAGGCGCTTGATCTGGCGACGTCGCGGGACGCTAATGGAGCCGGAGCGAGCGCGTCAAGCGCCCGGGGAATGGAGGAGTTCAGGATGCGAGGCGTGAGTTTTCTCGGTGACCGCGAGCTGCAACTGCGTGATTTCCCGGACCCGACGCCGGGGCCGCACGACGTCGTGCTGGAGATGAAGGCGTCGGGCATGTGCGGCAGCGACCTGCACCAATACCGTCGCGCGAGAGCCGGCACGCAAGCCAGTGGCCTGCCGCCGCCAACCGCGCCGGTGATCGGCGGGCACGAGCCGGCGGGCGTGGTGGTCGCGGTCGGCTCCGCGGTCGACCCGGCGCACGCCAAAACCGGCCAGCGCGTGATGGTGCATCACTATCAGGGCTGCACCGTCTGCGAGCACTGCCGCTCGGGCTGGCAGCAGCTCTGCCAGGTGGTGCCGGTGAAAGTCTACGGCAACAACGCCAACGGCGGCCACGCACCGTTCATGTTGGTCCCGGCCAACACCCTGGTCGCGCTGCCGGACGAGCTGAGCTTCGAAGCGGGCGCGGCGATCGCTTGCGGCACCGGCACCGCGTACGGCGCGCTCCGGCGGATCAACCTCTCGGGCAACGACACCATCGCCATCTTCGGCCAGGGACCGGTCGGGCTCTCGGCGACGCAGCTTGCCAAGGCGATGGGCGCACGGGTGATCGCGCTCGACATCAGCGAGGAGCGACTGGAACGCGCGAAGCAGTTCGGCGCCGATGACGTGGTCAATCCCGGCTCCAACGATCCGGTTGGCGCGATCAAGGATCTCACCCACGGGCGCGGCGCCGAGCTCACGCTCGACACCTCCGCCTCGCCGGCCGGCCGCATCGCCGCGGTGCGCAGCGTCAAGGTGTGGGGCACCTGCTGCTTCGTCGGCGAGCAGGGCGACGTGACGATCAATGTCAGCCCCGACATGCTGCGCCGCCAGGTCAGCATCGTCGCCTCGTGGACGTTCTCGAACATCGGCCAGGAGGAGTGCGCGCGCTTCATCGTCGAGCGCGGCGTCGACGTCGACCAGCTATTCACCCACCGCTGGAAGCTGGATCAGGCCGAGGAAGCCTACCGCGTGTTCGACCAGCAGACCGAGGGCAAGGGCGTGTTCCTGATGTGACCGAGCGGGGGGGCGGCGCTCAGGCGCCGTGCGCCCGCAACTGGGTCATCGCTTCCTGATAGGCGGCATCGAACACCTGTGGCCGCTCGGTGAAGTAGTTGAAGTAGCCCGCCGGATTGTCGGTGGCGACCTCGATGAGGTCGATCTTGCGATAGTCGCTGTCCTGCAGCGAACCTTTCTCGATCAGTCGGTTGATGCGCTTCATGTCGGCGACCTCCGCCTTGTAGCCGGCGGAGAACCACATCTCGAGTTGCCAGTCCTGCACGTCGAACCAGCTCCCCGGCGCCTTGCCGCGCCAGCCTTGCGCCAGCGGGCGGACGGCGAAGATCCGGTCGAAATTATGCAGCTCGGCGACGATGCACGGGCGATTATAGGCGCCGTCCATCAGCCCATCCGGCAGCCCCTCGAAGCCGTACAAGGACAACCATAGCGCCGCTGCGACGGCGCTGCCGGTGATCGGCTGCAGCTCCGCATCCGCAGGCATCGCGGTGCGCGCGGCGTCGTTGCCGAACAGCACGCCGGTGCCCGCGCGCGGATCATAGGCGTTGAACACGGCGCCGATGCCGGTGCCGTTCAGCAGATCGGCGATGCCGGCGAGATAGGTGGCGTTGCGCAACGGCACGTATTCCTGCGCCGGCAGCAAGGCGGCGGAGAAATCGCCGAGCGAGGTAGGCCACCTCGCCCAGCGCCGCCAGTATTCCAGCACCGCCGGACGAAACACGCCCGGATCGCCGGTCACCGCGGTGAGCAAAGTGCCGAACGGCCCGGACGGTCGCGCCGAGTCGATCAGCAGCGACTTCAGATCGGTGCCGCGCAGCCACTCGGCAAAGACGATGATCTGCCCGCTGGTCGCGGTGACCAGATCGGGCACCACCGCCTGGTCACGGGCGGCAGCGAGGAAGCCGGCGCCATGCGCGTTGAACCCGCCCAGTCCGGCCAACGCGAAGGCGAGGGTCTTTGTCGTCGTCACGGGTGCAGCAATCCTGTCCCGCCCGATGTCATCGAACGGTTAGCCAAGCGACACGTGAAGGTCATGTCCGATAGCCTATCAGTCGTGGGAGCGATGATGGAAGCGAGTGGCACCACGATACTCGCGGACGCGGCTCCGGTTGCCGTCGCGCGTTGCGTGCGGCGCCGAGGGCGTCGCTTCCCGGCAAGGACCGCGTTCGCGTTGCTGGCGTTGTCCATCGTGTTCCTGCTCGGGTTCACCTACTGGCCGGTACTGCAAGTGCTGTTCTCCTCCGTCGTCGTCCGGCAATTCGGCGGCGACACCTCGTGGGGCTGGGCAAACTACACCGCCTTGTTCGCCGACACCCACTTCACGCGAGCGGTCACCAACAACGTGGTCTACCCCGCCGGCAGCGTGTTGCCGAGCCTGATGCTCGCGCTGCTCCTGGCACTGGCGCTCGCCGAGGACAAGTCGCCAAACACGCTGCTGCGTTGCCTGTTCGTGTTGCCGCTGTTCGTCCCCTTGGTGGCCGCCGCCGCGCTGTTCGCCTTCATCTTCCTCCCGGGCGGCGGATTGCTCGACCATTATCTGGCGCGGCTCGGCTTGGCCGAGACCAACTGGCTCGGCGACCCCGATCTCGCGCTCGGGTCGATCATCGCCATCACCATCTGGAAGAACACCGGGTATTACATGCTGTTCTTCCTCGCCGGGCTGGCCGGCGTGCCACGCGAGTTGATCGAGGCCGCGAAGCTCGACGGCGCCGGTGCGACGCGGCGGTTCTGGCATGTCACCTTGCCCATGCTCGGCCCCATCGCCGCCTACAACCTGCCGGAGATGAAGTCCTATCTCGCCGAGCATCCCGACGCCAAGGTGGCACTCGACCAGCTCGCCTACGCGCGCGGCTGGTTCGCGACCTACAACATGGTTGGCGTGCGCAAGGCGCTGGAAGACGCCGTGCAAGCGGTGCTGTCCGGCAAGGCCAAGCCGCGCGAGGCGATGGAGACGGCGCAACGCAACGCCGAGGCGTTGATGCGGCCCTATGTCGAGCAGACCGCGCTCAAGCTCCCCGAATAGGAGGTCACGCGTGATCCTGTGTCAGCTCACCGATCTGCACATGCGCCCGCCGGGCAAGCTGTCGAACCGCGTGGTGGATACCAATCGTTGCACCGAGCAAGCATTCCGCGCGGTCGCGCAGTTCGACCCGCTACCGGATGCCGTGGTGATCACCGGCGACCTTACGGAGTGCGGACTGGAGGCGGAATACCAGCAGCTCGCCGCGCTGCTGCCGCTCCTGCCGATGCCCGTGTTCGTCATCCCCGGCAATCACGACCGCCGCGAGACGTTGCGCGCGGTGCTCGGGCATCTGCCGGGTGTCGCGAGTGATCCGCGCTACGTGCAATACGCGATCGAGGACTTGCCGGTTCGGCTGGTGATGCTCGACACGGTGGTGCCCGGCGCCGGTCACGGCCTGCTCGGGCCGGATCGGCTCGACTTCCTCGATCGCACCTTGGCCGCCGCACCCGACCGGCCAACCATCGTCGCGATGCACCATCCGCCCTTCGTCTGCGGCATCGGCCACATGGACGCGATCAACCTGCACGACGCGGCCGAGTTCGCCGCCGTCATCGCGCGTCATCCGCAAGTGCAACGCATCATCTGCGGCCATCACCACCGCCCGATCACCGCGCCGCTGGCCCACGCCGTCGCCTCGATCGCGCCGTCGGTCGCGCATCAGGTTGCGCTATCGTTGCGGCCCAATGCGCCGAGCGAGTTCTTCCTGGAGCCGCCAGGCTATCAGTTGCCTTGCCTCACCCAAGCCGGGATCGTGTCCCACACCGGCGTGTTCGGCGACTGGCCGGGACCATATCCGTTCGTTGTTAATCCCGACTATCCGGGCAAACCGCCCCGCTGAACGCTTCGATACCGCTCAATCCGGCGCGCGTAGGCATCGGCTTGGCCCGGGTCGGGCGCCACCGTCTCCGTCCGCTTGGGCGGCGTGCAGACGGCGCCGGGTGTCTCGCCAGTCACCGCCATCCGCGCCAGTCGCGCCGCGCCGAACGCGCCGCCATGCTCGCCCGCCGCCAACCGATGCAGCCTGATGCCCAGCACCGACGCCAGGATCGCGATCCAGGCGCGCGAGCGTGACCCGCCGCCGATCACGTCGGCACTCTCGACCCCCGTGCCGGACGCGGCGAGCGCGTCCAGGCAATCCCGCATCGAGAACGCCACGCCCTCCAGCACCGCCTGCGTCAGCGACGCGCGATCCGTTGCATGCGACAGCCCGGCGAACGCGCCGCGCAAGGTGGCGTCGTTGTGCGGCGTTCGCTCGCCGCCGAGATAGGGCAGGAACAACGCCGCGCTCGGCGTCGACGGCGCGCCCATCTCGTCCAGCAAGGCCGCTTCGGAGCGACCCGTCACGCCGGCCCACCAGGCGAGCGAGGCGGCGGCCGACAAGGTGACGCCCATCTGATGCCACGTGTCGGGGATCGCGTGACAGAAGGCGTGGACCGCCGCTTGCGGATAAGGACGAAAGCTGTCCGTGGTCGCGAACAGCACGCCCGACGTGCCGAGCGAGACGAACGCATCACCGGGCCGGATCGCCGACAGGCCGATCGCGCCGGCGGCGTTGTCGCCCGCGCCGCCGGCCAGCACCGGCCGCCCTTCCATGCCCCAGCGCGCGGCAAGCTCGGCCCGCAACATCCCCGCCGGCGCGTTGCCCTCGATCAGCCGAGGCATCGCGCTTCGGCTCAAGCCGGTGGCCGCCAGCGCCGCGTCCGACCAATCCCGCGCGCCGACATCAAGCCACAGCGTGCCGGACGCATCCGACATCTCCTCGATCATCTCGCCGGTCATGCGGTAACGGACCCACGCCTTGGGCAGCAGCACCGTGCGGGTGCGCGCGAAAATTTCGGGCTCATGTGCGCGGACCCATAGCAGCTTGGGCGCGGTGAAGCCGGGCATCGCGACATTGCCGGTGACCTGCCGCAGCGCCGGGAAGTCGCGCTCCAGCACCGCGCATTCCGCCGACGCGCGGGTGTCGTTCCACAGGATCGCCGGACGCAGCACCGCGCCCGTCTGGTCGAGCAGCACCGCGCCGTGCATCTGGCCGGACAGGCCGATGCCCCGAACGCCAGCCAGCGCGCTCGCGTGATCACGTTGCAACGCGTCCACCGCGTCCAGCGTGGCGCGCCACCACGCCTCCGGGTTCTGCTCGCTATGTCCCTCCATCGGACGAGAAACCGACAACGCGGCACTCGCATCGCCGACAACGCGCTCGGCCTCGTCGACAAGCAGCGCCTTGACCGCGGAGGTGCCGAAATCGAGGCCGAGAAACGTCACGCCAGCAGCTTGTGCCGGACCCGATGCGGCAGTGCTTCGCCGGTGCCGCCGAACAGATGGCAGCCGGATGCGTCGACCGACAGGCGGATCGGCTCGTGCGCTCGCGTCGCCTCGCTGCCCTCGATCTGCACGGTCACGTCCTGCTCGCCTTCGGTGGTGATGTGCAGCAAGGTCAATCCGCCAAGCCGCTCGGCCAGCCGCACCTCGCCCTGGATCATGCCCGCCGGATCGAGACGCAGCGCTTCGGGCCGAATGCCCAACGTCACCGCGTCGCCCCGCCTGACCCCATCGGCTTCGGCGCCAACGGTGACGCGCGCGCCGGATGGCAGCTCGACCTCGATCCCCGCCCCGTCGGCAGCCGTGATCTTCGCGGGCAGCAGGTTCATCCGCGGTGAGCCGATGAAGCCGGCAACGAACAGGTTCGCGGGATGATGATACAGCTCCAGCGGCGAGCCGACCTGCTCGACCACGCCGGCGCGCAGCACGACGATCTTGTCGGCCAAGGTCATCGCCTCGACCTGGTCGTGCGTGACGTAGATCATCGTCGCCGCAAGCTCCTCGTGCAGCCGCGACAGCTCGATGCGCATTTGCCCGCGCAAGGCGGCGTCAAGGTTGGACAGCGGCTCGTCGAACAAGAACACTTTCGGGTCGCGCACGATGGCACGACCGATGGCCACCCGCTGCCGCTGCCCGCCCGACAGATCCTTCGGCTGCCGCTCCAGATACGGTTCGAGCTGCAGGATGCGCGCCGCCTCTTCCACCTTGCGGTCGCGCTCCGCCTTGGGCACCCGCGCCAGCCGCAGCGCGAACCCCATGTTCTGCCGCACCGTCATGTGCGGGTAGAGCGCGTAGGACTGGAACACCATCGCCAGGCCGCGATCGGCCGGGCCGACCTCGTTGACTCGCTTGCCGTCGATCTTGAGCTCGCCCGCGGTGATCTGCTCCAGCCCCGCGATCATCCGCAGCAAGGTGGACTTGCCGCAACCGGAGGGGCCGACGAACACCACCAGCTCGCGGTCGGCGATGGCGAGGTCGATGCCCTTGATGACCTCCACCGGGCCGTAGGATTTGCGCAGTCCGCGCAGGGTGAGCGTCGCCATCGCTTGCTCCTACTTCACGGCGCCGAAGGTCAGCCCGCGCACCAGCTGACGCTGGCTGAACCAGCCGAATATGAGGATCGGCGCCACCGCCATCGTCGACGCGGCGGATAGTTTCGCGAAGAACAATCCTTGCGGGCTCGAGAACGAGGCGATGAACGCGGTCAGCGGCGCCGCTTGCGAGGAGGTGAGGTTGAGGCTCCAGAACGCCTCGTTCCAGCACAGGATCAGCGACAGCAGCGCGGTCGAGAACACGCCCGGCATGGTCAGCGGCAGCAGCAGGAACCACACCTCGCCCCAGGTCCGCGCGCCGTCCATGCGTCCCGCCTCCAGGATCTCGTGCGGCACCTCCTTGTAGAAGGTGAACAGCATCCAGACCACGATCGGCAGGTTCATCAGCGCGTAGATCAGCACCAGGCCGGTGCGCGTATCGAGCAGCCCGGCATTGCGGAACAGCAGGTAGATCGGCACCAGCACACCCACCGGCGGCAGCATCTTGGTCGACAGCATCCACAGCAAGGTGCCGCGCGTGCGGGCGGTCGGGTGGAACGCCATTGCGTAAGCAGCGGGGATGGCGAACGCCAGCGCCAGGACCGTGCCGCCGACCGAGACGACGACGCTGTTAAGCACGAAGCGGATGTAGTCGGAACGCGCCCAGACCTCGCTGTACGACTCCAATGTCGGCGTGAAGATCAGTTGCGCCTCGACCGCGGCCGGCTCGGTCTTGAAGCTGGTCAGCACCATCCACAGGATCGGGAAGAACAGCAGCAACGCGGCACCCCAGCCCAGCACGGTGATGAGGATGCGGCGGCCGAGGCTTTCCTCCATCTCACACCTCCAGCCGACGCGCGATGCTGCGCACCAGGAAGAACGCCACGATATTGGCCAGCACGATCGCCACCACGCCGCCGGCCGAGGCGCCGCCAATATCGAACTGCAACAGCGCGCGGGCATAGATCAGGAAGGCGAGATTGGTGGTCGCGTTGCCCGGGCCGCCGGCGGTGGTGACGAAGATCTCGGCGAACACCGTCAGCAGGAAGATCGTCTCGATCATCACCACCACGCTGATCGCGCGCGACAGATGCGGCAGGGTGATGAAGAAGAACTGCGCGATCACGCCCGCCCCATCCATCCGCGCCGCCTCGCGCTGCTCATTGTCGAGCGACTGCACGGCGGTGAGCAGGATCAGCAGCGCGAACGGCAGCCACTCCCACGCCACGATGCCGATGACGGAGGCGAGCGGGAACTGGGCGAACCAGTCCACCGGTTGCAAGCCGAACGCACCCGCGATGGCGCCGAACACGCCGTAGATCGGGTGCATCATCAGGTTCTTCCAGATCAGCGCGCTCACCGTCGGCATGACGAAGAACGGCGAGATCGCCAGCACGCGGGCGATGTTGCGACCAGGGAATGGCTGATCCAGCAGCACGGCGAGCAGGGTGCCGAGGCCCACGGTGATGACCAGAACCGAGGCGACCAGCACCAGCGTGTTGATCAGCGACGCCCAGAAATCCGGATCGGTGACCAGGAAGCGGTAGTTGTCGATGCCGGCGAAGCCGCTGACCGTCGGGTCGAGCAGATTGTAACGCTCGAAGGAGAACCACAGCGTCATCACCAGCGGGACGATCATCCAGGCCAACAGCACCAGGACGGAGGGCGCGACCAGCATCGTGCCCGCGCGCCGCGTCGGTCCCGGCGTCGCCTCGTCGCTCCGCTCCACCGCGGTCGCCGACATGTCCATCGCGTATTGCTTCGGGCGCTTATTTCTTCGGGTAGCCCGCTTGGCGCATGGTCCGGGCCGTCGCCGATTCCGCGGCCTTCAACGCCTGGTCCACATTCGTTTGCCCAGTGAGCGTGCCGGCGATGGTCTGGCCGACCTGGGTGCCGATCCCCTGGAACTCGGGAATCGCGACGAACTGCGCGCCCGACGCGGGACGCGGCTGCTTGGTCTGGCCATTCGGGTTGGCGACCTCGATCGCCTTCAGCACGAACGAGGCAAACGGCGCGGCCTTCTGGTAGTCGGGATTGTCGTAGGTGGAATGACGCGTGCCGGGCGGCACCGACACCCAGCCGTTCTCCTTGGCGACAAGCTTGATGTAATCCTTCGACGTCGCCCAGGTGACGAATGTCTTGGCCGCTTCCACCTGCTTGGACGAGGTCGGGATCGCCAGGTTCCAGCTCCACAGCCAGGTCGGGCCGCCGGTGTAGCTGCCGGTAGGCATCGGCGCGAAGCCAACCTCGTCGGCCACCTGCGACTGCTTCTTGTCGTACAGCAGCCCGCCGGCGACGGTCGCGTCGATCCACATGCCGCAATGGCCGCTGGCGAACAAGGCCAGGTTCTCGTTGAAGCCGTTCGACGATACGCCAGGCGGGCCGTCGGCCTTGAGGATGTCATCGTAGTAGGTGATCGCCTTGTGCCATTCGGGCGTGTCGATCGCCGGCTTCCACTGCATGTCGAACCACCGACCGCCCATCGCGTGGACCAGGGTAGTCACAAACGCCATGTTTTCGCCCCAGCCCGGCTTGCCGCGCAGGCACATGCCGTAAACCTGGTTGTCCTTGTCGGTGATCTTGTCGGCGAAACCGCGGATCTGCTCGTAGGTCGGCGCGTCGGGCATCTTGATGCCCGCCTTCTTGAACAGATCGGTGCGGTAATACGTCATCGCGCTCTCGCCGTAGAATGGCAACGCATAGAGCTTGCCGTCATAAGTGAGCCCGTCGCGCACCGGCTTGAGCAGGTCGTCGACCGCGTAAGACGCCGGCAGATTGTCCATCGGCACGAGCCATTTCTGCTTGGCCCAGATCGGCACTTCGTAATTGCCGATGGTCAGCACGTCGAACTGGCCGGCCTTGGTCGCGATATCGGTGGTCACCCGCTGGCGCAGCACGTTCTCCTCGAGCACCACCCAGCGCAGATGGATGTCTTTGTGCTGCTGCTCGAACTCGGAGGAGAGCTTCTGCATCACCACCATGTCGCCGTTGTTGACGGTGGCGATGGTGATCGTGGAGTCCGCGTGCGCCGCACCGGCGAATAGGCCGGCGGCGGTGAGGCACGCGGAAGCAAAGGCGGCGCGCAGGCCGACAATGTTCTGGGCGATGGCACGCTCTCCCCGATTGCTGGCGGTTCCGAATGATATGGAACTCTGATTTTGCAGACCGTGGCACCGCGCACCCGCGCGGTCAACGCACCGAAGGTTCAGAACGCCAGCCGCGCCGCCGCCTCCTCCAGGGCCGCGCGGCTGCCGCTCCGATACAGCGCGGCAAGATGGCGCCCGACCGGCTCCACCAGTCGCACGTCGCGCCCGATATCGCCGAACAGCTCCGCGATGCCGAGCAGCGGCCTCGGGTCCTCGCCGCCCGCGATCGCGCGCTCACGCAACAGCGGCGCCAGTGGATGGCGCACGTCGATCGACCGGCCCTGCTCGTCCTCGCCGCGCACCCGACGCAGCCAGGCGGCCAGCGCGAGGGCAAGCAGCTCCAGGCTTTCGCCGCTGCGCAGCCGGTCGCGGATCGGGTCGACCAGAACGTTGAGCGGCGCGTCGGTGTTGACCCGCTCCACCGTGTCCTTGATCGCGGTGTTGGCGAACCGCTCGATCAAGGTCGCCTTGTAGCGAGCGAGGTCGATGCCCGGCACGGGTTTCAGCGTCGGCCCGGTCTCGCGGTCCATCAGCGCGGCCATGTAGCGAGTCATCAGCGGTTCCGCCATCGCCTCGTCGATGGTGACGCAGCCGGCCAGCCGCCCCAGGCCAGCGACCGCCAGATGGCTCCCGTTGAGCAGCCGGAGCTTCATGAACTCGTACGGTGCCACGTCGTCGACGAACTGCGCGCCAACCTCCTCCCAGGCCGGGCGGCCCTGCGCGAACCGATCCTCGATCACCCATTGGGTGAACGTCTCGCAGATCACCGGCCAGCGATCGGCGATGCCGTGGTGCTCCGCGAGGGCGGCGATGTCCGCCTCGGTGGTGACCGGCGTGATGCGGTCGACCATTGTGCTGGGGAACGGGACAGCGGCGGCGATCCAGTCCGCGAGGGCCACCTCGCGCAGCCGGGCGAGTGCGAGCACCGCCTCGCGCAACACCTCGCCGTTGTGCTGGATGTTGTCGCAGCTCAGCGCGGTGAACGGCGGCGCGCCCGCATCCCGCCGTCGCCGGCAGGCTTCCACGACGATGCCGATGGCGCTGCTGGGACGCTCGGGAGAGGCGAGGTCGGCGCGGATCAGCTCGTGATCGGGGTCCAGCCGCTTGGTGGCGCGGTTCAGGCAATAGCCGTTCTCGGTCACCGTGAGGCTGACGATGCGAATGCCCGGCTGGTCGATCGCGTCCAGCAGTGCCGTGCTGTCCTCGCCGGCGAACACGACGTCTGTGAGCGAGCCGATGACCGTCACACACTCGGCCGCCGAGCTGCGCTCGACCAGCGTGTAGAGGCAATCCTGCGGTGCCAGGCACTCGCGCATCCGCCGGTCGCCCGGCATCAGTCCGCCGCCGACGATGCCCCAGGCCCGCGCGTCGGAGCGGATGTCCATCAGCGCGTGCGTGTAACGCGCCATGTGCGCGCGGTGGAATCCGCCGAGCCCGAGATGCACGATGCCGGCGGTGAGCGAAGCCGGGTCGAACTGCGGCACGTGCACCGAGGGCGGCAGGACGCGGAGCGTGGCGCGGTTGAGCGGAGCGGGACTCATGATAGGGTCCTTGGTGACGGGCGGCGCGGCCGAGCCGGCGCCGCCTGGTTCGGAGGAACACGCACATGATCAAGTTCTACTACCATCCCTCGCCCAACCCCGCGAAGGTCGCGCTGTTTCTCGAGGAGGCTGGCCTCGAATACGAGCTTGTGCCGGTGGATACGCGCAAGGGCGAGCAGCACGAGCCCGCGTTCCTCGCGATCAACCCGAACGCGAAGACCCCGGCGCTGACCGATGGCGACGCAACGGTGTTCGACAGCACCGCCATCCTGCTCTACCTCGCGGAAAAGACCGGCAAGTTCCTGCCCGAACGGACCGACAAGGCGCGCGGCGACTTCCTGTCGTGGATGATGTTCGTGGCCTCCGGCATCGGGCCCTATTCCGGCCAGGCGGTGCACTTCAAGCATTTCGCGCCCGAGCCCAAGGACTACGCTGTCACTCGCTACATGTTCGAGGCGGAACGTCACTGGAAGATCATCGACACGCAGCTCGGCAAGCACCGCTACATGCTGGGCGATGCCTATACAGTGCTGGACATGGCGGTGTGGGGCTGGGCACGCGCGGTGCCGTTCATACTTGGGCCGGAAGCGTGGGCGAAGCTGCCGAACCTGAAGCGCCACTTCGACGAGATCAACGCGCGTCCCGCCGCGCAGCGAGCCGAGTTGCTTAAGGAACGGCATAGTTTCAAGACCGAGATGGACGACGCGGCACGCAGGCACATGTTCCCGTCGATCCGGGCCGCATAGCTCAGCGTCGGGCCGGCTGGACACGCTTTGCGATCCAGTCGGCCACGGTCGAGAACTAGCCTGGAGAGGGAAACGACGGTTGCCGCTCCAGGTGTCCGGTCTTCACCCAGACCCGGCAGCCTGCATCGCCGGCGGCCGCGCGGAGCCTGCCGCCAGGCGGCAGACGCAACCAGGAATGAAGCTGGAACAACTCGCCGCTCTCCGCGAAGTTGCCGTCGAGAACCAGCACCTCCAGGCCACCGGGTGTCGCGACATCCACGGTGGCACGGGGTGCCCAGCGCTCCAGCCGCACCCGCTCGTGCGCAGCCTTGAACAGCGGCATCACCTCCACGCCCGCGCACCCGCCGGGGGTGAAGGTAAGCGTGTGGGTCTGCACGCGCACCTGCGTCCGATCGTCGGGGTCGAACTGCCACAGCTTGACGAAGATGGTGCAGCCCGGCTCCGAGCCCGGCGTGTGCCGGCTCGTCGGCGGATTGCGGATGTAGCTGCCTGCCGGGAAGCTGCCGTGCTCGTCCTGGAATACGCCGTCGAGCACCAAGAACTCCTCGCCGCCACCGTGCGTGTGCGGCGAGAATTGGCTGCGTGGGGCGTAGCGCACGATGGAGGTGGCGCGCGCCACCTCGTCGCCGACGCGGTCGAGCATCCGCCGGTCCACTCCGTGAACTGGGGAGGGTACCCAGTCGATCCGGGCGGCATGCACTGCGGCCCGCGCGGCGAAGTCGGCGTTGAGATTCATGGCGATCCTCCAATCCGGGCGCTTGGCTCAGCCGTTGTCCCGGAAGCCGGGATAGAGGGCCATGCCTCCGTCAACGAATAGGGTGGTGCCGGTGACGTAGTCGGCATCGTCCGAGACAAGCCACGCGACGGCACGCGCCACGTCCTCGGGCTCGCCGATGCGACCGTAAGGGATCAGCTTCAGCAGCCTCTCCAGCGCCTCCTGCGTGTCCCAGGCAGTGCTGTTGATCGGCGTGCGGATGGCTCCCGGGGCAACGGCGTTGATCCGGATGCGCTCCGGCCCCACTTCCTGGGCCAACGTCTGCATCAGCATCCGCACGCCGCCCTTCGCGGCGGCGTAGTTCACGTGTCCCGCCCAGGGAATGATTTCGTGCACCGAGCTCATGCAGACGATGCTGCCCAGGGCGCGTGTCGGGCGTTTCGCCTGATCCTGCGCGCGGAATGTCCGGATCGCCTCCCGACAGCAGAGGAACTGGCCAGTGAGGTTCACGTCCATCACCGCCTGCCAGTCGGACATCGTCATGTCCGCGACGAGGGCATCCTTCTGGATCCCCGCGTTGGCCACCACCGCATCCAACCTGCCGAGCGAGCCAACGGCGTCCTCGAAGAGACGCCGCACCTCGTCCTCGCGCGACACATCCCCGTTGATCGCCACCGCCTGCCCCCCGGCCGCGCGGATCTCCCCGGCCAGCGCCTCGGCCGGTTCGCGATGAGAGCGGTAGTTGATCGCCACCCCGGCCCCGGCGCGCGCCAGCCCGCGAGCGACTTCCAGCCCAATCCCGGAACTGGCGCCGGTAACCAGCGCGTTGCTTCCGGTCAGGAAGCGGTCATCCCGGCTGCTCATGTCTGCCCTATCCTTGTGTCAGGAGCTGGCCGGCTTGGGCGCACGCCGGCGCAGCACCTTTCGCCCGGCGTTCCGCAGGTCGAACGCGCCGGTGACCTGCCCCGCCACCGCATATGCGACGCCGCCGATGGTGATCAACGCGCTCAGGGCGGCCCATTTCAGCCCCCGCACCTGCTCCGCCTCGTGCAGCAACGGGTCGGCGGCGAAATACAGCACCACGGCCATCACGATCGCTGCCAGGAGCATGCGCGGCAGCCGATGGCGGATCTGCGCGTCGAACTGGAGATGACCGCGCCGCGCCAGGGCGACGGCGAGCCAAGCCACATTGAACAACGCGGCCACGCTGGTCGCGAGCGCCGGTCCGATATGCCGCAGTGGCGTCATGAAGGCCAGGTTGAGGCCGAGGTTCAGCACCACGGCGGCGATGCCGACTTTCACCGGCGTCGCGGTGTCGCCACGGGCGAAGAAGGCGGGGGCGAGCACCTTCACGACCACGAAAGCCGGCAGGCCCAGCGCGTACGCCGCCAACGCCTGCGCGCTGAGCCGAGCACTTTCGGCATCGAACGCGCCGCGACCGAACAGCACCCACATGATCGGATAGGCCGCCACGCCGAGCGCCATCGCCGCCGGCAAGGTGAGGAACATCGCGTATTCGAGCGCCCGGTTGAGCGTGGCGCGCGCGGCGTCCGCTTCGCCACCACGCACCTGCCGCGACAGCAGCGGCAGCAGCGCGGTGCCGACGGCGGTGCCGATCACCCCGAGCGGTAGCTGGTTCACCCGGTCGGCGTAATACAGCAGCGACACCGTGCCGGGCGGCAGCAGGCTGGCGATGATCACGTCGATCGCCAGATTGAGCTGGGTGACGCCGGCGCCGACCAATCCGGGCGCCATGCGCCGCAGCAGCAGCCGCATCTGTGGGGTGAGTCGTGGGCGGGGAATGCGGATCGCCATGCCGGCGCGCGCGGTGGCCCACAGCAGCACGGCAAGCTGCGCCACACCGGAGGCGGTGACGCCCAGGGACAGAGCGTGGCCGGCGGTCGGGACATAGGGCGTGAGCCACACCATCGCGGCAATCGAGATCGCGTTGAACAGCAGATAGGACGCCGAGGAGGCGGTGAAGCGGTCGAGCCCGTTGAGCACGCCGGACAGCAGGGCCGCGAGGCAGATCAGCACCAGGTAGGGAAAGGTGATCCGCGACAAGTCGACGGCCAGCGCGAACTTCGCCGGATCGTCGGCGAAGCCCGGCGCGAGCATCGTGATGAGCTGCGGCATGACGATCTCGCCCAGCACCGTGATCGCGCCGAGCCAGAACGCCAGGACGGCGAACGCCTCTTCGGCGAAGCGTCGCGCCGCCGCTGGACCCTCGGCATGCAACATGCCGGCGAAGGCGGGCACGAAAGCGGCATTGAACGCGCCCTCACCAAACAGCCGGCGAAACAGGTTGGGCAGCTTGAGGGCGACGAAGAAGGCGTCGGCGATCGGCCCGGCGCCGAGCGCTGCCGCGATCATGATGTCGCGCACGAAGCCCAGCACGCGACTGGCCATGGTCCAGCCGCCGACGGTCAGCACACTTCGTAGCATCGGGCTCCTCTAGACGGAGTCGCGGGCGGCGTCACTCATCGCGCCGTGGTCGCGCCAGCAGGTCGGCGATCGCTTGAGCAAGCGTGGTGCGCCCCTCGACCAAAGCTGCGACCGCGCGGCAAACCGGCATCTCGGCCGAGGCGGCGCGCGCGACCAGGGCGGGGGCGGTCGCCACTCCCTCGGTGACGGCGCAACGCTGGGCCAGGATCGCGGCCAGCGACTCGCCGCGTCCGAGGGCGAAACCGAGGCTGTAGTTGCGGCTGGACGCGCCGGTGCAGGTCAGCAGCAGGTCGCCGAGCCCGGAAAGGCCCATCACCGTGTCCGCCCGCCCGCCCAGCGCCTCGGCGGCGCGGCGCAACTCCGCGAGGCCCCTTGTGATCAGCCCGGCGCGGGCATTCTCGCCGAGGCCCGCCCCGGTCACCGCGCCCGCCGCGATGGCGATCACGTTTTTCGCCGCCGCCCCCACCTGCGCGCCGATCGCATCGTCGTTGCCGTAGATGCGGAACGCGGCGGTGGCGAGCAGCGGGATGAGCCGCGCCCGCAGCGCCTGGTCCGACGCGGCGAGCACGGCGGCGGCCGGCAGCCCGCTCGCCACCTCGTGCGCGAAATTCGGGCCGGTGAGGAAGGCGGCCGACCGGCCGGGATGCGCCTCGGCGATGATCTCCAGCGGCATGCGCAAGCTGCCCGCCTCGATGCCCTTGGCGCCGACGATGAGTGGCGCGTCGCCCGGCGGCACGAGGGCGGCCACTTCGCGCAGATGTTGCAGCGGTGGCACGAGCAGGATGGCATCCATATCCGGCGGAATGGCGCCGCCGACCGCGATCGACTCCGGCAGCGACGCGCCTGGCAGCCGCGTGGTCTGGCGCGAGCGGGCGATCTGCTCGGCTCCGGCGGCGCGTGCCACCAGGGTAACGGCGCTTCCCGCGCGATCGGCTTGCAACGCCAGCGCGGTGCCCCAAGCGCCGGCGCCGACCACGGCGATGCTACTCGCCACCGGTTTGCCTCTCGTCGACCAGGCGCCACACGGCGTAGCGCTCGCCCGGCTCGCGGTCGCCGAGCCGGTCCAGCAGCGCGGCGAGGATCGGCTCGGCCTCCGCCTCGAAGCGCCAAGGCGGGTTGACCACCAGCAGCCCGCATCCGTTCAGCCGGGCCGGATCGACCGGCTCGCGCAGGACCAGCTCGGCGACCACCACATCGGCGATCCCGCTGTCGCGCAGGGCGGCATGGAACGAGCGCAGCGGTGCCCGGTGCTTGATCGGGTACCAGGCGACGTAGACGCCGCTCCCGAACCGGCCATGCGCCAGCCGCAACCGGGCGGCCAAGGTGGCAAGCTCGTCGCGTGCCTCGTACGGCGGGTCGATCAGCACCAGGGCGCGCCGCTCGGGCGGCGGCAGCAGCGCGGTCAGCGCCTCCCAGCCGTCGCGTTGATGCACGCCGACCTGCCGATCGCGGCCAAAATGGTGACGCAGCGCGCTGGCCTCCTCCGGGTGCAGCTCGCAGCAGGCGAGCCGGTCCCGTGGCCGCAACACGGCACGGATCAGCGCCGGCGAGCCGGGATAGAGCCCGCAAGCGCGAACCAGCTCGACGTAGTCCGTGAGCGGGGCAGGCGGGGCTTCGAGCAGCCGCGCAATCCCCAGGCGCCACTCGCCGGTGCGCGCCGCCGCCGACTTGTCCGCGAGGTCGTAGCGTCCGGCCCCGGCATGGGTATCCAGCACGAACAGCGGCGAATCCTTGCGTTTCATCGCGCGCAGCAGCCAGACCAGCATCGCGTGCTTGACGCAATCGGCGAAATTGCCGGCGTGAAAGGCGTGGCGGTAGTTCACGGGCCCGCCATGCCCGGCGCATCGAGCGGCCAGCGCGGGCGCGGCGCGAAGTCGAGCGGATCGACCAGTCCGAGACGCAACCGCTCCAGCCCCGCCCAAGCCACCATCACCGCGTTGTCGGTGCACAGCCGAGGCGGCGGGGCGACGAGGCGGAATCCCGCCGCCCGCGCGGTGCGGTCGAGAGTGGCGCGGATCGTCGCATTGGCGGCAACCCCGCCGGCGATCACCAGCAGATCGGCCGTCGGTGCGCCCGCTCGGATTAGCGCCATCGCGTTGGCGGCGCGATCCGCCAGCACCTCGGCGACGGCCTGCTGGAACGAGGCGGCGATATCGGCGGCGGTGCGGGCCGGCAGGGCGCCCTCCGGCTGGCGCGCGACCTCCTGCGCCACCGCCGTCTTCAGTCCGGAAAAGCTGAAATCGCAGCCGGCCCGGCCGAGCATCGGGCGGGGGAAACCGTGCCGGGTCGGGTCACCGTCCCGGGCCAGCCGCTCCAGCGACGGCCCGCCCGGCCACGGCAGCCCGAGCAGCTTGGCGACCTTGTCGAACGCCTCGCCCGCCGCGTCATCGACCGTGCCGCCCAGCCGGCGATGCCGCCCCACGCCCTCCACCGCGACGCACTGGCAATGCCCACCCGAAACCAGCAGCAGCAAATAGGGAAACGGCGCGCCACCGGCGATTAGGCCGGGCAGGCGCGGGGTCAGCGCATGTGCCTCGAGGTGATTGACCGCGATATAGGAAATGTTCTGGGCGATCGCGATCCCCTTGGCGATGCCGGAGCCGACGATCAGCCCACCGATCAGCCCCGGTCCGCCGCTGGCGGCGACCGCCGCGAGGTCAGCGCTGCCGATCCCGGCCTGCTGCAGCACACGGCGGATCAGCCCCGGCATGTGCGCGAGATGGGCGCGCGCGGCGATCTCCGGCACCACGCCGCCGAACGCCGCGTGCTCGTCGGCCTGACCGAGCACCGCCTCGGCCAGCACCTGCCCCTCCTGGTCGAGCACCGCCGCCGCGGTCTCGTCGCAGGAGCTTTCAAGGCCGAGGATCGGGCCGCTCCGCATCGGTGGTTTCGCCTTCCCCAAACAGCCTCGGGAGAATAGGAGGCGCATATGAGCTCCGCCCCGTCATCATTCCAAGGCGCTTGACGTGTCTGGCGAACGACAGGCGGTGCTGATCACGCGGCCCGAGCCTGGCCTTTCCGCCACGGCGGCGCGGATCGCGGCGTTGGGCCTGCAACCGGTGCTGGCGCCGATGCTCGCGGTCGAGCCGATCGCGGCCAAGCTGCCGGAACCCGCCGGGCTCGGCGCCGTCCTCGCCACCAGCGGCAATGCGGTCGAGGCGATCCCGCCGGCTTGGCGCGGGGTGCGACTGCTCACCGTGGGCGACGCGACGGCACAGCGCGCTCGGGCGGTTGGGTTTGCCCGCGTGTGCAGCGCCAATGGCGACGCGTCGGCGCTGGCGGAAACGGCGACGCGGCTGCTGTCGCCGACGGCCGGGCCGTTGCTGCTCGCCTCCGGCGCGGGCCAGGGCGAGGAGCTGGCCGAAACACTGCGCGCGCGGGGCTTTGCCGTGATCCGCCGCGAGGTGTATGCAGCCAGGCCGGTCGCTGCGCTGCCGGCGTCGGCCCGAGAGGTGCTCGAGGCCGACACGCTCCGGGCGGCGCTGTTCTTCTCGGCGGAGACCGCGCGGGTGTTCAGCCACCTCGCCAGTGCCGCCAAGTGTCACCCGCAAGTCACGGCGGTGGATGCGCTGGCTATCGGCCGGGCCGCCGCCGTGGCATTAGAGGGGCTGCCGTGGCGAAGCATTCGAGTCGCCGCACGACCCACCCAGGACGAGATTCTCGCGCTGCTACGATGAGTGATAGACCCACCCTGCCGCCGACCAAGGAGCGGCCACCCCAGAACCGGCCTGCCGCAGGAGCGCCGCAGTCCGGCAAGCCGCCGATCGTCCAGCCGGAACGCCGGTTGAACCCAGTCTTGCTGCTGACCCTCGCCGGCTTCGTCATCCTGGCGGCGGCCATCGTCTGGCTGTTCGTCAATCAGCGCCAGGTGGCATCCGAACCCTCGGTCGACCCAGCGACGTTCGCCGCATCACAGCAGCAAGTGGAGGCGCTGACCCAGCGCGTCGCGCGTGCCGAGCAGCGTCCGGTCGTCACCCAGCCCGACCTGAAGCCGCTGGAGAACCGCATCGCCGCCATTGAGAACCGCCCGCCGCCGTCCAAAGCCGATCTCGGCCCGATCGAGGACCGCCTGACCAAGCTGGAGCAGCGCCCCCAGGTTCCGGCGAATGTCGCCACCAGGGATGACCTGAAGGGATTGGCCGCCAAAGACGAGCTGGCGAAGTTTGCCGTCAAGGATGATCTCGCGAAGTTCGCCACCAAGGAGAAACTCGGCAAATACGCGACCAAGGACGACCTCAACGAGTTCGCGACCCGCGCCAATCTGGCGGCGTTCCAGACCCGCATCGACGCGTTGGCGGGTCGCGAGGACCAGCTCGCGAATCGCCAGCAGGGGCTGGAGACCAACCTCGGCAACAAGCTGGACACGCTGAGCGCCCAGGTCACCGACGTGGCGCATGACAACACGACAGATAAGGCGACGCTGTCAGACCTGCAGGGCAAGATCGCGGCGGAAGGCAAACGTCTCGGCGCGATCGAACAAAAGCTGGGGCAAGTTCCCGCGCTGGCGGAAAAGGCGGTGCGCATCGGGCGCATTCAGGCGGCCGAGTCGGCACTGGAACGCGGCCAGCCGATCGGTGACGTGCCCGACGCTCCGCCGGCCTTGGACCGCTTCGCGAAGACCGCCCCGCCGACCGAGGCCGAGCTCCGCCTCGAATTTCCGCAAGCCGCTCGTGCCGCGAACGAGGCCAGCCGCCCCCCCACCCAGGGAAAGCCGTTCATCGATCGGATGTGGCTGCGGGCGCAGGAGCTCGTGACCCTGCGCGAAGGCGATCGCGTGCTGGTGGGCGACCCCGCCGCCGGGGTGGTCGCGCGGGCGCGGCAGGCGCTGGTCGCGGGCGATCTGGCCGGCGCCGTCTCGGTGCTCGACACGCTCCCCAAACCGGTCGCGCCGGCGATGGCGGAGTGGCAATCGAAAGCCAAGTCCCTGCTTGAGGCGCGCGCGGCGTTGGCTTCCCTGGCTGCCCACCCCTGATGCTGCGGGTCATCCTCGGCCTGATCGTGGCGGTGCTCGTCGTCGCGATTGCCTGGTTCCTGGCCGGCCTGCCCGGGACGGTGAGCGCGGAGATCGGCGACTACAGCTTCGACGCCGCGGCACCGGTCGTGGCCCTCGGGCTGCTGTTGCTGTTCATCGTGCTGTACTTGCTGTTTCGCCTGATCAGTTTGCTGGTCGCGGCACCGCGCCGCATCGGTCGGGCCCGCCGTGAGCGGCGGCGACAGCAAGGCGACGCGGCGGTCACCCGCACCCTTGTGGCCCTCGGGGCCGGCGAGACGAGCGGCGCCCGTCGCGAGGCGGCCCGGGCGCGTCGGCTGCTCGGCGACACGCCGCAGACCTTGTTGCTGACCGCCGAGGCTGGCCGGCTCGCCGGGCAGGAGGGCGAGGCGGAGGCCGCGTTCCGGGTGTTGGCGGCGCGCGACGACGCGGCATTCCTCGGCGTGCGCGGCTTGCTGCGCCAGGCGATCGCGCGGGAGGACTGGACCGAGGCGGCCGCCTTGGCGCGACGGGCGGAGCAGGCGCATCCCGGTGCGGCGTGGCTACGCTCCGAGCGGCAGGTGCTGGCGATGCGCACCGGCGCGTGGTCCGAAGCGCTGGCGCTGGCCGACGCGGATGACCCGAAAGCCGCGCTGGCGACCGCCGCCGCCGAGGCCGAGACCGACCCCAACCAGGCGCTGAGCTTTGCCAAGCGAGCCTGGGAGGAGGACCCCGATCTGGTTCCCGCCTCCCTCGCCTATGCGCGACGTCTGCAGGAAATGGGCCGACCCGACCGCGCAGTCGAAGTGCTGCGCCGCACCTGGGCCCATTCGCCGCATCCCGATCTGGCCGAGCAGGCGCTGAAGCGCCTCTCCGACCCCACCGATCGGTTGCGCGAGGCCGAGCGGCTGGCGCAGGAGAACCCCGATCACCCCGAAACCCACCTCCTGCTCGCCCGAGCGTCGCTTGACGCCAACCTGCCCGGCGAGGCGCGGCGACACGCCGACCACGCGCTCGAGAAAGGGCTCAACCAGCGGCGGGTGTGGAACCTGCGGGCCGATATCGCCGAGGCAGCGGGCGACAGCGAGGAGGCGCGGGTCGAACATCGCGATGCGCTGCGTCGCGCGGCCAGTGCCGATTCCGACCCGGCATGGCGTTGCACCGCGTGCGGCACCCAGTTGCAGCGCTGGCAAGCGGCGTGTCCATCCTGTGGCACCCCCGGCCAGGTCGTCTGGGGCTCCGCTACCTCGTGGAACTCCTCTAGCGCCGCGCGTCTGCCGCCGGCGCGGCGCGACGTCTCGACCATCTAGTCGACCGCTTCGGCCTCGACCTCGATCTGAAAGCGCGAGTCGGCCAGGCCGGCGACGAACAACAGGGTGGAAGCCGTGGCGACGTCGCCGAACATCGCGGCCCGGGCCTCGCGCCAGGCATCGAGCAGTCCCCGATCGGTCAGGAACACCGTCGACTTCACCACGTTCGCGACACCCATGCCGTTGGCCTCCAGCACGGCACGCAGATTCTCCAGCGCCTGCCGGACTTGCGCCTCGCCGCTCTCCGCCACCGTGCCGTCGGCGGCGATGCCGACCTGTCCGGAGATCACCAGGCGGCGGGCGGCCCCCTGCACCAGCGCCGCGTGGGCGTAGCGGCCGCCGGTCGAGTGCACGGTCGACGGGTTGCTGAAGGTGATGACGGACATGGCTTCCCTCCCCAATGGGCGCGGCGCGGGCCGGCGGCGGGGGGAGGGTGACCCCGGCCCCACCCTGCGCTATGACGGCCGGCTTGCGGGTGAGCATAACGCGATGGTCGCCGCCGGAGTGTGAAATCGTGAACCAGTCCGCCCCGCCGCCCAACAGCCTGCGCACCGGCCCGGACGCGCGCGGCCGGTTCGGCGAGTTCGGTGGCCGCTTCGTCGCCGAGACCCTGATGCCGCTCGTGCTCGAAGTGGGCCGCGCCTATGACGAGGCCCGCGCCGACCCGGCGTTCCAGGCCGAGCTCGACACCTACATGACCAACTATGTCGGCCGGCCGACGCCGCTCTGGCTGGCCGAGCGGCTGACCCGGCAGCTCGGCGGCGCCAAGGTGTATTTCAAGCGCGACGAGCTGAACCACACCGGCAGCCACAAGGCCAACAACTGCATGGGCCAGATCCTGCTGGCCCGCCGCATGGGCAAGACGCGGATCATCGCGGAGACCGGCGCCGGCCAGCACGGGGTGGCGACGGCGACGATGTGCGCGTTATTCGGCCTGCCCTGCACCGTCTACATGGGCGCCACCGACGTCGAGCGGCAGAAGCCGAACGTGTTTCGGATGCGGCTGCTTGGCGCCGAGGTCAAGCCGGTCGTCTCCGGCGCCGGCACCTTGAAGGACGCGATGAACGAGGCGATGCGCGACTGGGTCGCCAATGTCCGCGACACCTATTACCTCATCGGCACGGTCGCCGGCCCGCATCCGTATCCGGCGATGGTACGGGACTTCCAATCCGTCATCGGCGACGAAGCCCGCCAGCAGATGCAGCAGGCCGAGGGCCGGCTGCCCGACGTGGCGATCGCCTGCATCGGCGGCGGGTCGAACGCGATGGGCCTGTTCCACCCGTTCCTGGACGACGCGCAGGTGCGGCTGATCGGGGTGGAGGCGGCGGGGCGCGGGCTGGATACGCACGAGCACGCGGCGAGCCTGTCGCGCGGGCGGCCAGGGGTGCTGCACGGCAATCGCACCTACCTGCTGCAGGACGAGGACGGGCAGATCCAGGAGGCGCACAGCATCAGCGCGGGGCTCGACTATCCCGGCATCGGGCCGGAGCATTCCTGGCTGCACGAGACCGGGCGCGTCGAATACGTCGCCGCCACCGACGAGGAGGCGCTGGCCGCGTTCCAGCTCTGCACCCGCACCGAGGGCATCATCCCGGCACTCGAACCGGCCCACGCCCTGGCGCACGTGATGAAGCTGGCGCCGGAGCTGGCTGCCGACCAGATCATCCTGATGAACATGTGCGGCCGAGGCGACAAGGACATTTTTACCGTCGCCGACCACCTGGGCGTGAAGCTGTGAGCCGCATCGCAACTCGGTTCGCCGCCCTAAGACAGGAAGGGCGCGGCGCGCTGATCCCGTTTCTCGAGGCAGGGGACCCCGATGCCGAGTCCTCGATGGCGATCCTGCGCGGCATGCCGGCGGCGGGGGCGGACCTGATCGAGATCGGCATGCCGTTCACCGACCCGATGGCCGACGGGCCGACCATCCAGGCGGCGGGCAAACGGGCGCTGAAAGCCGGCGCCACGGTCGCTCGGACTCTTGCGATGGTGGCCGACTTCCGCCGCGAGGACGACACCACGCCGATTATCCTCATGGGCTACCTCAATCCGATCCTCTCGTATGGGCCGGCGCGGTTCTGCGCCGACGCGGCGGCTGCCGGCGTCGATGGGCTGATCGTGGTGGACCTGCCGACCGAGGAAGCCGATCTGCTGGCCTCCGACGCGCGGGCGCACGGGCTCGACGTCATCCGCCTGGTCGCGCCGACCACGGACGATGATCGGATGCCGCTGGTGCTCAGCGGCAGCTCCGGCTTCGTCTATTATGTGAGCATCACCGGCATCACCGGCACGCGTACCGCCAGCGGCGAGGAGCTGGCGGCCAACATTCCCCGCATCCGCCGCGTCTGTGACCTGCCGATCGCCGTCGGCTTCGGTGTGCGCACGCCGGAGCAGGCGGCGGCGGTGGCCAAGGTCGCCGACGCGGCGGTGGTCGCCTCCGCCCTGATCGACACGCTCGCGGCCAGCCTCGACGAGCAGGGCCGCGCCCAGCCCCATAGCGCGCGCCTCGTGCTGGATCAGGTTCGCGCGTTGGCGGAGGGTTTACGCTCGGCGCGGGTGGCCGCATGAGTTGGCTGACCGAGTATGTGCGGCCGAAAATCCGCACCCTGTTCGCGCGTCGCGAAGTGCCGGAGAATCTGTGGCACAAATGCCCGGCCTGCGAGCAGATGATCTTCCACACCGATTTGGCGAAGAACCAGAAGATGTGCCCGCATTGTGGCCACCACATGCGGGCCAGCGCGCAGGACCGCCTGGCCTGGACGTTCGACGAGAACGGCTACACCCGGATCGAGCTGCCGAAAGTGCCGCTCGACCCGCTGAAGTTCCGCGACAGCAAGCGCTACACCGATCGGCTGAAGGAGGCGCGCGACAAGACCCAGCTCGACGACGCGGTGCTGGTCGCGCACGGCACCCTCGCGGGACAGCGCGCCGTGGTGCTGGCGATGTCGTTCGACTTCATGGGCGGCTCGATGGGGGCGGCGGTCGGCGAAGGCATCGTCGCGGCGGCGCGGCTCGCGGTGCTGCAGGATGCGCCGCTCATCGTCTACACCGCGTCGGGCGGCGCGCGGATGCAGGAGGGCGCCGTCAGCCTGATGCAGATGCCGCGCTCGGTGATCGCCGCCCGGCTGGTGAAGGAAGCCGGGCTGCCGTTCATCGTGGTGCTGACCGACCCGACCACCGGTGGCGTGACCGCGAGTTTTGCGATGCTGGGTGACCTGACGATCGCCGAGCCCGGCGCGCTGATCGGCTTCGCCGGCGCCCGCGTGATCGAGCAGACCGTACGCGAGAAGCTGCCCGAGGGGTTCCAGCGCGCCGAGTACCTGCTGGAGCACGGCATGCTCGACATGGTGGTCAAGCGCACGGACTTGCGCGACATGCTCGCCCGTGTCATCGACCTGCTGCGGGTGAAGGAGAAGGAGGCGGCTTGAGCGCCCGCATCGAGGGCATCGTCGAGCGGCTGCACGGCCTGCATCCAAGGCTGATCGACCTCAGCCTCGACCGGCTCCTGGTGCTGCTCGGCAAGCTCGGCCACCCGGAGCACCGGCTGCCGCCGGTGATCCACGTCGCCGGCACCAACGGCAAGGGCAGCACATGCGCCTTCTTGCGGGCCATCGCCGAGGCGGCCGGCTGGCGGGTGCACGTCTACACCTCGCCGCACCTGATCCGGTTCAACGAGCGGATCAGGATCGCCGGGCGGCTGGTCGACGATGCGACCTTGAGCGAGGCGCTGGAGCAGGTCGAAGCGGTGAACGCGGGTGCGGCGATCACGGTCTTCGAGGTGATCACCGCCGTAGCCCTGCATCTGTTCGCGCGTGCTCCGGCCGATCTCTGCGTTTTGGAGGTCGGTCTCGGCGGTCGCGGTGACGCCACCAACGTGATCGAGCGCCCGGCCGCTTGCGCCATCACCTCGGTCTCGCTCGACCACCGCGAGATGCTGGGCGACACCCTCGCCGAGATCGCGGCCGAAAAGGCCGGCATCCTCAAATCGGGCGTGCCGGTCGTCGTCGGCGCGCAGGCGCCAGTGGTGCGCGACGTGATCCTGGCCCGAGCGCGAGCGGTCGGCGCCCCGGTGCTGTTGCGCGGGCGGGACTGGGACGTGGCCGCCGACCGCACCGGCGGTTTTTTCTATCGGGACGCGGCGGGATCGCTCGACCTGCCGCCGCCGGCACTCGCCGGGTTGCACCAGCTCGACAATGCCGGGATTGCGGTCGGCGCCTTGCGCCACGCGCGGGCGTTGGCCGACGCGGGGGCAATTGCGCGCGGGGTCGGCTCGGCGGAGTGGCCGGCGCGGCTGCAACACTTGCACGGCGCGCTTGCCCGTCTTCTGCCGGAGGGCTGGGAGCTGTGGCTCGACGGCGGCCACAACCCAGGTGCCGCCGAGGTGCTGGCGGTGCATCTCGCACGGTGGGCGGCCGATCGGTCCGTGCATCTCGTGGTCGGCATGAAGCAGGCCAAGGACGGCGCCGCTTTTCTGTCCGCGCTGCTACCGCTCGCCACCTCGGTCTGGGCCGTCGCTGAACCCGGCCAGCACCTTGCCCTCCCGGTGGGGGACATTATCGCGGCGTCGGGCGGCATTGCGCGAGCTGGCCCGACCGTCGCCGCCGCGCTCGCCGCCATCGCAGCCGCCGGCGGCCCATCGGCGCGGGTTCTGGTCTGCGGCAGCCTCTACCTCGCGGGAGAAGTGCTGAAGCTGGACGGCACGCTGTAGGCAAGGTCGGGGTCAACTCACTGTGCGGTCGGCCAGGCGAACCGGATGGTGCCATCGCGCAAGCCCGCCAGCACCACCTCGATCCCGCCCGACTTGATCATCCATTCCAGCCGGTGGTCGCGGTATTGCTTCACCTTCCCGCCCGTCTTGAACGCCTCCACCGTGGCCGGCAAGCGCGCGGCGGACGCGGCGTATTCCGCAAAGGCGGCGGCCACCGAAGGCGCCGGCGGGGTTGCCGGTGCCGGATGCGGTGCTTATAGCCCGATCCCGACGAGGAGAGAGCGTGGTGCCGGGAACGGCCGAACTGAGCGTGACCGATCGTGCCGCGCCGCTCGGGGTGGCCGAGGCGGCGAGCGGGGCTTCCGGCGTCTCGTTCCGCCACATGGCGAACGCGGTGCGGGCGCTGGCGATCGACGCCGTGGCGGCAGCGCGATCGGGCGATCACGGCATCCCGACCGGCATGGCCGATGTCGCGACCGTGCTGTGGAGCGGCTTCCTGAAGTTCGACGCCGCCGACCCGCGCTGGCCCGATCGCGACCGATTCGTGCTGTCCGCCGGGCACGGCTCGATGCTGCTCTACGCATTGCTGCACCTGACCGGGCACGCCGGGATGGGGATCGACGAACTCCGGCAGTTCCGGCAACTGCACTCGCCGGCCACGGGGCATCCCGAAGTGGACGAGCATCCGGCGATCGAGGCAACGACGGGGCCGCTTGGCCAGGGGATCGCGACGGCGGTCGGCATGGCGCTCGCCGAGCGGATGATGGCGGCGCGCTTCGGCCGATCGCTGATCGACCATCGCATCTGGGTGATCGCCTGTGGCGACGACCTCGCCGCCGGCATCAGTCACGAGGCGATCGAGCTCGCCGGCCGCTTGCGGCTGGAGAAACTCACCGTGCTCTACGAGGAGGCGGATGGCGCCGCACTCGCCGGCTCGACCAGTCAGCCTCGGCGGTTCGCGGCGCATGGCTGGGCGGTCAAGCAGGTGGACGGGCACGATCCAAGGCAGGTCGCGGCGGCGCTCTCCTTCGCGGTCCGCGCGCGAAAGCCCACCTTGATCGCCTGCCGGAGCAGGACCGGCGCCGAGGCTGGCACCCCCGGCAGGCCGCTCGGCGTGCCGGAGGCGCGGCTCGCGAAACAGGCGATCGGCTGGGACAGCTCGCCCTTCGCTATCCCGGACGATGTCGCCGAGCGGTGGCGCGCAGCGGGTGCGCACGGCGCCGGGGCGCGGCGGGCCTGGCTCAAGCGCGCCGCGCGCCACCCGCTGGGCCGCGAGTTCGAGCGGGCGGTTGCCGGTCGGCTGCCGGAGAGCTGGCATGAGGCCATCGCGGCTTTCAAGGCCGGGATCGCCGAAACCCGGCCCGCCGTCGCGACCGGGCAGGCAAGCCACGAGGTGCTGCAAGCGCTGGCGCCAGCGATTCCCGAGCTGGCCGGGGGCTCGGCCGGCCGCCTCGGACCCCAGTCGACACCAGGGAGGCGGATCGCCACCGTCGGGGCGGGCAATTTCGCCGGCCGACACGTCGAGTTCGGGGTCGGCGCGCATGGCATGGCGGCCTGTCTCAACGGGATGGCGCTGCATGGCGGATTGATCGCCTACGGCAGCACCTTCGTCGTGTTCACCGATCAGCTGCGCCCGGCGCTGCGGCTTGCGGCGCTGATGCGTCGTCGGGTGATCTATGCGCTGACCGACGACAGCATCGGCCTTGGCGAGGATGGCCCGACCCACCAGCCCGTGGAGCACCTCGCGAGCCTGCGTGCCATGCCCAACCTGCACGTGTTCCGGCCCGCCGATGCGATGGAAACCGCGGAATGCTGGGAAGTGGCACTGCGCCGCGCTGAGGGCCCGTCGCTGCTGATCCTCACCCGGCAAGCGGTCCCGTCCTTGCGCGGCGACACCGTGGAGAATCGCTCCAGCCGTGGCGGCTACGTCATCGCCGAGGCGGAGGGCACCCGGCAGGTGACCCTGATCGCCACCGGCTCGGAGGTCGCGATCGCGATGCGCGCGCGCGATGCCCTTGGCGCCGCGGGCGTCGCCGCCGCCGTGGTCTCGCTCCCCTGCTGGGAGCTGTTTGTCGCCCAACACGAGGGCTACCGTGCAAAAGTGCTGGGCGGCGTGCCCCGCGTCGGCATCGAGGCAGCCTGCGGATTCGGCTGGGAGCGGTGGCTGGGCGAAACTGGCATATTCGTCGGCATGACCGGTTTCGGCGCCTCGGCACCATATGAGACGCTGTATCGGCATTTCGGGATCACCCCGGAAGCCATCGTCGCGGCCGTCCGCAAGCGGCTCGGCTGAACTTCTAGAGGAGAGGCGAGCGATGACCGTGAAGGTCGCCATCAACGGATTTGGACGCATCGGCCGGCTGGTGCTGCGCGCGATGATCGAGAGCGGGCGCGATGACATCGAGTGCGTCGCGATCAACGATCTCGGCAGCGTCGAGGCCAACGCGCACCTGTTCCGCTTCGACAGCGTGCACGGCCGGTTCCCCGGCGAGGTGCAGGTCGAAGGCGACACCATCACCATCCGCTTCAATGGGCGGAGTTTTGGTCCGATCCGCGTCTCCGCCGAGCGCGACCCGACGAAAGTGCCCTACAAGGGTGTCGACGTGGCGATGGAATGCACCGGCATCTTCGCCAGCAAGGAAAAGGCGTCGGCGCTGATCCAGGCGGGTGCGAGGAAAGTGCTGATCTCGGCGCCGGCCGACAACGTCGACGCCACCATCGTCTACGGCGTGAACCACAAGACGATCACGCCGGACATGACGGTGATCTCCAACGCCTCCTGCACCACGAACTGCCTGGCACCGATGGCCAAGGTGCTGCACGAGACGTTTGGCATCGAGCGCGGCTACATGGTGACGATCCACGCCTATACCGGCGACCAGAACACCGTTGACACCTTGCACAAGGATCTGCACCGCGCCCGCGCCGCGGCGGTCTCGACCATTCCGACCACCACGGGTGCGGCGCGCGCCGTCGGCCTGGTGATGCCGGAATTGAAGGGCAAGCTCGACGGCACCGCGATCCGGGTGCCGACGCCAAACGTGTCGCTGGTCTCGCTCGACGCCAACCTTCGCAAGCAGGCGACGGTCGATGAGATCAACGCGGCGTTCAGACAGGCGTCTGCGACCGGTGAGCTGCGCGGCATCCTGGAATACAATACGTACCCCCTCGTCAGCTCCGATTTCAACCACGTCCCCGCGTCCTGCACCTTCGATGCGACGCAGACCGCAGTGGTCGATGGCGCGCTGGCGCGGGTGATGGGCTGGTACGACAACGAGTGGGGCTTCTCGAACCGGATGGCGGACACCGCTGCCTTGTTCGGCCGGCTCTGAACCGATGGCCTACCGGACGCTCGACGGGCTGGATGTCGCGGGCAAGCGCGTGCTGCTGCGCGCCGACCTCAACGTGCCGGTGCGCGACGGCAAGATCACCGATCAAACGCGGATCGAGCGGGTCTCGCCGACGATCCGCGAGCTCGCCTCGAAGGGTGCGAAAGTCGTGGTGTGCAGCCATTTCGAGCGTCCGGAGGGCCGGCGTGTGCCGGAGATGTCGCTTGCCCCGATGGCGACGGCGCTCGGCCAGGTGCTCGGCCAGCGGGTCCGCTTCGCCGAGGACTGCATTGGCCTGCCGGCGCAGCAATCGGTCGAGCGGATGCAGGACGGCGACGTGCTGGTGCTGGAGAACACGCGCTTCCATCCCGGCGAGGAGAACAACGACCCGGCGTTCGCGGCCGAGCTGGCGAAGCTGGCCGAGCTCTACGTCAACGACGCCTTCTCGGCGGCGCACCGCGCCCATGCCAGCACCGAGGGCGTCGCGCATCTGCTGCCGGCCTATGCCGGGCGGCTGATGCAGGCGGAGCTGGAGGCGCTGGATGCCGCGCTCGGGAATCCCCGCCGGCCGGTCATGGCCATCGTTGGTGGTGCGAAAGTCTCGACCAAGCTGGAGCTGCTCGGCAACCTGGTCGCCAAGGTGCAGATCTTGGTGATCGGTGGTGCGATGGCCAACACGTTCCTGGCCGCCAACGGCGTTGGTGTCGGCAAGTCGTTACAGGAAGCCGACATGCACGACACGGCCCGCGCGACCCTGGCGAAGGCGGAGCAGGCCGGCTGCGCGGTGGTGCTGCCGACCGACGCGGTGGTCGCCTATGAGTTCAAGCCGAACCCGGCGACCGAGAGCGTGACCATCGACGCCGTGCCCGCCGAGGCGATGATCCTCGATGTCGGCGCGGCGACGGTGCAGTCCATCGTGGCTTTGCTGCCGAATACGCGCACCGTGGTCTGGAACGGGCCGCTCGGCGCCTTCGAGGTGCCGCCGTTCGATGTCTCCACGGTGGCGCTGGCGAAGGCGGTAGCGGAGGCGACCGCCGCCGGCACGTTGCGCAGCGTCGCCGGTGGTGGCGACACGGTGGCGGCGCTGCACCAGGCCGGCGTGCTCGACCAGCTCAGCTACGTGTCGAGCGCGGGGGGCGCGTTCCTCGAGTGGCTGGAGGGCAAGACGCTGCCCGGCGTCGCGGCGCTTGAGGCGGAGTCGGATCCGCCGAAGGCGCGATAGCGCCCGGAGGGGGGTTGGCGGAGGGTGGCGGCCGACCTCCTCTAGGGTCGGGTGTCGGCCAGCACGTAGGGTGCCAACGCCATGGCCCCGACGGCAAAGGTAAGCAACGCCAGGGCGAACCGGTATCTCATGTCAAGTTCCTCGGCAGTCACGTCGTCAATATAATAGCGTGGCCGGAACAACAGACCCTTGAGCGACAACCCCGCCGACGAACCGTCCCTGCTGCCGCTCCGCTTCTATGCCCGCTAAAACAGCGTGACGTACGCCACGGTGAGTGGGCCGGTCGTGCCCGCTGGCCGGCGCATGTTGACCTGGATGTAATAAAAGAATTTGCGGTGATCGAAGGTCAGCGTCCCATTGGTCTTGAGCACATTCTTTTGGTGGTCCCTGTACCCTTGCGGGGAAACGACTGGAGGGACGAAGGCATTGCTATCTGTCTCGACAATCGTCTCGGGAGTGGAATCGACTCCCTCGGTAATTCCGTTGAAAACATATCTCTTTTGTCTCAGTGCGGTCACGACTTGCGAACCTGCATTGAGCACCCCGTCATCCTTGTATCGTACCGTCATCCTGCTGATCCGGCTGAGCGTTTGCGGGATGGGACAAGTCAGGATGATCTCGCCTGTACCCCCGTCCCGGAAGGACGCTTCAGCGGCTGAATTGAACAGGACCGACTGAGCGGATGTCTGGCCCGTCGGAACGCAGGACGCCATCGCCACGCCATAGAAATCATCGAGTGCAGCGGCCGACAATGTAGTCCCCGGGGCAAGCACAAGTGTGAGT
>CBDCJX010000018.1:0-52628 GCA_965218045.1 Acetobacteraceae bacterium | reverse complement strand
TGCGCGGCACGCCGGGGATCACGCAGGCGCGGCCGCTCAGCGACGAGGAGCTGGCAGAGTTGCTGCGCCCATGGCTTGGCAACGACATCGAGCGGCTGTCGCTGCCGCTGCCGGCGGTGATCCAGGTTCGCCTCGCCGAGTCCGGGAGCAATTCCGCCGCCCTGGCGCCGAAGCTGGAGGCGGTCGCGCCCGGCACGATGGTGGAAAGCCACGGCGTGTGGATCCGCCGGCTGACCGCGCTGGCGCGCAGCCTGCAAGCCTGCGCTGGTGCGGCGCTGCTGGTGGTGGCCGGGGTGGCCGTGGCGGTGATCGCGGTGGCGACCCGCGCCGGCCTCGCCGCGCGCCGCGACTCGATCGAGATCGTGCACGGGCTCGGCGCCACCGACGGTTACATCGCGGCGCGGTTCGCCTCGCGCGCCACCGGGCTCGCCGCCCTGGGTGGCTGCCTCGGCGCGCTGGCGGCGGCCCCGGTGCTGGTGGTGCTGGCCGAGCTGGCGGCGCCGTTCGGCGGCGCGCCCGCGGGCGGCACACAAGCGGGCGGCACGCAAGTGGGTGGCACGATGACATTTGGCCTCGATGTCGTGCCGGCAGTGTTGTGGCTGGCGCTGGCCGCCTTGCCGGTCGCCGCCGCCGCGATCGGCTTCGTCACCGCCCAAGGCACGGTGCGGCGCTGGCTGCGTCGCCTGCCGTGACCGGCGCCGGCTCGATGCGGTATCGCGGGCGGGTGCGGTTGCCGATGTGGCGTCGGGCCCTGGCCGCCGTTGCCGCGCTGCTTTTCGTGCTGCTGGTGGCGTGGGTCGGCGGGCTGGCCTGGTTCATCCAAAGGTCGACCCTGCCGCCGCAACCGCCGGCGCAGGCCGACGGCATCGTCGCGCTCACCGGCGGGGCCGGGCGGATCGAGGCCGCGCTGCACCTGCTGGCCGAGGGGCGCGGGCGCGTGGCGCTGCTCTCCGGCGTCGGCCCTGGCGCGGAACTGGCCGGGCTCGCGCATCGCGCCGGCCTCGACCCGGCCCCGCTCGAGCGCTTGGTCACCCTGGGTCGCACCGCGATCACCACGCACGGCAACGCCGCCGAGACCGCCGCCTGGGCGCGCCGCAACGACGTCCATTCGCTGATCGTCGTCACGGCAGGCTATCACATGAAGCGGGCGCTCGCCGAGATGGCCGACGCGATGCCTGGGATGACCTTGTACCCGGTTCCGGTGGTGCCGCCGGCGATGCAAGGTCCGGGCGGGATGCGGGATGCGGGGATGCTGCGGCTGATGGCCGAGGAATACACCAAGTGGCTTGCCGCCTCGCTTGGCCTGTCGGGCCTGTCGGGACCGGGGCAGGTGCCCGCGACGCGCGGCGCACGCGCGAGTGGGGCACGCGCGAGTGCGGCGTCGTGATCCTGCTCCGCTCGGCGGCGTACAACGTGTTCTTCTTCGTCACCACCTTCGCCCTGTCACTGTACGGGGTGAGCCTGCGGCTGTTCGCGCCCGGTCGGATCCCCGGCCTGACGCGCGCCTGGGGGCGGCTCGAGGTCAGCGGGGCGCGGGCGATCTGCGGCATCCGCTATACCGTGAGCGGCTGGGAGAACGTGCCGCCCGGCCCTTGCCTGATCGCCTCGCAGCACCAGTCGGCCTTCGACACGATCATCTGGTTCCAGCTGCTGCCGCGCTGCACCTACGTGATCAAGCGGGAGCTGGCGCGGCTGCCGCTGTTCGGCCCGCTGACCAGGCGCGCGGGGGCGATCGTGGTCGATCGCGCGCGAGGTGCCAGCGCGCTGCGCGGCCTGGTCCGCGACGGCAAGCGCGCCGCCGCCGAGGGACGCCAGGTGGTCATCTTCCCGGAGGGCACGCGCGCCGCGCCGGGGCGGGGGCTGCCGGTGCAGCCCGGGATCGCCGCGCTCGCCGCCGGCACCGGGCTGCCGGTGATCCCCGTGCTCACCGATTCCGGCGCCTTCTGGGGGCGCCGCGCGTTTCGCAAGCGGCCCGGGGTGATCCGCATCGTGATCCTGCCGCCGCTGCCGATCGACTTGCCGCGCGGCGAGTTGCAGCAGCGTCTGGCGTTGCTCTATCGCAGCGGCGTGCCTGTGGACAACTCTGTGGATTCGCCTTCCGTCGGGCTCGCAGATGACCGTAGCAGAATGCAGGAACAAATTGATCAGCCTTAGAAAAATCGTGCTGGTGCGGTCTGGATGCCGGGCGTACCGGGGATGGGGATGACGACGCGGCTGGGCTTCGGCGCGGGGCTTGTGTCGGTGCCGCGGTGATGCGGCGGCGGATCGGCCTGGGACTGCTGGTGCTCGTGCTCGCGCTGATCGGTGGGCACGCGCTGCTCTGGTGGTGGACGACGCGCCGGATCGAGGCCGGGTTCGACGCCTGGGCCGCCGCTCGACGCGCGCAGGGCTGGTCGGTGCGCTCCGGCGTCGTTTCCAGGGGCGGCTGGCCGTTGGCGGCCACGGTCCGCCTGGCCGATCTCGCGCTGGAGGGCGGCGCGCCCGACCTGCCCGTCCGGCTCGCCTGGAGCGCCGAGCGGGCCCGGCTCAGCATCCGCCTGCTGCGGCCGGGGCTGCTCCATATCGCGGCGGAGGGTCGCCAGACGCTGCGGCTCGGGACCTTGCCGACAATCCCCTACATGGCGGACCGGCTGCAAGTGACCCTGCCGCTGGAGCCTGGCAGCCAGCAGGCCGATCTCGCCGCCACCAATCTGCGTACCGGCGTGCCGGTCGGTGGGGAGGCGGCGCGAAGCCTCACGATCGGCTTGCTGCAAGCGCATGCCAACCTGCGGCAGGCGACGTTGCCGAGCGAGCCGGCGCTGACCTGCTTCGTCAGCGCCGAGGCAATCAGCTTGCCGCCGAGCCTGCCTTGGGCGTTCGGCGAACGGATTTCGTCGTTCGTCGTGGACGCGGCGCTGAGCGGGCCGCTGCCCCGCTCGGGCGGGCTGTCGCGTCGGGCCGAGACCTGGCGCGATGGCGGCGGCAGCTTGACGGTCCGCCATCTCGCGCTCGGCTGGGGGCCGCTCGGTCTGACCGGGACAGCGACCTTGGCCCTCGATGCGCGGATGCAGCCGATGGGCACCAGCATGGCGCGGGTGGTCGGCTATGCCGAGACGCTCGACGCGTTGGGCGCGGGTGGAGTGATCGGCCGCGGCGCCGCGACCGCCGCCACCGCGCTCGCCGCCCTGATCGCCCGCGCTCCACAGGCCGGTGGCCCGGCCCAGATCGAGCTGCCGCTTGTGTTGCGCGACCGGACGCTGTCGATCCGGCAGATGCCGCTGGTCCGCTTGCCAGAGCTGACCTGGCTGGGCTGACCTGGCCGGCGGAGTGCTAGTGCGGCAGACGCTCCACTCTTTCCACTCGGCTTCGTCCGGGCTATACTGGTGTGATGACTCCGTGGACGCAGAGCACGCGAATTAGCCGCCCGGCTGCCTAGCAGCCGGGGCTGTCGCCGCGCCTCCCTCTCGCCGCCGCTCGGAGTTTCCCTTCCATGTCAGACCTGCCCGCCTCGCCTCCCGAGGTCGCCGTTCGTTTCATGCTGGACGCCGACGCCGCGCCCGGCCTGCTTCCCCGCCTGTTGCAGCCCTTCGCCAAACGTGACCTCACCCCCGATCGGATGTGGTCGCAGCGCGATGGCGAGCGCATCCAGGTCGAGATCGCGATCACAGCGATGCCGGTCGAGATGGTGGCGCTGGTCGAGGGCAACCTGCGCCAGGTCGTCGGAGTCCGCAGCGTGACCCGGCTGCGTTCGACTTGCTTATCGCGGGTGGCCTGAGCGCTTTGCAAGACTCGGCGGACCTGCCAAGTTGGCTTCGCTGCTAAGGTATGCGGCTCGGCCGTAGTGCCGCGATCGGGGAGCGGCTGGATGGGGCAGGGGATAGACGCGCTGCTGCTTGCGCGCGCGCAATTCGCCTTCACGCTCGGCTTTCACATCATCCTGCCGGCGTTTTCGATCGGCCTGGCGAGCTACCTGATGGTGCTGGAGGCGCTGTGGCTACGCACCCGGCGGCAGGTCTACCTCGACGTGTTCCAGTACTGGCTGAAGGTCTTCGCCATCAGCTTCGCGATGGGCGTCGTCTCCGGGCTGGTCATGTCGTACGAGTTCGGCACCAACTGGGCGGTGTTCTCCGACAAGGCCGGGCCGGTGATCGGGCCGCTGATGGGCTACGAGGTGCTGACCGCTTTCTTCCTCGAGGCCGGATTCCTCGGCGTGATGCTGTTCGGCCTCGATCGGGTGCCGCGCGGACTGCACTTCCTGGCGACCTGCCTGGTGGCGTTCGGCACCCTGCTCAGCGCGTTCTGGATCCTGTCGGTGAACTCGTGGATGCAGACGCCGCAGGGGTTTACCCGGACGCCCGACGGGCGGTTCCTGCCCGCCGATTGGTGGGCGATCATCTTCAACCCGTCCTTCCCCTATCGCCTGCTCCATATGGTGATCGCCTCGTATCTGAGCGTTGCTTTCGTGGTCGGCGCGGTGGGCGCCTACCATCTGCTGCGCGATCGGCAGAACCAGGCGACCCGGCTGATGTTCTCGATGGCGATGTGGCTGGCGGTGCTGGTGGCGCCGCTGCAAATCCTCGTCGGCGATCAGCATGGCATCAACACCCTCGAGCATCAGCCGGCCAAGATCGCGGCGCTGGAGGGTGATTTTGAGTCGCGGCCCGGCCAGCCGCTGATCCTGTTCGGCTGGCCCAACATGCGGACCGAGACCACCGATTACGCGGTCGAGGTCCCGCATCTCGGCGCGCTGATCCTCACCCATAGCTGGGACGGCGCGATCAAGGGTTTGAAGGATTTTCCACCAGAAGACCGGCCGTATTCGCCGGTCGTGTTCATCGCCTTTCGCATCATGGTCGGCCTCGGCTTCCTGATGTTGGCGGTGGGCCTTGCCGGACTGGTGCAGCGATTGCGCGGCCGGCTCTACCACTCGGTGTGGCTGTTGCGGACGATGGTGGCGATGGGGCCGGCGGGCTTCATCGCGGTGCTGGCCGGCTGGACGGTGACCGAGGTCGGGCGGCAGCCGTTCACGGTCTACGGCATGCTGCGTACCGCCGACAGCGTCTCGCCGATCGCGCTGCCTGGGGTGGCGAGCTCGATCGCCGCTTTCGCCGTGGTGTATTTCATCGTGTTCGGCGCCGGGCTGCTGTTCTTCCTGCGGCTGATGGGCCGGCCGCCGATGGTGGGCGAGCCTGGGCCGCCACAGGGCGTGCCGGTGCGCACCGCCGGCATCACCCCGGCACAAGCGATGGACGCGAGCCACCCCGAACACCCGGCGGCGACGCCGACATGATCGACCTGCCGATGATCTGGGCGGCGCTGATCGCCGTCGCGGTGCTGGCCTACACCTTGCTCGACGGGTTCGATCTCGGCGTCGGGATGCTGTTCGCCTTGGAGCCCAAGGAGGAGGACCGGGACGTGATGGTCAACACCATCGCCCCGGTGTGGGACGGCAACGAGACCTGGCTGGTGCTCGGCGGCGGCGGCCTGCTCGCGGTGTTCCCGCTGGCCTACGCGGTGATCATGCCGGCGATGTACCCGCTGATCATCGCCATGCTGCTCGGCCTGGTGTTCCGCGGCGTCGCCTTCGAGTTCCGTTTCCGCACTATCACCCGACGCGGCCGGGCGCTGTGGGACATGGCGTTCCTGCTCGGCTCGCTGGTCGCCACCGTGGCGCAGGGGCTGACCCTGGGCGGGTTGCTGCAAGGTATCAAGGTGGTCGATCGTGCCTATGCCGGCGGCTGGTTCGACTGGCTGACGCCGTTCAGCGCGCTGTGCGCGGTCGCCCTGGTGATCGGCTACCTGTTGCAAGCGAACTGCTGGCTGATCTGGCGCACCGAGGGTCCGTTGCAGCACCGCGCGCGGGACCGTGCCCGCGTGCTGGCGGCGGCGATGCTGGGGATGATCGTCGCGGTGAGCGTATGGACACCGCTACTGGGTGCCAAGTTCATGCTGCGCTGGTACGCTTGGCCCAACATCCTGATCCTGAGTCCGATCCCGGTGCTGGTGCTGCTGGTCGGCGCCCTGCTGTGGCGCGGCATTACGCGGCGCCACGAGATCACGCCGTTTCTCTGCGCCCAAGCCTGGTTCGTGCTGTGTTACGCCGGACTCGGGATCAGCATCTGGCCTATGATGGTGCCGCCCTCGATCACCATCTACGACGCCGCCGCGCCGCCGGAGAGCCAGCTCTTTCTCCTGGTTGGCGCCGCCGTGCTGATCCCGATGATCCTGATATACACGGGGTTCGCCTACTGGGTGTTCCGCGGCAAGGTGAAACCGGGCGCGCATTACCATTAGACCCTTATAGGGCTGTGTGTGGATAGCCGCAGTGCCTGAGATAGCGGGCGCACTCGCCGGGTTCGAACGCGTCGAGCAGTCTGCCGATCGCGCTCCATAACGCATCGACGGTGCGGGTAGCGGTGGAGCGCAGCAGGCGCTTGAGCTTGCTGAAGGCCAGCTCGATCGGGTTGAGGTCCGGGCTGTATGGAGGCAGATACAGCAGCGACGCGCCGCATGCCTCGATAGCTTCGCGCACGCCCGCGACCTTGTGGCTGGGGAGATTGTCGCAGATCACGATGTCGCCCGGCCGCAATGTCGGGCACAGCATCTGCTCGATGTAGGCGCGGAACGCTGCGCCGTTAATCGCGCCGTCGAGCACCAGCGGCGCGACCAGGCCGTCATGGCGCAGGCCGCACAGGAACGTCGTCGTGTGCCAGTGCCCGTGTGGCACCGGCGCGATCAGTCGCTGGCCGCGCGGTGCACGTCCGAGCGTCCGCGTCATGTTGGTCGACGCCCACGTCTCGTCGAGAAAGATCAGCCGGGCGGGATCAAGCCTGGGCTGCATCTCGGCCCAGGCTTGGCGCGCTTCGGCAACATCGGCGCGGTCTTGCTCGGCCGCGCGGAGCCGCTTTTTTTGAGCGTCAGGCCGAGACTGGCCAGCGTGTGCCACATCACCGGATGGCTGACCGTCACGCCATGCTCGCGCGCGACCCAGGCGCGCAGCTCGGCAATGGTGGCGTCAGCTTCTTCGGCCACGCGTGCCCGCAACACGCCGTAGAACGGCTCGAGCCGAGGCGGAACGTGATTGCGTTGCGGACCCGGCGTGGTCTCACCCGTCTCGCGGGCTTTGCTCTGGACCTTCGACACGTAGGACGCGCTCACCGACAGTCGCGCCGCCACCGAGCGGATCGGCTCGCCGACAGCCGCCAAAACTCGATCCCGCAGATCCTGCGAGTAGGGTTGCCCACGCCGCCTGCTCATCCTCGCCTCCGGTCGTTGCCGGAGACCGATGAATCACATCACCCGCCCGCGCCGGAACCCAAAAGGCGATTCTGCCCAGACCTACTTGGGTCTAGGTCGTCCGTGTCTAGGTCGTCCGTGTCCGGCTGACCGTCGGCAGGCGAGATCCTGGCCGGGTCACGCCGGCGACCCGACCCAATTTGTAAACGAGAGATTGATAAGCATCTTTTACAGATGCCAACGTCGAGCTGTACGCAACGCGTTGATAATATTGTGTGGCATGCTGCTTGCTGGAGACGCGACTATAATTTGGAATAAAGTCGCGCAAATGAGAAAAGCCACTATTGCTCTCGCTGCCCTGGCATTGTCAGCGGCGGCTTCGGTGTCGGCCCAGGCCGGTATCATCGTCAGCTCGTCGGTTGGCGGAGCGCCGACCGGGGTCACCAGGGAGAACTTCGACTCGTTGCCCCTCGGCGTCGGCAGCGGCGGCACCACGGCGACCGGCGTATCCGTCGCCACCATGCCGAACGCGGGCATCTTCCAGGGCTCATCCAGCAACATCTACGCGGCGCCATACCTCAGCGGCGGCAATGGGCTGGGGTTCGGCGCTGGCGGCGCGATGCAGGCCGACGGTCCCGATGCGACGCCCTACATCGCGGCAGGCTCCACGGGCACGAACCCCGGCGCGCAGGTGACCATCAGCCTGCCGGCGCTGGAGAAGTATGTCGGTCTGCTCTGGGGCTCGGTGGACGACTACAACACGTTGGAGCTGTTCAACGGCGCGACCTTGGTGGGCTCGCTCACCGGCAGTCAGGTGCTCGCCATGGCGAACGGCAACCAGGGCCCGGACGGTACCGTCTATGTCAACATCGACGCCTCGGGCGATACCTCGTTTGACCGTCTGGTGCTGACCAGCACCCAGTTCACGTTCGAGGTGGACAACCTCGCCTTCAATTCGACCGCGGTGCCGGAGCCGGCCAGCATGGCGCTGCTCGGCAGCGGCCTCTTCGGCCTCGGCCTGCTGCGTCGCCGCAAGGCGCAGGGCTGAGAGCGACCGGGCAAGCCAGACGGGCGGGGCGGCGTCACTCGGCGCCGCCCTCCTGCTTACGCCTGCTTCAGCTCGATCAGGCTCTGGCGGATCTTGCGGCCACGCAGGATCTTGTCCTCGATATAGGCGCCGTCGCCCCAGCGCACCGCGCGCGCCATCGCCTGGGCGTCCTCGGTGAAACGCGCCAGCATCTCCAGCAACGCCTCGCGATTGTTGAGAAACACGTCGCGCCACATCACCGGATCGGACGCCGCGATGCGGGTAAAGTCGCGGAACCCGGAGGCGGCGAATTGCAGCACCTCCCGCCGGCTCTCATCCTCGAGGTCGTCGGCGGTGCCGCAGATCGTGAACGCGATCAGGTGCGGCAGGTGGCTCACCACCGCGAGCACCCGATCATGGTGCCCCGGCTCCATCAGCTCCACCATCGAGCCGCAGCGTCGCCACAGCTCGGCGACCTTCTCCACCGCCGCCGCGTCGGTGCCGGGCGGCGGGGTCAGCAGGGTCCAGCGCCCCTCGAACAACGTGGAAAAACCGGAATCCGGGCCGGAATACTCGGTGCCCGCCACCGGATGACCGGGGACGAAATGCACCCCCCCGGGCACCAGCGGCCCAACGTCGCGGATCACCGACTGCTTGGTGGAACCCACATCGGTGAGCACCGCGCCGGGGGTGAGATACGGCGCGATCGCGGCGGCGATCTCGGCATAGGCGCCGACCGGGGCGCACAGCATCACGCAATCCGCACCCTCGACCGCCCGGCCGGGATCGGCCTCGACCCGGTGCGCGATGCCGAGTTCGGCTACCCGGTCGCGGGTCTGCTGGGTGCGGGCGTTGGCGACCACCTCGGCCGCCAGGCTGCCGCGCTGCATCGCGATCCGCGCCACCGAGCTGCCGATCAGCCCGATGCCGATCAGCGCCAGCCGCTTGAACAGCGGCTCAGACACGCCGCTCGGCCATGAACAGCGCCAGCGCCTCGACCACGAGCGCGATCTCCTCGGCGGTGCCGACGGTGATCCGCAGACAATGCGGCAGGCCGTAGCCCTTCACGCCGCGCACGATGATGCCGCGTCCGCGCAGGAACGCGTTGGCCGCCTCGGCGAGCTCCACCTCACCGAAATCGGCGAGCACGAAGTTGCCCTCGCTCGGCCAGGTGCGAATTCCCGCTTGCGCGAGACCGGCGGCGAGCACGGCGCGGTGCTCGGCATTGTGGGCGCGGCTGCGCTCGACCCAATCCGGCGTCTGTAGCGCTGCGATGGCGGCGGCCTGGGCCGCGATCGAGACGTTGAACGGGCCGCGCACCCGGTTGAGCACGTCGACCACGGCGGGCGGAGCGTAGGCCCAGCCGATCCGCATCCCGCCGAGGCCGTAAACCTTGCTGAAGGTGCGGGTCATCACCGTGTTGTCGCCGGCGTCGACCAGCTTGATGCCGGGCTCGTAATCCGCCCGCTCGACATACTCGGCATAGGCCGCGTCCAGCACCAGCAGCACGTGCGGTGGCAGGCCGGCGCGCAGCCGCTCCACCTCGCGCTCCGGCAGCATCGAGCCGGTCGGGTTGTTCGGATTGGCGAGGAACACGATCCGCGTGGCGGCCGACACGGCGGCGAGCATGGCGTCGACATCGGCGATGAGGTTGCGCTCCGGCGTTTTCAGCACGCGGCTTCCGGCATACTGGCCGGCGATCTCGTAGATCGAGAAGCCGTGCGCGCTCATGATGATCTCGGTCGGCCTGCCGTCGCGCGGGCCGCCATAGGCGAGGCAGAGCTGATACAGCAGGTCATCGGAGCCGGCGCCGCAGACGATGCGCGCCGGATCGAGGCCGAAACTCGTGCCGATCGCGCGCCGCAGCTCGACCGCGCCGCCATCCGGATAGCGGTGCAGCTCGTCCGCCGTGGCGCGGAACGCTGCCATTGCCGCCGGTGGCGGGCCGAACGCGCCCTCGTTGGACGACAGCTTGACCACCCGGTTGCCACCCGGCAGCTTCGATTCGCCGCCGATATAGGGGTGGATGGACAGGATCTCGGGGCGCGGGCGCGGTGCGGTGCTCATGCGGCTGGAGCCGGAAAAGGGGGCCGGCACTGATAGCGGAACCCGGCTGGCCTGCAAACCCGCCCGGTTGCTCCCACTTACTCCGTCGCCTATGCAGCGCATATCCCAGGAATTGGGCAGCCATGGATCAGATCGACACGCGCGCCGAGATCGAGCACACCCACGTTACGTTTCGCGAGGGGATGATGCTGGATTGCGGCGTCATGCTCGACGAGCTGACCGTCGCCTACCGTACATACGGCCGGCTCAATCCGGCGCGCTCGAACGCCGTCCTGGTTTGTCATGCGCTGACCGGCGACCAATACGTGGCCGAGCCGCACCCGGTCACCGGCAAGCCCGGCTGGTGGGATCTGGTGGTCGGGCCGGGCCGGCCGATCGACACCAACCGCCTTTTCGTGATCTGCGCCAACGTGCTCGGCGGCTGCATGGGCAGCACCGGTCCGCGCAGCCAACGCGACGGCGGCGACGAGCCGTGGGGCACCGATTTCCCACCCGTCACCATTCGCGACATGGTGCGCGCGCAGAAGCGGCTGATCGAGCATCTCGGCATCGAGCGGCTGTTCGCCGTGATCGGCGGCTCGATGGGCGGGATGCAGGTGCTGGAGTGGGCCGCCACTTTTCCCGAAGCGGTGTTCGCGGCGGTGCCGGTGGCATCAGCGGCCTACCACTCGGCGCAAAACATCGCGTTCCACGAAGTCGGCCGGCAGGCGATCTTCGCCGATCCGGACTGGCAGGGCGGCCAATACTGGCGCAGTGGCCGCATCCCCGCGCGCGGCCTGGCGGTCGCGCGCATGTGCGCCCACATCACCTATCTCAGCGAGCAGGCGCTTACGCGAAAATTCGGCCGCCGGTTGCAAGCGGCACCGAAAGCGGCGGCGGCAACGATCAGCCTGTTCGGCGAGATGTTCGAGGTGCAGAGCTATCTGCGCCACCAGGGCAGCACCTTCGTTCACCGGTTCGACGCCAACTCCTACCTGACGATCACTCGGGCGATGGACTATTTTGATCTCGCCGCCGCGCACGGCGGTGATCTCGCGGCGGCGTTTCGCGGCACCGCCACCCGGTTTTGCGTCGTTTCGTTCAGCTCCGACTGGCTGTTCCCGACTGAGGAGAGTCGCGAGGTTGCGCGCGCGCTCAACGGCGTCGCGGCGAATGTCAGCTTCGTCGAGATCGCCACCGACAAGGGCCACGACGCTTTCCTGCTCGACGAGCCGGACTTCCATCGCACCCTGGCCGGCTTTCTCGCCGGCTGCGCCGAACACGCCGGCCTGCCCGGATGAGCAAGCTCGATCCGGTTCGCTACGTCGCCAAGAACATGCGGCTCGACCTCGCGCTGATCGCCGAGATGATCGCGCCGTCGACGCGCGTGCTCGACATCGGCTGCGGCGACGGGATGCTGATCGAGCACCTGTTCCGCACCAAGCAATGCGACGCGCGCGGCATCGAGATCGACATGGCGGAGGTGACGCGCGCGGTGGCGCACGGCCAGCCGGTGATGCACGGCGACGCCGACAACGACCTCGCGCACTACCCGGACGGCGCGTTCGACTACGTCGTGCTGTCGCGCACCTTGCAGGCGGTCGAGCGCCCGCGCGAGGTGTTGCGCCAAATGCTGCGCATCGGCACCCGCGCGGTGGTGAGCTTTCCCAATTTCGGCCATTGGCAGGTGCGTTGGCAGTTGCTGCGCGAGGGTCGGATGCCGATGACGCCGACCTGGAACCGGCCCTGGTTCGAGACGCCGAACATCCATCCCTGCACAGTGCGCGATTTCTTCGACCTCTGCGCACGCGAAGGCTACGCGGTCGAGCGCTGGCTCGCGGTCGACGACGCCGGCGGCCGGGCGCCGTGGCGCCGCTTCCCGCGCTTGGCCAACCTGTTCGGCGAACAGGCGCTGTTCCTGCTGCGCCGCGCGTAGTCAGCCGCCCTGGGTGCGGGCGCCGCGCCCGTACAGCAACAGCATGCCGATGATGACCAGGCCGTAGATGATCTGTCGGCTCGCCTCCGGCATCTGCATCACCGCTAGCGAGCTGGTGAGCAGGGTGATGACGATGACACCCGCGACCGTGCCGAGATAGCTGCCGCGACCACCGAGAATGTGCGTGCCGCCGAGCACGACCGCGGCGATCGCCGGCAGCAGGTACTCGTTGCCCATGCCCTGATAGGACTGGTCGAGCCGCCCAGCCAGCAACACGCCGCCAAACGCCGAGCACAGGCCGCTGAGGGTGAACGCGGCGAGCAACACGCGATTGGTGCGGATACCCGACAGATACGCGACCCGCTCGCGGTTGCCGACCGCGTACACCGCGCGGCCGAAGCGGGTCTGGCGCAACACGAACACCGCGAGCACCGCCACCGCCAGCCAGACCCAGAGCAGATTCGGGATGCCGCCGCCAAAACTGTCGCGCCCGAGGGTCAGCATGAGCGGCGATGCCTGGGTCTGTGGCGCGAAGCCGCCAGTGTACAACACCGCCAGCCCAAGCAGAACGGCGTTGGTTGCAAGCGTCAGGATCATCGAGGGCAGCCGCAGATAACCGACTCCGAGGCCGTTGAGGAACCCGACCAAGGCACCGACCAGCAGCCCGCCGGGAAACGCCAGCGCCGCCAGCGCCCCACCTTGTGCCGCGAGCGTGGTTGCCACCATCGCGGCGGCGGTCATCACCCAGGGCAGCGACAGGTCGATCTGCCCGAGCAGGATCACCAGCATTGCTCCGGTGGCGACGATGCCGAGGATCGCCGCGATCCGCAATTGCTGGATCAGATAGTCGAACGACAGGAACGCCGGCAGATAGAGGCTGCCGATCAGCAGCAGCACGATGATCGCCGCGAGCGAGACGACCACGGAGTTGTCGAGCCCGGGGATCAGCCGGCGTTGCGTGGGCAGGTTGCGGCTGACCTCCTGCAAGGACAGCACGTCGAGACGGTTCTTCAGCCGCAGCACCTGCGCCGCGCCGAGACCGATGGCGGCGAGCAGCACCAGCCCCTCGAACAACGGCTGGGCCAGCGGCGACACACCGGAGAAGAACAGCACGTCGTTGATGGTACGCAGCACGTAGGCACCGATGATCGAGCCCATCACGCCGCCCGCGCCGCCCAGCAGCGACGTGCCGCCGATCACCACGGCGGCAATCGAGCGCAAGGTGTAGGTGGCGCCGGTATTCGGATCGCCGCTCAGGGTCTGCAACCCCAGGAACAGCCCGCCGCACGCGGCCAGCAGCCCGCTCAACGCATAGGCGGCGAGCTTGGCGCGGTCGACGTTCAGCCCGGACATGTAGGCCGCCGTCTCCGACGAGCCGGCAGCCAGGCAGCCGCGCCCCAGCCGGGAATTGCGAAACGGCACCCACACTACCAGCACCACGCCGAGCAGCAGCAGCAGCGATACGGGCACCACGTCGAACACCTCGCCGGTGAGCATGTAGCCGAGGTCGGCGTCGACGCTGCCACCGGGGATCGGGCGGATAATGTAGCTGATGCCAGTGAACACCGCACTGGTGGCGAGTGTGGCGATGATCGGCTGGATGCGGCCGTACACCACCACGAGCCCGTTCAGCAGCCCGCACGCCAGCCCGCTCGCCAGCACCAGCGCGATGCCGAGCGCGATCTGCAACGGCGACCCACTTACCACCGAGGACGCCACGCAGTTGGTCAGCGCCAGCACGGTGCCGACCGAGAGGTCGAGCCCGCCGGTCAGCACCGGCAAGGTCTGCGCCATCGCGGCGAACGCGAGTGCCAGGCCCTGGTTGATCGCGGTGGTGACCACCAGCGAGCTGAGCCCGCGCGGATGGATGCTTATCAGCGCGCCGAACAATACCGCCAGCACCACCGCCGCCAGCAGCACGCCCCGATGCAGCCGGACCCAAAGCGCCAGCCCTTGCCAGGCGGACGGCCTCGGTTGCGTCAAGGTGCGGGCGCCATGTTGAACGCCGCGCCGACGATGTTGCTCTCGGTGATGTCGCCGTCGCTTAGTTCGGCGACGATGCGGCCGGCGTAGAGGATCAGCACCCGATCGCACATGCCGATGATCTCCTCGTAGTCGGTGCTGTAGAACAGGAAACACACGCCCTCCGCGGCGAGCCGGCGGATCACGGCGTAGAATTCCTGCTTGGTGCCGACATCGATGCCACGCGTCGGGTCCATCAGCAGGATCACCCGTGGCCGATTGATCAGCCACTTCGACAGCACGACTTTCTGCTGATTGCCGCCAGAGAGCGTGCCGACCGCGAGCTCGATCGAGGGCGCCTGGATGTTGAGCGCGCGCACCGCCGCCGCGACGGCGGCGCGTTCGGCGGCGCCATCCAGCACCATGGCGCGAGTGAACCGATCGAGCGAGGCGAGCGTGAGGTTCTCGCGCACCGACATCCCGAGCGCGAGGCCCTCGCTCTTGCGATCCTCCGGCACCAGCGCGAAATCCAGCCCCGCCGCCTTGGCTTTCGCCGGGCTGTGGATGCGCACGCGCTCGCCATCCACCAACACCGTGCCATGCACGTCGCGAAGCACGCCGAACAGGGCGAGCAGCAATTCGCGTTGCCCCTGACCCTCCAACCCGCCGAGTGCGACGATCTCGCCGCACCCGACCTCGAGCGAGACGCCGTGCAGCCGGTCGGTCCAGGCGAGATCGCGGATGGCGAGCGCCGGCGGACCCGTGGCGTCGCGCGCCGGTTTCGGCGGATAGACCTGCGAGATGTCGCGCCCGATCATCAGTTCGAGCACCTGCTGGCGGCGCTTGCCTTCCTGCGGGAAGGTCTCGATGTGACGGCCGTTGCGAAACACCGAGCAGGTGTCGGCCAGCGCCTCGATCTCGTGCATGCGATGCGAGATCAGCAGGATGGCGAGGCCGTCGGCGCGTTGCCGCTCGAGAATGCGATGCACCGTCGCGACATCGCTCGCGCCCAGTGCCGAGGTGGCTTCGTCCAGGATCAGCACCCGCGGGTCGCGGCCGATCGCCTTGGCCAGTTCGATGAGCTGACGGCGCGAGAGGGTGAGCTCGCGCACCGGCAATCGCGGGTCGACGTCCTCGCAGCCGACCTGGGCCAGCAGCTGCTCGGCACGCCGGCGTTGCGCGCGACGGTCGATCAGCCCCGCCCAGCCCGGCGGATCGGCGAGGAGGATGTTGTCGGCAACCGTCAGGTCCGGCACCAGGGAGAGCTCCTGGAACACGCCGACGATGCCCCGCGCGGCGGCGTCACGCGGGCCGCTGAAGCGGTGCGGCCGGCCGTCCACCTCGATCGTCCCGCCATCGGGCTGCACCACCCCGGAGATGATCTTGATAAGCGTGCTCTTGCCGGCGCCGTTCTCGCCCAGCACGGCGTGGATCGAATGGCGCGCGAGCTCGAAATCCACGTCCCGCAAGGCCGTCACGCCGCCGTAAACCTTGCCGATGCCGCGCAGGCGAACGATCGGACCGTCCGATCCGGTCATATCGGATGAGACCATATCGATCGCTCGACGCGGCCGCCGGGTCAGGTGTTGTTGGGCGACTGGTGCATCAGAGCCTTGACCGGCAGGTTGATGTTGCACTCCGGAATGTCGGCGCCGTCCTGGAAGTTGTCGGGCAGGTCCTTGAAGAAGTTCACTCCCTCCTTGAGGTCCTTGGAGTAGATGGTAGGGATCGGCAACGCGATCTGCTGCGGCAGCGTGTTGCCTTCGAGCAGCGCGATCGCCGCCTGCATCGCCACGATCGACATCGCCGGTGTCTGCACACGCACGATCGCCGTCCAGCCGCCGTCGTGGATCATCCGCAGCGAGCCGTTCTCGCCCGAGGTGCCGAGCGGGATTTTCGGGTGCTTGGCGTCGATCAGCGCGTTCATCAGCCCGGTCGAGCCATGCTGGGTGACGATGCCGGCGAACTGGCCATAGGTGGCGATGGCGCCCGCCACCACCTTCTGCACCGTCCCGTCGTCCCAGTTGCCGACCACGGTGACAATCTCGATGCCCGGCTTATTGTCGAACACGTTGTGGAACCCGATGGAGCGGTCGCGGTCCACGGAGTTGCCGGGCAGGCCGCGTATTTCCAGCACCTTGCCCTTCTTCTCGGCCATGTTGTCGTAGACGAACTGCGCCTTGACCTGCTCGAACGACACCTGCGGCTCGTTGACGACGACGACTTCTTTGGAATCGACGATGTTGTCGAACGAGACCAGCACGGTCCCGGCGCGATTGGCGCGGCGAATCGCCGGCTGGAACGCCGTCGGGTTCACCGCATTGATGATGATGCCGTCGTACCCGGCCGCCACCAGATTGTCGACGGCGCCGATCTGTGCCGCGACGTCGGTGCCGGTGCTGACGATCTTCAGTTCCTTGATCTTCTTCGCGTTCTCCGGCTGGCTGGCCCAGGTCTTCAGCGACTGGATCATCTGGATGCGCCAACTGTTGCCGACGAAACCGTTGACTAGCGCCAAACGGAACGGCGCCTTGTGCGGCGGGACCGAGATGGTCTTGCTCACCCCCTCCGCCGCGGCCAGGCATTGCTTGTTGTAGTCCTCCGCTCGCGCGGGCAGCCCGGCTGCCAGCACGACGGCGGAGCCGAGCAGTAGTTCCAGCATTGAACGGCGTGGTGTCATGGTTCCCTCCGATGCATTGGCCCGTCCGTGTCGCGGTCGTTGCCGCCGGGCGGCCTGCATCTTCGGATCAGCCTCACCCGCCGTCCAGGGGCGGACGGAAAACGATCACTGCCCTGGTCGCCGACATACTGGCGGCCCGTCGTTTCCATGTGATCGGCGTCACCTCATCCCCAGCGAGCCAAGCGTAATTTCCCTCCCCTGGGTGCGGAACGTTCCGATGCCCAAGAGGGAGCGGGTTCCATGGACGATTTTCGCCTCAACACCTGCGAGCTGTGCGACTTCTCCAATATCACCGCGCGCGAGTGGAAGCTGCTGCGGCGCTCCGCTGTCGCGGGTCTCTGCATCCTCGTCGCCGTCGTGCTGGGCACGGCGGCCATGCGCGCCAATCCGTCCGCCGATCAGCAGGCCGCCCGCGCCGCGCCGCAGTTCAGCCCGTAGGTCGACCTCAGTGTCCGGCGTTGCTGCCCGAGAAGTCGGGCGCGGCCAGGCCGGAGGCGGCGAGCTGGGCGACGAGCGCCTGCTTGAGCCGCTCGAGCCCGTCCTCGCTGCTGGCCTCGGCCCGCGCGACCAGCACCGCCTGCGTGTTCGAGGCGCGCAGCAGCCACCAGCCATCGTCGGTCTGCACCCGCACGCCATCGACGTCGGAGACCTTCGCTCCCGCCTGTTTCAGCCGCGCGGCGACCTCTTCGATCACCTGGAACTTGCGGCGGTCGTCGCAGTCGAAACGGAGCTCGGGCGTGTTGATGACGTGCGGCAGCGCCTCGCGCACCGCCGAAAGCGGGCCATTCATACGCGCGACGATGCCGAGCAGGCGCACCGCCGCGTAGAGCGCGTCGTCGAACCCGTACCAGCGATCGGCGAAGAACACGTGGCCGGACATCTCGCCGGCCAGCGGCGAGCCGAGTTCGGCCATCTTCGCCTTGATCAGGCTGTGCCCGGTCTTCCACATCAGCGGCTTGCCGCCGGCGCGCGTGATCTCGTCGAACAGCACCTGGCTCGCCTTCACATCGGCGATGATCGTCGCACCAGGATGGGTGCGCAGCACGTCGCGGCCGAGCACGATCAGCAACTGGTCGCCGAACAGCGGATGCCCCTTGTCGTCCACCACGCCGATGCGATCGGCGTCGCCGTCGAAGGCGATGCCAATATCGGCCTGCTGCGCCCGCACCTGGTTGACCAGCTGTTCGAGGTTCTTCGCCACCGTCGGGTCCGGGTGGTGCGCCGGAAAGGTGCCGTCGATCGCGCCGTTCAACACGATATGATCGCCGGGCAGGGTCGCGACCAGGGTTTGCAGCACGGCGCCCGCCGCGCCATTGCCGTTGTCCCAGACCACTTTCAGCAACCGATCGCCGCCGTCCCAGTCGGAGACCAGCCGCCCCACGTAATCGTGCGACACGTCGATGGTATGCTCGCTGCCTTCTTTCGCCGCGACCACGTCGCCGCTGGCGGCCATCTCGCCGAGCCGGCGGATCTGCTCGCCGAAGAACGGCTTGCGGCCGAGCATCATCTTGAAGCCGTTATAGTCCGGCGGGTTGTGGCTGCCAGTCACCATCACCGCGCCGCCAGCCTCGCGCGAGGTCGCCGCGTAGTACAGCATCGGCGTCGGGCCGCAGCCGACGCGGGTCACCTCCATGCCGGATTCCATCAGCCCGGCGACCAGCCGGGGTTCCAGATCGGGGCTGGACAACCTGCCATCATAGCCGACCACGACGTTGCGCCCGCCGTCGCGGGCGACCACGCTGCCGAAGCAGCGGCCGATCGCGTAGGCGTCCTCCGGGCCGAGGGTGCGCCCGACGATGCCGCGGATGTCGTATTCGCGCAGCACGGTCGGGTCGAACTGATGGGAGAATGCCATGAACGGGGCTCCTTTTAGCTTGCTGTCCCCGTATAATGCCGCAGGAACGAGCGAACCGCAGGGGCCATGTCCTCGCGCTTGAGCGCGAAAGCGATCTGTGCCTCGAGAAAGCCGATCTTGTCGCCGCAATCGAAGCGACGCCCCTCGAAGCGCAGCCCGTGAAACGGAGTGTGGCCGATCATCCTGGCCATCCCGTCGGTGAGCTGCACCTCGTTGCCCGCCCCCCGCTCGGCGCGCGCGAGATGCTCCAGCACCTCGGGCAGCAGGATGTAGCGACCGATGATCGACAGGTTGGACGGCGCGTTTTCGGGGGCTGGCTTCTCGACCAGGCCGGTGACCTCGACCAGCGTGCCGTCATCCTTGCCGACCTTGAGGATCCCGTAGCGGTTGGTCTGCTCGCGTGGCACCTCGCTCACCGCGACCACGTTGCCGCCGGTGTCGCGATAGGTGTGGGCGAGCTGCGCCAGGCACGGCGTGTCGGACAGCACCAGGTCGTCGGGCAGCAGCACCGCGAACGGCTCATCGCCGATGAACGCGCGGGCGCACCAGACTGCGTGGCCGAGCCCCTGCGGCACTTGCTGGCGTACCGTCACGATCGAGCCGGTCTCCACCGCCATCGCGTGCAGCAAGGCGAGTTCGGCTTGCTTGTTGCGCTCCTTGAGGTTCTGCTCCAGCTCGAAGGCAACGTCGAAATGCTCGACGATGGCGGTCTTGCCGCGGCCGGTCACCAGGCAGAACTGCTCGATCCCGGCCGCGCGCGCCTCCTCGACCGCGTATTGGATCAATGGCTTGTCGACAACCGGCAGCATCTCCTTGGCCATCGCCTTGGTCGCCGGCAGGAATCGCGTGCCCAGTCCCGCGACGGGCAGCACGGCCTTACGTAGGGGTCTGATCATGGTCGGTCCATCACCTCGTTGGCTCGTAGCAGCGAAAACCACCAGTATCCGGCAGATATAAGGCGGCCGGGGGGTGCGGCGTTCCAGCGCAGCGGTCGCGCGCCTATGCCCGCCGCCGGCCCGGTCCTCCAAGCAGGACATCCCGCGCCTGGTTGACCCGAGCGGCGAGCCAGTCCGACCCGCCGCTGTCGGGGTGCGCCGATCGCATCAGCCGGCGATACGCCTCCCGCACCTCCGTCTCGCCGGCACCGGGGCTGAGCCCCAGCACCTCGTATGCCTCGGCGCGCGACATCGGCGTCCCGGCGGACCGGCCCGATCCTCCGCCTGAGCCGGGCGCCGCGCCCTCGCTGCTGCCGAAGCGGCCGCCGCGCCCCGCACGCATCATGAGCCAACGTTCCCTAACAAGCGGGAAAAGCAGGCTGAGGGCGAAGAACGCCAACGCCCCCCGCCCGGTGAGGATCAGCAGCAATGCGAGGGTCAGCCCGGCCAGCGCCGCGATCCAGGCGAGCAGCGCCTTGATCGTGGTCACCGACGCGCGCTCGAAGGCGCGCAGGCCGCCCAGGAGCAGCAGCAGCACCAGCCCGCCCAGCAGCAACCCGATCATGGTTCGGTGCTCATCGCCTAACCCGGAGGGTTTACACGGCAGCCAGCCCCTTGGCGACCGCGTCCGGTGCGGTCGCAACGGGGGCGGGGTCGACCGGTTCGGCCGTAAACTGGGCGGCCAGCACCGACAGGGCGCTCAGGTTCACGATGCCGCGCGCGGTCACACTCGGCACCAGCACGTGGATCGGCTTCGACATCCCCAGCAGCATGGGGCCGATCGGCAGCCCGTCCGCCGCCGCTTTCAGCAGGTTGAAGGCGATGTGCGCGGCATCTAGGGTGGGCATGATCAGCAGGTTGGCGGTGCCGCCGAGGCGGCTGTCCGGCACCGTCCGGTCGCGGATCACCTCGGAGAGCGCCGCGTCGGCGTGCATCTCGCCGTCCACTTCAAGCTCGGGCGCGCGGGCGCGGATCAGTGCCAGGGCCAAGCGCATCTTGCGCGCCGAGTGCGTGTCGCTCGCCCCGAAGCTCGAATGCGACAGCAGGGCGGCTTTTGGCGTGATCCCGAAGCCGCGTACCGCCTCGGCGGCGAGCAAGGTCATCTCGCACAGTTGTTCGGCGCTGGGATCGACGATCATGTGGGTGTCGCAGACGAATAGCGCGCCGCCCTGCAGGATCAGGCAGGAGAGCGCGTAGACCCGGCTCGCTTCCGGGCAGCGCGGGATGATCGGCAGCACGTACTGGATCTGCCGCCACCAGTTGCCGGTGCCGCCACAGATCGCCGCATCCGCCATGCCGGCATGCAGCATCATCGCGGCGGCGACCGAGCTGCGCGTGCCGACCCGTCGCGCCGCGGCATCCGGCGGCGCGCCGCGACGCCCGGCGAGGCGCTGGTAGTCGGAAACCAGCGAGGCGAACACCGTCTCGTCGAGCAGCGGGTCGATCACCCGCACCGTCTCGTGCAGGTCCATGCGCAAGCCCATCTCGCGCACCCGCTGCTCGATCACGGCGCGGCGGCCGAGCAGGATCGGCTCGGCGATGTTGTCGTCGACCAGGGTCTGCACCGCGCGCAGCACCCGCTCGTCCTCGCCTTCGCCGTAGACGATGCGTTTGGGCGCCTTCTTCGCCGCCTCGAACACCGGCCGCATCAGCTGGCCGGAGCGGTAGACGAAGCGCTCCAGGACCTCGCGGTAGGCGGCGAAATCCTCGATCGGCCGGCGCGCCACCCCGCTCGCCATCGCCGCCTGCGCGACCGCCGGCGCGATCTGCAGGATCAGCCGCGGATCGAACGGTTTCGGGATGATGTAGTCGGGCCCGAACACCGGTGCCGAGCCGCCATAGGCCGCCGCGACCACCTCGCTCGCCTCCATGCGGGCGAGCTCGGCGATCGCCTCGACGGCGGTGAGCTTCATCGTCTCGTTGATCTGGGTGGCGCTCACGTCGAGCGCGCCCCGGAAGATGAACGGAAAGCACAGCACGTTGTTGACCTGGTTGGCGTAGTCGCTGCGCCCAGTGGCGATGATCGCGTCGGGGCGCACCGCGCGCACCGCCTCGGGCAGGATCTCCGGCTCCGGGTTGGCCAGCGCGAGGATCAGCGGCCGGGGCGCCAATGCGCCGAGCCATTCCGCCTTCAGCACGCGCGGGGCGGAGAGGCCGAGGAACACGTCAGCACCCGGCAGCGCCTCGCGCAGGGTCCGCGCCTCGGTATCGCGGGCGTAGCGGGCGAGGCTCGGGTCGAGGTTATCGCGCCCGGCATGCACCACGCCGTCGATGTCGGTCAGGGTCACGCTTTCGGGCGGCAAGCCCATCTGGACCAGCAGATCGACGCAGGCGAGTGCGGCCGCGCCGGCGCCGGCGGTCACCACCCGCACGTCGGCGAGCCGCTTGCCTTGCAGCAACAGCCCGTTGCGCACCGCGGCGGCAACGGTGATCGCGGTGCCGTGCTGGTCGTCGTGGAACACCGGGATACGCATGCGCCGCCGCAGCTCGGCTTCCACGGCGAAGCACTCGGGGGCCTTGATGTCCTCGAGATTGATCGCGCCGAAGGTCGGCTCGAGGGCGGCGACCACGTCGCAGAACCGGGCGGGATCGCTGGCGTCGACCTCGATGTCGAACACGTCGATGCCGGCGAATTTCTTGAACAGCACCGCCTTGCCCTCCATCACCGGCTTGCCGGCGAGCGCGCCGATATTGCCGAGGCCGAGCACCGCCGTGCCGTTGGAGATCACCCCGACCAGGTTGCCGCGTGCGGTGTAGTCATACGCGGCGTGCGGATCGGCGATGATCGCCTCGCACGCGGCGGCGACGCCGGGCGAGTAGGCGAGGGCCAGATCCTGCTGGGTCGCCATGCGCTTGGTGGGCTCGATGGCGAGCTTTCCCGGCCGGGGCAGCCGGTGGTAGTCAAGCGCCGCCTTCCGGAAATCGTCATCCATCGCCATGTTCCTCCCCTGCACGATCGAGGATGAGCGGCCGGCGTTGGACAAGCAATGTCGCCCCACGCCTGAAGCCGGGACGGACGGAATGCGGTCGAGAAGACTCGAACTTCCACGGGGTTGCCCCCACAAGCACCTCAAGCTTGCGCGTCTACCATTCCGCCACGACCGCACCGTGGGGCAGGACGCACCCGGTTCGCGCCGGGCCGTCCAAGGCGGCGGGGTATAGCGGATGGCGGATGGGCTATCAATCAGCGAAGAGTGGCGCGTCGCCGACGGGCTGACCCCCTACCCGGAGGCGATCGCGACGATGCAGGCGCGGGTCGCGGCGATCCGGGCGGGGACGGCGCGCGAGCTGGTCTGGCTGGTCGAGCACCCGCCGCTATACAGCGCCGGCAGCTCGGCGCGCGAGACCGAGCTGCATCAGCCGGCGCGGTTGCCGGTGTTCCGCGCCGGGCGCGGCGGCCAGTGGACCTATCATGGCCCCGGCCAGCGGGTCGGGTACGTGATGCTGGACCTGCAACGCCCGCACGGCGGCGTGCCGGCGCGCGAGGTGCGTTGTTTCGTCTCCGGGCTCGAGGAGTGGCTGATCCGCGCCCTCGCCCGGTTCGGCGTGGTTGGCGAGCGACGCGCGGGGCGGGTCGGCATCTGGGTGGTCGACCGGGCCAGCGGCGCGGAAGCGAAGATCGCCGCGATCGGGGTGCGTATCTCGCGCTGGGTGAGCTGGCACGGCGTGGCGCTGAACGTCACCCCCGACCTCGCCCATTTCGCCGGCATCGTGCCGTGCGGCATCAGCGAGCATGGCGTGACCAGCCTGCACGCCCTCGGCGTCCGCGTCACGATGGCGCAAACCGACGCGGCGCTGCGCGCGGCATGGGACGAGGTGTTCGGCCCCGGCAACGCCGATTGCCTGGTGTGCCATCAACCTTGAGCCATCCAGTTCCTACGGTGGACAGCTTGGCTTCTGGAAGAAACCCGGCTCGTCGGGCGGGGGCACGAGCTCCTCGGTGATGCTGTCCACCTGCGCGAGGCGCGGGCCGCGACGGCAGGCGCGCACCAGCTCCTCGACCGCGGCGGTGTCGCCGGCGATCACCGCCTCGACCGAGCCGGTGCCGCGATTGCGCACCCAGCCGCTCAACCCGAGCTGCTCGGCCTGCTCGTGCAGCCAGTGCCGAAAGCCGACACCCTGCACCCGGCCGCTGATCAGAACCCGCTTGGCGGTCATGCCTGGGCCAGTTCGATGAACTGAGCGGCGTTGGCGACATCCTCGGCGATCGCGCGGCGCCGCGCGTCGGCTTCGGCGTCGTGGCCCCAGAGCTCGGCCTGGAACAGCTCGTCGAGCAAGGCGATCTCCGCCGCCCGCTTGGCGTCGAGCCGTCGCTCGGCCAAGGCGAGGCCGAGCACGAGGCTGCCGAGCGCCGGTACGGCGTCCGCGAGCCCGGCCAGCACCAAGCCATCCTGCGCCGCGATGGCGCGCCGCAACGCCCGCAGCGCTTGCGGTGCCTGCGCCACCCGGATCACCCCGCTCGCCACCCGCAAAGGCGCGTCGTAGGTCAGCGCGGCCCAGTCGAGCCAAGGCTGCCAGTCGCGCGCCTGCCGCTGCACCAGCGCTTCCGGCGCGTCGGCGCGGTAGCACAGCAGGTCGGTGTCGGCGTACTGCGCCAGGGCGGCGACGGTGGCCTCCGGGTTCGGCGCGATGCGTTCCTGCGCGGTGCCGGCCAGGCGGGTCAGCGGCGTGTCGGCGAACGACATCTCGCCGCCCTTGACACCACCCGCCGCCAACCACTCGGTCGCGATGGCCTCGGCCAGCGGGCGTGCCGGGACCGCGAGGCAAGCACCGCCAGGCAAGTGCATCGGCTTGCCGTCGAGCAGGATGCGGTAGCCATTCTCCGATGCCGCGACACCGGCGTGATCCCAGAAGCGCTTCACGGTCGCTACCCTGACGTTGGCGAAAAACTAGCGCAAGAACTGCCGCAGCAGGTCCGCCGGATTGGGCGGCTTCGGCGCCCGCGGCAGCTTCGGCGCGGCGGGTGCGGCGGGTGCCGCGACGGGCGGCTTGCCGGGGGCGCCACCCCGCGCTGCCGCCAGTGCGGCCGGACAGTTGTCCTTGTCGCCACCCTGTAGCAAACCGTTGGCGCCGAGCGCGCCGATGATCAGGCCGAGCTGCGGCGAACGCCCCGCTTGCGCCGCCCGCCCGGCCGCCGCCGCCATCCCGGCGGCCTCGGCTGCTCCCGCCGCCGCATCCACCGCCACTTTCGGAGCGAGCAGCGAGCCGGTGACCAGCAGCGGCAGCACCACCCCGGTGCCACCCAGCCGGACCAGCGGACGCAGCCGCAGCGACAGCGTCTCATCGGCGAGGTTCATCGAGCCATCGCCCTGCACGTCGGCGAGGTTGGTGTCGAGCAGCAGCGCCCGGACATCGGCCGTGCCGTGTTGCGCGTTCAGGCGCAGCGCGAAGCAGCGTACCGATGTGCGCCCGGGATGCGCGGTGATGTCGGGCAGCCGCGCGTGCTGCAACGCCTGGCCAACGGTCGAGCTCACCAGCCGATTGTCGATCGCGCCATCCACCAGCGCGAGCCCGAGATGCCCGCTCGCGGTCGAGGCCAGCGCGTGCGGGGTGTCACCGGCGCCGCGCAGATCGGCGTCGATCTCCAGGTTGCCGGTCATGTACGTCGGCAGACGCAGCACGGCGAGCAATTGCGCCAGCGGCAGCCCCGGCGCCTTCAGGGTCAGCGCGACCGGCGGCTGCTGCTGGCTCGCATCCACCGTCGCTCGCCCGTCGAGCCGGCCGCCAGGCAGGTGCACCACCGCCGGATCGAGCGCCAGCTTGCCGTCGGCGAGGACCAGATGCAGCGCGATGTCGCGATAGTCGGTGCCGCCGGCCCGCAGGTCGCCGACCGAAAGGCGCAGATCGGCGTCGGCGAGGCGCAGCATCGGGAACGGCAACGCCCGGTCGGAGAACACCCGCTTCGGTCGCGCGGGCGCAGGCGCAGGCGGGGGCGCGGGCGGGGCGGGAGCCGGCGCGGGCGGGGCAGATGCGGCAGCGGGAGGCGCCGCGTCGCTCGCCGGGCTGGCGTTCACCGCTTGCATCAGCGCATCGGCGTCGATCCCGCGCGAGGCGAGCGTTGCCCGCACCGACGGTCTGCCGCCATAGGCCAGCGCGACCTCGCCGGCGAGGTCGGCCTGCGGCACCGTGAGCGTCAGATCGCGCATCGCCGCGCCGTGCGCCAACCCGCCCGCCGCGTCGGTGAGTCGCGCATGTGCCGCCACGTCGTGCAGCGGCGGCAGCTTGCGGCCGGCCAGCGGCGACAGCGCCGCGAGATCGGGCACTTGCGTCTGCAATGCGAGGTCAACCCCCGAGAGCGCCTGCGGGTTGGCGACATGGCCGTTTACGCTCAGCGTCGCCCCGGCCGCCTTGACGGTCGCCGCCACCGGCAACGGACCCCCCGCCGGCGCCGGCAAGCAACTGGCGCGGCGCCCCGAGCGAGCCGGTCGTCGCCACCGCGGCACCGTTGCGCTCGGCCTGGGCGGTGAACTGCACCGGCTGGTCGAGGCTCGCGGCGGTGACCTCCAGGCCGCGCAGGGTCAGCCCGGGCAGCACGGCGGACAGGTCCGACGTCCCAGCGCGCGCCGCGAGGGCGCTGAACGCGGGCAGCGCGGCGCCGGCATTGGCGACAGTCGCCGCGAAATGCAGATTATGCAGCGGCGGCAAGCTGGCGCGCCGGACGAAGGGGGCGAGGGCGGCGAGGTCGGGGATGTCGGCATCAACTTGGGCCTGGTAGCCGCGTCCGCCCAGCGGGTCGGTCAGGCTGCCGTCGAGCACGAGCTTGGCCCCGCCGGCCGCCGCTATCACCCGCACCGGCCACGGCGCGGTCGATGCCGGCTCGGCCAGGCGCGATAACGGGCCGACGTGGGCGTCGATGGCGAACGGCGCGCCGCGATAGGCCGCCCGGATCGTGGCATCGACCGGCGCGTCGGCGGCTTCGGCCGTCGCCTCGATCCGCTCGAGGTCGATCGCGGTGCTGCGCCCGGTCTGGCCGTCGCGATAGGTCAGCGTCCCGCCGTCGATCCGCACCCGGTGGATCGACAGCGCGAGCGGCCTGGACGACGCGGCCGCTTGAGTGGCGGCCGGCGCCTCGGCCTTCGGCAACTTCTGGCTCGGCACGGTGGGGCCGAACTGCCAGTTCGGCTGCCCGGCGGCATCCGTCTCCAGCAACAGGTCGGGGTGCACCACGACAAGGCGCTCGATCTCCAGCCGGCGGCTGAGCAGCGGCAGCAACGCGATCTGCGCCTCGACCCGCTCGACCGTCGCCATCTGCGGTCGCGATCCGCCGGCGCGGTTGGCGAAGGCGACGTCGCGCGCCTCCAAGGTCGGCCACAACGACAGCTTCAGCCCGAGCCGGCCATTCAGCGCCAGGTCACGCCCGGTGGCGCGCAACACCGCCTGCTCGATGCGCGGCTTGACGCTGTTGGGATCGAACGTCAGCGCGAACACGGCTAGGCCGGCGAGCGGCAGCACGATGACGATCGCCAGCACGATCAGCACGAAACGCAGGGCGCGCCCGGTGCGCGGAGGGGGCGGTGCCGCCATGCCTGGTGTCCTCTCCAATGTGGACCGCTCGACGAACCGGCGGCGATCAGCGTCCGCGCGTCGCCGGCCGCGCCGCTGGGGCCGAGAAGCCCAGGGTGCGAAACGTCTCCGCCATATGGGGCGGCAGGTCGGCCTCGACCACCACCACACCGCCGGCGGGATGCGGCAGGCGCAACGCTCGGGCGTGCAGGTGCAGCTTGTCGGACAGGCCGGCGATTTGGGCGGAGAACGCGTTGTTCTGATCGGGCTGGTGGTATTTCACGTCGCCGACGATCGGCGTCCGCAAGGCCGCGCAATGCACGCGCAACTGGTGCGTCCGGCCGGTGAGCGGCTGCAATTCGAGCCACGCCAGTTTTTGCGCGGCGCTGTCGAGCGTGCGGAAATCGGTGATGGCGCGCGCCGCCTCCTTGTCGTCCCGCTCGGCCGCGACGGTGCGTTCGCCGCGCGGGCCGCCGGTGCGCTTGAGCGGCAGATCAAGGCGGCCCTCCGCCGGCACCGGCCGGCCGGCGACCACCGCCCAGTAGGTCTTCTCCACCGCCCGCCCCCGGAACGCGGCGGCGAGCTTCGCGGCGCTGCCCGGCGTGCGCGCCAGCAGGAGAACGCCCGACGTGTCGCGGTCGAGCCGATGCACCAGCCGGGGCCGCTCGGCGCCGAAACGCAGCCCGTCGAGCATGCCATCGAGATGGCGCACGATCCCCGGCCCGCCCTGCACCGGCAAGCCGGGCGGCTTGTCGAGCACGATGATCTGCTCGTCGCGATACAGCACCGCGCGTTCCAGATCGCGCTGCTCGTTGGCATCGAGCGCCACCACCGGCCGGGGTGTTATTGGCGACGGGGTCCGGCAAAGGTGGCACGCGCACCGCTTGGCCGGCCGCGAGCCGCGTCGCCGCCTCGGCCCGCCTGCCGTCCACCCGCACCTGACCAGTGCGGCACAGCTTCTGGATCGCCCCTTGGGTGATGGCGGGAAAATGCCGGCGGAACCAGCGATCCAGCCTGATCTCCGCCTCGTCCTCGGTCACGGTGCGGGTCTGCACGCTCATTCGCCGCGCGCCTCGCGCAGCTTCGCCCAATGGGCGAGGCGCTTGCCGATCTCGCGCTCGAAGCCGCGCTCGGCCGGGCGGTAGAACTCCTGCCGCGCCATGTCGTCGGGAAAATAGTTCTGGCCGGAGAACGCATCCTCGGCGCCGTGGTCGTAGGCGTAGCCGGCGCCGTAGCCGAGCTGCTTCATCAGCTTGGTCGGCGCGTTGAGGATGTGCGCCGGCGGCATCAGGCTGCCGGTCGACTTCGCCGCCGCTCGCGCCGCGCCAAGGGCGGTGTACAACGCGTTCGACTTGGAGCGCGGTGCCGAGATAGATCACCGCCTGCGCGATCGCCAGCTCGCCTTCGGGGCTGCCGAGCCGCTCGTATGTCTCCCACGCGGCGAGCGCCTGCGGCAGCGCCTGCGGGTCGGCCATGCCGACATCCTCGGCAGCAAAGCGCACCAGGCGGCGCGCGATGTAGCGCGGGTCCTCGCCGCCGTTGAGCATCCGGGCCAGCCAGTACAGTGCGGCATTCGGGTCCGAGCCGCGCAGCGACTTGTGCAGCGCGGAGATCAGATTGTAGTGCTCCTCGCGATCCTTGTCGTACAGCGCCGCGCGGCGAGCCAGCAGCGCGGTGAGCGCCGCCGGATCAAGCGCCGGGGTTTCGGCCGGGAGGGCGAGCACCTGCTCGGCCATGTTGATGAGGTAGCGCCCATCGCCATCGGCCATCGCCCGCAGGGCGGCGCGCGCCGACTGGGTCCACCGGCAACGCGCGCTCGGCCTCGGTCTCGATGCGATGCAGGATCAGCTCCAGCGCCGCGTCATCCAATCGGCGCAGCACCAGCACCTGACAGCGCGACAGCAGCGCGCCGTTCAGCGCGAAGGACGGGTTCTCCGTGGTGGCGCCGACCAGGGTGACGGTGCCGTCCTCGACTACGGGCAAGAATCCGTCCTGCTGGGCGCGGTTGAAGCGATGGATCTCGTCGATGAACAGCAAGGTTCCGCGTCCCGCTCGACGCCGCTTGCCCGCCTCCTCGAAGGCGCGCTTGAGGTCGGCGACACCGGAGAACACCGCCGAGAGCTGGGTGAAGTGCAGCCCGGAGCGCGCCGCCAGCAGCCGCGCGATGGTGGTCTTGCCCACCCCCGGCGGCCCCCACAGGATCAACGAGGCAAGCGAGTCCCGTTCGAGCATCCGCGTGAGCACGCCCTCGGCGCCGAGCAGGTGGTCCTGGCCGACCACCTCGCCGAGCGCCGCCGGGCGCAGCCGGTCGGCAAGCGGCCGCGGCCCCGCCTCGGCGCGAGCGGTTGCAGCCGCCTCCTCGGTGCCGAACAAGTCTTCCATCGCGCCGAAATGACGTGAAACGCGGCGAAAGTCACGAGGAGAGAAGCGAGCACCGGCACCACCGCCGCTTCTTCGCGAGCCGCCGCTTGGCGGTGTGGCGATCCATCCCGTGCATCGGCACCGCCCTGGTGATCCTGGGCCTGAACACGTGAACGAAGCTTAAAGCGGACCGAGCAATCTCCGCTGACAGCGCGACGTTGTGCCCCCGTGATTGGGCGCCAAGCATGCGTCCGTTCGCGGCAACTCACGCAATGGAGAGAGAAATGCGTACACGGAACACGACACTCGCCTTGGCAGCGGCTGCGCTGCTGCTCGCGGCGCCGGCCTTTGCCCAATCCAGCTCCTCGACGCACTCGTCGAATTCGTCCCCGTCTTCGTCTTCGTCCTCGTCCATGTCGGCGAGCGACGTCGCGCAGCTGCGGCAGAAGATCAAGCACGATCTGGAGCAGGACGGCTTCACCAACGTCCACGTGGTGCCGGACTCGTTCCTGGTGAACGCCCAGAACAAGCAGGGCCAACCCGTGGTCATGATCATCAATCCGAACTCGGTATTCAGCGTCACCCAGGTCGGCAAGATGAACAGCGGGTCGAGCGGCGCCGGTACGGGCAGCAGCGGCAGCGCGTCGAACACGAGCGGGACCAAGAAGGAATAGGTTCGCCATAGGTTCCTACCCGCCCGTGCCGTGCCCGGTGAAGGCCGAGCACGGCACGGCTTTGCTCACGTTCAAACTGCCAAGACGTGGATGGTCCGCCTTCGAACCATGGCGGTCGGTGCGGCGGCAAATCGGCGCGGACGCACTTGTTGGCCTGTCGCGGCTGAGCGGACCCGGGCGGCAAGGTCAGCAAACCGCGCGGCCATGCGTCGCAGCCGGGTCCAGATCAGGTTGGTGATGGCCCCGGCCGTCCACTCGCGTGACTAGCAACAGTTGGGAAATCAGTCGGGCTCGGCGAGCGCCCGCCATTCCGCTTCGGTCAAGGTTCGCACCCCGAGCTCGGCCGCGCGCCTCGCCTTGGAGCCCGCGTCGGCGCCGAGCACCACCAGGTCGGTCTTCCTCGAAACGCTGTCGGTCACCCGGGCGCCGAGCGCTTCCGCGCGCGCCTTGGCTTCGGGCCGCGACATGGTCCGCAACGTGCCGGTGAACACCACGATCTTGCCGGCGAGTGCGCTGCCCGCGGTGCCGGGTGCCGCCGCCGGTTCAATCGTCAGCTCGGCGGCGAGCTGATCGACCACGGCGACGTTGCGGCTCTCGCAAAAAAACTCCGCGAGCTCCTCCGCGATGGCCGGGCCGATGCCGAGAATGCTGCCAAGCGCGCCGCGCTCCTCCGAGCCGACCACGGTGGCGGCCAGCATCTGCGTCCGCCAGTTGGCGAAGTCCTGATAGTGATGGGCGAGCAATTTCGCGTTCGCCTCGCCGATGCGCCGAATACCCAGCGCGTAGATGAGACGATCGAGCGGAATGACGCGTCTCGCCTCGATCGCGCGCGTGAGATTTCGCGCCGATACAACGCCCCAACCCTCCCGCGCGGCGATCTCCGCCTCCCGCGCGGGCAGCCGGAACAGGTCCGCCGGACCTTGCAGCCAGCCCTCCTCGTAGAACTCGCGCACCGTCTTCTCGCCGAGCCCGTCGATGTCGAAAGCGGGGCGGGAGACGAAATGGATTAGCCGTTCGACCCGCTGCGCCGGGCAGATCAGCCCGCCGGTGCAACGCCGCACCACCTCGCCCGGCGGGCGCGGCGCCAAGCTGCCGCAGGCCGGGCAGGTCTCGGGGAACGCGTACGGCCGCGCCCCGTCGGGGCGTCGTTCGGTTACCACTGAAACGATCTGCGGGATGACGTCGCCGGCCCGCTGCAGCACCACGGTGTCGCCGACCCGAATGTCCTTCCGCGCGATCTCGTCCTCGTTGTGCAAGGTGGCGCGGGCGACCAGCACCCCGCCGACATTCACCGGCTGCAGCTCGGCAACCGGCGTCAGTGCGCCGGTGCGACCGACCTGGATGCGAATATCCTGCAGCATCGTGACCGCCTGCTCGGCGGGGAACTTCCATGCGGTCGCCCAGCGCGGCGCGCGGCCGACGAAGCCGAGCCGACGTTGCAACGCAAGATCGTCGAGCTTGTAGACCACACCGTCGATATCGTAGCCGAGGGCGGCGCGCTGGTTGCCGATGCGGGTCTGGAACTCGGCCGCCGCCACCTCGTCGGCGAGCCGTTCGGAGAGCGGATTGACCGCGAAACCCCAGGCGCGCAGCCGGTCGAGGTACTCGGAATGCGTGGCGGCGACCGCCTCGCTGGCCTCGCCCATCGCGTAGGCGAACAGCGACAAGCGCCGTCCGGCGGTGACGCGCACGTCGAGCTGGCGCAGGCTGCCGGCGGCGGCATTGCGCGGATTGGCGAACACGCGCTGCCCCGCTGCCGCCTGCGCCGCGTTCAGCGCCAGGAAATCCGCCTTGGTCATGAACACCTCGCCACGTATCTCGATCAGCGCCGGCGCTGCCCCATGCAAGCCGCGTGGTAGCGCTTGCATGGTGCGCAGGTTGGCGGTCACGTCCTCGCCCTCCACCCCGTCGCCGCGCGTCGCGCCACGGACGAAGCGGCCGTGCTCGTAGGTAAGATTGATCGAAAGCCCGTCGATCTTCGGCTCGCCCACCAGGGCGAGCCTGGTATCTACGGCGAGCCCGAGGAAGCGCCGCGCGCGGGCGAGGAATTCGGCGAACTCGCCGGCGCCAAACGCATTGTCGAGCGAAAGCATCGGCACGCGATGACGCAGCTTGGCGAAACCGGCTTCCGGCGCGCCGCCCACCCGGCTGGACGGTGAATCGGCGCGGATCAGTTGCGGAAAGCGCGCCTCGATCTCGGCGTTGCGCCGGCGCAGCGCGTCGTATTCCGCGTCGGTGACAGTCGGCGCGTCGTGCTGATGATAGGCGCGGTCGTGCGCGGCGATCTCGCGCGCCAAGGTGGCGAGCTCAGCGGCGGCGTCCTCCTCGCTCAACGCCTCCGGGGGCACCGGATCGGCCGTCACCACCGCCTTCGCGCGCGGCTTGCGACTCACGCGGGCGCGCCCAGCAGATCGTCGGCCGCCGCGCGCGCCGCGTCGGTGACGGTTTCACCCGCAAGCATCCGCGCAATCTCCTCGCGGCGCGCGCTCGTGTCGAGCGGTTCGACCAAGGTGGCGCTGCGCCCGCGCGTGGCGGTTTTCGCCACGCGCAGGTGCTCGGTGCCGCGCGCCGCGACCTGCGGGCTGTGGGTCACCACCAGCACCTGAACGCGCTGCGCCACGCGCGCCAGACGCTCGCCCACCGCCGCGGCGGTCGCGCCACCGACGCCGGCATCCACCTCGTCGAACACCAGGGTCGGCACCGAGGAGCCGCTGGCCAGCACCACCTTCAATGCCAGCATCAGCCGCGAGAGCTCGCCGCCCGAGGCGACACGGGCGAGCGGACCGGGCTCCTGGCCCGGGTTGGTGGCTATCAGGAAACGCACCGCATCAGCGCCGCTCGGTCCCCATCCGCCGGGTGGCAAACGGGTCAGTGCCACCGCGAAACGCGCCTTTTCCAAACGCAGCGGCGGCAGTTCCCGCATCACCGCGCGCTCCAGCTTGCTCGCCGCCGCGCGCCGCGCCTCGGACAGACGCAACGCGGCGGCCTCGTAAGCGGCACGGGCGCTCCCAGCTTTCTGCTCCAGGTCTGCGATCCGCGCCGAGCCTTGGTCGAGTGCCGCCAGCTTGGCCGCGAGCTCGGCGTGCAGCGCCGGCAATTCGACAACCGCGACCCCGTGCTTGCGGGCCGCACCGCGCAGCGCGAACAGCCGCTCTTCGGCCTGTTCGAGCCGCCTCGGATCGGACTGCGCGTCGGTCGCGAGTCGGGAGAGCAGGGATTCCGCCTCGGCCAGCGCCTCCTCGGCGCGTTCCAGCGCGGCGATGGCGGTCGCTGCCGGGTTTGTCTCGCCGCTGAACGGCCCCAGCCGCTGCAACATCCGCGATGCCGCGCGCAATGCCGCACCCGGGCCGGCGCCGCGCCGGTCGCGCGGGGTCAGCTCGGCCAGCGCGCTGGCGATCGCCTCGGCGCGGCGCTCGCCCTGTTGCAGGCCCTGCCGCTCGCGTGCCAGCCGCTCCTCCTCGTCCGGCTCCGGCGCCAGGCGCGCGAGCTCGTCCAAGGTGTGCCGCAGCCATTCCTCGTCGCGCGCGGCGGCGGCGATCGCCTCGCGCGCTTGCCCGAGCGCCGCCTCGGCCGCGCGCCAGCCGCGCCATTCGCGCGCCACCGCCTGGACCAGCGGGCCAGGGACGGCGTAGGCGTCGAGCAGCACGGCGTGACCAGCCTCCTGGGCCAGCCCCATCTGCTCGTGCTGGCCTTGCACCTCGACGAGCAGCGCGCCGATGCGTCGCAGCAGCGCAACCCCCACCGGCTGATCGTTGACGAAGGCGCGCGAGCGTCCATCCGCGCTCAGCACGCGACGCAGCACGATCTCGTCCTCGGCAGTGACGCCCTGCTCCGCCAGCAGCGCTTGCGCGGGATGGCCGGGAGGTGAGGCGAAACTCGCCGTCACGCTGGCCTGCGTCGCGCCAGCGCGCACCAACCCCGCCTCGGCCCGCGCACCCAACGCGAGCCCCAGGCTGTCGAGCAGAATGGATTTGCCGGCGCCGGTCTCGCCGGTGAGCACCGAGAGCCCGCCGCCAAACACCAGGTCGAGCCGCTCGATCAACACCACGTCGCGGATCGACAGCGCGGTCAGCATCGCCCCTTCCTGACCGACGCCAGGGTCAGCGGGAGAGTCATCAGATGAGCAGGCGCCTCAGAAGATCGTGTCCATGGCGCGTGTCAGGAAGCCTGGCCGCTGCTTCGGCCTGGTCCGACCGCTGGCCGTCACCACCCCATCATCCAGCAACTGGTTGTAGCTGTCCTCATACCACTCACTGCCGGGATAATTGTAACCCAGCACCGAAGCCGTGCGCTTGGCCTGCTCGCGCAATCCAAGCAGCAGATAGATCTCGGTCAGCCGGTGCAGCGCCTCGGGCACGTGGTTGGTGGTCTGGAAATCGTCGACCACACGCTGAAAGCGACCAATCGCCGCCTCGTAGAGATGCTGCTTCTCGTACCAGCGGCCGACCGCCATCTCCTTGCCGGCGAGATGGTCGCGCGCAAGGTCGATCTTCAGCCGCGCATCGCGTCCATAGGCGCTGTCGGGAAAGCGGTTCACCACCTCCTGCAAGGCCGTCATCGCCAGTTCGGTGCCGCGCTGATCGCGCTGGATGTCGGCGATCTGCTCGTAGTAGCTGAGCGCGCGCAGGTAGTAGGCGTAAGCGATGTCGCGATGCGCCGGATGCAACTGGATGAACCGGTCGAGCGTGCCGATCGATTCAGTGTAGTGGTTCTGCAGATACTGGGTGTAGCCCTGCATCAGCTGCGCGTTCACCGCCCAGGATGAATACGGGTAGTATTGCTCAACCGCATCGAATTGCCCGTTGGCAGTGACGTAGCGCTGCTGCGACAACGCGTCGACGCCCTGGTTGTAGATCTGCTCAGGCGGTATCTTGGTGTAGTCGAGCCTGGTCTCCGTGTCCTCGGACTTGCCAGTCCAGGGCAGCACGGAACTCAGCGTCTGGCAGCCGCCGAGCAGCGGCAGGCAGAGCAGCGCGGCAATCGACCAGGCGGCGCGGCGCGGCGCGTCCGATCCCGCCCGATCGGCGTTGATGTGGCGGGACATGCGCGCGAAAGGATCCTGTGTCATCGCCCGGCCTTATAGCATGCGGCTCCGCGTCGCGAAGTCCCCGCACCGGTCGGGCAGTTCACGCGGCTTGCGGGAGCTCCACCGAGGCGTGGTCGACCCGGCGCCAGGCAGTGGTGTCGGCGAGCAGCGCGCGCAGCAGACGATTGTTGAGAGTGTGACCGGAGCGATGGCCAACGAATCGCCCGCGCAACGGGGTGCCCGCCAAGGCGAGGTCGCCGACCGCGTCGAGCAGCTTGTGGCGCACGAACTCGTCCGGCATGCGCAAGCCGCCCGGGTTCAGCACCGCGTCACCATCCACCACGACCGCGTTCGCCAAGCTGCCGCCGCGTGCCAGCCCAGCCTGGCGCAGATGCGCCACCTCGCCGGCCTCGGTGAAGGTGCGCGCGCGGGCCAGCTCTTCGCGGAAGCTGGCTTCAGTGAGCCGCAGCGACAGCGCCTGCCGACCGATTGCGGCGGCGGCGAACTCGATCGACACCGCCAGATCGAAGCCGAACGCGTTGGGCCGCAACTCGGCAAACGCCGCGCCGTCCTCGACGCGGATGGTGCGCAACACCTCGATCTCGCACCGCGTGGCGTCCTGCTCGACGACGCCGGCGCAGTCGATCAGGAACGCCAGAGGCGCAGCGGAGCCGTCCAGGATCGGCAGCTCCGGCCCGTCGATTTCGACCAGCAGATTGTCGACGCCGCACCCAAAGGCGGCGGCCATCAGGTGTTCCACGGTGCCAACCCGCTGATCCGGCGCCTCCGCCGGCGCCAACGCGGTGCACAGGCGTGTGTCCACCACCCGATCGGCGCGCGCTGCGACCTCGATGCCGGCGTCAAGGCGACGGAACATGATGCCAGTGCCGGGCGAAGCCGGGCGTAGGGTGAGGGCGATGCGAACCCCTGTGTGCAGACCGACGCCGACGCAGCCGATCGACGATTTCAAGGTTCGCTGGTGGCTTGCCACCCGCTGCACCGAGAACCTCTCCGCCAATCCGTCCATCGTGAAGTCCTGGTCAAGCAACGAGTCGGAACGCGGAAGGACCGCGATCGGGGCGGAAGCTAAGCGGCCGCCGCCCCGCACGCCAGTCAATGATTATTTCTCAGTGTTACGCTATAACTCACTGATCTTGCGGTTTTCACGAAAGCTGCCGTCGTAGGAAGGCGGGGATCTCCAAGCCGATCTCCTCACTGCCGGCCTGACGCACCGAGGCACGCGCCGGTTCGGGTTTCGTCTCCCCAGGAATCGGCTCAGCCTGCGGTTGTCCGACCGTTGGTGGATGACTTCCGGTAGTTGTATTGGCGCCGGTCAAAGAGTTGCGCAGCCGCCCGGTCACCGTCTGGAATATACTTCTCCGCACTTCCACGCCGTTAACACCGGCGGGATGCCCGATCGGCGTGCGCGGTTCGGTGAACAGACCGGAATCGCGCTGTGCCGGCGCCGTGGTGGGCCGCTGATGCGAGGACCCGACCGTTGTCACCGTCACCGGCGGCTGACCCTGGGTCGGCTGCGGCGCCTGCAGGGCGGACATGCCGAGCATCGGGTCGCCGCCGTGGGCCGACGCGGGGTGCGCGCCCGGGTGGGGTTGCGGCTGCATCGAGGGGCGGTGCAGTCCGAGCCCCGGTGACCCGACCGCCGGGTGCCCAGCGCCGGCGCCGGCCGGCATCGGGATCGGCGCCGGCATCCCCGGGCTGTTCACCGCCACCAGTCGCGGCCGCTGCGCCTCGGGGATGAGCGGGCTGTCGATGCCGGTCGCCACCACCGACACCCGGATCTTGCCCTGCAAGGTCTCGTCGATCGCCGAGCCGAAGATGATGTTGGCGTCCTCGTCCACCTCCTCGCGGATGCGGTTGGCCGACTGGTCGACCTCGAACAAGGTCATGTCGTCGCCGCCGGTGATGTTGATCAGCAGGCCCCGCGCGCCCGCCATGCTGGTGTCCTCCAGCAGCGGGTTGCTGATCGCCGCCTCGGCGGCGCGGATCGCGCGATTCTCGCCCTCCGCCTCGCCAGTGCCCATCATCGCCTTGCCCATCTCCGCCATGACGGTGCGGATGTCGGCGAAATCGAGGTTCACCAGCCCAGGCGCCATCATCAGATCGGTGACCCCGCGCACGCCCATGTAGAGCACGTGGTCGGCCATCTTGAAGGCCTCCTTCCACGTGGTCCGCTCATTGGCCATACGGAACAGGTTCTGGTTCGGGATGACAATCAACGTGTCGACATAGGCTTGCAGCTCGTCGATGCCCTGATCGGCGGCGCGTGCCCGGCGGCTGCCCTCGAAGCTGAACGGCTTGGTCACCACGCCCACGGTGAGGATGTTGCGCTCGCGAGCCATGCGCGCGATCACCGGCGCCGCGCCAGTACCGGTGCCGCCGCCCATGCCGGCGGTGATGAACACCATGTGCGCGCCGTCGAGGTGGCGATACAGCTCCTCGGATGCCTCCTCCGCGGCGGCGCGACCGATCTCCGGCTTGGCACCAGCGCCCAGGCCCTGGGTGATGTGTGGTCCGAGCTGGATGCGTCGGTCGGCGCGGCTATGCAGCAACTGCTGCGCGTCGGTGTTGGCGACGACGAACTCCACGCCTTGCAGGTTCAGCGCGATCATGTTGTCGACCGCGTTGGTGCCGCCACCGCCGACCCCGATCACGGTGATCCGCGGCGTGAAGTCGGTGTGGGTCTGCTGTGGGATGGTGAGGTGCAAGGTCATTGGGGCAATTCTCCGAGGTGGTTGGGTTTCCTCCCGCAAGGGGAGGAGGAGAAGCGAGCCCTCTCCCCATGTGGGAGGGGGTTGGAGGAGGGAACCTCCCGGTCACACGCGTTCCTTGAGGAAGTTGACGAGGCGGCGCAGCAGCCCTGGGGGCTCGTTCGTTTCGAGGTCGACGTCGTGCATCGTGCGACCCTCGCCGGCGGCCCAGGCGAGCAGGCCTGCCGCGGTGGCGAAGGCGGGGCCGGACGCGCTGTCGGGCAGACCGCGCAGCCGGTGTGGTCGGCCGATGCGAACCTGGCGGCCGAGGATGCGCGCCGCCATCTCGCCAGCGCCGCCGAGCAGCGACGCGCCGCCGGTCAGCACCACACGCGTGCCGGCCGCGCGGGCCAGGCCGGAGCCGTCGAGGCACGCCTTCACCGCCTCGAACGTCTCCTCCAGGCGCGGGCGGATGATGTCGATCACCATGCTGCGCGGCACTTTCGCGATCTGATGCTCCTCCTCGCCGACTAGCGGCACCGGGAGCAGCTCGCGATGGTCATCGGCGCAGGTCACCGCGTTGCCGTACAAGGTTTTCAGCCGCTCGGCATGGGCAACCGGCGTCGACAGCATGCGGGCGAGGTCGTTGGTGACCTGCTGTCCGCCCACCGCGAGCTGTGCGGTGTGCAGCAACTGGTTTTCGGCGAACACCGCCACACCGGTGGTGCCGCCGCCCATGTCGATCACCGTCACACCGAGCTCGCGCTCATCGGCAACCAGGGTGGACAGACCGGCGGCCATCGGTGCCGACACCAGCTCGTTGATATCGAGATCGCAACGCGCGATGCACGCGCCGAGACTGCGCAACGCGGTGGAAGCCGCGTCGACCACGTGCAGTCGCGCGGTCAAGTTTGCGCAATGCAGGCCGCGCGGATCGGCGACGCCCTGCATGCCGTCGACGCTGAAGGCGAGCGGCAACGCATGGATCGTGTCGCGCCCGTCGAACGCCGCGCGGGCGCGTCCCTCATGCACCACGCGCCGCACGTCGGCCTCGTCGACGGCGCGGCCACCGACCGGCCACTGCACGTTGAACAGCCGGCTTTCCGGCTGGCCGCAACTGAGATTGACGGTCACCGCCCGCAGCCGGGTATCGGCCATGTCCTCGGCCTGGCCGACGCAGGCGCGTATCGCGCGTTCCGCCGCCTCAAGGTCGACGATGCCACCGCCACGCACCCCGCGCCCCTTGTGCCAACCGAAACCAAGCACGCGCAACGTGCCGTCGCCCTCGATGCGGCCGATCAGGCAGGCGATCTTGGTGGTGCCGATATCGAGCACGCCGAACGGGCCGGTGCGTTGGTTGCGCGGGCGCGCGGGTTCGTCGGGTCCGTTCACCACGGGCGGCAGCACTCGGCGCGACATGTCGTTCATCGAAGCTTCCTCATGTCGGCCGTCGCGAGGCGCTAGGCGGCACGCGCGGCGCCGCGCCGGGCGCCGCACCTGATTTCTTGGGGTCGACCGGCGCCGGCTCGGGCTGCGGCCGCACCACCAGTCGGTCGGGCAGCCGCATGTCGACGGCGGCGAGCGGACGGTCGAGCAACGCGTGCTGCTGCTGCAAGGCGAGCAGCCGATCGAGTGCCGCGACCTCCTTGCCTTCCGGCAGCATCACCTCGGCGCCGCTATCCATGTGCAGGTTCCAGCGTCGCCCGCCGACGCGGATCGCCGCGATCACGTGCGATTGCAGCGCCGGTCGATCGGCCAACGCATCCAGCAGCGGCGCGGCGTTCGCCGGCGCGCCCGACCCAACCACCAGCGGCAGTCCGTCGAACCGGGACATGTCCTGATTGGCAACGACCTGCCCGTCGCGCGCGATCAGCGCGAACTTGCCTTGGTTCTGCCAGACCGCGATCGGTCGCCGTTCCTGCAGCTGCACCACGATCGTCGCTGGCAGGCGCCGCTCCACTGTCGCGTGCTCCACCCAGGCGAGCCGCTCGATGCGTTCGCGCGCGTCACCAACCGAGAAGCCCAGGATCGGCGCGCCCTTCGAGACGCCGAGCGCGGCGCGCAGCAGCGGCTCGGGGGTGTTGGCGCGGCCCTCGATGTCCACGTTGCGCACCCGCAGCCCAAGCGAGGCGGTCACGCCGCCCAGCCGCTCACGCATGGTGGCGAGCGTGCCCTCGGATGTCTTGGCCCGCGTCATGCCCCAGGCCAGCAGCACGCCGCACAGCACGAGCGCGGTCCACGCCGCCGGGCGCACCAGGCGACGATGACGTCGCACCAGCAGCTTCAAGCGACCCGGCCGGTCGTTGATGCTGTTGCGCTGGCTGCGGGTCACGCGCGACATGCGGCGTTCTCCACCATCCACGCGCAAAGCTGCGGGAAGCTCATGCCGAGATGCGCCGCCTGCTCCGGCAGCAGCGAGGTCGGCGTCAGGCCAGGCTGCGTGTTCACCTCCAGCAACACCAGTCGGCCCGGCTTCTCGGCGGTGTCATCGTAGCGAAAATCCGCACGCGAGGCGCCGCGACAACCGAGCGCGCGATGCGCCGCGACGGCGACGTGCATCGCCCGGTCGTAGATCTGCGTGTCGATCGCCGCGGGCACCACGTGGCGCGACCCGCCGTCGGCGTATTTTGATTCGTAATCATAGAAGCTGTGTCCGGCGATGATCTCGGTCACCGCCAGCGCCCGCTCGCCCATCACGCCGACGGTCAGCTCGCGGCCGGGGATGTATTCCTCGACCAGCGCGGCGGTGCCGAAACTCCAGCTCCGCGCGATCTCGCCGCGCCGGTTGTCGCCTGTGCGCACGATCTGCACGCCCACCGACGAGCCCTCGTTGATCGGCTTGACCACGTACGGGCGCGGCAGCGGATCGGCGGCTTCCAGCGCGTCGATCGCCACAACCTTGCCGCGCGGCACCGGCAGACCGGCGGCGGCGAACACCGCTTTGGCGGCGACCTTGTCCATCGCCAGCGCCGAGGCGCGCACGCCGGAGTGGGTGTAGGGAATGGCCAGCCAGTCGAGCACGCCCTGGATCGCGCCGTCCTCGCCGAACCGCCCGTGCAACGCGTTGAACACCGCGTCGGGTTTCTGGCGGGTCAGGGCGTGGATCACCGCCGCGAGATCGGCGCCGACATCGATCGGCTGCACCTCGAACCCGGCCTCGCGCAACGCCTCGATCACCTGGGCGCCCGTCGAGAGGCTGACCTCGCGCTCGGCGGAAATGCCGCCATAGAGCACCGCAACGCGGGTCATCGCGCCACCTCACTCGTGTGGGAGGGAGTTGGGGGAGGGGTGTAACTATGCGCCGGCACGCCGATGCGCCGGATCTCCCACTCAAGCTCGACGCCCGAAGCGGCCAGCACGCGCCGCCGCACCTCGTCACCCAATCCTTCGAGGTCGGCCGCCGTCGCATCACCGGTGTTGATGAGAAAATTGCAGTGCTTGTCGGAAACCTCGGCGCTGCCGCGACGCAGGCCGCGACAGCCGGCGGCGTCGATCAGCTCCCAAGCCTTCATGTGCGGCGGGTTGCGGAAGGTGGAGCCGCCAGTGCGCGCGCGCACCGGCTGCGTGGCCTCGCGATTGCCGCGTATCTCGGCCATGCGCGCGGCGATCGCGGCCTGCAAGCCGGCATGGGCGCGCAGCCGCGCGCGCACCACCACGCTCTCCGCCGGCAGGCCGGCGTGGCGGTAGCCAAAGCCGATCGCCGCGCTGTCGAGGCGAACCAGCTCGCCCGAGCGCGTCACGATCTCCGCCCAGTCGAGACAGGTCGCGATGTCGCCGCCATAAGCGCCGGCGTTCATCGCCACCGCGCCGCCAATGCTCCCCGGGATGCCGGAAAGGAATTCAAGCCCGGCCAGCCCGGCAGCAGCGGCGTGCTCGGCGACGGTGACGTCCAACGCCGCCGCGCCAGCGACCACGCCGTTGCGCTCGACCTCGATCGCGCTGAAGCCGCGCGCCAGCCGAATGGTCACGCCGCGCAATCCGCCGTCGCGCACGATGAGGTTGGAGCAGGCGCCAATGACGTGCACCGGCGCGGTGTGTGGCAGCGCGCGCAGGAACTCGGCGAGATCCGCCGCGTCGGCCGGACGCAGCAAGGCTTCCGCCGCGCCGCCGACGCGGAACCAGGTCGCCGGACCCAGCACCGCGTCGCGTTGCACCCGCCCCTTGCTCGGCGGCAAGGACAACGCGTCGGGCATGACGGCTTCGGCCTGCATCATCACCCGGCTCCGGCGACGCGGCGGTTGCCGCCGGCTTGCAGCGCGGTCAGTTCCTCGGGCAGCGCTTGCGCCCATTGCGTGATGTTGCCGGCGCCGAGGCAGACGACGTAGTCGCCCGGGCGAGCCATGGCGTGCACCATTTCGGACAGATGCGCCGGCGTGGTCAGCGGCACCACACTACGGTGGCCGCGCGCGCGCAAGCCCTCGACCAGCGCGTCGCGGTTCACGCCCGGCACCGGCGCTTCGCCGGCCGCGTAGACGTCAGCGACGATTACCGTGCCGGCGTCGTTCATGCAGGCGCAGAACTCGGCGAACAGCGATTGCAGTCGCGAGTAGCGATGCGGCTGCACCACGGCGATCACGTTGCGCGCGCCGGCCTGTCGCGCCGCCTTCAGCACCGCAGCGATCTCCACCGGATGGTGGCCGTAATCGTCGATCACGGTGACGCCGCCGGCTTCGCCGGTCTTGGTGAACCGCCGCTTGACGCCGCGAAAGCTCGCCAGCGCGCCGCGCAAGGTGAGGTCGTCGATCTCCATCTCCAGGCCGACAGCGATCGCCGCCAGCGCGTTCTGCACGTTGTGCTCGCCGAGCATCGGCAAGCGGAACGGGCTGGTGCGCCGGGTGCGATTGCGCAGGCGATCGGTGATCACGACCTCGAACGTCGCACCCAGCTTGTCGGTCATCAGCCGCTCGGCACGCACATCGGCCTGCGGGCTGAACCCGTACGTCACGATGCGATGATCCGACAGACGCGGGATCATCTGCTGCACCGCCGGGTGGTCCACGCACAGCACGGCGAAGCCATAGAAGGGAATGTTGCCAACGAACTGGTCGTAGCCGGCGAGCATCGCCTCCGGCGTGCCCCAGTGGTCGAGGTGCTCGGGGTCCATGTTGGTGACCACGGCGATCACCGCCGGCAGGCGCAGGAAGCTGCCGTCGCTCTCATCGGCCTCGACCACCATCCAATCGCCGTCGCCGAGCCGCGTGTTGGTGCCGTAGGCGTTGATAATGCCGCCGTTGATCACGGTGGGATCAAGGCGCGCCGCCTCCAGCACCGCCGCGATCAGGCTGGTGGTGGTGGTCTTGCCGTGCGTGCCGCCGATCGCCACCGACCATTTCAGCCGCATCAGCTCGGCGAGCATCTCGGCGCGACGCACCACCGGGATCATGCGTGCGCGCGCCGCCTGGATCTCGGGGTTGTCGCGTTTGACCGCGGTTGAAGCGACCACCACCTGCGCGCCGCCGAGATGGCTTGCATCGTGACCGATAGCAACGGAAATGCCCGCCTCGCGCAGGCGACGGACGTTGGCGCCATCGGCGATGTCGCTGCCCTGCACCGCGTAGCCGAGATTGTGCAGCACCTCGGCGATGCCCGACATGCCGATGCCGCCGATGCCGACGAAATGGATCGTGCCGATGGAAAGCGGCAGCGCCCTCATGCGCGCGTCTCCTGCCGCATCAGGGCCTCGACCAGGTCGGCCAGGCGCGACGTGGCACCCGGCCGCGCCAGTTCGCGCGCCGCCGCCGCCGCGTGGGCGAGTGCCGCCGGATGCTCGAACAGCGCGGTGATGCGCGCCGCCAGCGTCTGTGGGGTCAAGGTCGCCTGCGGCATCAGCCAGGCGGCGTCGGCGTCGGCCAGCGCGCGCGCGTTGGCGCTCTGGTGATCGTCAATCGCGCCCGGCAACGGCACCAGCAGGGCAGGGCAGCCGGCGACGGCGAGCTCGGCGACAGTCGAGGCGCCGGCGCGGGCGATGACCAGATGCGCGAGCGACAGACGCGCGGCGATGTCGGGGAAGAACGCGGCGAGCTCGGCTTCGATGCCCGACGCGGCGTAGGCGGCACGCACCCGCTGCAAATCCTCGGCGCGACATTGCTGCACCACCGCGAGGCGCGTGCGTTGCGTTGCGGGCAACGCCGCGAGCGCCGGCGGCACGATGTCGCTGAACACGCGCGCGCCGAGCGATCCGCCGAGCACCAGCAGGCGCAAGCGATCCTTGGGCGGCGTGTAGGCGCGCTCGGCGAGGGCGGCGATGGTGGAGCGTACGGGATTGCCGGTCAGCACCGTTTGCGCGGTCTCCGGCACGCGCTCGGTCGCGGCAAAGCTCAGCGCCAAGGCGGTCGCGCGCCGCGCCAGGATGCGATTGGCGCGGCCCAGCACGGCGTTCTGCTCGTGCAGGATGACCGAGGGTGGCCGGCGCAGCAGCCGAGCGGCGAGCGCCGGCGGGACCGACGGATAACCGCCGAAACCGACTACGGCGGACGCCTCGATCCGCGCCAGCCGCGCCCGCGCCTGAACCACGCCTGCCGTCAGCGCCAGCCCCGCTTGCGCGCTGCGCAACGCGCCACGGCCAGCGATGCCGGCGCCGCGCAACACGTGCCGCTCAAGATCGGCGAAGAACGCGCTGCCGAGTGCGGCGGATCGTGCGTCCGTCATCAGCGCAACCCGGTGGCCACGTGCGATCAGCTCGGCACCAAGCGCCTCGGCCGGGAACAGATGGCCGCCAGTGCCGCCGGCCGCGATGACGATGGGGCGCACGCTCGGCCCTCTCACGGCACGTCTCCATGATGCCGCCGACGGGTGAGCGCCAGCAGCATGCCGATGCCGAGCGCGATCGCCAGCACCGACGAGCCACCATAGGAAATGAACGGCAGGGTCATTCCCTTGGTCGGGATCAGATGCAACGTCGACGCCATGTTGACGAAGGCTTGCAGGCCGAAGCCGGTGATCAGGCCGGTTGAAGCCAGCACCACGAACGGGTCCGGCTCGCGCAGCAAGCGCAGCAAGCCGCGCAGCACGATGAAAGCGAACACGGCGAGGATGAGGAGACAGACCAGCATCCCGAACTCCTCGCCGGCGACGGCGAAGACGAAATCGGCGTGCGCGTCGGGCAGTATGTCCTTCACGCGTCCCTCGCCGGGTCCGCGTCCGAGCAGGCCGCCATTGCCAAACGCCTCCAGCGCCGTTGTCACCTGGTAATGGTCGCCGACGGCGGGATCGAGGAAGCGTTGCACGCGGCTCTGCACGTGCGGGAACAACGCATAGGCGCCGACCGCCGAGGCGCACAGCCCCAGCACGCCGACGCCGACGAACACCAGGTTCAGCCCACCGACGTAGAGCTGGGCGAAGAACACGGCGGTGACCACCGCCAGCATGCCGATATCCGGCTGCGACTTCAGCAGCAGCGCGATCAGCCCGTAGGTGGCGATCGCCAGCCACATGCCGGGAAAACGCGGCGTGCGTCGTCCCTCGGTGATCAGCCAGGCGGCGACAACCGCGAAGCACGGCTTCAGGAACTCGCTCGGTTGCAGCGACATTCCGGGCAACGCGATCCAGCGGCGCGCGCCCTTGATCTCGACACCGATCAGCATCGTCGCCGCGGTGAGAGCCAGCGCCACCGCGCAGCCGACGATCGCCAGCCGGCGGATCTCGCGTGGCGACAGCATGGAAACGCCGACCACGACGACGCCGGCCAGCGCGAGGAACGCCACCTGCTTGAAGATGAACATGTCGCGCGACTGGCCGATGCGCTCGGCGACAGCGGGCGAGGCGGCGAGCATCATCACGTAGCCGAAGCCGATCAGGGTGGTGATGGCGAGCAGGGTCCAGCGATCGACCGTCCACCACCAGCGGCCCAGCATCGAGGTGTCGGCGCGCGATAGGGCGGGCATCACGCGGCGCTCCGGCAGGCGAGCGCGCGAACCAGGTGCGCGAAGCGGTCACCGCGTGCGTCAAAACCGCTGAACTGGTCGAAGCTCGCGCAGGCCGGCGAGAGCAGCACGGTGCGCGCACCGGCCGCGCGCGCCGCGTGGAGTGCGGCGGGGATGGCGGCGTCGAGCGTGCCGACGACTTTGTGCGGCACGCCATTCGCGGCAAGTGTCACCGCCAGTGTTGTCGCGTCGCGGCCGATCAGCAGGGCGTGGGCGATGCGCGGGAAAAATGGCGCCAGCGGCGCGATCCCGCCCTCCTTGGCGATGCCGCCGGCGATCCAGACCAGGCGGTCGTAACAGCCCAGCGCGCGCGCGACGGCATCAGCGTTGGTCGCCTTGCTGTCGTTGACGAACGCGACCTCGCCAATCGTGCCGACACGCTGCTGGCGATGCGGCAGGCCGGGGAAGCTGTCGATCCCACGCGCGATCGCCGCGTCGTCGACACCAAGGAACCGCGCGATCGCGATCGCGGCGGCGGCATTCTGCGCGTTGTGCGCGCCGGGGAGCGACGCGGGCAGACACCTCCAGGGGGACGGGGCAGTGCCGGAGATCTGAACGACCTTGCCCGGCAACCCCCCGCGCCACTCCGCCATCGCGCGCGACTCCGCGTCATCGACGCCGATCACCGCAAGGTCATCGGCACCCTGCCGCGCGAAGATCGCGCGCTTGGCGAGCGCGTAGCCGACCATGTCGCCATGGCGATCCAAATGATCCGGGCTGAGGTTGAGCATTGCCGCCGCATCGAAACGGAGGGAAGCGATTCGCTCCAACATGTAAGAAGACATTTCCATTACGTAAACGCCACGGTCCGGCAGCAGTGGCAGCGCCAGCGCCGCCGGCCCGAGATTGCCGCCGGCCGCGACAAGCTCACCCGCCGTCTGAAGAACATGCGCGAGCAATGCTGTGGTGGTTGACTTCCCGTTGGTCCCCGTGATGCCGACGAAGCGTGCGCGCGAGCCGGCGCGACGCACCGCCTGGAACAGCAGCTCGGCATCGGAAAAAATTGGCGTCCCCGCGTCCAAAGCGCGTGCGGCGGCCGGATGCGGCGCGGGCAGGTGATGCGCAATGCCGGGCGAGAGCACCAGCGCGTCGAACGACTCGCTTGCGTCGGGCTCGCGCACCGCGATGCCCGCCGCCCTTGCCGCGTCGCGCGCCGCCGCTGCGTCGTCCCACGCGGTCACCTTGGCCCCCATCGCCGCGAGTGCGCGGGCGGCGGGCAAGCCGTTGCGACCGAGCCCGACCACGGCGTAGCGCCGACCGGCGAACAGATCGGCGGGGAAGTCGCCGCTCATCGGATCTTCAACGTGGCGAGGCCCGCCAGTGCGAGGATCATCGAGATGATCCAGAACCGGATCACGATGGTGGACTCGGCCCAGCCCTTCTTCTCGAAATGGTGGTGCAGCGGCGCCATCAGGAACACGCGGCGCCCGGTGCGCTTGAACCAGAACACCTGGATGATGACCGAGACGGTCTCCACCACGAACAGCCCGCCGACGATGAGCAGCACGATCTCGTGCTTCACCGCCACCGCGATCGCGCCAAGCGCGCCGCCGAGTGCGAGACTGCCGGTGTCACCCATGAAAACGGCGGCGGGCGGCGCGTTGTACCAGAGAAAGCCGAGCCCGGCGCCGATCAGCGCGGCGAGGAACACGCCGAGCTCGCCGGCGCCGGGCACCGGGTTGAGCTGTAAGTAATCGGCAAAGATGCGATTGCCGACGAGGTAGGCGATCAGCGCGAACACGCCGGCGGCGATGATCGTCGGCACGATCGCCAGCCCGTCGAGTCCATCGGTGAGGTTCACCGCGTTCGAGCTGCCGAGCATCACCAACATGCCGAACACCGGGAAGAAATAGCCAAGCGGGATCAGCACCTCCTTGAACACTGGCAAGGTCAGGCTGGTGCCGAGCGGCTCGCGGGTGACGGCGGCGATGATGATCGAGGCGATCAGGCCGATCAGCGCCTGCACCACGAGCTTGACGCGCCCCGACACGCCGCGATGGTCGCGCTTGGCGAGCTTGCGGTAATCGTCGGCGAAACCGAGCGCGCCGTAGCCGAGCGTGACGAACAGCACCGCCCAAACGTAAAGGTTGCTGAGATCGACCCACAGCAAGGTCGAAGCGGTGAGCGAGCCGAGGATCAGCACGCCGCCCATCGTCGGCGTGCCCTTCTTCTCGATCAGATGGCGTTCCGGCCCGTCGAGCCGAATCGGCTGGCCTTGCCGTTGCACCGACTTCAGCCAGCGGATCACTGGCGGCCCGAGGAGAAAGCTGAACAGCAGCGCGGTGAGGCACGCCGCACCCGAGCGGAACGTGATGTAGCGGAACAGGTTGAACAGGAAGAACTGGTCGGCGAGCGGGCGGAACAGGTTGTAGAGCATCAGCGCGCCTCCGCCGGGATGGCGTCGAGCGCGGCGACGACGAGGCGCATCCGGCTGCCGAGGCTGCCCTTGACCAAAATTGCATCGCCCGGTCCGGCGGCGGCGGCGACGATCGGTGCAAGGGTCGCGGCGTCCGGCGCGTGTGCGGCGCGAACCGCTGCCGGTATCGCTTCGAACAGGTTCCGGCTCAGCGTGCCGCAGGTGAACAGCGCGTCCGCCGCCGCCGCGACGTCCGGTGCAAGATCGGCATGTTCGGCGGGGCCTTCGGCGCCGAGCTCCAGCATGTCGCCGAGCACCGCCAGCCGACGCGCGGCGGGTTGCAGCCGCAGCACCGCGAGTGCCGCGCGCACCGAGGCCGACGAGGCGTTGTAGCTTTCGTCGAGCAGCAGCGCCTGCCCGCCGCGCACCGCGATCGGTCGGCGCGCGCCGCGTCCGGCAACGGCTGTGAAACCCTGCAACGCGTCCGCGCCCGCCGCGACATCGGCGCCGAGCATCGCGGCGCCAGCGAGCGCTGCCACGGCATTCATCGCCATGTGGCCGCCGGGGGCGGCGAGGCGGAACCGCACGTCGATGCCCACGATGCGCGCGGTGACGTCGCTGCCCTCGGCATCACATGCGAGATCGAGCAGCCGTGCATCGGCCTGCTCGCCGGCGCCGAACGTGATCACCCGTGCGTCGCCCGCCGCGCGGCGCATTCGGTCCAGCAGCGGCGAGTCGGCGGGCAGCAACAACGTGCCGCCGGGTTCCAGACCGCGCGCGATCGACACCTTCTCGTCGGCGATCGCCTCGATGCCGCCGAGATGGCCGACATGCGCGCGACCGATCGTGGTGATCAGCGCCACATGCGGCCGGGCGAGGCGGGCCAGCGGCGCGATCTCGCCCGCGTGGTTCATGCCGATCTCGACGACACCGAACCGCGTCGTTGTCGGCAAGCGGGCGAGGGTCAGCGGCACGCCCCAATGATTGTTGTACGACGCCTCGGCGGCGTGGGTTGCACCCCGCGCCGAGAGGATGGTCCGCAGCATCTCCTTGGTCGTGGTCTTGCCGACGCTGCCGGTGACGGCGACCAGTTTTCCGCCGAACCGTGCACGGGCAAAGCTGCCGAGCTGATGCAGCCCGGCGAGCGTGTCGGACACCATCAGCAACGGTGCGTCGGCGGCAAGGTCAGTGACCGGCCGATGCACCAGCGCCCCGGCCGCACCCTTGGCCAGCGCGCCGGCGACAAAGTCGTGCCCGTCGCGGTTGTCTCCCTCCAGCGCGACGAACAGATCGCCTGGCGCCAGGCTGCGAGTGTCGATCGACACGCCGTACGCCGCGAACGGCACGGCAAGCCGACCGCCGATGGCGCGCGCGAGATCCGCGGCGGACCACAGGGCGGTCACGTCGACCCCTCGACCAACCCGCGCACCACCGCCACGTCGTCGAACGGCAGCACCGTGGCGCCGATGGTCTGGCCCTGCTCGTGGCCCTTGCCGGCGATGGCGAGCACGTCGCCGGCGCCGAGCGCGTTGACCGCCGCTTCGATGGCAAACGCCCGATCGCCGATCTCCACCGCGCCTGGGCAGGCGGCGAGAATGGCGGCGCGGATCGTCGCCGGCTGCTCGCCGCGCGGGTTGTCGTCGGTGACGATCACCGCGTCGGCGAGGCGCGCGGCCACCGCGCCCATCAGCGGCCGCTTGCCCCGATCCCGGTTGCCGCCGGCGCCGAACACCACATGCAACCGGCCGGTCGCGTGCGGCCGCAACGCGGTGAGCAGCCGCTCCAGCGCATCCGGCGTGTGGGCGTAATCGACATAGACCGCGGCACCGTTCGGCAGCCGGGCGGCGAGCTCCATCCGGCCGCGCACGCCAACCAGGTGCGGCAGCCGCTCCACCACGCCGGCCTCGCCGGTGGCGATCGCCAAGGCGGCGGCGAGCAGCACATTGTCGACCTGGAACCGCCCCGGCAGCGCGAGCTCCAGCTCGTGCCGCGCGCCGGCGATCTCGATGGCGAGGAACTGCCCGTCCGGGCGCGGCTCGGCGCGGAGCAGCCGGATCGCGCTGCCGGTCTCGCCCACGCTGCCGAGATCGAGCCGCCGACGCCGGGCGATCTCGGCCAGGGCGTTGCGGGTCACCGGATCGGTCGCCTCGCTCACCACGGCGGGGCTGCCGACCGGCAGCAGCTCGGCGAACAGGCGCAGCTTGGCCGCGCGATACGCGTCCAGGGTGCCGTGATAGTCGAGGTGGTCGCGCGTGAGATTGGCGAACCCGGCGGCGCTCAGCCGGGCGCCGTCGAGGCGGAACTGGTCGAGCCCGTGCGACGACGCCTCCATCGCCGCGTGTTGCACCCCGGCTTCGGCCAGCCGCGCCAGGGTCGTGGCCAGGGTGACCGGGTCGGGGGTGGTGAGACCGGGGCCGGCGGGCAAGCCCGGCGCGTTGAGGCCGAGCGTGCCGAGGCTGGCCGCCGCGCGACCGCCGCGCGTCCAGAGCTGACGCAGGAACTCGACCGTGCTGGTCTTGCCGTTGGTGCCGGTCACCGCGACCAGGGTCGCCGGCTGCGCCCCGGCCATTGCGGCGGCAAGCTGGGCCAGGCGGCGGCGCGGTGCCGCGTCCTCGATCAGCGGCCGAGGCGGCACGCCTGACGGCCAGGCGGTCCCCGGCGGGGCGAGCACGGCGGTCGCACCCCGCGCGACGGCGTCGGCGATGTAGGCGCGCCCGTCCCGCGCGGCGCCAGGCAAAGCGGCGAACAGGAAGCCGGGGCCGACCTGCCGGCTATCGGCGGTGATCCCGGCCAGATCCAGCCCGCCGACACGCTGCCAGGACGCCTCCGCCGCCGCCTCGGGGGCCTGGCGCATCATCTCAGCGATCAGCAACGGCCGACCCCACGCCGGCGGCCTCGTTGGCGGCCTCGTGGCGCAGGTCGCGCAGCCCCGGGCGATGCGCCGGCAGGGTCGCCGCTGGTTGCGCCCCAGTGGGGGAGGGGGTAAGCGGCCGCGCCGGGCTGGCGCTCACCATCGGGCTCCGCGCGCCACCGGCCGGCCGGCTCGGCTTGAGCGGGATATACAGCGCCTGGTCGATCTCCGCCTTGTCGGCGATGTCGGGCAGCAATCCGAGCATCGGCCCGATCCGCGCGATGACACGGCCGGCGGCGGGGGCGGCGACCCAGCCGGCGGTGGCGTAGCCATGCGTGCTGGCGTTGGCGTGCGGCTCGTCGAGCATCATGTAGACCGCGTAGCGCGGCGCGTTCATCGGGAACACGCTCATGAACGCCGCCACGTTGGCGTGCTTCTTGTAGCCGTGCGCGCCGACCTTCTCCGCCGTGCCGGTCTTGCCGCCGGGATAGTAGCCGGGCACCTCGGCGGTCTTGCCGAACCCGTCGGTCACCACCAGGCGCATCAGCTTGCGCATCGTCTCCGAGGTGGCCTGCTGCATCACCCGCTCGCCCTTGGGCAGGTCTCCCTCGGGCTCGGCGAGGATGGTCGGCTGCAGCTTGATGCCGCCATTGGCGATCGCCGCGGTGCCGCGCACGATATGCAGCGGCGAGACCGCGATGCCGTGCCCGAACCCCACCGTCAGAGTGACGACCTCCTTCCAGTTGGCCGCCGCCGGGATGATCGGCCGGCCAGCCTCCGGCAGCTCGATGCCAACCTTGCCAAACATGCCCATCCCGCGCAGCCAGGCGCGTTGCCGTTCGCCGCCGATGGTCTGCGCGATGTGCGCGGCGCCGAGGTTGGAGGAGTAGGCGAGCACCTCGGGCAGATAGAGCCAGCGATGTTTGCCCTCGAAATCGGTGATGGTGAAGCGGCCGATATGGATGTTGTGCGAGGCGTCGAACTCGTTCCAGATGTGGACGATGCCGGAATCGAGCGCCATCGACGCGGTCTGCAATTTGAAGGTGCTGCCCGGCTCGTACATCCCGGTCACCGCGCGATTGAACCGCTCGTCGGGGGCGGCGCTGCCCACGTCGTTGGCGTCGTAATCGGGCAGGCTGACCATCGCCACCACCTCGCCGGTCCGCACGTCCATCACGATGCCGCAAGCGCCGATCGCGCGAAACTCGGCCATCGCCTTGGACAGCTCGTCGCGCACCACCGCCTGCACCCGGGTGTCGATCGACAGGCGCATGGGCGCGCTGTCGGTGCGCAGCCGCTCGTCGAACGCGCGCTCGACCCCGGCGACGCCGTGCCCGTCGACATCGACCCCGCCCAGCACCTGCGCGGCGGTGCGGCCCATCGGGTAGCGCCGGCGTTCGGTCTGCTCGAAGTAGATCCCCGGAATGCCGAGCGCGTTGATGCGCAGCTGCTCGCGCGGGCTGAGCTGGCGCGCGAGGTAGACGAACTGCTTCTCCTCGGACAGCCGCTTGCGCACCTCCTCCTCGTCGAGCTTCGGCAGGGCGAGCTTGAGGCGGTGCGCGGTGTCCGCC
>CBDCJX010000017.1:0-235091 GCA_965218045.1 Acetobacteraceae bacterium | reverse complement strand
CCTCCTCGGTGCCGTATTTCAGGATCACCGGGCCGCTTTGCCGATCGGCGGTCCAGTGCGCCCGCAGCGGCGCGCGATGGGCCAGCATCTCCTCGATCAGGACGTAGCGTTCGATATGGCTGCGCCCGCCGCCACCACACTCCTTCGGCCAGGTCATGCCGATCCAGCCGCGCGCGCCCAGCTTGCGGCTGAATTCGCGCGAGAACGACGTGTCGCGCCGCGCGGTCGATGGATCGAACGTGCCGAGGCGGATCTCCTCGGCGAGAAAGGCGCGCACCTCTTGTCGCAGCGCTTCCGCTTCGGGCGGGAGCTCGATCGGATCGAACCGGAACGTATGGGCCACGGTGGTCTCCTTCCCTGCTGCCCCGTTCTGTAACCCCGCCGTCTCGCTCCGACCAGCCCAACTAGTCACTTGCATCATGCAATTGACCAGCTACACTGCCGCCATGCAGCGCAAGAGCTTCAGCACGATGCAGTGCCCCATCGCCCGCGGCCTCGAGCACGTGGGCGAATGGTGGAGCATGTTGATCATGCGCGACGCGCTGCGCGGCACGACGCGCTTCGAGGATTTCCGCGAGGGGCTGGGTGTCGCCCCGAACATCCTGACGCGGCGGCTCGCCGCGCTGGTCGAGGCGGGGCTGCTGGAGCGGCGCCGCTACAGCGAGCGGCCGCCGCGCGACGAATACGTTCCTACCGCGCGCGGCCGCGACTTCCGCCCGGTGCTGTTGGCGATGCTCGCCTGGGGCAATCGGCACTTCCCGCCGGACCAGCAGACCGTGCGCATCGTCAACAGCGACACGGGCGAGCCGGTCGATCCGGTGCTGGTCGATCCGAAGACCGGCAAGCGGGTCGACGGTCCCGGCTACCACGCGGAATACCGCAAGCGGCCCGATGCGTGATCCCAGCCGAGGAGCAAGCCGGTGAATGTTGGCGTTACAAGCACGACGATCGGCCAACTCGCCGCACCCGAGGCTGCCCAGCCGGCGATCAACCAGCGCACCCAGCGCCTGCTGCATGGGCCGATTACCCCGACATTGCTGCGTTTGGCCTGGCCCAACGTGCTGGTGATGCTGGCGCAGGCGTCGAGCGGGCTGATCGAGACGTTCTGGGTCGGCAAGCTCGGCACCGACGCGCTGGCCGGCATGGCATTGGTGTTTCCCGGCGTGATGCTGATGGGCATGCTATCCGCCGGCGCGATGGGCGGCGGCATCTCGTCGGCGGTGGCGCGCACGCTCGGCGCGGGACGGCGCGAGGTCGCGGACGCGCTCGTGCTGCACGCGGTGGTCATCAATGTGCTGCTGGGCTTCGGCTTCTCCGTGCTGGTGCTGCTGTTCGGCCCGTCGCTCTACCGCGCGATGGGCGGGGAGGGCGCGTCGCTGCGGGCGGCCTTGCTGTATTCCAACGTCGTGTTCGCCGGCAACGTGCTGCTGTGGCTGATGAACGCCTTCGCCAGCGTGATACGCGGCACCGGCAACATGCTGGTCCCCGCGATGGTGATCTGCGTCGGCGTGGCGGTGCTGGTGCCGCTCTCGCCGTGCCTGATCTTCGGCCTCGGCCCGTTTCCCGCACTCGGCATCGCCGGCGGCGGTGTCGCGCTGGTGCTGACCTACGCGACGGGCACGGCGGTGCTGGCCTGGTACGTGCTCTCCGGCCGCAATCTCGTGCGGCTGCGCCTGGCGCGGCTACGCTGGCCGTTGTTCCGCGACATCCTCCGTGTGGGCGCCGTCGGCGGTATCAGCGCCGTGCAGTCCAACCTGACAGTGGCCATGACCACCGGACTGGTTGGCGTCGCGGCGGGGGCCGATGCGGTGGCCGGCTACGGCGTCGGCGCGCGCCTCGAATACCTGCTGGTGCCGGTCGTGTTCGGCCTGGGCAGTCCGTTGGTCGCCATGGTTGGCACCAACATGGGCGCGGACCAGCAAGCACGGGCGTTGCGCATCGCTTTCACCGGCGGTGCGATCGCGTTCGCAATCTCAGAGACAATCGGCATTGCCGCTGCAATCTTCCCGCACGCCTGGCTCGGGCTGTTCGGCTCCGATCCGGCGATGCTGGAGACCGGGGCCGACTATTTGCGCGCTGTCGGGCCGTTCTACGGGTTCTTCGGTCTGGGCCTCGCGCTCTATTTCGCTTCTCAAGGCGCCGGGCGTCTGCTCTGGCCGCTGCTCGCCGGATTGGCGCGCTTGGTGCTCGCGGTCGGCGGCGGCTGGTGGGCGCTGCGCCTCACCGGCTCGCTCACCGCCCTGTTCGCAGTCCTCGGCATCGCGTTGCTGGTCTTCGGCGTGACGGTGACGGTCGCGGTGCGCCTCGGCGCCTGGTCGCGGCGGTAGCGCTCGCCCTGCCCTGGGTGCAGGATCGCCGCTCCAGGGAGGGAGCGGCGACATGGCGGTTGGGCGCAACGTTGAGCAGCGGCGCTTGGGTGGCGGCGATCTGATGCTGTCCGAGATCGGGCTCGGCTGCATGCCGCTCTCGGGCATTTATGGGCCGGCCGAGGACGCGGCGTCGGAGGAGCTGATCCGCCGTGCCATCGACCTTGGGGCGAGTCATCTCGACTCCTCGGACATGTACGGCTGGGGCCACAACGAGGAACTGGTCGGCCGCGCGATCAAGGGCCGGCGCGATCGGGTGGTGCTTGCCACCAAGTTCGGCCAGACCAAGCGGGAGAACGGACCGAACGGGGTCGACGGCAGCCCGGCCTACGTCGCGCGTGCCTGCGAGGCGAGCCTGCAACGGCTCGGGGTGGAGGTGATCGACCTCTACTACCAGCACCGCGTCGATCCCAACGTGCCGATCGAGGACACGGTGGGTGCGATGGCGCGGCTGGTCGAGCAGGGCAAGGTGCGCTTTCTCGGGCTGTCCGAGGCACGACCCGCGACGATCCGCCGCGCTCACGCGGTGCATCCGATCGCCGTGGTGCAGACCGAATACTCGCTGCTTTATCGCGCGGAGGCGGAGGAGACCCGCGAGACCACAAACGCGCTCGGCATCGGCTTCGTCGCCTATTCGCCGCTCGGCCGTGGCTTTCTCACCGGCGCGATCCGCAGCCTTGCCGACGTCGACGCCCGCCGCGCGCAGCATCCGCGCTTCCAGGAAAGCAATTTCACCCGCAACCGCGAGCTGGTGGCCGAGGTCGAGGCGATCGCCGCCGGCAAGCGCTGCACGCCGGCCCAGCTCGCGCTGGCGTGGCTGCTTGCGCAGGGGCCGGACGTGGTGGTGATCCCCGGCACCCGCAAGCTGGATCGGCTGGAGGAGAATGTCAGCGCCGCCGGCGTCGCGCTGAGCGCCGACGAGGTCGAGCGGATTTCCGCCGCCGTCCCGCGCGGCGCGGCGGCGGGCACGCGTTACCCGGCCGCTGGCATGCAGGCGGTCTATCTCTGAAATCGGCGGCCTTGCGTTGCCGGCGGTAACAACGATCAACAACGGAGGAACGGCACCATGATCACCAAGTTCGACAGCCTTTTCGCCGGCCATATCGACATGGACAATGTCGGCTATGGCGGCACGCCGGTGAACGATCGGCGCTTCCCGAACGAGAAGCTGGCCACGGTGTTCGAGAAGACCGAGGCGATGGCCAAGCTCATGGACCGCATGGGCTACCACGCGTTCTGGATGGCCGAGCACCATTTCCAGCCGGAAGGATACGAGTGCATCCCGAACGTGCTGATGATGGCGCTGCACCTGACGCATCTGACCGAGCGGCTGCAGATCGGCTGCGGCTTCAACATCGCGCCGATGTGGCACCCGCTGCGGCTGGCCGAGGATTTCGCGACGGCGGACATCCTCAGCAAGGGCCGCATCACCTTCGGCCTTGGCCGCGGCTATCACACGCGCGAGGTGGAGACGTTCGGCGCGCCGTTGCTCGACCAGGCCGCCAACCGCGAGCTGTTCGAGGAACAGGTCGACGTCATCTTCAAGGCGTTCAACGAGGAGCGCTTCTCGCACCAGGGCAAGAACTACACCTTGCCACCGGAGGTGCCGTATCGCGGCTACCAGCTCAAGGAGCTGACCTTGGTGCCGCGGCCGCTGCGTCTGCCGGTCGAGACCTGGCAGCCGATCCAGGGCGGCAGCGCGCGGGCGCTGGAGTTCATGGCCAAGCACGGGATCCAAGGCATGATCGGCGGCGGCTCGGCGGATGGCGGGGTGATGCACAAAACGGTGCTCGCCTGGCAGGAGGCGCACGCCAAATTAGGCAAGCACATCGAGCTCGGCGAGCGGCTGTGCTTCGGCTTTCACTTCTTCATCGCCGACAGCCGCGAGGAAGGTGCGAAGGAGGCGGCGAAATACTACGAGGAGAACATGAAGATGTTCGGCGAGCTGCGCCTGGTGCGCGCGCTCACCGAGGAGCAGATCGAGATCATGCGCGATCCCGCGCGCGCGCCGACCGCCAAGCTGCCGCGCATCGAGGGCGCGATCGCCAATGGCGGCTTCCTGTGCGGCTCGCCCGACGAGATCATCGAGCACCTGAAGACGCTCGAGCAGACCTATCCCGCGCTTGATCGGGTCTCGGTCAGTCTCTCCGTCGGCGTGCCGAAGGCGGTCGCGCTGGAGCAGCTGGAGCGCTTTGGCGCCGAGGTGATGCCCGCCTTCCAACGCACCAAGGCGCGCGAACCCGCGTTGGCCAAATAGTCCGGCACGCACTACCCCGGCGTTCTGTCGTTTGGCCCTCGACACGGTTGCGCCGGGGAGAGTAGGCTCTCTGCGCTGCAAACGCCGGGATGGCCGGTTTCGTGAGCGGTTGTCCCCAAGGCAGAGTTCGGGAGGACAACGATGGGCAGCTTTCTGAGCGATCGGGAGATCGCGTCTCTAGCGCCAGCCGAGCAAGCGGCGTTCCGCTCGCCGGTGCCGACACAAATGGTCTCCAACGGCGAGTTCAATCCGCTGCCGCAGAGCGCCGCGCAGCAACGGGTGGAAGCCCGCATCAACCAACTCGCCGAAAGCAATGGTCATCGTCTCGGTCTCGACCGGCGCGCGTTCCTGCGTACGAGCTGCGGGATGGCGCTGGCCTTCGCGGCGATGAACGAGGTGTTCGGTCGCGTGTTCGAGGTCGGCGCGGCCGAGGCGGCCGAGCCCGAAGCCGCGGCGGCGCGCGATGCCGCGCTGCGTGGGCAGTTCATCTTCGACGATCAGCTTCATTTCGTTCGTGATGACTACGAGTTCGAGGGCCTCATGGGGCTGGCCAAGTACGCGGCGAAGCACTGGAATCCGGCGATGGAGCGTGAGCCGGTCGGGATGGGGCTCGCTCGCTACAAGTTCGACAATTTCCTGAAGGAGATCTATCTCGACAGCGATACGCGGGTCGGTCTGCTGAGTGGCGCGCCGTTCGACGATCCGAAGAACTGGTTCCTCTCCAACGACCAGATCAAGCAGGCGGCCGACACGGTCAACAGCATTGCCGGGTCCAAGCGGCTGCTGTTCCATTCGTTGTTCACGCCGAAGCGGCAGGGCTGGATGGACGAGGTCGATCGCTGCATCGCGGAGGTGAAGCCGAGCAGCTGGAAGGGCTATACGATCGGCGACCCACTATCGCCCGAGACCACCCGCTATCCGTGGCGGCTCGATGATGAAAAGGACGTCTATCCGTTCTACGAAAAGGCGGTGAAGGCCGGCATCACCACGATCTGCATCCACAAGGGACTGCTCCCCAAGGATTACGAGACGTCGATCCCCGGCGGCGCGTGGCGCTATGCGAACGTGGACGATCTGCCGAAGGCGGCGAAGGACTGGCCGCAGATAAACTTCGTGATCTACCACTCCGCTCTGCGGGCGTTCCTCGAAAACCCCGACGACGAGTTGGATCAGTTCGAAAAGACCGGCTACATCCGCTGGGTCTCGGACCTCGCCGAAATCCCCGGCAAGCACGGCGTCAGCAACGTCTCCGCCGACCTCGGCACCTGCTTCGCGATCTCCGCCGTGAGCAATCCGCGTTTCTGCGCCGCGATGATGGGCACGCTGGTCAAGGGACTCGGCGCCGATCACGTCTTCTGGGGAACGGACTCGGTCTGGTACGGCTCTCCGCAGTGGCAGATCGAAGCGTTCCGCCGCATGGAAATCCCCGAGGACATGCAGCGCAAGCACGGGTTCGCACCGCTCGGAGCGGCCGACGGCTCGGTCAAGACCGCGATTCTCGGCGGCAACGCGGTGCGCCACTATAAGCTGGAACAGCACACCAGCCTCGACCGCGACCGTCTCGATCAGGACGGCATCGGCCGAATGAAGGCCGCGTATCTCGGTGACGGCCAGAACCGCAGTCTGGCAGCCTACGGATATGTGGTGCCGCGCGGATAGACGCGATTTGCCGAGGGGAACATCCGATTCAGCGGTGCACGTTGCCGCCGTCGACGGTCACCACCGTGCCGCTTGTATAGGCGGAGCGGCTCGAGGCTAGGAACACGACGGCGTCAGCCACCTCACGCGAGGTGCCCATTCGCCCGAACGGCAAGTCGCGTTTGTCCAGCGCCTCGCGCCATCGGTCCGGCGTGCCGAATTCCGATTGGCTCCAGGTCTGCAACATCGTCACCGCGCGATCGGTTTCGGTCAGCCCTGGATTGACAGCGACCACCCGAACATTGTGGTCCGGCGAACGTCCGCCTAATGCGCGGGTGAATCCCATGAGGGAAATGTTGCCGCTGGCGCCGAGGATGTAGTTCGCATCCATCCGCTCGCCACCCGTGCCGATTACGTTGACGATGACACCGTCACGCCGCGCCTTCATGCGTGCATAAAAGGCGCGTGTCATGTTGATATAGCCGAACACCTTCAGGTCCCATGATTCGCGCCAGGTCGTGTCGTCGATGTCATCCAGCGAGCCTGCCGGATTGGAGCCGGCGTTGTTGACCAGGATATCGTCATCGCCGCACGCCTCCACCAGCCGGACGCGGTCCTCACTCCTGGACAGATCGGCCGGGAAGGTTCGCACATTCACCTGGTGTGCCGAGCGGATTTTCTGCGCCGCCGCTTCCAGCACCGCGACATCGCGCGACGCCATGTCCACGTCGCAGCCCTCTTCGGCGAAAACCTCCGCCACCGCGTAGCCGATGCCCTTGCTGGCGCCGGTGATCAGTGCGCGCTTGCCTCGCAGCCCAAGTTCCATGTGTGGCTCCCAAATTAGGCATCGCTGATGGTCGGCGCGGCGATGCTCTCGATCATCACGTTGACGCAAGCTGGCTTGCCGCTTGCCAGCGACCGTTCGATCGCGCCCGGCAGCGCGTCGGCGCTTTCGACCAGCTCGCCATGTCCGCCGAGTGCTGCGGCGACCAGATCGTAGCGCGCCGGCAGCAGCTCGCAACCATGCGCGCGGTTGGGTCCGTAGTCGCGTAGCTGCAGATTGTGCTCCGCGTTCCAGCGCGCATCAGTGCCGACCACCGCTACAAAGGGCAGCTTGCGTCGCGCGGCGGTCTCGAATTCGGCCATGTGAAAGCCGAACGTGCCGTCGCCGAGCACGGCGAAGACCGGCGCGGCCGGCTCGATCAAACGCGAAGTGAGCGCGAAAGGCAGCGAGGCGCCGATCGAGCCGCCGACGCCGTTGACCAAGCTGCGCGGCGAGCGCAGCACGCTCTGTCCCCATTGCGCGAACTCGCCGCCGTCGCAGATCAGCACCGTGTCGGGATCGCGCTCCACGAACGGACGCAGTGCGCGCATCACCTCAATCGGGTGCAGCTTGGCGGGCGTGCGCGAGGCCAAGGTCGACCAGGCAGCGGGGCGCTCGTTCATCACCGCGCGCGCGGTACGCAGCCAAGCGGGGTCCGTACTCGGCCGGGCCTGCCCAAGGCTAATCAGGGTCTCGCCCGCCGGCCTAGTATCCGCCAGCGCCGCGAAGGCGAGCAACGCGCCGCGTTCGCGCGCGGCGCGTTGCAGCAGCTCGGCCTCGGGGTCGATGACTACCCAGTGGCATGCCGGATCGAAGGCGGGCGCGGCGCCGAACTGCAAGGTGAAGTCGAGCGCTTTGCCGAGCAGCACCACCAGGTCGGCATGCCCGGTCAGCGTGCCAAAGGCGCCGAGTGTGGCGTCCTTGATGCCGCGCGGGCTCTCCATGATGCAGGTCGGCACCCCGATCGTGGCCTCGATGCGGGCCAGCAGGTCGCGCCCGCTGCGGTTGGCGAGTTGCGGCCCGGCGATCAGCAGCGGCCGTTTCGCAGACGCGATGAGGTCGAGGATGACGTTGGCGGCCGGCTCGCCGAGCTCGACCGGCGCGAGTGCAAAGCTTCCCGGTTCCGGCCAACTGATGTCAGCCTGCGCGACCTCGCGATCGAGCAGGTCGGAGGGGAGGCTGAGATGCACCGGCCCGGGTCGGCCGGCCCGGGCGATGCGCAACGCTTGGGCCACCTCGACACCCAGCGTCTCGGCGTTGCTTGCGGTCCACGACGCCTTCGCGGCCGGCGCCGCCATGTCCGCCTGGCGCAGCTCCTGGAAGCCGCCGCGGCCGAGCTCCCAGGTCGCGGCGTGGCCGGACAGCAGCACCACCGGCGACTCCTGGCCAAGCGCGGTGACCAGCGCGGCGGCGGCATTGGCGTGACCCGGGCCGCCGGTGACCATAGCGACCCCGGGCTTGCCGGTGAGCCGGCCGAACGCGTCCGCCATGTGCACCGCCGCCGCCTCGTGCCGCACATGCACGAGATCGAGCCGTGCCTCGATCGCCGCGTCGAACAGCGACATGATGTGGTTGCCCGAGAGCGTGAACACGGTGTCGCATCCGGCGCGTTCCAGGGTGCGTGCGACGATGTCCGCGCCGCGCAAGGATGTGCTCATCGGTCCACCTTTCCGTCCGTGCGGCGACGATCCGACAGCCGGGCCAAACTGTCTACCGCTGGCCGTCCCGCCCCGGGGGGAATCGCTTGAAGGGCGATCATGCTGATTGCCTGAGCAAGGCTTCAAGGTAGGCGGTGTCCCAGGCTGCTGATTTTCCTCGTACCTTGAGGCTGTGCTTGTCCTTTGGTCCACGCAGGAGGTTCATGGCCATATGGCGGACGGTGGCCATGTTCTGTGGCCCGGCGCCGGATCGCAGGCGGCTGAGGTCTTCGTGGAACACGACGTCAAGCACCCAATGCAGCCGGTTTGCGATATGTCAGTAGCACCGGACAGCGTAGGCGCGCAGCTTGGCGTCGAGCGGCATTGAAGATAGGAAGTAGCGCCGCTCAAGCCTGGTGCTGCCGTTGCGCTCCGCCGCGGCCTCGACCATGGCGATAGCGCGCAGGCCTGGGAAGCGAGGCTCTCCTGGGAATCGCCGGGCCGTTGTGAGCCAGCCGACGTCGTGGCTGACCAGGTGACGGCGGACCTCGATGCGGCCGTGGTCGCCGTCGGTGGTCTCGAAGCGGCTGTGGATGCTGGCGGCCGGGTCGTCGAGATATCGCCTGATCTCGTCATGTAGGCTGGGCTGGTTGTCCTTGACCGCGAGCAGGTAGTCGCCGCCGCGGTCGGAGACGGCCTGGGCGATCTTGGTCTGCGTTCCCATGGCGTCGATGGTGATGAGCGCGCTGGTCAGCGCGAGGCGTTCGAGCAGTAACGGAATGGCGATGATCTCGTTGGACTTGGCCTCGCAGGCTTGTTGGCCGAGCACGAGGAGCTGCGTGCTGGCCCACGCGGACACCATGTGGAGTGGCCCACGGTCGTTGTTGCGGTCGTGTGTTCGGCGGGAAGTTTTGCCGTCGATGGCAACGATCTCGGGCGCGTGGGAGGCCGGCGCCGGGTCACACAGGGTTTCGACCCAGGCGGTGAAGCACTGGGCGAACAGCGCGCCGTCGATGGCGTTCAGCACGTCGTTAAGGGTGTCATGGCTGGGAATGCCGCGCCTGATTTCAACGAAATCCTCTGCCCCGGCAAATGTGCCGCAGAGCACGAGCAGCAGGACTTCCGGCAGCGGGAAGAGCACTTTCCGGGACTGGCGCGGGTCTTCGAGCGCCCCGAAGTGCTCGATCAGCGATGAGCCAGACAGCGGAAAACCTTCTCGACGAGAGGTCTGCCATGAATCAGACTTCACCCCGCGCCGGAATCTGGAGGCTTCTGTGAGGTCGCGTCACATGAACGAGCGTCGGCCTGGCGCGCGGGCGCGACCTCATTGAAGCCGGATTGAACTGACCCGCGGGCCGCCTGCGCTATGGGCGAAGTGGCAACCCTATAGTGGGGCGTGGCGGGCGGTGATGCGGGTGTCGTCGGCTCTGGCGCGCAAGCGAGGGTGCAGCAGATGCCACGGAACGGATCGCCGGAGATCGTATGTAGGCACTCGGCGATGCCGGAGTGATGTTTTCCGCCCTCAGCACGCACTGGTCCGAACCGAGGCTCAGATCGGTTGAAAATGGCGCGGTGCTGAGCTGGGCGGACGAGATGTCACTCATGAGGTGTCGCACCAGAACGCCGGGCGGGGCGGCGGCTGCGGGCGCAACGGCCCGCGCTGCTGCATTGGGCCGCCGCACTCGGGGCAAACGTCCAAGGCCTGGCCGGTCAGTCGCCCGTGGCGCTCGCGATAGCTCTCGGCCGGCGGCGGCTCGGGCGTGGGTGCCGCGAGCAAGGCGCGGCACCGCGCGAGCTTGGCGGTGCGGTGGCCATTCGCCAGAAACCCAACATGACGGATGCGATGGAAACCGTCGGGGACGGCATGCAGCAGAAACCGGCGCATGAACTCGCCAGCGGCCAGGGTCATCACCTTGGCCTTGCCGTGATGGCGGTAGTCCTTCCAGGTGAAGCTGACCTGGCCGTCGGCGAGCCGGGTGAGGCGGCTGTTGGCGATGGCGACACGATGGGTGTAGCGGCCGAGATAGGCGAGCACCTGTTCGGGGCCGGCGAATGGGCGCTTGCTGTAGACGACCCATTCCGCACCGACGAGAGCGGCGAGGCGCCCGGCGAATCGGGCGGGCTCGGCGAGATCGGCGAGCGCGCCGGAGAAGCGCAGCGCGCCGGCTGCGAAGGCCGCCCGGAGCCGATCGAGGAACAGCGTGCGGAACCGGCGGGACAGCACCCGTACCGGCAAAAAGAACCCGGGCCGGCAGGCGACCCACCTTGTCTGGTCGGGCGACAGTCCGCCACCCGGGACGATGCAGTGCAGGTGCGGATGGTGCTGCAGCGCCTGCCCCCAGGTGTGCAGCACGGCGACGGCACCGATCTCGGCGCCGAGGTGACGCGGGTCGGCCGCGATGTCGCGCAGCGCGTCGGCCGCCGCACGGAACAGGATGGCGTAGACGACGCGCTTGTTGTGGAAGGCGATCTCCGCTGCCGGCGCCGGCAGGGTGAACACGACGTGAAAGTAGGGCACCGGCAGCAACTCGGCTTGACGCGCCTCGAGCCACTCGGCCCGCGCCAGGCCTTGGCATTTCGGACAATGCCGGTTGCGGCAGGAGTTGTAGGCGGGGCGGGTCAGCCCGCAGTCGCCACATTGCTCGACATGGCCGCCGAGCACGGCCGTCCGGCATGCCTCGATCGCCGCCATGACGCGGCGCTCGACCCGGCCGAGATGCCCACCGCGATCACGACGAAATGCCTCGCCGTGGCGGCGGAACACGTCCGCCACCTCCAGCGCGGGCCGCATCGGATGCCCTCAGTGCGGTGGCGTGACTTCCAGCTGCAGGCGCTCGAGCGGGCTCGGCGTCGCGCAGATAGTGCTGGTGGCGACCTGCGTGTATCGCGCCGTGGTGTTTAGGCTGCTGTGCCCGAGCAGGGCCTGGCTGATGCGGATATCGGTGCCGCTCTCCAGCAAATGAGTGGCAAAGCTATGCCGCAGCGTGTGCACGGTCACCCGCTTGCTCAGCCCGGCGGCAGCACACGCCGAGCGGCAGGCGGCGTGCAGCACCGTCGGACCGATTGGATGCTCGCCGTCGCGACCGGGGAACAGCCAATGCGCCGGCCGGGCCAGCTTCCAGTAGGACCGCAGAATCCCGAGCAGTTGCGGCGAGAGCATGACATACCGGTCGCGTCCGCCTTTGCCCTGCTCGACGCGGATCACCATGCGGCTGCTGTCGATGTCGGCAACCTTGATCCCGGCCGCCTCGGACGCACGCAGCCCGGCCGCATAGGCGGTGGTCAGAGCGGCACGGGCTTTCAGGCCCGGCACCGCCTCGAGAAAGGCCACGACCTCGTCGGCGCTCAGCACCACCGGCAGCTTGCGCGGCGTGCGGGCATACGGGATCCGCTCAGGCAGGTCCGCCTGCTTGAGCGTGACGCCATACAGGAACCGAAGCGCGCAGACCGTCTGGTTCAACGCCGGCCACGAGACGCCGCCAGCGACGAGATGAACCTGGAAGGCACGGACCTCCTCCAGGCCAAGTCTCTCAGGCGAGCGGCCAAAGAAGCGGCCGAACTTGGCAACCGCGTGCACATACGATCGCTGCGTCGCCGGCGACAGGTTGCGGACCGTCATGTCCTCGATCATGCGGCGGCGTAGGGGGCTCATGTCGGTCATCGGGGATCTCCCGTCCAGGGTTGGGGAACCTCCAAACCCTGGCAGACCAGAGAGCCGACCCACCGCCATCCCGAGCTCATCCCGCGTCAGCGGGTTAGTTCAATCCCCGAACCGTTCAAGCGATCCCCTGGGGCGATGCGCGCGGTCTTGGCGGCCTGTGCCACCCAGGGGAATAGCAACTGAAAACTCGGGGTAGCGTCGGCTCGGATTGATGGCTTCTGTTCTGCTCTCCTTTGATGAGGAGAGCGGGCGTGTTGTCGATCTGGTCGAGTTTTGCGGACCTGCCGGACCCCAGAAATGGCAATGCGCAGCGCCACAATCTGCTGGACTTGTTGACGATCGCTTTGACGGCGACGGTCTGCGGCGCGGAAAGCTGCGTCGATTTCGCCGACTTCGCGCGTGACCGCGAGGAACTGTTTCGTGACTTCCTGGCCTTGCCCGGCGGTCTGCCGAGCCATGACACCTTCTCGCGCCTGTTCCGCCTGCTCGACCTGCGGGGAAGCCTCGTTACCGGTGACGCGCTGCATTGCCAGGCCGAGACGGCGCGGCTGATCCAGCAGCGCGGCGGCGACTGGCTGTTCACCCTCAAGGACAACCGGCCAGGCTTGCGCGCCGAGGTGGCCGCCTGGTTCGCCGACCCGCTGAGCCGGCCCGAACTCGAGCACCGGACCACCGATGCCGAGCACGGCCGCATCGAACTGCGCCGTTGTCAGCCATGACGTCGGCTGGTTGCTCTCCGATCGCCGCTATCCGGGCGAGGCAGCCATGCCCGGACTGGCGATGATCGGCATGGTTGAGGCGACCGTCACCCGCGATGGCAAGACCAGCACCTTGCGCCGGTTCTACCTTTCCTCCACCCGGCTGGATGCCGCAGCCTTTGCCGCCACCGTGCGTGCCCATTGGCGGATCGAGCACAGCCTGCATTGGGTTCTTGATGTCGGCTTCGATGAGGACCGTGCCCGCAACCGATGCGACAACGGACCGGAAAACCTCACGACGCTACGGAAACTCGCCCTGAACGTTCTGCGCTCCGCCCGGCCAGACATCTCAATCCGGCGAAAACGAAAGCGATCCGGATGGTCCGATGAGTTCGCCCGATCCGCCCTCGGCCAAATGCGATTGCCGTGACGCCCCGCCCCGACGCGGGTTGCCGTCGTCTCGTCGGCTGGTATGGTGCCGGGGCCTTGAGGATCTCGCGGGGAAACGCGTTCGTGTCAGTCTACAGCTTCGCGCCGCCGCCGCTCTCGCCGGAAGCGGAAACCGTCCGCGCCGAGCTGCGCGAGTTCCTCCACACCGAGCTTGCCGACCGTTCGCCACGCGAGCGGGCCGAAAGCTGGAACGGCCACGACCCGGCGTTCAGCCGCAAGATGGGTGAGCGCGGCTGGATCGCGATGACCTGGCCCAAGCAGTACGGCGGCCACGAGCGCAGCGCGTTGGAGCGCTATGTGGTGCTGGAGGAGACACTGGCCGCCGGTGCGCCGGTGAGCGCCCACTGGATCGCCGACCGGCAGAGCGGGCCGCTGATCATGCGCGTCGGCACCGAGGAGCAGAAGCGGGAGATCCTGCCGCGCATCGCGCGCGGCGAGGCGTATTTCTGCATCGGCATGAGCGAGCCGGATACCGGCTCCGACCTCGCCTCGGTGCGTACTCGTGCCTCCAAGGTGCAAGGCGGCTACCTGGTGAACGGCACCAAGGTATGGACCTCGTTCGCGCACCTGTCGGACTACATGATCCTGTTCTGCCGCACCGGACCGAGCGATGCCGCCAATCGGCACGGCGGGATGAGCCAGTTCCTGGTCGATCTGAAACACACGCCCGGGCTCAAGATCAGCCCGATCTACGCGCTCACCGGCGAGCACCATTTCAACGAGGTGGTGTTCACCGACTGCTTCCTGCCAGAGACCGCGCTGCTCGGACGCGAGGGCGATGGCTGGGGCCAGGTGACCAGCGAGCTTGCGCTGGAGCGGAGTGGGCCGGAGCGTTTCCTCTCCAGCTTCACCTTGCTCGTCGAACTGGTGCGCGCGCTGGGGCCGGAGCCGTCGCATCGCGCCGCCATCGCCGTGGGTCGGCTGTCGGCGCACATCATGACCTTGCGCCGGCTGTCGCGATCGGTTGCGGGGATGCTGCAAGCCGGCGAGAACCCGGCGCTGCAAGCGGCGATGGTGAAGGACCTCGGCGCGCTGGTCGAACAGGAGATCCCGGAGATCGCCCGGCTGCTGATCGACACCGAGCCCGCCGCGGAATCGACGCAGGCGTTCTCCGCCGTGCTCGCCCACACCATGCTGCATGCGCCCTCGTTCTCGCTGCGTGGCGGCACGCGCGAAATCCTGCGTGGCATGATCGCGCGCGGCCTCGGGCTGCGCTGAACCGACGGAGACAAAGATGTCCGACGAACCGGTGCTGTACGCACAGGACGGCGCGATCGTAACCCTCACCTTGAACCGCCCGGAGCGGCGCAACCCGCTCACCGACATCGGCACGGTCGATGCCATCGTCGAGGCGCTGGCGCGGATGAACGCCGACCGCTCGGTGCGCGTGGCGATCCTCACCGGGGCCGGCAGCGCGTTCTCCTCGGGCGGCGACGTGCGCGAGATGGCGCAGGCGGCGGAGCAGCGCGCCAGGCAGCCGGTGCTGACCACGCATTATTACAAGCAGGGCATCCAGCGTATCCCGCTCGCCTTCGAGCGGCTCGATGTGCCGATCATCGCGGCGGTGAACGGCCCGGCGGTGGGTGCGGGCTGCGATCTCGCCTGCATGTGCGACATCCGCATCGCCGGCGAGAGCGCGCGTTTTGCCGAGAGCTTCGTCAAGGTCGGGCTGATCGCCGGCGACGGTGGCGCCTGGCTGCTGCCGCGCGCGGTCGGCTTCTCCAAAGCGGCCGAGATGGCGTTCACCGGTGACATGCTGGGCGCGCAGGAGGCGCTGGCCTGCGGTCTGGTTTCGCGCGTGGTGCCGGATGCGGAGTTGCTATCCGCCGCAAGCGCGCTCGCCGAGAAGATTGCCGCCAATCCACCGCACGCGGTGCGGATGACCAAGCGGCTGCTGCTCGAGGGACGGCAGACGCGGATGGACACGCTGCTCGAAATGGCGGCGGCAATGCAGGCGTTGGTGCACGCCACCGCCGACCACCGCGAGGCCGCGGACGCGTTCCTGGAGAAGCGCAAGCCGGAGTTTTCAGGCAAATAAGGCGTGCGAGTCGCGTTACTTCCTACTTGCCAGCCAATTCCTCATGTATCGAGTGATACCCGTTGTCTCGTCCGCTGACTCGGATGTGATGTACGGAGGCGCTGTCGTGTGATTCCCTTGCAATCTGGTCGATTCGAGGGAGGGCTTGATGGCGGGACGTGGGCTGCCGATCCGGGGCGATCTTGACGCCGCGGACCTGCGCCGGTTTGCGCGCAGCGAGCCGGATCGGCGCGCAGCATTGCGCGCCCTGGCGATCGCCCAAGCATTGGAAGGGGCAAGCCGGGGAGAGGCGGCTCGTCTGGTCGGGCGGGAGCGGCAGTCGCTGCGTGATGCTGTGGTGCGCTACAACGCCGAGGGCTTGGCAGGGCTGCATGACCGCCCTCGGTCGGGTCCGCACGGGAAGCTGGACGAGGAGCAGCGCGACAACTTGCGGGCTTGGGTGCTGCAAGGCCCCGACCCAGAGGCGGACGGGATGAGCACCTACCGGCTGATCGACATTGTTGCCCATATCGAACACGAGTGGAGCGTGAGCTACACGCTGTCCGCCCTCTCCAAGTTGCTGCGACGGATCGGTCTATCCTGGCAGAAAGCACGGCCCGCACACCCGCAGGGCGATGTCGAAGCGCGCGAGCTATATAAAAAAACTGGCCGCCGAACTGGAAGCGCTTGTCGCCGCCCACCCCGGGAAGACGTTGCAGCTTTGGTTTGAAGACGAAGCGCGGGAGGGCCAGAAAGGCCGCACCGGCCATCGCTGGTTCAGCCGCGGCCAGCGTCCGCCAGGACGCTGCGACAAGCGTTTCCTGTCCACCTACATCTTCGCCGCCGTCCGGCCCGGCACTGACGATGGCTTCGCCCTCGTGCTGCCGGAGGCAACCGCCGCGACCATGGATCTGTTCCTTGAGCGATTCTCCGTAACCCTGCCTGCTGGCGTGCACGCCGCGCTCGTTCTCGACGGAGCCGGATGGCATGGCAAGGCGGCACTGAACGTGCCTGACAACATCACCTTGCTGCCGCTCCCTCCATATTCGCCCGAGCTCAATCCGGTGGAGCGGGTCTAGTTATATTTGCGAGAACGCTATCTCTCGTTCCGCCTTCACCAAAACGAGGAGGCTATCGTGGATGCACTCTGCACAGCATGGAATGCGCTCCGCGCCGAAGCGGGTCGGCTCACGACCCTGACCAGCTATCCGTGGATCACCCGCGCACGCGAACGGGTGGAAACTTGAGACAACGGGTATGATACCAAGCTCTCTGAGCAGTTGACTCAATCGTGTTTTGCCCGACGCGATGACGATTTTATTCAAGGTGGCGAACAGGTTGGGTTAGCCATGACGACAGCTTTTTGGGATTTTGATGCTCAAGACCCGCGGGGGCTTGCTCGTCAAAGCAAGCATGCCGGCCAGGTCCGGCGGCTGCTTGGTTTAGCCGCCATTTGCGAGGGTGGAAAACGGAGCGACGCGGCGCGGATCGGCGGCGTGACGCTGCAGATCGTGCGGGACCGGGTGGTCAAGCTCAACGCGCGCGGCCCGGCCGGCCTGATCGGTTGGTCGGCCTCGGGTGACTGCGACGGCGGCGGATGTTGCGGAATTGGAGGCGCTGGCGCTGTCGGCACGACGCAACGAGGCGGACCGGGCGCGGGCCATCTTGTTGTCGGTGAACGGCTGGACCAGCGGGCAGATCGCGCGCGTGTTCGGCGTGACGCCGGACAGCGTGCGGCGGTGGCGGACGTGGTTCATGGCCGATGGTGTGGATGGATTGCGGGCAAACCCGCAGGCCGGAGCGGCACCAGTCAAGAGCGAGGCGGCGCTGGCTCTGGCGCGCGACGTTCTATCGGCACCGGTGACGGATCGGCCGAACTGGACGCTGCCGCGATTGCAGGCCGAACTGGCGGCGCGCAGCGGCCTGACGATCTCCAAATCACAGCTCAGCAAGGCGCTGAAAAAGGGGGGTTCCGTTGGCGGCGCCCCCGCCATTGCCTGCACGGCCGACAGGATGCCCAGGCGGTCGACTGGTCGGGACTGAGGCTGCGCCTGCTGCGTCAGCAGGCCGAAGCGGGCGACATCGTGCTGCTGTTCGGCGACGAATCGGAAGCGTTGACCCATCCGTATCTGGCTCATGCCTGGGCCAAGCGAGGTGTCGACCTGCGCGTCCCGGCGCCGGGTCAGGCGCGCAAGCGGGCGCTGCTTGGCGTGCTCGACTATGGAAGTGGCGAACTGGTCGTACATGTCAGTGCCAGCAAGCGCAGCACCGATTTCATCGCTCTGTTGGAGAAGCTTGACCTCCGCTATAGACCCAGGCCGGGACGCGAGGCGGCTCCGGTCGTGCTGGTGCTCGACAACGGCCCGATCCACATCAGCAAGCTGACCCGTGCAGCGGTTGCCGCGCGGCCCTGGCTGACCATCGAGTGATTGCCGAAATACGCACCCGAACTGAACGACATCGAGCGATCCTGGCGAGACTTGAAGCAAGCCATGCGCGCCTCGGCCTGGGACACGATCGGACACGAACCGGTGGCGGTGCAACAGCTCGCATTCGAGCGTGGCAAAGAAGCTCTCGCACATGGCGTTGTCATACGCATCGCCGACCGATCCCATGGACGGCCGCACGCCGGCCTCGCGGCAGCGCTTCCCGAATGCCAAGGAGGTATATTGGGCGGACTCAAGTGATCGCTGCAACAGCAGCCTGAACTGATTGCAGCATGGCGTCGAGAGCTTCAGCGGGCGTTCTCCAGCCAAGCATCTAGCGCGTTCTACCGTTGAGCGCGGCGGCCACTGCCGCAAGGTCGTCTGGGCCATGGTCGCCGAGGTGCGTGCCTTTCGGGAAGTACTGCCGCAGCAACCCGTTGGTGTCGGGTGCCGACCGGCTGTGATATCCCCACATCCATCGCAGCGTCCTCGCTCGACAAACCTTCGGCGATCAAAGCCCAAAACCGCCGCCGGTGATCTTGCCGCGCCACTGGCGGCCGACCAAAAGATCTCAGCTTGCGTCGTAAAGCCCGATCCGAACGCCGCCGACCCGCCATCGCTTCCTCCCAGGTGTTGCGACGATCACTTGAGTCCGCCTTGGCTACCCTGGTCGCTGTGGTGGATGACGTTGCCTGGCCGACGCTGGCCGATCGCCATCTCCAGCGCATCCACCACCAGCTCAGCACGCAGGTGGTTGGCCATCGACCAGCCGACGATCTTGCGGCTCCAGGCATCCAGCACGACGGCCAGGAACAGGAACCCCGTCGCTGTCGGCACGAAGGTGATGTCGGCAACCCAAAGCTGGTTGGCCGCCTTGGCCGTGAAGTCCCGATCGACCAGATCCGGCGCCGGCCGTGCATCCCGCTCGCGGCGTGTCGTCCTCACACCAGTGCGACGGCGGCTGGCGCCGACCAAACCGGCCGTACGCATCAGCCGAGCAATCCGCTTGCGTCCATGCTTCTCCCCTTCTGCCCTCAGCTCGGCATGCACGCGCGGTGCGCCGTATGTCTCGCGCGAACTGGCGTGGACCGTGCGGACCCGTTTCAGCAGCACCTGGTCAGCCACGGCGTGCGCCGTGGCCGGACGCTGCCGCCACGCGTGATAGCCAGACTCCGATACGCCGAGGACGCGCGCCATGACCGCGATTGGAAAGACGGCCTGGTTCGCGCTCATGAATTCGAAGACCCGGGCGGGATCGCGCCGGTCTCGCGCGCGAACCAGGCTGCAGCTCGAGAGAGAATGTCGCGCTCCAGCCGCAGCTGCTTGTTCTCACGCCGCAACCGGGCCAGCTCGTCGCGCTCGGCCGCCGCCAGCCCATTAACCTTCTCCTCCCGGCGGCCCCCTTGCCGGTCCGCCTGGGTAACCCAGTAACAGATCGACTGCGCCGTCGGCTCGAACTCGCGGGCAAGGTCCGCCGGGTCGCGACCGGCACGGGCCAACTTCAACTTCACCAAGCCGCTTCAGCACGGGCACCTACGGCGTCCTTTATGCGGCGGATCGGTTTGAGACGGCTCTCGCCGAGACCATTCACCACCACAAGCGCTTCATGGCGATGACGGCCGAACCGGCTGGCTGGACCTCGCAGTTCCGCGCGATCGTGCTCGATGGGAACGTCAAGGCGGCGCTCGATCTTCGCGGCGACCAAGGTCTATTCGCGGAAGCTCTGCGGCCGGACAGCTACGCGGAAAGCCAGGGCTTGGCGGCCGATCTGCGCGCCGGAGGCTCGGAAGGCATCGTCTATCCGAGTTGTCGTCAGCCCGGCGGCGAGTGCATTTCTTTGTTCTACCCGGACCTGGCAGCGAACCCAGTGCAGGGACGCCACCTTGACTATCGCTGGGATGGCGCGGAGGTCGACTTCAATCGCGAGGTCGGCAGTGGCGCTGTGTTCTGCATAGAGGCAGATGCGTGAGTTTTTGGCGAACAATGCGCCTCGCCGGAATGCCCGGTGCGATCTGCGCTTCCTACCTTCGAAGCGCTCAAACAACACACGCGCTAGGCTGCCAGATCATCTGGATCGGAAGCCAGGATCGCGGCTGCGGGCCCGAGCCGGTATCGACCGTAAGCTACCTTTTCCACAGTTCGAGATCGCAGAGCTTGCTTAATTGGCACCGGTAGACGCACACACCGCCGAGATCGTCTGGCGTGACGATCGACTGTCTGCGCGCGAGGGCGACGGCACGATCCTTGTAGGTCGATTTCGGGGAGCCAGCCCTCCCAGGGTCCAGCCCGTAGACATGGGTAACACTCTGTTCCTGGGACATGGTGACAACCTCGTGCCGAACGGGTTGTCGGCGGGTTGCAGGGGGCTCAGAGCCGATGTACTCCTAGCTGGGTTGTCGTCGAGCGTTCACCGGGCCGGAGGGCCCATCCGCTCTATTTGCCGGCCGTATTCTCCCTTCCGACGAGAAGGCGGCCCTCGCCTGGGCGAGGCTGATGGCCGAAGGAACGGTGCTCGGCGGAAAGCGGAGCCCGCTCGACACCATCATCGCGACCATCGCCGAGACCAACGACTGCCTCGTGGTGACAAACAACGAGAGGGACTTCGAAGCAGCCCGAACGATCAATCCGCTACGGGTTCGCTGAGACCGCGACCGCTCAGCCGGGGGCGTTACCCGCTTGTGCATTGGGGCCGAGGCGCTAACCTCGCAACTCGAGACGATGGGAGACGGCGGATGGCTGACGACGAAGTCGAACGGCACGACCTCGAAGGCTGGCAGGATGCGCTGTACGACCAGCTCCGCGCCGCCGGGGTGACCCAGTTCGCCTACGTGCCCGACGCCGGGCACCGCATCCTGATCGACCGCTCGATCGCCGACCCCGACGTGCACTCGGTGGCGCTCACCACCGAGGAGGAAGGCGTGGCGATGCTTGCCGGCGCCGATCTCGGCGGCGAACGCGGCGTGCTGCTGATGCAGTCGAGCGGCGCGGGCAACACCATCAACATGCTCTCCATGACCGTCGGTGGCCGCTTCCCGTTCCTCACCCTGATCTCCATGCGCGGCGATTTCGGCGAGGGGAACCCGTGGCAGTTCCCGATGGGCCAGGCGACGCAAAAGGTGCTGGAGGCGATGGGTCTCATCGTCATGCGCATCGACCGCCCCGACGACGTGCAGCCCGTCACCGCCGCCGCGCTGACCATGGCCTTTCAGTCGGGCTACCCGATCGCGGTGCTGCTGGGCCAGCGCCTCATCGGCGCCAAGAAGTTCTGAGGGGGAGCGCGTCATGGCACGACCGAAGCGGATGCAGACGGCCGGTCACCCCGATCCGGTGCTCGATCGCCGCCAGGCGGTCCCGGCGCTGATCGAGCGTCCGGAAGATTTCCTCATCGTGGCTGGCCTTGCCGGCGCGGCGCAGGAGCTGACCGCGATCAGCAAGGACAGCGCGCTGAATTTCCCGCTCGGCGGGGCGATGGGGGCGGCGGTGCCGATGGCGCTCGGGCTCGCACTGGCACAGCCGAAGCGGCGGGTGCTGTGCGTCACCGGCGACGGCGAGTTGCTGATGAATCTCGGCTCGCTGGCGACGGCGGCGGCGATGAACCCGCCCAACCTGACCATCGTCTGCGTCGACAATTGCCGCTACGGCGAGACTGGCAACCAAGAGACGCACACCGGCATGGGCGTGCGGCTCGACACCATCGCCGACGGGTCGGGTATCCCGGTGGTCTACACGATCAACACGGAAGCGGATCTGCCGGAAGGCAAGCGCCTGGTACGCGAGGGCGGCGGGCTGGCGTTCATCCTGTTGCGGGTCAAGGAAGGTCCGGCGCTGCGCGACAAGCGGCGGTTCCAGCCGGCGCTGGTGCGGGATCGGTTTCGCGCGGCGCTGCTCGGCGAGCAGTAGATCAGAGGAACCGCAGCGCCAGGAACCCGCCCACCACGCCGGCCGCCGCCACGCTGGTCACCAAGGTGAGCCGCCGTTCGATGAAGTCGCGCACCGGCTCACCGAACCGTCGCAGCAACGCGGCAATGAGGAAGAAGCGGGCGCCGCGCGTCGCCAGGCTGGCCAGCATGAATAGCACGAAGTCGAACCTCGCCGCGCCCGAGGCGATGGTGACGATCTTGTAGGGGATCGGCGTCAGGCCCTTGATGAGGATCACCCACAGCCCGTGCTCGGCGTACATCGCCTGGAACGAAGCGAACCGGTCGCCGTAGCCATAGGCGCGGATCAGCGGCGCGGCGAGCTGATCGAACAGCGCGTAGCCGATCAGGTAGCCGAGCGCGCCGCCCAGCACGCTCGCCACGGTGCAGATCAGGGCGTAGCGCCAGGCCCGCTCGGGGCGCGCGAGCGCCATCGGGATGAGCAATGCGTCGGGCGGCACCGGGAAAAAACTGCTTTCGGCGAATGCGATGGCCGCGAGCCACCAGGGCGCGCGCCGATCGGCCGCCAGCGCGAGGGTGCGCGCGTAGAGACGCCGCAGCATCCGAACCTCCTTGGGAGCGGTGGCATGTGCCACGCGCCATCGCGCGGTTCAACCGCGACTTTCGCCCGGCGGCTGGCCTCGGCCCGGCTGGCCTCGGCGTGGAGCGCGCCCTATCGTCGCCGCGCCGATCAACGAGGGTCCGAATGCACCGTCTTGCCAGAGTTTCAGCCGCGACCGTGGCGGCATCGCTGCTACTGCCGAGCCCGGGTTCCGCCCAGGCGGCGGACCGTCGCCCCGCCGCCGCCCCAGCCAGGCCAGCGCCGGCGCCGGCGCGGCAAGGGCCGGCACAGCCGCCGCACGCCTGGCTGTTCGGCACCTGGACCGGTGGGCTTTTCCCGCCGCCCACCAGCATCAGCGCCGAGGTGTGCCTGTCGCAGCCGGTGGTGATCTTCACCCGCGATCTGGTGATGCGCGCCCAGCTCACCGACCAGCTCTACGTGCAACGCCTGATCGAGACGGCGCTGACCACCGCCAAGGGGGTGCAGTTCCGCTTCGCCAACGTCGCGCCGTCGATGAGCGCGGGATTGCTGCTCCGCAATGCCCAACCGGTCCCGCCCGGCGTCGGCTTCGGCTGCGAGGGCCCGAACGAGCTCGCCGTCGAGCGGCACGGCGAGAATCAGATCACGTTCCCGAACTGCGGCGACTTCCCCTACCCGCTGCTGCGCTGCCCCAGCCGCTGACCGGCGAGAGCCAACCGCGACCCGGAGGACCAAGCACCATGAGCCAGACCGTAGCCCGCCTGCTGGTCGACAGCCTCGAGGCGCATGACATCGACCTGATCTACTGCGTGCCGGGCGAGAGCTATCTCGGGCTGACCAACGCGCTGGTCGACAACAATCGGATCCGGCTGGTGGTGTGCCGGCACGAGAGCGGCGCCAGCTTCATGGCGGTGGCCGACGGGCGGATGCGCGGTGGCCGCGCCGGGGTGTGCGTGGTCTCGCGCGGCCCCGGCCTGTCCAACGCGCTGATCGGGCTGCACACGGCGTATCACGACGCCTCGCCGATGGTGATGCTGGTCGGCCAGGTCGAGCGCCGCGATTTCGGCCGGCTGGCGCTGCAGGAGCAGAACTATTCCCGCCTGCTCGCCGACGTGACCAAGCTGGTGATCGAGGTCAACCAGCCGGAGATGGCGAGCGAGGCGATCGCGCGCGCCTTCCACATCGCCGAGAGCGGCACGCCGGGTCCGGTCGCGGTGATCCTGCCGGAGGACCTGTTCGAGGAGCGGACCGACGCGCCGCTCGACCGGCCGCGTCCCGCCGCCCTCGCCGGCCCGCGCGCCGAGGACCTCGACCACCTGGCGCGGCTGCTGGAGCGCGCCGAACGGCCGCTCGTCTGGGTCGGCGGCGCGTTGCGCGAGGCGGCGGTCTCGGCGCTGGCCGAACTCGCCGAGCGCTGGATGCTGCCGATCTCGCCCACCCACCGTCGGCCGCATCTGTTCGACGCCGACCACCCGAACTATGGCGGCTACATGGGCACCCGGGTGCCGCGTCCGCTGCTCGACGCGATGAAGCGCGCCGACCTGCTGGTGGCACTCGGCGAGCGACTGTCGGATTCGGTCAGCCAGTCCTACAGCTTTCCCACGGCACCACAGCCGCAGCTCCCGCTGGTGCACATCTGGCCGGACCCGGGCGAGGTCGGCCGCGTGTTCCGCCCCGATCTCGGCATGGCGTGCGAACCGCAGGCGGTCATCGAGGGCCTGCTCGCACGCGGCGCACCGGCGGGTGTCGAGGTGCGGCGCGGCTGGGTGAGCGAGCTCAACACGATCCACAACCGTCTGCTGGAGCCGGCGTGGGACGCGAGCACGGACGGGGTAAATTTCTCCGCCGTGGTCGCCGAGATCGCCAAGCACCTCGCCTCGGACGCGGCGGTTACCTCGGATGCCGGCAATTTCTCGAGCTTCATCCACCGCCATCTGCGCTTCCGGCCCGGACAGGCGTTTCTCGCCTCCATCGTCGGCGCGATGGGGGCGGCGATGCCGATGGCGGTCGCGGCGGCGTTGCGGCGACCGGGCAAGCAGGCCATCGCCTTTGCCGGCGACGGCGGGGCGTTGATGACCGGCAACGAGATCGCCACCGCCAGGCAGTACGGCGTCAACCCGATCCTGATCATCGCCGACAACGCGCATTACGGTACCATCATGATGCACCACGACATGCGCTATCCCGGCCGGCCTTCGGAGGCGGCGACCCGGCTCACCAATCCCGATTTCGCGCTGTGGGCGCAGGCGTTCGGCGCCGAGGGGATCACCATCCGCGAGGAGCGCGAGATCGAGCACGGCATCGCGCGAGCGTTCTCGGTGCGCGACCGGCCGGTGGTGGTTCACGTCCATACCTCGATGGACCAGATCAGCGCCTGGCGGCGGCGCAGCACGGCGGGGCACTGATTACGACGACCGATTCATAAGAAAGCAACTCCGCGTCGGTGAATCTGTCGGCGCGGCAGCCCGGGCACGTGGTGAATGGCTCAAACGACGTTCAAGACCAATCCCGTCGCGCTGGAAGAGCTGCTGAATGATTGCGGCGGCGGCAGGATCCAGTTGCCCGATTTCCAGCGTAGCTGGGTATGGGACGAGGATCGCATAAAAAGCCTGCTCGCCTCGATCTCCCAGGCGTTCCCGGTGGGAGCCCTGATGACCCTGGAGATGAAGGCGGGTGCTGCCGAAACCTTCGCCCGCCGGCCGATCGAGGGCGCCGAGCCCAACGCCGCGACCCGCGCGCCCGACGCGCTGCTGCTTGACGGCCAGCAACGCATGACGTCGCTGTACCAGACCTGCATGCGCAACGAAGTGGTCGCCACCATCACGCCGCGACAGAAGCTGGTGCGGCACTGGTTCTATATCGACATCGCCCAGGCCCTCGCGCCCAGCGCCAATCGCGAAGACACCATCCTCGGCATCCCCGAGGACCGCAAGGTGAAGGCGAACTTCAACAAGGATGTTCTGCTCGACCTCTCGACCGCCGAGGCGGAATACGCCCGGTTGATGTTCCCGGTGAACCGCGTGTTCGACTGGGACGAGTGGCAGGATGGTTTCGGGGATTACTGGATAGCGCATGGCGATCCGGGCCGTCGGGACCTGTTCAAGCGCTTCAAGAACGAGGTCCTGGCAAACTTCAAGAGCTATCATGTGCCGGTCATCGCGCTCGGCCACGACACGTCGCACGAGGCCGTCTGCCTGGTGTTCGAGAAGGTGAACACCGGCGGCAAGGCGCTCGACGCCTTCGAGCTGGTGACGGCGATGTACGCGGCGCAAGGCTATCGGCTGCGTGACGACTGGTATGGCGCACCGGCGGACCCCGCGACGAACGGGCAGGCGGCGCGGCCCGGCATCGCCGGCATCCAGACCCGCTTGCAGGTGTACGGGCGAACGTCCGACAAGCCGCATGGCGTGCTGGAAAAGGTCGCCAGCACCGACTTCCTGCAGGCGATCGCACTGGTGCACTCCCGCCAGGCCCGTGCCGAGGCGATCGCCGCCGGGGCGAAGGAGAGCGATCTGCCGGCGGTTCGTGCCACCAAGCAGTCGCTACTGGATCTGCCGCTACCGGCCTACCAGGGGTGCCGCTTGCCGGTCGAGGATGGTTTCAGGACCGCCGCGCGCTTCCTGCGTCAGCTCAACATTTTCCGCGTCGCGGACCTGCCGTATCAGACGCAGGTGGTGCCGCTCGCCGCGATCCTCACGATCATCGGCGACAGGTGGGAGAACGCGGCGAACCGGGCGAAACTCGCTCGCTGGTTCTGGTGCGGCATCTTTGGCGAGCTCTACGGCTCGGCGATCGAGAGCCGCTTCGCCAAGGACGTGCAGGAAGTGCCCGCCTGGCTGGAGGGCGGGCCCGAGCCGAGCACGCTGCGTGACGGTGTGTTCCGGTCGGATCGGCTGCGCACCATGCGCACCCGCCTCTCCGCCGCCTACAAGGGGATTCATGCGCTGCTGATGCGCGAGGGCGCGCAGGATTTCCGCTCCGGCCAGACCTTCGATCACACCGTGTTCTTCGACGAGGCGGTCGACATCCACCACATCTTTCCGGAAGCCTGGTGTCAGCGGCAGAACATCGAGCCGAAGGTCTACGATTCCATTATCAACAAGACCCCGCTCGGTGCCCGAACCAACCGTATTCTCGGTGGCGCCGCCCCGTCGGACTATCTCGCCCGCATCGAGCGGGGAAGTGCCAAGGAGGCGCCGATCGCCGCCGCCACGCTCGACGAGCATCTGCGGTCGCACTGCCTCGATCCCCGGCTGCTTCGCGCCGACGCGTTCGCCGCCTTCATGGACGATCGGGAACGCCGATTGCTGATGCTGATCGCCAAGGCGACCGGCCACGAGGTCGTCGGAGCGGACGCGCTTGCCGCCGACGACGAGGAAGTGCCGGAGAATGTCGCCCGGGACGCCGAGCTGCCGCTCTCCACGGCGGCGTGAGCCTTGCCCGCGCGTGGTCGCGCACGTATCAGACCGATGCTGGTTGCGCTGGGAGCGCCGGATATGGACCTCGATGCCTTGCGAGCGACATTGGCCGCCGACGAACCGCCCGCCGGGCTCAGCCTGGCGCGACAGACGCTGTGGTGGGATGCCAAGGGCGACTGGCAGCGCGCGCATCATTGCGCCCAGCAGGACAACAGCGCGGATGGCGCGGCGGTGCATGCCTACCTGCATCGCAAGGAGGGTGACCTCGCCAACGCCCGCTATTGGTATGCCCGCGCCGACAAGCCGGCCGCCGATGGCACGCTGGAGAGCGAGTGGGAAGCGCTTGCCGCGTCCCTGGCGTGACCCAGGGGCGGCGCGGGCCGATGCTCGCGCTCGCCCTGCTCGCCGGCTGCGCCCAGAGCGATCCTTGCGTCGCCGTCGGCGGCCATCCCTCGCTGGTGGCGACGATGCTGTTCGGCGTCGATGCGCCCGGCGGCGGCGTCGCCACGGCTGACCAATGGGCGGGATTCGAACGCGACGTGGTGACGCCGCGCTTCCCGGACGGGTTCACGGTGCTGGATGCGCACGGTCAGTGGCGCGATCCGAGGACCGGGCAGATCGGCGCCGAGCCGTCGCGCGTGCTGCTGATCGCCGCTCCGCCGACACCAGCCACCACGCTGGCGCTTGAGGCGGTGGCGCGCGATTACAAGAGCCGCTTCGGCCAGCGATCGGTCGGCATCCTGCTCGATCGGTCCTGCGCCGCGTTCTAGCCTTTCGCGCGCCCCGGCTGCTCGCCCATCATTACTTACCAGAACGATCACTCTCTTCTCCCGATTGACGCTGCCGGAAACCGCAGCCTATCGTCGTGCCAACCAAGCCCGCGGACGACAACACGAGCCGCACCCAGGGCATGCTTTACAGGGAGGATGTGCGGTTGCAGGACGCCGCGCGGCTGCTTCAGCTCATCGTCAACGGGTCCGCCGCAGGCTGCATCTACGGCCTGATCGCGCTCGGCTTCGTGCTGATCTACAAAGCCACCGAGATGGTGAACTTCGCCCAGGGCGACATCATGATGCTGGGTGGGTTCGCCGCGTTCAGCCTGATCGCCACCTTGGGTCTGAACTACTGGGTCGGCGCGCTGCTCGCGGTGCTGATAATCGGGGCGTTCGGCTTCCTGCTCGACGCCGTCATCTTGCGAAGAGTCATCGGTCAACCGCAATTCGCCGTGGTCATGCTCACGCTCGGATTGGGTTTCATCTTCCGAGCTTTCGCCGGCATCACCTGGGGCTATGATTCGGTCGGGTTCGAGACCCCGTTCACCAACCAGACGGTGCGGGTCGGCGGCATGGTGCTGGGGCAGGACAATCTGTCGATCATCGTCGGCACAGTGATCCTCTGCCTGGTTCTGTACATGTTCTTCAGCCGCACCCGCCTCGGCATCGCGATGCAGGCATCCTCGCAGAACCAGCTCGCGGCCTACTACATGGGCATTCCGGTGCGGACGGTGTTCTCGCTGATCTGGGCGATCAGCGCCGGCGTCGCGGCGGTCGCCGGCATCCTGCTCTCGCCGGTCTCGATGATCGACGTGAACATGGGTTTTCTTGGCATCAAGGCGTTCGCCGCGGCGGTGCTCGGCGGCTTCGGCAGCATCCCCGGCGCGCTGGTCGGCGGCGTCATCATCGGCATCGTCGAGCAGTTGTCGGGATACTTCCTGCCGCCCGGATCGCAGGAGGTCTCGGCGAACGTGGTGCTGCTCGCGGTGCTGATCCTGCGTCCGCAGGGCCTGTTCTCCGAGTCGATCCGCAAGCGGGTCTGAAAGCAGGCACATGCGCTACCTGTTCAAGACCCGCTATCGGCAGGACCTCTCGATCTGGCGCCATGCCGGCGACCTGCTCTGGTACGGGCTGCTGCTGCTGGTGCTGCTGTTCCTGCCCAAGGTCATGGGCGAGTTCTACATCGGCGAGCTCGCTGGCGTGTTCATCTTCGCCATCGCCGGCGTCGGGCTGATGCTGCTCATCGGCTTCACCGGGCTGGTCAGTCTCGGTCACGCCGCGTTCCTCGGCATCGGCGCCTACACCAACGCCGTGCTGCTGGCGCAAGGCGTGCCGTTTCTCCTGACCTTGCCGGCGGCGGGGCTGCTCGCCGCTTTCGCGGGCGTGCTGATCGGCATCCCCACCTTGCGTATGAGCGGCCTCTATCTCGCCATCGCGACCTTGGCGTTCGGCAGCATCGTCGGCACCGTCTTCCAGAAATGGACAGCGGTGACCGGCGGCTTCGACGGGTTCCCGGTACCTACGCCGACAATCCTCGGCTACGCCATCGAAGGCGCCACCGCGACCTACTACCTGGCGCTGGTCGTGCTGGTGTTTGTGTTGTGGGTCTCGCTCAATCTGCTGCGCGCGCCGATCGGTCGCGCGATGGTGGCAATCCGCGACAGCGAGATCTCGGCGCAGAGCATGGGGATTAACCTGGCACTGTACAAGACGATCGCCTTCGCGACCAGCGCCGGAATGACCGGACTGGCGGGCGCGCTGTTCGCGCATTACGTGCGCTATCTCGCCCCGGATTCGTTCGACATCCTGCTTTCCATCTCGTTCGTCACCATCGTCTTCGTGGGCGGGCTCGGCTCGCTTCGCGGTGCGATCTTCGGCGCGCTGTTCGTGCGTCTGCTGCCGCAAGCGATCGCCATCGTGCGCGACGATCTGCCGTTCGGCATCGGCCGGATGCCGGGGCTCGAACCGTCGCTGTTCGGCCTCATCCTGGTTCTGGTCATCCTGTTCGAGCCGGGCGGGATCAACGGCCGCTGGCTCAAGCTCAAGCACTGGTTCCAGGAATTTCCGCTGCATCGGGCGATGTCGTTCCGACGGCAGAAGACCTACGCCCGCTCGGAGCGGCTGCGATGAGCGAGGCTCCGGAGGGTCTGTTCTCGGCGCAGGACATCGCCATCCAGTTCGGCGGCATCCGCGCGGTCGATGACGTGAGCTTCGATGTGCGCGCGGGCGAGGTGTTCGCCATCATCGGCCCGAACGGCGCCGGCAAGACCACGATCTTCAACCTGATCAGCCGCATCTACGCACCGACGCACGGCAAGCTGGTGTTCGCCGGGCAAGACATCACCACGGTCGCGCCGCACCGCATCGCTGGTCTCGGCATCGCCCGGACCTTTCAGAACATCGAGCTGTTCGCCAATGCCAGCGTGCTGCAGAATCTGCTGATCGGCCGACACTGCCACTCCCATGTAAGCTGGCTGTCGCAGTTCGCCTACCTGCCGTCGACGCGTCGGGCAGAGATCGCGCATCGCCAGCGGGTGGAGGACGTGATCGACTTCCTGGAGTTGCAGCGTTATCGCGGTTCGCTGATCGCCAACCTGCCTTACGGGGTGCGCAAGATCGTCGAGCTGGGTCGTGCGCTGTGCACCGAGCCCAAGCTGCTGCTGCTCGACGAACCCTCCTCCGGCCTCAATGTGGAGGAGACCGAGGTGATGGGCTTCTGGATCGAGGACATCAAGAAGGACCTCGGCATAACTGTGATCATGGTCGAACACGACATGAGCCTGGTCTCGGCGGTCTCCGATAGGGTGATGGCGCTCAATTACGGCAAGGTGCTCGCACTCGGCACGCCCTCGGAGGTGCAGAGCGACCCCGAAGTGGTGCGCGCCTATCTCGGAGGCGACCCATGAGCGCCGAGGCCCCGAGCGCCGAGGCCCGCAGCATCGAGGCCCGGAGCGCCAAGTTCACCAACTCCGAGCCGCTGCTGCGCGTGGCCAACATCGAAACCTATTATGGCCCGATCCAGGCGATCCGCGGCGTGACCCTGGACGTGCATCCGGGCCAGATCGTCACGGTTCTCGGTGCCAACGGCGCCGGCAAGACGACGATCCTCAAGACGATCTCCGGCGTGATGGACCCCGAACGCGGCCAGATCATGTTTGAGGGGGACAACATCGCCGGCCTGTCGCCGGACCGGGTGATGCGTCACGGCATCTGCCACGCGCCGGAAGGTCGCGAGGTGTTCCCGTTCCTCACCGTGCACGACAATCTGGTGATGGGCAGCTACACGCGCCGCGACAAGGACGAGGTGGCGCGCGATCTCGAAGCGTGCTTCGGCTATTTCCCGCGCCTCAAGGAGCGCGAGCACCAGCGCGCCGGGCTGCTCTCGGGCGGCGAGCAGCAGATGCTGTCGATCAGCCGCGCGCTGATGGGCAAGCCCAAGCTGCTGCTGCTCGACGAGCCCTCGCTCGGCCTGTCGCCGATCCTGGTGACGCAGATCTTCGACATCGTCAAACGCATCAACCGCGAGCGCGGCGTGTCGATCCTGCTGATCGAGCAGAACGCGCACATCGCGTTGCAGACCGCGGATTATGGCTACGTCATCGAGGTCGGCCGCATCGTCATGGAGGATGAATGCGCGCGGCTGATGGAGAAGGAGGACATCAAGGAGTTCTATCTCGGTCAAAAAGAGGTCGGGGTGCGCGGTCGACGACGCTGGAAGAGGAAGAAGCTGTGGCGGTGAACCAGATCGTCGCCGAGGCGACCACCGTTCGCGAGGACGCGGAGATCGGGCCGAGCCTCGCCTCGATGATATCGCAGCGCGTGCAATCGCGCGGTCCGCGCACCATCCTGCGGCAGAAGGATCGCGGCATCTGGAAGCAGGTGAGCTGGACCGAGCTCGGCCAGCGCACGCGCCTGGTCGGCATGGCGCTGCAGTCGATCGGCTTCGCGGCGGGCGACGTCGCGTGCGTGCTGTCGGAAGCAGTGCCGGAATGGGTCTACGCCGATCTCGGCATCCTCGGGCTCGGCGGCGTCTCGTCGGGCATCTATCCGACCGACGCGCCAAGCCAGGTCGAGTTCGTGCTGCGTGATTGCGGCGCGCGGGTGCTGTTCGTCGAGAACGAGGAGCAGCTCGACAAGGCGCTCCAGGTGCGCGAGCGCTGCCCCGCACTCGAGCGCATCGTCATCTTCGACATGAAAGGGCTGCGCGAACTCGACGACCCGCAATGCGAGAGTTTCGAGGCGTTCCTGGAACGCGGCGCGGCCCATGACAAGGCGCATCCCGGCGCCTGGCAAGCGGCTGTCGAGGCGGTGCGTGCGGATCAGTTGGCGATCCTGGTGTACACCTCCGGCACCACTGGCCCGCCCAAGGGTGCGATGCTGAGCCATCGCAATATCCTGTTCCAGCTCGTCAACCTCGATCCGCTGCTCGACGTGCGCGAAGGCGACGAGCGCCTGGCGTTCCTGCCCATGTGCCACGTCGCCGAGCGTATCGCCGGGCTGTATCAGGCGCTCTACGGTGGGATGATCTCCAACTACGTGGAGAGTCCGGAGACCGTCTTCGAGGATCTGCGAGAAGTTCAGCCCACCATCATGCTCGCGGTGCCGCGCATCTACGAGAAGCTGCAGTCCGCGGTGGCACTTCGGGCACGGGAGGCCACGTTCCTGCAGCGACACGCCTATGACTTGGCGATCGCCGCCGGATTGCGCCTGGTCGATGCGCGCCTGTCGAATCGGGGTGTACCGGTTTCGCGTCGGCTTGGCTTCCTGCTGGCACTGCCGGTCTTGCGCAACATTCGGCGCGAACTGGGCCTCGACCGTGTGCGCCGGGCGTATGTCGGAGCGGCGCCAATCTCGCCCGACCTGATCCGCTGGTTCCTCGCCCTCGGCATCGACATGCTCGAAGTGTACGGGATGACCGAGTGCGGCGGCGTCAGCACGGCGATGCCCGCCGAAGCGATCCGGCCCGGCTGGGTGGGCAAGCCGGCGCCGCACACCGCGCTCGCCATCTCGCCCGAAGGCGAAATCCTGTTGCGCGGTGAGCACGTGTTCACGGGTTACTGGAATCAGCCGGAAAAGACCACCGAGACGATCCGCGACGGCTGGCTGCACACCGGTGATATCGGTCGCGCCGAGGACGGCTATCTGCGCGTCACCGACCGGATGAAGGACATCATCATCACGGCCGGCGGCAAGAACGTAACGCCGTCCGAGATCGAGAACGAGCTGAAGTTCAGCCCCTACATCACCGATGCGATCGTCATCGGCGATCGCCGCCGATTCCTGTCCTGCCTGGTGATGATCGACCATGAGAACGTGGAGAAGTGGGCGCAGGACAACTCCGTGCCGTTCAGCAGCTTCGCCAGTCTCACCCGCGCGCCGGCGATCCAGACGCTGATCGAGCGCGAGGTCGACCGTGTGAACCAGAAATTCGCCCGCGTCGAGCAGATCAAGGCGTTCCGGCTGATCGAGCAGAAGCTCGAGGCGGAAGACCCCGAGCTGACGCCGACGCTCAAGCTGAAACGGGCGTTCGTCAATAAGAAGTACAGCGACTTGATCGAGACGATGTACGAAAGCTAGACGGCGCCGCGCGGGCGGCGAGCGCTATGCTCGCGCAAGACGGCCGCACACAAAGGGGAGGCAACAAAATGCGCAAATGGTTGTTGGCGGCGGTCGCGGCGGTTGCTCTAGGGACGGCGGCCTTCGCGGCGACGCGGGGCGTGTCGGACAAGGAGATCGTTGTCGGCACCTACACCGACCTCTCTGGCGTGACCGCAATGTGGGGGGTCAACAATTCCAACGCGCTCCGCATGGCGTTCGACGAGATCAACGCAAAAGGCGGCATCAATGGGCGAAAGATCAAATACATCGTCGAAGACAATCAGTACAATGTGCCCCGATCGGTACAGGCGGCGAACAAGCTGATCAACCTCGACAACGTGTTCCTGATGATCGCCAATGACGGCACGCCGATGAACAACGCGGTGATGCCCGAGCAGCTCGCCAAGGGCGTGCCGAACATGTTTCCGCTCACCTCGGCGCGCTCGATGTACGAGCCGTTCAACCGGCTGAAGTTCGGATTGTACGCCTCGTATTACGACCAGATGCGCGCCGGCGTGAAGCGTGTCATGGAGACCGAGCATCCCAAGAAGGTCTGCGCGCTGTGGCAGGACACGGATTTCGGCCGCGACGTGATGGACGGCGTCAATGCGCAGCTCGCGGCGATGCACATGAAGCTGACAGCCGAAGCGGCGCACAAGCCAACGGATACGAATTTCAGCGCGTCGGTGGCCAAGATGCGCGACGCCGGGTGCGAGTTCATATTCCTCGCGACGATCACGCGCGACACCAACCTGATCATGTCGGCCGCGCGCAAGACCGGCTGGAAGGTGCCGATGATGGGGTCCGCCGCCAGCTATGACGTTGCCATCGCCGAGGTGCCCGGCGATGCCAACGAGGGTTTTCGGACTATGACGCCGGCGCTGTACGTCTATCCGGACGATCCGCGGCCGGAGGTCCAGGGTTTCGTCAAGAAGTATCGCGATCAGTTCGGCCACGACCCGAACTGGGCGGCGGAACTCGGCTATGCCGCCGCGCATCTCTTGGCGGTGGGTTTGCGAAACGCCGGCAAGGACTTGACGTTGGACAGCTTCATCAGCGGCATGGAGAGCATCAAGGACCACCAAGATATCTTCGGCTCGCCTCCGATCAGCTACGGCCCCGAGACGCGGGTCGGCTCGAAGAAGTCGTTCATGGCGGTGGTCAAGAACGGGCGGTGGGCAACTGTTACGCCAGAAGCGATCGGGTACTGATTCCCGCGCGGGCGGATCGCGCTCCGCTCGAGCAAGGCGACGCACAAACAAGAGAGGCAACAAGACATGCGCAAATGGTTGCTGGCGGCGGTCGCGGCGGTTGCTCTGGGAACGGCGGCCTTCGCGGCGACGCGTGGCGTTTCCGAGAAAGAAATCACCATCGGCACCTATTCGGACCTGTCCGGGGTGACCGCGATGTGGGGCGTCAACAACACCACTGCGATCCGCATGGTCTTTGATGAGATCAACGCCAAGGGCGGCATCAACGGACGAAAGATCAAGTACATCGTCGAGGATAACCAATACAACGTGCCACGGTCGGTGCAGGCGGCGAACAAGTTGATCAACCTCGACAACGTGTTCCTAATGATCGCCAACGGCGGCACACCGATGAACAACGCGGTGATGCCCGAGCAGCTCGCCAAGGGCGTGCCGAACATGTTTCCGCTCACCTCGGCGCGCTCCATGTACGAGCCGTTCAATCGCCTGAAGTTCGGGTTATACGCCTCGTATTACGACCAGATGCGCGCGGGCGTGAAGCACATCATGGAAACCGAGCATCCCAAGAAGGTCTGCGCGCTGTGGCAGGATACGGATTTCGGCCGCGACGTGATGGATGGCGTGAATGCGCAGCTCGCGGCGATGGACATGAAGCTGACCGCTGAAGCGGCGCACAAGCCGACGGACACCAATTTCAGCGCATCGGTGGCCAAGATGCGCGACGCCGGGTGCGAGTTCATATTCCTCGCGACGATCACGCGCGACACCAATCTGATCATGTCGGCCGCGCGCAAGACCGGCTGGAAGGTGCCGATGATGGGGTCCGCCGCCAGCTATGACGTCGCCATCGCCGAGGTGCCCGGCGATGCCAACGAGGGTTTTCGGACCATGACGCCGGCGCTGTACGTCTATCCGGACGATCCGCGGCCGGAGGTCCAGGCTTTCGTCAAGAAATACCGTGACCAGTTCGGCCGTGAACCGAACTGGGCGGCGGAACTCGGCTTTGCCGCCGCGCATCTCCTGGCTGTGGGTTTACAGAACGCCGGCGAGGATCTCACGTTGGACAGCTTTATCGCCGGCATGGAGAGCATCAAGGACCACCAAGACATATTCGGCTCGCCGCCCGTCAGCTACGGCCCCAAGGTGCGGGTCGGTTCGAAAAAGGCGTTCATGGCGGTGGTCAAGAACGGGCGCTGGACCACTTTCACGCCGGAAGCGATGGGGTATTGACCCAGCCCGCGGCCATGCCCGGAACATTGACCGGGCATGGCACGGCCGGGTTATCTCCCCTGGAACTCGGGCCTCCGCTTTTCCATGAAGGCGGTGCGACCCTCGCGATAGTCAGCGCTGTCGAAGCAGGCCGCCATATGGGCGGCAAGTCCCTCCTTGTCGCGCTCGGAGGCGTCGCGCACTGCCTGCTCCACCGCGTGCTTTGACGCGGCCAGCGAAAGGGGCGCGTTGTCGGCGATGGTGCGGGCGATGTCGAGCACGGTGCCGGACAAATCCGCGTCCGGCACCATGCGGTTGATCAGCCCGATGCGCTGCGCCTCGGCCGCATCGAAACGCTGGCCGGTGTAGAGGATCATCCGCGCGTGCGCCGGTCCCACCAAGGACACCAGCCGGCGCACGCTGTCGAACGCATAGGCGATACCTAGGCGCGCCGCCGGAATGCCGAACTGGCTGTCCTCGGCGGCGATGCGCAGATCGGTCTGCATGGCGATCGCCAACCCGCCGCCGAGACAGAAGCCGCGTATCCGGGCGATCGTCGGCTTATCGAAGGTCGCGAGTTTGGCGCGCCCGGCGGTGGTCAGCTTGTCGTATTCCTTCTGCGCGTCGAAGTTCGAGCGCTGCTTCTCGAACTGGCTGATGTCGGCGCCGGAGACGAACGCCTTGGTCCCGGCGCCGGTGAGCACGACCACGCGGACCGAACTGTCCTCGCGAAACTCGTCGAGGATGTCGCCGAGCCCCTGCCACATCTCGACCGACATGGCGTTGCGCTTCTCGGGCTGGTTGAAGGTGATCAGCCCGACGCCGTCATCCTTGGCCGACAGCATCTTGCCGCCGGCGTGGTCCTTGGTCGGAACATTGTCCATCATACGGCGCCCTTCTTGCGCATGTCGGCGATCTCGGCGTCGCTGTAGCCGACCGAACGCAACACCTCGGCGGTGTCGGCGTCGGCCTCCGGCGTGGGGGCGCGGATATCGCGGCTGTAGCCGGTCATGTTGATCGGCGAAGCGACCACCTCCTGCTCGCCGAGCTTCGGGTGCTTGACCGGCCGCGCCATGCCGAGATGTTTTACTTGCGGATCGGCAAACACCTGGTCGATTGAGTAGATCGGCCCACATGGGATGCCCGCGCCCTCGAACAGCTCGATCCAGTGCGCGGCCGGCTTGTGCCGGGTGATCTCGCCGATCGCCGCGTTGATCGCCTTGCGGTCGTCACTGCGACCCTTCTGGCTCTTCCACTCCGCCTTGTCTTTCCACTCCGGCTTGCCGATCGTGTCGCAGAACCGCTCCCACAACCGCGCCGAGCTGGCGGCGATGTTGATGTGACCGTCGCTGGCGGGAAAAACGCCGGTCGGGATGCCGGTCGGGTGGTCGTTGCCGGCCTGCGGCGCGACCTCTTTCGCCATCAGCCAGCGTGAGGCCTGGAAGTCGAGCATGAAGATCTGCGCCTCGAGCAGGCTGGTGTGGACCCAGCGACCTTCGCCGGTCGCCTCGCGATCGAACAGCGCCGTCATGATGCCGAGTGCGAGCAGGTTGCCGGCGGTGAGATCGGCGATGGGGATGCCGACGCGCACCGGCCCCTGGCCGGGCAGTCCGGTGATCGACATCAGCCCGCCCATGCCTTGCGCGATCTGGTCGACGCCGGCGCGCGGGCCGTACGGCCCGTCCTGGCCGAAGCCGGAGATGCTGCCGTAGACGATGCGCGGGTTGACCTTGCGGACGTCCTCCCAGGCGACCTTCAGACGGTGCTTCACCGCGGCGCGCATGTTCTCGACGATGACGTCGGCTTTCTCCACGAGGCGCATGAAGGCCGCGTGGCCCTCGGGCGATTTCAGGTTGAGCCGGATCGCGCGCTTGTTGCGGTGCAGGTTCTGGAAGTCGAAGCCGTGCCGCGCGCCGCTGATCTCCTCCCCGCCGGTGTCGGGCGGTTCGATGCGGATCACGTCCGCGCCCCAATCGGCGAGGTGACGCACCGCCGTGGGGCCGGCGCGGGCCAAGGTGAGGTCGAGCACGACGATGCGCGACAGCGGGCGGTGCGTGGCGGCGTGCTGCCCGGCGCGCTGCGTGTCGATGGGGCTATCCGGCATCGGCTTCCTCTCCCAAGATCGACCGATACTCCTCCCCTCCCGCCGCGCGCTCAAGAGCGGGACTGCGCTAGTCTTGGCACATGGACCCGGTTGATCTCGCCCTCGTGCTGGCCCTCGACGGCTCCGCGAGCGTCACCTTCGAGGAATTCAACCTCATGGCGGGTGCCATGGGCGCCGCGTTGCGCGATGCGGAGATCGTTGCCGGGCTGACCGGCGGGCCGGCGCGGGGCAGCCTCGGCGCGCTGGTGCTCTGGTCCGGCTCCGGCGCGCAGGAGGTGATGGTCGAGTGGACTCGGATCGGCTCCCCCGACGAGGCCGCCGCGTTCGCCCGTCAGGTGGAGAACACCCCCCGCGTGGTGCGCCCCGGGGCGACCGCGATCGGCGAGGCACTGCTCGCGGCACTGACATTGCTCGCCCACGCCCCGACCCAGGCGCGGCGGCAGGTGGTGGACGTGGTCGGCGACGGCCGCTCCAACGAGGGGATCGCCCCAGCACTGGTGCGCGACCGGATGGTGGCGGCAGACATCACCATCAACGGGCTCTGCGTGCTGCACGAGGAGCCCGACCTGCTGGAGAGCTACACAAGCGAGGTGATCGGCGGTCCGGGCGCATTCGCCCTGCCTTGCCCCGACTACCCCGCCTTCGCCGAGGCGATGCGCCGCAAGCTGCTGCGCGAGATCAGCGACAAGCCGGTTGTCTAATTAGGTACTTGGCGTTGGGTTTTGCCGTCCGTGGAGAAGATCAAGACCGGTCGACATCTTCAGCCTTATAACTGTCCGGCGGACAGCCTCCTCGTGGCCCCACCTTCGGATCATTGCTCTGCTTCGAGAGGCGGCGATGCGCTCACCCCCATGCTTACGGGCCAGGAACTCTTCATACACCCGAACTGCCGCATCGACTCGTTCGGCTAAAGTCATATCGCTGGGCAGCTTATCGGATGCGCGCACGGCCCAGGGTCTGCTCTCGGAGTTGCTCAAGACGCTCGTCAATCGCGACGATTATCTCCGGCACGTCAGCGAATTGGGCTTCACGGTTGGGCTCGGACCTTCATGTTGCCGTTGACTCAGCCCCCGGCCGAGCGGGCGGCCTTTACCGCCTGCTCGAGTTCCGCCAAATCGACCGCGCCGGGGATCAGCTTGTCGCCGATCACCAGCGCCGGCGTGCCCTGGATGCCCAGAATCCGGGCCAGGTTCAGGTTGGCGTCGATCCGACGCTGGATCACCGGGTCCGCCATGTCCCGCTCGAGCCTGGCCACGTCGAGACCGAGCGCCTTGGCCTCGGCCAGAACCCCCTCGCGTGACTGCTCGGCCCCGGGCCGCATCAACGCGTTGCGCAGCTTCTGGTAGGCCCCCGGCACGGCGTCGCTCTGGCGCTGTGCCGCGAACAGCGCGCGCGAGCCCAGCACGCTGGCCGGCCCGAGGACGGGAAGATCCTTGTAGACCAGGCGCACGCCATGATCGCTCGCCAGCAGCGACGCCATGGTCGGCTCCAGTCGGCGGCAATACTGGCAACGCGTGTCGAAGAACTCCACGATCGTGACATCGCCGTGCGGGTTGCCGGCCACCGGGTCGGCGGGGTCGGCGACCAGCGCCTGCCGCGATGCACCTAGCCCCGCCCGCAAGGCCGCCCGCTGCCGCGCGCCCTCGTCCTCCTGCAACGCCGTCACCGCGTCGCGCAGGATGGACGGATCCCGCTTCAGCGCGTCGCGCACGATGGCGACGATCGCGTCGCGCTGCGGCGGGGTGAACTCGCTGGCCTGGGCTGCCGCGACCGCGCACAGGCACGCCAGCAGCGGAACAAGGCGAAGGATGCGCATGGTCGAGCCCTCTCATCGGGGGGTGCAACGAGGTCGGGGACGGTTGCCGCCCCTGATCAAGCCGGTTATGGCACGTTCGACGAGAAATGCGATTCGGACCGAGGCCGACTGGCGGGTCGCCGTTGATGAGGGGTGGGCTAGGTGCGAGACAGCGTCTTTCGGCTGCGTTGCTGCGTCGTGCTCGGCTGCGTCTTGCTCGTCGCGGGCTGCTCGACGGCGGCCTCCGTCGGAAAAAGTCTGTTCGGCGCCGCGCCCGCCGAGGGGGCGCCGGGCCATGTCAGCGGCTTCCTCGGCGGCGTGGTCGCCGATGAGCCGCGCGCCGCCGTGGTGGCGCGCGAGGTGCTGTCGGCCGGTGGCAGCGCCGCCGATGCCGCGGTGGCCCTCGGCTTCGCACTGACAGTGACGTTGCCATCGCGAGCCGGCCTGGGCGGCGGCGGGGCGTGCCTCGCCTACGGCGCGGACGCCAAATCGGCCAACCAGGGTGTGCCGGAGGCGATCGTGTTCGTCCCCCCCGCCCCCGCCCGCACCGGCCCCACCTCCGACCGGCCCGCCGCGGTGCCGATGATGGCGCGCGGGCTGTTCGCCCTGCATGCCCGCTACGGCAAGCGCCCGTTCGACAGCCTGCTGGTCACCGCCGAGCAGATGGCGCGCTTCGGCGTGCCGGCCTCGCGTGCCTTCGTGCGTGATCTCGCCTTGGTGTCGGGGCCGCTGTTCGCCGACCCCGCGGCGCGCCAGGTTTTTTCCCATGACGGAACCCCGCTGGCCGAAGGCGACCGGCTGATCCAGCCCGAACTCGGCGGCACGCTGGCGCAGCTCCGCGTCGCCGGCGTCGGCGATCTCTACCAGGGCGCGTTGGCCCATCGCCTCGCCGACAGCGCGCCGCTGGCCGGCGCGGCGTTCTCGATCGACGGCCTGCGCGCCGCCCTGCCCCGGACGATGCCGCCGATCGCGTTCAGCGCCGGCCGCGACAAGCTCGCCTTCCTGCCACCGCCGGCGGATGGCGGGCTGGCGGCGGCGGCGGCGTTCAAGAGCTTGCAGGCCAGCCCCTCGGCGCTCGATCAAGCCAGCACGAGGGCGATCGCGATGGCGGCGCGCTGGCGCGCGGCGGGAGGCGATCCCGAGGCGCTGCTCACCGCCGACCTGCCACCGGGGAGCTTGCCGCAACTCCCGGCCTCGACCACGTTCCTCACGCTCGATCGCGACGGCAACGCGGTGGCTTGCGCGCTGACGATGAACAATCTGTTCGGCACCGGCCGGATCGTGCCGGGGACGGGCATCCTGCTCGCCGCATCCCCCAGTGTGCTGCCGCCACCGCTACTGGCCGCCGCCATCGCCTGGAACGAGCCGTTGCACGCGTTCCGCGCCGCGGTCGGTGGTTCCGGGCAAGAGGCGGCCTCGCTCGCGGCGGCGGTCGCCATGTTCAACACCCTGCGTAGCAACCAGCCGATGCCGACGCCGGTGCCGGAGCCCGGCCGAGCCAACGTCATCGCGTGCAGCCGCTACCTGCCGGACAGTGCGGGAAGCTGCGGCTGGGCCACCGATCCGCGCGGCGCCGGGTTGGCGATCGGCAGCAACTGATGGCGTTGAAGGTCGGCCGAGGCGCCTTGGCCCCGCCGTTCATGGTGATGGACGTGATCGCCGCCGCCAACGCGCGCCAGGCGGGACTGGCGCCCGGTGCGCCGCACGTCATCCGCATGGAGGTTGGCCAGCCCGGCACGGGGGCTCCGGCCGGCGCCGTCGCCGCCGCTTTGGAAGCGCTGCAAGCGGGCGACCCGATGGGCTACACCGAGGCGTTCGGCCGCCGCAGCCTACGCGAGCGGATCGCGGCGCACTATGTTGATTGGTACGGGCTCGCCGTGCCCGCCGACCGCGTGGCGGTGACGGTGGGCGCCTCGGGCGCGTTCCCGCTGGCCTTCCTCGCCGCGTTCGACGTGGGCGATCGGGTGGCCTTGGCTGCGCCGTTCTACCCGCCGTACGTGAACATCCTCACCGCCCTCGGCATGCGGCCGCAGATCATCGAGACCAACGCCGACAGCCGGTTCCAGCCGACGGTGGCGCTGCTGGATCAGCTCGATCCACGGCCGGACGGGCTGATCGTTGCCAGCCCGTGCAATCCGGCGGGGACCATGCTGCATCCCGACGAGCTCGGCGCCATCGCGCGCTGGTGCGACGCCAACGGCGTGCGGCTGATCAGTGACGAGATCTATCACGGCCTGAACTACGACAGCCCGCTGGCGACCGCCGCCGCGTTTTGCCCGAGTGCCGTCGTGGTGAACAGTTTCTCCAAATATTTCAGCATGACCGGCTGGCGGATCGGCTGGCTGGTGCTGCCCCAGGATCTGCTGCGGCCGGTCGAGTGCCTGGCGCAGAACCTGTTCATCAGCGCGCCGCACGTGGCCCAGCTCGCCGCCGAAGCCGCGTTCGACTGCCATGACGAGCTGCAAGCCAACGTCGCGCGCTATCGCGGCTCGCGCGACCACCTGCTGGCGACGCTGCCCCGCGCCGGCTTCTCTCGGCTGAGCCCCGCCGAGGGTGCGTTCTACCTCTACGCGGACGTGGCCGATCGCACCAACGACAGCGTGGCATTCTGCGCCCGGATGCTGGCCGAGGCCGGGGTCGCGGCGACACCCGGCGTGGATTTCGACCGCACACGCGGCAGCCGCTTCGTGCGCTTCAGCTACTGCGGGCCCGAAGCCGACATGCACGAGGCCGCCGCGCGGTTGGCAAGCTGGCGTTGACGCCAAGCCGCGTGACTGATTGGCTTTCAATCCGGGTAAGTGGAGACGCTGGCATGGGCGCCCCGTACGAGACACACCGCTCCCAGATCGAGGCCATCCTGCTCGCTTGGGGCATGCCGCCGCAGCCGGCGTCGCGCACCGCCGACGTCATGGGCTGGGCCGATCTGCACGGGGTGGACAGCCACGGGTTGTCGATGCTCACCGTCTATGACGAGCGCCGACGCGACGGCCGGCTTCGCATCGACGCCGAGCCAGAAATCGTGTCGGAAACGCCGGTCTCCGCGCTGATCGACGGCGGCGGCGGGCTGGGCCATGGGCCGGCGCGCTTCGCGATGGACACCGCGATCGACAAGGCACGGGCGGTCGGCATCGCGGTGTGCGCGGTGCGCAACTCGGCGCATTTCGGCGCGTGCGGCTTCTACACCAGCATGGCCGCCGAGGCCGGGCTGATCGGCATGGCGGCGACCTCGGCCGCCGGCATCCAGGTCGCGCCCACCTTCGGCGCCGAGGCGAAGCTGGGCACCGATCCTTGGTCGTTCGCCGCCCCCGCCCGGCCGGGCGAGCCGTTCCTGCTGGACATGGCGACCACCACCGTCGCGGCGGGAAAAATCCGCAATCGCGCCAACGAGGGCCTGAAGCTCCCGCCGGGATGGGTGACCACCAAGGACGGCCAGCCGAGCACCGACGCCACCGAAACCCAGCAAGGCGGCTTCCTCACCCCGCTCGGCGGCACGCCGGAGGGCAGCAACTACAAGGGCTATGGCCTGTCCGCGATGGTCAACATCCTGTCCTCCGCCCTGTCAGGTGCGACGATGATCACCGATCCGTTGCACATGAAAAAACCCGAGGGGATGGATATCGGCCATTTCTTCCTCGCCCTCGACCCCGGGTTGTTTCGCGCGCCGGGCGAGTTCACCGCCGACGTGACGCGCTTTTGCGACGCGTTGCGCGCCACCAGGCCGGCCGATCCGGCGCAGCCTGTGTTGGTCGCGGGCGACCCGCAGCGCCGCTACGCCGAGGAGCGGAAACGCACGGGCATCCCCGTCGCCCCCAACCTGCTGCACAAAGTGCGTTCCATCGCCCAGGCCGCCGGCGCGCGATGGTTGCTGGACTGAGCTATCGGCACATGATGACCGGCAGCGTCGAGTTCTCCAGCACGTGCCGCGTCACCCCGCCGAGGATGAGCTGGCGCAGGCGGGAGTGCGAGTAGGCGCCCATCGCCAGCATGTCGGCGCCAAACTCGCGTGCCGCGGCGAGCATGCCCGCGCCGACATCGCGATCGCGAGGGCGGAACGTGGCGAGTTCGGCCTTCACGCCGTGCAAGGCGAGGTAGCCGGCCATGTTCTGCGCCCTCGGCCCGCGCCGCTGGTACTCCTCGGCCGAGAGGATGCGCACCGCCTTGGCGCGCTGCGCCCACGGCAGCACCGCATGCACGGCGGCGGCCGATTCGGCGGTGCCGTTCCAGGCGATGCAGACGCGCTCGCCGATCGTGGTGGGCGCCGTTTGCGGGGCGATCAGCACCGGGCGCCCGGAATCGAACAGCACCGCGTGCAGCGCGTCCGACGACGAGACGTCCTCACCGGCCTCGGGATGCGGCACCACCGTCAGGTCGGCCAGCCGCGCCTGCTGGGCGACCAGATCCTCCTCGCGTCCGGTCACCGACGCGAAGCTCGCGGTCGCCGCTTCCGGTCCGCTCCGCCCGTCGGCGATGGTGACGTCGTTATCAGCGACGAAGCGCTCGAACATCGCCCGCACCGCATGGGCGCGATCGTTGCTCTCCTTCTCGGTGGCCGACATCATCTCCTCGATCATTGCGCCGGACAGGCCCTCGCCGGCGAGCGGGGCCACGTCGCGCGAGTCGACCCGCACGTGCAGCGCGGTCACATGGGCGTTCCAGATCCGCGCGATCATCAACGCGGTCTGCAACGCGGCGCCGCCGGCGGCGGTGCCCGTCAGCGGCAGCAGAACCTTGCGGATATCCATGGCTCTCCGTTCTCCGGTCATGGAAGTGACTTAGTCTAGCACGCCCCGGCCCGACTGCGGACAGCCCCTCGCGCTTGCTCGAGCGCCCTCGCGCGGAAGCACGCGTCGATCGTCTCCCAGCCGCCCGCGCCAGGGCAAGCCCCGGCGGCGGCGCGCAGCACCGCGACGGTCGCATCCGAGGCGTCCGGGCCGCGCGCGCTGATGCGTTGCTCGAGCTCGGGCAGCGGCGCGTCGAGCCACAAGCCGATGAACGGCACGCCCGCGCCCCGCGCCGCCGCTTCGATCGCGGCGCGGGTGTCGAGAGCGAGAAAGGTTGCATCCGCAATCACCACGTGGCCGCCGCGCGTCGCCTCTCGCGCCGCGGCCGCGAGCTCGGCGAACACGGCGGCGCTGACCTCGCCCTCGTACGCCTCCGCGGGCAACGGCGCCTCGGGCGGCACGCCGCCGCGGCGCTTGCGAATGTCGTCGCTGCGCAGCACCAACGCGCCGGGTGCGTTGCCAAGCGCGGGCGCGAGGGCGCGGGCCAGGGTGGTCTTGCCGGTGCCCTGCAATCCACCCACCGCGACGATTATCGCCGGCTGGAGGTCGAGATACCCCACTGCCTTGTCAAGATAGGCGGCGGCCTCGGCGTGGCACCCGCGTTTCGCCTCGACATGGGCGCGGATAAAGGCGCGTAGCGACAGGAAAACGGGCAGCCCAGGAGTCAGCCCGGCATCGCCGGTGCGGGCGACGTAGCGGTTGAGCACCCGATTGGCCTGGCCGCGCCCGACCCGGTGGTCGATGTCCATCAGCAGGAAGGCGAGATCGTAGGCGAGGTCGATCGTCGCCATCGCCTCGTCGAACTCCAACGCATCGAACGGCACCGGCGCGCCTTGCCAGAGACAGAGATTGCCGAGATGCAGGTCGCCATGCGCGCGGCGGATGAAGCCGCCCTCGGCGCGCGCGCGTTGCCAATCGGCGATACGGTCCAGCGCCGCCGTGCAGCCTGCTCGCCACGCCTCCACCCGATCGGCCGGCAGCCCGGCGTCGCGCGCGGCCTTGACGTTGCCCTCGGCGATGGCGCGCATCGCACCGGCGGGATTTTGGCGCTCGGCCGGCGGCAGGCCGGCATGGAACGCCGCCACCCCATCGGCGACGGCGTCCAGCAGCGGGTCATGCAGCCCACCCCGGGCGGCGACGGCGTCGAGAAAATCGGTCTTCGGCACCGGCGCCAGACGCAGCACCCAGTCCACCACCTCGCCGCCCCCCGGCTCGCCGAGCGTCAGGCCCCCATGCTCGCGCCGCAGAACCGGCACGACGTCGCGATACATTCCGGGCGCCGCGCGGGCGTTGAGCTCCAGCTCACGCATCGCGAAATGCCGCCGCGCCTCGATCGCGGTGAAGTCGAGGAATGGCAGGCGCACCGCCTTCTTCAGTTTCCACACCGTATCGGCGCCGACGAACACCAGCGAGATATGCGTCTCGACCGGCTCGGCCCCGGACCGCGCGCGCAGCAAGGCGGCCACCTCGCGCTGCGCCGCCGGGATGCTCACGGGAACAGCTTTCCCACCGTCCAGCCCTCGCCGGCCCGCGTATATGTCTCGCGGTCGTGCAGCCGGAACGGCATGTTCTGCCAGAACTCGAAATAGCCGGGCACCACGCGGAACCCGCCCCAATGCGGCGGCCGGGCAATGTCGTCGTCGGGGTAGCGCGCCTCCTGCTCGGCCAGCCGGCGCTCGAGCTCGGCGCGGTCGGCGAGCGGGCGCGACTGGTCCGACGCCCAGGCGCCGAGGCGCGAGATGCGCGGGCGGGTGGCGAAATACGCGTCGGCCTCGGCATGGCTTACCGGCTCCACCGCGCCCTCGATGCGCACCTGGCGGCCGAGCGTCTTCCAGTGGAACAGCAGCGCCGCCCGCCCGGTGGCGGCGAGCTCCCCACCCTTCCGGCTTTCCCGGTTGGTGTAGAAGACGAAGCCCCGCGGATCGACGCCTTTCAGCAGCACGATGCGCGCGGCGGGCGCCCCGTCGGCGGCGGCGGTCGCCAGGGCCATCGCGTTCGGATCGTTCGGCTCGGTCTGCTCGGCCGCCGCCATCCACTCCTGGAACAGCGCGAACGGATCAGGCTCTGACATGCTTCGGTCACTCCGGTCTCGGGCAGTAGGACGAGGGGCGCCCCTTGCCCCGACGAGCAGCCCTGTGCCACCACCCTACGTTCAGTCCGCCAACCGAGGATACAACCCATGACGGAAACGCCAGCTCGGGCGACGGGCACCCTGATGGCTGGCAAGCGCGGCCTGATCATGGGGGTGGCGAACGACCGCTCCATCGCCTGGGGCATCGCCGCGGCCTGCGGCGCGCAAGGTGCCGACCTCGCCTTCACCTACCAGGGCGAGGCGCTGGAGCGTCGCGTCCGCCCGCTCGCGGCAAGCGTCGGGTCGGATCTCCTCGTCCCCTGCGACGTGGGCAGCGAGGCGAGCATCGACGCCGCGTTCGGTGCCGTGTCCGAGCGGTGGGATGGGCTCGATTTCCTGGTCCATGCCATCGGTTTCGCCGACAAGGCTTACCTGCGCGGCCGCTATCTCGACACGCCGCGCGCCGCATTCCTGCAGGCGCTCGACATCTCCTGCTACTCCTTCACCGCGGTGTGCCAGCGGGCGGTGCCGATGATGCGGCAAGGCGGCTCGCTGCTCACCTTGACCTATCTCGGCGCCGAGCGGGTGATGCCGCACTACAACGTGATGGGCATCGCCAAAGCCGCGTTAGAGGCTTCGGTGCGCTATCTCGCGGCCGATCTCGGCGCTCAGGCGATCCGGGTCAACGCGATCAGCGCCGGCCCGATCAAGACTTTAGCCGCCAGCGGCATCGGCGATTTCCGCTATATTCTCCGATGGAACCAGCTCAATTCGCCGATGGAGCGCAACGTCACCACCGACGAGGTCGGCGGCGCCGGGGTGTATTTGCTGTCCGACCTATCCAGTGGCGTCACCGGCGAGGTGCATCACGTCGATTGCGGCTATCACCTCGTTGGAATGAAGAACCCTGCGGCACCCGATATCGCGGTGGCCGGCGAGGAGTGAGCGCGCGCGGCGATGTCGCATAACAGCTTCGGCCACCTGTTTCGGGTGACCACCTGGGGCGAGAGCCACGGGCCGGCAATCGGCTGCGTGGTCGATGGCTGCCCGCCCCGCATCCCGCTCGCCGAGAGCGACATCCAGCCCTGGCTCGACCACCGCCGGCCGGGGCAGTCGCGCTTCACCACGCAACGTCAGGAGCCCGACCAGGCGCGCATCCTGTCGGGCGTGTTCGACGGCATGACCACCGGCACGCCGATCGCGGTGCAGATCGACAATGTGGATCAGCGCTCGAAGGATTACGGCGCGATCGCCGAGCGCTTCCGCCCCGGCCACGCCGACCTCGCCTACGAGCTGAAATACGGCATCCGCGACTATCGCGGCGGCGGACGCTCCTCGGCGCGGGAGACCGCGATGCGGGTCGCCGCCGGCGCGATCGCGCGCAAAGTGCTCGGCGCGGGGGTGCGCATCCGGGGTGCGTTGCTGCAGATCGGCCCGCACCGCATCGAGCGCGACCGCTGGGACTGGGCCGAGGTCGAACGCAACCCGTTCTTCTGTCCCGACCCGCGCGCCGCCGAGCAATGGGAGGCGTATCTCGACGCGGTGCGCAAGGCCGGCTCGTCGGCCGGCGCGGTGATCGAGGTCGTCGCCGATGGCATCCCCGTGGGCCTTGGCGCGCCGATCTACGGCAAGCTCGACGCCGATCTCGCCGGGGCGCTGATGTCGATCAACGCGGTGAAGGGGGTGGAGATCGGCGAGGGCTTTGCCGCCGCCGCGCTGTCCGGCGAGGACAATGCCGACGAGATGACCAGCGCGGACGGCGCCGTGTGCTTTGCCTCCAACCACGCGGGCGGCGTGCTCGGCGGCATCTCCACCGGCCAGCCGGTGGTGGCGCGCTTCGCTGTGAAGCCCACCAGCTCGATCCTGACCCCACGCCGATCAGTGGATCGGCTGGGCCGCGCGGTCGAGGTGACGACGAAGGGGCGACACGACCCCTGCGTCGGCATCCGCGCCGTGCCGGTCGGCGAGGCGATGGTCGCCTGCGTGCTCGCCGACCATCTGCTGCGCCATCGGGCGCAGAACCCGGACGCGCCGGAGCGCCCGAAGCTGCCGCGGAACTAGCGTTTGCCCGACTGTGGCCGCATAGACGCAGCGCCGGCACGATTGGCGGCGGCAAGCCCTGGTTGCCCTCACCTCACGCCGCATTGATTCCCGTGATCGGCCGGGCTCGGCCACCATCGATCACTCATGCCGCCCGAACCAGACATCCTCGACGTGACCGCAATCGAAGCACTGGTCGACCTAATCGGTCGGCGCCAATGGTCCGAACGACTGCGTGCGATCCAGTCCTGGGGGACGCGTGGCAAGCGCGCCGGGCGGGCGCTACAGCAATATCACGCGATCGAACTCACGCTCGACCGCCTGCGCCGCAACATCAACCGCGCGCCCCTGCCGGCGGAACTGCGCTTGGCCGCGCTCGCGGGCGAGGCGGTGGCGCTGGCCGACACGCTGAGCGATCACGGCGTCGAACGGCTGCGCGCCCTGCTGCGGACGATGCTGGAAGGGAACGGCACCCTGGTGGCCGCCTTCCACCTGCTGCGCACCGCCGCGTTGCAACGCGCACGCGGCTTCGCGGTGAGCTTCGCCGGGCTCGAGGAGGACGCGCCGTTCGATCTGCTGATCACGCGCGGCGGCGCCGAGGCAGAGATCGCCTGCGACGTCGTGTCGGCCGATGCCGGGCGCGACTTGCAGCGCGGCGCATGGTTCCGCCTCGCCGACCAGATCGATCCCGATTTGCAGACCTGGCTCGCGGCGCATCCCGGTCGTTACGTGCTGAAGATGACCCTGCCGCAGGGGCTACGCGGCAGCTTGCACCAGGCGGTCACCGAGGGCGATGCGCTCTCCATCCTGCACCGCCGGATCAGGGGCATGCTGGAGCAGCACCGTCGCGGCGATCGCGACGAGGCGGTGGTGCTGCGGCTCGACCCGCTGCTGCTGGCGGCGGCGCAGGCCGACGAGCTCGGGCTGATGTCGTCCCTGCGCCGGGAGTTTGGCCCCGAGGCGCACTTGTCCGTGACCGCCGCAGGCGAGGGCGTGTTCGTGATGGCGGCCCGCGCCAGCCGCGAGAACGAGGTCGCCGTCGCTGTTCGCCGGCGGCTCGCGGCGATCGCGCCGACACGGCTGACCGGCAGCCGGCCCGGCATACTGGCGATGTTCATCGAGGACACCGATCGCGCGGAATGGCGCGGCCTGCGCGAGAAGCTGGAGCTGGAAGGCGAAACGCGCCAGTTCCTCACCCATGCCGAGGCGCGACGCGTGGTGGTGGCCGTCACCTGCACCTCGCGCCTCGAATTGTTCGGCCTCCCCGCGCCCGACGGCGTCGCCGACGGCGAGCTGCGCTTCCGTAATCCCGCCCACCCCGCCGCGAAGTCGGCGGCGCTGGCGCCGGCGGTGCTCTCCTCGGTCTAACGCTCCTCCACTCGCTCCCCTTCGCCGCCGCCTCGAATCCGCGACGCTGTCGGCCGCATGCCAGGCGCACGAGCTTAATCTCAGACCAGCCGCCGCAAGTTTCGCCCCGCGCCGTGCTCGGCGAAGCAGGCCGAAGCCGCTTTAGCTGGGGTCGGCCGCTGGCGGGGTGACCACGTGCCAGAACTCGGTGGGAAAGCCGCGCCGATCCACCTTCAGCACCTGCCGCGTGATCACCGGCCGGTTGTTCTGGCAGCGCCAGGCGTAGATCGCCGCGTGCCCGGTCGCGACCGCCGGGACCGAGTTGGCGCCTGGGTTCTCGCGACAGTACTCCCGCTCTCCCTGGCCGGGCAAGCGGCTGGTGTCGGCCTTCTGGTTGCATGGGATGTTGGCGCCATAGCTGCACGCCAGCACGCGGCCGCCGTCGCATCGCCAGGCGGCGTGCTTGAAGTATCGCGGCTGCGAATCCGACGGCGCGCCGGTCGCCAGCATCAGTGCCCGCGCCATCCAGTCCGGCACCTTCTCGCCAACATATCGCCTGTCGGGCCGATCGATGGTACCGACCACAGCGCAGTACTTGGCCGGATCGGTGTAGCGCCCGCCGTGGGTGCTGGTCCTGGCCAGGATCTCCCCCAATGCGCCCGAACCGAGGCCGAGGCTGGCCGTGATCGTCGCGGCCACCAGGAGTGCATAGCCCGTCCTGCGCACGCGGGGGCATGGCCCGACATCGTGTCGTTGCATGGGCGGGAAACAAGCAATCAATGTTGCCTTCGTCAACGCCAGGCCGGGCTCATTCCAGCGCCCGCTCATCGAGGTCCCGCGACTCGGAGCGTCAATCCGATCTACCGATCGGTCAGCCGAAGCTCGATGCGGCGGTTGCGGGCGTAAGCCTCGGCCGTGTTGCCGGGATCGAGCGGCTGGTAATCGGCGAAGCCAGTGGCGGCGAGGTGGTCGGGCGGCACGCCCTGGGCGATCAGCAGCTTGACGACGGTGATCGCGCGCGCCGCCGAAAGCTCCCAGTTCGAGGTATAGGTGCTGCGGGTGATCGGCTGCTTGTCGGCGTGACCGTCAACGCGGAGAATCCAGTTTACCCCGCGCGGGATTTTTGCGGCGATCTCCTTGATCGTGCCGGCGATGGCGCGGATCTGGTCCTCGCCCGAGGCGGTGATTTCGGCGCGGCCCACCGGGAACAGCACCTCGCTCTGAAACACGAACCGGTCGCCGACGACCTGCACGCCAGGTTGATTGGCCAGCACCTCGCGCAGCTTGCCGTAGAACTCGCTGCGATAGCGTTGCAGCTCCTCGACCTTCGCCGCCAAGGCGGCGTTAAGCTTCTGGCCCAAATTGGTGATCTGCGCGTCCTTGTCGCGCCCGCTCTCGGCGGCGACGTCGAGCGCGCGGGCAAGCCGGGTCATCTGCGCCCGCAGCTCGTCGACCTGCCGAGTGAGCAGCGCGATCTGCGCCCGCGCGCTGTCGGCGAGCTTCTTCTCGTCGGTGAGCTGCGCTTCCACGGCGGCGCGGCGCTGCTGCTCGGTGGTGGCGCGTACGGCGGCATCCTGCGCCTGCTGCTCCAGCTGGTCGCGCAGCGCGGTCAGCGCGCGGGTCTGCTCGGCGAGCTTGGCGAGATCGGCCAGGCGGGCCTGGATCGTCGCCTTGTCGGCGGTCACCGTGCGGTCGAGCTCGGCCAGCTGCCGCTTCGCCTCAGCGAGCTGACCCACGAGGTCGGCCGTCTGCTGTCCGGCCGCTTCGCTGCGTTTCGCCGATTCGTCGATCCGCGCCTGCAACTGCGCCGCCCTAGCCTCGGCCGATTTCGCTTGCAAGCCGGCATCGGCCAGTTGCGCTGCAAGCCGGTCGCGCTCGCCGCGCAACGCGTCGCGGTCGCTGAGCGCCGTTGCCACCTGGCTTTGCAACGCCGAGAGCTGCCGCGCCAGACTGTCGCGCGCGTCGTTCGCGGTCCGCAGGTCGCGGTTGAGCTGGGCGGTGGTCTGGCTAAGCTCCGCCGACCGGCCGCGTTCGAGCGAGAGCATGTCGGACAGCTCGGCAAGCTGCCGATTGACCCGGTCGAGCGCCGACTCTCGCCCCGAGAGCGCCACCGACAGGAACGCCTGGGCCAGCACGAAGACGAGCAGCACGAAGATGATGACCATCAGCAACGTGGACAGCGCGTCCACGTAGCCGGGCCAGGCGTCGAGCCCGTTGCCGCCACGCCGGCGGTTTGGCATGGGCATCGCGCGCTACCTCGGGCGCTCGTCGGCCAGGGCGGCGACCGTCCGGGTCAGGATGCGCAGATCGTTGCGCAGCTCCGCGGTGCTCTGCGCCCGACCCTGCTCGGCGTCGGCGAGCAGGCGCTGCAGATAGAGTTCGATGTTGCGCAGGTGGCCGCGCGCCGCGTCATCGAACCCGCTGTCGGCGCGGTGGTCGCCCAGCCGTTGCAGCGCCGGCCCCAAGGTCGACTGGCCCTCGGCGATGCGCAGCATGAGCTGGTGGTTGGTGCGCATCGCATCCGACAGCGCGCCGACCCGCTCGGTGAGCGACAGCACGGCCTGGTTCGATTCGCGCCGCCCATCTTCGCCGCGCACCAGGATGCGTTGCAGATTGTCCATGTTCTCCGCGGTCTGCTCCAACAGCGCCTGCACGTAGACCGGGATCGAGCCCTCGCCTTCGGCCAAGGCCCCGCTCGACAGGTGGGTCAGGCCGGCGAGCCACTCCTCGAGCTCATTGAAGAAGCGGTTCTGCGCCTGGCCCGCCGTGAGGTCGAGGAAACCGAGCACCAGCGCGCCGGCCAGGCCGAACATGCTGGCCGAGAAGGCGGTGCCCATTCCTCGCAACGGCCGCGCCAGCCCCGACTTGAGCTGCTCGAACATCGCGTTGAGGTCACCGGAGCCCACCGACATGCCAGCGATCACGTCGGAGACCGCGCTCACCGTCTGCAGCAGGCCCCAGAACGTGCCCAGCAGGCCGAGGAAGATCATCAGCCCGGTCATGTAACGCGACAGCTCACGGCTCTCGTCGAGGCGTGAGGCGAGGCCATCGAGCAGGCTCCGTGCCGCCGGGGCCGAGAGAGTGAACCGACGCAGGCCGTCGCCGCCGCGCGACTCGCGGGCGGCCAGCATGCTCGCCATCGGTGCGAGCAGCCGGGGCGAGGGCAGGCCGGCGATCCGCGCCCGCGCGGTCTGCCAGGTCTCCAGCCAGACCACCTCGGGGGTGAGCCGCGCGACTTGCCGCAGGTTCCAGATGATGCCGAGCAGCAGCACCAGCAGGATGAAGCTGTTGAGCCCAGGATTGTTCTCGAACGCGGTCAGCAGGAAGCGGCCGAGCAGGCCGGCGACCACCGCCACCGCCACCAGGAACCCCGCCATGCGCCACAGATAGCGGGTCGGGCGCGTCATTTCGGCGGCTCCGCGTTGTTGATGCCGAGCGCGGTGACGTCCACCCGGTCGGACGGCCCACCCGCCTTCGCGGGTCCGAGCGCGCGGACGTAGATGTGCTCGGACCTCACGCCCTCCTCCATCAGCACGCCGCGCACCGCGAGGGCGCGGGACAGCGAGAGCCGACGTGGCGTGGAGGGGTCCGATTGCGGTCCGGCGGCATAGCCGACCACGTTGTAGGTGGTGTCGTCGCTCTTCGGCACCCCGTCGATGTAGGTCTTGATTGAGGCCACGGAGGCGGGGTTGAGATCGGCCCGATCGGGCGTGAAGGTCACGCGCACCCCGTTCGAGGTCGGCGTGACCGCCCCGCCGGCGCTGGTCGAGACCGGCACCGGCGGCGGGGCCGACTTGCCGGTCGGCGCGGGCACCACGATGGTGGGCAGCGACAAGGCGGCGGGCGGCGCGGCCGGTATGCTGGGCGGCGGCGGCGTAGGTGCGGCCGTGGGCGAGGCGGATTGCGCCGGGGCCTGTGTCGGGGACTCGGGCGAGGGCTGGGCGGCTTGCTTGGGCGGCGGCGCGTGGTGTCGCTGGCGGGACCGCGTGGCAGCCGGCGGCGATTTGGGCTGCGCCGGCTTGTTGCCTCCCTGATCCAGCGCGTGCAGATCCAAGGTCACCTGGGCACGTACAGGTGACAAGGTTGCCGCCGCGACGAGCAGCAAGCCGGCAATCAATAGGGCAGGAGCGCGCATCGGGAGGTCGACCCTAGCCCAGCGGCGTCGAGCGCTCAACGAAACGTCTTGTCATGCGCGATGCGCCTCGGCGATTTGCCTGCCGTCGAGCACGATCTCGCTGAGGCGCGCGTGCAGATGCGGGTTGGCGGCGACCACATCGCCGGTGTCGCGCGGATCGGCGCCGCCCGGATCGGTGGCGTAGCCGCCGGCCTCGCGCACCAGCAGCAACCCGGCCGCGATATCCCACGGCTTGACCCCGAGCTCCCAGTAGCCATCGTAACGGCCGGCGGCGACCCAGGCGAGGTCAAGCGCCGCCGCGCCGAAGCGGCGGATGCCGGCGACCTGCGGCATCAGCGCGCCGAGCGTGCGGGCGAAGGCGAGCCGGCGCGGCGCCGGGACGACGGCGAACGGGATGCCGGTCGCGAGCACCGCGTCCTTGATCTCGCGACGGGCGGAAACCCGCAGGCGCCGTTCGTTGACAAAGGCGCCGGCGCCTTTCTCCGCCCAGAACAGTTCGTCCACCACCGGGGCATAGATCAGGCCGGCAACCGCCTCGGAGCCGCCGTCGGGCAGCCGCCGCTCCAGCCCGATGCTGATCGCCCATTGCGGGATGCCGTGCAGGAAGTTGGTGGTGCCGTCGAGCGGGTCGACCACCCAGCGCCAAGCCCAGTTCGCCGAGCCCGAGGCTCCGGATTCTTCCATCAGGAAGGCGTAGCCCGGTCGCGCCTTGGTCAGCTCCTCCTTCAAGGTCTGCTCGGCGCGCAGATCGGCTTGCGAGACGAAATCGCCCGGCCCCTTGACGCTGACCTGCAGCTGCTCGACTTCGTTGAAGTCGCGCAACAGGCGTTTCGATGCTTTCTGCGCCGCGTTCGCCATCACGGTCATGTGCGGGGAGAGGCGGAGGGCCAAAACGTCAGCCCTTGGCGCGCTCCACGTAGCTGCCATCCTCCGTGCGCACCACGATGCGTTCGCCGGTCTCGATGAACGGCGGAACCGAGGTTTTCACGCCGTTGGACAGCCGGGCCGGCTTGTAGGAGGAGGAGGCTGTCTGCCCCTTCACCACCGGGTCGGCCTCGGCGATGTCCAGCACGACGGTAGCGGGCAGATGGGCCGCCACCGGCTCGCCCTCGACCAGATCGACGGTGATCTGCATGTTGTCTTGCAGGAACGGTGCCGCCCCGCCGAGCAGAACCACGGGGACATGGCTCTGCTCGAAGGATTCCGGGTCCATCAGCACCATGTTATCGCCCTCGGTATAGGAGAAGGTGTATTCCTTCTCCTCGGTTATCAGGCGTTCGACGGTGTCGGCGGTGCGCCAACGCTCGTTGGTCTTGTTGCCGCTCTTGAGATCGCGCATCTCGACCTGGATGAACGCCCCGCCCTTGCCGGGGCTGATGATCTGCTGCTTCAGCACGGTCCAGCGACGGCCTTCGTGCTCGATGACCTGGCCGGCCCGGATCAGGTTCGCCTGCTGCTTCATCTCGGCTCTCGCGGGGATTGCGGGGGAGCGGCGCTTCTAGCCCGAACCCCGCAGGGCGGCAAGGAGCCCGGACCTGTCAGGCCGGCGGTGCGACGGACAAGCCTTTCACCGCGTGACGCTCTATCAGTTGCGCCACGAGCCCGGATCGCTTGGCCTCCTCGACGAAGTCCCGCAGGAACGCGGCACCTTGCTGCTTGCCGCGCGCGGTGCCGACGGCCTGTTGCACGGCGGTGAACCGCCCGTCGAGGATGCGGGCACCCGGCAGTTTCTCGACGTCGGACAGGAGGCGAGGCTTCAAGCCGGCGAGCGCGTCCAGCTTGTCGCGCACGAACTGCTCGGTGGCGGCGTCCAGCGTTTCCGAGCGCACCAGCTCGGCGTGCTTGATGTTGCGTTCCAGCCAGAGGTCGTAGGCGCTGCGCGCGGTCACCGCGATCCGCTGGCCCGGCCGGTCGACATCCGCGATCGAGCGCAGCGGCGAGCCCGCCGGCACCAGATAGGTCGCCTCGATCTCGGCATAGGCGGCGGTGAAGGCAATCTTCTCGGCGCGTGCCGGCTCGGCGCCGATCAGGCCGATATCCCATTTGTCGGCGTCGGCCGCGTCCGCCAGCTCACCGGGCCGGGCGAACGGCACGTAGCTGACCGGCACGCCCAGCCGATCGGCGATCGCCCGCGCCAGGTCCGGCGCAACCCCGGCCGGATCGCCCGAGGGCGTCTTCCCGGTCACCAGCAGGAAGTTGCCCAAATTGATGGCCGCGCGCAGCACGCCGGTCGGCGCCAGCTCACGCCCTACGTCTTGCGCCATGGCGATCCCCCTTCAACGACGATCCCGGAGCATAGCCGGTTCTCGCACCGGGTCCACGCAGCGCTTGCGACGGCTCGCCGATCGGCCGCTTTCCGTTTGGTGCGGGCAGACGACCGTGCCACCGTTGCGGTGCGAGCAGGAGGAACGATCCGTATGGCGCGAATGACGGGCGGCGAGGCGATCGTCGATGGGCTGTTGCGACACGGTATCGATACCGTGTTCGGGCTGCCCGGCGTGCAGGTCTACGGCTTGTTCGACGCGTTCGCGCGCAACGCCAACCGGCTGCGGTTGATCAATGCCCGCCACGAGCAGACCACCGCGTATATGGCGCTCGGTTACGCCTGCGCGACCGGGCGGCCCTCCGCCTATGCCGTGGTCCCCGGGCCCGGCGTGCTCAACACTACGGCGGCGCTGGCTACCGCTTGGGGGGTGAACGCGCCCGTGCTGTGCCTGACCGGCCAGGTGCCGAGTGCCATGCTCGGTCGCGCTCGGGGCCAGTTGCACGAGCTGCCCGACCAGCTCGCCACGTTGCGCAGCTTGCTGAAATGGGCCGAGCGCATCGAGCACCCGGCCTCCGCGCCCGACCTGGTGGCGCGCGCCTTCCAGGCGATGCTGTCGGGGCGGCGCGGACCGGTGGCGCTGGAGATGCCGTGGGACCAGTTCGCCGCCACCGCCGAGGTCGTGCCGCAGGAGCCGTTGCCGTTGCACCCATCGCCGCCGATCGACGCCGAGCGGATCGCCGCCCTCGCGCGCATGATCGACGGGGCCAAGGCGCCGATGCTCTGGGTCGGCGGCGGCGCGCTGCACGCCGCGTCCGAGATCCGCGCGTTGGCCGAGCGGATCGGCGCGCCGGTGGTGTCGTTCCGCAACGGGCGGGGCATCGTCGACGATCGGCATCCGCTCGGCCTGACCATTGCCGCGGGCTACAAGCTATGGCCGGAGACCGATCTGATCGTCGGCTTCGGCACGCGCCTCGAAGTGCCGACCCAACGCTGGGGCAAGCCGCCGCCCGGCCTCAAGCTGGCGCGGATCGACATCGACCCGGCCGAGATGCGACGGCTCGAGGTCGATTTCGCTTTGCTCGCCGACAGCGCCGACGCCGCGCGGGCGCTTGCCGTCGCCGTGGCACCGCGCGCCGATGCAACCCGCGCTCAGGCGATCGCTCGCGCCAAGTCGGACGCGGAGGAAGCGATCCAGGCGGTGCAGCCGCAGATGTCGTTCCTAAACGCGATCCGCGACATGCTGCCCGAGGACGGTATCCTGTGTGACGAGATGACGCAGGTCGGCTACGCGTCATGGTTCGGTTTCCCGTTCCATGCGCCGCGCACGCTGATCACTTCCGGCTTCTCCGGCACGCTCGGCGCTGGCTTCCCGACCGCGCTCGGCGTCAAGGTCGCGCATCCCGATCGCCCAGTGGTCGCGCTCACCGGCGATGGCGGGTTCCTGTTCGGCGGCGCCGAGCTTGCCACCGCCGTGTTGCACGGCATCAACCTGGTGACCGTGCTGTTCAACAATTCGGCTTATGGCAACGTGCTGCGCGACCAGCACCGATTGTTCGACGGCCGCGACTCGGGCTCGGCGCTGCGCAACCCGGACTTCCAGGCTTACGCCGGCAGCTTCGGCGTTCCCTCCTGGCGCGTCACCGATGTGGACGGCCTGCGCGCCGCACTGTCGCAGGCGCTCGCCGCCAACGCGCCGGCGCTGATCGAGGTGATGACCGACATTTCCCGCGAGACCGCGCCCTGGGCGTTCATCGCGCCAGGCCGCGGGTGATGGAGGATCACACGGGCGAGCGGAGGTCGGCTAGCGCAGCCGTCGCGAGAAGTTTGTGCCCCGCCGCCGTGGGGTGGATGGTGTCGAAGAACAGATAGCCGTTTTGCGCGGAACCGGCGGCGTTGAGGGTTCCGCTCCCTTGCAGGTTGCCCGTCCAGACCGGCTGGCTCACGTTGGTGAAGCCGTAAGCCGCCGGATCGGCAATGCCTTGGTTCAGCAGGCTGTAGGTGTCCACCACATGCAGGTTGAGTTGATCCTGGGCCGCGAGCGCGCTCAGCGATGTGTCGAGCTGCGCGTCATAGGACGCGGACAATGCGGATGCGATCTGGACGCCCTGCGGCCCTTTCGCGATCGCCGCCGGCGTGTCGCCGAGGTCAGGCACGTTCAACACCAGGACGTTGCGCGCCCCGTCATCGGCGAGCGCTGCGATGAACGACATCTCGTTGGCGACCGCCTGGGTGATGTCCGCCGCCGCCACCTCCGGACTGGTCGGGAAGGCCGAGATGGCGTCGAAGACATCGTTCGACCCGATCGACACGGTATAGAGCGCGTTTGGCTGGGGGACCGGATGGGTTATGGCGAACTGCACGAATTGTGATGGCAGGTCGGTCGGGTTCTGCGAATGCAGTACTTCAGGGCCGGTCTTGGCCCCGCCGTAGGCGAAATCGGTCCCGCCGCGCAGGTTGGGTCGCAGCACAGGGAGGCCCAACTGAGTTGCCAGATCCTCCACCCATGTGGGTCCGTTGCTGAAATGCCCGTTGACGTAGGGTGCGGCCGGAACGGTGTGCAAGGTCGCCGCGTAGACGTTCCCGGCATCCGATAGGCTGTCGCCGAACGCATAGATCGTGCTGAACGGCGCGCCACCGCTGGGCGGGGTCGACGACGCGGGCGGCGCGAACCGATCGTTGCCAAGCCATCGTGACAGAACCTCCGTCCCGCTGCCCAGGAAGCTCAGGTTCGACGGCACGCCCAAGGTCCGCAGATTGATCGAGCTCATGCTGCCGTTTCCCGCGTTGGTCCGCTGCGTACACCTCTATACGCGCAGAGCGTCGGCAATGGACAGGCCCAGCCTGACCGGCACGTTCCAGATCTCGCGAACCGCGCGAACCGGGCGGAACCCGGCGCGGATGTAGGTCGGCAGCGCGCGCGGGTGGTCGGCGGTGCAGGTGTTGACCGTCATCGCGCGCGGGCCACGCGCCCATGCTTCGGCCACCGCGTGCCGCAGGAAGGCGAAGCCGAGCCCGGTGCCGACCGCGTGTGGCATCAAGCCGAAATAGCTGAGGTTGATGTCGGGACCGCCGCGTGCGTCGAGCTCAAAGAATCCCACCGGCTCGCCGCCGCGATACAGCACGTGGATCGACACGCTCTTGTCGCCAAGCAAGGCGGCGAGTTCCGCATCCGGCACGGTGCGACGCAGCCACCAGCAGTAATCCGCCCCGACCGTGTCGTAGAGGAAGCGGTAGAACGTCACGCTGGGTGACGCGAGCCGCACCAGCGAGACGTCTCGCGGCCAAGCTCGCACCGCTCCCGTCGCGGGTGCGTCCATGCGCAAGAACGTCACGGTCACGCCCACGCGTACGACAGGTTCCATCCGCCGCTATTCCACCGCGGCCACGCTGCGTGATGCCGTGATCAATCGTCGAGGAAGCTGCGCAGCTTGCGGCTGCGGCTGGGGTGCTTCAGCTTGCGCAACGCCTTTGCCTCGATCTGACGGATGCGCTCGCGTGTGACATTGAACTGCTGGCCAACCTCCTCGAGCGTGTGGTCGGTGTTCATGCCGATGCCGAAGCGCATGCGCAGCACGCGCTCCTCGCGCGGGGTGAGCGAGGAAAGCACGCGCGTGGTCGCCTCGCGCAGATTGCCCTGGATCGCCGCGTCGAGCGGGATCACCGCCGCCTTGTCTTCGATGAAGTCGCCGAGATGGCTGTCCTCCTCGTCGCCGATCGGCGTCTCGAGGCTGATCGGCTCTTTGGCGATCTTCAGCACTTTCCGCACTTTCTCGAGCGGCATGCCTAGCTTTTCCGCCAACTCCTCGGGCGCCGGCTCGCGACCGATCTCGTGCAGCATCTGGCGCGAGGTACGCACCAGCTTGTTGATCGTCTCGATCATGTGCACCGGGATGCGGATGGTGCGCGCCTGATCGGCGATCGAGCGGGTGATCGCCTGCCTGATCCACCACGTCGCATAGGTGCTGAACTTGTAACCGCGCCGATACTCGAACTTGTCGACCGCCTTCATCAGGCCGATGTTGCCCTCCTGGATCAGATCCAGGAATTGCAGGCCGCGATTGGTGTATTTCTTGGCGATCGAGATCACCAGCCGCAGGTTGGCTTCGATCATCTCCTTCTTCGCCCGGCCGCTGTCACGCTCGCCGCGGCTGACCGTGGCGTAGACGCGGCGGAACTCGGAGATCGGCAAGCTGGCATCGGTCGCGACCGCCGCGATCTGCGTGCGGATGGCGCCGATATCCTCGAAATGGCGTGAGACGAACAGCTTCCAGCTCTTGCTTGACAGTGCCGCGACTCGCTCGGCCCAGTTCGGATCAAGCTCCTCGCCGCGGTACTGCTTGAGGAACTCCTCGCGCGGCACCTTGCAGCCATCGGCCATGCGCATAAGCTGGCCTTCCAGCATGGTCAGTCGCAGGTTGAGCTGCTTGAGCTGGGTGACCAGCTCCTCGATGCGGTTGTTGTGCAACCGCACCTGGCCGACATTCTGGACCAGCTCCTCGCGCTGCTTCTCGTAACTCTTCTCCGAGCGGGCGGTGATCTCCTCGCCCGAGGTCATGCTCTCCAGCCGGCGGTGCTGCACCTTGTGCAGCTTCTTGTAGGCGCCCTCGATCTCCTCGAACCGCGCCAGCACCTCGGGCTTCAGCTTCTCCTCGAGCGCCGAGAGCGACATGCCCGGGCCCTCGCCCTCCTCGCCTTCGTCGCTTTCCTCGAACGCGGCCTCGGGCTCGGCCTCGGCGGCCGCTTCGACCGTCGCCTCGGGGGGCGGCGCGCCACCACCCTGGGTCGCCTCCAGATCGACGATGTCGCGCAGCAGCATCCGGCCGGCCTTAAGCTGGTCGTGCCAGGTGATGATCGCCTTGAAGGTGAGCGGGCTCTCGCACAGCCCGCCGATCATCATGTCGCGACCGGCTTCGATGCGCTTGGCGATCGCGATCTCGCCCTCGCGCGAAAGCAGCTCGACGCTGCCCATCTCGCGCAAATACATGCGCACCGGATCGTCGGTGCGCCCCAGGCTCTCCTCGTCGACGTTGCCGGACTGCTCGGCCTCCTCGCCCTCGCCCTCGGGCTTTTCCACCTTGGCGACGGGCGTCTCGCCGTCCTCGTTCTCCTCGCTCTCGACGACCTGGATGCCCATCTCGCTGAGATTGGCCATCACGTCCTCGATCTGCTCGGAGCTGTTCTGATCCGGCGGCAGAACGGAGTTGAGCTCGTCGAAGGTGATGTAGCCGCGCTCCTTGCCGCGCGCGATCAGACGCTTGACGGCCGCCGACTGCACATCGAGCAGGGTGGTCTCGACATCCTGGTCGGCGGTCACGGTATCGGCGGCGACGGCGGGCTTGCTTGCCATGCTCAAGGGGCTCCAAAAATGTGGTCCCCGCAAGACGCGGGGGATGATGGCCTGGGTCACGCTTCGACCTCTTCCTGCTCCAACCGCCGCAATGCATCGCGGGCGGAGCAAAGTGCGATGAGGCGGCGCTGGGTCGCCTCGTTCATGGTCCGATCGCAGGCACGTTGGGCCGCCGCGACTTCTTCATCGAGCCGGTTGCGATGCATCAAGCCAAGGAAATGCCACCAGCCGGCTGCCGCCTCCGCCGGCATCGCGCCGGGCGCGGCGCAGGCGGGCAACGGAAACGGGTCTGCGGACAACGCCTGAGTGGCCGCGCTCGTCAACTCGCCGGATTTGAGGTGGTCCATCAACTTTGACGAGTCAAGCACATCGGCGTGATCGGCCCAGCGGAAAACCGCGTCCCGCAGCCGTTCCAACCAGTCCGGTAGCGCCAATTCGGAGCAGGCATCGCCGACATCGTGCAGCAGCGCGGGGTGGCGCAGCAGGATGGCGATGAGGATACGGGCGCGTTCGTCGGCGGTTGTCGCGTCGGTCGGGGTCGGTCGGGGTGCCGAGCGGGCGGGCGGCGGGGCCGTCCGCCGGCCCGCGTAGAAGCGGTCGAGCAACGCGCGACGGTATTCGCTGGCCAGCGATCGGTCCGGGATGCGCCGCGCCGCGTCCTCGAGCTTGGCGCGGAACGCGGCGCGTTGCTCGGGCGAGTTGCCGTCGAAGCCCTGGCGGAGCAGGTCGAACAGCGCTTGGTCGAGCGGCCGCGCCTGCTTGAGCGCGTCGGCGAAGGCGGCGGCACCCTGGCGGCGAACCAGCGTGTCGGGATCCTCGCCCGCCGGCAACGCGGCGATGCCGAGCGTCCGACCGGGCGAGAGCAGCGGCAGCGCCAGCTCAGCCGCCCGCGCCGCCGCCCGCCCGCCCGCCGCGTCGCCGTCGAAGCACAGCACGGGCGCGGGGGCGAGCCGCCACAGTTCTTCCAGTTGCTCCTCGGTGAGCGCGGTGCCGAGCGGCGCCACCGCGCCGGCGAACCCGGCCTGATGCAGCGCGACGACGTCCATGTAGCCCTCGACCACGAGTACAAGCGCGCCGCCCCGCACCGCCTCGCGGGCTAGGTCGGCGGCGTACAAGGTGCGCCGCTTGACGAACAGATCAGTCTCCGGGCCGTTGACGTATTTCGGCTGCGCGCTGCCGAGGGTGCGGCCACCGAAGCTGATGATCCGCCCGCGCCGATCGCGGATCGGGAACATGACCCGATTAAAGAACAGGTCGTGATAGCGGCCTGGCTCCTCCACCCGCCGCATCAGGCCGACCTCGGCGAGCATCTCCGGCTTGATCCCTTGGCGGGCGAGTGCGTCCGCGAGGGCGCCCCGCCCCTCGCCGGACCAGCCGAGGCCGAAGCGGCGGATCGTCTCCTCCGACAGCCCCCGGCCGCGCAGGTAATCGAGCGCGGTTCGTCCCTCGGGCAGGAACAGCCGGCGGGCGAAGTCGCTCTGGGCGGCGGCGAGCACGGCGTGGCCGTCCTGGCGCCGCCGCTCCACCTCCGCCGCGGCTGGCGAGGGTCTCGGCACGTCGAGCCCCGCTTCGGCGGCCAACTGCTCCACCGCGTCGGGGAAGCTCAGGCCCTGGCTCTGCATCGCGAAGCTGATCGCATCGCCGTGGGCGCCGCAGCCGAAACAGTGGAAGTGGTCCTCGTAGACATAGAACGAGGGCGTCTTCTCGCCGTGGAACGGGCAGCACGCCTTCCAGTGCCGGCCGGACCGGACCAGCTTGGCGCGCCGGCCGACCAGCCCGGCGAGCGGGGTGCGGGCGCGCAACTCGTCGAGGAAACCGGCCGGGAGTGCCATCAGCCGCCCAGCTTCGCCTTCACCAACGGCCCGGCGCGGCCCATGTCGAGCGCCGCCGCGTGCCGCGCCTTCAGCGCCGCCATCACCCGGCCCATGTCCTTGATCCCCGAGGCCCCGGTCTCGGCCACGGCGGCGGTGACTGCCTGGTCGATCTCGGCATCGTCCATCTGGCGCGGCAGGAAGCTCTCGATCACGGCGATCTCCGCCGCCTCCTTGTCCACCAGATCCTGGCGCTGCCCCTGGCGATAGAGCTCGATCGACTCGCGGCACGTCTTCACCATGCCGCGCAGTGCCGCAAGCACCTCGTCATCAGCAACCCGGTCGACGCCCTTGGGCCGGGCGGCGATGTCGATGTCCTTCACCCGGGCCAGGATCATCCGCAAGGTGGAGGTGCGTGCCTGAGTCCCGGCCTTCATCGAGGCTTTCAGTTGTTCGGCGAACTCGTCGCGCAGACCCATCACCCGCCCCGCTGAAAAAAAACACCCTCTACTATAAGGGCAGTATCGTGAGGGCAGCACCGTGGGAGAGGCGGCATGCCGCCGGACAGGATTTCCGGCTCAGGCGCTTCCGCTTGCGACCGGAAAAGGATTCCCATAGAGACACGTCATGCCAGTCGCCATCGACACCATCATCGAGAAGCTGGGTGGCGCCGATGCGGCGGCGCGCCTAACCGGCGTCGGTACCGAAGCGGTGCGCAAGTGGCGACAGGCACGCAGCATTCCCCCCCGTCACTGGCCGGCCGTGATCGCCGCCACCGGGTTCTCGCTCGGCGACCTGTCGAGCGGTCCGCATGGCGAGGCGCGCGAGGCCGTGGACGGTGCCGCCTCTGTGCCACCGGGCGCCAGCGCCGCGCTGGTGCTGGCGGATGGCAGCGTGTTCTGGGGACGCGGCTTCGGCGCCCACACCTCGGCCGCCGTCGCGGTCGGGGAGATCTGCTTCAACACCGGGATGACCGGCTATCAGGAGACCCTGACCGATCCATCCTACGCCGGGCAGATCATCACCTTCACCTTCCCGCATATCGGCAATGTCGGCGCCAACACCGAGGATCTGGAGGCGACCAACATCGCCGCCCGTGGCCTGGTGGTGAAGCAGGACCTCACCGAGCCGTCGAACTGGCGCGCGCATCAGCCGCTCGATGCCTGGCTGCGGGCGCGCGGGATCGCGGGGATCGCCGGGGTCGACACGCGACGGCTGACGATCCGCATACGCGACGGCGGACCGCCGAGCGGGGTGCTGAGCTTTCCGGCCGATGGGCGGTTCGACCTCGCCGCCTTGCAGGCGCAGGCGGCCGCCTGGCCGGGGCTCGAGGGAATGGACCTGGCGCGCGCGGTGTCCTGCACCCAGAGCTACAGTTGGGATGAGACCGCGTGGGCGTTCCCGGCGGGAACCGGGCGACAGACCGCGCCGCGCCACCATGTCGTCGCCCTGGACTACGGCGCCAAGCGCAACATCCTGCGTTGTCTCGCCTCCGCCGGCTGCCGGGTCACTGTATTGCCGGCGACGGCCACCGCCGAGGATATCCTGCAGCATCGTCCGGACGGCGTGTTCCTCTCCAATGGTCCCGGCGATCCGGCCGCAACGGGAGAATACGCGGTGCCGGCGATTCGCGGCGTGATCAACGCCGGGGTGCCGCTGTTCGGCATCTGCCTCGGCCACCAGTTGCTGGCGCTCGCGCTCGGGGCGAAGACCTACAAGCTAGAGCGCGGCCATCGCGGCGCCAATCAGCCGGTGAAAGAACTCGCGACCGGAAAAGTCGAGATCACCAGCCAGAACCACGGTTTCGCGGTGGACGACCAGAGCTTGCCGGCCGGCGTGCAGGTGACGCATGTGAGCCTGTTCGACGGCAGCAACGAGGGCATCGCCTGCCCCGAGCGCCGCGCGTTCAGCGTGCAGTATCACCCCGAGGCGAGCCCCGGCCCGTCGGACAGCAATCACCTGTTCCATCGCTTCGTCGTGATGATGGATGCCCGAGACGCGTGACGCGCGGGCTATGGTGCTCGCCATCGCCTTCCGTCACTCGGTATCGGCGCCGGATGTCGAGGCGGGCTTCCAGCGAGTGCGGGAACTCGGCGGCGTCGATCTTGACTATGAGGCATTCCGCGACGCGATCGCCGGCTGTCTGCGAGACCGCTTGATCCACGATCCAGTGCGGCTGCCGGAGGGTGCGCTACAGTGTCACTGGCGGCTGGAGCTAACCTCGGCCGGGGTGGCCGCCGCGCGGCCGTAGCTCAGCGGCTCAAGCGGAGCGGCGTCTCGTGGTGCAGGCTGAGGCACCGGGCGGCCGTCTGGCGCGCTTGCCCGGTCTCCGCCCGAACGATCTCGGGCAAGTCCCGGCGCGCGAAACTTGCGGCGACTGGCATCAGCCCTTGGGCGTTTCCTCCTTGGAGGCCGCCGTCTCCGTCTGATGGCGCTCCGAGCTTGGCGCGCCCGCCGGGTCGGCTTCCTCAACCGGCTTGCCAGGCGCTTTGCCGTGCGGATCGCGCCGCTTGGCCTGATCGTCCCCCGCCTGGGCTTGCTCCTCCGAGACGCCGCTGTCCGGCGGTCGCTGGGCGTTCACTTTGGCGCCTTGCCTTTTGGCGCGTCGCGCTGTTGCTCGGCTTTCCGCGTGCCTTCCACTGGCGTATTGGCCGGCGGGTCGCTGGCTGGAAACGTGTCCTCGATGGTATCGTCGAGCTGTTCCTCGTCCGCCTTGCGCTCACCCACCGACTTTTTGTTCTCGCTCATGTCCGGCTCCCCTCCATTACGCGGATGTGAACGCGCGAAACCGCTCGGGTTTGCTTAGCTTCAACCACTCCCCGCCGAGTAGGTCGTCGCCAGATAGCGCGTGATGGCATCCGCGGTCGTTTGATCGATCGGGGCGCCGTAGGCTTGGCGCATCTTCGTCACCTCGGCTTTCCAGCCATCCGGGGTAAGGAACGGCGAGTTCATCCGGATGTAGTCCAGGCTGTGACAGCCGATGCAGCTTGCCGCCACGGTGTCGCGGCCCGGCCCCGGCTTCAGCTCGCCGACCCCGCCCGCTGGTTCCTCAGCCAACCCGGGCTCGGCCAATACCAGCATGCCGGCCAGCAATCCGGCTCGCGCCGCAATTCGAGTGATCCGGTGCATCACATCACCTCCACGGCGATCGGCTGCGGCACGTTGTTATGGTAGCCGGCGGGGTTGCGCGGCCACTCCTTGGCCTGGGTCTCGCCGGTGCGGCTGGTCGCCCGCGCCACCACAGAAGTCTTTCCCGGGGGAAGCGCGCCGGTCTCGAAGCGCCACGGACGGAACGCGAAACGCCCCTGCTCCGGCCCCAGTGTCGCTGGCTTCCACGTGGCACCGCCGTCGGTCGAGACCTCGACCGCACGGATGCCATGGCCGCGATCCCAGGCGACACCCTGCATCGTGAAACCCGAGGCCGGCTGGCGCGAGCCGTGCGCCACGTTCGCGATTAGCGAGTTCACCACGATCTCGGTGATCGGCACGCTGCCCGCCTCCTCCTGCGACGTGAAGGGCAGGTCGACCGGAAAAATCCCTTTCGGGACGCGGTAGGATTTGCGCATCCAGAAGCTGTCGAGCGGCTTGCTTCTGACCTCGATCGCGTCGAGGTGCTTCATCCAATACGTGCCGGTCCATCCCGGCACCACCAGCCGCAGCGGCAACCCGTTCAGATGCGGCAGCGCCTCGCCGTTCATCGCGAAGGCCAGCAGCACGCTCTCTTCCATCGCCTTGTCGATCGGCAGGCTCTTGCGAAATGGCGGCGTGACATCCATCACTGGGCCGTCGGCGCCGGCGAACGCCACCTCCACGGCGCCGCGCTGCACCCCGGCCCGCATCAGCACATCCTTCAGCCGTACGCCACGCCACACCGCGCCGCCCATCGCGCCCGCGCCCCATTGCACGCCGGGCACGTGCGGCAAGCACAAGCCGCGTCGAGCGCCGGAGCACTGGTTCACCGCCGCCAGCTCGACGACAGAAAAGTTGCGCCGCAGCTCGTCCAGACCGAGTTCGTCGGGCGCCCGAACCGCGTCGCCGCCCAGCTTGACCGACCAGCGCTGCCGCAGCTCCGCCGCCTCGGGGATGCCCGCAAGGTGGTAACGCACGAAGAACTGGTCGTTCGGCGTGATCGGCTGGACGAACGCGGTGGTCGGGGTCTCGTAGTTCGGCGGGCGCTCGGTGAGGCGGATCAGCGTCTGCTTGCCCGGCAAGGTCGCCAGCTCGGCCTCCGCGCGGGTCCCGTCCGGCAGCAACGGGCTCAGCCCCGGCACCGGCGCGGCGCCGACGCGACCAGCCCGTCCCGCCAGTGCCAAAGCCGCCATCCCGGCCAGCGCGTTGCGTCGCTGCATGGAAACCTCCAGCACCCACTCTTCCGGCTCAATTGGTCGCATAGTTCGTGCGACACGTCACGGCGCGACGGCGGCGGCATGGACACGCGCGGCCCTGCTGCCCATGTCTGCGGCGGAACGGGGCAGGAGAGAGCCGGCATGGATGAGACAATGCAGGCGAGCGCGGTCGGCGGCGCGGCGACGGCGACGCAGACCAGCGCGCGGCCGTATAGCGGGCGGCTGGATATCGTCTCCGACGCGATCTGCCCCTGGTGCTACATCGGCAAGCGCCAGCTCGAGCGCGCGCTGCCGCTGCTGGCGGCGCAAGGCGTCGGGTTCACCGGCGTGCACTGGAACCCGTTCCAGCTCAATCCCGACATGCCCGCCGAAGGCGTCGAGCGTCGCGCCTACCGCGCCGCCAAGTTCGGCAGCCTGGAGCGGTCGGCCACACTCGACCGGCAGGTGACCGAGGCCGCCGCGGCGGTCGGGCTCGAGTTCCGGCTTGACCTGCTGCAACGCACGCCGAACACGATTTTGGCGCACCGGCTGATCTGGCTCGCCGGGCAACTGGGTGTGCAGGACGCGGTGGTGGAGGTGATGTTTCGCGCCTACTTCACCGAGGGCGCCGACATCGGCGACCCGGCCGTGCTCGCCTCGCTGGCCGCCGGTGCCGGGCTCGATCGCGCCGAGACGGCCGGCTTCCTGGCGGGCGACACGCTGGAGGCCGAGGTGCGCGCCGCTGACACCGAGGCTCGCGGCGCTGGCGTCAACGGTGTGCCGTCATTCTTCCTCGACGGCTATGGCCTGTTCTCGGGCGCGATGCCGGCCGAGACGATGGCCGCGGCGCTGGCCCGCGCTCATGGTGTCCTCGCCAAGCAGCACGCCTAAGATTACCATCAGACCTAGCCGAGATTGGGGAGCTTAGGAAATGACGTCAAAGCACGCCGAGACCTTGGCGCTGCACGCAGGCTGGCGGCGCGATAGCGCGACCAACGCGGTCGCGGTGCCGATCTATCAGACGACCTCGTACCAGTTCGACAGCGCCGAGCATGCCGCGAACCTGTTCGCGTTGAAGGAACTCGGCAACATCTACACCCGCATCATGAACCCGACGGTCGATGCGCTGGAACAGCGGATAGCGGCGATGGAGGGCGGCGTCGCGGCCCTCGGCGTCGGCTCCGGCCAAGCGGCGTCGGCCTACTCGGTGCTGAACCTCGCCCGCGCTGGCGACAATATCGTCACCTCCACCGATCTCTACGGCGGGACCTGGAACCTGTTCGCCAACACCTTGAAGGACCAGGGGATCGAGGCCCGCTTCGTCGATCCGACTGATCCGGAGGTGTTCGCCCGCGCCACCGACGACCGCACCCGCGTCTACTACGCCGAGACTTTGCCCAACCCGAAGCTCGCCGCCTTCCCGATCGCCGAGGTGGCGGCGATCGGCCGCAAGTTGGGCATCCCGCTGGTGATGGACAACACCGCCGCACCGCTGCTGACCCGGCCGTTCGATCACGGCGCGGCCGTGGTGATGTACTCGGCGACCAAGTGGCTGGGCGGCCACGGCAACTCGATCGGTGGCGTGGTGATCGACGGCGGCAATTTCGACTGGGAAGCGCATAAGGAGCGGCAGCCGGCGCTCAACACGCCCGATCCGAGCTATCACGGCGCGGTCTGGTCGCAGGCGGTCAAGCCGCTCGGACCGATCGCCTACATCCTCAAGATGCGGGTGACGTTGCTGCGTGATCTCGGTGCGCCGCTGGCGCCGTTCAACGCGTTCCTGATCCTGCAGGGCATCGAGACCCTGGCCTTGCGCATGCGCGAGCACAGTCGCAACGCGTTGGCCGCGGCGAACTACCTGGCGGGCCGGCCGGAGGTGGCACGGGTGATCCATCCGGCGCACCACACCGGCATCGCCGCCGAACGCACCGCCAAATACCTGCCGAATGGCCAGGGCGGCCTGCTCGGCATCGAGCTCGCCGGCGGGGTCGATGCCGGGCGCGCGTTCATTGATGCGCTGAAGATGATCTATCACGTCGCCAATATCGGCGACGCGCGCAGCCTGGCGATCCATCCCGCCAGCACCACTCACTCGCAGCTCACGCCGGAGGAGCAGATGGCGACCGGCGTCTCCTCCGGCTACGTGCGGCTGTCGATCGGCATCGAGCACATCGAAGACATCATTGCCGATCTGGCGCAGGCGCTCGACGCGGCGGGGGCGGAGGCGCCGGCGAAGGCGGCCGAGTAGCGCCACCGGAAGCACGTTCGCGGCCGGGCCAGCTCTGGTCCGGCCGGCGCTCGTCGAGAACGTAGCGGTGTCCAGTTTCCTCAGCCGCATCGGCGACCTGGCAACCCATGCCGGTTACCGGCGCTATGTGCAACGCAAGATCGGCGTCGCGTTCGGATACCGTTACGACCAGTGGGCGAGGGTTGTCTGCATAGAGGACTGGAAGCGGTTCCTTGCCGCGCTTCCGGTCGCCTCGCTGAGTGCGCTGGAAATCTCGCCCGGCGAGGTCTCGCATTGGCGGAACGCTGGCTTCGCCTCCTATCAGGCGGTCCAGTTCCCCGACTTCGACATCACGCGCGAGGTCCTGCCGGGCTGCTTCGACGTGATCGTGGCGGAGCACGTCTTCGAACATTTGCGCGACCCGCATGCCGCCGCTCGCAACGTTCACTCCATGCTTGCCGATCAGGGCGTGTTCCTCATCACCACGCCTTTCCTGATCCGGGTGCACGGTTACCCGGACGATTTCACCCGCTGGACCCCGAGCGGTCTGCACGCATTCCTCCAGGATTGTCGCTTCACCGCCGAGGTAAAGGCGTGGGGCAACCGTCGGGCGGTGGCCGAAAATCTGCGGCGCTGGCCGGCTTACGGCTGGGGACGGAGCTTGCGCAACGAACCCGATTTTCCTCTCGTCGTCTGGGCGTATGCGCGCAAGGCGGCCAACGCGCCGCCGGTCGCATGAGTGTTGCGGCGCCGGGCGGTCGGGACGATACCAGGGTGGCCCTGGTCACCGGCGGGGCACGCGGGATCGGGGCGTCGATCGCGGCGCGGCTCGTGGCGGACGGCTGGCGGGTGGTGATCGCCGACCGCGACCCCGTTTCTGCCCCGCCGGCGGGTACGCGTGGGGTAGTCGCCGACGTCGCCGACGCGACGGCCGTAGCCGGGCTGATCGGCGACGTCGCCGGTCGCGAGGGCAGGCTGGACGGGCTCGTCTGCAACGCCGGCTTGATGATCCGCAAGCCGATCGCCGAATTGAGCCTGGGCGAGTTCAACGCCGTGCTGGCGACCAATCTGACCAGCACCTTCCTGCTGGTCCGTGCCGCCGAGACCCTGCTACGCGCGGGCAACGGTGCCGTGGTGACCATTGCCTCGACCCGGGCGCACATGTCCGAACCTCATACCGAGGCGTACGCTGCCTCGAAGGGCGGCCTGGTTTCGCTCACCCACGCGCTCGCGGTGAGCCTCGGCCCCGACATCCGGGTGAATTGCATCAGCCCGGGCTGGATCGAGACCAAGGGCGAGGCGCTGCGAGCCGAGGACCACGCGCAGCACCCGGCGGGCCGCGTGGGTCGGGTGGAGGATATTGCCTCGCTGGTGGCCTTCCTGCTCGGACCGGAGAGCGGTTTCGTCACCGGCGCCGAGTTCGTCGTCGATGGCGGGATGACGCGGAAGATGATCTACGCGGAATAGCGGACCTGCCGACGAACCCACACGAAGCCGCACGCGCGTTGTCACCGGTGCCATCGCGGGCATGGTCATGCCAGGTTTCGGACTCGGATGGCTCGAAGGTGCGCCAATGGACGACACGACCATCGTGCTGGCCCGACACAAGCTGGATGTCGACGATTTTACCCGGATGATCGTTGCCGGAGTGCTCGGCAAGAACGGAGGAGAACACAACGCGAACAAGGTGCGCAAGAGAAAATCTCAGGCAATTCCACCAGAAGCCCTTTTCCCCCGACCGTTCTCGGTCAGCGGGAGGGTCGTCAGATACCGTCGCTGGTATCAAGCGGGGGCGAGACGCCGAATGCGTCGCGGGCCGCCTCCAGGGTGCGGCGCGTATCCCGCATCATCTGGTCGGCGTTGGCCATCCAGCGTTCGAGATCACTGTAATCGATCGCCTTGCGCTCGATCGGTGTCAAAGGGCGCTCGGGCAGCGGCGGCGCCGACGGGACGTCACGCTCGACCAAGTTGCGCGGCCGTCCGCGACCACGTCCGGGCTCCGGCCGGCGCGGCGGCGCCACCCCGTCGCGTAGCGGCGCGAGATGGGCCAACCCGAACAGCCGACGCTTCGACCGGTGCGTGACCTCGACCGCGATGCCGGCGGCCCGGAACTCGTCCAGCAGTGCCGCGGCGTTCTTGATCGCCATGTCCAGGCCGGCGGCGAGGGTCGTCGCCGAGACCAACGGGGCAGCGGCCATGATATCGACCGCCCTGGCCGCGCGCGAGGTGCTGCGGCGTCCGGCGACGCGGCCGCGCGCGGCGAACCAGGCGCGCTCCAGGTCGAGCAGCCGCTGCAACTCGCCGTCCGCCTCGTCGCCAAGCGCTTCGAGGAAAGCCGGAATCCAGGCGTCGAGCGCCCAAGGCGTGTCGGCGCGGAAGGCTTGCGGACCGGTGAGCGGGACCGGGGCCTGAAGCAGCTTCGTCCGCGTCCAATGGCGCACCAGGGCGGCCCGCAACGGCGGCCGGTTGCCGCCGGCGTCGAGCCAGGCGTGGGCGCTGCGGGCGGCGGCAAGCAGGATGCTGCCACCGTCAGTCGGAGCGGCGATGGCGGCCACGGCGCGCTGTATCTCGGCCGCCTGATCGCGATCCGGCAAGGTCAGCCATTGATGTTGGTCGAGCGCGTGGCGGGCCGCGTCGAAGATCGCGCCACGGTCGATGATGCGCTGGGCGTGGTCTAGCCGCAGGCGCAGGCCCTCCAGCACGGCGGCGAGGTGCCACGGGTCGATCGAGCGGCCGTCGACCTCGGCCAGGCGGCGCACCGCCTCGAGCCGGGCGCGGTACAGATAGGCGGGGAGCAGCGGATGGCTCTGCAGCGCCCGATCGAGCCGAGCCATCGCACCGGCGGCACGTTCGAGCGTGCCACTGGTGTAGGGGGCAAGTGCTGGGCGATCGAGCGGGCCGAGCAGGGACATGGCCGCCCGGTTCGTGTTGCTGCTACGGCACCAGGATGATCTTGCCGATGTGGGCGCTGCTCTCCATCAGCCGGTGCGCCTCGGCCGCCTCGGCAAGCGGGAAGGTCCGGTAGGTGAAACTGCGAAGCTTGTTCTCCGCCCAGAGCGGCCAGGCCCGCTCGCGCACCGCCGCGACGATCGCGCTTTTCGCCGCCACGCTGCGCGACCGTAGGGTCGAGCCGGTCACCGTGAGGTGCTTGCGCTGGATCGCGCCGAAATCGGCGGTCACCTTGGCACCCTCCATCAGGGCGACGAAGCCGAGCCGCCCCTCGTGTGCGAGCAGCTCGATCTGGCGCGGGATGTAGTCGCCGCCCACCATGTCGAGGATCACGTCGACGCCGCGCCCGTCGGTGAACGCCTTGCCGACGGCGACGAAATCCTCGGTGCGGTAATTGATCGCGCGATCGGCACCGTAGTCGCGGCACGCCTGGCACTTCTCGTCCGAGCCGGCGGTGGCCAGCACTTGCGAGCCGAACGCGTGGGCGAGCTGGATCGCCGTGATGCCGATGCCGCTGGTGCCGCCCTGCACGAGAAAAACCTCGCCCGGTTGCAGGCGCAGTCGCTCGAACACGTTGGTCCAGACCGTGCAGAACGTCTCCGGCAGCCCGCCGGCATCGACCAGGCTCACGCCAGGCGGGATGGGCAGACATTGCGTGGCGGGTACCGCGGCGTACTCGCCATACCCGTCGGCGACCAGCAGCGCGCAGGCCTGATCGCCGGCCTGCCAGCCGGTCACGCCCTCGCCGAGCTTGACGATGGTGCCGGCGCATTCCAGGCCCGGGATGTCGCTCGCTCCGGCCGGCATCGGATAGCGACCCATGCGCTGCAACGTGTCGGCGCGGTTGATGCCGGCGCCGGCGATGCGGATCAGCACCTCGCCGGCGCCCGGCTGCGGCACCGGGCGGGTGGTCGGGACCAGCATTTCGGGCCCGCCCGGCGCCTTGATCTCGATCACGGTCTGGTTTTCAGGAATATTCGCGATCATCGCCCCGGTCTCGTGGTTGTGCCGCGACACTACCGGCAGAGTGCCGCCCGCGCGAGAGTGGGCGAGCGGCAACGGCGACCAGGTACAGGCGCAGGCAAGGGACGGGACCGAGATGTTCTTCGACCGGAGGCTATGGCGCCTGACCCGTGGCCTGCGCGGCCGGATGGCGGCCGGCGCGCTGCTCGGCGTGCTGGCGCTGGCTGCCGGGATCGCGCGATTCGCCTTCCTCGGCCAGGTGCTGGCCCTGGCCTTCGCCGGCGCGCCGTTCACGGCGCAGCTCCCGCCGATCGCCGGGGCGATGACCGCGATCCTGTTGCGCGCCGGCCTGGAGCACGCGCGCACCATGATGGCGCATCGCACTGCCACACGGGTGCAGGACACGCTGCGCGAACGGCTGCACGCGCGCGTCGTCGCACTCGGCCCGGCCTGGTTCGCCGAGCAGCGCACCGGCGGGGTGATGCTGTCGATCGTCGATGGCGTGGAGCAGCTGCAAAGCTTCTTTGGCCAGTTCATCCCGCAGCTCGTCATCGCCGCGGTGGCGCCGTTCGCGATCTTTGGCTTCATCGCGATCTGGGATCTGCCGGTCGCGACGGTGTTGCTGGCCGGCGCCCTGCTCGCCCTGGTCGGACCGATGCTGGTGCACCGCGGCGACCGGCGCGCCAGCCTCGCCCGCTCGCGCGCCTTCAAGGTGTTTGGCGAGGAGTTCCTGGACGCGGTCCAGGGTTTGCCCACCCTGAAAGCGTTCGGTCAGAGCGGCGCCTACGGGGCACGCCTGGCGGCGCGGGCGCGGGCGCTGTCCAACGAGACGTTCTGGGTGCTGGCGCTCAGCGTGCTGACCCGGTTCATCGTCGATCTCGGCACCGCGCTCGGGGCGGCGGCGGCACTCGTGCTCGGCGCCTGGCGGGTGCAGCACGGCGAGATGAGCCTGGCCGGGCTGCTCATCGTGCTGATGGCGGGGACCGAGATTTTCCGTCCGTTGCGCGATCTGCGCGGCGTGCTGCACCAGGGGCTGCTCGGCCAGTCGGCGGCGGCGGGGATCAGCGCGTTGTTCGACGCCACCCCCACCGTGCCCGCCCCCGGCGGCGCGCCGATGCACGACCTGGCGCCGACCATCGCTTTCGAGGCGGTCGGCTTCGCCTATCCAGGGACACGGCTGCCGGCGCATCGCGGCCTGGACTTCACCGTGCGAGCGGGTGAGCGCATCGGCATCGTCGGGCCGAGCGGGTCCGGCAAGTCCTCCATCGTGCGCCTGCTGCTACGCGAATACGCGCCGCAATCGGGGACCATCCGGATAGGCGGGCGCGATCTCGCCGCGATCGATCCCGAGGCGCTGCGCGGTCGCATCGCGGTGGTGGCGCAGGACACCGCCCTGTTCCAGGGCACGATTGCGGAGAACCTGCGGCTCGGCCGGCCGGAGGCGACCGACGCCGAGCTGCGTCTGGCCGCCCGCGCCGCCAACGCCGAAAGCTTCATCGAGGCGCTGCCCGGCGGCTACCAGGCGGTGATCGGCGAGCGCGGCGCCCGGCTCTCCGGCGGCCAGCGCCAACGCATCGCGATCGCCCGCGCGTTGCTGCGCGATGCGCCAATCCTGATCCTCGACGAGGCGCTCTCGGCGGTCGACGCGGAGAACGAGGCGCTGATCCAGCAGGCGCTGGACCGGCTGATGGTCGGGCGCACCACCCTGATCCTGGCGCATCGCCTGTCCAGCGTGATCGGCGCCGACCGCATTTTAGTCCTCGACAGCGGTCGGGTGGTGCAGAGCGGCAGCCACGCCGAGCTGATCGCCGAGGACGGTCTGTATCGCCAACTGATGGGACCGCAGGCCAGTGCCGAGCGGATGCAGGCGGGCGCGTTGCCGACGGCCGCCGTGCCGGACCTGCCGGCGGCGGGTGAGACCGACGCCGCGCCGCGCCCGATCGACGCCGACGCCGCCGCGATCGGCTGGCGCGAGACCGCCGCGACCCTGGCCGGTTTCATCCGCCCGTGGCGTGGTCGGCTGGCGGTGACCGTCGGCCTCGGCGTCGGCCGGGTCGGCGGCTTCATCGCTGTCGGCACGCTGGGTGCGTTGGTGATCGCCGCGTTGCGCGGCGGGCAGCCGTTCACCTGGCTCGCCGTGGCGCTGCTGCTGGTCGCGCCGCTGGCCGCGCTGTGCCACTGGCTGGAATCCTGGCTGGCGCACGACATGGCGTATCGGCTGCTGGCGGAGATGCGGATCGCGCTGTTCGCCACCCTGGACCGGCTGGCCCCCGCCTACCTGCTGCGGCGGCGCACCGGCGATCTGGTGGCGCTGGCGACGCAGGACATCGAGACCATCGAGTATTTCTACGCTCACACCATCGCCCCGGCGGTGGTCGCGGTGCTGGTGCCGGCTTCGGTGATGCTGGCGCTGCTGCTCGTCGCCTGGCCGCTGGCGCTCGTATTGGCGCCGTTCCTGCTCTACGCGATGCTCGCGCCGCTGCGCGGGCGGGCGCGGATCGACCGACTGGGAGCGGCGTCGCGCGGCGCGCTTGGCTCGCTCGGCGCGCATGTGAGCGAAACCATCCAGGGCCTCTCCGAGCTGCTGGCGTTCCAGGCGGCCGAGCGACGCGGTGTGGCGTTCATGGCGGTGGCGCGCCAGGCGGCCACGGCGCGATTGGCGTTGCTGGCCGATCTGTCGCGCCAATCCGCGTCGCTCGAAGCGGCGACCAGCCTCGGCGGGCTTGCCGTCGCCGCACTCGGCGCGAGCCTGGTGGGCGCCGGCGCGTTGCCCGCCGGCCTGCTGCCGCTGCTGGTGCTGCTGGCGATCGCCGCCTTCCTGCCGGTCTCGGAGATCGCCCAGGTCAGCCGCCAGCTCGCCGACACCATCGCTTCAACCCGCCGGCTGGGTGCGGTCGAGCGCGAGCCGGTGCCGGTCAGCGACGGCCCGCTCGAGCCGCCGACGCGGACCGGCACGTTCCGTTTCGACGCGGTGCGCTTCACCTACCCCGAACGAAGCGCGCCGGCGCTGGACGGGGTGACGTTCGAGGCCGCCGCCGGGCAGACCATCGCCCTGGTCGGCGCCTCGGGGGCGGGCAAGAGCACGGTTGCCAACCTGCTGCTGCGCTTCTGGGACCCCGAGCGGGGCAGCGTTTCGCTCGACGGCGTCGATCTGCGCGAGCTGCGGCTGGACGCGCTGCGCGGGCGCGTCGCCCTGGTCGCGCAGGACACCTTCCTGTTCAACGACACGCTGGAGGCGAATATCCGCCTGGCCCGGCCCGACGCCACCTCGGACGCGCTCGCCCAGGCGGTGCGACAGGCGGCTCTTGAGGATTTTGCCGCCGGGCTGCCGGATGGCCTCGCGACGCGCGTGGGCGAGCGGGGCGTGCAGCTCTCGGGCGGGCAGCGCCAGCGCATCGCCATCGCCCGCGCGTTCCTGAAGGACGCCCCGGTGCTGGTGCTCGACGAAGCGACCTCGCATCTCGACGCGATCAGCGAGGCGCAGGTGCGCGCCGCCCTCGACGCGTTGATGCGCGAGCGCACCACCGTCGTCATCGCGCACCGGCTTTCGACGATCCGCGCCGCCGACCTCATTCTGGTGATGCAGCACGGGAGGATCGCCGAGCGTGGCACGCATGCCGACCTGCTCGCCGCCGGCGGACTGTACGCGGCGCTGGTCACGCAGCAGGTTCGCGCGATCGCAGGGCACTCAATCTGTCTGCAGAGTGCCTAACTTGTAAGCGTGGTCTGCCCTTGTCTTGCTAGTGAGCCTTCTTTGTGAGCACTCCTTGACAGGTTAGGTTTACAAATCAGCCAAATCTATCTACGGCCTTGCGCATATGCCCTGATTCGAGTCACGCTGCATCGCAGCAGATTTTTCGGGGCACTCATGCAGGTCGGCGTCTTCATCCCGATTGGGAATAACGGCTGGCTGATCTCGACCACCTCGCCGCAATACAAGCCGACCTGGGAGCTCAACCGGGAGGTCACGGTCCGCGCCGAGCGCTACGGGCTCGATTTCGCGCTGTCGATGATCAAGCTGCGCGGGTTTGGCGGGCCGTCCGAATACTGGGACTACAACCTCGAATCATTCAGCCTGATGGCGGGTCTGGCCGCCGTCACCCATCGCATCCAGCTCCTCGCGACCTGCGCCGTGCTGACCATGCCGCCGCCGATCGCGGCGCGCATGGCGGTGACGATCGACAGCATCTCCGGCGGCCGGTTCGGCCTCAACATGATCACCGGCTGGCAGGAGAAGGAGTATTCGCAGATGGGCCTCTGGCCCGGCGACGAGCATTACGTGCGTCGCTACGAGTACTGCGCCGAATACGTCACGATCATGCGCGAGCTCTGGCAGACCGGTCGCTCGGACTTCAAGGGCGACTTCTTCCAGATGGATGATTGCCGCTGCCTGCCAATGCCGCGGAGCCGGATACCGCTCGTCTGCGCCGGGCAGAGCGACCCCGGGACGCAGTTCGCCTCGGAATACGCCGACTACAATTTCTGCACGAGCTCCGGGTTCAACACGCCGACCGCGATCGGCGCCAGCGTCGAGCGCCTGGTCGCGGCCAACCAGCGCACCGGCCGCGATTGCGGCGCGCTGGTGCTGACCATGGTGATCGCCGAGGAGACCGACGAAGCAGCGCGTGCCAAGTGGGAACACTACAAGTCGGGCACTGATCTGGAGGCGCTCGGCTGGCGCGACGCGCAAGCGAGCAACGACAAGCGCGACGAGCGCTATTCCGTCGCCGGCCGCTTCCTGCCGACCTCCAAGCAGCGGCTGCCGACCAACATGGGCGTGCTATGCGGCTCCCACGCCACTGTCGCGCGTCTGCTGGACGAGATGGCGACGGTGCCGGGCGTGCGCGGCGTGATGCTCACCTTCGACGAATACATCACTGGCGTGGAAACGTTCGGCGCACGCATCCAGCCGCTGATGGCGAGCCGCGATCACCTCAAATCGGCCGCCTGAAAGACATCTACCGCATGAAAACATCCTTGCATGAGAAAGGACACGTGATGTCCGACTACCCCAAGACACCAGCGCCAGGAGTTTCACGGCGCGGACTGCTGAAAGGTGCTTCGGCGATTGCCGGCGCCGCCGTCGGTTCGGACGCGATCCGCGGCTTCCCGACGATCTGGGCGCAGAACATCAAGGACGTCGTCATCCATCACGCCGGACCACCGGTGACGGCGATCCCGGCGATCGCCGCACAGGCGACCAAGGATCTGGGCTTCACGGTGGCGATGCAGGCGACCGAGCAGGCCGATCTGCTGAACCGGCTGCTGTCGCAGGCGAGCGCGATCGACGTCGGCGATATCAGCATCACCTACATGAAATACCTGGTCGGCCGCGACGTGCTGCAGGGCATCCCGCTGTCGAAGGTGAAGCATTGGGATCAGACGATCCCGATCTTCACCAAGGGCGCGTACCGCGACGGGCGCGAGGTTTCGACCGAGGGTGTGTCGCCGTACTCGGTCGTTTACACCACCGGCGCCGATTTCCCGAAGTTCCACAACGGGCCGAGTGACTGGCTCACCGGCGTTCCCTCGGTAACCAACGCTGATACGCTCGGCATCCGGCCCGATCTGGTCGGTCGCCCGGTGACGAGCTGGGCCGACCTGATCAGCCCGGACTTCAAGGGCAGGGCCGCGCTGCAGGACCAGCCCACCGTCGGCATCATCGACGTGGCACTGGCACTCGAAGCATCGGGCAAGATGAAATACGCCAACAAGGGCAACATGACCCGCGACGAGATCGACAAGACCGTCAACCTGATGCAGGAGATCAAGCGCTCCGGGCAGTTCCGCTCGTTCTGGACCTCGTTCGACCAGTCGGTGAACCTGATGGCCGCCGGCGAGACGGTGATCCAGTCAATGTGGTCGCCGGCGGTGACCGCGGTAAAAGCGCGCGGCATGCCCTGCGTGTTCCAGCCGCTGAAAGAGGGCTATCGCGGCTGGGGCTACACGTTCGGCATCATGAAGCACACCAGCGGGCTGAAGCTCGATTGCGCGTATGAGTACATGAACTGGTATGCGTCCGGCTTCCAGGGCGCGTTCATTGCCCGCCAGGGCTATTACTCGGCGCAGCCGGAGACGGCGAAGAAGTTCCTCACCCCCGCCGAGTGGGATTACTGGTACGGCGGCAAGCCGGCGGCGACCGACATTGTCAACCCGTACGGCAAGATCATGGAAAAGGCCGGCAACACGCGCGACGGCGGTTCCTTCGGGGAGCGCATGGGCAACATCGCGGTGTGGAACTCGGTGATGGACCAGGACCGCTACCTCACCCGGCGCTGGAATGAGTTCATCACGTCCTAGGGTTAGAAGAGGCAATCGCGATGCAGCTCGGTGTTTTCATTCCAATCGGTAACAACGGCTGGCTGATCTCGACGACGTCGCCGCAATACAAACCGAGCTTCGAGCTCAATCGCACGGTGGTGGAAAAGGCCGAGCGTTTCGGCTTCGATTTCGCGCTGTCGATGATCAAGCTGCACGGCTTCGGCGGGCCGTCGCAGTTCTGGGACTACAACCTGGAGAGCTTCACCCTGATGGCCGGGCTGGCGGCGGTGACCAACCGGATCCAGCTCTTCGCCACCTGCGCCGTGCTCACCCTGCCGCCCGCCATCGCCGCGCGCATGGCGGTGACGATCGACAGCATCTCCGGCGGGCGCTTCGGCGTGAACATGATCACCGGTTGGCAGCGTCGCGAATATACCCAGATGGGCCTGTGGCCCGGCGCCGAGCACTACCAGCATCGCTACGAGTACTGCGCCGAATACGTCAACATCATGCAGGAGCTGTGGCGCGCCGGTCGCTCCGACTTCCGCGGCAGGTTCTTCCAGATGGACGACTGCCGCCTGTTGCCGCAGCCGCAAGGCAACATTCCCATCATCTGCGCGGCGCAAAGCGAGGCGGGCACGCGGTTCGCGGCCCAACATGCCGACTACAATTTCTGCGTCAGTTTCGGCTTCAACGAACCGCTGTCGGTGACCGCCAGCGTCGCCCGGCTGGTCCGCGCGAGCGCTGAGAGCAAGCGGGACTGCGGCGCGCTGCTGATGACGATGATTATCGCCGATGAGACCGACGCCGCCGCGTTAGCCAAGTGGGAGCACTACAAGGCGGGCGCCGACCTCGAAGCGCTCGCCTATCGCGATGCGCAAGCGGCGGACGATCCAAACAAGGACCCGTATGCCGGACCGAGCCGACGGCTGCAGCACGGCGGCGACGCGAGGCCGACCAACCAGGGCGTGCTGTGCGGTTCCTACGCGAGCATCGCGCGCATGCTCGACGAGATGGCGACGGTGCCCGGCGTGCGCGGGGTCATGCTCACCTTCGACGATTTCGTCATCGGCATGGAGCAATTCGGCACGCGTATCCTGCCGCTGATGCGCTGCCGTGACGGCGTGAAGCAGGCGGCGTGAAGACGCTCACCGAACCCGCTCCCTCCCTCTCCGTCCGCGAGCGGGTCGGGGCGCGGGCTCGCTCCGGCACCAGCCGCCGCGTGCCGGCCTGGCTGATTTCGTGGCTGCAAGTCGGCCCGCTCGCCCTCATCCTGATCGCGCTCTTCGCGCTGCCGACGGTGCTGTTCCTGGTCGTCAGCTTCTTCGACTACGACCGGGTCGGCATCTATCCCGATTTCATTCTGACCAACTACCGCGACCTGCTGGTCACGCCGGCGACGATCCGGGTCTATATCAGCTCGCTCCGCTTCGCCGCGATCGTCTGGGGCGTGACACTGTTCCTCGGCTTCAACATCGCCTACTTCCTGGTGTTCCACGTGCGCACCGTGATGATGCGAACAGTGCTGTTCCTGCTGTGCGCGATCCCGTTCTGGACCTCCGGCATCATCCGCACGATCGCCTGGATCCCGTTCCTGGGCCGGAACGGCGCCTTCAACACGATCCTGATGGACCTGCACCTCACATCGGAGCCGCTCGACTTCCTGCTGTTTTCCGATTTCGCCGTCATCATCACCTACGTGCATCTGTTCACCTTGCTGATGATCGGGCCGATCGCCAACTCGCTGGCCAAGATCGACCCGGCGCTGCTGGAAGCGGCGCGCGATGCCGGCGCGAGCCGCTGGCGGACCATGGTGCACGTGGTGATCCCGCTGTCCCGGACCGGCATCGCGCTCGGCTCGATCCTGGTGTTCACCCAGGTGATGGGCGACTACTTCGTGGTGCGACAGATGAGCGGCGGGCAGAGCGCGTCGATCGTGTCGATGCTGTCGACCGAGATCCAGGCGATGCAGTATCCGCCGGCGTCGGCCAACGCGATGGTGCTGGTCATCTTCGTCGCCATCATGGTCGCCTGCATGATGCGCGTGGTGGACGTGCGCAAGGAGCTGGTGAACTAGCATGATGGCCGGGTCCGCTCACGCCGGGGGCAGCGCGCGGCCGTGGACGTTCTATGCGCTCGCGGCCTTGTTCTGCCTGTTCATGTTGTTCCTCTACGGCCCCATGCTGGTGATCTACGTGCTGTCGTTTCAGGGACCAAGGGGCGGCGTGACGTTCCCCATGGTGGGCACGTCGCTGGTCTGGTTCCGCGACATCGTCAAGCCCGGGCAGATGGCCAATATCCCGGTCTCGTTCACCCGATCCATCATGCTGGCCGCGGTGGTCAGCTTGCTGACCGTGATCTTCGCGGTCGCGGCGGGGCTTGGCTTCCGACGGCGGTTTCCGGGTTCGGGCGTGGTGTTCTACCTCGCCGTCGCGTCGCTGGTGATGCCGAGCCTGCTGGTCGGCTTCGGCATTGGCCTCGGCTTCCAGTTCCTCGGCCTCCCGCCGAGCTTGTTCACGTCCGCGCTGGGCGCGCAGCTCACCTGGACCTTGCCGTTCGGCCTGTTCGCCATGTTCGCCGTGGTGAACCGGTTCAATCGCGCCTACGAGGAGGCGGCGAACGATCTCGGCGCCACGTCGTGGCAGCGGCTGCGCTACGTCACCTTGCCCATACTGTTGCCCGGCATCATCGGCGTCGCGATGGGCGCCTTCACCTTGTCCTACGACGAGTATGCCCGCACCACGCTCACCATCGGGCCGAAGAACACGCTGCCGCTGGAGATCTACGCGCTGATCTCCAGCTCCACCTCCCCGACATTGTTCGCCATCGGCACCGTCACCACGGCGGTGTCGTTCGTGGTGATCCTGATCACCCTGCTCGCCGTGTTTCGGCTGCAACGCAAGCGCCGCTCCGTCTGAGGAGATCGAACCACTTGGAACCACGATTCGACGTCGAGCTGATCTCCGTCAGCAAGCGCTACGGCGATGCGCTCGCGGTGGATGCGATCTACCTGCGCATCCCCGCCGCCAGCTATTGCTGCCTGTTGGGACCGAGCGGTTGCGGCAAGACCACGACGTTGCGGATGATGGCGGGGCACGAGGCGATCACCGACGGCGACGTCCTGATACGCGGGGCGAACGTGTCCAATCTGCCGCCGACCAAGCGCGGCACCGCGATGATGTTCCAGAGCTACGCGCTGTTCCCGCACCTCACCTGCCTCGACAACGTGGCGTTCAGCTTGCGGATGCGCGGCGTCGGCAAGGCCGAGCGACACCGGCGCGCGCGCGAGTTCCTCGCCCTCGTCCACATGGAGGACTACGCGCAACGTCTGCCGGCACAGCTCTCCGGCGGTCAGCAGCAGCGCGTGGCGCTGGCCCGCTCGCTGGTGACGCAGCCGAAAGTGCTGCTGCTCGACGAGCCGCTTTCAGCACTCGACCCATTCCTGCGCATCAAGGTGCGCGAGGAGCTGAAACGGCTGCAGCGCGAGCTCGCCATCACCTTCGTCCATGTCACCCATAGTCAGGACGAAGCAATGGCGGTGGCCGACTTGATGGTGGTGATGCAGGACGGGCATATCCGTCAGGTCGGGCCGCCGCGCGAAGTGTTCGAGCGACCCGGGAGCGCGTTCGTCGCCCGGTTCATCGGCAGCCATAACGTGCTCGCCGGATCACAGGGCCCAGTGGCGGTGCGGGCGGATCGCTGCCGGCTCGGGATTGCCGCCGATGGTCCGCATTTGTCCGGCCGGGTCGCGGCGGTGGAGTATCAGGGAGCGATGGTGCGCGTCGCGCTGGCGACCGATGCCGGCGAGGAGGCCGCCGCGCTGGTGCCGGATGAGCTGTTCTACGCTCGGCCCGTCGAGCCCGGCGAGACGGTGACCCTGACCTGGAACGAGCGGGACGCCCACAGCCTGGCCGCGTAGAATCCGACGGCTCCGGCCAGGGCTTAAGGCCGCCGCCCCGAGGTGCCATACTGCTCCGCGCCGCCGCGAACCGGCGGGGAGGAGTGATGCAAGCCGTGGACGTGATCGACTGCGACATCCACCCGTCGGTGCCCGACGTCAAGGCGCTGCTGCCCTACATGGATGCGTTCTGGCAGGAGAGCTTCGTCATGCGCGGCATCGACGGGCTCGAGGTGCAGAGCTATCCCATCGGCGCGCCGATCACCTGCCGGCCGGACTGGCGTGCTCCAGGGGTGAAGCCCGGCACCAATCTCGCGGCGATGCAGGATCAGGCGCTGACACCGCTTGGCATCGGCGCGGCGATCTGCAACGTGCTGTACGGCGGCCAGGTCGCGGTGAGCGAGACGATGGGCGCCGCGATCTGCTCGGCGATCAACGACTGGCTGGTGGAGCATTGGCTGGATCGCGACGCCCGGCTGCGCGCCTCGATCGTGGTGCCGGCGCAAGCGCCGCTGCTCGCCGCCGCCGAGATCGAACGCTGCGCCAATGAGCGTCGGTTCGTGCAGGTGCTGATGCCGGTTGCCTGCGAGATGATGTTGGGCCGCAGCTACTATTGGCCGATCTGGCAGGCCGCCGCGCGACACGGGCTGCCGGTCGGGTTGCACGCCGGCAGCATGTATCGCTACGCGCCGACCGCGAATGGCTGGCCGTCGCACTTCCTGCACGATTATGTGGCGCAGTCGCAAACGTTTGAAGACCAGCTGCTCAGCCTGATTTCGAACGGCGTGTTCAGCAAGTTCCCCGAGCTGCGCGTGGTGCTGATCGAATCGGGCGTGACTTGGCTGCCGGGGTTCATCTGGCGCGCGATCAAGACGTGGCGTGGGGTGCGCGCCGAGGTGCCTTGGGTGAAGCAATCGCCGGCGGAGATCATCCGCGACCGCGTGCGGCTCACGGCGCAGCCGATCGACGCGCCGCCAGACGCGCGCTCGCTCGACCGCATCATCAATCAGATCGGCTCGGACCGGATGCTGCTGTTCGCCAGCGACTATCCGCACTGGCAGTTCGAGGGCGACGCGCCGCTGCCGCCGGGCCTCAACCCGGACCTGATGCGCCGGATGCGGCACGACAACCCGCTCGAGACCTATCCTCGACTGAAGGAGACACCGCAATGAGCATCACCGCCGAGGCATTGCAGCCCTCGCTCGCGCTCGACGCGAAGCTGGGGATTGTCGACTGCGACATCCATCCCTCGTTCAAGACCGCGCGCGATCTCGACCCGTTCCTGTCCTCGCGTTGGCGGCAGTATGTGCAGGAGTACGGCTATTTCGTCTGCGGACCGTACGCGAGCCGGGGGACCTATCCGCGCTTCACGCCGAACACCGCGCGGCGCGACGCCTGGCCACCCGGCGGCGGCGCGCCCGGCTCCGATGTCGGGTTTATTCGCGAGCAGTTGCTCGATCCCTACAACATCAGTTACGGCGTGCTGGAGCCGCTGCTGAACGGCAACATCGCCCGCAATCTCGATGCGGCGGCGGCGTTGTGCACGGCGATGAACGACTGGCAGGCGGCGTGCTTTGTCGATCCCGAGCCGCGTCTGCGCGCGTCGATTCTGGTGCCGCAGGACGATGCCGAGGCGTCGGTGCGCGAGATCGAGCGGCGCGTCGGCGACCGGCGGTTCGCGCAGGTGCAGCTCGGCTCCAAGACCAGCGAGCCGCTGGGGCGCCGTCGCTACTGGCCGATCTTCGCCGCCGCGCAAGCCAACGGGCTGTCGATCGGATTGCACATCGGCGGGACGCAAAGCAACGCTCCGTCGGCGAGCGGCTGGCCGCAATTCTACATCGAGGACCATCACGTGCTGGTCCACTCGATGCAGAACCAGGCGATCAGCTTGATCCTTGAGGGCGTGCTGGAGGCGTTCCCGCGCTTGAAGATCGTATTGATCGAGGGTGGCTTCGCGTGGGCGCCGAGCCTGGCGTGGCGGCTCGACGCGCATTGGGCGAAGATGCGCGCCGAGGTGCCGCAGGTGAAGCGCCCGCCCTCCGAGTACATGCGCAGCAACATCTGGTTCGCCACCCAGCCGATCGAGGAGCCGGAAGATCCGGAGGATTTGCGCCAGACCTTCGAGTGGATCGGCTGGGATCGCATGGTCTATTCGAGCGACTACCCGCACTGGGACTTCGACGACCCGCGCTACGCGTTCCGCATCAAGCTGGCCCCCGAGCAGGAGCGCAAAATCCTGCGTGACAACGCGATGGCGGTGTACGGCTTCCGCTGAGGCGTTGGAGGTGGCGGCGACGCGTCATGGCGAACCGCTGCTTGGCGGCGTGGCGATCGAGGACTCGCAACTTTGGGGAGCGCGATGGATCGCCACGGCGCTACGCGCCTCGTGATGACTGGGGTGGGCGTGGGTCAGGGCTTCTCGAAATCGGTCTTCTCGTAGACCGGCAGGTCGTGCAGGAAGCGGCGCAGGCAATCGAGGCCGAGCTCGACCGCGCCGAGCCGTATCCACTCGCGCCCGCCCAGAATGCGCGAGCGGCGCACTGCGGCACCCTCGGCGGTAGCGATCGCGACCCAGGTGGTGCCGCCGAGATCCATCCGGTCGGCGCCTTCGTCGAGCTCGATCAGCACCGCCAGCGCGTGCGTCGCCCCGCTTTGCCGCAACGCTGCGCGTGCCACCGCCTCGGCGTTCTCCTCGGTGAACGCCTCGGTCAGCTCCACGTCTTGCAGGCCGAGCGCCGGACCGAGCTGGGCGAAATCACGTACCACCGTGCCGGCGCGGAACAGCAGCTCGGCGCCCGGCAGGTGCGCCAGGCGGGCGGCGATCTGCCCGCCGGTGAAAGTCTCGACCAGCGCGAGCGTGCCGTGCTGGCGCCGCAGGCTGCTCAACACCACGCTCTCCAGGCTCTCGTCGTCCTGCGCGATAATGAAGTTGCCGAGCCGTCGGCGTATCTCGCTCTCGATCGGCGCCAGCTTGCGCGCGATGTCGTCGAGGTCGGTGCCGCGCATCGTGAGCTTGGTCTCGATCTGCGGGTAGTGGGCGCGAAAGCCAAGCTTGAGGCTGCCATCCGGAGCCATGGCTTCAACCCCGGTCAGCAGCTCGTCGACATGCGATTCACCCAGGCCATAGGTGTGGAAGCGTTTCAGCCGAATCGCGATCGGCGCGCCACCGCGGGCGAGCAGGCGCGGGATGATCTGCTCCTCCAGCATCCGGCGCAGCTCGCGCGGCACGCCTGGCGTAAAGAAGAAGCGGGCGGGGCCGATGTCCAACGCGAAGCCGCAGGCGGTGCCGATCGGGTTGTCGAGCATCTCCGAGCCGCGCGGCAGCATCGCCTGCTTGCGATTGTTGGGCGACATGGTGCGGTTGCGGCGGGTGAAAAACGATTCCATCTTCACCAGCCAATCTTCGTCGAGCACCAGGTCCACGCCCGCGGCCTGCGCGGCGATCTCCTGCGACAGATCATCGACCGTGGGCCCCAGCCCGCCGTTGACGATCACCGCGTCGGCGCGTTCGGCGGCGAGGCGAAACGCGCTGAGCAGCGCTTCGCGATCATCGCCGACCGTGGTGCCCCAATAGACGTCGAGCCCGACATCCTCGAGCTTCTGCGTCATGTAGGAGAAGTTGGTGTTGACGATCTTGCCGGTGAGCACCTCGTCGCCGGTGCAGATGATCTCGATGCGCATGACTTCGCTCGAACCCTGATTGCGCGGCGCTCAGGCCGCGGCGTCGTGCTGCGCCTTGGGGTCGTAGTTGGCGTTGTTCCACTCTTCCAGCCACGCGCCATAAGTGATCGGCGGCCATTGCGCCGGCCGCTCCGCCGACGCGCAGCCGGGCAAGCACTCGATCATTGTGTCGATGTGCGGGCCGACGAAGAACGGAATGGCGTAGCGGTCTACCCCAACCGGAGGCAGCGCCCGGTGCGGCGTCGATTTGAAGCGCGCGTTGGTCCAGCGCCGCATCGTGTCGCCCGAGTTGACCGCGAACGAGCCTGGGATCGCGGGCACGTCCTGCCAAGCGCCCGAGGGCATCCGCACCTGCAGGCCCGGCACCGCAGATTGCGGCAGGAAGGTGAGGAAGTTGGCGTCGGTGTGCGGGGCGATGCCAAACTGGTTCGCCTCCGCCGGAACCGGCGGGTAATGCGACAGGCGGAATGAGAACTGACTTTCGGCAAACGCCCTATCGAACCAGTCCGCCGGCAGACCGAGTGCCGTCGCCACCGCCGGCATGATCCGGCGCGCCAGGTGATCGAGGCGATCGACATAATCGAGTGTCGCGGCGCGGAAGCCAGGCAGCTCGGCCTCGTCGGGCCAGACGTTGGGACCGACGAAGCGGCGGCCGGACAGCAGCAACGGATCATCGGGCGCGCGCTCACGCTTGATGAAGAATGCCTCGTTGAGGTCGGGCTTGTCGTTGCGATTGACGTCAGACGTCCACACGGCGTAGCGGTTCATCGCCATGTAGCCGTTGTTATGCTCGTTCAATCGCAGCGCGAGCTTGCGCTCCATCGGCAATGAGTGCACCCGCCTCGCCTGGTCGAACGTGCGGTCGATCAGCGTCTGCGGCACGTCGTGGCCGGTGATCACCATGAACCCGACCTCGGTGAGTGCCCCGCGCACCTGCCGCGCAATCGCCTGCCGCGCCGCGTCTCCGCCACCGAAGTAGTCGGCAAGATCAATCACCGGAATCGTTTCGCTCATCGGGTTCCTCGTCGCGAGATGCGCCGACAGCCTAGCAGCCGTTGGTCGGGGTGCGAAAGCGGGTGGGACCTGGGGTAGTAGGTCAGTTTGAGCCAACCGAGATGAAATCTCGCGACGGCCACAAGCCCTACCTTGAGGCCGTGTAACAGGCGTTCGGCGCCGATATCGACTATGCCATGCTGGTCGAAATCTACGCCAACACGCCCGGCCAGGGCCGCTACAGCCCCGGCGAGTGCATGGGCGCGGTGAAGGGCCGCGTCGAGGGCAAGGCCCACCCGGAGCACGTCAGCACGAGCTACGCCGAGCGGGTCAACCTTACCCTCCGCATGGGATCGCGCCGGTCACGCGGCTTACCAACGCCTTTTCCAAGAAGGCCGAGAACCGCGCACATTCGGTTGCGGTCCACACCATGCACTACAACTTCGTCCGCATCCACCAGACGCTGCGCTGCACTCTGCACCGGCACGAACATCGGCATCGGCTCTGCCACCAGCGCGCCACGTCGGACCTGCTGGCGCCAGTTCCACAGCAAGTCTCTGCTGATCTCGTGCCGACGTGCCACGGCGGCAAACGACGCGCCAGGTTACTCGGTCTCGGCAACGATCCGAAGTTTCTCGTCAGCGCGCCAGCGGCGCCGACGCTCAACGCCGGTGATAATCTCCATCCAGCCTGCCTCTGATCTTAACGGCGCTCGTACAAGCGCCGCATGAGGAATGCTGATGGAGGTTACCGCCGTCACCACCTTCAGGCGCTCGCTCAGCGGATCGAGGTCGGGGACGCGACGATCCACATCACTGGCACGAAATCGAAGCTGCTCAGGGTTCTTGCGGGCGGAGAAGCCGGCCCGCCCCGTCTAGGGGCGGGCCACTTCTCCCGAAGCGCGAACCTCGTAGTGGAAACGACGGCGAACGAAGTTCGCACTTTCGTTCCGAATTGGCTCCCGGAGTAGGACTCGAACCTACGACCCAGCGGTTAACAGCCGCTTGCTCTACCAACTGAGCTATCCGGGAATAGCGCGCGATCCCTATAAACAAGCCATGCCCGCCACGCAAACACTCCGCGCAGGCGGCCGCCCGGCGGCTAGAAGCCCACGCGATCGCCGCCCTTGAGGTTCAGGATCGCGCGCGCTTCGGTGGGGGACGCGATCTCCAGGCTGAGCTCCTCGAGGATGCGGCGGATCTTGCCGACCTGCTCGGCATTGCTTTTCGCCAGCTGGCCCTTGCCGATATAGAGGCTGTCCTCCAGCCCGACCCGGACATTGCCTCCCATGATCCCGGCCATGGTGGTGAACGCCATCTGGTGCCGCCCCGCCGCCAGCACCGACCAGACATACTGGTCACCGAACAACCGATCCGCTGTCTCTTTCATGAACAGCAGGTTGCGCTGGTCGGCGCCGATCCCGCCGAGGATGCCGAAGATGGTCTGCACGAACAGCGGCGGCTCGACGATCTTTTGTTCGAGGCAGTGGGCGAGATTGTAGAGGTGGCCTACGTCGTAGCACTCGAACTCAAAGCGGGTGCCGTGGCCCTTGCCCAGCCGCTCCACGATGCCGGCGATGTCGGCGAAGGTGTTGCGGAAGATGAAGTTCTTCGTGCCCTCGAGGTAGGGTTTCTCCCAGTCGTGCTTCCAAGTCTTCACCCGCTCGCTGGCGCGGGAGATGTTGAAGTTCATCGAGCCCATGTTCAGCGAGCACATCTCGGGCTTGGCTTGCAGCGGCGCCTCCAGCCGTTCGTCGAGCGTCATCGTCAGGCCGCCGCCGGTGGTGATGTTCACCACCGCGTCGGTGCTCTGCTTGATCACCGGCAGGAAGCGCATGAACACCGCCGGGTCGGGTGTCGGCGCGCCGGTCTCCGGGTCGCGCGCGTGCAGGTGGATGATCGCCGCCCCGGCCTCCGCCGCCTCGATCGAGGAGCGGGCGATCTCCTCCGGCGTGATCGGCAGGTGGTCGGACATGCTGGGGGTGTGGATGGCACCGGTGACGGCGCAACTGATGATGACCTTGCCGGCCATGGGCGGCCTCCCTGTCGAACGCCGCGCAGTGTGCCCTGGGGCGGGCGCGCCTGCCAGGGGCGCCCGCGCACGACGCGCACGAACGGTGCGGAAAGTGGCGTCCCCGGCGTGACTCGAACACGCGACACCAGGTTTCATACCACTTCGGCTTTCGCCGCCGTCCGCGCGGGTGCGGGACGTTCGTGGTCTGGACTATCCCTTCGCCGTGATCCCGGCGGGATCGTAGGCGCCGCCCGTCTAGTCTCTACACCTTCCCCGAGGCGGGGCTTGGCTCGGGATCGGCATGGCGCGAGTGGCCGAAGCGTTCCCCGACTTTGAGCGGATTCACCGCGGCGTTTCCGACCGCGGTGCCCAATCGGCTAGGAAACCTGTGCTCTATCCTGCTGAGCTACGGGGACTCCGAGCGAATTCTTAGACCGATCGAGGCGGGCCTGGCTAGTGCGCCGGCTGGCTCCGTGTTCCGGCGACGAACCGATAGCGAGAGCCCTCCTAATCTGAACGTTCTCTGGCATGACCGGTCTTTGCGAGGCCCCGCGACGCCACGCATGATCGTCGCATCCCAAACGCACGAGCCCTGGAAGCGCCAATAACAATAATTGACACCATAGGTAACTGAGGCGTATACACTCCGCCCATGTCCCCAGCCCCCTCCACCCCAACCGGCTTGATGTGCCGCTTCGGCCTGCTCGTCGAGCGGCTGAGGTGGACGCTCGCCGATTGGGTCGACCGGAACCCCCGGAAGCGCGACGTGCTGGGGCCGCTTGCCTTGCTGCTGTGGAAGTACCTGCAGCGCACGACGCGCAAACTCGCCGCGCTGCATGCGCAGTTCGCCGCCGGGACGCTTGCGCCGCGCAAGGACCGGGCGCCGCGCCGGGCAGCCGAGCCGGCCGAGTCGACACCACCCGAGCGGTCGAAGCTGCCGGGCGGTCCGGTGCTGGCGCGGTTCGGCGCCGGGTATCTCGGCGCCTGGCTGCTGGCGCTGGTCGATGATCCGGAGATGCAGGCGCTGCTCGCGGCGTCGCCGCAAGCGGGTCGGCTGCTGCGCCCGCTGTGGCGGCGGCTGACCAACGACCCGCTGCCCGCGCCGCTGCGGCTGCCGCCGAAACCGCCGCGTTCGGAGCAACCGCTCGCTGCGGCGGCGCTCGCCGCAACGCCGGGCGAGGCATCGCCTGCCGCAACACCCCACACCCCGGCCCACGCCCCATCCGAAACACCGCCCCACACCCGACCGGGGCGTCGCCCGGCCGCTTCCGCCAAGCCGCCGGCTTGCCTGCCACCCTGGCCACCGCCGCTGTTTCGAGCCTGACGCGGCGCCCGCCTTGGCGTGCCGATAACGTTGCGATTTCGAAACGAAAAGTGCCTCTTTCAATCCGGACGTAAGCGAAGCCATGGATGCTCGGCCTTCGCCGAGCACGGCACGCGGCGGGTCGAGGCGACCCTTACTGGCGGCTGAGCGTCGTTTCGATGCGTCGGTCCGGGATGAGCCACATCAGTGCCACTAGCAGGTAGATCAGGTCCGCTATCCAGGTGCTGACGAACGCCAGCACGATTCCGGCGCTGTAGAACAGCGGCGACAGCTTGCCCTTGATGTCGCGACCAACCGCCTGCGCCAGTGGGGATTGCGGACCTTGGACCCGGATGATCGTTGCCTGCAGAACATACCAGGCGATCGCCGGCATCAGCAGCGCAACCCCGTAGATGGCGGTCGGCACCGCCGAGAGATGGTTCTCCCCCATCCAACTGGTCGCGAAGGGAATGAGCGAGAGCCAGAACAGCAGATGCAGGTTGGCCCACAGAATGGCGCCGTCGACTCGCGGCACCATCTGAAAGAAATGGTGGTGGTTGTTCCAGTAGATCGCGACATAGATGAAGCTGAGAACGTAGCTGAAGAACGCCGGCGCCACCGCCAGCAAGGCATGCGGATCGGGGCTATGCGGCGTTTTCAGCTCAAGCACCATCACGGTGATGATGATGGCGATCACGCCGTCACTGAATGCCGCGAGCCGATCCCGCTCCACCGTGCGACCCTTCGCTCAGACGGATGGCGCGAGCATGCGCCTCACGCCGCGAGCGCCGTTCGCACCGCCGCCAAGGCATCGTCGGCGCGATCACCTTCCGGGCCGCCGGCTTGCGCGAGGTCGGGCCGGCCGCCGCCGCCCTTGCCGCCGACCGCGCCGCTCGCCGCGCGCACCAGGTCGACCGCGCTGTAGCGGCCGGTGAGGTCGGGCGAGACGCCGACCACGATGCTCGCCTTGCCGTCGGCGGTGGAGACCAGCGCGACCACCCCGCTGCCGAGCTGCTTGCCGATCGTCTCGGCCAGACCTTTGAGGTCGCGCGGCGGCACCTCGCCCAGGTTGCGCGCCGACAGCTTGACGCCGTTCACCTCCTCGACCTCCGCGCCGCCGCCACCGGTGGCGAGCTTGCGTTGCAGCTCCGCGACCTGGCGCTCCAGCCGGCGGCGATCCTCGACCAAGGCGGCAACCCGCTCGGCGGCGTCGAGCGGGCTCGCTCGCAGCGCGCCGGCAACGTCGTACAGCCGCCGCTCGTTGCCTTCGACCAGGTCGAGCGCGCCCTCGCCCGTCACCGCCTCGATGCGGCGCACGCCGGCGCTGACGCCGCCCTCGGTGACGATCTTGAACAGGCCGATATCGCCGGTGCGGCGCACATGGGTGCCGCCGCAGAGCTCGATCGAATAGGCTGGCTTGTTGCCCTCGCCGTCGCCCATCGCGACGACCCGCACCTCGTCGCCGTATTTCTCGCCGAACAGCGCCATCGCACCCAGCTCGACCGCCGCCTCCGGCGTCATCAGCCGCGTCGTCACCTCGCTGTTCTCGCGCACGCGGGCGTTTACCTCGCGCTCCACCCAGGCGAGCTCGTCGCCGGTGATCGGGCGCGGCTGGCTGATGTCGAAGCGCAGCCGGTCGGGCGCGTTGAGGCTGCCCTTCTGCATCACGTGTGTGCCGAGTTTTCTCCGGAGTGCCTCGTGCAGCAGGTGGGTGGCGCTGTGGTTGGCGCGGATCGCGGTGCGCCGCGCGTGGTCGACCTCAGCGAGGACGGCGGTGCCGACTTGCGCTTCCCCGGCCTCGACGCGGCCGAGATGGACGAACAGGTCGCCCAGCTTCTTCTGCATGTCGGCGATCGCGATGCGCAATCCGTCCGGGCCGGTGATGACGCCGTGATCGCCCACTTGGCCGCCGCTCTCGGCGTAGAACGGGGTCTGGTTCAGCACCACCGCGACCTCGGCGCCGGCGGCGGCCTGCTGCGTCGGCGCACCATCGACCACCAACGCGGTGATCTCCGCCTCGGCGGTCTCGGTCGAGTAGCCCAGGAACTCGGTGGCCCCCGTGCCCTCACGAATTTCGAACCAGACTGTCTCGGTGGCGGCCTCGCCGGAGCCGGCCCAAGCGGCGCGGGCGCGGGCGCGTTGCTCGTTCATCGCGGCGGCGAAACCCTCGGTGTCGACCTCTCGGCCTTGCTCGCGCAACGCGTCCTGCGTCAGGTCGAGCGGGAAGCCGTAGGTGTCGTACAGGCGGAACGCGACCGCGCCGGGCAGCGCCTGATCGAAACCGAGCCGCTCGGTCTCCTCGCCCAGCAGATGCAGCCCGCGTTCGAGCATCTGCTTGAAGCGGGTTTCTTCCAGTTGCAACGTCTCGACGATCAGCGCCTCGGCGCGGACCAGCTCGGGGTAGGCGGCGCCCATCTGCCGCACCAGCGCCGGCACCAGCCGCCACATCACCGGCTCGCGCGCGCCCATCATGTGGGCGTGGCGCATGGCGCGACGCATGATCCGGCGCAGCACGTAGCCACGCCCCTCGTTTGACGGCAGCACCCCGTCGGCGATGAGGAACGCGGTGCTGCGCAGATGATCGGCGATGACGCGGTGGCTGGCGCGGAACGGCCCGTCCGGATCCTGCCCGGTGGCCTCGGCCGAGGCCAGGATCAGCGCGCGAAACGTATCGGTGTCGTAGTTGTCGTGCTTGCCCTGCAGGATCGCGGCGGTGCGTTCGAGCCCCATGCCGGTGTCGATCGACGGACGGGGCAGCGGGGTGCGGGTGCCCGGTGGCCCCTCCTCGAACTGCATGAACACGAGGTTCCAGATCTCGACGAACCGATCGCCGTCCTCGTCCGGGCTGCCGGGCGGTCCGCCGGGGATGTGCTCGCCGTGGTCGTAGAAGATTTCCGAGCACGGCCCGCACGGCCCGGTATCGCCCATGCGCCAGAAATTGTCCGAGGTGGCGATGCGGATGATCCGGTGCTCGGGCAGCCCCGCCACCTCGCGCCAGATACGCGCGGCATCGTCGTCCTCGGAGAACACGGTAACCAGCAGCCGGTCCTTCGGCAGCCCGTATTCCTTGGTCACCAGATCCCAGGCGAGCGGGATCGCACGTTCCTTGAAGTAGTCGCCGAAGCTGAAATTGCCCAGCATCTCGAAGAAGGTGTGATGCCGGGCGGTGTAGCCGACATTGTCGAGATCGTTGTGCTTGCCGCCCGCGCGCACGCATTTCTGCGCCGTCGTCGCACGGCTGTACGGCCGGCGCTCCTGGCCGGTGAACACGTTCTTGAACTGCACCATGCCGCTGTTGGTGAACAGCAAGGTCGGGTCGTTGCGCGGCACCAGGGGCGAGCTCGGCACGACCGCGTGGCCGTTGCGGGCGAAATAATCCAGGAAGGTGGCGCGGATATCGTTGCTGCTGGCCATGGGCGGAGACGATGTTCCCGGTCGATGCGTCTCGACGAATAGCCTAGCGGAGCGGTACTGTCATGCCGCGATGCCGCTAGCCAGGACCGGCCTCCGGCGCTACATGTAGCGGATGACCAAGCCAGCGACAAGTGCGGAGCGGGTCCGGCGCCGGCGTGACAAGCTGCGGGCGGCGGGGCTGCGACCGGTCCAGATCTGGGTACCCGACACGCGCTCGCCCGAGTTCGCCGCCGAGTGCGCGCGTCAAGGGCGCTTGATCCGCTTGGCCGAGACGACCGAGGCGGACCCCTGGTTCGACGCCTCTGATAGGACCGGCTGGACCGCGTGAAGCGGGGCGACGTGGTGGCGGTCGCGCTGCCGGGGGATCAAGGCAAGCCGCGACCCGCGCTGGTGGTGCAAGCCGACCGCTTCGTCGAGCTCGCCGCGGTGACGCTGCTGCCCATCACCAGCACGCTGGTCGAGGCCCCATTGCTTCGCGTGCCGGTAGCGCCGAGCCGGCAGAACGGGCTCACTCGGCCTTCGCAGATCATGATCGACAAGCCGCAAACGCCCAGGCGGGGCCGGATCGGCGGCGTGATCGGCCGGCTCGATGACCTCACGATGGTCGCGGTCAATCGGGCACTCGCGGTGTTCCTCGGCTTGACGTGACGCCGGCGCCAAGGCGGCATAGTCGTGCCGCGCAACCGGGTTATCAGCGCGCACGAATGGAGGGAACGATGGCCGAGATCATCTTGCACCACTACCAGATGTCGCCCTACTCGGAGAAAGTCCGCCTGGCGCTCGGACTGAAGCGGCTCGCTTGGCGATCGGTGCTGATCTCGCCGGTCACGCCGCGCCCGGAGCTGACCCCGATGACCGGCGGCTATCGGCGAACGCCGGTGCTGCAGGTCGGCGCCGACATCTACTGCGACACGCACCTCATCCTGCGCACCCTGGAGCGGCTGCATCCCGAGCCCAGCCTGTTTCCGCAGCAGAGCCAGGGGCTGGCGACGGCGCTCGCCTGGTGGTGGGACCGCTCGACCTTCCTGCCCGCCGTGGGCGTGGTCGCCGGCCTCAACGCCAACCGGTTCACGCCGGAGTTCGTCGCCGAGCGCAAGGGTTTCCTCGGGTTCGATCTGACCGAGATGCCGGCCAATCTGCCGCTCTATGTCCAGCAGCTCGCCGCCCATCTGGACTGGCTGGCATGGATGATGATCGACGGGCGCGCGTTCCTGCTGGGCGACGCGCCGAGCGGGGCCGACCTCACCGCGTATCACACGATCTGGTTCATGCGGCAGAACAGCGGCGGCAAGGCGGAGGAGATGCTGCCGCTCGCCAAGCTCGCCGCCTGGTACGACCGGGTGACCGCGATCGGTTACGGCAAGCCGCAGGAGATGTCCGCCGCCGACGCGCTCGCGGCCGGTCGCAGCGCCGAGCCGGCGGCCACGGGCATCGCCGTGGGTAGCGATCCGTCCGGCCTCAAGCCGGGCCAGCGCATCAGCGTGACCCCGGACGACACCGGGCGGGACCCGGTCGTGGGCGAGCTGGTGGCGGCCGACACCCAGGAGATCGTCATCCGCCGCAGCGACCCGCAAGCGGGCGAGATGCAGGTCCACTTCCCGCGCGCCGGCTTCGAGGCCCGGCCGGCGTGAGGCAGGTAGGCTAGTTGCTGCTGGCCACGGGCGGCGGCGGAGCGTCGGACAGACCGAGACGACGCGCCATGCCGGTACGATCAGGCCGCAGCAGGTCGGCCAGCGTGTATTTGTCCAGCACCGTGATGAAGGCCGCCAGAGCCTCGTGCAGCACCCGCTCCAGGCCGCACTTACCCATGATCGCACACCCCGTGCTGCCGAAGCAGGGGACAAGTGTCATGTCGTCCTCGGTCTGCCGCACCACCGCGCCCACGTTGATCGCCTCGGCAGGCCGGGCGAGCCGGATGCCCCCGCTTCGGCCGCGCAGCGTTTCAATGAAGCCGAGCTGGCCGAGCCGGTGCACCACTTTCGTCAGGTGGTGCTCGGAGATCGCGTAGGCTCGGGCGATGTCGGCAATGGAGGCTAGGCCGTCCTCCCGCAGCCCGAGATACATGAGAGTGCGCAGGCTGTAGTCCGTGAACATGGTCAGACGCATGCGACGACCCCTCGAAGTTTGCGGCCTATAAGGTGCATATGTATTGCACCTTATCCGAAGCTGCATTAGATGGACCCATCATACACCTTTGGAGGGGTTCGCCGTGCCGACGCCACTTTCTCCCGCGACAATCGATATCGTCCGCTCGACCGTCCCCGCGCTCGAAACACATGGATTGGCGATCACCCGGCGCATGTATGAGCGAATGTTCGAGAACGAGGCGATTCGGGGCCTGTTCAATCAGTCCCACCAGGGTACCGCCGGCACGCAGCCGAAAGCCGTCGCCGCCGCCGTGCTTGCCTACGCGCGCCATATCAATAATCCCGGCGTGTTGGCTGACGCGGTGGAGCGCATCGCGCAGAAGCACGTGGCGCTCGACATCCGACCCGAACACTACCCGCATGTCGGCAATGCCCTGCTCGGCGCGATCAAGGACGTGCTCGGCGACGCCGCGACCGAGCCCGTGATGACCTCCTGGGCGGAAGCCTATGGCTTCCTCGCCGATGTGCTGATCGGGCGCGAGGCGGCGCTGTACCAAGCGAATGAGGTGGCGCCGGGCGGCTGGACCGGGTGGCGCGACTTCGCCGTGGAGAACGTCACGCCGGAAAGCGAGATCATCCGGTCGTTTGTTCTCGTCCCGGTTGACGGTGGCCGCGTACTGCCGCACCAGCCCGGCCAATATCTTGGCTGCGCGCTGGACGTGCCCGGCGTGGGCTCGCTCAGGCGCAATTACTCGATCTCCTCGGCGCCGAGCGACCGCGCCTACCGCATTTCGGTCAAGCGGGAGGCGGAACCCGGCCGACCTGCGGGCGTGGTCTCCAATTGGCTGCACGACAACGCCAAGCCGGGCACTATCCTGCGGCTGACCGCCCCAGCGGGCGAGTTCGTGCTGGACCGCTCCGTCGATACCCCGGTCGTGCTGCTGAGCGGCGGCGTTGGCCTGACCCCGATGCTGAGCATGCTGGCGACGATCGCCGTCGAGCAGCCGAGCCGAAAGACTTGGTTCGTGCATGGCGCGCGACACGGCCGCCTGCACGCGCTGGCCAAGGAGGTCCGTCAATTGGCATCCGGCAAGGCCGCGATACGAACGCGCGTGTTCTACGAACAGCCGGATGCCGATGACGTGCTCGGGCGCGATTACGATGCGGCGGGCTTGATCTCCGCGGACTGGCTCGAGGCCAACACGCCGCTCGATCGCGCCGTCTACTACGTCTGCGGGCCAGTGCCGTTCTTGCGCATCTTCGTCGCGGCGCTTGGCAGGCTCGGCGTGCCGCAATCGCGCATCCGATATGAGTTCTTCGGCCCGGCCGAGGAACTCGTGGAAGCGCCCGAGCGGCTTGCGGCTTGAGGACGACACGCAATGAGCGAAACGACCGGGGCGGGGAGGTACGTGCCGGAGCCGGACGCGCCGGTGTCGGACGCCGACATCGCGCGGCTGCTGCGGCATTTCTACGCCAAGGTGCGGCGCGATGACTTGCTCGGCCCGGTCTTCGCCCGCGTGGTTGGTGAGAGCGACGCCGAGTGGGCGGCGCATCTCAGCAAGCTCGGCGACTTCTGGTCGTCGGTGATGCGTCGGAGCGGTCGCTATCACGGCGATCCGTTCTCGGCGCATCTGCGGCTACCCGACCTCGCGCCGCCGATGTTCGAGCGCTGGCTCGCGCTGTTCCACGAGACTTGCGCCGAGCTGTTCGACCCGTTCATCGCCGAGGCGTTCGGCGTGCGCGCGGAGCGGATCGGACGCAGCCTGCGCATGGGATTGTTCGAGCGGGAGATACCACGATGAGCGACCCGAACTTACGCGACCGAGTGGGCGAGGCCGTGCTCGACACGGTGGCGGAGGCCATCGTCTGTGCCGACGGCGATGGCGTGATCCGGCTCTGGAACCCAGGTGCGGAGCACGTGTTCGGCCACACCGCGGCGGAGGCGGTCGGCCAATCGCTCGACCTCATCATCCCCGAGCCGCAGCGGCAGCGGCATTGGGACGGCTTCCGTCGCGTGATGGCGACCGGCGAGAGCCGCTATGGCGCCGGCGACCTGCTGGCCGTTCCCGCGCTCCGCAAGGACGGCAGCCGCGTGTCCATTGAGTTCACCATCATCCCGCTGCACGACGCGGCCGGGCGGATGGAGGGGATGGTCGCGGTGCTGCGAGACGTGACCAAGCGATTCGAGGAGGTGCGTGCGCTGCGGCGGGAGATCGCCGCGTTTCGGACCTGAGCGCGACCGGGTTTCAGCCGGTGCGCAGGTGGCAGGCCGCCAGGTGCCCGGGTGCGACCTCGGTCAGCAACGGCAGCTCCACCTTGCAGCGCTCCATCACATAGGGGCAACGCGTGTGAAAGGCGCAGCCCGGGGGCGGCGCGATCGGGCTCGGCACGTCGCCCTGCACGATCCGCTTGCTGCGCTTGACCCGCGGGTCGGCGATCGGCACCGCCGCGAGCAGCGCCTCGGTGTAGGGGTGCAGCGGCTGGCGAAACAGCTCGCGCTTGTCGGCGAGCTCGACGATGCGGCCGAGATACATTACCGCGATGCGATGACTGATGTGCTGCACCACCGCGAGATCGTGGGCGATGAACAGATAAGACAGCCCTTTTTGCGCCTGCAGGTCCATCATCAGGTTGATCACCTGCGCCTGGATCGACACGTCGAGGGCCGAGACCGGCTCGTCGCCGACGATCAGGCGCGGGTTCAACGCCAGCGCGCGAGCGATGCAGATGCGCTGGCGCTGGCCGCCGGAGAACTCGTGCGGATATAGCGCCGCCTGCGCCGGGCGTAGTCCGACCTGGGCGAACACCTCGTCGACCAGTTCCGTGCGCGTGCCTCCCTGCCCGAGGCCGTGCACCGACAGCGCCTCGGCGACGATCGCGCCGGCGGTCATCCGTGGGTTCAGCGAGGAGAACGGGTCCTGGAAGATGATCTGCATCTCCCGCCGATACGGACGCAGCGCGGCACGGCTGAGGCGGGTGATGTCGCGTCCGGCCAGCCGGATGCTGCCCGCGCTCGGCTCGATCAGCCGCAGCACGGTGCGCGCCACGGTGGACTTGCCGCAGCCGCTCTCGCCGACCAGGCCGAGCGTCTCGCCCGCGTCGATCGTGAAGCTCACATCCTCGACCGCGCGCACCATCGCCGCCTTGCCTTGCAGCAGACCGCCGCCGATCGCGAAATGCTTGCTCAGCCCATCGACCTCGAGCACCGGGGGAGCGGGATCAGCCATGCTCGAACGCGCCCGGATGCCAGCACGCGGCGAAGTGGCCGGGCTGGATTTCCTCGTAGGCCGGCATCACCGCGCGGCAGCGATCGTCGGCGCGCGGGCAGCGCGGGGCGAACACGCAGCCCTCGGGCAGCTCGGCGAGCGGCGGCACCGTACCCGGGATTTCCTGTAGTCGCCCGCCGGGCTGCTCGTTGCCGGCGTCGTCCAAGGTGAGCTTCGGCACCGCCGCCATCAGCCCGTGCGTGTAGGGATGTTGCGGATTGGCGAACAGCGCTTCGACGCCGGCCTCCTCCACCTTGCGGCCGGCATACATCACGATCACCCGTTGCGCCGTCTCCGCCACCACGCCGAGATCGTGCGTGATCAGCAGCATCGCGGTGCCGAGCTCCTGTTGCAGCCCGAGCATCAGGTCGAGGATCTGCGCCTGGATCGTCACATCGAGGGCCGTGGTCGGCTCGTCGGCGATCAGCACCTGCGGGTGGCACGACAGCGCCATGCCGATCATCGCGCGTTGCCGCATGCCGCCGGAGAGCTGGTGCGGGTAGTCGCGCGCGCGCCGCGCCGGCTCGGGGATGCGCACCAGGCGCAGCATCTCGACCGCGCGTTCGCGGGCGGCGGAGCGCGACAGGTTTTGGTGCAGCCGCACCGCTTCCTCGATCTGCGCGCCGATGGTGAGCACCGGGTTCAGCGAGGTCATCGGCTCCTGGAAGATCATCGACACGCGGTTGCCGCGCACCTGGCGCATCGCGGCTTCGTCAATGGTGAGCAGGTCGGTGCCCTCGAGGCGCACCGATCCGCCGACGATGCGGCCGGGCGGCTCGGGCACCAGTCGCATGACCGACAACGCCGTCATGCTCTTGCCGCAGCCGGATTCGCCGACAATCGCCAAGGTTTCGCCGCGCTCCAGCGCGAACGACACGTCGGCCACCGCGTCGAACGCGCCGCGCCGCAGGAAGAAACGGGTGCGCAGGTTCTCCACGGCGAGCACCGTGGCGGGCGAAGAAGCAGAAGAAAGCTCCCTCCCGTTGTGGGAGGGGGTTGGGGAAGGGGGGGCACTCATCCGCGCTGCCGCGGGTCGAGCACGTCGCGCAGCGCGTCGCCGAGCAGGTTAGTGCCGAACACGACCAGGCTGATCGCGAGCCCCGGGAAGATCACCAGCCACGGCGCGGTGCGGACATATTCCGCCGCCGATTCCGACAGCATCCGACCCCAGGACGGATACGGCTCCGGCACACCCAATCCCAGGAAGGAGAGCGACGCCTCGGTGAGGATCGCCGAGCCGAGTTGCGCGGTGGCAAGCACGATCAGCGGGGCGATCGTGTTCGGCAGCACGTGGCGCCAGGCGATCCGCGTCTCGCTCATGCCCACGGCGCGCGCCGCCTCGACGAAGGCGAGCTCGCGCACGGCGAGGGTGCTGGCGCGGATCACTCGCGCGGCATAGGGGATCAGCGGGATGGAGATGGCGATGATGGTGTTGCGCAACGACGGCCCGAGCGAGGCCGACATCACCAGCGCCAGCACGAGCAGCGGCAACGCCTGCAGGATGTCGCTGACCCGTTGCACGATGAGATCGACCCAGCCGCCGAGATAGCCCGACAGCAGCCCCACCACCATGCCGATGGCGCAGCCGAGCACGGTCGAGCCCAATCCGACCGCGAGCGAGACGCGGGCGCCATAGACGATGCGGCTGTAGATGTCGCGGCCCATGAAATCCGCACCCATCGGGTGCGCGCCGCCGGGCGGGGCGAGCGAAAGGTCGGCGCTGGTGCTGAGCGGATCGAAGGCGGTGATCCACGGCGCGAAGATCGCCGCCAGCACGAACACCGCCATGATCACCGCGCCGATCGCGCCGAGCGGATAGCGGCGCAACAGAAAGCCGGTGCGGCTCCAGACGCTCTCGCGGACGATGCCGCTGGCGGGGCGCGCGATGGTGGTGGCCATCAGGCGGACAGCCGGATGCGCGGGTCGAGCGCCGCGTAGAGCAGGTCGACCAGGAAGTTCACCACGACGACGACCACGGCGATGAACATCACCAGGTTCTGCACGATCGGGTAGTCGCGCCAGCGGATCGCCTCGACCAGGAAGCGTGCGACGCCGGGGATGTTGAACACCGTTTCGGTCACGATCAGCCCGCCAATCAGGAACGCCGCCTCGATGCCGATCACGGTGACCACCGGCAGGATCGCGTTGTGCAACGCGTGGCGATAGTTCACCGCTTGCTCCGATGCGCCCTTCGCCCGCGCCGTGCGCACGAAATCCTGCCGCATCACCTCCAGCATCGACGAGCGGGTGAGGCGCATGATGAGGGCCGAGCTGCGAAACCCGACCGCGGCGGCGGGCACGCTGTACAGCAGCAGCGAATGCCCGAAGCTGGTCGGCGCGCTGCTGTAGATCGGCAAGGTGCCGGTCCAGGAGACGAACGCCATCAGGATCAGCAGCCCGAGCCAGAAGGACGGCATGGAGAGGCCGCTCAGGCTGATCAGCCGCATCACATAGTCGATCGGCCGGTTTTGCCGCACCGCGCTGATCACGCCGAGCGGCACGCCCATCACCACCGAGAACAGCAACGCCAGCCCGGCGAGCTTCGCGGTGATCGGGATGCGCGGCAGGATCTCGCTCAGCGCCGGCTTCTCCGAGACGTAGGAGTAGCCGAGATCGCCATGCGCGAGCCCGTTGATCCAGGTGGCGTATTGCACCGGCAGCGAGCGGTCGAGGCCGAGATCATGCTCGATCCGCGCCTTGTCCGCCGGGTTCACCATCCCCGCGCTGTCGAACAGGATATCTACGATATTGCCCGGCACCAGCCGCAGCAGCACGAAGATCACCACCGAGATGCCGAACAGGGTCAGCACCATCAGACCGAGGCGGCGGATCAGGTAGGCGGTCATTTCGGTTCACCCCTCACCCCAGCCCTCTCCCACAAGGGGAAAGGGAGGCTCTGCCCCTCCTCCCCTTGCGGGAGGAGGTCGGGAGGAGGGGGCTGTCACTTGTCCAGCCACACGTCCTCGAAGCGATAACCGTTGTAGATGCTGTTCGACATCATGGTGAAGCCCTTTACGGACGGCTGCCAGCACGTCGCCTGCCGCGGATAGAAGATGATCGGCCGCGCCTCATCCTCCTCGAGCTGGCGCTGGATCTCCCAGACCAGCTTGCGGCGGGCCTGGATGTCGAGCTCGGCGGATTGCTTGTCGAACAGGACCTGCAGCTCCTTGTTGCAGTAGCCCGTATAGTTGCGTTCGGAACCGCAGGCATAGTTCTCGTAGAACGACTGATCGGGGTCGTCGACCGAGTTGCCGGTCAGGTTCAGCCCCACCGTGTAGTCCTTGCGCGTCACCTTGGCTTGCCAGTTGCTGGTCTCCACCGGCTCCAGCTCGCCGTCGATGTAGATCGCCTTGAGCTGGTCGATCAGGATCACCGCAGGATCGCGATACACCGCGATATTGCGCGTGGAGACCTTGATGTTGAGGTGCTTGTCCGGCCCGTAGCCGAGCTTGGTCATGATCGCGCGCGCTTCGTCGCGGTTCTTTTCCTTATCCGGTCCGAAGCCGGTCATGGTTCGTAGGATGTCGGGCGGCAGGCCCCAACTGCCCTCGGGCGGTGGCAGCATCGCGCCGCCCTCGTCGCCTTTGCCTTCGGCGAGGATGTCGATGAAGGCGTGGCGATCGATCGCCAGGCCCATGGCGCGGCGCAACTCGGGGTTATTGAACGGCGGCGCGTCGCGGTTGACGATGAGGTTGGTGCTGACATTGGTCGGCTCGACGTCGCACACCGCCTTGGGCGCCTGGCTCGTCACGTCCTTGAGTAGCGGGATCGTCACCTCGGTCGGGAACGTCATGTCGAACCGGCCGGCGATGAAGGCGAGGATCGCGGTCGAGCGGTTCGGGATGATGGTGTATTGAATCCCGTCGAGATAGGGGCGGTCCTTGCGCCAGTACTTCTCGTTGCGCACCAGCTTGATCGACTCGTTCTGCTTGAACTCGACGAACTTGAACGGTCCGGTGCCGATCGGATGGACGCGCATGTCGCGCGGCGAGACATGGCACGGATAGATCGGCGCATAGCCGGAGGCGAGCAGCATGATCAGCGAGGGTTGCGGCCGACCGAGCTGGAAGCTGACCTCGTCATCGCCGTTCGTCGTCACCTCCTTGACGTTGGCGTACCAGGATCGCCGCGGGTTCTTGCGCAGCTTGGCGTCCGAGCGGTCCATCAGCATGTCGAAGGTGCACTTCACGTCGGCGGCGCTGAATTTCCTGCCGTCGTGCCAGGTGACGCCCGGGTGCAGCTTGAAGGTCAGCCGCGTCTTGTCGTCGTTCCAGGTCCAGCTATCGGCGAGCTCGGGGGCGATGCTCTCGAAGCTGTTCTGCTTCACGTCCTGCTTGAACAGCACGAGGTTGTTGAACACCCCCATAAACGGTACGTTGGTGGTGATCGTCGCTTCCTCGAGGATCGACGCGCTCGCCGGGCTGTCGCGATGATAGATGCGCAGGGTGCCGCCGTGCTTCGGCGTGTCGGCGGCGAAGGCCGGCGAGGCTGTGACCAGCGCCGCCAGAATGAGAGCAAGTAACCGACCGCGCATCGTCCCGCGTTCCTCCCCTGTATGGTTGGGTCGCAATCTGCCGCATCCAGCAGCAAAGGTCACGCATTGTTGAGCCGCAGCGCTGGTGGTGATGCCGGCGAGCCGGTGCCGAGCCGTACCGCATCCCATTTGACATCGCAGCTAGGCCCTGAGTACACGAGTTGCGTCCACACGGAGGCGCGACGTGGCTGAACCGGAAAAGGCACCGCAACGCGTGGGGGTGCGTGAGTTGCGCGGGAACTTGACCAGCTTTCTGCGTCAGGCCCGGCTCGGCCAGTCGTTCCTGGTCACGTCGCACGACCGCGTATTGGCCGAGATCCGGCCGCCGTCGGGCTTGGCGCGCGTGCCGCGTCGGGCTGGTGCGCTGCGCGGCCGAATCCGAATGGCGCCCGATTTCGACACGCTCTCGCCGGATATGCTGGCAGCGATGGAAGGCGAGGTGGATTGAAGCTCCTGCTCGACACCCACGCTCTGCTTTGGTGGCTGGCGGACGATGAGCAGCTTGGACCGCGAGCGCGGGACCTAATCGGCGATCCCGGCAACGACATCCTCATTAGCGTGGCGTCGCTCTGGGAGATCGTCGTGAAAATACGTGTGGGGAAACTGGAGGCCGACATCATGGAGATCGTTGGTGCGGTCCAGCGCGAGGTATTCACCATCCTCGACATCGCCCCCGGACATCTCTTGGCGCTCGCGGACCTGCCGATGCATCACCGCGATCCATTCGACCATTTGCTGATCGCCCAGGCGATCACCGAAGGCGCCGCTTTCGTTTCGGCAGACCGTAACACCGCCAAATACCCGGCCGAGGCTATCACTTGCTCGGTCTAGGCGCCGCCGGCAACATTTCCATTGGCCATGTCTCATTTGCACGGGCTACGTAACCTGATGCACAAGCTGGGGAGGCGGGTGCATTGGCTGCCCTGGATCGACGGTGTTAGCGCCGTTTCTGCATTGACGGCTGCGCTTCTTTGGTATTGGTCGGCCGCTGTCGACCTTCCGCAGATGCACACGTATGTCGGCGGTGTACCGTCGGACGACCCGTTCTTTATGGCGCTGCGAAGGTCGGCCGTGCTGAGCGGAAATGCGGCGCTAGCGGCAGCCGTATCGGCATCTCTCGCGGTTGCTTCGGCCGTGCTACGGTGGCGGCGCAAAGCTCTGTGACGCGAGGAGTTGCAACAACTATGGGCCGAGCGGTTCGATCGCTTGGCCGGGCGCTCGTCTCACTTTCAGCGCGGCTGGCTGGGGGACCTGGATTCGAACCAAGGCTGCCCGGGTCAGAGCCGGGAGTTCTACCGCTAAACTATCCCCCACGCGCCGGTCGCTCGCGCTCGGCGGGCCGATTACCACTTACGCCGGCAAGGGGCAACACACGGGGAAATGATGCATACTGCTTGGGAGTCGCGTGACGAGAATGCCTCCCTAGCAATGGAACCCCCCGCGTCATGCCGGAGCATGCGGCGTTTCCCCCGATCGTTCCGAGGCGCCCCGTCGGGCCCGCCTTCGCGGCGCTCGATCTCGGGACCAACAACTGCCGCCTGATGGTCGCGGCTCCGGCGCCGGACGGTTTCCGCGTGCTCGACAGTTTCAGCCGCATCGTCCGGCTCGGCGAGGGGCTGCACCAGACTGGGCGGCTGAGCCAGTCGGGGATGGATCGGGCGCTGACCGCGCTGCACGCCTGCGCCGCTCGCCTGGCGCGCCGGCGGCCGCGCTCGCTGCGGGCGATCGCCACCGAGGCGTGCCGACGGGCGGCGAACGGCGCCGAGTTCCTCGCCCGGGTGCGAGCCGAGACCGGGCTGGCGATCAACGTCATCTCTACCCGCGAGGAAGCGGAGCTGGCGCTCGAAAGCTGCGCCCCGCTGCTCACTGGCGGCAGGCGGGCGCTGTTGTTCGATATCGGCGGCGGCTCGACCGAGCTCGCCTGGGTGCGTCTGGTAGGCTCCGGCCGGCCCGAGCTGGTCGGCTACGCCTCCATCCCGGTGGGGGTACTGACGCTGGCCGACCGGTTTGGCGGCGCCGGCTTCACCGAAACCGGCTTCAACGCCATGGTCGACGACGTGGCCCAGCGTCTCGCCCCGTTCGAGGCGGTCCATTGCATCGCCCATGAGATACGCGCTGGCGAGGTGCAACTGCTCGGCACCAGCGGCACGGTGACCACCCTCGCCGGGATGGCGCTGCGGCTGGAGCGCTACCATCGGCCGCTGGTGGATGGGGCCGTGTTGACGAGCGAGGTCGCCGCCGACGCGTTGGCCACGTTGCGCGAGCTTGGCCGCGAGGGTCTGGCGCGGCATCCTTGCGTCGGTGCGGAGCGGGCCGACTTCGTGCTGCCCGGTTGCGCGGTCTACGCCGCCATCGCCCGGCTGTGGCCGGCGCCGCGCGTCGTGGTGGCCGATCGCGGGCTGCGCGAGGGCATGCTGCTGCGCATGATGCGCGCCGATCGGGCGCGACGGCACCGACCTGCGAAGTCGTACCCGCGCCAGCCGGACGCCGCCGCGCCGGCATGAGCGGGTCGGGAAAGGCCGCCCCGCCACGCAGCGAGGCTGTGACGCTACGCAGCCGGCGCGGGCGCAGCACGGCCTCGCAGCGCTGGCTGGCGCGGCAGCTCAACGACCCTTACGTGCGCGCTGCGAAGCAGCAGGGCTGGCGATCACGCGCTGCGTTCAAGCTCGCCGAGCTCGACGACCGCTTCAAGCTGATCCGGCGCGGCGCCCGGGTGCTCGATCTCGGCGCCGCCCCGGGTGGCTGGAGCCAGGTGGCGCTGCGTCGTGGTGCCGCGCGCGTGGTCGGCCTCGATTTGCTGCCGATCCACCCGGTTTCCGGCGCCAGCTTCCTGCAAGGCGACTTCACCGAACCGGCGATGCCCGAGCGCCTCGTCGCCCTGCTCGGGGGCGCGGCCGACCTGGTGCTGTCCGACATGGCGCCCAACACGACCGGCCATGCGGCGACCGACCATACCCGTATCATGGCGCTGGCCGAGCTGGCACTCGACCTCGCGCTACAGGTGCTCGCTCCCGGCGGCAGTTTCGTTGCGAAGGTCTTTCAAGGTGGCTCGGAACGCCAGATGCTGACCGCGATGAAACGTCATTTCGCCAGTGTGCGACACGCCAAGCCGCCGGCGAGCCGCAAGGAGTCGAGCGAGCTCTACGTGGTCGCGAGCGGCTTTCGTCCCGCTCCCTGACGCGTCGCCTGACATCGTCGCGTCACCAGGCGCTGCTTGCGCGGCTCGGCGGCGGCGCCTATTTGGAGGCGTCAAGGTCCGGGGTCCCGTGGCGCAGGCGGGTCCCGCCGCGCACGGAAGGTCCACCCATGGCCCCTGACATCCACCCGGAAGCCACCTCCGATTCGGCCAGCGGGGGCGGTCGCCCCGGCATATCTCGCATCTCCGAAGCTTTGACCTTCGACGACGTGCTGGTGGTCCCCGGCTACTCGGAGGTGCTGCCCGCCGCCGCCGACACGCGCACCCGGCTCACCCGCGCGATCGACCTCAACATCCCGCTGATCTCGGCGGCGATGGATACGGTCACCGAAAGCGCGATGGCGATCGCGATGGCGCAGGCCGGCGGGATGGGCGTGATCCACAAGAATCTCGCCATCGAAGAGCAGGCGGCCCAGGTGCGCCGCGTGAAGAAATTCGAGTCCGGGATGGTGGTCAATCCCGTCACCATCCATCCCGACCAGACCCTGGCCGAGGCGCGCGAGCTGATGAACGCGCACCGGATCAGCGGCATTCCCGTGGTCGAGCCCGGCTCCGGCCGGCTGGTCGGGATTCTGACCTACCGCGACGTCCGCTTCGCCACCGATCCGAGCTTGCGTGTCTACGAGCTGATGACGCGGGAGAACCTGGTGACGGTGACCTCGGGCGTCGGTGCCGACGAGGCGCGACGCTTGTTGCATCGGCACCGGATCGAGAAGCTGCTGGTGGTCGATGACGCCTATCGCTGCATCGGGCTGGTCACCGTGAAAGACATGGACAAGGCGCAGGCGCATCCGCTCGCCAACAAGGACGAGCTCGGGCGGCTGCGCGTCGCGGCCGCGACCGGCACCGGCGCGGACGGCTTGGCGCGGGCCGAGGCGCTGGTCGCGGCCGAGGTGGACATCATCGTGCTCGATACCGCGCACGGTCATTCGGCCGGCGTGCTCGGGGCGGTCGATCGCATCAAGAAGCTGTCCAACGCGGTGCAGGTGATCGCCGGCAATGTCGCCACACCCGAGGGCGCGCGCGCGCTGATCGAGGCCGGCGCCGACGCGGTGAAGATCGGCATCGGTCCCGGCAGCATCTGCACGACGCGCGTGGTGGCCGGTGTCGGCGTGCCGCAATTCTCCGCCGTTCTGGAGACCGCCGCGGCCTGCCACGAGCAGGGCGTTCCCGCCATCGCGGATGGCGGCGTGCGCACCAGCGGCGACATCGTCAAGGCGATCGCCGCGGGTGCGGATTGCGTGATGATCGGCAGCCTGCTCGGCGGCACCGACGAGGCGCCGGGTGAGGTTTTTCTCTACCAGGGCCGCTCCTACAAATCGTATCGCGGCATGGGCAGCCTGGGCGCCATGGCGCGCGGCTCGGCCGATCGCTACTTCCAGCAGGATATCGCCGATCAGCTCAAGCTGGTGCCCGAAGGGGTCGAGGGTCGGGTCGGCTACAAGGGGCCGGTGAGCGCCGTCGTCCACCAGCTCATCGGCGGCCTGCGCGCCGGGATGGGTTATACCGGCAGCGCTTCGGTGGGCGAGCTGCAGCGCAACACCCGGTTCCGGCGCATTACCGGCGCGGGATTGCGCGAGAGCCACGTGCACGACGTCGCGGTCACCCGCGAGGCACCGAACTACCGGCAGGATTGAGCCACCCGGCCGATGACCCCAGCGGCCCGGATCGCGGCCGCGATCGAGCTGCTGGCGGCGATCGGCACTGCGCCGCGTCGCCCGGCCGATGCGATCGCCAATGATTTCTTTCGCAACCGTCGCTTCATCGGCTCCGGTGATCGTCGCGCGGTGTCGGAGCGCGCGTGGTCGGTGTTGCGGGCGCATCGTCGGCTGCGGTGGTGGCTGGAGCGCGTCGGTCTCGAGCCGGATGCACGGCTGCTCGTCGCGGCGTCGCTGCTGATCGAGGGCTGGTCGATCGCCGGCGTCGAGCAGGCTTTCTCGGGCGGGCGGTTCGCCGCGGCGCCGCTCACGGCCGCGCATCTCGCTTGCCTGCGGGCGCTGGTGGGAGCCACGCTCGAGCATCCGCAGATGGACGAGGCGGTGCGGCTCGAGCTGCCCGACTGGGTGGCGCCAAAACTGCGCGCGCGCTTCGGCGATGCCCTTGCGGCGGAGATGCAGGCGCTGTCCGCCCCGGCGCCGCTCGATCTGCGCGTCAACCTGCTGAAGACGACGCGCGAAGCGGCAAACGCGGCGTTGCGTGCCGAGGCGCTGGACGCCGCGCCGACACCGCTCTCGCCCTGGGGACTGCGCCTGCCTGGGCGGCGGCCGGTGACCAGCGGCGCGGCGTTCCAGACCGGCCTGGTCGAGATCCAGGACGAGGGCAGCCAGCTGGTCGCGGCCATGGTGGGCGCGGAGCCGGGCATGCGCATTGCCGACTGGTGCGCCGGTGCCGGCGGCAAGACCTTGGCGCTGGCGATGACGATGGGCAATCGCGGCCACATCGCCGCCTGCGACGTCTCCGCCGCTCGGCTCGAGGGTGCGCTACGTCGGCTGCGTCGGGCGGGCGTGTTCAACGTCGAGCGGCACCTGGCACAGCCCGGCGACAAGTGGGTCAAACGCCGGGCCGGCACGTTCGATCGCGTGCTGGTGGACGCGCCCTGCACCGGGATCGGCACGTGGCGGCGCAATCCCGACGCGCGCCTGCGTCTGACCGAGCGCGACCTCGCCGAGCTGGTGGCGCGGCAGGCGGCGATCCTCGACGAAGCCGCGCCGCTGGTTCGCAACGGCGGGCGTTTGGTCTACGCTACCTGCTCGTTGCTTCCCGAGGAAAACGAGGCCCAGGTGTCCGCCTTCCTTTCGCGCCATCCCGGTTTCGCCGCAGTGCCGCTGGCCGAGGCTTGGCGCCTGGACAGCTCGCCGCCGTGTGCGGGTCCGTTCCTGTCGCTGACGCCGCTGCGGCACGGGACCGACGGGTTTTTCGGTGCCGTGCTGGTGCGGCGCTCATGATCACGATCCGGCGCGCCCGCCCGGCCGATGCGATCGCGATCGGCGCGGTGCATGTCGCGGCGTGGCGCAGCGCCTATCCCGGGATCCTGCCCGACAGCTTCCTGGCGCGATTGTCGGTGCCGCGACAGGCGGCGCATTACGATCACGCGATCCGCTCCGGCGCGCCGGTATATGTTGCGACCGTCACTGGCGTGGAGGCGAGCGCTGGCACCACGCCGCGCGTGGTCGGCTTCGCCACCGGCGGCCGGTCGCGCACGCCGTTCGCCCCGGTGGGCAAGCGGCTCGGCGAAGGAGAGATCGAGACGCTGTACGTGCTGGACGATTTCCGCGATCGCGGTATCGGCCGCCGGCTGATGCGGGCGATGGCGGTGCACCTCGCCGAGGCGGGATGCAGCTCGGTCTATCTGTGGGTGTTGCACGGCAATCCGAGCCGTTGGTTTTATCAGCATCTCGGCGGTCGGCCGGTGGCGGAATCGACGATCCAGGTCGGCGGCCAGTCGGTGCCGCAGGTCGCCTTCGTGTGGGACCCGATCGAGCAATTGTTGCAAGCCTCGCCGCAGGCTTCGTGAGCCGGCGGTGGCGGTGACGGCGACGGTGCAGGAGCTGGCCGCCGAGCGTGTGCTGATCCTCGATTTCGGCAGCCAAGTTACGCAGCTCATCGCGCGACGAGTGCGCGAGAGCGGCGTGTATTGCGAGATCTGGCCGTTCAACGCCGATCCGGCGCGCATCGCGGCGTTCCAGCCGCGCGCCTTCATCCTTTCCGGCGGCCCAGCGAGCGTCACCGAGGGTGCGGCGCCGCGCGCGCCGGGCATCGTGTTCGAGTCGGGGGTGCCGGTGCTCGGCATCTGCTACGGCCAGCAAGTGATGTGCGCGCAGCTGGGTGGCGACGTGCAGGTTTCGGAACATCGCGAGTTCGGCCGCGCCTTCGTCGAGGTGACCGACGATTGCGCACTGTTCCAAGGCGTGTGGGCGAGAGGCGGCCGCGAGCAGGTGTGGATGAGTCACGGCGATCGTGTGACGCGGCTGCCGCCCGGCTTCCGCGCCGTGGGTATTACCGATGGCGCGCCGTTTTCCGTCATCGCCGACGACGCGCATCGGTTCTATGGCGTGCAGTTCCATCCCGAGGTCGCGCATACGCCACACGGCGCGCAGCTGCTGCGCAACTTCACGCACGGTGTCGCCGGCCTGTCCGGGCGCTGGACCATGGCCGGGTTTCGCGCCGCCGAGATCGCGCGCATCCGCGAGCAGGTGGGCGATGGGCGGGTGATCTGCGGGCTATCGGGCGGTGTCGACTCCTCGGTGGCGGCGGTGCTGATCCACGAGGCGATCGGCGACCAGCTCACCTGCATCTTCGTCGACCACGGGCTGTTGCGCCAGGGCGAGGCCGAGGAGGTCGAGCGCACGTTCCGTGACCGGTTCAACATCAAGCTGGTGCAGCGCGACGCATCGGATCGGTTCCTCGCTGCCCTGCACGGGATCACCGACCCGGAGCTCAAGCGCAAGACGATCGGCCGGCTGTTCGTCGAGGAGTTCGAAGATGCGGCGGGAACAATGGGCGGCGCGGACTTCCTTGCACAAGGCACCCTGTATCCGGACGTGATCGAGAGCGTCAGCTTCGCCGGCGGGCCGAGCGCGACCATCAAGTCGCACCACAATGTCGGTGGGTTGCCAGAACGGATGCGCATGAGGCTCGTCGAGCCGCTGCGCGAGCTGTTCAAGGACGAGGTGCGGGCGCTTGGCCGCGAACTCGGCATTCCCGAGAGCATCGTCGGGCGGCACCCGTTTCCCGGCCCGGGCCTGGCGATTCGCATTCCCGGCGCGATCACCCGCGAGACGTGCGACATCCTGCGCCGCGCCGATGCGATCTATCTCGAGGAGATACGCGCGGCCGGTCTGTACGACGCGATCTGGCAGGCATTCGCCGTGCTGCTGCCGGTGCGCAGCGTGGGCGTGATGGGGGACGGCCGCACCTACGACCAGGTGTGCGCACTGCGGGCGGTGACCAGCACCGACGGCATGACGGCGGATGTCTACCCATTCGACATGGGCTTTCTCACCCGCGTCGCCAATCGCATCGTCAACGAGGTGCGCGGTATCAACCGGGTGACCTACGACATCACCAGCAAGCCGCCCGGCACGATTGAGTGGGAGTGATTTGAGGTCGTTCGCGGACGTTCGCATACTATCGCAAACCCGCTCTAACTGACTGAACTTAGACACCTTTTCGCTCTATACCTATCGGAACCTATCGCGGGGCAGCGCTTCGCGGTGACGGTATCCCTGACGGTATCGACTTTCCTTGCCATCCGCGCTTTTGGCGCATACCGTCAGGTGAGTTGACCCCCTGACGGTATTTTTTTATGGTTTAAGTTGTTGATAAGGCTGCGGAAAGAGCAAGAGGAAGGTCTCCTTTTTGCCTGACGGTATTTCCGGGTCAGAGGAGAGGGCGGATGCTCACGGATACGGCGCTTAAGAACCTGAAACCCAACGGTTCTTTGTATAAGGTTAGCGACAGGGACGGTATGTATGTCACAGTGGCGGCGTCCGGTGCCGTCACGTTCCGATACGACTACCGGCTGAACGGGAGGCGGGAGACTCTCACGATCGGCCGCTACGGGCCGTCCGGCCTGTCGTTGGCCCGGGCGCGGGAGAAGTGCATCGACGCCCGGCGGGCCGTCGCCGAAGGGCGATCACCGGCGCAGGACAAGCAGCGTGAGAAGCGCCGCTTGAAGGAGGCCAAGAGCTTCGGCGAATTCGGGGAGCGGTGGCTGAAAGAGGCCAAGATGGCCGACAGCACGCGGGCCATGCGCCGTGCCGTTTTCGAGCGCGACATCCTACCGACGTTTCGGAGCCGGCTGCTCACCGAGATCGTTCCCGACGACCTCCGGAAGATGTGCGCCAAGGTTAAGGATCGGGGCGCTCCTGCGACCGCCGTCCACGTCCGCGACATTGTCAAGCTGATCTACAGCTTCGCCATCCTTCACGGTGAGAAGGTCGCCAACCCGGCCGACGAGGTCGGGCCGGCGTCGATCGCGACCTTCGTGCCTAAGGATCGGTCGCTCTCGCCGACCGAGATCCGGATTATGCTCAAGCAGCTGGAGCATGTTGCGACCCTGCCCACCATCCGGCTCGGTATGAAGCTCTTCCTGCTGACGATGGTGCGAAAGAGCGAGTTGCAGGACGCGGTGTGGGACGAGGTCGACTTCGAGAACGCCGTCTGGACCGTCCCGAAGGAGCGGATGAAGCGGTCGAAGGCGCACAACGTCTATCTCTCGCAGCAGACGCTCGACATCATGATCGCGCTAAAGACCTGCGCCGGGAACTCCCCGTACCTGTTGCCGTCCCGCTACGAAGCCGATCAGCCCATGTCGCGGGCGACCTTCAATCGCGTCACCTACGCCGTGGTGGAGCGCGCCAAGGCGGAAGGTCTGCCGCTGGAGCCGTTCACGGTCCATGACCTCCGGCGAACCGGCTCTACGCTTCTGAACGAACTCGGCTTCAACAGCGACTGGATTGAGAAGTGCCTGGCCCACGAGGACGGTCGCTCGTCGCGCGGCATCTACAACAAGGCCGAGTATGAGCATCAGCGCCGCCACATGATGCAGGAGTGGGCGGACATCGTCGACGCTTGGGTGGACGGCCGCAAGCACGTCCCGACCCTGATCCCGCCGACAATGCCACTACTTACCCTTGATCCCGCGCTTTGACCGGACGAACCCGCCGTTGGTGCACGTCCGGACCACGCGCTCGGGCCGGCGTGTCGGCGTTTGAGGCATGTCGGCGTTCCTCGACCCAGGCCTGGACTTCATCCAAATCCCAGACAACGCAGCGCGGGGTGAGGTTGAACCGTCTCGGGAACTCGCCCCGCTGCTCCATCTCGTAGATAGTCGTGTCGGCAAGCGGCACGATCTGGCGCAACTCAGGCCGACGGATCGTACGCTTCAGCTCCCATCTTGATCGCGACATGTCCGGCTTACCGGCCATCTCGTGCTTCGGTGACGATACGCTATGCACTACAGCACCTCCAACGCCGCTCTTGCGTTCAGCATCAAGCGCCGACTATCGCGGGCCGCGGAAGTAGTTTTGAGGAGTAGTAGGGCCCCGGCGCGCTTCTAGCGCGTAGATCGGACGGGCACCGTTTGTTAGCACTGCGCCCCGGACCCAGCCACTACGGCAGATGCAAGAGTCTCTTCAAAGCAGTCCAGGCGATCGTCGCGGCTTCTCCGATCGGCGCATCGATGAACTTGGCTGCAAGGTATGTGATTGTCCCAATCACAGCCGCCTTCATCGTAGCAACCGAGACGAGGCTGCTTCCTAGCAGCCGCCGACCCGCTTCGAGCTCGGCCAGCCGACGTTCCTGATCTTCAGGCTCCGCCTCGCGGTAACTGTTACTATCTCGCACCACGTGGATCAGTTGTTCCAGAGCTGACGTGGCGGCGAGGTAGTCCGGGCCATTATGATCAAGTCGAACCGTACGATCAGACGCCGGCACGTTCATCCCGGCATCCTCGAATTCCTCTAGCCGTTCGTAGGCCAAAACCGCGGCCATCAACATCGCGCGCGTATGGTCTAAGTCCCCGGTCACCGCCTTTGTGACCTCGCCCGCATCGATCTCGAACCGATCGGCAAGACGTATAGCTTTGTCCTCTTCGCCTTCTACGCAACCGATCACGAATTTCTCACCTAAGAAGTTAACCTGAACCTGGCCAATCCCCTCGAACGTCTCGTCGTCACGCCGAAAGCCCTGAAGTGGTTTCCCAAGATAATCGCGGGCCACGGCAGCGGCCCGCGCATACCCACCGGCCTGGAGACGCGCTTTACAGCCGTCAGGCGCAGGAACTCCCGGATCGCGATCGGTCGTCAGCATTTGTGCTCTGGTCAGCCGGCGGACGGCTGCGTCGATGGCGTCGGTGTCGACTTCCCACCTCTCGGCAGACGCGATTTTCCGGACGTTACCGATGAAGTCGGTCGAACTACGTGCTGCCGACAGCGCCCGCCCTTGCTCGTCCAAGTTCCCCTGATCCCGAAAAGCGAGAGCGATCAGGATGAGGTCGTCAAGTTCGCGGGGGGACAGCGTCCGGCCTCTATAGGGACTAAGATCTTCGATCATCGCGCAGCTCTCATGGGTTCGGCCGGGTAGGCGTAGCGTCAGGTGGGGATGCACGATCAGGGGGAGGCGCAGATAGACGCGGCGGACCCGAGTTCGACGGCAGCACTGGGCGGACCGCTTCAGTCAGCGCCTCTCGGAATGCGAAAACCGCCAAGCCGGCCAGAAGCGTAAGCACGATCGCGAAGGTCACCTTGATCCGTTCCTGCGAGGTTTCGACGTCGTGGACCAGCTTGGTCAGCTTGTCGTCCTCCTCCCGCCGCTTCTCGACCTCCTCTTTGAGCCGCTTGTCGAGTGCGAACAGCGAGTCGGTAGCATTGGTGAGATGGGCGATGAGCTTTGGCGGGATCGTCGCCTCAGCCCGGCCGCTCTTCCGCTTCTCGGACGGCGCATCGAGGTCCGCGAACCAAATCAAGAACAGCGGCAAACCTCGCTGGAGGTGAACGGGAGAGGGGCCGGCATTGAATACGGCAAAGATCAATGGACCATCCCAGCCCGGATCGACGTGGAACCCGGAGACATTGATTAAGCCCTGCATCTTATAGGTGGCCTTCATCGAGATCAGGGCCATCGCTTCAGCAGGAATGGTGACCCGCTCCTCCGTCAGGATGAAAGCGAACTGCTCGGGCGGGATCTGAAACGGCTCGTCCGTGCCGAGCTGCCGCTTCGTCTGTGTATAGACCTCGTCGATGTGCGGCGTGACGAAGATCTCGGGTCCGACCCGCAGGGTAACGGCATTGCAGTCGATCAGATCGGGGTTTGCCGGGTCAACCAGCCCGTTAAGCTTCGTTTCGAGTGTCTGACTGCTCCAGAACGCCACGATTCCCTCCAGACGATCGGCGGTGTAGGACTACGCTGCGGCCCTTTTTTGTACGACGGAGCGCGACCGGGCAACGACGGGCTTCTAACGGAAGGCCGCGTGCCGCATGATCGGGGGGAAGAATCGGAGTGACCGTGGCCGACGGAGCCTTGCTGTTGAGACCCCAGCGGTCGCTGTTCGACGATGCCGAGGCGCCAGTCGGCCTCGACGAGTATCAGCAATTCACGACGCGAACCGACCGCAACGATCGGCCGGGAACGGACGGCTTGGGGTTCGTTCTGCTGGGACTGTTCGGCGAGGTCGGCAGCCTGCTCAGCGCCCTGAAGAAGAAGCAGCGCGACAAGGACGCCTTCGTTGCCTATCACGACGAGGTCATCGAGGAACTCGGTGACGCGCTCTGGTACTTCGCCAACGCCGCGCTCCGCGCCGAGCTGCCGCTGGCGGTCATCGCGCAGCGGGCCCCGGCTACCCTCGACAGCTGGGACTATCACGGCCGAGCCGGACCGATCACGTTCGCCGACCTGCAGCAGTCGACCGGCGCCTTCGCCGGCCCGATCGCGAGCGACGCCGTCGAGCACCGTCTGCTCTCGCTGGCCGGGCGGGTCGGCGTCCTCCTGGCCGACTGGAGCAGCGGCCGGATTGCAGCCAATCGGGACATGCTGTCGGCCGATCTGGTCGAAATCTTCCGTGCGCTCCTGGTGGCGGCCGACGATGCGGATGTCAGCCTGGACGAAGCCGCGCGACGCAATGTGACGAAAACGCTCGGCCGATGGCCCGATCGGCCAGACTGGGGTCCGCTGTTCGACGAAGGCTTTCCCCCCGAGGAGCAGCTTCCCCGTCAGATGACGGTGATCTTCACCGAACGGACCGTCGGGCAGCGGCAGTATGTGATTCAGCAGATCAACGGCGTGAACATCGGGAGCCGTCTGACCGACAATCGGCTCGAACCCGACGACTACAGATTCCACGATGTGTTCCACCTGGCGTTTGCCGCCGTGCTCGGCTGGTCGCCAACCCTGCGCGCGCTTCTCAAGCTGAAGCGCAAGAGCCGTCCCGAAATCGACGAGAACGAAGATGGCGCCCGCGCAAGTATCATCGAGGAAGGCATCTCGACATGGATTTTCAATCACGGCATCCGCAACGCGGACTTCCGCAACGTCGTCACCCTCGACTACGGGCTCCTCAAGGCCGTGCACGAACTGACGCGCGGCTACGAGGTAGAGGCGCGGCCTCTCTGGCAGTGGGAGCGCGCGATCTTGGAAGGGTTCAGAATCTTTAGAGAGTTGCGGGTGCATCGTAGCGGCGCAGTCATCATCGACCTTGCCCGCAGAACCATTGAATTCGAGGCGGCGAAGTGAACGACAAGAGCCTGAGCGTCGACAACTTCGTCCAGCGTGTCGCCAATCTACGTTTTGACCGCGTGTTCAACCCGTATTCCGAAGCCTGCGCCGACCATGATGAAGCCGACGCGCCAGAGGTACGGCGACGCAATCTCACCCTCGTCTTGAACGCCGCCGTTGCACACGGCGTGGACTCGGTATGGATCGCACGCGACCTCGGCTACCGCGGCGGGAGGCGAACGGGCCTTGCTTTAACCGACGAGCTTCATCTTCAGGCGCATGGCAGTCTCTACGGGGCCTTGGATCTGGCCCGCGCCACCAGAGGGCCGGCCGTGGCTGAACGGACCGCAACCGTGATCTGGCAGGTACTCAAGACCATTCAGCGCCCGGTCTTCCTGTGGAATGTCTTTCCGCTTCATCCCCATGAGCAGGACGACCCAATGTCAAACCGGTGCCACACCCGAGCCGAGCGCCAGGCGTGCCGACCGCTTCTGACGTGGCTGCTTGAGACGCTCCAACCACGCACCGTGATCGCGATCGGCCGGGACGCCCAGCTTGCGCTCGCCGATCTCGACGTCGAGGCCGAGAAGGTCCGGCATCCGAGCTATGGCGGGCAGATGGAGTTCGCCGACGGGGTCTATGCCCATTATGGTTTGTCGCGACCGAGCGCCGCCGTCACCGATCAGCTTCTATAGCCCTCAAGCGGCCTTCGCTCGGTTGGGCGTCGCCAGAAGAGTGGCGCACTGGGCGTGAAGCGCCTTCAGCTGCGCTTGGCTTGCTCCGGCGGAATCCACCTCCGCGTGAGTCGACATGATCGACAGCGGCCCTACTTCTACACCGGCTTCATCCGCCACGAACGCCATCAAGCGTCCGAGACCAATCAGATTGCCGAGCAGTTTCTCTGTATAATAGTGGTTGCGATATACGGCGGACAGCAACAACCGGCGATCCTTGTCGAGCTTGAAGCTGAGATAGCTGAGGCATTGGCGACCTCGCGGCGAACCGTTCGCATCTTTCAGCGGATTGTAGATCGGCAGCTCATAGATGTTGCGGAACGGCCGTTCGCTGCCAACATGTCGCTTCATCTTGGCGATCATGTCCGCCAGCAGGTTCAATGGTCCGTCCGGCGACGGATAAGCAATCATCCGCTCAAAGTAGCGGCCCCAGTCCTGTGACGAGCGCTTCAGACGAGGAAAGACCTTGTCGATATAGACGCCATAGAAGTCTGGCGATCCATGGCTCTCATAGGTCGCCTGCGGGAAGATCGTGTTGGCGACGGTGCGGACCAGGAAGCCATTGCTGCTATGCTCGCCGAGGAAGCCGTCCAGCGCGGTGGTGACGGCGGCATCCTGGTCTGACTGAACAACAGGGTCATCGACGTCGATAACGACGTGGTGACCCTCATGGCCGTGCAGGGCGTGAACCGCCTGCGACGCCGCCAACCAGGCGCTGGCGCAGCTAGGCCGCGAGATCCTGGGCAGGAACATGCACTTCCTCCATGAGCAGGGCGACACGCGTCAGGCGCGGTGCTAGAAAATCCTCGGAAAGCCAGGCGTGGCCAGCAAGGCCCCAGGCGTTGCCCCAGCTGTTGCGGACAAGAAGGCCGCGCTCGCCGTCGACCCGGCCGTGTCCGACCGCGACAACGGCATGGCGCCGGGTCGGGTCGGGTCCTTCGCCTGGAGGCGCTCGGACTACGCCAAGGCTGTCCGGCAAATAGAAGGCGTCCGAGATCGTCATCAGGAGCAGACACGCGAAACCAGCGTCGAGCCGCGCTATAACTTCGTCGATACCCTCGGGACGAGGCTCGCCGTTACGTCGATACACGGCCACTTGCGCCGGCGGGCCGTAAGCGTCCAGCTGGCGCGGGAGCGCGTCGAGATAGGGCCAGTCGCTCTCGACCGGCTGACCGTCCTTCTTAAGTGCGGTCAGCATCGCCGGAAGCACCGCGCCGGAGGAGGGAAGGCGTCCGGCACGGCGCTGCGCATGGTAGAAGACGAACTCGCAGGACAGCGGGCTCCAAGCCGGGCGAAGGGCGGCGTGCGCATCACTCGTCGCGAAGGCGAGACACGTCGGGCGGGCGCCCTGGTCGCGCGCCGGCCCAAACTGGCTCCTCAGGTCGCAAAGGACTTCCAACCCCATCACGCGGCCTCGAGCGCCTGACGGTGCTGTTGGCGTTGGTCGCGATACCAGCCTTGCGGCTCGGCACCGCTCAAATCGTAAGTCAGCGCGAACGTGTTGAGGGGTGTGGTCGGTTGCCATGGACGGCTCTCGGCCAGGCGGAACTCACCGGCATGCTGTTCGCGCGCCGCAGCCGTAATGAGCCGCATCGTCGGCCCGCCTACCCCGTCAGGGTCAATCTCCTCGCGACCATCGGCAACGACAGCCAAGGCCTCTCCATCAATCGACTGGACGCTCCACAGATAGCCGGCACCGCTGTGCTCGGGGAGGCGCACCACGAACAGATCTTTGGGGCCGCCCTCGATCTTGAAATCGGCATCGCGCTCAGTGACGAGCCAGACGTCGCCCTTGTAGTCCACGGGCTTGTAACCACGGAGCAGCTGCTGCTTCACCTTTTTCAGTTCGAGCGCCGCCATTGACCTCGCGGTCGAACGGTCGAAGACTTTGTACCGAAACAGCGTCCAGACCGTCGCCCCGTAGCTCGTGCCAACACGCAGGGCGAGCTGATAAACCAGCGCTGGGTCGTGAAGGTCCGTGTCGGTCCAGCTCTGACGCTTGCAGTGCCAGTCGAGCAGCCAGCGAGGCAACAGGAAAGCCGCCGCGAAGGACTCAGCCTCGACCTCCTGCAGATCGTCTCCCGCGCTGGCCTCGAACGGCGCCCGCCGCAGAATGCGCTCGTCATCAAGGCTCGGCGAATGGCCAAGATAGTGATGCCCGAGCTCATGCGCCGCGGTGAAGCGCTGCTGATTGAGCGGACGCTGCGTCGTGATGAGCACGCCGGGCCTCGGATCGCGATAATACGCGCCGAGAAGCCCATCGAGCTTGGTGAAAAACAGCGGGACACCCAACCGCGCAATCGTGTCGTACACATCCACACGGCCCGATCCGCGAACGACCCTGGCCTGAATGGCCAAATCGCGGTGGAGTCGGTTCGCCTCCAACGTCGCCTTGCGGATCGCGCTAGGATAGTCCGCCATCACGTTGCCTCAGGCGTGGCGCGCAGTTTCAGGAACTCGGCGAACCGCCCAAGCTCGTCGCGATCCTTCACGGACAGCTTTGCGGCTTGACGGGCTAGGTGCGCGACATCGGCGGGAAGCGAAGCCGACGCCTCGTCCTCCCCGGTGAAGTAGCCAACTGGCTGCCGATAGAGTTCGGCGAGCTTTTTCAGTTCGAGCGCCTCCACCTTGCGCTGGCCGCTTTCGATGTTTGTCACCGCAGTCCGCGGAACTTTGAGAAAGCCCGCGACCTCGTCTTGTGAGAAGCCGACATACTCGCGAGCTTGGCGAAGCGTCTCGCCCAGCCGCCGCCGTTCGACTTCGTCGTCTTGCAGATTCAATACGGTCATGGCTTCACTCCGTGGTGCTTGTTCCACTTGCTCTCGACACGCCCGACGACATGCTTGACCGCAGCCGCGATGGAGTCGTAGCCGCCTGCTTTCACCACGCACTCGGTGACTTGGAAGGGCAAGACGTCGTCCAACGCCGACAGCAGTTCGACGACCGTAAGCGAGTCGATCTCAACGACGAGGATGACCACGTCTGCATCGCCCTTCGGCAGCGCTTCTCCCCTGCGGCGACAGCGCGCCCGAACCGCTCGGAGGAGTTCCTCACGCAAGATCGCGGTGACCGCTGCCGCAGGGTAGGAAGTCTTGGTCTTGATCGCCGGGGCGGTGCCGGTTTCCATGAGGGTCTCCAGAGCTTGGCGACGGACATAACACCTTGATGTCCGAAAATCAAACATTGAATGTCTGGTCCGCGGAGCGGGCCGCCCACACAGCGGGCAATCCCTGGCAAACCGCTCCGTGATCATCGGCATCGGCACGGACCTGTGCGACGTTGATCGCATCAAGGGCGCAGTTCAGCGGCAAGGTCAGCGCTTTTTGGATCGCGTATTCACGACGGCGGAGCAGGAGGAAGCTCGTGCTTCGGCCTTTGCAACCCGCTTCTTGGCTCAGCAATTTGCTGCGAAGGAAGCCTGCGTCAAAGCCCTTGGCACGGGCATAACGGACCGGGTCCGCTGGACCGACATCGAGGTCGCCCGGACGGCTGGCGGCGTACCGGTAATGGCACTGGCTGGAGGGGCACTTCGGCGAGCGAATCGATTGAAGCCCAAAATGCAGGAACTGATATTCCACGTGTCGTTCGGCGGCTCGACCGCGATAGCGCTGGCGTTTGTAGTCATAGAAGCGCGTGTGCGGGTGAAGTGAACAGCTACCGTCAAGCTGGACCAAGGGGCAAACTCTTCCCTGCGGCCAAGCCCTTACGTCTTGGCCCACCCCTTCTGCGGGCACCCCGCAACGCCCTCGTTGTGAGACGCGGGCCTGTAAGCAGGCGGACGGTGGCCGGAGCGAGCGTTCCTATCGGCGGGTTGAGAGTGAGAGGGCGGCGGCTGTCGCCGTGACGGCTTGAGCGTCGAGAGAGAGTCTCCCGGCGGGCCAGTCACGGAGATAAGTCATGTCCAACGTGCAAGTCCTCGACGCCCGTCCAACTCCGGGCGGCGGCTATCGGGTGGATGTCAACCGTGGTGAGCGGATCGGGCGCGTGTCGTCCGAATGGTTCTCGCGCCCGGCAGACGAGCGCTACCTGTCCCTGTCGGAACTGTTCGGGTCGGTGAAGCGCCGCACCGAACGCAGTCGCACGCGCACGGTCGAGAGCGCGGCGGTTCGGGTCGAAGCCAGCCGCGACAACGCCGAGGCGCTCGCGCTCGTGCTGCCCGGCTCCGATGCGCCGATAGCGCCGACGCATTGGAGCTTCGGGCAGCTCGCCAGCCTGGTCGGCGCACCGGCCGCCTACCTGCGGCAACTGCCGGCCGCGCTCGCCGGGATCAATCTGCAATACGGTCTCACCTCGAACCGGGCAGAGCAGGTCAAGACGCTCGAAACGGACGAGGGCCGGGTGGAGCTGCGCGCCGTCACCGGCCCCGACTACGGCCGCATTTTCGACCATGAGCTGGTCGCCGCCGTGCAGCGCATCGCTGGCAACGGCACCGGCGACACGCGCTGGAAGGTGCCCGGCGTGCTCGATTGGTCGACGGGCATCTACAATCCACGCGTCGACATCACGGCGGACACGACCACGCTCTACGCCAGCGACCGCGACGTGTTCCTGTTCCTGGTCGACGACCTCAACCCGATCGAAGCGGGACGCCTGCCGGACGGCTCGCCCGACCTCTACTTCCGCGGCTTCTATTGCTGGAACTCGGAGGTGGGGGCCAAGACGCTCGGGATGGCGTCGTTCTACCTTCGCGCGGTCTGCCAGAACCGCAATTTGTGGGGCGTGGAGGACTTCGAGGAAATCAGCATCCGGCACTCGAAATATGCGGCCAACCGCTTCGCGCACGAAGCCGCGCCGGCACTGACCCGCTTCGCCGACAGCTCGCCCATGCCGTTCGTGAACGGGATCAAGACAGCGCGCGCGCAGATCGTCGCTCGCACCGATGAGGACCGAGCCGACTTCCTGCGCAAGCGCGGGTTCGGCAAGGCTGAGACGGCCAAGATCATCGAGACCGTCCTCGCCGAGGAGGGCCGCAAGCCGGAGAGCGTGTTCGACTTCGTCCAGGGCATCACCGCGTTCGCGCGCGACAAGACGCACCAGGACGCGCGCCTCGACTTGGAGGGCCGCGCCAAGAAGCTGCTCGACCGCGCCGCTTGACCAGCGCGCCGGCCGGCGCCTCCCTTCGACCTCGGTTCCTGCGGCTCGCCCCTTCAGAGGAAGAGGTGGGCCGTAGGTTCGTGATGGGTTGAGGGTCGAGAGAGAGTCTCCCGGCCAGCCCGTCATGGAGACCTACCATGGCCAAGTCACTGCCCAAGATCGCGCTCAGCGAGTCACGCGAAATCCCGCTCGACAAGCTCATCTTGTCCCAGTCGAACGTCCGTCGCATCAAGGCCGGTGTCGCGGTCGAGGAGCTCGCCGAGGACATCGCCCGGCGGACCCTGCTCCAGAGCCTCACCGTCCGGCCCGTCTGTGACGCCGAAGGCGTCGAGACCGGGATGTTCGAGGTCCCTGCCGGCGGCCGCCGGTTCCGGGCGCTCGAACTGCTCGCCAAGCAGAAGCGCCTGGCGAAGAATGCGCCGATCCCGTGCATCATCCGCACCGCGGGGATCGCCGAGGAGGACAGCCTCGCCGAGAACGTCCAGCGCGCGCCGCTCCACCCGCTCGACCAGTTCCGGGCCTTCCTGTCGCTTCGCGAGAAGGGTCAGTCTGAGGAGGAAATCGCGGCCGTGTTCTTCGTATCGGTCGCTGTCGTCAAGCAGCGGCTCCGGCTTGCGTCGGTCAGCCCCAAGCTGCTCGACGTCTATGCGGAGGACGGCATGACGCTGGACCAGTTGATGGCGTTCACCGTCAACGGCGATCATGCGCGCCAGGAGCAGGTTTTCGAGCTTCTCGGCACGTCCTACTCCAAGGAGCCCTACACGATCCGGCGGATGCTGACCGAAGGCGCCGTCCGGGCGGCGGACAAGCGGGCGCAGTTCGTCGGCCTCGATGCCTATGAGGAAGCAGGCGGCGTCATCATGCGTGACCTGTTCCTCGGCGATGACGGCGGTTGGCTCCAGGATGTCGGGCTCGTCGACATGCTCGTCGCAGAGAAGCTGCGCGAGGAAGCGGAGGCGATCCGGGCCGAGGGCTGGAAGTGGGTCGAGGTCGCGCCCGACTTCGCCTACGGCCACAGCTACGGCTTGCGCCAGTTGCGAGGTGAACAGATCGCACTGACTCCCGAAGAGGAGGCGACTCGCGACGCGCTTCAGGCGGAGCTGGACGGGCTCGAGGGCGAGTACGCCGACGGCGGAGACTTGCCCGACGATGTCGATCAGCGGTTCAGCGAGATCGAGACGGCGATGGCCGCTTTCGATGAGCGGCCGGTGGCGTTCGATTCTGCCGAGGTGGCGCGCGCCGGTGCCTTCGTCAGCATCGACGGCTCGGGGCAGCTTCGCGTGCAGCGTGGGTTCGTGCGGCCGGAGGACGAACTGCCGGTCGAGGCCGAGCCCGACGTTGGCATGAACGCTGATGGCGACGGCGAAGGTCGGCAGGTCAGCACTGTCGCGGCACGGACCGAAGATCGCAGCGGCATCGTGGCCGCTGGACGCGAGATCGCGCCTGAGCCGGACGAGGATGAGGGCATGAAGCCAATCCCCGACCGGCTGATGACGGAGCTGACCGCACATCGAACGCTGGCGCTGCGTCACGCGCTGGGTGAGCAGCCCGAGGTGGCCTTTCTGGCGGCGCTCCACGCGCTGACCCTGAAGGTCTTCTACCCCTACGGTCTGGACACCTGCCTGGAGCTCGACGTGAAGAGCGCCAGCTTCGGGGCGCAGGCGCCGGGGCTGAACGACAGCGTCTCCGCCAAGGCGCTGACGGAAAGGCACCAGGCTTGGGCCGGTGCGCTGCCGAGGGAGGCGAGCGATCTCTGGGATGCACTGGCGGGGTTCGACGGCGACAGCCGTCAGGCGCTGTTCGCGCATTGCGTGGCCCTGTCGGTGAACGCGACGTTCGAGGCTTACAACCGCAAGCCCCGGGCGCTCGCCCATGCCGATCGGCTCGCCGAGGCGGTCGACCTCGACATGGTCTCGGCGGGGTGGACGCCGACGGTGGACGGCTATCTTGGCCGCGTCACCAAGGCGCGCATCCTCGGCGCGGTGAAGGAGGCGAAGGGCGAGCGTGCGGCGCAGCTCATCGACCACCTCAAGAAGCCTGAGATGGCCGACAAGGCGCACGGGCTGCTCGCCGGGTCCGGCTGGTTGCCCGAGCCGCTGCGCACGCCTGGGCGCGCGTTGCCGCCGGTGGTCGAGGCCCATGAGGTCGAGATCTCGGCCGACACCTCCGAGCCGAGCGCCCAACGGGCCGGCGAGGAGACGGCGGCGAACGACGGCGAAACGGCCATCGACGAACCGGAAGACACGGTCGAGGATGAGCCGGTCGAGATCGAGCCCCACGCGATCGCGGCCGAATAGAGGAGCAACGCACCCGTCCCCCTTGGGCCCGCCGGCGACGGCGGGCCCTTTTCGTTTCGGAACACGCGATGTCAGGCAATGCTTCAGACCTAGCGCAGCATCTCGCGCGCAACGCCGAGGCGGTGTGCCGCCACTACCTTTCCAACGGGCGTCGGGAGGGCCGCTACTGGCTCGTTGGCGACGTTGAGAATACGCCGGGGCGGAGCCTGTTCGTCCGGCTGAACGGGCCACAATCCGGCAAGGGGGCCGCGGGCAAATGGACCGACGCAGCCACGGGCGAGCACGGCGACCTGCTTGACCTGATCGCTGCCAACCGCGGGCTCGACAGTCTGCGCGACATTCTCGACGAAGCTCGCTCGTTTCTGACCCTTCCACGGCCGGAGCCGCCGCGACGAGAACCACCAGCGCCGACCGGGTCACCGGAAGCTGCTCGCCGCTTGTTCGCGATGGCGAAGCCGATTGGGGGCACGCTCGCAGAAGCGTATCTCCGTAATCGCGGCGTTACGGATCTGCGCAACTGCACGTCGCTCCGGTTTCACCCGCGCTGCTACTACCGAGGTGGCAACGACGACCCGCAGGACACTGTCCGGGATGCCTGGCCGGCACTGATCGGCGCCGTCACCGACCTCTCGGGAAAGCTGACCGGGGCACAGCGCACCTGGCTCGATCCGTCGAGCGTGACGAAGGCGCCGGTCTCGACACCCCGACGGGCGATGGGTCATCTCCTGGGCAACGGCGTGCGTTTCGGTGTGGCTGCCGAAATCATGGCGGCCGGCGAGGGCATCGAGACGATGCTGTCGCTTCGATCCGTTCTGCCGACCCTGCCGATGGTCGCAGCACTCTCGGCCAACCACCTCGCCGCCTTGGTGCTGCCCCCGACGTTGCGCCGGCTCTATCTCGCACGCGATAATGATCCGGTCGGCCGTTGGGCGGTGGAGACGCTGGCCGACCGGGCACACGAACTCGGGATCGAGGCGCTTCCGCTCGATGCGTCCCTGGGCGATTTCAACGACGACTTGCGCGCGTTTGGACTAGACGCACTTGCCGCGGCGGTTCGGGTCCAGATCGTCCCGGAAGATGTGGCCAGGCTGCTGAGTCCGGTCGATGCGGACCGGGACATGAGGGTCGCGGGGACCGGCCGGATACCGTGCGCGCCAGGTCAGGGTTCGCCTGTTCGGGCTTGAGAGGACCGCGCCCCCGGCCTTCTGAGAGGGCGATCGGACCGGAGCCGGTCCGGGCCGGCAACGGCTGCGACGCGCTATTTTCCGCCGCCGGGCTGCGCCCGCCTTTGCATCGCGATCCAAAATAGCGCGCCTTCGCCGTCCTCCGCTGCGCTCCGGCCGCTCGGGGCTCAGCCCCGGCGGTGCAGGCCCGGTCCGCCCCCCGCTCTTCGTCGCCTGCGAAGGCCGCGATGGGCGCGGCCGCCAGCACCGAGGCGAACCACCATGACCACCGACCACTTGTCCGACCACGAACCCCCGCACGCCGAGTCCTCGACCTCCACGCTCCTGACCGAACTCCAGCTCTACGGCTACCGTCCCTTCCAGGACGAACCCGATCCGCGGCCGCTCCCCGAAGAGCCCGTCGTCCGCGGCGCACTCTCCGACATCTTCGACGCCTTGGTCTCCACCTTTCAGGACACGCGCTTGGAGCCCGACCTCGACGATCTCCTCTGGTCGACCGTCAACATCTTCCACCGCGCCGGGGAGCGGATCGAGCGCGACCTCGACGACAACGAGCAGGCGCAAAGGCGTGGACAGCGCGAGCAGGACGGCTCCGAGGTGAAGTCGGTCGAGCTGGAGCGACTGCTGGCCCAGGGGCTGACGCTGATCGAGCGCCGCAACGCCTTCGAGCTCATGCGCGACGTGGCCGCCGAGCACTTCGAGCTCCACACCCGCAACACTTGGCGTCCGCGCTCCGGATCGATGGTCAACCGCAAGCACCTGACGGCGGCGATGATCGACAGCCGCGACTTCCTCACCGCCCGACGCCGGGCCGAGACCGAGGTGATGCTCCCGGCAGGCCCGAAGGTCGCCTTCACCGGCGGGATGGATTGCAACGACACGGCCCGCGTTTGGGACGTTCTCGACAAAGTCCACGCTAAACACCCGGGCATGGTGCTGCTGCACGGCGGAAGCCCGAAAGGCGCCGAGCGCATCGCCGCCTGCTGGGCCGACAACCGCAAGGTGACGCAGGTCGCCTTCAAGCCCGACTGGACCCGCCACGCCAAGGCCGCGCCGTTCAAGCGCAACGACCAACTCCTCGACGTGCTGCCGATCGGGGTCGTGGTGTTCCCGGGCTCGGGCATCTCCGACAATCTCGCCGACAAGGCGCGGAAGCTCGGCATTCCGCTCTTCGACTTCCGCAAAGGAGGCGGCGCGTGAGCGCCGCTTTCCACAGTTGCTCCGGCACACGGGTGGCGAACGCCCCTCGGGCGAACATTGCCTCTCCGGCCGCCCGTGAGGGAATTATTGGGCTGACCGAGTCGTCCGGAACAGGACCGCTTCGATCAGAAGAAATGCGCCGATGCTTGCGGCGACGCCCGCCGCACCCGCTACGTCGAAGCTTATCCGCCCGACGACATAGAGCAGCACCAGCAAGCTTATCATCACGCCTGGAGCGCCGATGCCGCGCATGGCGGCGCTATGGTGATAGCCGATCCAGAAAGCGAAGCGCGCCAGGATCCAAACGACCGTGGTCGCGAGTACCGCTCGCATGGCGTGGCCATCCGGGCTGTAGGCGGCCAGTCCGAACAGTCCCGCGACGAGCACGACGAGCTGCTCCAAGGTGTTCTGAAGGTAGCGGAGGTTCACCCGAAGACGCCTCGTCTCGAACCCTGCTAAAGGATCGAAGGCTGGCGATTGGAGACGTTCGTGAGCGACCGCTTCGATCCCCGTGACGAAACAGAAAAGCACGGCGAAGCAGCAGCACTTCAGCGTGAATATCATACGGGCGCCGAGCAGCTCCATGCCCGACAACACCGGCGCAAACCGCCATATCGCGAACCATAGCGCAGCGGCGACAAACGTAGATGCCGCAATGGAGATGACGCCAGCCTTGCGCTGGCCACGCCAGTCGCTGTTCACGATCGGAACTTCCGTTTCCGCGCTCCGGTCGGCCGAACTCATGATGCTGAACCTACCAGACCAGCGCTCGCTTTCCACCCCGTTGAGAGGTGAGCCGTCGCCGCGACACTCGCCCGCACGCCAGGCCACCCCGCTCTTTGAGGCGCAATCCTTGGTCCAGCGCAGGGCCTGACGCCATCAACCCACAAGGGGTCCGCTAAGCACAGCTTGCGGCCGCTTTGGGCTTTGCCGTCGCGGTGATTGCGGCCCAGCGCCGGACACTTCGGGCGCCTGTCGAGCGGGGACGGTCCTCGCTCCGAGACAGGAGCTTGAAACGATGTCGAAAACCCTCAACGAAGCGCAATCGCGGGCATGGAACCTCGCCACCACCCTCATGGTCTGCATCGTCCTCTTCCAGGTCGACGGCGGCTACTGTGTCATGCCTTCCGCCGAGTTCGACGGTGACGTCGAGAGCGTGATCCGCGAATATGATCCATTCGCGCTCTGACCGACATCAACCCGCTAGCGGCGGCACGGATGTCCGAAATCGGATTCCGATGCCGCCGCTGTTCTGCTATTCTAACCGGACAACGAGCGCTGTGGTGGTGGTGGAAGCGCGTCCGAGAACCCTTTGTCTTGGGAGGACGCCATGTTCATTACCGCTTTCCTGAGCGTCGCCGGCATCGGCTTGATCTGCTGGCTGCTGTTTAACCTTGCCGTCTACGCACTGCCATTCTTCGCAAGCGTGTCGGCCGGGATGTTCGCCTATCACACCGGGTCCGGGCCGATTGGCGCCATTCTGGTCGGCTTGGCCGCCGGCGCGGCGACCCTCGTTCTTGGCCAAGTTCTCTTCGCGACGATCCGCTCGGCCGCGCTGCGGGCGATCGTTGCCGTCGCTTACGCCGCCCCCGCCGCTTTTGCCGGATACCACGCGGTGCATGGGCTATCCGCATTGGGCGGCACCTCGGAGGTCTGGCGTCAGGTCTTCGCGGTCATCGGAGCCGTTGTGATCGCCGGCGTGGCTTGGGCGAGGGTGAGCGCCTTCTACCACGGTCAAACCCAACGGGGCTTAGTGCCAGGCTATCTGCCGTCAGCAGGGCTTGGCGGCGCCGCGAACGATCGTTGAGGTCAGTCCTCGCCTTCCATTCGGCTGGGCTTTTCAGAGCAGAGCTTTGGGGGCGCGAGTTCGGCAGAGAGCCAGTCGCGGCGCCCGAACGCCCCACGGCGCAGCGTTTCGGCGCGGCACGACAGACCCGCGAGTTGGAGCTGGCGTCGGGAGCTGTCCGGCAGGAGCGAGTCCGCCCATCTCGTCGCTAGGGCAAGTCTCTGTGCGACGCCGAGCTCGAATCCCTTGCGGAGCGTCGATGTGTTTCGCCATGTCCCCTGTTGAGGCGTTGTCCGCCCGCGGCCCAACCCGTCCTCTCTCTGGCTTGATCTAACCGGGGTCGGCTTCGCCTCGATCGCCTAGCCGCAACGGAGCCGCTGAACTTTCTTCCCCTGACCTTCGGTCATTCCTCGCGAGGCAAGAAAGTCCCCCGTTCTCCGTCCTTCGCTGCGCTGCGGGCCAAGGGCTGCGGCGCCGATCGTCCCCGGCCTTGCGATCGCCATCGAGGCCGCGATGGGCGCGGGCTCGAGACAACGAAGACAGGAGACTTAACATGGCGACCATCGGCACCTTCAAGAAGTCCGGCAACGACTACACCGGCGACATCGTCACCCTCAGCGTTCAGGCCAAGGGCGTCCGCATCGTCCCGGAAGCCAACCGGACCAACGACAACGCTCCTTCCCACCGGGTCTTCGTCGGCCGCGCCGAAATCGGGGCCGCCTGGGACAAGCGCTCGAACGACGGCCGCGACTACCTCTCGGTCAAGCTCGACGATCCCAGCTTCAACGCTCCGATCTACGCCAACCTCTTCGACGACGAGGACGAGAACACCTACAGCCTGATCTGGTCGCGCCCCACCAAGCGCAACGGCGACTGAGCCGGCCCGACGCCCCGCCCGGAACCACCGGGCGGGGCTCCTCTTTGCGAGGCTCATCCAAGCACGACTACCTCACCATCTTCCTTAGTGAAGCTCATTGGCTGGCGTTCCAGGACGTCGAGCACTGCTTCGGACGGCCTGGCGAGCTTCACGCCCTTGGGCGTGACCACGATGGGCCGGTTCACCAGAATCGAATGTTCAACCATAGCATCGAGGATCTGATCGTCGGTCGCTGCGGCGTCGAGAAGCCCCAGGTCGGCCGCAGGCGTACCCTTCTCGCGCATGATGTCGCGCGGGCGAAGGTGCATGGCAGCGAGCAACTCTTCAAGTTGCTGCCGCGTCCAGCCCGCCTTCAGATATTCGATCACGGTCGGATCGTAGCCAGCGGCCCGGATTATCGCGAGCGTGTTGCGGGACGTACCGCAAGCCGGGTTGTGGAAAATCGTGATCGGGAACTCGGTCATACGGCACGCTCCTGTCGGAAGAGCCACCCCGACATGGCGGCCGCGGCTGCCGCGCCTGTCATCTGGGCGGCGATGAAGGCCGGCGCCGACGACGACGCGATGCCCGCGAACGTGTCGCTCAGCGCCCGAGCGACTGTGACAGCCGGGTTGGCGAATGAAGTCGATGCGGTGAACCAGTAAGCGGAGGTGATGTAGAGCCCGACGATGGCGGGCGTCGCTTCGGGCCGAAATCGAAGCGATCCCAGGATAGCGGCGACTAACCCGAAGGTCGCTACGCCTTCCGAAAACGCCTGTGCAGGTCCGCCGCGCAGCTTGGTCGAAACCTGGAACACCGCCTCGCCGAACATTAGATGGGCCGCCCAGACGCCCAGCACGGCCCCGGCAACCTGTACCGCCACATACTTCGCCGCGGTTTTCGCATCGAGCTCGCGCCGGACTGCGAACACCAACGTCACCGCCGGGTTGAAATGCGCTCCGGAGAGCGGCCCGAACATCGTGATGAGCACGACGAGTCCCGCGCCGGTCGCCAGCGTGTTTCCGAGCAGCGCGATAGCGACGTTCCCGCCGGACAGCCGCTCGCCCATGATGCCCGATCCAACGACTATCGTGAGCAGCAGCGCGGTGCCGAGCGCCTCCGCGAAAAGGCGGCGTGGCAGGTCGAACTGCTGCAGAGGCGGTTCCAGGCTGGGCGAAGTCATTGGGGCACCGACTGTTGGTCAGAGCAGCAGGCGCTCCGCGCGACGATCTCCGCTAGTGGTACGCAGATGGCGGGTGAACCCTGGCAGCAGTCTTCGACGAGATAGCCGAGGAGCGCCGCCATGCGTTCATACGCAGCGGTATAGATAATCGACCGACCTTCGCGCCTGGACTCGACCAGCCCGGCATGGCTCAGGATCGTGAGGTTGGCTGATAGCGAATTTGCCGGGACGCCCAGGCGACGTGCGATCTCCCCTGCGGCTACGCCGTCCGCACCCGCTTGGACGAGCATTCGGAACACCGCCAGCCTCCCTTCATGGGCCAGCGCCCCAAGGGCAGTGACGGCGCGCTTGCTTTCCATACTTCCACGTTATTAGAAGTGTTCGATCTTGCCAACCAGCTTGTTGGCTTCCTCTGATCGAGCGAGTGATGATCGACGACTTCCCCGCGCTGTCGCCCGAGTTCTCGGACCGCCCGACGCTGGCCAAGCTGACGCCCGCGCGCGTGTCGACGCACCCTCCGCGCTTCCTGCTGCTGTACGGCTCGCTGCGCGAGCGGAGTTTCAGCCGCCTGATGATCGAGGAGGCTGACCGGCTCCTCCGGAGCATGGGCGCCGAGACGCGGATCTATGATCCGCGCGGGCTGCCGCAGCCTGACGATGCTCCAGCCACCCATCCCAAAGTAGCCGAGCTGCGCGAGCTGTCGATCTGGTCAGAGGGCCAGGTATGGTGCTCGCCCGAGCGGCACGGCACGATCACCGGCATCTTCAAAAGCCAGATCGATTGGCTGCCGCTAGAGAGCGGTGGCGTTCGTCCCACGCAAGGCCGCACGCTCGCTGTTATGCAGGTCAATGCCGGCTCGCAATCCTTCAACGCGGTGAACGCCCTTCGCGTCCTGGGCCGTTGGATGCGGATGATCACCATCCCAAACCAGTCGTCGGTGCCGAAAGCCTATGAGGAGTTCGACGACACCGGACGCATGAAGCCGTCCAGCTACTATGACCGGCTCCTGGACGTGCTGGAGGAGCTCTACAAGTTTACCCTGCTGACCCGCGACCGGACCGACTACCTGGTCGACCGCTACAGCGAGCGGAAGGCGCAAGGCCGCCACCCAGCCGCCGCGGCGCTGCTCGACGCCGGAGCAGACTGACGTGAGGTAAAGTTGCTGATCGGGTCGCGCCCCAACACGCTCAACGGCGATCGAGCCGGCGGGACGCCCGCCTCGGAGCGCCGGGCGCTCTTCTCGTACCGCATTCTCCACGGGTCCGCGAATGGTCGCTTCTACGGCTTTGTGCGTTTCCGTCTTGGCGCTTTCGTGCCGGGTGGATGGGCCGGCGTGGCGCGAACCGCCTCTTCAAGATCGTCAGGCAGATCAAGCAGGCGCGCCGGACGAGTCCCTAGAGCTTCGGCAGCGTGCCAGATCGTAAGCAGCGTTACATTCTGCTGACCCCGTTCCATACCGCTGACATGGGCGCGATCGACCCCCATGCGCTCGGCGACCGCCTCCTGGCTCATCCCGGCCGATAAACGTAGGCGTCTCAGGTTGCCGCCAAAAACCTCACGGATGTCCATCCGTAGGGTGGACACCAATCGCGTATTCTGTTGCTACGCGTTATAATACGCGACAGAAGTTCGTGTTGCCCGCGCGCCCTGTCTTGGAACATCAACGCGTCGATTCGAGGCGCAACGACCGACGGCCTGGATTGAGGGGGAGCCAACGTGGATACGCAATCAACTCCGCGGATCGCCGACGAGGCGCCGACCGCCGCCGTCCTAACTGGCTATGACCAGGAGCACGCGATCACTTACCTGCGTTTGCTCGACGCGGCCGCCGACGACGCTCACTGGCAGGAGGTCGCGCAGATCGTTCTCGGGATCGACCCCGCTGCCGAACCCGACCGCGCCCGCCGCGCTTGGGAATCGCACCTTTCACGCGCCCGTTGGATGACCGAGAACGGCTACCGCCACCTGCTCCGAGGAGGCGCGCCGCACTAGCGAGCGGTGGTCGCGCTAGAGCAACACGCGTTCGCGCCGCGCGGACTATGCGCAATCCTTTGTAGCGTCATTCTGATGCACTGCCCGTCCATCCCGGCGAGCTGAGTGGAGTGGGCGTCATGCCCAAGTCAGACTGGCGTTCGTCGGAAGACTACGCACCCCTCAAGGGTCTCGATGTCGCCGAGCTCGCCTGGGAGTACCTTCGCAGAAACCCCGATTTCGAGCGCGACCGTCGCCACCTCGAACACGCCGCGCGACAGCACCCGACGCCATCCCTCGAACTCGCTGCGTTCGCGCGGCGTTGGGGGGTGCGATTTCGAGCCGGGCCTCAAGAACGAGCCGGCTCAGCGATCCGTCCCTTGGACGCCTCAAGCGCTGCCCAGCGTCGTCTGCCTAACGCCAATCCCGTCTGAGCTGACGGACGAGGGTCCGTTCGGCGAGCTTCCCAACAACCAGGCGCTGCTTCGCGCCGGCGACCGCGATCAGCCCCCTGCAGACGCGCTCCGAACCTTGATGATTGGCGTCGAAGAGCAAGCCCCGCTGGCGGTGCTGCTCCCGCTGGACCCATTGTTCGAGGTCCGCGCAGCGGCGGCGCTACGCGCCTGGCGCGTCGCCGCGGGCCGCACGCCCGGCCCCGACCCCGGCGTGCTGCCGCGGCCCCGGCGCGACCGGCTTATCGCAGCGCTTCGTGCGCTCGACGGCCGGCTCGACGACGCCAGCTACCGCCAGATCGCCGTGGCCCTCTTCGGAGAGAGACGGGTTCCCGAGCGGGGCTGGAAGACGCACGACCTTCGCGATCGGACCGTGCGGCTTGCCCGGCTCGGCTTCGAACTGATGCGCGGAGGCTATCGCCGCCTACTCGTCTATCCGCGTCGAAGGCGCTTCTAACCCCCCATCGGGGGTGGCGAACTCGACGCCCTCCACATCACCATCCCTCCCGCCGGACTTCTTCGCCACCGTGACCTTAGACGACCGCCGATCCGCGGCCGTCTCCGCCAAAGTCCCGGAGGCACGCCAATGTCCGCCACGGCCACTCATCTGCCGCCGCGCTATCTTCGCACCCCTGAGGCAGCCCGCTTTCTGGGCCTTTCCGGCCGCACACTCGAGAAGCATCGCACCTACGGAACTGGCCCCCGCTACTCAAAGCTCGGCGGTCGCGTGGTCTACCGCCTCGACGACCTGCAAGCCTGGGTCGACCGTGGCTCCAAGCAGTCGACCAGCGACGACACCGGCGAGGAAGTGCTGCCGGCGAAGCGCCACGCCGCTGTTGCACCGGCTTACGCCGGGCAGACCCGCCGCTGACCCGAAGGGCCGGGACGCGTGGCGGTGCGGCAGCGCGATGGAAGCGAGCGCGAGCAGCTCGACCTCTTCCGCGCGCTACCCGGCGACCTCGCTCCCCGCGATGCGCAGGATCTCATGGCCTATCCCTTCTTCTCGCTCGCGAAATCGCACCGGACACGGCCGATCGACTTCCAGACCGGCAGCATCACAATCCGAGTCGAGGCCGTGCCCGAGCATGGCATGGCGACCATCTGGGATGCCGACATCCTGGTCTGGGCCGCCTCGCAAATCGTGGAGGCGCGCGACCACGGTCTGCGCACCTCGCGGCTGATCGCCGCCACGCCCTACGAGATCCTGACCTTTATCGGCCGCGGCACATCAATCCGCGATTACCATCGCCTGAAAGCGGCGCTCGACCGGCTCCAATCCACCACCATCGCGACCTCGATCCGCCAACCAAGCGAGCGGCGGTTGCATCGCTTCTCGTGGGTGAACGAATGGAAGGAGCGGCTCGACCGGGATGGCCGGCCGCTCGGTCTCGAGCTGATCGTGCCCGATTGGTTCTATGCCGCCGTCATGGACGACGCGCTCGTCCTGACCATCGACCGCGCCTACTTCGACCTGACGGGAGGGCTTGAGCGCTGGCTGTATCGGCTGGTTCGGAAACACGGTGGTCGCCAGCGTGCCGGGTGGCGCTTCGACTTCCGTCACCTCCACCTCAAGTCGGGCTCGCTCTCGCCATTCAAGCGCTTCGCCTTCGAGCTGCGCGACATCGTTCGCCGACAACCGCTGCCCGGCTACGTGCTCTTCATCGAGATCGAGACTGGCGGCCGCCGGCTGCTCGCCTTCGAGCCGGCCCCCTGTGGAAAAGCTGTGGAAGCGCTCGTGCTATCGGGAACCGGCACTATCGTGCCATCAGGAACCCGAGGCACGTGCTATCAGGAACCCGAACAGGGCTTAAACCACACAGAACAAACAGCAAATCGCGCCCTTAACTTAGACTCTAACGAGGAATCTAACCTTGTAGTTGAGAAGCGCCGTTCTGCGGACAACTCCGCAGGTCGTCGGGGTGCCCGATGATCGTCGCGCTCCTCAACCAGAAGGGCGGCGTCGGCAAGACGACGCTCGCGCTGCACCTCGCCGGTGAATGGGCCGGGAAGGGGAAGCGGGTCGCAGTCATCGACGCCGATCCCCAAGGGTCGGCGCTCGATTGGTCCGAGCAGCGCGCCCGCGAGGGCCTGCCAAGGCTCTTCGGCGTTCTCGGCCTCGCCCGCGACATGCTCCACCGCGAGTTGCCGGAGATCGCGGCTGACTACGAGTACGTCGTTATCGACGGGCCGCCTCGCGTCACCGGCATCGCGCGCTCCGCGCTGCTCGCCACCGACTTGGTCGTGATTCCCGCCACGCCGTCGCCCTTCGACGGCTGGGCCTCGGCCGAAATGCTGCGTCTGCTCGACGAGGCGCGGATATTCCGCCCGGAGCTCCTCGCCCGATTGCTGCTCAACCGCTGCGCCGCGCGCACGATCATCGCTCGCGACACCGCCGCGGCGCTCGCTGACCACGATCCGCCGATGCTGACCGCCCGCGTGGGCCAGCGGATCGCCTTCGCCGACACGGCCCGCACCGGCCGGCTGGTGAGCGAAGTCCCGGCCGGGCTTATCGCCGCGAGCGAGATCGCGGCCGTGGCAGCCGAGATCGAGGGGCTCCCGCGATGACCGGAGGCGACCGCAAGCGCGCCTTCGCCTCGCGTCCGAGCACGCCGGACGCCTGGGTCCGCGCGCCGGACGCGGTGGAGCCACCGGTCGCCGCCTACACCGCCCGGCTGACCATCGACGTGACGCCAGCGCTCCGCGGCCGCATCAAGATCACCGCCTTCCAGCGCGGGCTCACTGTCGCCGACATGCTCCGCATCCTGCTGGAGCGTGAGTTCCCCGACAGCGCCGGTCCGGACACGGGAGCCGGCTCGTGACCGCCCGCACTCGCGTCGAGCTCCTGCACCTGGATGGCAAGGTCGAGCGCTGGATCCGCTTCGGCCGGCATGTCGAGGAGGAGATCCTCGACCGGCGCCGTCGCGCGCTCTGGTTCGAGCCAGACCGCGTGTTCGCGTTCGTTCGGTGGGCGGCGAACGACTACGGGACCGCGCTCTCCCGCATCGACATCCTGCGCGCCTGCGGCCCGGGCAATGCGGTTACGACCGTGCCCGGCGTGACGCCCGGTGGCGAGGTTCTTCTGCGCCTTTCCGGGTGGGCGAAAGTCGAGCGCGTCCTTCACGCCGCCGACCAGGTCGAGGCGCTCGGCATCGACCCAGCCGACGCCTGTCCAGATCATTGGCGACACGTCCACAACCGCATCGCCGCGGGCGAGACGCCACGGGCTTACGCCGTTGAGCGTCACCGCGCCTGGCTGCTCAGAAAGGAAATAGACGTATGACCAACGACAGGCGCTTTGCCTGGCGGACGCTGATCGCTGTCCACGCCGGGGTGGCTCTGCTCGCCGTCACCAGCATCGTCGACCTACCGACCAAGCTGGTCTGGAACGCGTCAGCCAGCGTGCCGATCGGCCTCTACGCCATAGAGCCGATCGGACGGATGGGCGTCACCCAGCTCGTGCTCGCGCGCCCACCCGAGCCGCTCGCTTCCTTCCTAGCCGACAGTGGCTATGTCGGCCTCGGCGTGCCGCTGTTGAAGCGGATCGCGGCCCTGCCGGGACAGACGGTGTGCCGCGAGGGCCTCGACGTGAAGGTCGACGGCGTGACCTGGGCGACAGCACGGGAGCGCGACAGGCTCGGCCGTCCGCTGCCGCGCTGGGCCGGCTGTCGCACGCTCACCGACGGCGAAGTCTTCCTCATGAATTGGGACGAGCCGAGCTCGCTCGACGGCCGCTACTTCGGCCCGCTTCCCGTCCGTTCGATCGTCGGCCGCGCCACGCCCGTCTGGACGAGGGAGGACGACTGATGCTTCACGCCTCTCCTCCTTCCTGGCCGCGTGCGCGCCACCCACTCGCCAGCCTCGCCGCACTGACCTTGTCAGCGGCGCTGCAGTTGGCCTGGTCGCTTCCCGCGAGCGCGCAGGCGGGTGCGGCTACGCCCGTGCCACATGCTGCTTCCCCCGACCCACTCTCCGCAGCGGTGTCGGAAGCGTCGCGCCGCTTCGGTGTGCCCGAGAACTGGATACGATCCGTGATGCGCGTCGAGAGCGCCGGCCGCCCTGCCGCCGTGTCTCACGCGGGCGCGATGGGCCTCATGCAGGTGATGCCCGAGACCTATGCCGAGCTGCGGCTGCGCTACGGCCTGGGGGCCGATCCGTTTGCCATCCGCAACAACATCATGGCGGGCACCGCGTACTTGCGGGAGATGTTCGACCGCTACGGCGCGCCCGGTTTCCTGGCCGCCTACAACGCGGGTCCAGGTCGGTGGGAGGACCACATGGCCGGCCGCCGATCGTTGCCCGGCGAGACCGTCGGCTACCTCGCCAAGCTCGGGCCGATGCTGGAGGTCGGTGTAGTTCCGGTGCAGTCGGCGGGGCGTTCCGTGCCGCCGCCATCGCCGTTCCGCGCGCCCATATTTGTCGCGTTGCACGGCACGCCCGCTGCAGGCGCTCGGTCGGGCGAGCGCATCGACCTTCGTCAGATCATCGCCGCGAACACGACGGTCGTGCCTTCCGGCGGCGATCTGTTCATTCGCCGCGAGCGGACCCCGGAGCCGCCCCCAACAATATCTCCCCTGACAGCTCCGGGCGCGGAAGCTGCGCCTCCCGCGTCACGGGAGCCAGCGCCACCGGCGCGGCCCAGCCCGCCGCCGAACTCGCTCTTCGTCCCCCGCTCAGCCGATCCGGAGAACCGATGAGCCCGATCCAGCACTGTCGCATTGTGTCGCGCTCAGGAGTGCTTGCGGTTGGGGCAAGCGGGGAGGGATGGGAGAACGACCGGAGAGGGCAGGATAAAAGCGGCAGCCTGTGGTGCCGGTTTGCGGTCGGATTTCTATGGAAAGACAATGAGTTGAGACAGGCTGCGCTTTTGCGAGCCAGCCCGCCGCCTCGCCCAAGTCTCTGTTCTCCTTGCATTTTTGGCAGGCTGTTTCCGGCATGAGTAGCCGGGACGACGATCTGCGCATCCGGCCCGGCCGCATCCGCGACGGCGGCGGGCGTTCGGGAGCCAAGGCCAAGAGCTTCATCGCTCGCGCGCTCGCCGCCACGGAGAAGGCCGGCGGTCTTCATCGCGCCCACGCGGGGCGGCGATCCGGCGCGTTCGGCCGTGGCCGCGCGGCGAGTCTCGCCGCCTTGCGCGGCCTGACCTCTCGCTCGCGTGGCGTCGTCATCAAGGCGCGCGTTGTCCGGCACGGCGCGAGGGCCGCGCCGCTCGGACCGCATGTGGCCTACCTCAAGCGCGAGGGGGTAAGTCGCGACGGCGGCACCGGGCGGCTGTTCGACGGCGGCGCGGAGAACGTCGATGGCAAGGCCTTTGCCGAGCGCTGCGAAGGTGACCGCCACCACTTCCGGTTCATAGTCAGCCCGGAGGACGCGCCCGAGCTCGCCGACCTTAAGACGTTCACGCGCGACCTGATAGCCGACATGACGCGCGACCTGGGCACACAGCTCGACTGGGTGGCCGTCGAACACTGGAACACCGAACACCCGCACGTCCACGTCCTGATCCGCGGCCGGACCGACGACGGCGCCGATCTCGTTATCGGCCGCGACTACATCAGCCGGGGCTTACGTGCCCGCGCAGAGCAGCTCGCCACCCTTGAGCTCGGCCCTCGGTCGGAGCAGGAAATCCGTCGCGGGCTGGAACAGCAGGTCGAAGTCGAGCGGTTCACGCCGCTCGATAGATCGCTCGTCCGCGAGGCGGCCCGACATGACGGCGTGCTCGACCTGCGGCCCGGAGCAAACCCGGCGAGCGAGCCCGATCGCCAGCTCCTGATCGGCCGTGCGCGCAAGCTGGAGCGGCTGGGCCTGGCCACCCCGGCGGGCTCGGGCCGGTGGGAGCTCTCGGAGCAGACCGAGCCGACCTTGCGGGCGCTGGGCGAACGAGGCGACATCATCAAGACGATGCACCGTGCTCTTCACCGCGGCGGCATCGACCGCGCCGCTGACGTCGCGCTCCACGCCGAGGCCGAGGCGCCGCCGATCATTGGCCGCTTGGTGGAGCGCGGTCTGCATGAGGAGCTTACCGGGTCAGCCTACGTCGTAATCGACGGCACTGACGGCCGCGCCCATCATGTACGGCTGCGAGACCTTGAGGCGACCGGCGATGGCGCGCCCGGCGCCATTGTCGAGCTGCGACGTTTCGAGGATCGCACGGGTGCGGCCCGAGTCGCGCTCGCCGTTCGTTCGGACCTGTCCCTAGGGGCTCAGATCACCGCGCCGGGCGCAACCTGGCTCGATCGGCAGGCTGTCGGCAAAGGCGCCGCAGCGCTGTCCGACAGTGGGTTCGGACGAGAGGTCCGCGCTGCGCTCGAAGCTCGCACCGAGCACCTCGTTGCTGAAGGCTTCGCCAGCCGGCAGGGGCAACGCGTCCTGTTCGCGCGAGACCTCCTTGGCGCGCTTCGACGGCGCGAACTGGGGGCGGCATGTGGGCGGATCGCGGCTGAGACCGGGCTGGCGCATCACGACGTGGCGAGCGGCGAGCATGTCAGCGGCGTCTATCGTCGCCGCGTGACTCTTGCTTCCGGGCGCTTCGCGATGCTCGACGACGGCTTGGGCTTCCAGCTCGTGCCCTGGTCGCCATCGCTGGAGAAACAACTCGGCCACCACGTTAGCGGCGTCGCCACACCTGGCGGTGTGGACTGGAGCTTCGGGCGCAAGAAGGGCCTCGGCCTCTGACATCAAGGGCAGCAGACCCGCCGATCTGCGCGGCGGGACGCGCCACTGCGCGATGGATGTGAGCTTCCTGTTGCACTCGCCTCCGTCGTGTTCCCTGTAGCGCGCCGTATCTCTTGCGGAGCGGCGCTTGCCTGCCACGAAGATCCTCTGGGGCCAGATCCTCATCGTCGCGGTGATCGTGATCGCCACGACGTGGGGCGCGACCCAGTGGACGGCGTGGCAGCTCGGCTACCAGCCTCAGCTCGGGGCCCCTTGGACGACCATCGGCGGTCATCCTGTCTACATGCCGCTAGCCTTCTTCTGGTGGTGGTTCTGGTTCGACGCTTACGCACCCGACATCTTCTACGAAGGCGCGATCATCGCCGCCTCGGGCGGGTTTGCCTCGGTCGCGGTGGCGATCGGAATGTCGGTGTGGCGCGCCCGCGAGGCACGCGAGGTCACCACCTACGGCTCGGCGCGCTGGGCGAGCCCACGTGAGGTCCGCGCCGCGGGCCTACTCGGCCCCGACGGCGTGCTGCTCGGCCGGTTCGAGCGTGCATATCTGCGTCACGATGGACCGGAGCATGTGCTGTGCTTCGCCCCGACCAGAAGCGGCAAGGGCGTGGGGCTTGTCGTTCCGACGCTGCTCACCTGGTCGGGTTCGTGCATCGTCCACGACATCAAGGGCGAAAACTTCGGCCTGACCGCCGGTTGGCGCGCCAAGTTCGGGCGGGTGCTGCGCTTCGACCCGACCCGCGCGGACAGCGATGCCTACAACCCCTTGCTGGAGGTGCGACGCGGCCCGTGGGAGGTCCGCGACGTCCAGAACATCGCCGACATCCTGGTCGACCCGGAAGGCGCGCTCGAGAAGCGAAACCATTGGGAGAAGACCAGTCATGCTCTGCTCGTCGGCGCCATCCTGCACGTCCTCTACGCCGAGGCTGACAAGACCCTCGCCGGGGTCGCAGGTTTCCTCTCGGACCCGCGTCGCCCGATCGAAACGACATTACAGGCGATGATGACTACGCCGCATTTGGGCGATCGTCCGCACCCCGTTGTCGCCAGCGCCGCGCGCGAACTGCTCAACAAGTCCGAGAACGAGCGGAGCGGCGTCCTCTCGACGGCCATGTCGTTTCTCGGGCTTTACCGCGATCCCGTGGTGGCCGAGGTAACGTCACGGTGCGACTGGCGGATCGCTGACGTTGTCGAGGGCGCTCGGCCGGTCACGCTCTACCTCGTCGTGCCGCCATCGGACATCAGCCGGACCAAACCGCTCGTGCGCCTCATCCTGAACCAGGTCGGGCGGAGGCTGACCGAGGAGTTGGAGGGGAAGCGCCGCCGCCACCGGCTGCTGCTGATGCTCGACGAGTTTCCGGCACTCGGGAGGCTGGATTTTTTCGAGTCGGCGTTGGCGTTCATGGCCGGGTACGGCATCCGCGCTTTTTTGATCGCTCAGTCCCTGAACCAGATCGAGAAGGCCTACGGCCCGAACAACGCCATCCTCGACAACTGTCATGTGCGGGTGAGCTTCGCCACCAACGACGAGCGCACCGCCCGCCGCGTGTCCGACGCGCTCGGCACCGCGACGGAGCTTCGGGATTCGAAGAACTACGCCGGCCATCGGCTGTCACCGTGGCTGGGACACCTGATGGTCTCGCGCCAGGAAACGGCGCGGCCGCTGCTCACCCCCGGCGAGGTCATGCAGCTACCGCCGGCCGACGAGTTGGTGCTCGTCTCCGGCGTCCACCCGATCCGGGCCAAGAAGGCCCGCTACTATGCGGACCGGCAACTCGCATCGCGCGTCCTGCCGCCCCCGCAACCCGCGGCCACGCCCGCGGGCGCCGGCGATCGGCGCACGACTCTCCCCGACGACTGGAGCCGGCTGCCCCCGCCGGAGCCGGTCGCAGTCGCGGCCGCGCCGATCGCCAACACTTCGCCCGACGAGACCGATGACCCCAACGCTGGTATCCGCCGTGAGCCTGAGCTCCCCGCGCACGAGGCAATCGCACCCGAGCAGGAGGTTCCGCAGACGCTTGAGCCGGCCCAGGACGTGGAGGCGGAAGAAGAGGACGCGGTCCGCGCTCGCGTACTACGTAACCACGGCCGTTCGCTGGCGCGGCAGGCCGCGATGGACCCGGACGATGGCATCGCGCTCTGAGGCCCTCCCATGCCGGTGAAGCAGCGCGTCTCGGTCTATCTCGACGCCGCCATGATGGATCGGCTGGAGGCGCTCGCGAAGAAGCACCGCCAACCGAAGTCTGCGGTAGGGGAGGCGGCTATCCTGTCGTTCCTGACGGCCGACGACGCCGATCGCTGGGAGGCTGCGATGTCGCGGCGGATGGATCGGCTAGTGCGTCAGGTAGAGCGGCTTGAACGCGATCAGAGTTTCGCAGTCGAGACGCTCGCCTTGTTCGTTCGCGCTTGGCTGACCGCGACGCCGGCGCTTCCCGACGCACAGCAGGCTGCGGCTCAGGCCAAAGGCCGCGAGCGCTATGAGAGCTTCCTTGACGCACTCGGCCGCCGCATGGGCCGCGGCCAGCGGCTCGCCGATGAGGTGGCACGCGACATCGACGGGGTCGAGGACGCGCCAGAGAGCTGAATCCCGCTCACGTATGTTTTCGCTCCTCGTCCACGGCAAGCAGGGTAGCGACGAGGTGGTTTGGGAAGCGACGCTTCGTCGTGACGGCTAGGAATTGCTCGCTAATGCCGGGCAGACGGTCGAGTTCGAGCAGTGATCCCGCGGCAAGTTCGTCCTTCACGACGATCGGCGGTAGCACGGCGAGGCCGGCTCCTTCGCGGGCGAGAAGGCGCATCATGGCCATATCGTCGACCTCGGCCGCGATCTGCGGGCGCAGCCCCAGCCGGTGGAGCAGCGCGTCGAGGCCGGTGCGCACGCTCGTGCCGACAGTCGGCAAGATCAGCGGGCATTCGGCCAGCCATCTAGCGAGCCCGGCGTCCGGCGTAACCTGATCGGGCCGGCCGACGAGGCTAACGGGCTGTTCCGACATCCGGTGGGCGACGAACGGAGAGAGTGCGTCGCTGGGCGGCGGCTGGTTGGTCAGCACCATATCGAGCGCGTGCCCTTCGAGTCCGGCAAGCAACTCACCCAAGCCGCCCGAGCGCAGAACCACCTCGACGTCGCCGCGCCCAATGAGGGGGCGGAGGAAGTCGATCTGGAAGTTGCGCGAAAGCGTGGCGAGCGCGCCGATGCGGATCGCCTGGCGCGCGACACCCGTCCGACGGAGCGTTCCGACGAGATCGTCACCAGTTGCGAAGATCGCGTCGGCGTGGTCGAGCACGATCCGGCCGGCCTCCGTGAGCACCAGCTGGCGCCCGCGCCGTTCAAACAGCGGGTGACCCAGCCTGTCCTCGAGCTTCCGGATCTGCACGGACAGAGCCGATTGCGAGACGTTGAGCCGCTCGGCTGTGCGCGTCAGGTGGCCGTCATGCGCGACAGCCCAGAAATAGCGCAGGTGGTTGTAGTTCAGCTCAGCCACGTCGTTCTTATAAAGAGAACGACTTGGCGCGAACAATGAATTTTTCGCGGGGCGGCGAACCAAGTAGCAGCAGTGCGTCCGTTTCCCGGAGACGCGATTTTGCTGCTCACCCTATTACCCGCCCTCAGTGCCCTGGCCATGCTGCTATCCGCCGGATTGGCCGGTGCCACGCCGCGTCGCTTGCCGCTTGCCACCAAGCGGATGTGCGAGGGGTTGGCCCTGGTCGCGCTCGCCGCCGCCGCCGGGGTGCTCGCCGAGCTGATCGCGCATGGTGCGACCTCGTCGCCGGTGCTCGGTGTCGCCGGTATCGGGCTCTCGCTCCGCATCGACGCGGTGAGCGCACCGCTGCTCCTGCTGATCGCCTTCATCGGCTGGGTCGTGATCCGCTACACCGCCACCTACCTCGACGGCGAGGCCCGCGAGGGGCGATTCATGGCGTGGTTGTGCGCCGCGCTCGCCTGCGTGATGCTGATGGTGACCGCGGGCAACCTAGGCCTGCTCGTCGCGGCGTGGGTTGGCACCGGCGTGGCGCTGCATCGCCTGTTGCTCTTCTATGCCGATCGCCCGGCGGCGCAGCGCGCGGCGCGCAAGCAGGTGATCGCCGGCCGAATGGGCGACGGCGCGCTGCTGATCGCGGTGCTGCTGCTGTGGGCGGCGCACGGCACTGGCGACATCGGCGCGATCCTTCACGGGGTAGCGCAGGGCGGCGCCACCACCCTCGACCTGACGGCGGCGGCGGCTCTGGCGGTGGCGGCGATGCTCAAGTCGGCGCAGTTCCCGCTGCACGGCTGGCTCACCGAAGTGATGGAGGCGCCCACGCCGGTTTCCGCGCTGCTCCACGCCGGCATCGTCAACGCGGGCGGTTTCGTGCTGATCCGCTTCGCCGAACTGATGCTGCACGCGCCGGCGGCGCTCGCCGCCCTGGCTATGGTTGGCGGGCTGAGCGCGCTGCTCGGCGGGCTAGTCATGCTGACCCAGCCTGCGGTGAAGACGTCGCTCGCGTGGTCCACGATCGCGCAAATGGGGTTCATGCTGCTCCAGTGCGGGCTCGGGTTGTTCGCGCTGGCGCTGCTGCACATCATCGCGCACTCGCTCTACAAGGCGCACGCCTTCCTGTCGTCGGGCGGCGGTGTCGAGCGGATCGCGGCCGCCGCGCGGCCGGGGCCGGTAGCGGTGCCGAGCCTGGCGGCGGTCGGGCGCTCGTTCCTCGCCGCGCTTGGCATCTACGTCGTAATCGGCCTCGCCTTTGGCTTCCACCACAAGTCGCCGCAAGCGATCGCGCTCGGCGCCATTCTGATCTTCGGCATCGCCTATCTCTTCGCGCAAGCGCTGGCCGACGCTGCGCCGCGCGCGCTGGCGCGACGGGTGATCGGTTATGCGTTGGCGGCGTCGGTCGGATACTTCGCGCTTCACGCGCTGGCGATCAATCTGACGGCTGGAACGCTGCCGCCGACGCCGGCGCCTGATGCCCTCGGCTGGGTGCTGATCGCAACGGCGGTGCTGAGCTTCGGCGCGGTCGCGATCGCCCAAGCGACCTTCCCACTGTGGTCGACGCACCCGGCGGCCGCGGGGTTGCGGGTCCACCTCTCCAACGGACTTTACGCCAATGCGCTGTTTGACCGGATGGTCGGCAGCTGGACCGCACGGGGGACACGCTGATGCACAGCTTCGCGAGTCCTGAAACGGCCCGGCTGTGGCCTGCCGCCGAGACAGCCGTCGACGCCGCGGTGCTGTCGATCCCGCCGCTGTGGCCGCTCGCGTCGAGCGTCGCGGTGAACCCGTTCCTTGGCCAGGCGGGCGAGCCGCTGGAGCAGGCGGCGGCGCGGCTCGCCCGGATTACGGGCGCGGCAGTGACGATGCCGCGGAGCTGGTATGCCGAACGGCTGGCCGATGGCCGTATGACGGACGAGGATTTGGCGGCGGCACTGGTCGCCAGCGACTGGCAGGGCAAGCCGGGCGATGTCGCCGCGCTTAAGGCGGCGCTCAATCGGCCCGCCCCCGTGGGGGAGGCGCTGCCGACGATCGCCGACCTCGCTGCCGCAAGCTCGGGGATGGACTGGCCAGGGATCATCGCCGACCGGATCGGGCATTGGGCGGCGGCGTATTTCGACGAGGGGCAGGCGCTGTGGCGCGCCAGCCACGAGCGTGGCGCCTATCGGTCCTGGCGCGAGACGGCGACCCACGACCTAACGCCTGAGGTTCTGGGCCTGCCTGGTTTCGCTCGCTTCGTCGCCGCTGCGCCCGAGACGGCGCGCGGCGCGCTGGCGCGGAGCATCGCCACGCTCGAACTCGAGAATGCGGCGCTGGAGGGGGTGTTCTCGCGATTGCTCACGACGATGGGCGGCTGGGGGCAATATGCGCGCTACCTGCGCTTCCAGGCCGAACTTGGCGGGACGTCGGACGACACGGCGCTGGAGCAGCTGGCGATCAGGCTGCTGTGGGACGAGGCGCTGTTCCAACGGTATCGCGAGCAGATCGGAGAAGCCTGGCGTGACGTTCGGGCCGCGCATGCCGCGCCACTTACGGCGAGCGACGACCAGCGGATCGACGCGACCCTGCAGCACGCCGCGGAACTAGGCGTGCAGCGCGACTTTGCGGGACGTTTGGCGGGGGAGGTGGCGACCGTACCCCTGGCGCCGGCGGTCCAAGCGGCATTCTGCATTGACGTGCGCTCCGAGGTGTTCCGGCGGGCGATTGAAGCGGCGGATCCACGCTTCCAGACGCTGGGCTTCGCCGGCTTCTTCGGGCTGGCCACCGCACACCGGCGCTTTGCGTCCGACGTGGTCGAGAAGCGGCTGCCGGTGCTGCTCAATCCAAGCGTCATGAGCGTCGCGGCGATCGGCGACGCCGACCACGCGCAACGCTATCGCGCGCGGGCCGCGCGGGCTTGGGGCCGGTTCAAGCTCGCCGCGGTCTCGTCTTTCGCCTTCGTCGAGGCGGCGGGGCCGACTTATCTGCCAAAGTTGGTGCGCGACGCGCTGGGTCGTGGCGCGGCGCCGCCCGCCGATCCCACGCCGCAGCTCAATCCGCCATTGCCGCTCGAAGCGCGGGCCGCTGCCGCAGAGACCATCTTGCGAGCGATGTCGCTGACGCGGGGCTTCGCGCGGCTGGTGCTCATTGTCGGGCACGGTGCGCAGGTCGCCAACAACCCTCATGCCAGCGCGCTGCAATGCGGCGCATGCGGCGGCTATTCCGGAGAAGTAAACGCGCGGTTGCTGGCGGGCCTGCTCAACGACGCGGAAGTGCGGCTTATGCTGGAGGAGCGGGGAATCGCGATCCCCGCCGGAACGGCGTTCGTCGGCGCTCTACACGACACGACGAGCGACAACGTCACGCTGTATGAGAGCGACAACCACCTGACGACACATCGGCCCGATCTGGTCCTCGCGCGCGAGGTGCTCGATCGCGCCGGGCGGGTCGCGCGGGCCGAGCGCGCGCCGCGTTTGCCGCGGGCGAATGGTGGCGGCGCGGTGCTGGCGCGGGCTTTCGACTGGGCGCAGACGCGGCCCGAGTGGGGGCTGGCGGGCGCGCGTGCTTTTATCGCGGCGCCGCGCAGCCGAACACTCGGCAAGTCGCTGGAGGGGCAGGCCTTCCTGCATGATTATGACTGGCGCGCAGATGACGGGTTCGGAGTGCTCGAACTAATCCTGACCGCGCCAGTCGTCGTCGCGAGCTGGATCAGCCTTCAATATTATGGCTCGGCAGTTGCGCCCGCGCTGTTCGGCGGGGGCAACAAGCTGCTCCATAACGTGACCGGCGGAATCGGCGTCGTCGAGGGGAACGGCGGCGTCCTGCGCGGCGGCCTGCCGTGGCAGTCGGTACACGACGGCGCGGCACTGATGCACGATCCGTTGCGGCTGACCGTGTGCGTCGAGGCGCCCTGTGCGGCGATCGACGCGATCCTAGCGAGGCACGACCACATCCGCGCGTTGTTCGACAATCGCTGGCTGCACCTGCTGGCGCTCGACGACCGAGGGCACGTGGCGTGGCGCTACGTCGGCGGCGGTCAATGGGTGGGGCTGACTCCAGTATCCGAAAAGGTGCCGGCATGAGCAATAAACCGGAGACTATGCTCGCCAAGTCGGACGAGCAGATCGCCTGGGTGCTCGGCCACGAAGGGATGAGCCCGTGGCTGAAAAGGGCATTGCTCGACGCTCTTGCGACCGATCCAATCGCGGCCGGCAACGACGTCGAGGTGCTCCGCCATCTTTTGCAAGCGCGCGCGGAAGCGTGGGCACGGGACCAACTGCAGGCGGTCTACGTGGACATTCCGCCGCCCAGCGGTAAGGTCGGAAGCTGCCCTTCGACGCGAAGCTGATGAACTCATCTGTTGGGGGGCATCACTTGGAGGTCTCGTGGCAGACGCCTTCCTTCATGGCACCGTCCACGGCGCAGCTGACGACCTGCAAGCAGCAATTCGGTCGAATCCTAAGACCCTTGCGCGTTGGGAAAGGCTGACGCCGCTCGGTCGGAATGAGTTCATCTGCTGGGTCGACGATGCGAAACAGCCGATCACGCGCCGACGTCGCATTGAGCGAACCTGTGACGAATTGTTGGAGGGGAAGAAGCGGCCCTGCTGCTGGGCGGGTTGCATTCACCGCACTGACAAGGCGCCAAGCCAATGGCAGCAGGAAGTCCTGATCAATCAGAAGCGGAAGAACGGTTCATAGTTTGCTTGCGAGCGGATGTCCCCCGTTTGCTCGCACCCAGAAGATTCAGCCTCTCGTCGTGTTCCCGGTAAAAACCGCCAATTGAGCAGCAAAAGCGCGCTTGTAGGCGGGCCGCGCCTCGCCGCGGGCGACATACGCGGCAAGGTTAGGATATTCGTCGCGGATGCCAGTCCCGTCCAAGCGGCGCAGCACCATCACCATTAACAGGTCACCGGAGGTGAACTCGCCATCCAGCCAGTCGGCATCGCCGAGGCGATCGGAAAGGTCCGCCAGCCGGTATCGGATGCGATCGTCCAGACGAGGGAGCCGCTCCTCGTACCAGGGCTTGTCACCCTCCACATACTCGGCCTGTTCCCGCTCCACGATCGGCGGCTCCACCGTGTTAAGCGCTGCGAACATCCATGTGATCGCGCGCGCTCGCGCATTTACATCGCCTGGCAGCAGGCCGGCATGGAGCTCGGCAATATGAAATATAATCGCTCCGGACTCGAACAGGATCAGATTGCCTTCCTCATAGGTCGGAATCTGCCCGAAAGGGTGGAGCGCGCGATGCGCAGGTTCCTTCATCGCGGTGAACGACACCAAGCGGACATCGTAAGGCTGGTTCACTTCCTCGAGCGCCCAGCGGACGCGCATGTCGCGCGCTAGCCCCCGACCCTCGTCAGGGGAGCTTTCAAATGCGGTAATGGTAGGGGTCATGAAGACGCTCCCGTTTTGGGTGGCAACGGAAACAACGCGAGGAAGCGTTCGGCAAGGCCGTGGTCTCCGGCAATGGAAACCGATCCAATCGCCTCGGCATCGGCGAGCGGGAGGCTCGAATAGACCAGCGCCGCCATCACGGGCGGTGTCGCTGTAAAGATGGTGGCAGCGCCGTCAGGCTCGCCGCGTTCGATCGCGATCCCTTGCGGGCTGAGCTGCGCGATGAAGCCCTCGTCGCCAAGCCGGAAACCGATCGTCGCGTCCAGCCCTTCCGCGCGCTCGGCCGCGAACATGGTGCGAAACGATACCATCAACGAAGCGGCGCTAAGGGGTAGCGACGGGTCGTGGTCCGGCGAGCGGGTCGCCCAGCGGCCAAGCTCCTGGATCACACGCTCGCTCTGATACCCCCACGGTGTCAGCTCATAGACCTGGACCGATGCCGGCGGCGGGAGCTTCCGGCGAAGGACGATGCCGGCCGCCTCCAAACCCTGCAGTCGCTCCGTCAGCACCTTCGCTGTGATGCCGGACAGACTGGCCCGCAGTTCGCCGAAGCGACGCGGGCCGAACAACAGCTCGCGCACGATCAGCAAGGCCCAACGCTCGCCGACTAGCTCCAGCGCGAAGGCCGTGCCGCAGGCGTCGTTGTACCAGCGCCGCCCCATGGCGCTCGACCTCTCAGTTTCTTTTTCATACGTCATAGTTGCTTTTTGTAACTGAATGGGCCATGGAAGTCAAACCGAGTCGGATCGCGGCGAGCGCAACCATCCCGACCGGCAGGAGGTAAGTGATGGCTACGCTCTACAACGATCTTGGGGCCGCCCCTGTGCAAAGCGGCTCCGCCCAGCTCTGGACGGGGCGCGCGCTCAGCGGCCTGGCGGTCGCGTTCCTGACGATGGACGGCGTGATGAAGCTCGTCCGTCCGCAGGTCGTGATCGACACCACGGCGCAGCTTGGCTGGCCGGCCGATGCGGTCACGCTCATGACGCTCGGCATCGTGCTGCTGGCTTCAACGCTTCTCTACGCGATCCCGCGCACGGCGGTTCTCGGCGCGATCCTGCTGACCGGCTATCTCGGCGGCGCGGTCGCGACCCACGCTCGAAACGGCAGCCCCCTGTTCAGTCATGTGCTGTTCGGGGTCTACATCGGCCTGTTCGCATGGGGCGGGCTATGGCTGCGCAGCGCGCGCCTTCGCGCGCTGCTCTCGTAGGAGGGCGCCATGTCATTCCAGGCATATCTCGACAACATCGAGGCCAAGACGGGCAAGTCTCCCGACGACTTTCGCGCCTATGCCGCCGAACAGGGCTGGCTGACGGACGGCGTGCTGCGGCCCGGAGTGAAGGCCGGCGCGATCGTCGCCGAGCTCAAGGAGAAGTTCGGCCTCGGCCACGGGCACGCAATGGCGATCGTGGCGCTGCTCAAGGGCAAGAAGGAGGGCGAGAGCTGAGCTCTCGCTGAATATCCGCGGAGGAGGCTTTGATGACCATGACGTTCCCGAACGAAACATCCGAGTACCGGGCCGCCCGCAGCCGCTTGCTCGACGCGGAGGTGGACCTGCGGCGATCAATGGAGGCGGTGGCTAGTGCAAGACGAGCGCTTCCGGCGGGAGGTGAGATACCAGAGGATTACGTGTTTCAAGGCCGGCGGGATGACGGATCGGTAGGCGACATCCGACTTTCCGAGTTGTTCGCCGCGGACCGAGATACACTTGCGATCTACAGCTTCATGTTCCCTCGGTCTCGAAACGATGATCGTCCGGGGCCGGCGAGCGGGCTCACTGCTACGCTGCCGCTTGCCGAGAGTCCCTGTCCGTCATGCACTGCGTTGCTAGACCAGCTTGACGGCGCCGCGCCACACATCGCGCAACGGATGAACTTCGTCGTCGTCGCGAAAACGCCTCTCGAGCGTCTCCTGACGTTCGGCTCGGAGCGCGGGTGGCGCCACATTCGCCTGCTTTCGTCCGGACAGAACCGATACAACCAAGATTACTTCGGCGAGGTCCGTGGCTCCCAGCAGCCGATGCTCAACGTCTTCCATCGGGACGCGGGACGCGTTCGGCACTTCTGGGGCGCCGAGCTGCTCTTTGCTCCGACCGAACCGGGTCAGGAAATGCGCCACGTCGGCACCCTCGAGCCTCTTTGGAACATGCTGGATCTGACGCCAGAAGGGCGCGGCACGGATTGGGATGAGCAGCTGCAATATGGCTGCTGCGCCAGAAGGAATGCTTAGTCCCATGATGATCGTGACGCACGAGACGAGAAGGAGACACACCATGTCCAGCGCGACTGCAATCCGAGAACGCCTTGACGAGTGGACGCGCGCGACCGGCAACCGTGCGGGCTCGGAGAGGTTGAGCAAGCGTATGGAGAGCATCGCGGGCCGGTTGCAACGTGACCCGAAGATTGAAACCGAGTGGCGCCGTCTCGCACCCGAGCTGGCGCTGAATATTGAGCACGGCCGATCGATCGAGCAGGAACTGGCGCAGTCGGTTGGACACGGTCGCGATCGCGGTCGCGACAGGAGACGGTAGGAGATGAGCGTGGACCTGCATCTATGGATGGCGTTCGCGGGCGCGTCGTTCGTCATGGGGGTCATCCCCGGCCCAGGCGTCGCTAGCATAATCGGATTTGCGTTTAGCTTTGGGCGAAGGGTGGCACTTGCGTCAGTCGCTGGCATGGCCGTTGGGAATGCGACGGCAATGACCGTATCGCTGGCGGGAGCAGGAGCAATCCTTGCGTCATCCGCGCTCGCCTTCACGATCCTGAAATGGATCGGGGCGATTTACCTGATCGCAATCGGTATCCTTGCTATTTTGCGCTCAGCCGATGCCGGTGCTCCTTCATCGGGCAAATCAATCAGCGCGAAGGCGGCGTTTCTGACGAATATCACCGTCGGGATCTTTCACCCCAAAACGATCTTATTCTTTGTCGCGTTCGCGACTCAATTCATCGATCCGGACAGAGCCTACTCTACCCAGGCTGCGATCCTCGTTGTCACCTTTACCTGCATCGCTGCCATCACTGACACGCTGTATGCGCTGATAGCATCCCGCGCATCAGGGTTGATGAGGGGTCCTCGATTCCGGCGCTGGACGCAGCGTGCCGGAGGTGGGGTGCTGGTAACAGCCGGACTCGCGACCGCCGCGATGCGCCGATAGAGACTAGGTGCAGGACGACGATATCCACGAAGGCGACGATCCGGCGGGAGCGTTCGACCGCCCGCGTGCCGTGATGGATGGCCAGGGTCGCGAACTTGCGTTGCTGCGACGTGCCGTGGAGGGGTTGGCGGCCGAGCTTGGCGACAGGACGCGCCCGATTAAACCGAGACGTTAGGGCGAATGGAGCCGGGCGTGAACGCCACGGCCGACCAGATTGCGGTCCTCAACCACGTGATCGCCCGAAGCCCCGCGCTGGCGATGACGCACGAGCAAATGGCGCAGCGGATAGCCGCAGCGGCAACGCCGCACTGCGTGAGGATCAGGCGGCACTCGCCAGGGCGGGCGAGGACAAGGCCAGCGTCATGGCCGAGCTTCGCGCCATTGACAGTCCGCATGGACACCGGCCGAGCAAAAAAGCGGCAGCTATGGTTCGGATTGGTCGGGTTAGCGATCGGCCTTCTTGCATGGGCGATCATGCCCGGCTTGGTCGCGCGTGAGATCGCACCGGCAAGCTGGCAGTCGGCCGCGCATGGCAGCGCGGATGCTCGGGGGGTCGGATGGGACGCGGCGCGGCGACTGGCGGGAGCGAGCAGGCCGGAGGTGTGGAACGACATCGTGGCGGGCGCGATCATCAGCCACAGCAACCGGGCAGCACCTGAACGGTGTCAGAGAGCTGCGACCAAGGAGGGCAAACCGGGTGGTATACGATTTGAACTAAGCCCGCACCCGTAGGATGGACGATCAAGAAAAACGGGCTGTCAGACAGACTTCGAGGACATAAACAGCTGCACCGGCTTGCCTGGCCCGCGCCTGATTGCGCCTTTTGCCTCGAGATCGAGTTGGACCGCCTTGAGCCACCATCCTGCTTTGCTTCCACCGGGGAACAGGTCGTCAGGCAGGTGCGGCAGGAGTGCCGCCTTGGCCTCTGCCACCGGGATGCCTGGCGGCATCGACGGCAGCACGGCAAGCAATGCATCACGCATCGCGATATACTTGGCGCGATCGACGCGCCGAACGTGGCCAGGGGAGGTCGCACTTTGGATCGTAATGGTGCTTTCGGGGTCAGGCATGCACCGCTCCTTTGACGGGAGGAAGGTCCGGCGTCTTGAAGCCCATCGCAAACCAAGCGCCGAGGAGCTTCCCAAAGAACGCGATTGATTGCCGCTTCTTGTTTGGCACATCGTTCGGAAGCGCCGACCTATCAGCAAGGTCGCTCGTCATCGTTCGCAGATCGAGCGCGGGCTGGGCGCCCTTCGGCCAGAGATCGCCATAGAGGTTCAGCCAATGGGCATGCGAGAATTCGAGGTATATCGGCGTGTTGCAACATGTGGCGATCACGCGTCGCGTCTTTGCGTCGTGCGTTAGGAATACTTCCCCGAGCAGATCGGTGCCCTTGATAAAGCGGATGCGGTCCTTGCGGTAAAGATTGAAGCGTGTCCCACCATTGGCTTCGAGAAAGGGCGGCGACCCCTGTTCGCGCTGCAGCCTGGCGCCAAATGCTCGGCAGCTATTACAATGGCATTCGGCGCTGATAATCGGCGCGCCCGCCACTTCGATTTGGACCTTTTCGCAGGCGCAGGCGAGTTGAATATCCTGTGTCATGGCAGCGCTTTCTCCATGTTTGGGCAGCCGAAGAGCAGGCGGATGTATCGGTCGAGATGATCGAGGCTTTCGCGCGCCAGCGCCGGATCGTTTCCTGCCTTCGCAAGCACGAACGCGCCCTGGATCACCGTCTGCGTGTGTCGCGCCAGGCTCTCGGCAGTCCAGTCGACGGAAATGCCGCGATTTTCCATGGCCGCGCCGATATCCGCCTCAAGCGTCGCGGCCTGAACAAAAATGCTGTTTCCGCAGGCATCGCGGATGGCCGGCGAGGTCGCGTAGACTTCCTGCACCATCGTGCCGACCAGACAGGTGAACTCGGCCAGCTCCCCCGTGATAATTGCTTTGCGAAAGGCCACGTAGGCCAAGACACGATCGAGGGGGTCTTCCGGCTTATGGTAATCTGCGCTGGCGAAGAAGGCGTCCGTCGTCTCGGCCCAATCCTGTGCAGACGCCACGCCCAGCGCCTCCTTGCTTTCAAAATGATGAAAGAACGCGCCCCTGGTCACGGCGGCGGCTTCGCAAAGCTCGCCCACGGACGTGGCTGTGAACCCCTTCGCTCTGATGATGTCGCGTGCGGCCTCAATCAGCCGCTCCCTGGCACCACCGCGTTCGGGGAACTGTTTGGTGAGCCTCGCCATGGATTACACATACCATACGGTCGGTATTCTGCAAGAGGCTTAATTTGGTTCGTCTCAGTTTCGGTCATGGGGCGTTGGGCGCGACGATGCGCGTTGCCGTCATCGTGCTCCGGGGTTAGATCGGCCGCGTCGAAAAGGACCAGAGCGGCATCGGTAAGCCCGCTTCCTCGAAAGAGGCTCCGTGTCGCCAACCAGGTGAACCCGCGACAAGCATCGGCGCAACCCGCCGAGGCTTGGCGCTGTTCGGAGTGTGTCCGCCGGTCTCCAGCCTCGACGGTCAGCGCTCAACCAGGAGTGCAAGACCATGCCTATCATACGTGCCAACAACCCGATCGTGACGCAGATTAACGTTTTCACCGTTCCGGAGGGGCAGCAGCAGCCGCTGATCGACTATCTCTCGAAAGCGGCGGAAGCCGCCCGGGAAGTGGACGGCTGGATTTCGGCGAGCCTTCACCGCAGCCTAGATGGAACGCGCGTCGTCAATTACGCGCAGAGCGCTGACCTCCCCGCCGCCCAGCGCGTGTTCGAGCATTTGAAGGTCAAAGGCTTGCTGGAGGGCAATAGAGCTCATGGAGTGGCTCACCCCGGCCTCTACCAAGTGGCGTTCACTCTTGAGCGGAACGAGTAGCTAAGGGCGGGCGGCACTAAGCCGCCCGCTCACTGGCAGCCGCGTTGCATACAGCTTCGATGCTATTCCGTCGGGTCGTGGCCGAACGCAACTTGGTAGAGGCTGGGATGGGCCGGTGGCGATTATGGGAGTTTTGCACCGCCGTAGGTATGAGCTTGTCACATTCCGCACGGCCAGAACGTCAGGGTAAGACGGGCACACCGTGTGCGCCGCTCCGACGCGCTTTGGAGACACGCCGTGAAGTATGTCCTGCTGATCTATCAACCCAGCCCGTTCGACCCCAAGACGCTGCCGCGCGAGGAGCACGATGCGATAGGCAAGCAATATCACGCTGTGTCGACGACGCCGAACGTCACTCCCGGTCCGCCGCTCGGAACGCCGCGACAGGCGATTACCGTGCGGGTGAAGGCCGGCGCGATCGAGACCGATGAGGGTCCTTACGTCGATGTGGCAGGCGCGGTCGGTGGCTTCATGGTCTTCGAGGCGGACAGCCAGGAGGAGGCCGTCGCGCTCGCCGCGCGAGTTCCCGCGGCACGGCTAGGTGGCGCGGTCGAAGTGCGTCCATGCGAAGTCTATTGGTGAAACGGCTATGACGGGCCCCGAGGCTTTACTCGCGCGGTTCGAGGCCGATCGCGAGCGGCTGAAGGGCGTGGCATACCGGCTGCTCGGATCGGCGAGCGAGGCCGAAGACGCGGTTCAGGAGGCGTGGCTTCGGCTTCGGTCGGTTGAAGGGGACTGCCTCGACAACCCCAGCGGCTGGTTGACCACCGTTGTGTCCCGCATCGCACTCGACACGCTGCGACATCGCAGATCCCGACGTGAGGCGTCGCTGGAGCCCGAAGCCGCCGAACGGCTCGTGGACGAGCGAGCGGGGAGCGACCCCGAGCGTGAGGCGCTGATGGCTGAGTCGGTCGGTATCGCGCTGCTGGTCGTATTGGAGCGATTAAGGCCGACTGAGCGGCTGGCGTTCGTGCTCCATGACCTGTTCGGCGTTCCCTTCGAGGAGGTCGCCCGCATCGTGGATCGGTCGCCTGAGGCCGCCCGCCAGCTCGCCAGTCGAGCCCGACGGCAGATTCAGGGCGGCGACGATATCCCGGCCCGACGTTCGGCGCATCAGCATCGCATCGTCAGCGCCTTCTACGATGCCTCCCGCCGTGGAGACTTTGAAGGTTTGCTGGCGGTGCTGGACCCCGACGTGGAGCTGATTCTCGATCGTGAACAGCGGCCAGGCGAGGCCGCAACCATTGTCCGTGGAGCCGAGATTGTCGCGCGTCGTGCGCGGTTCGGAGCGGCGAATGGCTGGCCGGCGGAGGTGTTACTGGTGAACGACGTGCCGGGTATCGCCGTCGCGCTGGGCGGACGTGCAATTCTGGTGATGATGTTTGAAGTGGCGGGCGAGCTAATCGGACGGATTGAAATCGTAACGGAGCGCAAGCGGATAAACAGCTTGCGGCTGGCCCTCGGCGGCGCCGAACGAGCGCAAGGGCAGCGCTGAAGGTTTCGAGCTGGCAGTCGGTGTCACAACCCGTAGGTGGTGAACCGCTGGGTCTGCGAGCTTCCCAGCGGTTCCACCTGTCTCTCCACGCCAGGCCGCGACTACGCCCACGAGGCTGTTGAACTAAACCCGGCCTGTCTCCCTTTTGTTGCCCCCGAGCTGCATGTTCGGTTGGGTGACGGCTGATATTCAGCAGTTCCCGGTGTAAGCATCCTTCTAGGTTGGAAAGCTAGCCAGCCCTCGTTGCTGGACTTTGAGCGGCCGCGTACTCGATCATCAACCCCTCGTAAGCCTCCGCAGGTGGGAAACTCGCGAAGCTGTGCTTGGCTGGCGTTGCCGCCCAGTGAAGTTTTTCGGCAGCGCAGGTTTCGATAAATGGTTCATCCCACGCCCGCTCGTCGAGCATGGTCGGCCGAACGTTGACGAAAAAATCGATCCCTTCAGGTCGGGTGAACAGCCAGCTCATGCAGAAGCCGCAGAAGTAGTGACGAGATGGCCCGTGTAAGCCTCCGATCACGGGATCTCCGCCAGTGACGCGGAAACTGTCAGACGGGATTGCAGCGCTAAGCGAGAACCCGCTGCCGGTCATTTTTTGGCAGCCGCGACAGTGGCAAGCCATCGTGAGAAGAGGAGGCGCTGTCACCTCAAACGAGACGCGTCCGCAGCGGCAACTTCCAACGGCGTGCACGGTCACCGGCAAAGCTCATCCCTATCAACAGGTGCTTCAACGTGTAACGGACTACAGGACCGCTTTCCACTGAGGTCTGCTAACGGTCGATCTCGGACACGACGGCGAGGTAGCCCAGCCCTTCTACCTGCCTTTCCGCGCCAGCGCACTACTACGCCCACAAGGCTGTTGAACCAGACCCGATCTGTCTCTCTTTACTTGCCCCCGAACAGCAATGGGGTCGCTCCAACCGGCCCGCAATGAGGGGCCGAGGCCGTGTCCATCCACGCGATCCGATCGGAGTCCGCCAGCCGCGGCGCGCGGATGCTGCGCACGGCGCTCGGTCCGCAGATCGCCGCCTGGCTCGACGACGCAAGCATCGCCGAGGTGATGCTAAACCCCGATGGCCGGCTGTGGCTCGACCGGCTCGCCGGAGGTCTCGAGGACACCGGCGAGCGGATGTCCGCCGCCGATGGCGAGCGGATTGTCCGCCTCGTCGCCCACCATGTCGGGGCCGAGGTGCACCCCGGCAGCCCGCGCGTCTCGGCCGAGCTGCCGGAAACTGGCGAGCGCTTCGAGGGACTGCTGCCGCCAGTGGTCGCCGCGCCCACGTTTGCGATCCGCCGGCCTGCCGTCGCCGTGTTCACGCTGCGCGCCTATGTCGACGCCGGCATCCTGAGCGCCGCCGACGCAGAGACGCTCCGCGAGGCGGTCGCGGCCCGGCGCAACATCCTGGTCGCGGGTGGCACCTCGACGGGCAAGACCACGCTCGTCAACGCGCTCCTTGCTGAGGTCGCCAAGACCTCCGACCGGGTGGTTCTCATCGAGGACACCCGCGAGCTTCAGTGCGCCGCGCCCAACCTCGTCGCGCTGCGGACCAAGGACGGGGTCTGCTCGCTGTCTGACCTTGTGCGCTCGTCGCTTCGTCTGCGGCCCGACCGCATCCCAATCGGCGAGGTGCGGGGAGCCGAGGCGCTCGATCTCCTCAAGGCATGGGGAACCGGCCACCCGGGCGGGATCGGCACCATCCACGCCGGCTCGGCGCTCGGCGCGCTCCGCCGGCTCGAACAGCTCATCCAAGAAGCCGTCGTCACGGTCCCGCGCGCGCTCATCGCCGAGACCATCGACATCGTCGCCGTACTCGCCGGCCGAGGTTCCGAACGCCGTCTTTCCGAACTGGCCCGCGTCGAGGGCCTGACCCCGGCCGGCGACTACCAGCTCACCACACCTCCAACTCGTCCGTCAGGAGACCAATCGTGACCAAGCTCCGTTCGCGCCTTACGGGCGCCGTCTCGTTCGTCGCGCTCAGCATCATGACCGCGCCAGCCTACGCCGCCGGGTCCAACATGCCCTGGGAGGCGCCGCTCCAGAAGATCTTGGAGTCCATCCAAGGCCCTGTCGCCAAGATCATCGCGGTGATGATCATCATCATCACCGGCCTGACGCTCGCCTTCGGGGACACGTCCGGCGGCGCGCGCAAGCTGATCCAGATCGTCTTCGGCCTGTCGATCGCATTCGCCGCTTCGAGCTTCTTCCTGTCGTTCTTTTCGTTCGGCGGCGGAGCGCTCATCTGATGCTGGCCAATGACGAGCCTGCGGTCGGCTTCTACGCGCCTGTTCGGCGCAGCCTGACCGAGCCGATCCTGCTCGGCGGAGCCCCGCGCTCCCTCGCCATCATCAACGGCACCCTCGCGGCCGCACTCGGCCTCGGCCTGCGGCTGTGGCTCGCCGGCCTGCTGCTCTGGCTCGTCGGCCACATGGCCGCGGTCTGGGCCGCCAAGCGCGATCCGGCCTTTGTTGACGTCGTGAGGCGGCACCTTCGCTATCCGACCCATCTCGGCGCGTGAGGTGAGAACGTGCTGAACCTCGCCGAATATCGGAAAAAGCCAGAGAGCCTCGCCGACTTCCTGCCGTGGGCGGCGCTGGTCGGGGAGGGCGTCGTCCTCAACAAGGACGGGTCGCTTCAGCGGACCGCGCAGTTCCGCGGCCCCGACCTCGACAGCGCCACCCCGGCCGAGCTTGTTGCGACCACATCGCGTCTCAACAACGCGCTGCGTCGGCTCGGCTCGGGATGGGCGATCTTCGTCGAAGCGCAGCGTCATCCGGCTGGCGCCTACCCGACCAGCCGTTTTCCGGATGGTGTGTCCGCGCTCGTCGAGTCGGAGCGCCGGGCGCAATTCGACGAGGCCGGTGCGCACTTCGAGTCCTCTTACTTCCTCACGTTGTGCTGGCTGCCGCCGGCCGAGGACGCTGCACGCGCCGAAGCCTGGCTCTACGAGGGCCGCGACGGCCGCGGAGCCAACGGACGCGAGCAGCTCGCCGGCTTCGTCGACCGCACCGACCGCGTGCTCAACCTGGTCGAAGGGTTCATGCCGGAGGCGGCGTGGCTCTCGGACACTGAGACGCTCACATACCTGCATGGGACCGTCTCGACCCGCCGCCACCGCGTGCGCGTCCCCGAGACGCCGATGCACCTCGACGCCATCCTGGTCGACGAACCCCTAACCGGAGGCCTCGAACCCCGGCTGGGGCGCGCGCATCTGCGGACGCTCACCGTGATGGGCTTCCCCAGCCAGACATGGCCCGGCCTCCTCGACGACCTGAACCGGCTCGCCTTTCCGTATCGCTGGGTCACCCGCGCTCTGTGCATGGACAAAGTCGAAGCCGCAAAGGTGCTCGGCAGGATCAGACGGCAGTGGTTCGCCAAGCGGAAGTCGATCGCCGCGATCCTCAAAGAGATCATGACCAACGAGGCATCGGCTCTGATGGACTCCGACGCCGCCAACAAGGCGGTCGACGCCGATCTTGCCCTTCAGGAGCTCGGTTCCGACCTGGTCGGCACGGCCTACGTCACCGCAACCGTGACCGTCTGGAACGAAGACCCGCGGGTCGCCGACGAGCAGCTCCGGCTTGTCGAGAAGGTGATCCAGGGCCGCGACTTCACCTGCATGGTCGAGCGCGTGAACGCGATCGAGGCGTGGCTCGGCGGTTTGCCCGGACAGGTCTACGCAAACGTGCGCCAGCCACCGCTCTCGACGCTGAACCTGGCCCACATGATGCCGTTCTCCGCGGTCTGGGCAGGGCCGGAAGGGGATGAGCATTTCAGGGCGCCGCCGCTGTTCCTGGCCAAGACTGAAGGCTCGACCCCGTTCCGATTCAGCCTTCACGTCGGAGACGTCGGCCACACCTTGGTGGTCGGGCCGACCGGAGCGGGCAAGTCCGTCCTGCTAGCGCTCATGGCGCTGCAGTTCCGTCGCTACGAACCCTCCCAGGTGTTCGCCTTCGACTTCGGGGGCTCGATCCGGGCCGCCGCGCTCGCCATGGGCGGCGACTGGCATGACCTTGGCGGCTCGCTCACTGACGACACGGCCGAGCCGGTCGCGTTGCAGCCCTTGGCTGCGATCGACTCCGCCGACGAGCGCGCCTGGGCGGCGGAATGGGTCGCGGCGATCCTCGGCCGCGAGCGGATCATCGTGACGCCCGAGGTCAAGGAACACCTCTGGTCGGCGCTCCATAACCTCGCCTCCGCTCCGGTCCAGGAGCGGACGCTGACCGGCTTGTCGGTCCTGCTCCAGAGTCAACCACTGAAGCAGGCGCTCAAGCCCTACTGCGTCGGCGGACCCTGGGGCCGGCTTCTCGACGCCGAGGCGGAGCGGATCGGCGAGGCCGACGTGCAGGCGTTCGAGACCGAAGGCCTGATCGGCACCGGCGCGGCCGCTGCCGTGCTCGCTTATCTGTTCCACAGGATTGAAGGCCGGCTCGACGGTCGGCCGACCCTGCTGATCGTCGACGAAGGCTGGTTGGCGCTCGATGACGAAGGATTTGCGGGCCAGCTCCGCGAGTGGCTCAAGACGCTGCGCAAGAAGAACGCGAGCGTTATCTTCGCCACGCAGAGTCTCGCGGACATCGACGGCTCGGCCATTGCTCCCGCCATCATCGAGAGCTGCCCGACGCGTCTTTTCCTGCCGAACGAGCGCGCGCTCGAACCGCAAATCGCCACTATCTATCGGCGCTTCGGGCTCAACGACCGCCAGATCGAGATCCTGAGCCGATCGACCCCCAAGCGCGACTATTACTGCCAGTCCCGGCGCGGCAATCGGCTCTTTGAGCTCGGGCTGGGCGAGGTCGCGCTCGCCTTCACGGCCGCCTCGTCCAAAGCCGACCAGACCCTGATTGCTCGCCTCCTCGCTGAGCATGGGCGCGAGGGCTTCGCCTCCGCTTGGCTCGAAGCCCGCGGGGTCGCCTGGGCTACCGATCTCATCACCAACCCGCAACCCGAATTGGAGACCGTCCGATGAAAACCCGTGCCCACTCCCTGCTTATCGCCGGCGTCGCGACCCTCGCGCTGCTCTCGGCGTCCGCGCCGACCCAGGCGCAGATCACCGTCTGGGACCCGACCAACCACATCCAGAACGTGCTTCAGGCCGCGCGGTCGCTGCAGCAGATCAACAACCAGATTACCTCGCTCCAGAACGAGGCGCAGGGACTGATCAACCAGGCACGTAACCTAGCGAGCCTGCCTTACTCCTCGCTTCAGCAGCTCCAGCAGTCCGTGGCGCGGACCCAGCAGCTTCTCGGCCAGGCGCAGCGCATCGCCTACGACGTCCAGCAGATCGACCGGGCGTTCACCACCACCTACGGGCCGGCCAGCACGACGGCCTCGCAGGGGGACTTGATCGCGGCCGCGCGCGAGCGCTGGCAGACATCCGTCGGCGCCCTCCAGGACGCGATGCGGGTGCAGGCCGGCGTCGTCGGCAACATCGACACCAACCGCGCGCAGATGTCGGCGCTGATCGGATCGAGCCAGTCGGCGACGGGCGCGCTCCAGGCGACACAGGCCGGCAATCAGCTCCTCGCGCTCCAAGCGCAGCAACTCGCGGACCTGACGGCGGCGGTTGCCGCCCAAGGCCGCGCGACAAACCTCGAAGCCGCTCAGCGTGCCGCCGCGCAGGATCAAGGCCGCGAGCAGCTCCGGCGCTTCCTCGCGCCGGGTCAGGGCTACCAGCCCACGACCGTCACGATGTTTCACGATCGCTGAGCTGACCGATGAGTGTACGACGACGCTTCTCGGCCAAGCAGCTCGACGAGCAGGTGCGGACCATCCGCGTGCTTAGGGTGCTCGGACTGGGCATGGCCTGCGTCGCCGTGGCGCTCTGGCTCGCGGGGGCAGACCTGCGCCCGGTGGAACGAGCGCCCGCAACGGTGGCGCAGCCGGCCGATCCGCTACGCGCCGACCTCGACCGCTGCAATGCGATCGGCTCTGCGGCGCTGGATGACGCGGCCTGCAAGCGGGTGTGGGCCGAGAGCCGCCGCCGCTTCTTTGGTGGAGCACGCTGATGCAGGGCACCGGCGTCATCGACCGCTTCCTCGAGGTCTTCACGCGCTACATCGACAGCGGGTTCGGCCTCTTGCAAGGCGAGGTCGCCTGGCTCGCGTCCACCCTGATCGTGATCGACGTGACGCTGGCTGCGCTATTCTGGGCATGGGGCGCGGACGAGGACATCCTCGCGCGGCTGGTCAAGAAGACGCTGTTCGTCGGCGCGTTCGCGTTCATCATCGGCAACTGGAATAATCTTTCCCGCATCGTCTTCGAGAGCTTCTCCGGCCTCGGCCTGAAAGCGTCCGGCACGGGATTGACGGCAGCCGAGTTCCTTCGGCCAGGCCGGGTCGCGCAGGTCGGGTTCGATGCGGGACGGCCTATCCTGGAGTCGATCTCCGGCTTGATGGGCTACATCAGCTTCTTCGAGAACTTCATCCAGATCGTCGTCCTGCTGTTCGCCTGGGGCGTCGTGTTGCTGTCGTTCTTCATCCTGGCAATCCAGCTTTTCATGAGCCTGATCGAGTTCAAGCTCGCGACGCTTTGCGGCTTCGTGCTCGTGCCGTTCGGCCTGTTCAGCAAGACCGCCTTCATGGCCGAGCGCGTGCTCGGCCTGGTCATCAGCTCGGGCGTGAAAGTGCTCGTGCTGGCCGTGATCGTCGGCATCGGCTCGACCCTATTCGGGGAGTTCACGCGCGGCTTTACCGGCCAGCCCACCATCGAGGACGCGATGGCGCTTGTCCTTGCCGCGTTGTCGCTTCTCGGCCTTGGCATCTTCGGTCCATCCATCGCCAACGGTATCGTCTCCGGCGGCCCGCAGCTCGGCGCTGGCACGGCAGTCGGCACGGGGCTTGCCGCTGGCGGTGCGGTGCTAGCCGGTGCGGGCGCTGCCCGTCTCGCCGGAGGTGCGGCCGTCGGCGCGGTGCGCGGCGGCGCGACGGTCGCGGGTGGCGCAAGCACCGCCTACGCCAGCGGGGCGGCCGGAAGGAGTGGAGCGAGCGCGGTCGCAGGCGGCATGGGCGGCGTAGCCAAGGCCGGAGCCTCAGCCGTCGCAAGTCCGCTTCGGCAAGCGGCAACGGATCTTCAGGGCCGCTTCCAGGCCGGAGGGCGGTCCGTCAGCGGCGAGACAGCCGCACCAGCATCAACGGCTGAACCGTCCGGCGGGGAGCCCGCCTGGGCGCGCCAGATGCGCCGCCGCCAGGGCATGACCCACGGCGTCCAGACCGCCGCGCACGCGGTCCGCTCTGGCGATAGCGGCGGCTCCGGATCTTCCGTCAATCTCTCCGAGGACCGCTGATGTTCAAGCGACCATCCACGCGCTACGGGCGCACGCCCGAGCCTGAAACGCCATACCAGCGCGCCGCACAGGTGTGGGACGACCGCATCGGCTCCGCTCGGGTGCAGGCCCGCAACTGGCGCCTGATGGCGTTCGGCTCGCTATTCCTGTCCGCCGGGCTTGCCGGCGCGCTCGTCTGGCAGTCGACCTCCGGGACGATCGTCCCGTGGGTGGTGCAGGTGGACCGGCTCGGCCAGGCTCAGGCGATCGCACCGGCCGACGCCGAGTATCGGCCGACGGACCCCCAGATCGCCTGGCACCTCGCGCGCTTCATCGAGCAGACCCGCTCGATCCCGGCCGACCCGATCGTGCTGCGCCAGAACTGGCTTCGAGCCTACGACTACACGACCGATCGAGGGGCCGCGGCGCTCAACGATTATGCCCGGATCAATGACCCGTTCGCACGGGTTGGACGGGCGCAAGTCGCCGTCGAGGTCTCCAGCGTCATCCGCGCTTCGCCGGACTCGTTCCGCGTCGCCTGGATCGAGCGCCGTTACGTCGATGGGGCGCTCGCCGCTACCGAACGCTGGACCGCAATCCTGACCATCGCAGTCCAGACCCCGCGCGACGCCGAACGCCTGAGGAAGAACCCGCTCGGCGTCTACGTCCATGCCCTCAACTGGTCGAAGGAGCTCGGCTGATGCGCCTGCCAACATTGTCCGCCGTGCTGCTCGCCTCAGCGTCGCTCGCCGCCTGCTCGACGACGAATTGGACGCCCCCGGAGATCTCTTACGACGAGACCGCGACTCCCCAACCGGCCGTGCTCGCTGCCGACGCTCCCAGGCCTGTCCAGATCGTGCAGGTGCCCACGCCGTTGCCGCTTCCCGGTCAACTCCAGCGCGTGCCTCCGGCCCGAAGCGCCGCACCCGAGCCGGCCGACCCACGGGCACGCGTGGAGGCCGCCAACAGCGTCGCCCGCGTTCAGCCGAGCCGATCGGGCTATTTCAATGCGGTCCAGGTTTATCCGTTCAGCGACGGCGCACTTTATCAGGTCTACGCCGCGCCAGGACAGGTGACCGACATCGCCCTTCAGCCTGGCGAACAGCTCGTCGGTGCGGGCCCGGTCGCCGCGGGCGACACCGTTCGATGGATCATCGGGGATACCGAGAGCGGCACAGGCCCGACCCGGCGCATCCATATCCTCGTCAAACCCGTCCGGCCCGACCTGCAGACGAACCTCGTCATCAACACGGACCGGCGCACCTACCATCTCGAGCTTCGCTCGGCCGAGCGGACCTACATGGCTTCGGTGTCCTGGTCCTATCCACAAGACCAGCTCATCGCGCTTCGGCGGCAGAACGCCCAGGCGGAGGCCGCCCAGCCGGTGGCCGCGTTGGCACTGCCGGCGCTGGAGAACCTGAACTTCCGTTACCGCATCGAGGGCGATCATCCCGCGTGGCGGCCCGTGCGTGCTTTCGACGACGGTCGGCAGGTGTTCATCGAGTTTCCGTCCGGAATCGCTCAGGGCGAGATGCCGCCGCTCTGGATCATCGGCGCCGAGGGCGGAGCCGAGCTCGTGAACTACCGGGTGCGCGGCCGCTACATGGTCGTCGATCGTCTGTTCGGCGGGGCCGAACTACGCCTCGGCGGCGACCGCCAACGGCGTGTTCGGATCGTGCGCACCGACGGGAGGCCGTCGTTGTGAGCGAGGACCGCATCGAAGCAGCGCCGAGCGGGTCTGAGGACGAGCGGGCTCGGCCCGAACGCGATATCGCGGCGGAGCTGCGCCTGCGGCCCGAGCGGCCCCGTGTTGTGCGTCTGTCGCGTAAGGTGCTGGGCCTCCTCGCGGGAGTCTCTGCGCTGGCGCTTGGAGGAGCCCTGATCTGGGCGTTGCAGACCGGCACACAGCGGGCGCCAGAGGAACTCTACAACACCGACAACCGCACGACGGCCGAAGGTATCTCTCGGCTCCCGCGCGATTACAGCGGCCTGCCGCGCGAAGTTCCTCAGCTTGGGCCGCCGCTGCCTGGCGATCTTGGCCGCCCGATGCTCAACGCCGACGTCCAGCCGGCGCCCATGCCGGGCGCGCCTGTGCCGGCTCCGACGCAGCCCGATCCGGAGGCCCAGCGCCTGGAGCAGGAGCGGCAGCGGATCGCGCAGGAAAGGGAAGCGGCGCGGGCTAGCAGGCTGTTCGCCGCCGGAACGCGGTCGCAGCCGGCCCCCGTGCAGCCGCTGAGCGCGCCAGGGCAGCTCGGCGATGCGGCCGCGCCGCCCCCGAACCCGTTCGGCGTTCCAGGTCTCTCCGGGTTCGGCCAGCCCCAGCCTCAGCCGACCGAAAACGAACGTCGGCTCGCCTTCCTGAACGGCGCTGTCGATCGGCGCACGGTGAGCTCCGATCGGGTGCAGGCGCCGGCAAGCCCCTATGTCGTTCAAGCAGGAGCGGTGATCGCGGCGGCGCTGATCACCGGCCTGCGCTCGGACTTGCCGGGCCAGGTCACCGCGCAGGTCACCGAGAACGTCTATGACGGACCGACAGGTCGCACGCTGCTGATCCCTCAAGGATCGCGTCTGATCGGCCTGTACGACGCCCAGGTCGCGTTCGGCCAAAGTCGCGCCTTGCTGGTCTGGACCCGGCTGATCATGCCGAGCGGCCGTTCGATCGTGCTGGAGCGTCAGCCGGGCGCCGACGCTGCGGGCTTCGCCGGGCTGGAAGACGAGGTCGACAATCACTGGGGCCAGGTGCTCAAGGCGGCGCTCGTCTCGACGCTGCTGAGCGTTGGATCGCAGGCGGGAGCCGGCAGCGACGAGGACCAGCTCCTAAGCGCGATCCGGCGCGGCGGCTCGGAAGGGGTCAGCCAAGTTGGGCGTCAGCTTGTCGGCCGCTCGACGAACATCCAGCCGACGCTGACCGTGCGCCCCGGCTTTCCTGTCCGGGTCATCGTGACCCGTGACCTTGTGCTCGAACCCTACCGGGACTGACGGAGACAGCTATGGCAAAGCTCAAGCTCGGGCCGCTCATCGACGACAAGCCAGTGCGGCTGACGGTCGATCTGCCGGCTGCTGTCCATCGCGACCTTGTTGCCTATGGACAAGTGCTCGGAGCGGAGACCGGCCATGTCGTCGAGCCCGCAAAGCTGGTTGCCCCGATGCTCGCCAGGTTCATGGCGACCGACAGGGCGTTCGCGAGCGCTAGGAAAGGTGCGCCGTCCGGCGCGCCCTGATTCGCGCTTTGCTCAGGAAGCTCCGGAGGGCAGGATTGTCGTTATCGGGGGACCAGATCGCGCTGAACGGCAGGCTCTCGCCCGTCACTTGGACAAACCTCACACCGGGATAAGACACCCCGATCTCGGCGCCGCTGACCAGGCTGACGCCCAGCGTCAACCCCACCATCGCCATCAACGTTTCGCGCCCCACGCCAAAATAGCGAATGCACGGGCTTGAGCCCAGCTCTGACAGGCGCTTGATGATGAAGTCGTGGATCTCCGGGCCTGGGGCCGCGCCACTGCAGATGAAGCGCTCGCGAGCAAGCTCACGTAAGTCGATCAGCTCTCGGGTGGCATGTTGGTGGCCGCTCGGCAGCGCCGCAAAGATGGGTTCGTTCCATAACTTCTCCACATCGCATCCGTTCGAGTAGGGGGCGCCAGCTACGAACGTAAGGTCGAGCCTGCGCTCGATGATCGCTGCGACGTGCTCGTTCGGAGCGCCCTCGATGATGTCGAGGGTGACTCTCGGGTGGTCGTGACACCAATCGCGGATGAGGAGATTGGGGAAGCCAGTCGAGATCGAGGCCACGATCCCGATCCTCAAAACGCCTTCACCGGCCAAACCAGCAGCACTCACGGTGCGAACTGCGGCATCGAGCTGAGCGAAAACCTGTCTGATGTCATCCAGAAAGCTTCTGCCCGCGCAGGTGAGCCGTGCTCCGGCTTGACTGCGCTCGAACAGAGAGACGCCAAGGTGATCTTCCAACTCCCGCACGCGTCGGCTGACCACCGATGGGCGGACGTCGAGGTGAAGAGCAGCACGCCGAAACCCGCTCGCCTCCGCTACCGCAACGAAATACTGTAGATCCTTCAGCTCCAAGTCTCGGCCTCATCTTAGAGCCGAAAGAGCTATTCACGCCGGTGACCATAATCCGAGATCAGCCCACCCGGCTGTGGCGTTCCATCGGAGGATCATCTCGACGTTCGTGCGCCGCAGGCCCTGCAAGGTCCTAGCTGGGTCGGCCGGTGTCGCTCCACCAGAAGGCACCCCGGGGTGACTGCCTTGGTCACCGTCCGATCCGGGTGGTTACTTCCAGGTGACTACTTGTCCATAAGAGACCGCACCCGATCTTTCGTGATACGAACACGATTGAGGGAAGGAATGTGCGGTGACCGAACTTCTTGAAGGCGCTGTTTGTGGGACCGATGGGTGCGCGAACGAGGAACCCCGCTCCTTGCCTGCTGCTCCCCAGACGGCCAGCACCAATCTCATGATCGAAGTCATCTCCGACGCCATCTGTCCGTGGTGCTGGGTCGGCAAGCGTCGCCTCGACCGCGCGCTCGCCGCCCTAGCTCCGGAGATCAGCGCGACGGTGACCTGGAGGCCATTCGAGCTCAATCCCGATATGCCGAAGGAGGGTCTCGACCGGCGCGCATACCGCTCGCGCAAGTTCGGTTCGTGGGAGCGCTCCCAGGCTCTTGACGCCCAGGTCGCGGCCGCCGCTAAGCCCGATGGCTTGGACTTCCGCCACGATCGGATGGAGCGGACGCCGAACACGATTGATGCCCACCGGCTGATCTGGCTCGCGGGGCGCGAGGGCAAGCAGGACGCCGTCGTCGAAGGCCTCTTTTCGGCCTACTTCCACGAGGGGCGTGACGTCGGCGCATCCGACGTTCTCGTCGAGATCGGCTCGGCCGCAGGACTGGACGCCACCCGCACATCGGCGATGCTGGCATCCGACGAGGGCCTGAACGAGGTCGCGGCAGAGCTCGACCGGGCCGGCCGCCTCCGGGTGTCGGGCGTGCCGACGGTGGTCGTGAACGGCCGGCCGCTGTTCTCCGGTGCGATCCGCTCCGAACTCATAGAGGCGCACCTGCGGGAGGCCGCGAGCCATGTGGCAAGCTGACACTCCACTGCGCATCGCGATCGCGGGCGGCTCGCTCGGCGGCCTGAGCGCCGGCGTCGCGCTTCACGGGGCCGGGTTCGACGTTCAGGTTTACGAACGGCATCCCGGCCCGATGGAGACGCGCGGCGCGGGCATCGTCGTTCAGGGTGAGCTGATGCAGCTCCTTCGCAATAACGACGCGCCGCCATTGCCGACCACGAGCTGCAGCGTCCGGCGCTACCTCGATCCCGATGGCGGTGACGGCCAGGTGCAGCGCGCGCCGCAGGCGTTCACCTCCTGGGAGGCGATTTACACGACGCTGGTGGTCACGTTGCCGGCCGACCGCTACCACATGGGCTCCATGCTCTCCGACATTGAGGATCACGATGGCGGCCGCCTGGTCTCAGCCGCCATCGACGGAAAGCAACGCATTGAGGCGGACGTGCTGATCTGCGCCGATGGCGCACAGTCGGCGAGCCGACGCCGTCTGCTGCCCGACGTGGCGCCGACCTATGCCGGCTATGTCGCGTGGCGCGGAACAGTGGACGAGGCCGATGCTCCGGCGGACGTCGTCCGCTACTTCGACGACGCCTTCACCTTTTGCGAGGCGCGCTCGGGCGGGCACATCCTTATCTATTTCATTCCGGGGGACGGCGCCGATCCGACGCCCGGCAAGCGGCGTCTGAACTGGGTCTGGTATGTCGCTGCGGACGTGGCCGAGCGCGACCGACTACTCGTCGATCGCGACGGCCGTCACCACCACGCCTCGCTCGCGCAAGGGAGCGCACCGGACCCGACCATCGCGGCTCTCGTCGAGCGTGCGAGGCGCGAGGTCCATCCGATGCTCGCCAAGCTGGTCGAGGCGACGCCGGAGCCGTTCCTGCAGACGATCGTCGACGTTGTCGTTCCCCGCATGGTCTTCGGTCGGACATGCCTGCTTGGCGACGCCGCGTTCGTCGTGCGGCCCCATACCGCGGGGGCAGCGGCAAAGGCGGCGCGAGATGCCTCGGTGCTCGCGTCGGCCTTGAAGCGCGCGCGGCAGAACATCGACGCCGGCCTCGGGAGCTTCGAGGAGGCGCAACTCGAGTACGGCCGCGGCATGACGGATTACGGCATTGCGCTCGGCCGACGTTGGGCGGCGTAGGCACCTGGACGAGGAGTGATTGAGATGGCCGACGGACGATCGGATGAGGGGCGGCCGCCGGTCGTGCGCCTCTTCGGCAACCGCGACTCTGCCGAAGCCTGGGAGATCCGCGACTTCCTCAAGCGAAGCGTGGTCGAGTTCGACTGGGTCGAGCTGACCGGCGACGAAGACTGCCAGCGCGCGCTGGGCCTGCCCAGCCTGGGGAATGTGAGACTTCCCGTCGTCGAGCTGCCGGGGGGTGACCGCCTCTACGGCCCGTCACTGAGAGAAGTGGCGGGACGGCTCGGGTTCGTCGCAAAACCGAAACTGCGGGAATACGACCTCTCGATTTACGGCGCGGGGCCAGCCGGCCTATCAGCGGCCGTTTACGCCGCCTCCGAGGGGCTGAGCACGGTCCTGATCGAGCGGAGCGCGGTGGGTGGCCAGGCAGGCACCACGTCGCTGATCGAGAACTACATGGGTTTCCCCGAGGGGATCAACGGCGCGGATCTCGCCGAGCGTGCTCGGCAACAGGCCGTCAAGTTCGGCGTCGAGCTCCTCATGATGCAGGAGGGAATGAAGTCCGAGTTCCACGACAACCGCATCTGGACCGACCTCGCGGACGGCGGGAAGATGGTGGCGCGGGCAAACATCTGCGCCACCGGCGTCGAGTGGCGCCGGCTCAACCTGCCGAACGAAGACCGCCTGCTCGGCCGCGGCCTTTACTACGGCGCCGGCGCGAGCGAGGCGCCGCTCTGTGGCGGTGAAGACGTGTTCGTGGTCGGCGGGGGCAACTCCGCGGGCCAAGCGGTCATGCATCTCGCCGCCCACGCCAACAGCGTCACCATGCTCGTTCGTGACAACGCGCTTGCCGCGTCGATGTCGCAGTATCTTTCTGAGCGCATCTTGTCCGAACCCAACGTGCAGGTCCGCTACGAGGTCGAGATCACCGGGCTCGAGGGCGAGAGCGCCCTCGAACGGATCGAGATTACATCCAGGGTGACCAAAGCTGCCGAATGGGCTTCGACACCGCGCCTGTTTGTAGCCATCGGCGGCGTTCCCAACACGGATTGGGCGGTCGATACGGCGATCCTCAGGGATCCCGGAGGTTATCTCATTACCGGACCCGATCTCTTGAAGGAAGGCCGGCCGCCTCCGTGCTGGCAGCTCGAGCGCGCGCCCTACTATCTGGAAACCGCGGTTCCGGGCTCCTTCGCCGCCGGGGACGTGCGACATCGCTCGATCAAGCGCGTTGCGACAGCCGCTGGCGAAGGCGCGATGGCGATCGCATTCGTGCATAGGTATCTGGAAGAGACCGCGTGACGGAGGCGCGGCAGGATACCAGTGGGCGAGACATGATGCCGAACGGAGACCAGAGCGAGACATTCGACGCTCATTTTCCAGCCCGCAGTATGCTCGCCCTCATAGGCGACAGGTGGACGACGGTTGTTCTCTACTGCCTGTCGCTCCGAGAGGTTCGGCGCTTCAACGAGCTGCAACGCCAGATCCCGGACATCTCGAAGAAGATGCTCGTGCAGACGTTGCGCAGCCTTGAGCGCGACGGGCTGGTCGAGCGCACGGTTTACCCCCAGGTGCCGCCAAAGACCGAATACCGCCTCACCGAGGAAGGTCACCGCCTTCGGGAGCCGATCGCCGAGCTGTGCCGGTGGGCAGTTGAGAACCAATCCTTTGTCGCCGCCGTTCTCGCTCGCCGCAAAGAGGCGTGACCGGCCGAGCGCCCACGAACACTCGCCGTCAGGGCAGGTAGCTCTTCATGGTCGGCATCGACTCGCTTCTCCTGCTCTCGGTCGCGATGACCCTCGGTGCGGCGTTCGGGCGCCGATATTTGCCGGGCGTCCCTTACCCGACCTTGATGGTCTTCGCCGGTCTCGGCGTTGCCGTGGTTCCGGGCGCGCCGACCGTCGCGCTTTCGCCCGAGGTGATCAAATACGTGATCCTGCCTCCGCTGCTCTATTCGGCGGCGTGGTACACGACCTGGGCGACGCTTCGGCACCAATCGCTCCGCGTCGCCGGACTCTCGGTGGGGCTGGTTCTGGCAACCACCGCCGCCGTCGGCGCGCTCGTTCACGCCCTCCACCCGGACCTGCCGATTGCAGTCGGGCTGGTGCTAGGGGCCGTCGTGGCGCCTCCCGATGCGATCGCGGCAGCCTCGATCGCCACGCGGTTGGGATTGCCGGCGCGGGTCGTCGGGCTGTTGGAAGGCGAGAGCCTCATCAACGACGCCACCGCGCTGATCCTCTACAAACTCGCGCTCGGCATTGTGCTTGGCGGGGCGGCTGTTGCGTCGGCCTCGACCGAGCCTCCAGCCATCACGGGAGCATTGGGCTCGTTCGCCTTCGTTGCCATAGGCGGAGTCGCGCTGGGAGCGGCGGTCGGGACAATCTTGGTCTTCGCGCATCGCAAGCTAAGCGACCCGCTCTTTGCGACCGTGCTGACGCTGCAAGCGCCTTACCTGGCCTTCCTTCCGGCCGAAGCGCTCGGACTCTCGGGCGTTCTGGCCGTGGTCGTTGCAGGCTTGGTTATCGGTCGCCGGAGCGCCAGCCTGTTCTCGCCCGCGTTGCGGCTTCAGGCGATCGCCGTGTGGGACGTTGTCGTCTTCCTTCTGAACGGGTTTGCCTTCGTGCTGATCGGGCTGGCGGTAAGGCAGATCGCCAGCGCTGCGTCGGGGTCGTCGCTTGCCGCTCTTGCACGGGACGCAGTGTTTCTCTGCCTCGTCGTGATCGTCGTCCGCTTCCTGTGGGTAGCGCTCGGTGCCGTGGCTGAACGGATGTGGCTGGCACTGGCGTCGCGCCGATCCGTCGGCCACGCCCAAGGATCGGCGCTGTCGGCCGGAGAAGCCGTTGTCGTGTCTTGGGCCGGGATGCGGGGCGTGGTGTCCCTCGCCGCGGCGCTCGCCATCCCGCTTACGCTGCCTAACGGGCAGCCATTTCCTTTTCGAGACGAAATCCTCGTGCTCACGTTCGCAACGATTGTCGCCACGCTTGTCGGGCAGGGGCTATCGCTTCCCGTCCTGATCCGGTGGCTTGGACTCGACGGCGCCGCGCATCACTCGCACCTGGCGGCGAGGCACGCGCGTCGCGAGGCGGCCGACGCCGCTTTGGCAATGCTGCAAGAGAAGCGCGTAGGCTCGGACGATCCCGACCACATAGATGTGCTCACCGCAATCTACCGCCGGCGACGGGACGCGCTGGCCGAGGCGGGGCCGGAGGACCGACCGGGAGAGGCAGCCGAAGCGAACTCGGCCCTGCCGGCCTCTGCCTCGAACGAAGCGAACAAGGTCGCGGCTCTTCACCTCCAAGCACTCGCGGCGGAGCGTGCCCGCGTGATCGCTCTGCGCGACCAAGGAGTCGTCGACGACGAAGCGCTGCACAATGTCCTTCGAGACCTCGACCTTGAGGACGCGCGGCTCGCGCCGACACTGCAGACGCGCGGAATCGCTTGAACGGGCGAGAGACGCGTCAATACGGGCGAACGAGATCGCGCTGAAACGCGTCGCTGGACCTTGGCCGTGAACTTGAAACGATGTAGCCGCCTGAGACGCCGCCGCGAACAGGGGGGAATAAACCGTCCCTTCGACTGGTTCACATTTAGGTTCTCCGCTGCGGCAGCCTGGGTCAGCCGGCGGCGGGCGATCACGCCGTTGATCGCTTTCGCCAGGCGGAGCTTCGTTTGGCGCTCGTCAGCGTCGGCATAGCTGAGGTCGGCGAACACGTTGCCCGTGCCGCGGGTGATCGTCTCGTCATCCATCGTTCAGCGCTTCGGCTTGCCACAGCGGAATGTGGAGCACCGAGCACCGCCGCTGCACGCCGAATGCTAAGCTGCTCCGAAACAGAAATCGGTTGCGCAATCGACGTGAGATTTATCATTGGCTGATGCCAAGATCTGCTCGTCGGGCCATTGGCCCAGCCCGTTTTGCAAGTAGCTCGCGCACTGAGGTCCAAGCGACGTCGGGGTAGCGGTCGTTGTCGAGCGGCGTGAGCTTGGCGAGGCCGCTGAACTGGTCGCGCATATACTGCATCCCCTGCCACGGCGGGAACGCGGCCTTCGGTTGCGGCGCGACGAGCTTGGCGAACCCGATCATCACGCCGAGCGAGCCGAGGCTGCCCGCCCATAGCGGCCGGTACCGCTCGCCCGTGACTTCGCTTGTCGTCGCGGCGATCTGGCGGACGGAGACGCTGTCGCCCGCGATCCGGAGGATGCGCGGCGTGTCCGCGTCCATCGCGACCCTCGCCACATAGGCGGCGACGTTGTCCTTGGTGGTGAAGTCGAGCCGCTGGTCCGCGTCGTGCCAGTAGAGGACGCGGCGGATGGCGGGCTGGATGATCGGCATCTCCGCGCCGAGCATGTCGAGGAACGCGCCGTTGAGGACCGAGGTGACCTGGATCGACGCACGGTCGGCCACGGCCATGAACTCGCGCCGCAGGTCGAAATTGCGGTTCTGACCAGGCTTGGTCTTGGTGAAGTCGGCGGCGTAGTCCGACGGGATGAAGCGCGGCACGCCCGCCTTCACCGCCGCATCCAGCAGCACGCCCTGACGACCCAGCATCACCTCGCGAAGCCCGTTCAGCGCCGACACGACGCAAGCCGCGCCAGCGAGCGCCCGGGCCATCGCGTCGCTGTCGGCCGGGTCGGCCGGAACCGCCGTCGCGCCGATCCCTTCGATGCGCGCGCGGTCCTCGGGCGAAACGTCCGGCCGCACCAGGGCGCGGACGGTGGCGCCGTGCGCGACGAGGGCCTTGGCGATCCGTTCGCCGAGGTCGCCGCCGGCGCCCGCGAGCGCGATTGTGGGCGCGTCGGGCATGCTCATGCCTTTCCACCCTTTTCGGACGCCGGTCCGATGAAGCGGATGATCCGGTCGGCGGTCCAGTCCGGACGATCGGCGGCGAAGGCGTGTCCGGCGAGCGGAACCTTGTCGTGCTCGACATTCGCGAACAGCTGACGGGCGCCTTCCAGCGTCTGTTCCTGCGGGATGCCGAGCTCGGCGTTCAAGACGAGCACCGGCATGGTCAGCTTACGGTCGAAGGTCGCACGGTTGGCCTTCCCGTCGTCGAGAATCGCCGCATAGTGCCGAAACCCCGCGCGCATCCCGTCCGGATTGCCGTAAGTGCGCAGGAACTCGTCCCGATCTTCCCCGGTAATACCGTTCAAGGGCGAAAACAGCTTCCAGTTAGCGCCGAGATATTCGGCCTCCTTGCCTTCCGTCAGCATGGTGGCGAGATCGACCTGGGCATGGAACCCGAAATGCCAGTAACCGCCGGTCGCCGGGTTCATCAGCTCTTCGAGGCCGAAGCCCGGGATCAACGATTCCGCCAGCACCAGGCGCCGGATGTCGGTCGGGTGGTGCAGCGCCCAGGAGACCGCGACCATCATGCCGATGTCGGTGCCGACCAGGTCGATCGGTTCGAACCCGAGGTCATGCACGATGCCGCAGACGTCGTCGGCAACCGTCTTCTTGTCATAACCTTTCGAGGGCTTGTCAGAATCCCCGAGGCCCCGCAGATCGGGGGCGATGACCGTAAAGCCCGCCTGGGCGAGCGCCGGCATGATCCCGCGCCATTCGCGCCAGGTCAGCGGCCAGCCATGCAGAAGCACGATCGCCGGACCCGCGCCCCCCGACACGTAATGGATGCGCGTTCCGTTCGTCTCGACGAAGTGGTGCGCAAACCCGTCGAGATCGGCCGGCGCACCGTCGACCGGCACCGCCGCAGCAGGAGAGGGGCGGCTCACGTCACTGACTCCCAGGTCCGCTCGACATGCTGGAGGTAGGTTTCGGTGCGGAGGTCCGAATAGCGGTCGTTTTGAAGATCGGTCAAAGCGGTTGTCCCGTTGAGCATGTAGAGGAGGTAGGCGTTGCCCAGCGCTTCCATCGAGCCAGGATCGGCGGCTCGTTGGGCGGCGATCGTCGCTTTGAGGTCGGCGATCGACCCCTTGCTTCGCCGCTCGAACGTCCGCCCGGAGACGGTTTCCACCGCGTCGATGATCGCGGTGAAGCTGAGTTGCTCACCCGCCAAGGCGAACTTGCCGTCCGGAAGATCGCGATCGAGCGCGGCCCGCGCCGTATATCGCGCAGTGTCCTCGACGCTCGTGGCGTCGAAAGTCTCCCGTCCGGTGCCCCAGTAGGAAGCCGTACCGCGCGCCATGTCGAACACGCCGCCGAACTCGGACTGGAGGAAGTTGTCCATGAACCCGCCGTTGAGGACGTGAATATGCTCGATCCCGGCGTCCGCGATCGCCACGTCCGCCTCGCGGCGCATGTCGCAGTTCGCGTGCTCGCCAGGCGGCGATCGGAACAGGTCGAGCGCGAAGTCCGAGGGCAGCATCCGCCTGACGCCGTTCCGCGTCGCGGCGGCAAGCAACGCGAGTTGCCCGTTCACGATCGTGTCCCGGCCGCCCTGCACTGCCGATATGACGACGTCCACGTCGGCGGTCGCACGATCGAGGCTGACCGTATCGCCCAAATCGCCCTCGAAGACGTCCACGCCGCGTTCCCGGACCCTTGCAAAGTCCGGGTTTCTTGCGGAAGCGAGGACGGCATCGCGCACCATCACGCGAACCCACGTCGCGGGCTCATCGATCAAGTGCGCAGCGATCCGGCCGCCGAGCATGCCGGCGGCCCCGACGATCAATACTGTCTGTTCGTACGTCATGTCGTTCCTCAATTGTCATTCGGCGCGGAGGGGGCGCGACATGCTCAGTGCGCCTGGGCCCCGGAGATCTCACCGATCAGCGAGGGAGCCGGCGTATACAAATCGAGCCACTCCATGATCTGCGGGAAGCGAGACTTCGCGGCCTCCGCATCCTTGTTCATCGCCGAGTTCTGAAGCTCGCCGAAGATTGACTGAACGTTGGTGGGCGTGGCGCCGGCCTGGATCAGCCGCTGGAGCGCCCCGTCGTTGATCTCCTTGGTCCACGAACCCGAGGCGTCCGCCGCGATGAAGACGTGGTAGCCGGCGGCGATCAGCGACAGCGCCGGGTAGACCAGGCAGAAGTCGGTGGTGATCCCCGACAGGATGAGCTTGCGCCGCCCGATCGCCTTTACGGCGTCGGCGAAGCGCGCATCATCCATCGCGTTGAGGTTGCCCATGCGGGCGACGGGCTCGACGTCTGGGAAGGCGTCGGTGATGCCCTTGAGCAGGCCGCCCGACGCGCCGCTCGCGCCGCCCCCGGTGGTGGTCAGCACCACTGGAAGGCTGAACATCTTCGCGAGCTGGGCAAGGCCTTCGGTGTTGGTTTTGAGCACGGTCGTGTCGATCGACTGAACGCCGAGCGTCAGCGTAGTCTGGTTGTCGATGAACAGCACTGCGGCGTTGTCGGGGCTGAGCTGTTCGAGATAGTCGGCTTGGTTCGTCATGAGAGCGATCCTTCGGTCTTGAGGAGGGGAAGCGGGTTTTCGCCGGGCACGTTGTCCATGCCGTAGCGACGCATCTGCTCGGGCGTCATTCGAGGGGGCGGCGTCACGCCCTTGGGCGGGATCGTGCGGCTGGGCGCCGGCATGCCGAACTCGGCGACGGCCATCTCGAGCCCGGACGGCGTGTAGCCGTTGAGGAAGGCGGCCGTTTCGCTTTCGACGCGGAACGCGTGGCGGGTGTTGCGTGGCACGAAGACGAAGTCGCCCTTGACCCCGGTCTTGATCTCGTCGCCGACCAGGAAGCTGATCTCCCCTTCGGTGATGTAGAAATGCTCGTCCGACCAGACGTGCTTGTGCGGCGGCGCGCCCGAGCCCTTGGGCAGTTCCTCGTACATCAGCGAGTAGCGCCCGCCGGTGTCGTCGCCGTCGACGAGGATCACCCAGAAGATGTCGAGCCACCAATAAGCGGGCGCGGTGTCGACGTTGTGGATGAAGGGCATCATGCCGGGAACGGCGGGCAGTTCGGGGATCGTGTCGGTCACGTCGCTTCTCCTTGAATGTCGGGGCGGTCGGAGCGGCCGCGCCTGGCCCGGCGCAGCCCGCGTCGGCGTCAGGCGGCGTCTGCCGTCGCGGGCAGCTTGCGCGCGGCGAAGTCGGCGAAGCGCTCCAGCTTCAGGTCCGGGTAGCGGTCGTTCTGCAGGCCGGTGAGCGCCGTCTGCCCGTTGAGCATGTAGAGGAGGTAGGCGAGCATGACCCTCTTCTCGGGCGGCGAGGCCGCCATCGCGCCGCGCAGGTCGGCTTCCGAACCGTACGACACGGGTTTCAGCTCGCGTCGCGTCTGCTTCGAGACGATCTCGCCCGCCTGGCGGAAGGAGATGCGGTCGCCGGCGAAGGCGAACTTGCCGGCCGGCAAGTCGCGGTCGAGCGCAACGCGCGCCACCATCCGCGCCGTGTCTTCGACGCTGGTCACCTCGATGGGACGGTTCCCGTCGCCGAAGAAGCCGATCGTGCCGGCATCGAGGTCAATCGCGCCCATGCCAGGGGTGAACATCTCCATGAAGCCGCCCTGCAGGATGTTGACCTGCTCCAGGCCGAGCGCGGCGATCTGCTCGTCGGCGCTGCGGCGTGCGTCAAACGCGGTGTGTTCGCCCGGCGTCGCCTTGAACAGGTCCAGCGCGAAGTCGGACGGCAGCATGCGGCGCACGCCGTTGCGCTTGCCGGCCTTGGCGAGCGCGACCTGGCCATCGACGATGATGTCCGGCCCGCCCTGCACGGCGGAGACGATGACATCGACCCCCTGCGTCGCGCGGTCGAGCGAGGCGGGGTCGGCGAGGTCGCCCTCGATCAGCTCGGCGCCACGGTCGAGCAGCGGCTTGAGCTTCGGATCTGCCTTGGAGCGGACCAGCAGCCGGAGCCGCGCTTGCGGCTGGTCGAGCAGGTTCGCGGCGATTCGGCCGCCGAGCATGCCCGTGGCGCCGGCGAGGAGGATGGCTTGGGTCATTGCAGGGGTCCTTCGGTTTCGATGGACCTGATGTAACCGTTCGCGCTGAGATGATTAGCCAGCGAAAGCTGGACAGCGCGTTCCCGTTCGGGAACGATAGCGCGATGCTGGACCTTGCCCACCTTCGTGCATTCGCCCGGATCGCCGACCTCGGCAGCGTGTCTGGCGCGGCTCGCTCGCTGGGAATGCCCAAGTCATCCGTCAGCCGGTCGTTGGCACGGCTTGAGGAGGCCATCGGCACCGCGCTCATAGAGCGTTCTACGCGGCATCTCAGGCTGACCGACGCCGGCCTGCTGATTCGTCGGCATGCAGCGCGCATTCTCGATGACGTAAGCGAGGCGGAGAACGCCGTCGGCGGTCTGATCGGCAAGCCGAGCGGCACGCTACGCATCAGTGTCGGCTTCACGTTCGCCGCGGGGCCGCTCGCGCCGATGCTGACGCCCTTCCTCGCCCGCTACCCCGATGTCCGCGTCGTGCTGAAGGTAGACAACCGGAATGTCGACCTGCTCACCGAGGAGATCGACGTTTCTATCCGGATCGGGCCGCTTCAAGACTCCGAGCTTATCGCGCGCAAGCTCGGGACGATCGAACTCTGGCCCTGCGCCAGCCCCACCTATCTCGCCGAGCACGGCACGCCGACAACCGTGGAAGCCCTTTCGAGCCACAGGCTCATCGCACATACCGACCGCCGCATTCCGTGGCACATGCGGACGCCGTCCGGCTCGATTCGCGAGATTGAGACGGAGCCCGGAACCGTCATTCCAGAGCCTTCCGTCGTAAAGATCATGCTTCTTGGCGGTGCGGGGATTGGCTGGCTTCCGGATTTCGACGCGACCGAGGCATTGGCAGCCGGCTCCCTCGTCCGCATCCTACCCGATCACACCACTGAGGGCGTGGATGTTCATGCACTCTATCCGAGCCACCGCAGTCTGTCGGCGAAGGTTCGCGTGTTCATCGACGCACTGACCGCTCATATGGCGGCGTCTCAAATGCAGCGGTGAAGGCGGCACTGCTTCCGCGTCTAGTCCGCTCGAACGTCGAGCGGCTACCTGCACGATCGGTCGATGGACGGCTGCGGCAGACGCGCGGAATCGCTTGAACACCGGCAAGCGCGAGATGAACACGGGCGAGGGAGATCGCGCTGAACGCTCCGTCTGGGCCTTGGCCGTGAACTTGAAACGATGTAGCCGCCTGAGACAACGCCGCGAACAGCGGGGAATAAACCGTACCGAATCAACAGCGCAGTTTTCTGACGGTAAACACGACGGTATGCGTTTCTCGGGGGCACCAAAAGTTCTGGTTTATCAGATGTTTAACATTCCAAGAGACAATCGAGTGGGAATGAATTTGGATCATTCGTGGGCTATCGCTGATAGTCGGTTTATCCCTCATTTCTTAGGTTATTCAATGTCTTGGGTAGCGCCGTCTATCGCTGACGTTCGCGGGTAAGCGGCCCCACATGACGGTAGCGGGGTTAGGCGTTTTGGATTGCCCCCCCTTGCTGGGCTTCCGGAGGATGGAAGCCATGACGAGACACCGGTCCCACGGCGCGGCATTCAAGCGGCAGGTCGCAGAGGAGTTCGTCGGCGGCGAGACCCTGCACGCGTTGTCTAAGCGGCACGACGTCTCGCGCCAACTGATCCGGATCTGGGTCGGCAAGTTCGAAGCCGGCGCCCTGGACGAGGACGTGCAGGCGGCCGACCTGATCCAGGAATACGAGGCCAAGATCGCTGCTCTTGAGCGGATGGTCGGTCGGCAGGCACTCGAGATCGAGCTGCTAAAGGGGGCTTTGAAGCATGCACCCCGGCCGAGAAGCGCGAGCACCTCCGTCGTTACCGGCCCCGCGCCATCTCCGTCCAGAGAGGGTGCGAGTTGATGAGCCTCGCACGATCCACGTTCTACGACACGCCGCCCGCTCCTTTCGACGGGAACGACCTCGTCGCCCGCATCGGCGCGATCTGCGATGAGTTCGAGTGCTATGGCTACCGGCGGGTCGGGGCGGCGCTACGCCCAGGGCATAGTGGTGAACAACAAGAGGCTGCGCCGCCTCATGCGCGAGCACGGCCTGCAGCCGAAGCGTCGCCGGCGGTACGTGGTCACCACGGACACCGACCATGCCGGGCCGATCTATCCCGACCTGGACAATGGACGCGACAGCGCTGCCATGTGGCGTGCAGCACGCGCGCGGCCGCTGCCTTCAGACCCTCGTGGCTGTCCGAGATGACGAGCTTGACCCCGCGTAGTCCACGCCGGGCGAGACTGCGCAGGAAGTCGGTCCAGAACGTCTCGGCCTCGCTGGCGCCAGTGGCCATGCCAAGTATTTCGCGGCGCCCGTCGGTGTTCACCGCGACCGCGATCGTGGCGGCGATGGAGACGATGCGCCCGGCCTGGCGGACTTTGACGTAGGCGGCATCCAGCCAAAGATACGGCCATTCGCCCTCGATCGGCCGAGACAGGAAGGCACCGACACGCTCATCGAGCTCGGCTCAGAGCTGGCTGACCTGGCTCTTGCTGACGCCGGTCGCGCCCTGAAGTTGAAGTTGGCCCGGTTTGGTGGAGCCGTTCAGGCTTTCAGACGGAGGCTCCACAACGCCCAAGACACGACCGCCCTATTCACCTGATTTTCGCCGCGAGATGGTCGAGTTGGCCCGTGCCGGCCGCGACCCGGCGGACCTTGCCCGCGAGTTCGAGCCGACGGCGCAGTCGATCTGTCACTGGGTTGTCAGGCAGGCCGGCAAGGGGGCCGCCGGGAGGAGAAGGTTAATGGGCTGGCGGCGGCCGAGTGCGACTAGCTGGCCCGGTTGCGGCGTGAGAACAAGCAGCTGCGGCTGGAGCGCGACATCCTCTCTCGAGCTGCAGCCTGGTTCGCGCGCGAGACCGGCGCGATCCCGCCCGGGTCTTCGAATTCATGAGCGCGAACCAGGCCGTCTTTCCAATCGCGGTCATGGCGCGCGTCCTCGGCGTATCGGAGTCTGGCTATCACGCGTGGCGGCAGCGTCCGGCCACGGCGCACGCCGTGGCTGACCAGGTGCTGCTGAAACGGGTCCGCACGGTCCACGCCAGTTCGCGCGAGACATACGGGCGCACCGCGCGTGCATGCCGAGCTGAGGGCAGAAGGGGAGAAGCATGGACGCAAGCGGATTGCTCGGCTGATGCGTACGGCCGGTTTGGTCGGCGCCAGCCGCCGTCGCACTGGTGTGAGGACGACACGCCGCGAGCGGGATGCACGGCCGGCGCCGGACCTGGTCGATCGGGACTTCACGGCCAAGGCGGCCAACCAGCTTTGGGTTGCCGACATCACCTTCGTGCCGACAGCGACGGGGTTCCTGTTCCTGGCCGTCGTGCTGGATGCCTGGAGCCGCAAGATCGTCGGCTGGTCGATGGCCAACCACCTGCGTGCTGAGCTGGTGGTGGATGCGCTGGAGATGGCGATCGGCCAGCGTCGGCCAGGCAACGTCATCCACCACAGCGACCAGGGTAGCCAAGGCGGACTCAAGTGATCGTCGCAACACCTGGGAGGAAGCGATGGCGGGTCGGCGGCGTTCGGATCGGGCTTTACGACGCAAGCTGAGATCTTCTGGTCGGCCGCCAGTGGCGCGGCAAGATCACCGGCGGCGGTTTTGGGCTTTGATCGCCGAAGGTTTGTCGAGCGAGGACGCTGCGATGGATGTGGGGATATCACAGCCGGTCGGCACCCGACACCAACGGGTTGCTGCGGCAGTACTTCCCGAAAGGCACGCACCTCGGCGACCATGGCCCAGACGACCTTGCGGCAGTGGCCGCCGCGCTCAACGGTAGAACGCGCTAGATGCTTGGCTGGAGAAACACCCGCTGAAGCTCTCGACGCCATGCTGCAATCAGTTCAGGCTGCTGTTGCAGCGATCACTTGAGTCCGCCCAATATATCTCCTTGGCATTGCGCGACGCACGCGGACATCCTTGAAAGGACCCTCGACGTCGCCGCGCATGGCGAGAAAGGTGCCTGACTGGGACAGCCAGCGGTGCCACTGCAGGTCGTGTCCCCGGTGGTGGTGTAGGAGCGGTGGGTAACTCGCCCGCCGCAGCGACCGGCGAGAGTCTGGCGTAGGCGGGCGACTTATCCACGGCGGTGGCCACCGCGGCGGTGCTGGGTAGGGTTGGGTTGCGAGACGCAACTCTGACCCGAGGACCACCACGATGACCGATGACAAGATCGCCCTTCGCGCGCTGCTGGAGAAGGCCTCTGACGCCAGCATGCTGCGCGAGATGATTGGGTTCGCCGCCGAGCGCCTGATGGCGCTGGAGACCGAAACCCTATGCGGCGCCGCACCCGGCGAGCGCAGCGCAGACCGGATCAATCAGCGCAATGGGTATCGCGACCGCGACTGGCAAACCCGCGCCGGGACGGTCGAGCTGCGCATTCCGAAACTGCGGCGCGGCAGTTACTTTCCCGGCTTCCTCGAGCCGCGGCGCATGGCCGAGAAGGCACTGACCGCGGTGATCCAGGAGGCCTACATCCAAGGCATCTCGACCCGCTCGGTCGACGAGCTGGTCAAGGCGCTCGGCCTGGAGGGGATCAGCAAGAGCCAGGTTTCGCGCCTGTGCGAAGAGATCGACGAGCGCGTCCACGCTTTCCTCGACCGCCCGATCGAGGGCGATTGGCCCTATGTCTGGCTGGACGCCACTTACGTGAAGGTCCGTCGCGACCACCACATCGTCTCGGTCGCGGTAATCGTCGCCGTCGGCGTCAGTGCCGACGGCCGGCGCGAAGTGCTTGGGATGACGATCGGCCATAGCGAGGCCGAGCCGTTCTGGGTCGAGTTCTTGCGCAGCCTTGCTCGCCGCGGCCTGCGCGGCGTCAAGCTCGTCGTCTCGGACGCGCATGAGGGGCTGAAGGCGGCTATCACCAAGGTGCTCAGCGCCACATGGTAAAGGTGTCGCGTGCATTTCATGCGCAACGCGCTCGCATATGCGGGCAAGAGCCAGCGCCGCATCGTCGCCGCCTGGATCGGCACCGCGTTTGCCCAGGACGACGCGGCCGCCGCCCGCAAGCAATGGCGCGAGGTCGCCGACCAGGCTCGGCCGCGGCTGCCGAAGCTGGCGGCCCTGTAGCGCGACACGAAGGATGGCCGGTGCGCGACAGCGGGATGGCCGGTCGCTGCGCGCGGCGATGATGGCCCGCGCCACCCTCGAACGACAAGTGGAGATGTCGCCGTCGGTGAGGGACGGCCGGGAATTTGTGGCTGACTTTAACCTTTCTCGTTGTCGCGCCTCGTGTCGCTGGCGGCTTTTGTTTTGCGTGACGAGCGATTGATGGCGACCCTTCGACGGTAGCTTTCGACGTTCATCTCGAAGATGGTTGAATGATGAACCAGGCGGTCGACTGCGGCGAGCGTCATCGCGGCATCCTGGAAAACGCTCGTCCATTCACCAAACGGATGATTTGCGGTCACCATCAAACTGCGCCTCTCGTAACGCGCAGCGATCAGCTCGAACAGGACGGATGTCTCAGCCTGATCCTTCCTCACGTAGCAAAGGTCGTCGAGGATCAGCAGATGGTATTTGTCGAGCTTGTCGATGGCGCTCTCCAGCGACAGAGCCTGACGGGCCTGCTGCAGACGCTGCACAAGATCGATCGTTCGGGTGAACAGCACGCGATAGCCGCTCTCGACGAGGGCATGACCCAGGGCGGCACCGAGATGCGACTTCCCCGAGCCGCTCGGGCCGAACAACAGGATCGTGCCGCCTCGGTCGATCCATCCATCGCCGCTGGCGAGCGCCGTAACGTGCGCACGGCTGATCATCGGCACCGCGGCGAAGTCGAAGCTGTCGAGCGTCTTGTCGGGTGGCAGATGCGCCTCGATCAGATGACGCTGGACGCGGCGCTGAACACGTTCGGCCAGTTCCAGTTCGGCGAGGGTTGCCAGCAGCCGTGCCGCCGGCCAGCCCTCACGGTCGGCACGCTCGGTGAAGGTCTGCCACATGGCGGCGATGGTCGGCAGCCGCAGCTCGCGAAGCAGCAATGGCAAGCGCGCGGTGTCCACCTTGATGGTGTCGCCGGTGTTGTCGTTCATGCGGCGGCTCCCACGGACGGCAGAAGCGCGTCATAGCTGGCGACCGACGGAAACATGACGACGATGTCGGGCAATACCGTGGCCGTCGGCGCGAAGCGCAGCCGGAGTGCCGGAACATCGATGGCGGCAGAACCGGCCGCCCGCGGGCGCTGCATCTGCTCGGCGAGCGCCGCGGCAAGTTCCGCCTCGCAACCGCGGTCATGCGCGAGCGCCAGCAGCGACACCATCGACTTGCAGGCCGCTCGCGGGTCGCCGCTTGCCAGCAATGTCTCCCAGGCCAAACGATAGGCGGGACGCGGGAACAGCGCGTCCCGGTAGACCAGGTTGAGCAGCGCCATTGGTTTGCAGCGCAGGCTGTGGATGATGTGTCGGTAGTCGACAACGTGCCCATGCCGCCCCTCGCTGTGGCTGCGGCCGCGGGGCAAGGTCAGCGCCTGGCTCTGTCCGACGAAGCATTCCAGCCGGTCGTCATACAGCCGGACCCGCAGACGGAAGCCGATCAGGCGCGAGGGCACGGTGTAGAACACCTTTCGCAGGACAAAGCCGCTACTGGAGGTCACGAACACGGTGGCCTCGTCGTAGTCGGTGGTTCGGGCAGGAGGCAGCGGACGCAGGGCGGCGCATTCCAACTGCACCATCTTGCCACGGCGGGCGTTGCGGCGGCCGACGAGGTCGGCGATCCAGGCACGGTAGGCATCGAGGCTGTCGAAATCGACGGTTCCGCGCAGCAGCAAGGCCTGGGCGACCGCGCGCTTGAGGTGACCGTGCTGGCTCTCGATGGCGCCGTTCTCGTGCGCCACGCCGACGTTGTTGCGGGTCGGCGTCATCTCGTAGTGCGCGCACAGCGCGTCATAGCGGCGTGTCTGGTCGGCTCGGGCGTCGTCGGCGAGATTGCGAAACGCGGCGGAGAGGCTGTCCGAGCGGTGCTCGACCGGTACGCCGCCGAGCGACCAGAGCGCGTTCTGCAAGCCGCCGGCGAGGGCGGTGAAGCTTTCACCGCCGAGCACCGGCTCGACGTGTTCCCATGCAGAGTAGGCAAGGACGAAGTGATACAGCCGATGGCTCAGGGGCTGCCCGGCGATGCTGACACCGACATCGCCCATGTCGGTGAAGTCCGACAGCGCCTGCTGCCCCGGCACATGGTCCTGACGGAAGATCACCTCACGATCGGCGCCATGTTCGGCCCGCCAGGCGCGAACCCGTCGCTCCAGGCTGCGCCGCAGCCGACCCCAGTCGTGATCGGGGTGACGGCGCTCCATCTCCTCGAGCAGGCCGATCGGCCTGAGGCCGGGCTGACCCTCGAGCAGTGGAAGGATCTCGCGCTCCCACAGTCCCTCGAATGGATCGGGACCCTGCCGACGGGCTCGGCGATCGACGATCTCTCGTGGTGGACCGCGCTGATCCGTCTCGATGCGGCGGGACGTCCGCTCGCTGAACCCGGCCTTGGCGGCCGCGGTGCGCTGCGGATACTGACGACGGAACTCCATGAATAATCTCACCTGCTGGCTTGTGACGTGTCGTCCGGGCACTGCGGTCCTCGTCTCGATCGAGGAACCGATCCTGCCCGCACACGCCGCGGCCCGCAGACGAGGGTGGAAACCCGCGTCGCCGGTTGGGCTGCCCTACGGTCGGGCTTTGCCCTCCCTCCGGCCACCCCAACCGGCCATCCGTTCGTGTCGCGCACCGGCCATCAGAGCTGTCGCGCGACACGGCCCTGATGGACGAGGCCGAGGCGGACGTGCTGGCCTATATGGGGTTCCCGGTCCAGCACCGGGCCAAGTTGCACAGCACCAACCCGCTCGAACGCCTCAACGGCGAGATCAAGCGCCGCTCCGATGTTGTCGGCATCTTTCCGAACGAAGCTGCCGTTACCAGGCTCATCGGCGCGCTATTGCTCGAGCAGCACGATGAATGGGCCGTTCAGCGCGCACGCTACATGACACTGGAAACCATCGCGCCGCTCAGCGATGATCCTCGCGTCAGCTTGCCAGCCCTGGCAGCCTGACAGGCAGCTCACCTCTGCCCAACAACGCCGCTGCTACACCATGCCGCGGGACACGACCCCACTGCAACTGCGGCACGCTCCGCTTGAGGCTGGCGACATTCTGCCAACGGATCGACTCGAGGATATCGAGTTTGCCGGTGCGCAGCGCCGCGATCCACGTCGCCTCGTCCTTGACGGTGCGGTAGACCACCTTGTCGACGAAGGGGATCTCATACTCCGTCCCGCCGATCTTCTCCTTGTCCCAAGGTGGCGCACGTGCGGCTGTGCCACAGCCGGATGCTGTTCGTGCGGGCGTATCCGCGCGAGACGCAGGAGATGGTGTTCGACGCGCACGACCGCGCGTTCGCCTTCTTCAAAGGCGCCTGCACGCGCGGCATCTACGACAACATGAAGACCGCGGTTGAGACGATCTTCGTCGGCCGCGAGCGCGCCTACAATCGCCGCTTTCAGCAGATGTGCAGCCACTATCTCGTGGATCCGGTTGCATGCACGCCGGCATCGGGCTGGGGTCCGGCCGAACCGTGGCCGAGGGCCGCGTAAGTCGGCCGGACGGGCAGGTCGAGAACCAGGTCGGGCTGGTACGGGAGCGGTTCTTCACGCCGCGGTTGCGGGTGAAGAGCTACGACGAGCTGAACGCCTGGCTGCTCGACCAATGCGTCGCGTATGCCCGCGCGCACCGGCATCCCGAGATCCGCGGGCAGACGATCTGGCAGATGTTCGAGGCGGAACGGTCGAGCCTGGTACCCTGTGCCGGGCAGTTCGACGGGTTCCATGCGGTTGCCGCCTCAGTGTCGAAGACCTGCCTGGTCCGATTCGACAACAACAAGTACTCCGTCGCGGCGGGCGCGGTCGGGCGACCGGTCGAGATCCGTGCGTATGCCGACCGCATCGAGCTGCGCCAGGCTGGGCGCGTCGTCGGCGAGCATCCGCGCTGCTTCGGGCGCGACCAGACGGTGTTCGATCCCTGGCACTATGTGCCGGTTCTCGCCCGCAAGCTGGGTGCGCTGCGGAATGGCGCGCCGTTCAAGAACTGGGTGCTGCCGGCCGGGCTCGACCGAATTCGCCGCAAGCTCGCCGGTCCTGCCGATGGCGATCCGCAGATGGTCGCCATTCTCGCGGCGGTGCTGAGCGACGGCCTACCCGCGGTGGAAGCGGCCTGTCTGGAGGCGTTGCACGAAGGCGTCCACTCGGCCGACGTCGTCCGCAACATTCTGGCCCGCCGCCGCGAGCCGGAGCTGCCGATCACGATCATGACCCCGGATGCACTACGGCTGCAGCATATGCCCGTCGCCGACTGTGCCCGATACGACAACCTCAGGAGCACCGCACGATGGAGCGCACCGAGATCCTGACCACCATGTCGGAGCTGAAGCTCTACGGCATGAAGGCCGCGTTCGACGAGATTATCACCACGGCGGTGAAGCGTCAGCACGAGCCGCAGCACATTGTCGGTGATCTGCTCACCGCGGAGATCATCGAGAAGCAGGCCCGCTCGATCCGGTATCAGATCACCATCGCCAAGCTGCCGCTGGCCAAGGATGTCGACGACTTCCGCTTCGCCAACAAGCCGATCAACGAGACCCTTGTGCGCGACCTTGCCAGCGGCAACTTCCTGGCGCATCAGCGCAACATCATGCTGGTCGGCGGAACCGGTACCGGCAAGACGCATCTCGCCCTCGCGATCGCCCGCGCCTGCATCCGCGACGGCGCCCGTGGCCGGTTCTTCAACGTCGTCGACCTGGTCAACAAGCTCGAGGCCGAGGGCCGATCCGGACGCCAGGGCCGCCCCGCCGACTATCTCTGCCGCAAGGACTTCGTCGTCCTCGACGAACTCGGTTACCTGCCGTTCGCGCAGTCCGGTGGTCAGCTGCTGTTCCATCTGATCAGCCGCCTCTACGAGCAGACCTCCGTGATCGTCACGACAAACCTGGCGTTCGGTGAATGGCCGAGCGTGTTCGGCGATGCCAAGATGACAACCGCTCTCCTCGATCGCCTCACTCATCACTGCGACATCGTTGAGACCGGCAACGAGAGTTGGCGCTTCAAAAACCGGGGCTGATCAGCCAGACCCACCCCTATCCAGCCTGACGCAGTGCTCGCCGCCGTCAAGGACGCTGCGCGCCGCCTCCGGCGATGGCCTGCGGCCATCCTTGATCGCAGCTGCGCGCAGCGCCCTGGGGAGATCAGGCCGGGACGAAGAAACGGCCCTGTTAGCCAAACAAAGAAACACATCGGCTTCATTACTATCCGCAACGAGAGGGGTCCCGTTTGGACGCCGATTTGGAGTGCGCCCCTGCGGGTGGACAGAATCAAGCGGCAGCTTTGACCGTCTGCTGGGCGTGTTGATCCTCGAACTGCACCGGGCTGAGATAGCCGAGTGCTGAGTGAAGGCGTTTGCTGTTGTAGACCTCGTCGATGAACCTCGGGAGGTCGGCGGTGACATCCTCGAACGTCTCATAAGCCGCCAAGTAGACGGCCTCAACCTTCAGCGTCTTCATGAAGCTCTCCGCCTTGGCGTTGTCATACGGGTTGCCGCGGCGGCTCATCGAGCCGATCAGGCCATGTGCGGCCAGCAGCTCGCGACAGATCTCCGACGCGTATTGCGAACCGCGATCGGAATGATGAATGCAGCCTTTGGCTGGCGCTCGGTTCCGGATCGCCGCCTTCAATGCGGCTACGGCAATGCGGGCGTCCATCGATCGACTGATGGCGTAGCCGACCACCTTGCGCGACCAGGCATCGAGGATCGCCGCCAGGTAGACGAAGCCGCCCGGGATGGCGACGTAGGTGAGGTCCGCCACCCAGAGCCGATTCGGGCGGTCGGGAACGAGATCCTTGGCCAGGTCGGGATAGATCGGCCCGGCGTGGTCGCTGTCCGTGGTGACCACGTAACGCCGGCGCCGCTTCGGCTGCAGTCCGTGCTCGCGCATGAGGCGACGCAGCTTCTTGCCGTTCACCACCACGCCTTGATGGCGCAGGGCCGCCCCAATCCGCCGGTAGCCGTAGCACTCGAACTCATCGCAGATCGCGCCGATGCGGGCGACAAGTTCGTTCTCGTCGAGGGGGACGGGTGGCGTGTCGTAGAACGTAGACCGCGCGAGGCCCATCAGCTCGCACCCTTGTTGGACGGAGACGGCGCGGGGCCGGTGACGACGGAGGTGCTCGCGCTTCTCGGCCGGGGTGCATGCTTCAAAGCCCCCTTTAGCAGCTCGATCTCGAGCGCCTGGCGCCCCACCATCCGTTCCAGAGCGGCGATCTTGGCTTCGCATTCCTGGATCAGGTCGGCTGCCTGCACGTCCTCGTCCAAAGCGCCCGCCTCGAACTTGCCGACCCAGATCCGGATCAGCTGGCGCGAGATGTCGTGGCGCTTGGAGAGTGCGTGCAGGGTCTCGCCGGCGACGAACTCCTCTGCCACTTGCCGCTTGAACGCCGCGCTGTGGGACCGGTGCTTCGTCATGGCTTCCATCCTCCGGAAGCCCAGCAAGGAGGGTCAATTCAAATCGCCCGTTCTGTCCACCCGCAGGGGCGCACTCCAATTGGGGGTCCCCTTCCCGCGCCGATTGACACGATGCCCGAGAAGTAGCCCCAGCCGAACCGGTAGTCCCACTCCGCGAAGTAGTGCTTGAAGGTGAAGACGACCGTGTGAGGATCGGTCGCCTCGACCTTCTCGATGTGATCGAAATAGTCAAGCAGCTTGCGTGGGCTATTGTTCAGCCGTTGTAGCTGTTCACCACGTCGTCGGCGACCAGCTCGCGGCTCTTCATGACGCCGGGCTTGTCCGGGAACATCACGCCGCGGCGCAGCTTGATCTCGACGCGCAGCGGGTTCTGCTTCCACTCCCAGCCCTCGGCCAGTTCGCCGCGGATCGCCTCGGGCGGGATATAGGCGTCGAGGACGAAATCGTACTTACCGCCGTTCCGGGCGCTTTTCGACAGATCGGCGGCAAACAATTGCTCGTACGTGGCGCCGGTGTCGTGGTTCGATTTCCAGTTGAAGTCGGCCGGGTCCCACGACAGCGCCGAGAGGGTGATGTACACCGTGCCGGTGCCCAGGATGATGGCGGGCATGATCATCTGGCTGAGGTTCTGGATCGGATCCCGGGTGAACGGCACGTAGCCGATCTCGGGCGACCAGCCCCACCAAATCGACGGGAACACCACGACCAGGGTGCCGAGCCAGAAGCTCGGGACCGCCAGCATCAGGATCGAGAAGGAGCGCATGACGTAGTCACCGGCGGTGTCCTGGCGGACCGCCGAGTAGACGCCGATCGGGATCGCGAGCGACAGCGCGACCACGAGCGAGAGCAGGCCAAGCTCGAAGGTGACCGGCAGACGTTGCAGGATCAGCCCAGTCACCGGGATGTTCTGCCAAAGCGACTTGCCGAGGTCGCCGGAAGACAGGATCGCGCCAATCCATCGCCCGTATTGCACGAGCAAGGGCCGGTCGAGGCCCAGCGCCGCCTCCAGCGCCACGCGGCTGCGGTTCCCCGCGCTGATGTCGTTCTGGCTCAGCATCAGGTCGATGACGTTGCCGGGGATCAGCCGCACGGTCACGAACACGATGAGGCTGGCGAAGAACAGCGTGGGTATCAGCGCCAGAAGGCGCCGCACGACGTAGGCCTGCATGCCCCGAGACCTCCCCCGCCGCCATCAGGACCGGCAGCGCGGCCGCATCGTGGTAAATCACACGTGTATCGCAAGGCCGATCGATCGCATCGCCGCCTCGTGCAAGGCCTCTCCGAGCGTCGGATGCACGTGGATGGTGCCGACCAAATCCTCGACGACGCTCGCCATCTCGATCGCGTGCACAAATTCGCCCGAGAGCTCCGAGGCATGCGCCGCGACGGCCTGGATGCCCAGGACGCGATGTGTGTCCCGCCGCGCGACAACCCGCACGAAGCCGCTATCATCGTCGAGGGTCATGGCGCGGCCGTTCGCCGACAATGGGAAAGTGCCCTCGACCACATCGAGCCCGCGTGCCGCCGCTTCGCTGGGTAGCAGCCCCACGCTAACAATTTCGGGGTCGGTGAAGCAGACGGCCGGGATGGCGGCGGGCTCAAACCGTTCGCGCTGCCCGGCAATGATCTCCGCGACCATTTTTCCTTGCGCCGAGGCTTTGTGGGCCAACATCGGGTCGCCGACCAGATCGCCGATCGCCCACACGTTGCGCATCGAGGTGCGGCACTGGTCGTCAACCTTGATGAAGCCGCCTTCCGTGTCGACCGCCATGGTTTCTAACCCCCATCCTTGCAGATTGGCGCGCCGGCCCACGGTGACGAGAACGCGATCGGCGGGAATTTGGGCAGTGTCCCCGTTCTTCACGCGGATTATGAGCACGTCGCCGTTGTGCGAGCGTTCGAGGGCAAGGGCCTGCGCCTCCAAATGGATCTCCACGCCCGCTTGGGAGAGCCGGCTTTGCACGGGCTCCACCAGCTTGGCATCGTACAGCGGTAGAATTCGGTCTTGCGCCTCGACGATGGTTACAGAGGAGCCGAGTTTACGGAACGCTGTCCCGAGTTCGATGCCGATATAGCCGCCGCCGACAATAACCAAGCGTTGCGGAAGGCTCTCGAGCGACAAGGCCTCAGCCGACGAGATGACGGCGCCGCCGAAGGGCAAATTCGGCAATTCGACGGGCACCGAGCCGTTCGCCAGCAACACGTGCTCGGCGGAGACCAACGTCTCGCCGTCAGTGGTCGATACCGTGCAGGTCTTGGCATCGGAGAACACGGCTTGCCCGGCTATCACGGTGACACCAGCCCGTCGCAGCAATGTACTAACGCCGTTGTCCAGGCGCTGCACGATGCCATCCTTCCAAGCCATCATCTGCGGCAAATCCAGAACGGGCGGTGATGCCAAGCGGATGCCGAGATTGCCGTCGCCCACCGAGCGGACCATCGTGTTGAACTGCTCCGCCGCATGGATCAACGCTTTCGAGGGGATGCAGCCGCGGATGAGACAGGTGCCGCCGAGCCGGCTGCTCTCGACCAGCACGGTATCGAGTCCAAGCTGCCCCGCGCGGATGGCGGCCACGTACCCGCCGGGACCGCCGCCGATGACCAGGACCTTGGGTTTGAGATGCCGGCTCATAACGGGTCCACGAACAGCATTGCGGGGTGCTCAAGCAGCTCTTTCATGCGTTGGATGAAAGCAGCGGCGTCCCATCCATCCACAATCCGATGGTCGAACGAGGCGGAAAGGTTCATCATCGTTCGTATGACCACCTGCCTGTCCCGGACGACGGGACGGTCGATCATCTTGTTCACGCCCATGATGGCGACCTCCGGCTGGTTGATGATCGGCGTCGTCGCCAAGCCGCCCATCGGACCGAGACTGGTGATCGTGATCGTCGATCCGGTCAGCTCCGCTTGGCCGGCCTTGCCGCTGCGCGCCAGGACGGAAAGACGCGCGAGTTCCTCGGCGGTCTCCCAGAGTGACAGCGCCTCCGCGTGCCTGATCACGGTGACAACTAGGCCGTCTCGCGTTTGCGTGGCAATGCCGGCATGAACTGCCTGGTGCCGATGGATGACCTCGGCCTTATCATCAAACCTAGCGTTGATCTGCGGGAAGTTGGGAAGTGCGACGACTAGCGCCCGGATCAGGAATGGCAACAGCGTCAGCCTTAGCCGGCTGGCGGGATGCTTTGCATTGAGGATTCTCCGGAGGTCCTCAAGCGCGGTGACGTCGATTTCTTCAATGTAGGCGAAGTGAGGTATGCGACGCTTCGTGTCTTGCAGACGCTCGGCAATCCTCCGGCGGAGGCCGACCATCGGGATCTCCTCGACCCCGTCACGCTGCCGCCCTGCTACCTGACTCCGCGGGCGCTCTCGGTCGTTCGACTCAAGGTAGACTTGCAGATCATCCATGGTGATCCGTCCACCCGGACCGCTGCCGGCAACGAACTGCAACTCCACCCCCGCCTCCCGCGCGCGGCGGCGCACCGCTGGTGATGCTTGCGGTGCTTCATCTGCCGACCGGGTCTCGAATCCGAATTTCGCCGGGCGTGGTGATCCTCTTGCTTCATGTTCGGTGGTCGACGTGGCGCTCGGCGGAACAGCCGATTGGGCATCCGGGCGCGCGACTGGCGGACGCGCCTGCTCTGCAATAGGGTTTGTCGGCGAGGAAGCCGCTGCGCTGTCATTGCACACGTGTTCGACTTCGAGCACGACCAACTCGGATCCAATCGGACGCTTGTCACCTTTCGCTCCATTCAGTGACAGGACGGTTCCGCTTACCGGCGAGGTAATCTCCACCGTCGCCTTGTCGGTCATCATGTCGACAAGTGGCTGATCCTCCTCCACGACGCTGCCCACTTCTACGTGCCAGTCGACGATTTCGGCCTCCGCCATCCCCTCACCAACATCGGGCAACCTGAAAACGTATTGTGCCATCTCACGTCGCCTCCACCACGCGGCGAAGCGCGTCAGCGATCCGATGCGGCCCGGGGAAATAGTGCCATTCCAGCGCGTGGGGATAAGGCGTATCCCAACCTGTGACGCGCAGGACCGGTGCGTGCAGAGAGTAGAAGCAATGCTCCTGCACCAATGCCGCGAGTTCGGCACCAAAGCCGCTGGTTAGTGTCGCCTCATGCACGATGACGCATCGGCTTGTTCTGCTCACCGACTTCACGATCGCGTCCAAGTCGAGCGGCACGAGCGTACGTAGGTCGATGACCTCGACGTCAATTCCGCTTTCCTCGGCCGCCGCCAGGGCCACGTGCACCATCGTCCCATAAGCTAGTACCGTGACATCGTTCCCCTGGCGCACGGTTGCCGCCTTGCCGAGTTCGATGCGGTAGTAATCCGTCGGTACTTCGCCGTGCGGATGATTGGTCCATGAAGTGACGGGCTTGTTGTGGTGTCCGTCGAACGGCCCATTGTAGAGGCGTTTCGGCTCGAAGAAGATGACCGGATCGTCATCCTCGATGGCGCTGATCAGCAAGCCCTTCGCATCATACGGATTGGAGGGAATGACGGTTTTCAAGCCGCAGACGTGGGTGAAGATGGCCTCTGGGCTCTGGCTATGCGTCTGGCCGCCATAGATCCCGCCGCCGCACGGTGTCCGCACGGTAATCGGCGCGGAGAATTCTCCGCCCGAGCGATGGCGCAACCTGGCGGCCTCCGAGATGAGCTGATCTGTGGCCGGATAGATGTAATCAGCGAACTGAACCTCGACGACCGGCCGCAAGCCATAGGCGCCCATGCCGACGGCCACGCCCAAGATCCCGCCCTCGGCGATCGGCGTATCGAAGGTTCGGGTGCGGCCGTGCTTGCGTTGCAGCCCCTCGGTACAGCGGAAGACGCCACCAAAATACCCAACGTCCTCGCCGAATATGACGACGTCCGGGTCGCGGGTGAGGCAGATGTCCATGGCGGAATTGATCGCCTGCACCATATTCATCGACGCCATCGTCAATATCCCATTTGCTGGCGCTGGCGTCGCAAGTGCGGCGGCATTTCCTTGAAAATGTCGGTGAACATGGTGCTCGGGCTGTGTCCCGGCCCGTCGGTCAGGGTGCCATGCGATTGCGCCTCCCGGTCCGCCGCGCGCACGCGTTCGGCGGCTTCCGCCTCGGCGGTTGCGTGTTTTCGCCTCGCTCCACTCGCCCAACCCCATCAGGTGTTGCTTGAGCCGCAGCAGCGGATCGCCGAGCGGCCATGCGTCCGCCTCATTCTGGGCCCGGTATTTGCTCGGATCATCGGAGGTCGAATGCGCCGCCGCGCGGTAGCTGAACAACTCCATCACTGTGGGCCCGCCATTGCCCCGGGCGCGATCGGCAGCCCATTTCGTCGCGGCGTACACGGCCAGCAAGTCATTGCCGTCGACCCGCAAAGCCGGAATGCCAAATCCGAGCGCGCGCGCGGCGAATGTCGTCTGCTCCCCGCCGGCGATGCCCGAGTAGCTGGAGATCGCCCACTGATTGTTGACGACGTTGAGAACGACCGGCGCCTTGAATACGGCGGCGAAGGTGAGGGCGTAATGGAAATCCGCCTCCGCCGTGGCACCCTCGCCAATCCACGCCGCGGCGATACGGCTGTCGTGCTTGTAGGCGGCCGCCATGGCCCAGCCGACGGCCTGGCTGTACTGCGTGCCGAGATTGCCCGAAATCGAGAAGAAACCGGCTTCCTTGCTGGAGTAGAAAACCGGCATTTGGCGGCCCTTCAGCCGGTCGCGAGAGTTGGAGTAGACTTGGCACATCATGTCGACCAGCGGCCATTCCCGCGCGATTAGCAGGCCCTGCTGCCGATAAGTTGGAAACAACATGTCATCGCGCGACAGTGCGAGAGCCTGGCCGACGGCTATCGCCTCCTCGCCGGTGCATTTCATGTAGAACGATGTCTTGCCTTGCCGCTGCGCGCGATACATGCGGTCATCATAGGCCCGGGTGAGCAGGATCGCGGTCAGCGCACGGCGCAGCACGTCGGGTGACAAATTCGGGTTCCAGGCTCCTGCCGCGGCCCCATTTGAATCCAACACCCGGATGAGGCCAAATGCCAGATCACGAATTTCGGACGGGGACACCATGGTGTCGGGACAGCGTGCCTCCTCGGGCCGCGGAATGGCGAGATCGCTGAAGTCCACCTGATCTCCTGGCCGGAAGCGGGGTTCCGGGATGTGTAGCTCCAGCGATGGCTCATTCTTCATATTCCACCCCGTGACCACGAGTTGATTTCAGGCGGCAGGCGCGACAGGCTGCTCCAGCGATGCAAGGGAAAGCAATGGTCCACGAAGCGGCTAGGCAGCCGTCCGCGTCCGAAAACGAGGAATTCGCGGCCGTGTTCGCCGCCTTCTCTGCCTCGCTTCGCGTCTCTGACCTGCCCGCCACCGTCATCGACGCGGCGCGGTCCAATCTGCTGGACACCTTGGCCTGCGCCACCGCCGGACATAACGCGCCCGGCGTGGGCGACGTCATCGCGTTGGCGCGCTCCTGGGGCGGCGCTCCGCAGGCCGCCATCTGGTGTTCTGATGCGCGCGTGCCGGCGCACCACGCCGCCTGGGTCAATGGCATGATGGCGCATGCGCGGGATTTCGACGACACGCATGACGCGGCCGTCCTGCACGCGGGCGTCTCGGTGGTGCCGGCGGCACTGGCCGCGGCGGAATTGAGGCCGCAGGCGACCGGTGCCGACCTGCTGGCGGGCATCGTGGCCGGACTCGAGCTGGTTTGTCGTCTCGGCGCCGCGACGACGATCGGCATCATCGAGAGTGGGTTCATCTACACGTCGTTGTTCGGGTATTTCGGCGCGACGGCGGCTGCGGCGCGGGTGATGGGGCTGGACGCGCGGCAGACGGTCAACGCGCTCGGGATCGCCTACAGTCAGGCGGCCGGCACGCATCAGGTCACGCGGGACGCCGCGCTGACCAAGCGTATGCAGCCGGGTCTGGCGGCGAAGGCGGCGTTGCTGTCGGTTCAGCTCGCCCAGCGGGAAATCCGTGGCGCGCAGAACACGTTCGACGGCGTCGACGGACTATTTCGCACGTATCTGCGCGGCGGCTACGACCCGGATGTCTTGCGCGACGGGCTGGGCACGTGGTTCGAAATGACGCGGCTGAGCTACAAGCCCTACCCATGCTGTCGCTTCAATCATACGGCGATCGACGCCGCGTTAGCTGTCGCGCGGCAGCCCGGCTTCGAGGCCGCTGGTGTCCAACGTATCGCAGTGGGCGTCAACAAGCAGGCCTATGAGGCGGTCTGTACCCCGCCCGCCATGCGCCTCAAGCCGCGCACCGTCGTTCAGGCTCAGTTCAGCCTGCCGTTTACCATCGCCGCCGCCTTGTTGGACGGCTGCGTGTTATTGCGGCATTTTACCGAAGAAGCGCTGCGGCGGCGCGATATCCTGACGCTCGCGGCCAAGGTGGAATGCGCGGTGGACGACGCTATCGAGCGGGACTGGTCGCGCAACATCTCTCCCGCCGATCTGCTCGTGCGAGCCGGCAACGTTGTGTTCCAGCATCGAGTCGACACTCCCCGCGGCCATCCCGACGCCCCCATGACGATCGCTGATGCTGAAGCGAAACTGCGGGACTGCCTCGACTTCGGCGGGCTGGATTGGCCGAACGACACCGCGCGGCGGTTGCGGGATCTCACGGTTCGGGTGGAGCATCTGGTCACGGCTCGCGAGATCGTGGCTCTGCTGACGCGTCCGGCCTGATGCCGCGCGGCGGCTCTCCTCAGGTGCAAGCCCGTATCGCATGCTCGACGCGCCCGAGTGCTGTGTCGCCCAGGTCGGGATGGATCGGCAGCGCCAGAGTTCGCTTGGCCAGCGCCTCCGACACAGGCAGCGCCGCGCCGTCATGGTGGTCGCGATACGCGGGCTGGTGATGTAGCGGACGCGGGTAGTAGATCGCTGTCGGCACGCCGCTCTCCCGCAGCGCCGCCTGCACCCGCTCCCGTGTCGCGTCGTCGGCCAGCAGCACCGAGTAGATCGCCCATGCGCTGGTGCTGTGTGGAACCCGCGCCGGTAGCTCCACCGCGCCCCGCAGGTGCTCGTCATACCAGCGCGCGACCCGCCCACGCGCCGCCATCTCCGCCTCGAACACGGTCAGCTTGGCTAGCAATACCGCCGCTTGCAGGGTGTCGAGGCGGCCGTTCATGCCGGTGCGCAGCACCTCGTAGCGCGTCGTGCCTTCGCCGTGCGTGCGCAGGCTGCGATACAACGCCGCGCGCGCGTCACTATCGGTGAACAACGCGCCGCCATCGCCATAGGCGCCGAGCGGCTTGCTGGGAAAGAAGCTGGTCGCCGTCGCGTCCGCCCAGGTGCCGAGCCGCTTGTTGCCGAGCTGCGCGCCGAAACTCTGGGCGGCGTCATCGAGCGTGAACAAGCCCTCGCGCTGCGCGATCGCTTCCAGGGCGGGCCAGTCCGCCGGCTGGCCGAACAGGTCCACCCCGATCAGCGCGCGCGGCCGCAGCCTGCCCGTGGCGCGCACGGCCCGGATGCGCGATTCGAGATGCGCCGGATCGATCTGAAACGTGCGCGGATCGACGTCGACGAACACCGGGGTGGCGCCAAGCACGAGCGGCACCTCGGCGGTCGCCGTGTAGGTGAACGCGGGGAGAAACACCGCGTCGCCGCGCCCGATCTCCTCGGCCATCAGCGCGATCTGCAGCGCGTCGGTGCCGGAACTCACCGCGACGCAGTGCTTGGCGCCGCAGAACGCCGCGAGCCTGTCCTCAAGTTCCCCGACCTCGGGGCCGAGCACGAATTGGCAGTGCGCGAGCACCGCTTCGAGCCGGCGGCGCAGTTCGGGCTCGATGCGCTTCTGCTGCGCTTTGAGATCAAGGAACGGCACTGCGGGCGGGGTCATGGTCGTGGCATCCTGTGCAACGGCAACTCCGATCAGGCGCGGGCGGAGGTAACCGCGCCGTTCGGGTTGTGCTCGAACTCCGGCACCAGCCGGCCGAGCAGGGTGAGTGCCAGCCGCGCCTGCTCGCCTCGGCAGGCGGCGGCGATCTCGTCCAGCGCGCGGCCGATGATGGCGGGATCGCCGGTGCGTGGGCTGGCCATCAGCAGACCGGGGAAGCCGGTTGGCACGGGCGGCTCGCGCCCGTGGAACAACTCCTCAAACAGCTTCTCGCCGGGCCGCAAACCGGTGAAGCGGATTTCCACGTCTTCCTCGGGTCGCAGGCCGGCGAGGCGGATCATCTGTCGCGCCAGGTCGACGATCTTCACCGGTTTGCCCATGTCGAGCACGAAGATGCCCCCATCACGGCCCGACGACAGCACGGTGTCGCCGGCGCCCAGCACGCTCGCCTGCAGCACCAGGCCGACTGCCTCGCGTACCGTCATGAAGTAGCGTTGCATATCGGGGTGCGTCACGGTGAGCGGACCGCCGCGTTCGAGCTGGCGCTGAAACAGGGGCACCACCGAGCCGGTGCTGCCGAGCACGTTGCCAAAACGGACGGTGACGCAGCGCATCCCGCCGCCCGGCTGTCGGGCGGCGATGTCGAGCGCCTGACAATACATCTCCGCCAGCCGCTTGGAGGCGCCCATTACGCTGGTCGGGTTCACCGCCTTGTCGGTCGAAATCAGCACCATCGCCAGCGAACCGGCGGCGCGGGCCGCATCGGCGACGTGGCGGGTGCCGACCGCGTTGGTGAGCAGGCCCTCGATCGGGTTGTCCTCGACCATCGGCACGTGCTTGAGCGCAGCGGCGTGGAACACGAGGTCGGGCCGCGCCGCGGCGAAGGCGGCGCGGATGCGGGTCTCGTCGCGGATATCGGCGATGACCGCGCGCCGTGGGACGAGCGGGTGCGTCTCGGCCAGCTCGAGGTCGATCTGCCACAACGCATACTCGCCGTTGTCGAGCAGGGTCAGCGTCGCCGGCCCGAGTGCCGCGACCTGGCGTGCCAGCTCGCTGCCAATTGTGCCGCCGGCGCCGGTGACGATCACTCGTCGCCCCTGGATCAGCCGCGCCATTCCCTCGCGGTCGAGCGGGACCTGCGGCCGGTTCAGCAGCTCCTCGATGGCGACCGGCCTGAGTTCGAGCCCGCCGCCGCTCGATGCCGGGTGCAGGGTGGTCGGCCGCGCGGCGCGGCGGACCAGCAGGCCGTGCGCCTCGGCGTGCTGCAGCAGGCCGAGCAGCGCCGCGCCGGCGAGGTCGGGGGTGACGACGACAAGCATCGATGGGGTGCGGCCCTCGCCGGCGAGCCGCTCCAGCGCCGGTTCGGCCTCGGCTAGCGTGCCGAGGATCGGCGCGCCATGGATCCGCCGTCCGGTCTGCCGGGCGCCGAGCGCCAGGATGCCCATCACCCGCAGCGGCTGGCGCCGATCCTGCGCCAGGGCGCGCAAGAACAGGTCGGCGTCTTCCGCGGAGCCGACCAGCAGTGCGGACTGGTTGGCCGGATCCTCGGTGGCCGCTGGGAAGAAGCCGGTTGCGCGATGCACCTGTAGGCGGCGGTAGACCACGCGCGGCGCACCGAGCAGTGCGAGCAGGGTCAGGGCATGGATGATCGGGAGCGCCGGGTTGGGCGCCGGGATGCCTGTCAGGGCGGCGAGCAGGCCGAACAGGATAGCCCCGAGTACGCTCGCGCCGGCAACGCCAAGCAGGTCGCCAATCCCGGCGAACCGCCAGTACTGCAGCGGCAACCGGAATGGCACTGACGCGGCGAGCAGGGTAATCGCGCCGCCCAGGGGGGCCCAGAGCGGGTGCAGCCAAGGGCCGGCAGGCTCGGCGACCCAACGCGCCACCGGCACCGCGAGCGCGGCCAAGAGCCCATCGAGCAGCACGTTCACGCCGATTCGGACGAGGGAGCGGGGCGGATGCATCGCTCCCGCTATAGCCCAGGTGTCGCTCGAGGTCAGGTCACCCCATCATGCCTGCTGGTTCGGCCGGCTTGCGGGGGCGGGGTCGATCGGGTCATGGTCGAGCCAGTCTTGCATGAGCTTGCCGATGACGCCGGCCGCCTTTCTGCAGCATTTGACGTTCGCCGCCGTGCTCGCCGTGCTCTCGGCCACACTGGTCCGATTGATGATCGGCGCCGGAGTGATGGACACGCCCAATCGGCGCAAGTCGCATGTCGCGCCGACTCCAAAGGGTGGCGGCGTCGGCATCGTCGGCGCCTTTCTCGCCGGGATGTACGTGCTCTATCGATACGCCGACTTCTCTCGGCTCGCCGATCCGTATTTTCGCGCCGTCATCATCGCCTCGGTGGCGATCGCGGTGGTGGCCTTCCTCGACGATCTGCGCGACTGGCCGTTCATCGTGAAGCTCATCGCGCAGGTGCTGGCGTCCCTCACGGCGGTCGCCTCGGGGCTCTACGTGGCGGTCTACCGCGTGCCGTATCTCGGGCCGGTCGATCTCGGCTGGATCGGCATGGCGGCGACGGTGGTGTGGATCCTGTTCGCGACCAACGCGATGAACTTCATCGACGGGCTGAACGGTCTGGCGTCGGGGACGGCGCTGGTCGCGGCAGGCTTCCTCGCCTTCATCGCCGAGGGCCAGCAGGGCTGGTTCGTCTACTTCGCCTCGTTGCTGCTGGTTGCCGGACTGGCGGGGTTTCTGCCGTTCAACTTCCCGCGCGCCCGCATCTTCATGGGAGACGTCGGCAGCCAATTCTGCGGCTTCATGCTGGCCGTGCTTGGTGTCGCGGCCGCACGCTTCGGCGCGATCGAGATGTCGTTCCTGCTCGTGCCGATGTTGCTGTCGGGTGTGCTGTGCGATGTCGCCTTCACGCTAGCCCGACGGGCACTCACCGGGCAGCGGCTCACCCAGGCACATCGCGGCCACGTCTACCAAGTCGCGCAGCGAGCCGGAATTCCCGCGCCCGTCGTCGCGATGGCGCATTGGAGCTTCGCGGCATTCGGCGGGCTGTGCTGCCTGTTGTTCATCCGAGTGCCGTCGCCGTGGAAGCCCTATGTGCCGATCCTGATCCTGCTTGTGCAGTTGGCGTGGTTGCGGCTGGTGCAGGTGCAGGCCCGACGTGCCGGTATCCGCAGCTGGTAGCGGCCGGCCCATTCTCCATCCCGGCCTGTCGAGGCCGAGGAGGAAGAACAGAAGGCGTGCAGCTCAGGCACTCCGACGCGAAGCACCGGTGGTTTCGGCGGCGGTCGATTTGCGGGAGACGTGGCTTGCCTCGCTCATGATGCCGCGCATGTCGCGCAGGAAGGCAGCACCTTTCAGGGTCCGCTGCACGAGCACGCTGCGCCGATCCATCGGATCCACCTTGCGGCGCGCGAGGTCGAGCTCGCCAAGACGGTCCAAGGCGCGGGTGATTGCCGGTTTCGACACATTGAGATCGGCCGCGAGCCCGCGAACGGTGTGTGCCCCTTCCTGCAAGTAGCAGGTGAGAAACACGCCAAGCTGCCGTGCGGAAAGATCAGCTCCGTCACGACGGACCAGGGCCACCACCGTTTCGCGCAATACTCCGACAAGCTGGTCGGCGGACTGGGTTGCTGCCATTTTTTGCCCCTTCATTGCTCAGCACAAAATTAACTTCGCGCAACGCATCCGCGCCGGACGCGCTGCCAAATTCGTATATGGTTGGCTGCCGTGTACTGAATAGGGGGGCTACAAGTCGGAATTCACACAGTGCTATTCGCAATCACGTTACCTGGGTGATTCGGTCCGTTCACGAAGTAATCACGCGGTTCTGCACTGCGGCAAACATCGCACGAACGACTTGGCCTTCTCCGCCCTCAGGATGTGCCGGTCGCGTCTGATCGTTCCACGCATAGAGATCGACATGCGCCCAACTCACGCCCGGCGCGAGGAATCGCCGAAGAAACAGTGCAGCGACAATCGCGCCGGCGAAAGGTTTGCTGGACACGTTACTGAGATCGGCGGTCGGACTGCTCAGCCACGGATCGTAGCTGTCCCAGAGCGGCAGTCGCCACATCGGATCATGCTGCTCGTCACCCGCTTGTAGCAGGCGCGCCGCCCAGGGTTCGTCGTTGCAGAATAGCGCCGGGAGGTCGGGGCCGAGTGCGGCGCGCGCAGCACCCGTCAATGTCGCGCAATCAAGCAGCAGGTCGGGTATCTCGTCGGACGCCTCGGCCAGCAGGTCGCAGAGCACCAGCCGGCCTTCTGCGTCGGTGTTGCCGACCTCCACCGTGAGGCCCCGTCGCGTGCGGATCACATCGAGCGGCCGCATCGCTGCACCGGAGACGCTGTTTTCAACGCAACCGATGCGCAGCGCGAGTCGCATTGGCAGGTCGGCCTCCATGATTGCGCGCGCGATGGCGAGCACTGCGGCCGCACCTCCCATGTCCTTCTTCATCCGCAACATGCCCGATGATGGCTTGAGATCGTAGCCACCGGAGTCGAAGCAGACGCCCTTGCCGCAGAGAGAGATCAGCGGCGACGAGGGTCGAGCGGTGGAGCCCTGCCAGCGGAACATCGCAACGCGCGGCGCGCGGATTGATCCGCGACCCACCGCCGCGATCGTCGGATAGCTCTCCTCGAGCTTGGCTCCGTCGAAGCAGACCGCTGAGGCGCGATGCTGCTCGGCGAGCGCCAGCGCGGCATCGGCCAGCTCGGTCGGACCCAGACGATTGGCTGGCGTGTTGATCAGGTCGCGCGCCATGCAGATCGCCCGCCCCATCGACACCGCCCGATCTTGTCCGGACGGCAGTGCCAGTCGTGCTGGAGCTCGCTTGGGCGGCTTGAACGCGGCGTAGCGGTAGGCGCCCAAGACATGGCCGAGCACCGCCGCGTCGGCGTGATGATCTCCCGGTTGCAGCGCCCAGGTGCTGCCCACGGGAAGCCGGTACGCGAGATCGCCGAACGCCTCGGGTGACCGGTCCTCGCCCAGCCCGAGCGCCGCCCCCGCGAGGCCGGCCGGGCCGGGCAACAACACGAGTTCCTGCGCGGCGGCGCTGAACCCGCAATCGCGCAGGAATGTCGCCTGAGCGTCCGGAAGCCCGGTCAGGAACGCCTCCAAGGCGTTCGGTCGCGCGGTGAACAGTGGCAAGGCACCCGTCTCGCCCAGGGTGAGACAGTCGGGCATTGCGTCGGTCATCTAGGATCTCCGTGGCGCGCGGGGACGCACCGTTCCACTGCCTCGCTCAGGCGGCAAGCGGCAGAGTCGATGATGACGAGCCTCGCCGGTTACGATGCGGGCGTATTGTCCCCGGGAATGAGGTCGGCAACGTCTGCGCGTCCCTCGGCAATCAGTCCCGACACCACGCCGGCGCGATCTGCGGCGTCGCGGTTCTGGCCCATCTTCCACTTTGCATCGAGACGCGCGATTGGCAGCCTGAAGCCGATGATTCCCTTCAGCATCAATTCGACGAATCGTTCCGGCGCGTCGGACACCGCCCAGGGCGAGGCGCGTGGGGCTTCGTGGCGCGCGGTGAGCCGACGTACGACGTCGTGCAACCGCTCATGATCGTCGAAGAAGCTGAGATCGCCGTATGCGTGGACGGCGATGTAGTTCCAGGTCGGCACGACGCGGCCATGCTCGCGTTTGCTCGGGTACCAGGACGGCGTTATGTACGCCTCCGGTCCGGCGAAGACGGCTAGTGCTTGCACGCCCCCGACCGCATCGCGCCATTGCGGATTGGCGCGCGCGAGATGACCGAGCAGGGTACCGTGCGGCGCAGGCTCGGGATCGAGCAGCATCGGCGCATGGCTGGCGACGAGCCCGTCCGCCCCGAGGGTCACCAATGTGGCGAGTCCAGCCCGTCGTATCGCCTCGGCGATCACCTCCGGGCGATCCTCCTTGAATTGCGACGGGACGTACATGCCCGACCTCCCATGTAATCGAATCCCCCATAACGGGAGCGCGAGGCGAGACGGTAGCCTCGGTGCGCAGGGCTAGCTAGGCGGCGGCGCGAATCGCCGCAGCGCGCACCTCGTCGCTCACCACCGCCTGGAAACTGCGGAAGTTCGCCTCGAAGCGTGCGATCAGCTCTTGCGCCATGCGGTCGTACGCCTGGGGATCCGCCCAGGCCTTGCGCGGGTCGAGCACCTCGTCTGGGATGCCTGGAACATGCGTCGGGATCGACAGGCCGAAATAGCGCTCGGTGTGGAATGAGGCGCGGGCAAGCGAGCCATCCAGCGCCGCGTTGAGCAGCGCCCGGGTGTGGCGGATGCTCATGCGGTGGCCGACGCCATACTGCCCGCCGCTCCAGCCGGTGTTCACCAGCCAGCAATCGGCGCCGTGCTGGGCGATGAGCCCGGCGAGCATTTCGCCATACACTTCCGGCTGACGGGGCAGGAACGGGGCGCCGAAGCAAGTCGAGAACGTCGCCTGCGGCTCGGAGCCCAGGCCCTTCTCGGTGCCAGCGACCCGCGCGGTGTAGCCGCTGAGGAAGTGGTACATGGCCTGCGCCGGGGTGAGCTTGGCGATCGGCGGCAGTACGCCAAACGCGTCGGCGGTGAGCATCACCACGTTGCGCGGCTGGTCTCCGCGGCCGGCGGGGACGGCGTTCGGAATATAGTCGACCGGGTAGCAGGAGCGGGTGTTCTCGGTCAGCGACTTGTCGGAGAGGTCGCATCGTCCCCGGTCGTCGGCAACGACGTTCTCGAGCACGGTGCCGAACCGGTGAGTCGCGGCCCAGATCTCCGGCTCGGCTTCGGCCGAGAGGTTGATCACCTTGGCGTAGCAGCCCCCCTCGAAGTTGAAGATGCCTTGCGGCCCCCAGCCATGCTCGTCATCGCCGATCAGCGGCCGATTCGGGTCAGAGGAGAGCGTGGTCTTGCCGGTCCCTGACAAGCCGAAGAACAGCGCCACATCGCCGGCCGCGCCGTTGCCGACATTGGCGCTGCAATGCATTGGCAACACACCGCGTGCCGGCATCAGCCAGTTCATCACGGTGAAGATCGTCTTCTTGATCTCCCCCGCATACTCGGTCCCGGCAATGACAATGAACTTCTCGGCGAAGGAAAGCGCGACCGCGGTCCCGCTGCGCACGCCGTCGATCGCCGGGTCGGCGCGAAAATCAGGTGCGTGCAGGATCACATAGTCGGGTTCGAACCCGGCGAGCTCGGCCTCTGGTGGTCGGATGAACATGTTGCGCGCAAACAGCGCATGCCACGCCCCGGTGGTCACCAGGCGGACGCGCACCCGCTGGTCCGGGTCGGCGCCGGCGTAGAGATCCTGGGTGAACAGCTCCTGGCCTTGCAGATAGGCCTGCACCCGAGACTTCAGCCCGATGAACTTGTCGGGTGCGAGCCGCTGGTTGATCCTGCCCCACCAGACATCCGCCGTGGTGGAGGGCTCGTCCACGACGAATTTGTCCTGCACCGATCGTCCGGTGTGCACCCCGGTTCGTACCATCAGCGCGCCATCGGCCGAGAGATGGCCCTCCTCTCGCCGGAGCGCGGCAGCGACCAGGGAAGGAGCGGCGAGGTTGGCGTGAACCGGGCGACCCGCGAGCACCCCGGTGCCTGCCAAGGGCCCTGCTGAGCGGTGCTCGGGATGAGGTCGCGTCGCGTCAGCGGCAACAGTCAACTCTTGGCTCCTCCGGCGGGCGGCCGCCCTTCGTGTCAAGGCGCTCGTGTCTCATGTCGCCGGTGGTGGGCGGCGAACGGCTTTGGTAAGCTATTTACGGCGCGGGCGGGCACTGGTCCAGCCGTGTCGGTGCCTCCGAGCGTTACCGACCGCGCAGCATCTCGACGAGGGCGGCGCGCACCTCCCCCGCCGAGGCAAGGGGGGCCGGCCAAGCCCGCCGAACCGTGGCGCTGTCCGGCTCGACCGGGGCTAGATCGCACCCGTCGACATCGGCGGCGACCATGCGCCACTCGCCCGGGCCGCCGGCGAGCACCGCCATGGCATCGGCGTGGTCGGCGTTGCAATGCGCGATGACGCGGGCCTCGGCTGCGGCGATCGCCGCCACCGCGTCGGGGTCGGGCGCGAGATCGGCCGCTGTCAATCGGTTCGCTCGGGCAAACCCGCCGACCAGCAGGCCGCCGCCCACCGTGATCCGCCACAGCGCGAAATCAACGAAATCGGCATACAGTGCAGCATAGGGATGGACCGCGAGCCAACGCGCCTTGAGCGTCGAATCGTCGACCCGCTCGGCCGTTCCGGTGAGTGTCAGGCGGGGCGCGGTCTGCGGGTTGGCGCTCTCCGCGACACCGCTGACCAGCACCGCACAGCGCGGATCGGCGTGCAGGTGGCGCGTGTGCTCGGCCAGCGCGGAGAGCAACAGCAAGGGTGAGCCGTCCGGTGTGGTCGCTGGCGTGACCAGCGAGGCGAAGGGCTGCCCTGCGGCGGAGGTCGCGAGGCTGGCAGCGCGCGCCGCTCGGAGGAGGCGCCTCGCCTGCAGGGCAGGGCTGTCATCCGCCATTATTCGTTCACCTCCCGTCTGCAAAGCGCCACAATCAAGCTGCAGCCTTCCTGCGTTGGATACGGCAGGGCGGCATCGGCCGCTTCGCCCAGAGTGGATCCGGCAGCGATCCGGTGAAGGAGCCAGACATGAAGCAGACCATCGCTCTAGTGGATGACGACCGCAACATCCTGACCTCCGTCGCTATGACCTTGGAGCAGGAAGGTTTTCAAGTGCGCACTTACACGGACGGGGAGAGCGCGCTGCAAGGGTTAAATGCCCGTCCCGTCGACCTCGCTGTGCTCGACGTGAAGATGCCGCGGATGGACGGGATGGAGTTGCTGCAGCGGCTGCGACAGCGCAGCACGATGCCGGTAATCTTTCTCACCAGCAAGGATGAGGAGGTCGACGAGCTGATGGGGCTACGGCTTGGCGCCGATGACTACATCACCAAGCCGTTCAGCCAGCGGCTGCTGATCGAGCGCATCCGCACGCTGCTTCGTCGCAACGAGGCGAGCCGGGCGGAAGGATCCGGCGCCGCGCCGGGCGGGGTGATCGCTCGGGGCGATCTCGTGCTCGACGACACCAAGCACCAGTGCACGTGGCGCGGCAAGGACATCCAGCTCACGGTAACAGAGTTCTTGCTGATCAAGGCCCTGGCGGCCCGGCCCGGCATGGTCAAGGCGCGCGACCAGTTGATCGACGCTGCCTACGGCGAGAACATCTATGTGGATGACCGGACCATCGACAGCCATGTCAAGCGCGTTCGCAAGAAGTTCCGCGCCGTCGATGACAGCTTCAACCATATCGAGACGCTGTACGGCATCGGCTATCGCTACAAGGAACACTGACGGGCGGACCCACCGATGAGTCAGGCCACTGTCGCCAGCCGCCCGGTGCGTGGGGCGAGCGGCTCCGTCGCTGCTCCCGAGCCTCGCCCTGCCGTGGTTCCGGGACGGACCCGATGGGTCTCGCCGCTGTTGCGACGCATCCTGCTGGTCAATGCGCTGCCGCTGGCGCTGCTGGTGGCCGCTCTGCTGTATCTCGATCAGTACCAGAACGGCCTGCTCGAGGCCGAGGTGGGTGCGCTTCGCGAACAGGCGAAGATCTACGCCGGCGCGCTCGGCCAAAGCGCGGTTCGCGAGGACGAACCGGACAACCCCACCCTTGTCCCCGAGCTCGCCCGCCCGCTGTTGCGCCGGCTCACCGAGCCCACGCCCAATGCGCAAGCGAAAGTCTATGCGCCCGACGGCCAGGTGATCGCCGACAGCCGGGTGCGCGAGAGCACGAGCGGCGCGGTCAGCACCGAGCCGCTGGGGCCGGCGGCTCGACACAACTCGCTGCTGGCCTCGATCGGCTGGGTGTATGACCGCGTGTTGTCCGTGTTGCCGCATGAAGCGCCGCAGCCGTTTGCCGTCGACATCACGCCAGGCGCGCCGGGGCTCGACTGGCAGCCGGACGTCAAGGAGGAGCTGCGCCTCGCCGGCAACGATCAAAGCCGCGAGATGCCGCCCTATGTGCGACGTACGCGCGACGACCGGCTGCTCGTCACCGTCGCCGAGCCGGTGGAGCGCAACCGTCACACCGTGGGTATCATACTGCTCACCCGCGAGGCGCGGGAGGTCGACTCCAGCCTGTTCACCGTGCGGGCCTCCATCCTCGGCCTGTTCTGTCTCGCGCTGGTGCTGACCGTGCTGCTGTCGTGGTACCTCTCGCTGACCATCGCCCGACCGATCCTGCGCCTGGCCGGCGCGGCGGCCCAGATCCGCGAGGGCAAGGGACGCATTGGCACCGTGCCGGAAGCGCTGACCCGGCGCAGCGACGAGGTGGGCGCCCTGGCGAACGCGCTCTCTGCCTCCGCCGCGGCGTTGTGGACCCGAATGGATGCGATCGAACGCTTCGCCGCCGACGTCGCGCACGAGATCAAGAACCCGCTTTCCTCCATACGCAGCGCGATCGAGACCATGCGCCGGGTCGAGGATCCGGCGCAGCAGAAACGGCTGCTCGCCATCATCGCCGATGACGTGACCCGGCTCGACCGGCTGATCAGCGACATCAGCGACGCGTCTCGCATCGACGCCGAGCTCTCCCGGTTGTCGCTCCAGCCGGTCGACGCGGCGCCGATCCTGTCGACGCTTCGCGAGATCGACCTTGCCACACGCGATGTCGGTGATCCGGTGATCAAGCTCGACGCGCCCGAAGAGGGCCTCGTCGTGCTGGCGCTCGAGGATCGGCTGGTGCAAGTGCTGCGCAACCTCATCGGCAACGCCAAGTCGTTCAGCCCGCCGGCGGGTCGCATCTTTCTGCGCGGGCGCGAGACTGGTGGCGTGGTCGAGATCAGCGTCGAGGATGAGGGCCCGGGCATTCCGGACGGCAAGCTCGAACACGTGTTCGACAGGTTCTACTCGGAACGGCCGCAGGGCGAGCGCTTCGGGCAGCACTCCGGCCTCGGCCTGTCGATCAGCCGCCAGATCGTCCAGGCCATGGGTGGGCGGATCGGCGCGGAGAATCGGCGCGACACAACGGGCAAGATCCTGGGGGCTCGTTTCGTCGTACGTCTGCCGAGACGTGACCGCAACGCCGGCTAGAGCGCGGCAAAGTACATTGCAACGGAACAATCATTCCCGGTCTTGCGTTGCTCACGCATGAGTGAGGGTGTTCCGAACAGTAGCCCGACCGCCCACGACAAGGAGGTCGTTGAGGCGCAGCATCAGATCGCCGAGATGCATCCCGACACGCGGTCCGTCACGCTGGTCATCTTGACCGTGTTGGCGGTGCTGGCCGTGCTGTACGTAGCGCAGGCGATCGTTGTACCGTTCGTGCTCGCTTGCGTGCTGAACCTGCTGCTTTCTCCGGCCAAGCGGTTCCTTTCAGGCCGGCTGCGGCTGCCGGCGGCGCTCTCTTCGCTGCTGCTCATCGTCGCCTTGTTCAGCCTGATCGGCGGCATCGCCGCAGCCATCTCGGTGCCGGCCTCCGGCTGGATAGCCCGCGCGCCGGAAGCGCTGCCCAAGCTGCAGCAGAAGCTCGGGCCGCTGCGAGCGCCGATCCAGTATGTCGAGAGCGGCGTCCGGACGATTGAGCAGATCATGGATCAGCGGGGTAGGCCGTCGGGGGAGCAGGCCGAGCAGACCTTCACCGTCCGGCAATCGTCGGGGCTCGGCGGGGTCGGACTGTCGGTCCTCGCCGGCACGCGCGCCATCCTCGGCGAGTTGTTCACCATCGTGGTGATCCTGTTCTTTCTACTGTGGGCTGGTGACACCTTGTTGCGCAGCCTCGTCGAAATCATGCCTCGGTTCCAGCAGAAGCGCCGTGTGGTGGAGATCGGCGACGAGGTCGAGCGCCACATCTCCGGCTATCTCGCCACAATCACGGTGATGAACCTGCTTGTCGGTGTGGCGAACGGGCTCTCGACCTGGGCTTGCGGGCTGCCCGACCCTCTATTGTGGGGCACCGTAGCGTTCCTGCTCAACTACATCCCCATCCTCGGCCCGTTCACCGGCGTCGTGATCTTCTTCGTGGTCGGGCTGTTCACCTATTCGGTGCTGTGGTGGGCGCTGCTGCCAGCGGGGATCTATCTGCTGATCCACGTCCTGGAAGGCGAGACCATAACGCCGATGCTGCTCGCGACGCGCTTCACCCTCAATCCCGTGCTGGTGATCCTGTCGCTGTTCTTCTGGGACTGGATGTGGGGCGTCATCGGCGCGTTGCTCGCCGTGCCGCTGCTGGCGAGCTGCAAGATCTTGTGCGATCACGTCCCGGCGTTGACGCCGCTCGGCCACATCATTGGCGGCGGCCGCAAGGGTGGTTCCCCGGCGACCGCCTAATGTCCCGAATCTGAAGTTCGTCATCCGAACCTCAGATCCAAAGTGGACACCAGGTTATTGATATCGCAGTGTGCCGACCGTTTCGAAATACGCCGGCAAAGCCGGCGGGCTTCGAAACCGGCACACCAGGAGGATGCCGGCTACTCCGCGATCAGGTGGTATCTCTCACCTTCAAAACGCATCAGGCGCATCTTCTTCAGCGGCCGGTAATCGGTGGGCGAGGTGTTCACCTTCACGCCCGGCAGCAGCAAGGAGAACGTCACATCGTGCATGTGCGTCGCCTGCGCCATGATGTTCTCGCGACTGAGATCATTACCGGCCTGTCGCAGCACGTAAACGAGCGCTTGCGCCATGTTGTAACCATACCAGGTGGCGGCGTCCTGCGCCTCGTTGTCGGGCGCGTATTTCGGCAGCCACTCGTAGAACGCCTTCACGCCAGGATCGTCCTTCCACTGCGGGTCGGTCGGGTCCTTGAGGTAGTACGCGGTGACGATGCCGAGCGCCTTCTCGAACCCGACGGATTGCATCACCGGACGCACCGAGCTGCCGTTCGAGTCGACGATGTGCAGCGGCTTCCACCCTAGCTCGTAGACCTTGCGGATCGACAGCGCGGCGAATTTCGGCGTGGTCGCCTCGACATACACGTCGCACCCGGCCTGTTGCAGGCTGATCACCTGCGAATCGACGGTCGGGTCGGACGTCTCGTAGGAGACGGCCTTCACGATCATCTTGTCCGCCTTGTCGCCGAACGCGTCGCGCAGTCCCAGCACGTAGTCGCGCCCGAGGTCGTCGTTCTGGTAGAGCACGCCGACCTTGGCATCTGGCTTGGTCTTGAGGATGTACTCGCCGTACATCTGCCCTTCAACGCGATAGCTCGGCTGGAACGGGATGCTCCACGGGTACTGCTTGGGGTCGACCATCACCGACGCGCCGGAGCCGAGCCAGATGTCCGGCACCTTCTTGGCGTTGGTGTATTTGCGGATCGCGGTGTTCGGCGCGGTGCCGATGGTCTGGAACAGGATCGCGACCTGCTCCTGCTCGATCAGCTTGCGCACCTGCTCGACCGTCTTGGGCGGGCTGTAGGCATCATCGAGCTGGATCAGGTTGATCTTGCGCCCGTTCACCCCGCCCTGCTCATTGATCATCTTGATGTAGCCGGCCTCGGCGGTGGCGATCTTGCCATAGGCGCTGGCCGGCCCGCTGAATGGCGCCGTCTGCCCGACCTTAATCTCGGTGGCGGTGACGCCGGGGGTGGGCTGCTGTGCCAACGCCGGCAATATCGCCGATGCGAGCAGCAATGAGAGCGCGGCGCCGAGTGGCAGCCGTTTCGCCATAACGATCTCCTTCGTTTAATTGTCCCCGCCGGGTGCGACGAGACCGCCACCCGGCGTGTGTCGGCTTGGCAGCGCTGTGTTCCAGATCGCGGGCTGGCGGGCAAGCCAGCCTTTCCGCTGAGCCCTCGCGCCGATCCGCCGCAGCTTGTCTTCGCCGAGAAATGCCGGGATCAGTTGGTCACCCCCCCGTTGTCGAAGACGACGCTGTCTAGCGGCCTGTCAGAGGTTCGGCCAGAGGCCAGGTGTGGCCACTTCGACCGAATGCCCGTCGAGATCGCGGAAGTATAGGCTGGTGCCGCGACCGGGCCAGTCCACCTTGCTTTCCAGCGCCACGCCTTGTTCGGTCAGGTGGTGCTCCCACGGTTCGAGCGAGGTCCATGGAATCGCGAAGCAGACATGTTGCTGCCCGCGCGAATCGTGGGCCGGAATGAAGCCGGTGGGCGCCGGCGATGGGTGGACCGAGCCGCCGTTGCGGAACAACAGCAGCACCTGCCCGCCGGGGACGCCCAGCGCGCGCATGCGGCCATCTGTCAGGAACGGCTCGAAGCCGAACAGCCGTTCGTAGAAAGCCTGGGCGGCGTCGAGGTCGGCCACATAGAGCGACGTCTCCATGACGCCATGTATCCGAGGCGGGCTCATCCGGGCCTCCGGTTGGTCAGTGACCTCAGCATCAGCGCGCGGCGGCGCGGCCGGATGCCTCGCTCCGCACGAATTGACCCCTTATGATAGCCCTGCGGCGCGCGCTGGGAGTGATCTGTATGGCCGAGCTTCTTGTCTGCCTCACCTTCGACCACGACAACGTCTCCTCCTTCATCTCGCGCGGGCTGACTACGCCGACGATGATCTCACGCGGGGATTTCGGCGTCCCGGCGACCGAGCGCATCCTGGCCCTGCTGCGCGAGCAGCACATCCCGACCACCTGGTTCATTCCCGGCCACACCATTGAGAGCTATCCCTCCTGCGTGCGCGCGGTTCACGAAGCCGGCCACGAGATCGGCAATCACGGCTGGACCCACCGCATTCCGGCGAGCCTCGGGCGCGAGGGCGAGGAGGAGGAGCTGTTGCGCGGCAGCGCCGCGATCAAAGCGCTTACCGGAAGCAAGCCGCGGGGCTATCGTTCGCCCTCCTGGGATCTGAGCCCGCACAGCGTCGATCTGCTGCTCAAGCACGGCTTCGTCTATGACAGCAGCATGATGGGGCATGACTACCTACCCTATCAGGCGCGGCAAGGCGATCGGATCACCCTGCTCGAGAAGATGGAGTTCGGCGCGGATACGGCACTAGTGGAGATGCCGATCAGCTGGTCGCTCGACGACCATCCGCATTTCGAATTCATGCGCACCGAGCAGACGATCCTGCCGGGCCTGCAGAACGCCCGCGCCGTGTTCCAGAACTTCGCCGACGAGTTCGCATACATGCGCAAGAGCGTCGACTGGGGTGTCCTGACCTACACCTTCCACCCGCACGTGGTCGGGCGAGGCTACCGGATGCTTGCGCTCGAGGCGCTGGTCGCCACCTTGCGCGAGGGCGGCGCCAACTTCGTCACGATGGAGCAGGCGGCGGTGGCATATCGGCAAAGGTTTCCGCAGGGCCTGAGCCTTCGCGGGGCGTAGGTCCCGCCAGTCGGATGGCGTCGCCGCCGACGTGCTTGGCGGCATAGAGCGCCTGGTCCGCCGCCCGCAGCAGTGCCTCGGCCGAGGCACTGCCTCGTGGGGGCACCACGGTCGCAGCCCCGACGCTCACCGTCACGCGGCCGCTCGCGGTGCCCTCGTGGGCGATGCCGAGCCCTTCGACGGTGGCATGGAGGCGCTCGGCGACCGAGCGCGCGCCCGCTTCGTCGGTTGCCGGCAAGATCATCGCCAGCTCGTCGCCGCCCAACCGCGCGGCGAGATCGCCGGGGCGTTGCAGCGCCGAATCCACGGCCTTCGCGAGTTCCCGCAGGCAGTCATCGCCCTGCGGGTGACCATAGCGATCATTGAACGTCTTGAACTGGTCGACGTCGATCATCAGCAACGTCAGCGGGGTCTGGTTGCGCTCGGCGCGCCGGAATTCGGTCTCCAGCGCCTCGTCGAACTTGCGGCGGTTGCCGAGCTTGGTGAGTGGGTCGGACAGCGCCATCTCCTTGAGTGCGCTGGTCGCCCGCTGCTCCGCGCGCTCGGTCGCCAGGGCGAGCAGGACGAAGGCCATGCCGATCGTCTGCAGCAGACCTTCGAGGATCAGGAACATCTCGGCCGCGGCCGATAGCGCGGTCGCAGCACTTCCGACCAGCGGGATGGCGAGCGAGCGGGCAAAATACACGCCGGCATGAAACACCAGCAGCACGAGGGCGAACCGGCGGGACGGCAGTTGCCTGGTCTGCCCCGACCAGAGCTCAAGCGCGGTCGCGAGCGTGTAGGCGCCGCCGATCGGGTAGGCGATCAGCCGGGCCAGGCCGTATTGCGACAGATCGAACCAAGCGGACCCGAGCAGCCACAGGGTGGACGGCGCGAACAGCAGCCAGAGTATCGGCTTGCGTTCCTGGAACAGTCGCGCGGCGGTCCAGGAAAGTGCCGGGGCGAGCAGCAGCAGCGCCTGGCCCATCCCGTAGGAGACAAAGGAAGGGAGCGGTTCGGCGACCGCCATCAGCATGAGGCCGGCGGCGCCGGTCAGCATGGCGAGCCCCCAGACGGAAAGCGCCCCCCAATCGCGCCGACCGCGCAGCACGATGAGCAGCGCGCCGGAGAAGGCGATCACTATCCCGGTCGCCATCAGCAGGGTGGGGGTGTCCACGTGCATGTCAGGCCCGGCGCCCCCCGCCGGGTACCACGTCTCGCAGCGCAGTGTTGAACAGTCGTGGCATGGCGACGCCCTGACCGAAGGCCGCAGTGCAGGTAACCACAACGAGTGCCCCCAGTCGATTGCGCCCAGGGCCAGCGGCAATCGCGCGGCGAGACGACCGGCGTTGAACCACGTATGATGACGTGACATGCGCCACGATCCGGCGGGACATTATGCGGCGCTCGGCGTCGATCGGCACGCGTCCGTGGCGGCCATCAACACCGCCTTCCGGGCTGCGGCGCGGCGGTTTCACCCCGACGTGCCCGGGACCGGCGATGCCCGCGCGTTCATCCGGGCGAAGGACGCCTACGACGTAATTAGCGATCCGCGCCGCCGGGCCGCCTACGATCGGCTTGGGCAGCCTCTTGCGCGCGACGCGATCGAGCTCGTCGTGCCGGCCGCCCCCGTCGAGACGGTGCCGAGCGCCGCCGAGGCGATGGCCGAAGGCTGGCGCCGGTCGTCGCCGGTCACGCTCGGGCTCGGTGCCGGCTTTGCCGGCTTGGCGGTGGTCGCGCTCGCAATCGGGCTATCGAGGCTGCCGCTTTCCCGCTTGGCGGTGTCGGGAGTGCCGCCGACGACCGAGATGGTGCGATCGCCCGCAGCCCTGCCCACCGTCACGCCTATGCCCGCGCCTCGTGATCCCGCCCCACCGCCGCTGCCCATCGGCAGGCTGGCGAGTGGCTACGTGCTGCCGGCCGGCGGTCCTGCCACGTTGTGGCACCGCCGACCCGCCAGTGTGTCGGGGTTCGTCCCGGTCGGCGAGCTTGCCGCCTTTACCGCCGTTGCCATTCGACAGGCGGACCGACAGCACGGCATGGTGGAGATTGGCCTGGCCGATGGCGCAAGCGCGTTCATCGACGCCGACCGGCTCGCCCCCGGCGACGCGGCGGCGGCCGAGCGGGCGCGCTGCATCTATGACGCGGGCGTGCCGCCAGCGAACAATCAGGTTCTCGGCCGGCGCGGCGGCGGTCCGGCGCGGGTGGAAGTGGAGAACCGGCGCGACCAGCCGGCGGTGGTGAAGTTGCGTGATGTCGCCGGCTCGGCCGCCGCCGCCGTGTTCGTCGCCCCGCGTCAGTCGGTGCGGGTCGATGACCTGCCCGCCGGCGTCTACCGCCTGGAATTCGCCTTCGGCGAGTTGTGGAGCCATGCGTGTCACCGCTTCGTCGCCGGCATGCGGGCGCAGCGTTTTACCACCTTCATCCGGCTCGACCCGACCCTGCAAGGCGAGACGCGCACCGCGATCCCGCCGGAGGCCGCGATCGACGAGCCGGATCACGAGTTCAACCGCGAATGACTGAAGGAGCCGCCATGGACATCACGCTGCAGGAGCCGCTGCGCGCGGTGTTCTATGCGCCGTTCTACGCGGCACTCGCTCGGGGCACCTATGCGGCTGAAGGGGTGTCGGTGCGGCTGGTCAGCGCCTCGCGTCCAGCGGACGCTGCGCGCGGCTTGTTCGACGGCAGCGTGGATGTCGGCTGGGGCGGCCCGATGCGGGTGATGGAGACCTATCATTTGCGCCCCGATTGCGACCTGGTTTGCTTCGCCGAGGTGGTCACCCGTGACCCGTTCCTGATCATCGGCCGTTCTCCGCGTCCCGGCTTTGTGCTCGGCGACCTGATCGGCCCGAGGCTCGGCACGGTGAGCGAGGTGCCGACACCGTGGCTGTGCTTGCAGGAGGATTTGCGCCGGGCTGGCCACGACCCCGCCCGCGTCGATCGCCTCGCCGACGCCACGATGACGGAGAACACGGCGGCGCTGCGTAAGGTCAGACTCGATGCGGTGCAGGTGTTCGAGCCGTTCGCCAGCGAGCTGCTCGATAATGGCGGCCATCATCATCTATGGTACGCCGCCGCGACGCGCGGGCCGACCTCGTACACCTCGCTCTACGCGCGTCGTGGCACCTTGGCCGAGAAGCGCCCAGCGCTGCGCGGCATGGTCCGGGCGCTGCATCGCACGCAGCGCTGGCTGATGGGTGTCGACAACGCCACACTGGCCGAGACGGTGGCGTCGTTCTTCCCTGCCGTGCCGCCCGAGCGCCTGGTGCGCGCCGTTGCCCGCTACCGCTCGCTGGGTATCTGGGGGCACGATCCGGTGTTGCCGCTCGGCGGTTACGAGCGATTGCGCGCGGGTCTCGAGTCCGGTGGACTGGTCACCGCCGGCGCGCCATTCGGGCGGGCGGTCGACAACAGCCTTGCCCGGGAGATACTGGCGGAGGAACCGCCACCGCCCTGATCGCAACAGGAGATAACCATGCCGCACGCGACGACCGATGACGGGGTGCGCCTCTACTATGAGGAGACCGGCTCCGGCCAGCCGGTGCTATTCGTGCACGAGTTTGCCGGCGATTGGCGGAGCTGGGAGCCGCAGTTGCGGCATTTCGGCGCGCGCTATCGGGCGATTGCCTACAATGCGCGGGGCTACCCGCCATCCGACGTGCCGCCGGACGCATCCGCCTATTCGCAGGACCGGGCGGCTGACGACATATGCGCGGTGCTCGACCATCTCGGGATCGAGCGGGCGCACATCGTCGGGCTGTCGATGGGCGGGTTCGCTACCCTTCATTTCGGCCTGCGCCACGCGGCGCGCGCGCGCTCGCTGGTGGTAGCCGGCTGCGGCTACGGCGCCGAGCCGGCGACCCGGGAAAAATTCCGCGCCGAGGCGGAGTCGGTGGTCGCGTTCATCCGCGAGCAAGGCATGGCGGCGTTCGCCGAGAAATACGCCACCGGCCCAACCCGGGTGCAGTTTGAAAACCGCGATCCGCGCGGCTTCGCCGAGTTCCGCCGCATGCTAGCCGAGCACTCGGCCGAGGGTGCGGCCAACACCCAGCTTGGCGTGCAGCGCGAACGGCCCTCGCTATTCGATATGGTGGATCGGATGCGAGCGCTGCGCGTGCCAACCCTGGTGCTGACCGGCGACGAGGATTGGCCGTGCCTGGCGCCGGGGCTGCTGATGAAGCAGACTATCCCGAGCGCGGCGCTGGCGGTGATGCCGAATTGCGGCCATGCGATCAACCTGGAAGACCCCGACCAGTTCAACCGCATCGTCGGCGACTTCATCGCGCAGGTTGCAGCGGAGCGTTGGCCGAGTCGCGACCCGCGCGCGGTGAGCGCCTCGATCCTCGGGATGCGCTAGGCGTTCAGCGTCGGCCGCGGCCGAGCCAGACCAAGATTACATCGGAGCGTGGCCGCGCTCGGCAGGCAAGCGTCTTGCCCTCGGCCCGTTGCGCGCTGGTCAGCGAGGTGTCGCTGTGCGGCAGCAGCGACACCTCGCCCGATCTGATCTCGGTAATGCACGCGCCGCAATTGCCCGAGGCGCAGCCGTAGGGGAAGTCGATCCCGGCGGTGATCGCGGCGTGCAGGATCGGCCGATCGGGCGGGCAGTCGATCACCGCACCGGTGTTCTGCACCGTGACCTGGAAACCCATTATGCGACCGGGTCGTCGCGGCGCGACGGCATCGCCCGCATGCTGGAGAACTCGGGGTGGAACCAGACGACGGATGGGAACCGGTCGAGCGCGTAGCCGTACAACGCGAGCCCCACGGCGGGGGCGTCGCCGATCACCTCGGTGGCATGGATGTCGTGGTCCGCCATCACCATCCCGGTCCCCGGTCCGACCTCGACCTGCCGGATCTCCTCCACCGTGGCATGGCCCTCGCGGCTGCCATCGTCGGTGCGGCGAAAGAAGCGGTGCATTTCCCAGCCGGAGATGCCGGCGTTGACGCACCAGATGCCGTGATCATGCGGCGCGGCTTCCTGGCCGGGCAGGCCGATCGTCAGATAGAGGCCGTAGCCATCCTTGGGCTCGATCTCGAGGATGTGGTTGCGGCCCTGCGCCTCGGGCCTGGCGAAATCCTCGCGCGGAAACAGCACCTCGCCGCGTCCAACGAGCGCGACCACCAACTGCTTGATGCGCTCGAGCGAGGCTTCGGTCACGCCCTGCCCGGCAGTCACCTCCCGAACCTGCCGCAACAGGGTGCGGCAGGCGTCACGCCGCTGGGCCTCACGCGTTGCCTCGGGGCTGGTCATGGCGTCCGGCATATTTCTCTCCGATGGCGGATGCTCATGGCGAACGCAGCCGTTTAGGGACAGCCGCGCCAGGGATCGGGCCGCAGCGAGCCAGCGCCGGGCTTGTTCGGTCGGCCGCGTTCTGCGATCAAGCGGCGAGCGACAGGAGGGGCCGATGGCGGAAAACTGGGTGCGGGTCGCGGCGACGAGCGACGTGGCGGAGGGCCAGGTCATCGGCGTTCGGGTCGGCGAGCGCGACATCGCGATTTATCATCTCGATGACGGCGAATATCGCGCCACCGACAACATCTGCACTCATGAATACGCGCAGCTCTCCGAGGGTTGGCTGGAGGGCCACGTCATCGAATGCCCGCTGCACGCCGGCCAGTTCGACGTCAACACCGGCAAGGGGCTTTGCGCCCCGGTAGACAAGGACCTTGAGACGTTCGAAGTGCGGGTGACCGGCAACGATATCGAGGTCAAGCTGCCCGGCTGACCCGGGAAGCCCAGGGGAAAGCGCAGGGGAGGGTTCATGGTACCGGACGCGCCGATCGACTGCGACGTCCACCCGGTCATGCCGAGCCTCAAGGCGCTGATGCCCTATCTCGACGATATGTGGCGCGACATGGTGGTCCGTCGCGGCGTCGAGGAGCTGAACTCGATCAGCTATCCGTCGAACGGCCCGCTGACCACCCGCGCGGACTGGAAGGACGCGACGGGACGCGGCGCGAGCACGCCCGAGCGGCTGGGGCGCGAGGCGCTGGCGCCGTTCGGCACCGGGGCCGCGATCCTGAACTGTCTCTACGGGGTGCAGTTGCCGTTTAGCGAAGACATGGGCGCGGCCTTCGCGCGGGCGGTGAATGACTGGATCGCCTGCGAATGGCTCGATCGCGACGAACGGCTGCGCGCCTCCATCGTGATCCCGACTCAGAGTGCCGCGCTGTCGGTCGCGGAGATCGAACGTTTTGCGGCGGATCGTCGATTCGTGCAGGTGCTGATGCTGGTGATGGGCGACGCGCCGCTCGGCAAGCGGGTGTTCTGGCCGATCTACCAGGCGGCCGAGCGTCTCGGGCTGCCGATCGGCATCCACGCGGGGAGCTCCTACCGGCATCCGCCGACCCCGGTGGGCTGGCCGAGCTATCACACCGAGGACTATGCCAACCAGGCGCAAGCGTTCCAGAGCCAGTTGACCAGCCTGGTCGCCGAGGGCGTGTTCGCCAAGTTCCCCGCCCTGCGCGTGGTGCTGCTGGAATCCGGCTGGACCTGGCTGCCGGCGCATCTGTGGCGGCTCGACAAGTTCTGGCGCGGGGTGCGGGCCGAGATCCCCTGGGTTGACCGGCCGCCCTCCGAGATCGTGCGCGAGCGGGTGCGGCTCAGCTTGCAGCCGGTCGACGCGCCGCCCGACCCTGTCGCTCTGAGCCGCTTGGTCGAGCATCTCGACTCGGACGAGATGCTGCTGTTCTCGACCGACTACCCGCACTGGCAGTTCGAGGGCGACAAGGCGATCCCGGAGGGCTTGCCGGCCGGGCTCGTGAGGCGAATGATGGTGGACAATCCGCGCGCCACCTATCCGCGTTTGCAAGAGTGATATTCAGACGGAGACCGCCATGAACGTCGACGTCCTCGACCGCACCGGCCTACGAGCCGCCAACCAGTCGAAGCTCGCCATCGCCGACGGCGACATCCATCCCCGGGTGCGCGGCTACAAGGATGTCTATCCGTGGCTCGCCAAGCGTTGGCAGGAGCACCTGGAGTGTTTCGGCGCCAGCCATCGCCAGGCGATGGAGAAGGGACCGGCGTTCCCCAAGGGGCAGCCGATGGCCAGCCGCCGCGATGCTTGGCCGCCCTCCGGCGGCGGGCCGGGCAGCGACCTCGACTTCATGCGCGCCCAGCATCTCGACCCGAACAATGTCGAACTCGGCATCCTCAACCCGCTGACGCCGAGCGGGCAGGGGTTCCAGAACCTCGAACTGAGCGCCGCCTTCTGCCACGCGATCAATGAGTGGCAAGTCGCGGTCTGGACCTCGCGCGAGCCGCGGCTGAAAGCGTCCGTGGTGGTGCCCTACGAAGACGCGGCGGCGTCGGTGCGCGAGATCGAGCACTGGGCGGGCCACCCGGACTTCGCTCAGGTGCTGATGCTGAGCCGCGCCGCCGAGCCGTTGGGGCAGCGTCGCTACTGGCCGATCTATGAGGCCTCCGCCGCCGCCGGGCTGCCGGTGGCGGTGCACGCGTTCGGTTATGGCGGCTCGCCGGTCACCTCGGGCGGTTGGCCCAGCTACTACATCGAGGAGATGGTCGGTCACGCGCAGTGCCAGCAGGCCGACCTCACCAGCCTCGTCATCGAGGGCGTGTTCGAGCGCGTGCCGGCGCTAAAGATGATCATGGTCGAGGCGGGCTTCGCGTGGGCGCCCTCGCTCGCCTGGCGGCTTGACCGGCATTGGGCCAAGCTTCGCGCCGAGGTGCCGCACGTGAAACGGCTGCCATCCGAATACATCCGCAGCCAGGTCTGGTTCACCACCCAACCGGTGGAGGAGCCCGAGCCGCGCGAGCGCCTGCTCGACACGATTGAATGGATGGGCTGGGACCGGTTGCTATTCGCGACCGACTACCCGCATTGGGATTTCGACGACCCGGCGACCGCGCTGCCGCTGCGGCTGACTGACCAGCAGCGTCGGCAGGTTTTCGCGGGCAATGCGCACGCGGTGTATGGCATCTGACCGCATCATTTTTCGCAGAGCGCGACTCACGTTCGTCAGTTGTTCACGTCTTGGGCTCATATTGTGCGGGTAAGAGAAACCGATGGACACCCCACAATGACCGGCGCATGCGTGAGCTTCGATCAGAGCCTGACCCCGAGCGTGCCGATGAGCAGCCAGTCTCGCTTTCGCCCCCTCGCGGCTCTCGGCCTTGGTTGGCTGGCGTACGGCCTGGTCTACGCTACCGTGCTGGCCGCCGTTGTCGGGCTGCCGATCGCCCTCGCGGTGTTCTTGCTGCGCGCCTTTTCCGGCTAGCCCACGCGGCCGGAGCGGAGCCGACCCTCGGCTTATCGCCCGAGGGTCGGCATGACGAACTCCGGCCCTTTGCGAGCGCCGCCCGGCCAGCGCTGGGTAATCGCCTTGTAGCGGGTGTAGAACCGCACGCCCTCGGGCCCGTGCATGTGATGATCGCCGAACATTGACTGCTTCCAGCCGCCAAAACTGTGGAACGCCATCGGCACCGGGATGGGCACGTTCACGCCCACCATGCCGACCTTGATCCCCTTGGCGAAATCCTGCGCCGCGCCACCGTCGCCGGTGAAGATGGCGACACCGTTGCCGTAGGCGTGGTCGTTGATCATGCCGACCGCGCCGGTGAGATCCGGCGTGCGCACCACGCTCAGCACCGGCCCGAAAATCTCGTCGCGATAGATGCGCATATCGGTGCCGACATGGTCGAACAATGTGCCACCGATGAAGAAGCCGCTCTCATAGCCCTGCAGTTTGAGGTCGCGCCCGTCGACCACCAGCTTGGCTCCCTCCCGCTCGCCAAGGTCGATGTAGCCACGCACCTTTTTGCGGTGCTCGGCGGTGACCAGCGGTCCCATCTCGGCTTCCGGGTCGGTGCCCGGCCCGATCTTGAGCGCTCGCACCCGGGGCTCGAGTTTTTCCACCAGTCGGTCGGCGGCGTTGCCCACCGCGACCGCCACCGAGACGGCCATGCAGCGCTCGCCGGCCGAGCCGTAGGCCGAGCCCATCAGCGCGTCGACCGCGTCGTCGAGATCGGCGTCGGGCATCACCACGAGGTGGTTCTTCGCCCCGCCGAGCGCTTGCACGCGCTTGCCGTGCGTGGTGCCGCCCCGGTACACCGTCTCGGCGATCGCGGTGGAGCCGACGAAGCTCACCGCTTGGATGTCGGGATGCGCGAGGATCGCCTCGACCGCCTCGCGGCCGCCTTGCACCACGGAGAAAACCCCGGCCGGCAGTCCGGCCTCTTGCAGCAACGCCGCGAGGTGCAGGCTCGGCGAGGGATCCTTCTCTGAGGGCTTGAGGATGAAGCAGTTGCCGCAGGCGAGGGCGACCGGGATCATCCACAGCGGCACCATGACGGGGAAATTGAACGGGGTGATGCCGGCGACCACGCCGAGCGGCTGGCGGATCGACCAGGCATCGATGCCGGTGCCGACCGCCTCGGTGAACTCGCCCTTCAGCAATTGCGGGATGCCGCAGGCGAACTCCACCACTTCCAGGCCGCGCTGCACCTCGCCCTCGGCGTCGGACAGCACTTTGCCGTGCTCGGCGGTGATCATGGCGGCGAGCTTGCGCCGGTCGCGCTCCAGCAGCTCCTTGAAGCGGAACATCACCCGCGCCCGGCGCAGCGGCGGGGTCGCCGCCCAGGCCGGCCACGCGGCGGCTGCGGCTGCTGCGGCTTGGTCGATCTCGGCGCCCCCGCCCAGCGCGACCCGCGCGGCGATTTCGCCGGAGGCCGGGTTGAACACGTCGGCGAACCGGCCGCTGTCCCCCGCCACTGGTTGCCCGCCGATAAAATGCCCGATCTCGCCCATGTCTTTCTCCCATCGCCGGTTCGGCGCGGATGGAACCGCATCCCGAGGATAATCGCCAGGGAAGCGATGATAGCATTCCGGCGCGGGCTTTTCTTGCTATTCAAGCCCGCTTGGTAGCGGGCGCTAACTTGGCCGACCTGATGAGGAGGATCGCCGAGACAAAAGCCGAGCTCGATCGGCAGCGCGCCCGCGTGCCCGGAGGTCTGCGCAGCTTCGAGCACACGCAAGACCTCCAACTCACCTATGCGTCGAACGCGATCGAGGGGAACACTCTCACCGCCGTCGAAACGATGCTTGTTGTCGAAAAGGGCATCGCCATCGGCGGCAAGCCGCTCAAGGATCACCTCGAAGCCGTCGATCACTTCGGGGCACTGCGATACGTGCGGGAGGTCGCGCGCGAGACGGTCCCGCTTACCGAGCTTGATGTGCGGAACCTGCATCGCCTCGTGGTGCTGCGCTCCGATCCGGAGAACGGCGGCCAGTATGCCAATCAGGTCCGCTACGTTCAGACCGACAGTGGCAGCGGACGCCACTTCTTCCCGTCCTCAGCGGAAATAGCCGCCCTGATGGGCGATTTCACGAAGTGGCTCGGCGCCGCACCTGCGACGCCGGAGACGGCGTTCGCCGCGCATCGCCAGCTTGTCAGCATCCACCCGTTCAATGACAGCAACGGCCGAACTGCCCGGCTTCTGATGAACCTCATCCTGATCCGGAGCGGCTAAGAGGCGCTTTCCGCGCAAACCTCGACACCAGCCTGCCGCGATGGCAACGAGCCCGCGCATGATTTCGGAAAAAAGCAGTCCTGTGAGAAGCGATAGGTGATTGGGCAGAACGATGGTTCGGAACTGCAATTCCGGACGGGCGTAAGCGGGCGATTGGCTCGGTTTTTGTCGCGCAGCGAGCAGCAGGAGACCCGTTTGATGCGACCATTGTTCTTCCTTGTGTGATCTTCCTTTCCACAGTGTGGTTCAACGAGCACGGCCGCGTGGCTTTTCACACTGTAGTTTTGGGGCTGACCGTACCCGCTTGTCTAGCAGGCTGTTCGATCGGCATGTGCCTCGGCAGTCGTGGCCAAATTCGGGCCATGCTACGAGGCATGTTAGTCGGTGCGTTCGAGGGAGCAGCGCTTGTTGCAATCGTAAAGGAAACGATAGAGCAGTCTGAAGCTCTCAAGATGACAATGCAGCTGATGTATTTGAATTTTGTGTTGTTCTGGTTTTTTGCGCTACTTGCTTCTCTTCCAAGCGATATCTTAATTCAGACGAAAGGAGAATGGCAGAGGACGGCTCCCCGGCGTGCATTAGCTCATAAGGTAGTTCGTATTACTCTGGGGGCCGAGGATTTGAAGGGCGTTTCAACCGCCATCGCCGTTACAGTTCAGGCTATAAGAACGGGGGCACCAATCTTGCTGTTGGCATTGCTTGCATGGGCGATCTGCGGGGTCAGCCCGTGGGCTCTTTTTAAGAGCCGCATTGGTCGTGGCTGACGGGCTTCATTTACCGATAAAGCACGTAAGTGGGTTCGGCGGCCCTTCGCCTGCTGTCAAAGGCATTGTGTCACATTTATCCCGCCTATTGCGCCGCAGCCGGACACGACAGGGCAGAACCCCGAGGGATGGTCTGGCCGGGCAGTGTCGCACTCGGCGGGCCCATGGCCCCGGCAGGGCAGGCCGGGTAGGATCGGAGAACGAGAGGGACAAGGGGAGACAGGTCATGAAGTTCGGCGGAGCGATGTTCTTCACCGACTACTCGATGAGTGCGGCGGAGCTGGCGCAAGCCCTCGAGGAACGCGGCTTTGAATCGGTTTGGGCGCCTGAGCACTCGCACATTCCGGTCTCGCGCAAGACGCCCTATCCCGGCGGCGGGGATCTGCCGAAAGAATACTACGACGCGATGGACCCGTTCGTGACCCTCACGGCGGCGGGGGCGGCGACCAAGTCGCTGAAGCTCGGCACCGGGGTGCTGCTGGTGCAGCAGCGCGACGTGATCCAGACCGCCAAGCTGGTCGCCTCGATCGACCAGGTGTCGAACGGGCGGTTCCTGTTCGGCGTCGGTGGCGGCTGGAACCAGGACGAGATGGAGAACCACGGCACCGTGTACCCCTCGCGCTTCAAGCGGATGCGCGAATCGGTCGAGGCCATGAAGGAGATCTGGACCAAGACGAAGGCGGAGTATCACGGCGAGTTCGTCAACTTCGATCCGATGATGGCCTGGCCGAAACCGGTGCAGAAGCCGCACCCGCCGGTGATCGTCGGCGGCGCCTGGCCGCACGCGGCGCGGCGCGCGATCCGCTACGGCGACGGCTGGATCCCGCTGGTCGGGCGCAACGACCTGCCCAACGTGCTTCCCGAGTTCAAGAAGATGGCGCAGGAGGCCGGTCGCGATCCGTCCTCGATCGAGCTCACCGCCTGGGGCGCTCCGGACGACGCCGACGCGATCAAGCGGTTCGCCGATCTCGGCATCTCCCGGGTGGTCACCACCTTCCGCCCGGAAAAAACCGACGCGGTGATGCCGGCAATCGAGCGCTGGACCAAGCTGATGCGGCAAGTGAATGGCTAGGCCGCCCGGCTCCATCGCTAGCCTCCACACGGCTGACCCGCACGGCGGGCGAAATGGGCCGGCGCACGGCAGCCGTGTGGCGGATTTTCTTGCCCAGCGGCGACCGCGACGTTAGCTGTCCGGGTTCGCAGCGGGCAGGAGCGCAGCATGAGCTACAGGGTCGCGGTCGTCGGCGCCACCGGAGCGGTGGGGCGCGAGATCCTGAAAACCCTCGCCGAGCGCAACTTCCCGGTTAAGGAGGTGGCGGCGATCGCCTCCGGGCGCTCCGCCGGGGCCGAGGTGTCGTTCGGCGAGAAGGCGGTGCTGCGGGTGAGAAGCCTCGACAGCTTCGATTTCAGCGGCTGGGACATCGGCCTGTTCAGCCCCGGCGCCGCGATCTCGGCCACGCATGCGCCGCGCGCGGCCGCCGCCGGCTGCGTGGTGATCGACAACACCAGCCAGTTCCGCATGGAGCCCGATGTTCCGCTGGTGGTGCCCGAGGTCAATCCGCAGGCGCTCGGCAGGTTCGCCCGCCGCAACATCATCGCCAACCCAAATTGCAGCACCATCCAGATGGTGGTGGCGCTAAAGCCGCTGCACGACCGGTTCAAGGTCCGCCGGGTGGTGGTCTCGACTTATCAGTCGGTGTCGGGCGCCGGCAAGGAAGGGATGGACGAGCTGTTCAACCAGACCAAGGCCGCCTTCGTGCACGATCCGGTCAAGCCGGAGCAGTTCACCAAGGAGATCGCCTTCAACTGCATCCCCCATATCGACAAGTTCATGGAGGACGGGTCGACCAAGGAGGAGTGGAAGATGGCGGTCGAGACCCGAAAGATCCTTGATCCGGAGATCCAGGTGATCGCCACCTGCGTCCGGGTGCCGGTGTTCATCGGTCACGCCGAGGCGGTGCATGTCGAGTTCGACCAGCCGGTGACGGTCGGCGAGGCCCGTGCCCTGTTGCGCGACGCGGCCGGGGTGACGGTGATGGACCAGCGCGAGGACGGCGGCTATCTCACGCCGGCCGAGTGCGCCGGTGAGGACGCGGTCTATATCAGCCGGTTGCGCAAGGACCCGACGGTCGCCAACGGCCTGGCCTTCTGGTGCGTCGCCGACAATCTGCGTAAAGGGGCGGCGCTGAACGCCGTGCAGATCGCCGAGACCCTGGTCGCCCAGGGGCTGCTGGCCCGCAAGGCGGCCTAGGGATCAGGCCGCCTCGGCCTCTGCCTTCGCCGCCTCTGTGGCAGACGTCTCGCGGGCACAGTCGGCGGCCTCGACGCAGGCGGTGACCGCATCGCGGAGCGAGCTTGCGTAGTAGTCCGCGCCGACGGCGGCGCGGACCCGCTCGTCGCGCAACGCCAGTTCGTCCGATGGCCAGAGCCCGACCAGGATCGACGCGTTCGGCAGCCGCTGCCGCACCCGGCGCAGCAAGTAGCGCAGGTGCGAAGGCGTGCCCGACAGTTCGACGTAGCAGATGCACACCATCGCCACGCCGGTCACGTCGAGTGCGCCTATGCCGCGGCGCGAGAACACCGCGAACGGCTCCGCGCGTGCGCCGAGCCCATGCTTGCCGAGCAATTGGGCGAGCATCTGCGCCGCGGTCTCGTCGAGCGGGCCGCGGCCGGCGACGCACAGGATTGGCGCCGGCCCCTGCCATCCCGGCGCCAACGTCTCGCTTGAAGCGGCAGTCGCCTTCGGCGCGGGCTCATGCGGCAGCGTGCGCTCGGCCAGTGGTGCCGCGGCCGGGCCGTCATCGCTCTCCTCCGGCGCCGGATCGACGTCGTCGTGGTCGTCGAGGTCCTCGATCAGGCTGGCCATCGCCGTCTTGATCTGCTCGACCTGCTCCGGCACGAGGACGCCGCGTGCCACGTCGTGCGCGGCCAGTCGCAAGCCCTTGACCGCCACCTCGTCGTAATAGGACGACAGCGCCCGGTCCTTCAGCAGCAGCTCAGCGTAGTCGATCGCCTCGTCCGGGTCGCCGGCCAGCATGCGTTGGTAGAAGCTCTCGACCGGGGTGAGCGCCGGCCGATCGCCGAGCAGCACGTCGAGAAATTCGAGCCGATCGACATGACGGCCGAGCACCACCAGACACAAGGTGAGCGGGGTGGACAGGATCAGCCCGATCGGCCCCCAAAGCCAGGTCCAGAAGATCGCGGCGACCACCACCGAGAACGGCGACAGGCCGGTGCTGTGGCCGTACAGCATGGGCTCGACCACTTGCCCCATTACCGGCTCGGTCACCAGGAACAGGGCCGCGGTCCAGACCAGGGTAGACCAGCCGGGATCTACCGCCGCGGCCAATGCGATCGGCAGCGCCGCGGCGAGCGGTGAGCCGATATAGGGAACGAAGCGCATCAGCGTGGCGAGAACGCCCCACACCACGGCGCTCGGCACGCCAATGAAGAACAAGCCGACGCCGACGATGCAGCCGAACAAGGTGTTGAGGCCGAGCTGGAACAGGAAGTACTTGCTGAGCCGGCGGCCGGCGTCGTCCATCGCCGTCGTGGTCCGATGCAGATCGCGCGATCCGAACAGTCGGATCATCCGGTCACGCAGGTCCTCCTGTTGCAGCAGGATGAAGATCGAGACGATGACAACGATCGCCAGGGTGGCGAGCGGGCTGACCACAGGGGCGAGATAACGCTCGGCGAGGTCGAGCTGCGACGGCGTGGGTTGATGCACCTCCACCGGAACCGGCGGCGAGGCGGCGTTGCCGCCGGGCGTCGCCGCGGTCTGCTGCCCCGCCGCGCCCTGCTCCGCCGGCGGCTCGATCGAGTGGCCGAACTGCCGCATGAACACCGCCAGCCGGTCGGTCGTGACGTGCTGGATGGTCTGGATCTTGTTCTCCACCGTCGCTTGGTAGCGGGGCAGCTCCTCGGCGAGCGAGGCAATCTGCAGCCCGATCAGCCCGGCCAGCCCGAGAATGATGCCCATCGCCACGATCACGGCGATGAGCACGGCTGGTGGACGCGGCACGCGGATCGAGCGCAGCAGCTCGACGAGCGGTGCCAGCACAAAGCTGAGCAGCACCGCCAAGGTGACCGGGATCAGCACCTCGCGGGCGAAGAACAGCGCCGCGATCACGACAACTGCGACGGCAAGGGTCAGCAGGGCATTCACGCCGGGTATCTCCGCTGGGGCGACTTGGGCGCGAGAGGGTGGGGGCTGGTCCGACATCCGGCGCGGTCCTTCGGGGGCGGCGCAAGAACGCACAGAACGGGTAAACGATCCATTGCCGGGATGAACTGGCGCGCTCTGTCCGATACTACCTGCAATTGCATTCGAATGGTTGAACTAGGGTAAGCCCCTGCGGTAACTCCCGAGCGCGATTGCCGCCATGCCGCTGGTCGGGGGAGGGGAGATGCTTGATGTGCCGGCCTCGCCGGGAGCCGTGCTGGCCGAACTGCGTCGGCGGCAAGCGGCCAAGCCATTGACCTTCGCGGAGATAGTTCAGGCGGGCGAGCGCCTGGCGGCTGTCGCCGATCTGCTGGCCCCTGACGACGGCGTGCCACGCCAGCGGATCGCGGTCATGGGTGGAGCGACCATCGACTATCTCAGCCGCGCGGTGGCCTGTGCCGTCGCGCAAGAGGGGGTGTTCCCGCTAGTCCATCAGGTGCCGTTCGGGGCGTATGTGCAGCAGGCGCTCGATCCGGCTTCGGAGCTGCATGTCTTCGCGCCCGAGCTGGTGGTGATCGCGCCCGAGGCGCGGGAGCTGGTCGACGCGCTGCCGATCGGGGCGCCGGCGGCGGTGGTCGAGGTTGCGGTGGAATCGCGCGTGGCGTGGTTCGGTCGCGTCTGGGACGCGCTGATCGCGCGCGGCTGCCGTATCGTGCAGCATCTGCTGGTGCCGCCGGCGGAGCAGTACGCCGGCATCGCCGAACGTCTGGCACCGGCCTCCCCGTTCAGCCAGGTGCGTGCGCTGAACGAGGGGTTGCTGCGCGCCGGGCGCGGGCGGGTGCATTGGGTCGATCTCGAACTTCTCGCCGCCTCCGTGGGCAGCCGGCGCTGGTCGGCCGGCGGCTACTGGTATAGCGCGCGGCTCGGCTTCGATCAGCGCGCGTTGCCCGACTATCTGGCGCCGTTCCGCGGTGCCTGGCGAGCGGCGAGCGCGCGCGCAAAGAAGGCGCTGGTGCTCGATCTCGACAATACGCTTTGGGGCGGGGTCATTGGCGATGACGGGGTCGAGGGTCTGGTGCTCGGCGCCGGCTCGCCCGAAGGCGAGGCTTTCGCCGACTGGCAGCGGTATGTCGCGGCCCTTGGCGCGCGCGGCGTGGTGCTGGCGGCGTGCAGCAAGAACGCCCCCGAGATCGCCGAGACCGGTTTCGCACATGCCGGGTCGGTGCTGAAACGCACGGATTTTGCCGCCTTCGAGTGTTCCTGGGCCGACAAGGCGGGCGGGCTGCGGCGGGTCGCCGAGACGCTCAATCTCGGCCTCGACGCGCTGGTTTTCGCCGACGACAACCCGGCGGAGTGCGCGCTGATCCGCGCCGCGCTGCCCGAGGTGGCGACGGTCGATCTCGGCGGCGATCCGGCTCGGTTCATCGAGTGCCTCGACGCCGGGCACTGGTTCGACATGGCCGATCTCACGCCTGAGGATCTTGGCCGCGCCCAGGCCTACACCGCGCGGGCGCAAGCGGCGGCGGCCGCGACGCAGGCGACCGATCTCGGCGGCTATCTGGCCGGGCTCGAGATGGTGGGTCGGCTCACCCGCCCGACGGAGGCGGACATCGCCCGCGTGGCTCAGCTCGAGCAGAAGACCAACCAGTTCAACCTGACCACCCGACGCTACTCGGAGGATGCGATCCGCGACTTCCTGGCGCGCGACGACGCCGTGGTCCTTGCCTTCCGTCTGTCCGACCGGTTCGGCGACCATGGCCTCACCGCCACCCTGATCGCGGTGCAAGAGGGCGCGGCATTGCGGATCGACAGCTGGCTGATGAGCTGCCGGATTTTCTCGCGCACCGCCGAGCAGTTCATCCTGCGCGGCCTGCTTGAGATCGCCCGCGCGCGGGGTGCGACGCGGCTCGTCGGCGAATACCGTCCGACGGCGAAGAACGGCGTGGTGGCGCGGCTCTACTCGCAACTCGGGTTTGAACGCGCGCGTGACGGCGAGTTGTGGGAGCGCGCCGTCGCGGCCGAAGCGGGCGGCGATGTCGAGACGCATATTGCTGCCCAGAGTGCGTCTGCGCACTGACGCGCCCGCGACGATGGGCGAACCGGCGATCAGCGCGGTCGCCCCGAGCCCGTTGATTCACCTCCATGTGGAGCACGCGATGCTCGCGCCGGACGGTGAATTGGCGGTCATCGGTTGGATCGTGGCCGAGCAACCGGTCGTCGCCGTGCATCTGTTGAGCGCCGGACACGTCCTCGGAGCGGCGATAACCGGCCTGCCACGGGCCGACGTTGCGCGCGCCTATCCGCTCTTCCGAGACGCGGGGCGCGCCGGTTTTCGCTTTGCCGGGATGGTCGACGACGCCGTGCTCGCAACTGAGCGGCTCACCGTGCGGGCGTTGGCGGCTGACGGCAGCGCCCATGAGGTCTTCGTGCCGATGCCGGTTTCCGATCCGGCACCGGCGGCACACACCGATGAGCGCCAGCGCATCCACTTGCATATCGAAGAGGCCACGTTGTCGGAAGCCGGCACGCTCGCGGTCGGCGGTTGGGTGGTGTGCGCGGTGGGGCTTGGTCCGCTGACCATCGCGCTAGATGGCATCGAGCTGGGCACGGCGCGGCTTGGGCTGGAGCGGGAGGATGTCGGCCGGCGGTTCCCAGATATCCCGCTGGCGCGCCTGGCGGGGTTCCGCTTCGTGCGGGAGGGGGTAGCGGTCGGGCCGCGGTCGCGAGAACTCCGCATCGTCGCCCGCAACGGCCTGGATCAACGCACCGAACTGACGCCCGAGCTCCGCATCATCGCCGCCGCGCCGCCAACGTGTCGCTCGGACGAGTTCCGGCTGGAGCTGGACACGCCGCGCGTCACGGACGGTGTGGTGCTGGAGCCGGTGTCGACGCGGCTTTCGATCGGCGGCTGGGCGCTGGCGCGGAGCGGCGTCGACCGGGTTCACGTGTCGATTGACGGGCGGCCGGCCGGGGAGGCGCATTACGGGTCGCCCCGGCCGGATGTGGCCGCCGTGCTGCCCGCCTGGCCCGATGTGGTGCGTAGCGGCTACACCTTCGGCTGCCCGCCGCGCCTGCTGACCGAGGGGACGCACGAGGCCGCCGTGACCCTGGTGGCGCGCAACGGCGACGAGCATACGCGTTGCTTCAGCTTCACCGTCCGCCGCCCGTCCGGAGCGGAGCAGCCCTTCGGCATCCGTCGCCGCGTGCCACGCGCCGAGCAGGACCTCCAGCTCGACCTGTTGCGCCGGCTCGGCTGGCAACCGGATTTCTGGTTGCTGCTGGCGGTGCGCGATGTGGGCGACGTGCCGACGATCGCGACCACGATCGAGAGCTTGCGCACCCAGTGCTACCGCGCGTGGCGG
>CBDCJX010000016.1:0-13584 GCA_965218045.1 Acetobacteraceae bacterium | reverse complement strand
CCGACGGCAGCCGTGGCAGACCGGCCGCATCCAGCCGCCGCTTCAGGGTCGCCGCGCGCTCGAACAGCTTGGCGCGCCTTGCGTGATCGCCGCGCAGGTGCCGCACGCTCGCCAACGCCGCCGCCACCACCATCGGCGGCAACGCGGTGGTGAAGATGAAGCCGGCGGCGCTGGAGCGCACCCAGTCGACGACCTCCGCCTCGCCCGCGATGTAGCCGCCATGCGTGCCGAATGCCTTGGCCAAGGTGCCCTCGATGATGTCGACCCGATGCGCCACCCCGTCGCGCTCGGCGACACCGGCCCCGGTCGGCCCGTACATGCCGACCGCGTGCACCTCATCGAGATAGGTGAGCGCCCCGTAACGCGCGGCCAGATCGCAGATCGCCCCGATCGGCGCGATGTCGCCATCCATCGAGTAGACGCTCTCGAAGGCGATCAGCTTCGGCGCGGGGACCGGGGCCGCGCGCAGCCGCTCCTCCAGATGGTCAAGGTCGTTGTGGCGGAACACGTGGCAGGTCGCCGAGCGGGCGCCCTTGATGCCGGCGATCATCGAGGCGTGGTTCTTGGCGTCGGAGAACACGTGCCAGTCGGGCAGCGCGCCGAGGATGGTCGACAGCGAGCCCTGGTTGGAGACGAAGCCGGAGGTGAACAGCAGCGCCGCCTGCTTGCCGTGCAGGCTGGCGAGCTCCGCCTCCAGCGCGTCGTGCAACGGGCTGGTGCCGCTGATGTTGCGGGTGCCACCGGCGCCGGCGCCCATGCGCTGCGCCGCCTTGCACGCCGCCTCGATCACCAGGGCGCTGTTGCCCATGCCGAGATAGTCGTTCGACGACCAGACCAGCACCTGCCCGCCGTCCAAGCGCCGGTAGATCGGGAACTCGACCGCGCGCTTCTCCAGCGGCGTGAAGCTCCGGTAGCGTCCTTGCGCGCGGATATCCGCCAGCGAGCGGCGGCAGAGGTCGTGGAAAGGATGCATCGCCAGCGCCTTCAGGCTTGGTCCTCGTCATCGGCCACGCGGCCGGACGTCCGCGTTATAGGATGACGAGGTGCGGCGACAAAGCCTGTGATCGTGATCTCACCGCCGATCAGGATCGCGCCTGCTATCCACGCACCGCGAGAGCGACGCCGGTCAAGGTCAGCCCCAGCGCGGCGAGCTGGGTGAAGCCCAGCGGCTCGCCGAGCAACAGCGCCGATCCGCCGACGCCGATCACCGGCGCGATCAAGGTGCCGATCGCCGCTGTCGATGAGGGCAGCAGCCGCAGCGCGCGGAACCAGGCGAGATAGGCCAGGATCATCGGCGTGGTGCCGCAATAGAGCAGCGCCAGCCAGCCGAGCAGCGGCACGCGCGACCAGTCGGGGTGCTCGAACAGCGCCAGCACGCCGGGCGGCACCGCGCCGATCGCCGCCTGCCAGGTCACGCCGGCGACCGGCGGGAGCTGCAACGGCCGATGCTTGGCCAGCACGGTGCCGACCGCGAACATCACCGCCGCGGCCAGCGCGAAGCCGACACCCGGCAGCTTGCTCCACCCGAGGCCGCCCGCTGTCCCCAGCAGCAAGCCCGGGCCGACCAGCACCAAGACGCCGGCGAAGCCGAGGGCCAGGGCCAGCAACCGCCAGCTCGTGAGCCGCTCGCCGTAGACGCCCCAGGAAATGAAGGTCGCCCAGATCGGCATCGAGTAGACGAAGATCACGCCCTCGGAGGCGCTGAGCCACAGCAGGGTCAGCATGGTCAGCACGCTGAACAAGCCGAAGTTCAGCATCGCATACACCACGGTCCGGCCGATCTGGTCCACCGGCAGGCGCAGCCGCTCGCCACGCAGCAGCGCGACCACGACGCCGAGCCCCATGCCGAACAACGCCATCGACGTCCGCACCGAGAACGGCGGCAGCACCCCGAGCAGGTATTTCAACACCGGCCAGTTGAGGCCCCAGGTGCCGGCGGCGAACAGCAGGAACCCGAGCCCCCGCGCCGTGCTCGCAGCCGGCGCGGCTACCGGCCTGTCAACGGACGTAGACACGGACCTCCCGCACTGTCGCGGCCGGATCGGTGCGGGCCCCAAGTCCGATCCGCGTATCGGGCACGCCGAGCTGGATCATCGAGCGCATCACGGCGACCGCGTTGGGGCGGGTCTGGTCGAGCTCACGCCGGCGCAGCGCCGGATCAGGCGCGGCCGGTACCACGGCGACGACGTCGTAGAGCGCCCCCGGCCGGCGCTGCTCGGCCGCCCTCACCGCGATGCGGAGCTGCTCCTGGTAACTCGGATTGGGCGTGCCGTAGCGGATGGTCAGCAGCGGCGGCAGACCGGTGACCGGGGGCAGGGCCGCGAGCTCGGTCGGACTGGGTTCAGCGGCCTTCGGCGCGAAAGTGGTCTGGTCGATCAGCTTGCAACCGGCGAGCAGCAAGGCGGCCGCGATGATGGGGATGCGGTGGAGCGGCATGGATGTTCCTGGCGGGCGGGCGACGGTTACGGCGAAAGCGGGCGATCAGCGGCGATAGTCCGGCGCCTCCCGGTCCAGCACGCGGCGAATGCTTTGCAGGTGCAAGCGGGCCGATTCGGCGTCGCCCGCCCGCATCTGTGTCGCGGTGTGGCGAGCGATCTCGGGCGGCACCGAGACGATCCGCCTGCCGGTCGATTCCGCGAGACGCTGCACCTCGCAGGCGCGTTCGAGGTAATAAAGATCGTCCCACGCCTCGGCGATGCCGGCACCGACCACGATCACGCCGTGATGGCGCAGGAAGACGATGTCGGCCTCGCCCATCGCGGCGGCGATGCGGTCGCCCTCGGCTTCGTCGAGCGCCAGCCCATTATAGGTCTCGTCGACCGCGGTGCGGCCGTGGAATTTGAGCGCGGTCTGCCCGGCCCACACCAGCGGCGGCCCTTCCAGCATGGTCAGCGCGGTGGCGTTCGGCATGTGGGTGTGGAACGCCGCCCGCGCGCGCGGCAGGCGCAGGTGCAGCCGGGCGTGGATGTGGAACGCGGTGGCTTCCGGCGCGCCGCTGCCCTCCACCACCCCGCCGTGCAGATCGCAGATCAGCAGCCGCGAGGCGGTGATCTCGGCAAAACCGTAGCCGTAGGGGTTGACCAGGAATAGGTCGTCGCGCCCCGGCACCATGGCCGAGAGGTGATTGCAGATCCCCTCGTGCAAGCCGAGCCGCGCGGCCATGCGGAAGCAGGCGGCGAGATCGACCCGCGCCTGCCACACCTCCGCCGAGCCAAGAGCGCTGTTGCGCAGCACGCCGGGTGCGCTTCCGTACCGCAGAGCGTGTGCCATGTCGCTTCCTCGCGCCGAACCCGTCGCGCGGCAAGCTTGCAGGAAGTGCTGCGCCGGGCAAGATGGCCCGCCAACGGGAGAGCAGGGCGTGAGCGGGCAGACCAACCAACGCATCGACGGGCGACGGCTGTGGGACAGCCTGATGGAGATGGCCCAGATCGGCGCCACGCCAAAGGGCGGTGTGCGGCGCCTCGCGCTCAGCGAGGTCGACCGCGCCGGTCGCGAGCGGTTTCGCGCGTTGTGCGAGGCGGCCGGCCTTGCCGTGCGGGTCGACGCGATGGGCAACATGTTCGCCCGCCGCCCCGGCCGCGACCCCGCCCGCCTGCCGGTGCTGTTCGGCAGCCATCTCGACAGCCAGCCCTCGGGCGGCAAGTTCGACGGCGCGCTCGGCGTGCTGGCCGGGCTCGAGATCATGCGCAGCCTGGATGATCTCGGCATCGTCACCGAGGCACCGGTCGAGCTGGTGAACTGGACCGACGAGGAGGGCAGCCGGTTCGGCTACTCGCTGATGGGCTCGGGTGTCTGGGCCGGCGTCCTGCCGATCGACGAGGCATACGCCAAGACCGATACGACGGGGGTCAAGGTGGAGGCGGCGCTCGACGGCATCGGCGCGCGCGGCCCGGAAAAGGCCGAGGCGTTCCCGGCGGACGCCTATTTCGAGCTGCACATCGAGCAGGGGCCGATCCTCGAACGCAACGGCGAGGCGATCGGCATCGTCACCGGCGCGCAAGCGATGGTCTGGTACGACGCGTTGGTCACCGGCCAGGACTCGCACGCCGGCACCACCCCGCCCTCGGCGCGCAAGGACGCGCTGGTCTGTGCCGCGCGGATCATCGACCTGGTGGACCGCATGATGCGGGCGCGCGGCGAGGACGGGCGCGGCACGGTGGGCCAGCTCATGGTGCAACCGAACAGCCGCAACGTTATTCCGGGCGAGGTGCGCTTCTCGGTCGAATTCCGCCACCCGAGCGACGCCGAGATCGACCGGCTCGACGCGCAGTTCCCGCGCGAAGCCGGCTTCATCGCCCGCGATTGCGGCGTGCAGCTGGAGGTCAGCCAGGTGTTCAAGAACCCGGCGCAGCCGTTCGATGCCGAGTGCGTCGACCTGGTGCGCCAGGCGGCGCGGCGGCTCGGCTACCAGGCGCGCGAGATCGTCTCCGGGGCCGGCCACGACGCGGTCTATGTCGCGCGACGGGTGCCGGCGGCGATGATCTTCACGCCGTGCAAGGATGGCCTGTCGCACAACGAGGCCGAGAGCATCGAGCCCGCCGAGGCCGAGGCCGGCTGCCAGGTATTGTTCGAGGCGGTGCTGGCGCGGGCCAACCGAGCTATCTGACCGCCGCTCCGCTTCTCGGCGCGGCCTTTCACACTTGTCTGTCACAATGGAGAGAAAAATCATGCGGCACACGCGTCGGACCCTGATCGCCGCGACGGCAAGCGCGGTCCTCGCGGCTCCGTTCGTCCGGCGGGGCTACGCGGCGGAGGTGGTGCGCCTCGGCGTGCTGAGCGACCTCAATGGCTCGTACGCCACGCTTTCCGGCGCCGGCGCGGTGGCGGCGGTGAACGCGGCCGCCGAGGATTTTCGCAAGCAGCACCCGGACATCCCGGTCGAGGTGCTGTCGAGCGATTTCCAGCTCAAGCCCGACATCGGGCTCGGCATCGCACGGGAGTGGTTCGACACCAAAAGCGTCGACTGTATCCTGGACGTGCCGATGTCCGCGCTCGCCTTCGGCCTCGGCTCGCTGGCGAAGGAGCGCAACAAGGTGGTCGTGTTCACCGCCACGGCGAGCGACGAGATCACCGGCAAGCTGTGCGGGCCGAACCACGTACATTGGACGCACGATACCTATGCGTTGGGCGCCACGGTCGCGCGCGCGGCGCTGGCCAGGCAGCTCGACACCTGGTTCTTCATCATGCCCGACTACGCGATGGGCAAGTCCCAGGTGGCGAGCATCACGCACATCCTGGAGCAGAACGGCGCCAAAGTGCTCGGCACGGTCGCGCACCCTTTCCCCGGCACGACCGATTTCTCGAGCTATCTGCTCCGCGCGCAAGCGAGCGGCGCGAAAGTCATCTGCCTCGCCAACTCGGGCGAGGACGCGGTGAACTGCATCAAGCAGGCGGCGGAGTTCGGCATTCTCGGTAGCGGCCAGGCCATCGTCCTGCCGCTGTTCGACACGCCGCTGGTCAAGGCGGTGGGTTTGCGCACCGGGCACGGGCTGAACTATGCCGTCGCCGCCTACTGGGACCAGAACGACGCCACCCGCGCGTTGCAACAGCGGCTTGCCCCGGTGTTGAACGGCGGCCCGCTGGCGCAGAACCACATCGGCGACTACAGCGGCGCCTACAACTACCTGAAAGCCGTCGCGGCGGTGGGGCTCGCGCGCGCCAAATCGGACGGGCGAGCGGTTGTCGAGCAGCTCAAGTCGGCGCCGTTCGACGACGCCATGTTCGGGCACTGCGTGGTTCGCCAGGACGGCCGCATGGTCCACGACATGCGTCTGATGGAGATCAAGACGCCCAGCGAGTCGCATGGCGATCTCGACCTCGCGCGGGTGGTGAAGATCGTCCCGGGTGACCAGGCGTTCCGCCCCTTGGCGGAGGGCCACTGTCCGATGGTTGCGGGCTGAGCATCGCCACCGCCGCCTTGCGGCGCGTGACTAACGTGCGAAATCTCTCACACATGTAGACGTGATTGCATAAATATCGCTCGGGCGTTGTAGGATGGCTCCGTCTGGGGTTAGGAAAACATTAGGGATCTTTAATGCGACGGAGCGACGCGAAGCGGATTCTGGTGACGTCTGCACAATGGGAAACCGCCATGGCCTACGTGCAGAGCTACGGCCGGCTCGGCCACCAGGTAGTTCTTTACGATCCCGATCCTAAGCAGCCGCTCTCGAAGTCGAAGTTCTGCTCCGGCTTCATCGAGAGTCCGGCGGAGAACAGCGGCGACACCTATGTCGACCGGCTGCTGCAAGTGCTGCGTGACGGCAAGTTCGATCTGTTCGTGCCCGTCAGCGACGCGGTGGTCGACACGATAGCGGGTCGCATCGACGAGCTACGCCAGCACGTGCGCGTCGAGCTCGCGTCGCCCGACAAGGTGAGGAACGGCCAGGACAAGGCGAAACTGGCCCGTTTCGCCCTCCAGCATGACATCCGCATCCCGCACAGCTACTTCCCCGAGAACCTGGAGCAGGCGCGCGCGCTTGCCGAGGAGATCAGTTATCCGTGCGTCGCCAAGCTGCCGATGGGCACCGGCAGCACGGGGGTACAGATCGTGCGCGACGCGCGCGCCCTGATCGCCTTCTTCGAGCAGCGCGGCAGCCCGGACAACTGGCCGTTCGTGCAGGAGTTCATCGGCGGCGACCTGTTCGACGTCACCGCCATCTGCAAGCACGGCGATGTCGTCGCCTTCTTCGCGTTTCGCTCGCCAATCGAATCCCAGGTTGGCGGCACACCTCCGTATGCATTCACGCTGCATGACCCCGAGCTGGTCGATGCGACCCGCAAGGTGGCGCGCGAGCTCGGCTGGCATGGCGCGGTCGATTTCGATTTCCTGCGCAATGCGAAGGGCGAGTATCTGCTGCTGGAGCTCAATCCGCGCCTGTCCGGCACCACCAACTTTGCCTACAAGCTGGGCGTCGACCTGCCCAAGGCTTATCTCGATCTGGCGTTCGGGCGTCTCGAACAAAGTTACCAACGTGACTATCGGGAAGGCATCATGTTCCGTACGCCGATCCCGGCGGAGATTATCTACTGGAACCGCTCGCGTTGGCCGGCAACCAAGGAGATCATGCGCCGCAGTGCCTATTTCCCGGTGCGGACGAACATCTACTGGAGTGACTGGCCGCTGCTGATACGCAAGATCCGCCAGGCGGCCTGGCTGGTTGGGCGGCAGTGGGTCTGATACCAGAAGCCCTGTTCCCTGACGGTTCTCAGCCACGGTCGGCGCCGGCCTCGGCGAGGCCCGCGACAATACGCGTCAATCTCGCCTGCCAGACGCGTGAGCCCGGGAAGCGGGACAACGGCGGTTTCGGGTCGACTTGACCCAGCGTTGCAGCGGACCCACGGCGGACCGCGTCGTCGCATCGCCCTTGCGAGCTGGAGGCGAAGCACTCCAGGACCATCCGGCGAGGGTTGGCGCCGGCTGTTCCAGTCCCGCCGGGACTCCACTAACAATATGTTGCAACACTAGCTAACCGTGTGATACAAGCTCGCCCATGTCCCCAGCCCCCTCCACCCCAACCGGCTTGATGTGCCGCTTCGGCCTGCTCGTCGAGCGGCTGAGGTGGACGCTCGCCGATTGGGTCGACCGGAACCCCCGGAACCGCGACGTGCTGGGGCCGCTCGCGCTGCTGCTGTGGAAGTACTTGCAGCGCACGACGCGCAAACTCGCCGCGCTGCATGCGCAGTTCGCCGCCGGGACGCTTGCGCCGCGCAAGGACCGGGCGCCGCGCCGGGCAGCCGAGCGGGCCGAGTCGACACCACCCGAGCGGTCGAAGCTGCCGAGCGGGCCGGTGCTGGCGCGGTTCGGCGCCGGGTATCTCGGCGCCTGGCTGCTGGCGCTGGTCGAGGATGCGGAGATGCAGGCGCTGCTCGCGGCGTCGCCGCAAGCGGGTCGGCTGCTGCGCCCGCTATGGCGGCGACTGACCAACGATCCGCTGCCCGCGCCGCTGCGGCTGCCGCCAAAGCCGCCGCGTTCGGAGCAACCGCTCGCTCCGGCGGCGCTCGCCGACGCGCCGGGCGAGGTGTCGCCCCACGCTCCACCCCAAGTCCCACCCAACACCCGATCGCACCGTCACCGGGGCGCTTCCGCCAAGCCGCCGACTTCGCTGCCACCCTGGCCACCGCCGCTTTTCCGGGCCTGAGGCGGCACCGTCCTCAGCACGTCTAAAACGTTGCGATTATGAAACCAACACGGACTTTCACGGCCCGGACGTGAGTGAAGCCGTGGGCGCTGGGCTTCGCCGAGCACGGCGCAGGCGGGTGGGGGAACTCGCGGATCACGGCGTTTTTGTTGCATTGCAGCAGAACCGCGGCTAAGCTCCGCCATTCGCCTGGACCCGGTGCGAACCCGGGTGGCGCTTCCGGCCGCCAATCCGCCGGATAACGCACATGGAACGGCAACGCGGACCGGCGCCTCGCTTGGCGACACAGCCGCGCGTCCGTCACGGCCCGCGCAATCGATGCGATCGTTCTCCCCTGCCTTGCGCGAATGGTTCGCCAACCCCCGCGGCGACATGCTCTCGGGGGTCGTCGTTGCCCTGGCGCTGATCCCGGAGGCGATCGGGTTCTCGGTGATCGCCGGCGTGGATCCCAAGGTCGGTCTCTACGCCTCCGTGGTCATCGCGTGCGTCATTGCATTCGCCGGTGGCCGCCCGGCGATGATCTCGGCCGCGACCGCCGCCACCGCCGTGCTGATGACCGGCTTGGTGCGTGACCACGGCGTGCAATACCTGTTCGCCGCGACCATCCTGATGGGTGTGCTGCAAATACTCGCCGGCGTGCTCAAGCTCGGGCGATTGATGCGCTTCGTGTCGCAATCGGTGATGACCGGCTTCGTCAATGCGCTGGCCATCCTGATCTTCCTCGCCCAGCTACCGCAGCTCGTCAATGTGCCGTACGCCACTTACGCGCTCATCGCCGTCGGGCTGGCGATCATCTACCTGTTCCCGCGGCTGACCCGTGCGATACCCTCGCCCCTGGTGGCCATCGCGGTCCTGACCACGGCCACGGCGCTGTTCCGGCTCGACGTGCGAACGGTCGCCGATCTCGGCCAGTTGCCATCCGCCCTGCCGAGCCTCGGCATCCCCGACGTGCCATACACGCTGGAGACGCTGCGCATCCTGCTGCCGGTGTCATTGACCCTCGCCGCGGTCGGACTGCTCGAGTCGCTGCTCACCGCGCAGATCGTCGACGACATGACCGATACGCCGAGCCCCAAGAGCCGCGAGTGTGTCGGCCAAGGTCTCGCCAACATGACATCGGCCGTGTTCGGTGGCATGGGCGGCTGCGCGATGATCGGCCAGTCGGTGATCAACGTGTCGTCCGGCGGGCGAGGGCGGCTCTCCACCTTGACCGCCGGCGCGTTCCTCCTGCTGCTGCTGGTGGTGCTGCAGAAGCTGCTCGCCATCGTGCCGGTCGCAGCACTCACCGCCGTGATGATCATGGTTTCGATCAATACGTTTTCCTGGAGCTCGATCGCGCGGCTACGCACCAATCCGCTGCCATCCTCGGTGGTGATGCTCGCAACCGTCGTGACGGTCGTGGCGACCGGCGATCTTTCCAAGGGCGTGCTGGTCGGCGTGCTGTTGTCCGGCGTGTTCTTCGCCGGCAAGGTCTCGCGCCTCAGCCGGGTCACCTCGGCGCTTTCCCCCGATGGCCGGGTGCGGACCTATCGCGTCGAGGGCCAGGTCTTCTTCGCCTCCGCCGGCACGTTCTTCGACGCGATCGATCTGCTCGAACCCGTCGACAAGATCGTCATCGATGTCAGCGCCGCGCATTTCTGGGACATCTCGGCGGTCGGCGCGCTCGATCGCGTGGTGCTGAAGGGGCGACGCCACGACCACGCGGTGGAGGTCATCGGCCTCAACGCCGCCAGCGCGACGATGGTGGATCGCTTCGCCTTGCACCGGCAGAACGGAGCAGCCCTATCCGCGCCGACGCACTGACGCGGCCGGAATGCCGCACTCGACGGTCGTTGCCAACGCTTAAGATAGAGCTAGGCGCTCAGGGTGGCGACACGCCGGCGCGGAACAGCAGGCGGTTGACGTATGGGTCCAGACCGTCCGCGCCTGCAAGCACAAGCGGCTCGTAGCGGAACGCGAACACCGGCAGCAAGGAATACTGCGCCTGTAGCATCAGCCGGGGCGTGTGCGTGGGCACCAGGCCGGCGTGAATACCATAGGTGTCCGCCATGAAGGCGGTCCCGCGCGGCCCGAGCATGGTGCAGACCTGGTCGCTTGTGTATCGCCCATCGGCAATGGGCGAGGCATAGGGACGGGCCCGGATTGCTCCACCGGTCCGCGAGGTATGCATGACATAGGCGTGCGGGCCGGAGCCGGCATCCACGTCGGTCAGGTAGACGAACAGCTTCAGGAACTGCCAGTCATCCGGGTCGCGGTGGAAGTGCTGCGTCGAGACCAGCGGCTTGCTGGCGGGAAACGACCAGCGCACACCCAGGCTGGAGAGCGTGGGCTTGCAGCCGAGATAGTCCGCAGCGATGCGCAATACCGGAGCGGCGTTGATCAGGTTCAGCACGTCCGCGTTCTCGAGCACGGTGCTGAGCGGATACGCTGCCACCCCGGTGCCGGGCGCCAATCGGTCCAGCGAAGTCGGGCGACCATCCTTGCCCACCACCTCCTTGCCGAGGAAGTAGTTCAGGATCGCGGTCGCCGCTGCCTCGCTCACGAGCTTGGGCAGGGTGGCGATGCCTTGTTGTCGCAACATGGGGGCAACATGCGCATAGTGGGTGTCGACCGGAGCCCAGAAGCCGGTGCCATGCCGGGCGCGGATGGCCGCGGCGATGGCGCGTGATATGGATCGGCGCAGACCGGGTCGGGTGACGAGACGCTGGGCATAGTACAGGCTGGCCGGACCAAGCCTGAACCCGGGCCCGGGCTGCATTCTGGCGTAGGGCAGCACCGAAACCTCCACAGCCCGTTGCGGTACATCTACGCCAACGCGATTACCAAACCGTCACCGCGTGCGTGGCGCCGACGAGACAGGAGAAGACGATGCCCCTTATCGCCACGATCGGCGCCGCGCCGAAGCGCCGGGAGGACGCGCGGTTCGTCATCGGCCAGGGCGCCTATCTCGACGACCTCGGCTTCAAGCACGTCGCCCACGCGGTGTTCCTGCGCTCGCCCCATGCCCATGCTCGTATCGACGGTATCGACACCAGCGCCGCGCTGGCGTCACCCGGCGTGCTCGCCGTGCTGACCAGCGCCGACGTGGCGGCGGATGGCTTGCAGCCGATGCGCCCGATGGTGGAAGCGAACACGCAGACCGGCGAACCGTTCGCCTTCACCCCGCAACCGCTGCTGGCTGACTGCACGCTGCGGCACGTCGGCGAGCTGGTGGCGCTGGTCGTGGCGGAGACCCGCGCGCAGGCGCTCGACGCGGCCGAGCGGATCGCGCTCGATTGCACCGCGTTGCCAGCAATCGTCACCGCCGACGCGGCGCGCGCGCCGGGCGCACCCGAGATCGCCGGCGTGTCGGGCAACCTTTGCCTGGACTGGCGGACCGGCGACTGGGCGGCGGCCGACGCGGCCTTCGCCGGGGCGGCGCATGTGGTTCGTCTGCGCGTGGGCAACCACCGTATCGTCACCAACCCGATGGAGCCGCGCGGCGCGGTCGGACGGTTCGACCCAACGGACGGCCGCTACACGCTGCACTTGTCCAGCCAGGCCATCCACAGCAACCGCGACCAGACCGCGCGGGCGCTCGGCGTCGCACCGGCGGCGGTGCGGTTCGTCGCCCCCGATGTCGGCGGCGGATTCGGCGCGAAGAATTTTCCTTACGCCGAGAACGCCCTCGTGCTGTGGGCGGCGCGTCGGACCGGGCGCACCATCAAGTGGATCGCGACCCGCAGCGAGGGTTTTGTCTCCGACCACCAGGCGCGCGACCATCAGGCCGACGCGGCACTCGCACTCGACGACGAGGGAAAATTCCTGGCGCTGCGGGTCGAGAGTGTGGCCAATCTCGGCGCGTATATCGCCGGCAGCGCCGCCGCGGTGCAGACCTTCCAGTACGCGCACCTGCAAGGCACCGTCTACGCGATCCCGGCGGTCGCCTTGCGCGTCGCCGCCGTGTTCAGCAACACCACGCCGATCGGCGTCACGCGCGGCCCCGGTTTCTGCGAGGCGGTGACCATCATGGAGCGGCTGATCGACGCGGCGGCGCGGCAATGCGGCTTCGATCGCGCGGCGCTGCGCCGGCGCAACATGGTGCGGCCCGAGGCGATGCCGATGACCAACGCGCTCGGCTTCGACGTGGACAGCGGCCGGTTCGCCGAGACGTTCGACCGCGCGCTCGACGCGGCCGACCTGGCGGGTTTCGCCGCGCGCCGTGCCGCGAGCGAGGCGCGGGGGTGCCTGCGCGGGCTCGGCTTCGCCTACCACATCAAGGGCACCGGCGGCTCGCCGCACGAGAACGTGGACATTCGCTTCGAACCCGACGGCACGGTCTCGCTCATCACCGGCACGCAGACCATCGGCCAGGGCCACGAGACAACGTTTCCGCAGATCCTGGCCGAGCGCCTGGGCGTGCCGAACGTGCTGATCCGGCTGCGTCAGGGTGACACCGACCTGATTCCGATGGGCGGCGGCCACGGCAGCTCGCGGGCGACCTACATGGGCGGCACCGCGATCTGGCGTGCCTCCGACACCATCATCGAAAAGGGCCGACGCATCGCCGCCGATGCGCTGGAAGCCGCCGAAGCCGATATCGTTTTCGAGGACGGCCGTTTCGTGGTGACCGGCACCAACCTGGCGATGCCATTGCTCGAAATCGCCGAGCGGGCGCGCGCGACCGACGAGCCGCTCGACACCTATCACGCCTGGACTCGCGAGGCGATGACCTTCCCCAACGGCGCGCACGTGGTCGAGATCGAGATCGACCGCGACACTGGCACGTCGCTCTGGTACGTCATGCGGCGGTCGATGACTACGGCGTGCTGGTCAACCCGATGGTTGCGACAGGGCAGGCACACGGGGCGATCGCCCAGGGTGTTGGTCAGGCGCTGCTGGAGCACGCGGCGTACGATGCGGAATCGGGCCAACTGCTGGCCGGCTCGTTCATGGACTACGCCATGCCGCGCGCCGATGACCTTCCCGCGTTCCAGCTGGGGTTCAACCCGACGCGCTGCACCACCAACCCGCTCGGTGTGAAGGGCTGCGGCGAGGCCGGCGCGGTCGCGCTGCTGCCGGCGATCGGCAACGCGCTGCTCGACGCCCTCGCCCCGCTCGGGGTGCGCGCATTCGACGGCCCCGCGACGCCGTTCCGGGTGTGGCAAGCGATGCAGGTCGCGCAGTCAGCGCCAGAGCCGCCGTAGCCCCTCGTCGGCGCCGAGCACCGGGTCGTTGTCCGGCAGGGGCACCGAGCGGATGGCGCGCAACGCCGCCGCGTGCTCGGCCGGGTCGCCCCGGCGGATGTCGTAGTCGGCACCGCCGGGATACGCGCCGACCACCAGCAGATCGGCGCTCTGGCCCATGTTGCGATGCGCGACCCCGGCCGGGATCACCACCACGTCGCCGGCCCGCACCGTCACCTCCCGGCCGGACGGGCCGCCGAACGCAACCCGCACGTCGCCCC
>CBDCJX010000015.1:0-41324 GCA_965218045.1 Acetobacteraceae bacterium | reverse complement strand
GTTGCGGGTGACGACACAGGCACCCCGGGACAGCGCGACAGCGGCGATCATGAGATCAACCGTCGCGGTCGATCGGCCCGCCTCTCTGCGAGCGGCGAAAATTCCGCCATAGGCGGTGGCGGCCTTCTCATCGAAGGCCAGCACACGTCCGTCGAAATCCTCCACGAACACGGCCCGGGCCGCCGCTTCGAGATCGAGGCGACGACGACCCGCAGGCATGATCGCAAGGCCGGCAAGGATCTCCGCCTGGCATACGGATGCGGTGAACAGACGTTCAACGGGCTGGCCGGAAACCCAGGCAGCGACTTGCGATACTCGACGCGCCGCCATCATCGCGCAGAGCACATTGGTGTCGAGCAGGAACATTCAGTCGAAGCGGGGAGGATCGCGTGCGGGCTCGCGTGGCGGCAGCTCCAGCTCGACCCCGCCGAGCGGGGCGAACCTGCCGCATTCCCGGCTCACCTCGGCAGGGCTGACGAACGGTGGGCAGTTTCGACCGCCCCGGCACGTCCTGCCGGGGCGACCTCGCCCATGCACCGGTGCCGCCGCCCGCCAGCAGGGTTGGCCCGTGAATTGCTGAGCCACGTGCGACGCACGTCGAGGAGAAGCAACCGTGTCGATCAGCAACCTGACCCATGCGAGCTGGAAGCCAGCCGCCACCTACGCCCCACCTCGCGCTCCCGCCGAAACCGGCGCCCCGGGCGGCTCGCTGTTCGCCGCCTCGGCCTCGACCAGCAAGGCGTCCGCCGGCGCGAACCTCACGCTCGGCAACGCCACCATCGGCTCGACCGACCCGACGCAGCAGCTCAGCGCCGCACTGCAAGCGTTTCTGACACAGCTCCAGGGCGGCCCCTCCAGCGGGACGGGCACCGCCGCCAATGCAGGCGGCGCGCAGCAGGCCCTGGCCACGCCACAGGGCAGCGAGACGGTGTCCGGGTCGCACCGTAGGGATCACCGTCACCCCGAAGCCGGCCAGCCTGAAGGGACGGATCTTGGCAGTGCGAGCCCCGCCCCGGGCGACAGCGGCGATCGACCGCTGCACGCGCTCGCCAACTCGCTGCTCACCGACGTGGTCAGGGCGGTGCACTCCTACGCCCGCGCCGGCGCGACCCCGGCAAGTGCGGGGACGGCGAGCGCCTCGACGGCCGGCATCGCGCTCGCGGCGTGATCGGTCAGCGCGTCGGGTATGTGCGCGGCCAGATGATCTCGCCCGGCGGGCCGGGCGGGGCGGGTGGCCCGCGCTTGCCGCACGAAGCGAGCGTCAGCCCGGCCAGCAGCACCAGCAGCAGCGCCTTGCTCACGCCCGCTCGGGCCACGCCAAACCCGCTCATCCGAGCCTCGCCAGCCAGTGTTTCGCTTGCGCCGCGACGTTGGCCGGCGCGGTGCCGCCCTCGCTGGTGCGCGACGCCACCGACGCCTCGACGCCGAGCACGGAGAACACGTCCGCGGTGATGCGGGGCTCGACCGCTTGCAGCGCCGCCAAGTCCAGCTCGGCGAGATCGACGCCCCTCGCCTCGGCCGCCGCGACCAGCCGGCCCGTGGCGTGGTGGGCATCGCGGAACGGCAGGCGCAAGGCGCGCACCAGCCAGTCGGCGAGATCGGTCGCGGTGGCGAAGCCGCTGCCGGCGAATTCGCGCATCCGCGCGGTATCGGGGGCGAGGTCGCGCACCATCCCGGCGGTGGCGGCGAGGCTCAGCGCCCACGCCTCGGCGGCGTCGAACACCGGCTGCTTGTCCTCCTGCATGTCCTTGGCATAGGCCAGCGGCAGACCCTTCATCACGGTGAGCAGCCCGACCAGCGCGCCGGTCACCCGCCCGGTCTTGGCGCGCACCAGCTCGGCAGCGTCCGGGTTGCGCTTCTGCGGCATGATCGAGCTGCCGGTGGTGAAGGCGTCGGACAGCCGCACGAAGCGATACGGCGCGCTGCACCAGATCACGATCTCCTCGGCGAAACGCGACAGGTGCATCGCCCCGATCGCCGCCGCACCCAGGAACTCCAGGGCGAAATCCCGGTCGGACACGGCATCCAGCGAGTTCGCCGTCGGGCGATCGAAGCCGAGTGCGAGCGCGGTCATCGCCCGGTCGATCGGGAACGACGTCCCCGCCAGCGCCGCCGAGCCGAGCGGGCACTCGTTGAGCCGGCGGCGGCAATCGGCCAGCCGGCCACGGTCACGCGCCAGCATCTCGACATAGGCCAGCAGGTGGTGGCCGAAGGTGACCGGCTGGGCGGTCTGCATATGGGTAAAACCCGGCATCGGGTCGGCGGCGTGCGCGGCGGCCCGCTCGGCCAGTGCTTGCATCAAATCGGCGAGCTGTCCGTCCAGCCCGTCGATCGCGTCGCGCACCCACAGCCGCAGATCGGTCGCCACCTGGTCGTTGCGGCTGCGCGCGGTGTGCAGCCGCTTGCCGGCCTCGCCGACGCGCTCGGTGAGCCGCGCCTCGATATTCATGTGGATGTCCTCGAGCGCGTCCACGAACGGGAAGCGCCCGGTTTCGATCTCGGCCGCGATCGCGGCGAGGCCGTCGCGGATCGCCTGCTCGTCGATGCCGTCGATCAGCCCGACCTTGGCGAGCATCGCCGCATGGGCCAGCGAACCGCTGATGTCCTGCCGCCAGAGCTTGTGGTCGAAGCCGATCGAGGCGTTGATCTGCTGCATGATCGCCGCCGGGCCGGTGGCGAACCGCCCGCCCCACTGCATGTTTGCATCTGGGACCGGTCGATCTGCGACCGGCCGATCTGGGGCCGGTCGCTCTGGAGCCGGGCGGTCCGACGTTCCGCTTGCGGCGTCTGGCTCTTGCAAGAAAGGCAGCTCGCTATGCAGTTGATAGGGCGCCGGCTGGTGCTCGCGGCGGCCGGGACCGTAGCGATGGCGGCACGGCCGCGCAAACCACGCGCGGCGGAGCCGCAGGGCATCGGCGGCCTGGTGCCGACCCAGCCTCCGAAGCAGCTGCCGGAGATCACCTTCGTCGCCGCCGACGGCAGCGAGCACCATCTTGCCGAGTTTTTCGGCCACGGCATGGTGCTCAACCTGTGGGCCACCTGGTGCGCGCCCTGCGTCGCCGAGCTGCCGTCCCTGGCGGAGCTGGCGCGGACCCTGGCACCGCACGACATCGCCGTGCTGCCGCTCTCATCCGATCGCGGCGGGGCCGAGGCCGTGCGGAAATTCTTCGCCACCCACGAGATCACCGCCCTGCCGGTGCTGCTCGACCCGCAGGGCGCGGCAGCGCGGGCGTTTGACGTGCGCGGCATCCCGACCACCCTGGTCATCGACCGGCAGGGCCGCGAACGCGCCCGGCTGGAAGGTGCCACCGACTGGGCGACCCCCGAAGCGGCGGCGGCGGTGCGGGCCCTGACCGGCGCCTGAGCCGCCGCCGCACCCATCGGCCGAACTCACGCCGGGCTCGCGCGTGAATGCCGCATCACCGCAGGAGACCCGACGATGCCGGCAACGATGTCCGAGGTGGCGCGCTCGATCGGCTGGGCGCTACAGCCGATCCGGCCCGGAACCCAGAGCCTCGCCACCCGCCGACGCGCGTTGGCCGACGTGCCGAACACCATCGAGGTCAGCAGCCCGGCGTTCTCCGACGGCGGCGCGATCCCGGCGAAATACACGATCGACGGCGACAACGTCTCGCCGCCGCTCGCCTGGGGCAACCTGCCGCAGGGCACCGAAAGCGTGGCTCTGCTCGCCGAGGATGCCGACGCGCCATCGCTGCGCCCGCTGGTCCACGCCATCATCGTCCACATCCCGCCCGGGCTCACCGCGCTCGATGCGGGCGCCATCCCGCCCAGCATGCGCGGCGAGGACGCCAGCGGGTTCTTCGCCGGCCGCAACGGGATCGGCCGACGCGGCTGGTTGCCGATCGCGCCGCCGGCGGGGCACGGCCCGCATCGCTACGCCTTCCAGATTTTCGCCCTCGACAGCTTCACGCGCTTCGAGTGGCCACCCGGTCGGCGCTTCCTGCTGCGCACCATCCGCCCGCACCTGCTCGCCCACGGCAGCCTCATCGGGATCTATCAGCGCAAGTAACGCACCCCGCGAAAGTAACGCCCCGCGCGACCCGAGCATGCGGGTTGGCGCGGCGCGGGAACGCGTGGCATAGGGTGCCGCGATGCGGTACCTGTACCACCTCCCGCTATCGCCGTTCTCGCGCAAGGTTCGCCTGGTGCTCACGGAGAAGCGCCTGCCGTTCGAGCTGCGCCTGGAGAAGGTGTGGGAGCGGCGGCCCGAATATCTGGAAATGAACCCGGCGGTAACCGTCCCCACCCTGGTGGAGGATAACGGGCTCACCATCCCCGATTCCGGGGTGATCTGTGAATACCTGGAAGAAGCCTACCCTGACACCTCGCTGCTCGGCCGAACCTTGGCGGAGCGGGTCGAGGTGCGCCGGCTGGTGGCCTGGTTCGACGGGCGCTTCGCCGAGGAGGTCTCGCGCAACCTCTACGGCGAGAAGATCATGAAGCGCATGGCGGGGCGCGGCAATCCGGACGCGACGGCGTTGCGCATCGGCTACGCCGCCCTGCGTCATCATCTGCAATATGTCGGCTGGCTCGCCGAGACGCGGAAATGGCTCGCCGGCGAGACCATCTCCCTGGCCGATTTCACCGCGGCGGCGCAGCTTTCGGTGCTGGATTTCATCGGCGACATCGACTGGACGCAGTCCCCTCCGGCGCGCGAGTGGTATGCCCGGATGAAATCCCGCCCCTGCTTTCGCGGCGTGCTGGCCGACCGGGTATTAGGCGTCACCCCACCCGCGCATTACGCCGATCTCGATTTCTGAGCCGCGTTGAGCGCTACCCGATCCGCAGCAAGCGCGCGCCGTGCTGGCGCAGCCATGGCACCGCCGCGTCGGTATGGGGTGTGAGCGCGTGGACCAGCGCCCAGAACCGCTTGCCGTGGTTCATGTGCCGCAGATGCGCCACCTCGTGCGCCGCGACGTAGTCCTGCACGAAGTCGGGGGTCATCACCAGCCGCCAGCTGAACGCGAGCGAGCCGTCCGGGGCGCAGCTTCCCCAGCGCGACGAGGTATCCTTCACCGTGATCCGCTTCGGCCTCAGCTCGGCGGCGGCGGCCTTGTCCACCACGATGGCACCGAGCCGTCGCCGGGCCTCGCCGCGCAGAAGGTCGGCGACCCGGCGTGGCAGGAACTCGGGCTTGCCGGTGACCAGCAGCTCGCCGCCCTCGATCCAGGCGCCGCCGCGCCGGTCCGGCACATGGCGGATCAGATGATCGACCCCGCCGAGCGGCACGCACGCCCCTTCCTCGAAGCGGATCGGCTGCGGCAGCGCCGCGATCCGATCGCTGATCCAGCCGGCATGGCTCATCACCAGCGCGATCCCGGCGCCGCGCCCGGCGCGCAGCGGCAAGGTCACCACCACCGAGCCCTCGCGCGGGTCGATCCTGAGACTGACCCGACGCGCCCGCGCGCTGCGTCGCCAAGCCACCCGCGCCAAGCCGCCCGGCAGCGCCACCACCTCCGGTTCGGGATTGTTCATCAAACCCCACAGGCACGCTTCGGGCCGATTCGTCAACCAGCACGGCCGTCGCCACGCCAACGCCATGCTGACGTGACTTGCAGGCGCCACAGCCGCTCGGCGCCCTCGAAGCGGCTGATTCCATTCCCGGCCCAGACGATCTCCGCCCGGCCCGGGTCGGCTCGACGTCGCGCACCTGGATGTATTGCGAGCAGTTGCCGAAGCTCTGCTGGACCCCGAGCGTCAATCGGTCGTCGTCCGCCGCGAGAATGCGGCCGTTGACCCGGTTGCGGCGACGGGTGCCGAGGTCAATGCCGAGCAGGCCGACGAGGGCGCCGGGCCGCAAGCTGGCGGCCGCCGGGTCGGAGGGGTTTCGCCGGGCGGCGATGCGGAGCGTCTGCGCGTCGGGGCTCGACACGAACCCGGACGGCCCGGTCAGCATCGTCGCGACCGGCCAGCCATCCGTATCGGTCACCCCGGCCAGCAGGAATCGCAACTGCGCCAAGAATAGGCGGTGCTGGTCCGTCATCCGGCTGTGGATGGGCGAGCCGCGCGCCAGCGCGCTCCTGTGCCTCCTGCTCGCCGGCGTGGAATGGCACAGTATCCGGGCGTTGAGCTGTCGCCATCGCGCTCATCGCACGGCCTCCCGGTAGGCGGCGAGCAAGTCCGGGCCGTCGATCGAACCATGATGGTGGACCTGCCGCCAGATGCCCCCCGCCCGCCGGAACACCCGGCTGGTGCGGATGGCAAGGTCGAGCGTCGTCCCCGGCCGCCGCAGCCGGCCGCGCTCGCGCCCGACGGCCAGGAACGCCTCGCCGACGTGGTGCAGCGTGTAGTCGTGGAACTCGACGTTCACCGGACATGCCCGCTGAACAGGCGTTCATAGACGACGCGGGCAGCGCTTTCTGCGGCTCATGGCGCGGCCGTGGTTGCCCGATCGCGCCTTTTGGTGTGCTAACCTGGGATCGTCCGGGGCAGGAAGGTGATCGCGTGAATTGGCAAGGCTATAAGGTGCTGGTGACCGGCGGAGCGGGGTTCCTCGGCTCGAACCTGTGTCACGCGCTGGCCGCGCGCGGCGCGCGGGTGACGGCACTCGATGGCTTCCTGTTCGGCGGCGGCGCCAACCCGGCCAATCTGGAGGGCGCCGATGTCGAGCTGGTGCGCGGCGACATACGCGACATCGACCTGCGTCCGCTCTGCGAAGGCGCACCGGTCATCTTCAATCTCGCCGCGCAGACCAGCCATCTCGGCGGCCAGCAGGATCCGCTGGCGGATATCGCGGTGAACGCGGTGGCGCAGGTCCGGCTGATCCAGGCGGCGCGCGAGGCCGCGCCCGACGCGATCGTGGTGCACGCCTCCACCCGCCAGTTCTACGGCCGGGCGGAGCGCCTGCCGGTCGACGAGACGCAGCCGGTGGCACCCCCCGACGCCAACGGCGTGTCGAAATTCGCCGGCGAGCAATACTGGATGCTGGAGCATCGGGTGCAAGGCCGCCCGGTGGTGTCGCTGCGGCTCACCAACTGCTACGGGCCGCGCTTGCGCATCCGCGACGCGCGGCAGACCTTCCTCGGCATCTGGCTCCGCCGCGCGCTGGAAGGCCGGCCGTTCGAGGTGTGGGGCGGCGCCCAGCTGCGCGACCTCACCTATGTCGACGACGTGACCGCCGCCTTCATCGCCGCCGCCGAGCACCCGGACTGCCACGGCCGCATCTTCAACCTGGGCGGCGCCCCGCCGATCTCGCTGCGCGACATAGCCGAGCTGGTGGTGCGGCTCACCGACGGCGAGGCAAGCTACGTGACGCGGGAGTTTCCCGCCGAGCGCGCGCGCATCGATATCGGCAGCTACCACGCCGACGACACGGCGTTCCGCGCCGCGACCGGATGGCAACCCGAGATCAGCGTGTCGGAGGGTATTGCCCGCTGCCTGGCCTGGTATCGACCGCGCCTCGGCGAGTACCTCTGAGGTGATCCCCCCCGCCAATCCGGGCGCGGTGTATCGCGCCAACCAGGCGGCGATCGACGCCGCGGTCGCCCGCGCGCTCGCCTCGGGATGGTACATCCTGGGCCGCGAGGGGGCGGCGTTCGAGACCGAGTTCGCCACCTGGCTGGGCGCAAGGGGTGCGGTCGGTTGCGGCAACGGCACCGACGCGCTGGCGCTGGCCTTGCGCGGCCTCGGCGTCGGCCCCGGCGCCGCCGTGGCCACCGTCTCGCACACCGCCGTCGCCACGGTGGCGGCGATCGAGATGGCGGGTGCGGTCCCGGTGCTGATCGACATCGATCCGCTGCACTACACGATGGATCCGGCCGAGCTCGCTTCGGTGCTGGCCGATCCGCCGCCCGGCCTGCCGCCGATCCGCGCCGCGATCCCGGTGCATCTCTACGGCCAGGCCGCCGACATGAGCGCGATCCTCGCTGCCTGCCGCCGGCACGATGTCGCGGTGATCGAGGATTGCAGCCAGGCTCACGGCGCCACGCTCGCCGGACGAAGGCTCGGCACGCTCGGCAATGTGGGCACGTTCAGCCTGTATCCGACCAAGAACCTCGGCGCACTGGGTGACGGCGGCGTGCTGGCCACCAACGATGCACAACTGGCCGAGCGCATCGCCGCAATCCGCCAATACGGTTGGCACAAGCACTACGTGTCCGACACGGTCGGGGTGAACAGCCGCCTCGACGAGCTACAGGCGGCGGTCCTGCGCGAGCTGCTGCCGCGTCTCGACACCCGCAACGCGCGTCGGCGGTCCATCGCCTCGGCGCTCGACATCGCCCTCTCAGCGAGCCCGATCCGCCCACCCACACGCCGCGCCGATGCCACGCACGTGTTCCACCAATACGTCGTGCGGGTGCGCGATCGTGATGCGATCCAGGCGCGGCTGCGTGATGCGGGGGTCGGCACCGGCATTCACTACCCCGTCCCGGTGCATCGCCAGCCGGCGTACGCGGGACGGGTGGCGCTCGGCCCCGCCGCGTGCCGTGCCAGCGAGGTCGCAGCGGCCGAGGTGCTGAGCCTGCCGGTCTACCCGGAGCTCACCGACGCCGAGGTCGCCACGGTGGCCGAGGCACTGCGCGCCGTGGCCTGACCCGCCTCGCGATGGCAAGGTTGCCGATCTCGCGAACGCTGTAGGATGGCTTCGACCAACGGGGATGGAGCGAAGGCCATGGCGCACCAATTGCGGCTCGGGGTGGTCTACGATTTTCGCAACCCGCCGGAATCCGGCATGTCCAACCCGGACCTCTATGCCGCGATCATCGACCAGGTCGCCTGGCTGGACGGGTTGGGGCTCGACCTGGTCTGGTTCACCGAGCACCACTTCGTCGATGATGGCTACCTGCCGTCATGGATTCCGGTCGCCAGCGCGATGGCGTCCCGCACGCGGCAGGTGCGCTTCTCTTGCGATGTCTGCCTGCTGCCGTTCAACCATCCGATCCGGCTCGCCGAAGACCTCGCGGTGCTCGACAACATCAGCAACGGGCGCGTCGAGATCGGCGTCGGCATGGGCTACGCGCCGCACGAGTTCCGCGGCTTCGGCCTGCCGGTTTCGCGGCGCGTGTCGCTGACCGACGAGGGATTGGAGGTGCTGCGTCGCGCGTTCAGCGGTGAGCGGTTCAGCTTTGTCGGCAAGCGCTACGACTTCGCCGATGTGCGGATCACGCCGGGCTATGTGCAGCCAGGCGGGCCGCCGCTCTGGGTCGCGGCGATGTCCGAGCCCGGCGCGCTCCGCGCGGCCCGGTTCGGCGCCAACCTGCTGCCGCAAGGCCCCCGCTCGCGGGCGCTCGACCCGTGGCAAGCGGCGCTGCGCGCGGATGGGCGCGACCCGGCCGACCATCGCGTCGGCATCATCCGCTCCTGTCTGGTGACCGACGACGCGGCGCGCGACTGGACCCCGGTGCGCGCGGCGGAGCGCCGACGCATGGAGGTCTACAGCCGGTTCCGCGAGGCGAGCGGCGGCCATGGCGGGGTGGCCGACATCAACCAGGAGGAGCGCATTCCGCAGACCTGGGTGGTCGGCGATGTCGAGCATTGCGTGACGGAGCTCGCGTCGTTCATCCGCGAATACGGGCTGACCGATCTGGTCACCTGGGGGGTTCCGCCGGGAATGCGCCCCGACCAGATGAGCCCGAGTCTCGAACGCTTCGCCCGCGACGTCGCACCCCGCTTGCGCGCCATGTTCTCCCGCCGATAGCGGAAGGGATCAGCCGCATTGCCCAAAGCCGCAGCCGATCCGATGAGTTCAAGCCTCGAACGCTTCGCCCGCGACGTCGCACCCCGCCTGCGTGGATGTTCTCCCAAGAGAGCGCAGGCAGAGACGCGGAGCGCAGCGCGTCAGTCGAACCCGATCGGCGGGGTGAAGCCCTGCCACTCGCGTTCGAGCAGCCGGGCCACAGCAATGGTCGTCCGATCGCCGTAGAGCGGCCCGACGATCTGCACCCCGATCGGCAAGCCGGCTTTGGTGAACCCCATCGGCGCCACCGTGGCCGGCAGGTGGAAGCCGCAGGTCACGCCCGGCCAGAACAGCATGTCGTTGTAGGGAACCTCCTGCCCGTTGATCGTCATGCGGCGGCGCGCCTGCGGCTCGTCTTGCATGTGCGGCAGCGCCGCGGTGGCGATCACCGGGCACAGCAGCACGTCCCAGTTCTGGAAGAACTCTCCCCAGGCCCGGCGTATCTGCGCGCGCCGCTCGTTGAGCCCGAGCCATTCCCGATGCGTCATATCGGCGGTCCGCGCCATCACCAGGTGCGCGCTCAGATCGTCGGGGTCGTGCTGCGCCACGTGCTCGCGCATCCGAGCGAGCTGCTCCTCGGTCATCCGCCCGCTCAACGCCGCGTTGAGCAGCTTGAGATAGACGTGGTACGCCTCGGTCGGGTCGAAGCCGGGCCGCGCGCTGGTGCTCACCTTGGCCCCCTGGCGCCGGATGAAAGCCGCCAACGCCTGCAACCGCGTCACGATCTCCTGGTCGGTGGCATGGCCGGGCTGCTCGGCCCACACCGCAACCCGCAATCCGGCGAAGCTTGGCGCCGAGGGGGCCGGCAAGCTGACGCTGAGCGCCGTCTCGGTCTCGTCAGGGCTGGCGAGCAGCCCGAGCCCAAGGGCCAGGTCATCGGCCGAGCGCGCCAGCGGGCCGATCACCGAAATGTCGGTCACCGCCGCCGCACCCGAGAGCGAGTGGCCGCGCGGCGGGCACAGTCCCCAGGTCGGCTTGTGGCCGAACACGCCACAATAATGCGCCGGCACCCGGATCGAGCCGCCGATATCGCTGCCGATCTCGAACCCGGTGATGCCCGCCGCCAGCGCCGCCGCCGAGCCGCCGGACGAGCCGCCCGGCGTGTGCTCCACGTTCCACGGGTTGTTGGTGGCGCCGTACACCGGATTGTAGCTCTGCCAGTCTGCCAGCGCGACCGGCACGTTGGTCTTGCCAAAAACCACGGCGCCGGCGCCCTCCAGCCGGTCGACCGCGAGCGAATTGCTGTTCGCGCGATGATCGCGCCGCTCCTCGAACCCCCAGGTGGTCGGCAGCCCAGCGACGTCGTAGCTCTCCTTGACCGTTATCGGCACGCCGAACAGCGGGCCGAAGCCGCCATCCTTCCCCCTGCGGCGGTCGAGCGCTTTCGCTCGCTTGCGGGCACGATCGAAGTCCCGCACCACGATGGCGTTGAGCTGCGGGTCGAGCCGTTCGGCGCGCTCGATGAAGTGGTCGAGCAGCTCGAGGCAGCCGATCCGGCCGCGTCGGACCAGCAGCGCCAGACTTTTGGCGGGCAGGAATGCGAGTTCGGCCATGTGCCCTCACCCCATCGAAGAATTGAAGGCGCCGCCGTCGAGCAGCAGGTTCTGCCCGACGATGAAGCCGGAAGAAGCGGCGCACAGGAACGCGCAGGCCTCGCCGAACTCCGCCGGATCACCGACCCGTCCGGCCGGACTGCCCTTGGCGCGCTCGGCGATGATCTCGTCCACCGGACGGTTGGTTTGCCTGGCCGCCTCGGTGGCGCCGCCGCGCAGCCGGTCGGTGAGGAACGGGCCGGGCAGCAGGTTGTTTATCGTGACGTTGTGCCGTGCCACCTGCCTCGCCAAGCCGGCGACGAAACCGGTGAGGCCGGCGCGGGCGCCGTTGCTCATGCCGAGTTCCGGGATCGGCGACTTCACCGAGCCGGACGTGATGTTGACGATGCGGCCGAACTTGCGTCCCGCCATGCCGTCGACCACCGCCTTGATGAGGAAGATCGGTGTCAGCATGTTGGCGTCGACCGCGCGGATCCAGTCATCGCGATCCCACTCGCGGAAATCGCCGCGTGGCGGGCCGCCGGCATTGTTGACCAGGATGTCGGGGCTGGGGCAGGCGTCGAGCGCCGCCGCGCGGCCTGCCTCGGTGGTGATGTCACCCGCAACCGGCGTCACCTTCGCTCCGGTCTCGCGGCGGATCTCCTCGGCGGTGCCCTCCAAGGTCTCGCGCGTGCGGGCAGTTATCACCAGCTCCACCCCTTCGCGCGCCAGCGACAGGGCACAGGCGCGCCCCAGTCCCTTGCTCGCCGCGCAGACGATCGCCTTGCGACCCCTGATGCCCAAATCCATGATGTTCCCCCCTGTGTTGGTTCCGGCGCCTAGCGGGCACCTGGCACTTCCGTTGGTTCCAGCGCGATCCGCCGCAGCCGCTCGCGCATCGCATCCGGGATCGGCTGCGGGCGCTGGGTCGCGGCTTCGACGAAGACGTGAATGAAATAACCTTCGGCGGCGGCGGTCTCCTCATCCTCGCGAAACACGCCGATCTCGTAGCGAATCGAGCTCCGCCCGATGCTGGCCACGCGCAAGCCCACCGTGAGCCGATCCGGAAACGCGACGGAGCTGTGGTAGCGGCACTGCACCTCAGCCACCACGCAACGCACCGGCCCGTCCAGCAGGTCGATGCCGGCATGCCGCATCTCCCAATAGGTCACCGCCGTATCGAAATAGGAGAAGTAGTTGACATTATTCACGTGCCGGAACGCGTCGTTGTCCATCCAGCGCGTCGTGACCGGGTGGAAGTACCGGTAATCGGCGCGCGTGCCCGGCGGGGTTCGGCTCATGATGGCTCCGGCTAGGGTGCGATGCGCGGGGAGGCTAGGCCGCTGACTACAGCCTGTAGGCGGACATCTGTCCACTGGACGACGGTCCGCGCAACGTGCGTCCTCCACCGCTTGCACGGGTCACGTTTGGGCACTTATCGTTCCTGGGCCACGGCGCGGGTCGCCGTCTCACCCCGCTCGGGCGCCTGGTCCACAGTCCCCGTCTCGGGAGTTTGCGTCGACATGCGCAGCGCAATCCTGATCCTCGCCCTGCTTGCCACCGTTCTCGCGTCGTCTCCCGCCACGGCGGAGACAGCCACGGTGCGGCTCGGCCAGGTCGAGGTGAAGCCCTACGTGCTGCTCCAGTTCGACGGCGGTGGCACTTCCGGCGCGGACCGCCCCGGTGGGCAATCGGCGGGGTTCAACATGCGCCGGGCGCGGCTCGGCGCCGAGGCGGACGTGGCACAGCAGTGGCAGTTCGGCTTCATCTGGGATTTCGGCGGCACGCCGGGGAATCACTCGAGCCTGTATGAGGCCAAGGCGGCCTATATCGGCCTGCAACCGTTCAACTTCGCCGCGGGCGTATTCAAGCCGTCCTTCACCTTGGAGCTTGCCCAATCCTCGGCGGCCCTGCTGTTCCTGGAGCGCGCTAGCATCGTCAACGTCGTGGGCGGCCTGGTCGGCGGCGGCGGGCGGGTCGTGCTCGGGCAGGCCGGGGCGTCAGGCGAGAGGTGGTTCGCCACCGCGTTGGTCACCGGTGGCAAGACCGGGCCGGGCGCGGAGAGCGATCAGCGGGGCCTGCTGGGGCGCGCCGCCGGGCTGGCGGTGAAGGGCGACGCCGTGGCGCTGCACCTCGGCGTCTCCGGCGCCTGGGTGTTCCAGCCGCCGCGCGGCGCCGGAGGTCGGCCCACCGTGGCCTTGTCGGACCAACCCGAGCTGCGGATCGACAACACCAGCGCGCTGCTCTCCACCGGCGCGCTCGACACGCCGAGCGCGGAGCTGGGCGGGGTCGAGGCGGGGCTCGGCTGGGGCCGGCTGTGGGTGCAGGCCGAGTGGTATGGCATCGGGGTCGACCGGAGCGCCGCGACCGGCCCTGGCGTGTTCTTCTCGGGCTGGTACGCGCAGGCGGCCTACACGCTGCTCGGCACGCCCCGGCAATGGAATTCCGGCACCGCTTCCTGGGGGTCACCCACGCCCAGCGACGAGTTCAACCCGCGGCACGGTTCCTGGGGCGCGCTGGAGGTGGGCGCGCGCTTCTCCACGGTGGACCTCAGCAGCGACGACGTGCGCGGCGGCCGCCAACGCGTGTGGACCACCGGAATAAGCTGGTATCCGATCAAGCCGCTGCGGCTGGTCCTGCAATACCAGCACGCCGACCTTGAGGGCGTCAGCACGCCGCGCAGCCTGGATGCGCTCGCCGGGCGGGTGCAGGTAAGCTTTTAGACCCGGACGGCGGAGGTGGAGACTGGAGCGTCAAACAAGAACGACGTATGGCAACGGTTGAACCTGGCGGAGGAAATGGTGATTGGAGGAGGTGGACTTTCCAGCTTGGCCGGCTCCTGGAAGCTGATCTCCTTGCAATTCAGGATGTCCGACAATGATGAAATCATCAACGCGCCGATGGCGGGTACTTGCACATTCGACGCGAATGGACGCTGGACGGTCGTCGCGGTCCCGTCCGATGTGCCTGCGCCCACGACCGACACGGAACGTGCGACAATCTTCAGCCGTATCATTGCCTTCTCAGGACGATGCTCGTGCGAAGAGGACCGGCTGACGGTAAAAGTCGATGTCGCTTGGAATCCTGCATTCCAGGGAGCGGAACTCGTGCGCCTCCTCGATTTGCAAGGAGAGCGGCTTGTCGTTACTCAACCCGAATGGGAACACCCCTTCTTCAAGGGTCGTAAGACTGTTGTCACCGTGACGTGGGATCGAGAATAGTCGTCCCGCGCACAGGGCGTTGTCGGGCAGGACCTACCCGCCGCAAGCGATGAATGGCGGGTTCTTCCAATCCGGCTTGCCGTAGCGAAAGGCGAGCCCGTCGAGAGTTTGCAGGGCGCCGCCCGCTGCCTCGAGCACGGCCTGCGGTCCGGCGGTGTCCCACTCCATCGTCGGGCCGAAGCGCGGATACAGGTCGGCTGTGCCCTCGGCGAGCCGGCAGAATTTCAGCCCCGAGCCGATGTTCTTCACCGAGCCGACCTTGCGCCCGGCGAGGAAGTTCCGCACCCGATCATCGTTGGCGTGGTAGCGGCTGGCAACCACCGCGACCCCGCTCTCCGGCACGGCGCGGACGCGGATTGCCCGCTCGCCGGCACTGGTGCGCTTCCAGGCGCATTGGCCGACAATGCCGCCGAACAACTCGCCCAGCGCTGGCACGCCGACCACGCCGAGCACGGCGCGCCCATCGCGGATCAGGCCGATATTGACGGTGAACTCGTTCTGCCCGGCAGCGAAGTCACGCGTGCCGTCGAGCGGATCGACCAGCCAGTACGACGCGGTCGGGGCGGTCACCTTGCCGGCGGCGACCTCCTCCTCGGCGATCACCGGCAGGTCGGGCGCGGCGGCGCGCAATCCCTCGAGGATCAACGCTTCGGCGGCATGATCGGCGGCGGTCACTGGCGAGGCGTCCTGTTTGCTGACCACGTCGAAGCCTCGGGCACGAATGGCCAGAATTGCCGCCCCGGCCCGACGGGCGAGATCGGCGGCGAGCGAGAGCAGCGCGGAATCGTTCATCGCCGGATCATACAAGTAGCCGCGCGGCTGGATACATCGTCTGGCGATGACCGCTGATTATCCGATCAGCGCCGTCAGCTTGGCGCGAACCTCGGCCAGCTCGGCCGGGCTAACCCGCCCCTTGCGTGCGCGCCAATCCTGGCTCTTGATCTGATCGGCCAGCACCACGCTCGGCGGCTTGCCGGCCAACACGACCTCGAACGGTTAGCCCTTGATCCGAGTCGTCGTCGGGCAGCAGACGATCATGCCGCTTACGGTGGCCTTCATATGCGACCTGTCAGCCGGAGTATCGACATAGTCGATACATACACTATTTAGCAAGCTTGGTCGAGAACCGCCCGGATCGCCTCGGCGTATTCCCGCCACCCATTCTCGCGTTTCAGCCGCTCCAGCGCGCCGTCCCGCACACGCCGCCAGAGCGCTTCGGATTGATACAGCGACAGCAGCGCGGCGGCGAATTCGTCCGGGTCGCTCGCGGGAGCGGCGACGATCTCGACCCCATTCTCCCAGCCGAGCTGGTCGCGCAACAGATCGGTCGCCATCACCGGCAGCCCGTACGACCCCGCCTCATGCACCTTGTAAGATAGACCGGCGGCAAAACGGGTCGGCGCGACGAACACGCGGTGAGCGGCATAGAGCGGCGCGAGATCGGCGACCTCGCCGAGCAGAGTAATGCGCGGATGGTCGGCGAACCGGTCGAGGCGGACCTCGCTGCCGACATGACCCACCACCGTCAGCCGGGTCTGCCAGCCGAGCTCGCGCTCAAGCTTCGGCAGCACCGCGTCAGCAAACCAGCAGAGCGCGTCGTGATTGGGTGAACCGCCGTCGTGCATCGCGCCGACGAACAGCATGCCGGCACGCTCGGACCAGCCGGGCTCGGTCGGCGTGACCGCTCGCAGATGGCCGAGCACATGCACGTGCGGCAGGCCAAGTTCACGTATCGCACCCGCCTCGGCCGGACTAACCGCGACGACCGCGTCGCACACCTCGGCGCCGGCGAGTTCCCGCCGCAAGGCGTCGGGCAGATCGAACGGCGATGGGGGATCATCCAGCGCCAATCGGGCAGCCTCGCGCAAGCTCGCCAGCGCCTCGGTGTCGAGCACGACCCGCGGCCACGGCCCGTCCAGACGCCGCAGCACGGGAAGCACACGCTGCAAGTTGTGGGTGCGCGCGATCCAGACCGTGTCGTAGTAGCCGGTGCGCTCGCGCAGCAACGCCTCCAGCCCGCAAAGGTCGCGATCGTGCATGACCTCGACCGTGTCGGGAAACGCGGCATAGACCGCAGCGAGGTCCGCCCGGTTCGAATGCAGCGGAAACACGGTGACGTGCAGCCCGAGTTCGGCCATCACCGAAACGATGTCGTTGGAACGCACGAAGCCGGAGCCGAGCGTGCGGAGCGGCAGCCTGTCCTCGATCAGCAGCACCCGCCGCCGCTGGTCGGTGGTGCGCGCACGCAGCGTGTCCTTGCTCGCCGGACGCGTCGCCAGCCACGCGCCGTGCCGCGCCACGAACGTCGCACGGCCAGTGGCCATCCGCGCCTCGGCGCTGGCCCGCGTCGACGCGCTGCCATATTCCAGATGATGCACGACGATCGCCGGATCGTACATCACGCGGTATCCAGCTTGCGCGATCCGCACGCACAGATCGACGTCTTCGTAATAGGCGGGCGCGAACGCATCGTCGAAGCCGTCGAGGGCCGCGAGCAGATCGGCGCGGACCAGCAGGAACACGGCCGAGCAGTAGTCCACCGCCCGCATGAAGTTGGCCTCCGGTGCGAGCGGCGAAGCGTCGCGCAAATAGCCTTGCGTCTCACCGTCGTGCCAGATGATGCTGCCGGCTTCCTGCAAGGTCGCGTGACCACGCACCACCTTGCCACCGACCGCGCCGATGCCGAGGTCGGTGGCAAGCCGACGCAGCGCCGCACCGATCGCGCCCGGTGCCAGCTCCACGTCGTTGTTGAGCAGCAGCACACTCGGCGCGGTGACGCTGTACAGCCCCGCGTTGCAAGCCCGCACGAAGCCCACATTGTCATCGAAGCGGAGCAGCCGCGCACCGCGCACGTAGCTGGTGATCCGCCGCGTCTCGTCCGCAGACCCGGAATCCACCAGGATCAGCTCGATTTCGCCAGCGAAGTTCGCGCGCACCGAGGCGAGCGCCATCATGGTCAAGGCGAACTGGCCATGCAGCACCATGATCACGCTCAATGTCGCCGGCTCGGTCAGCGTGAAGTCTAGCGGCGTTCGGCCCCAAAGCGGCAACAGTGTGCGCGCTCGGGCGCGGAACAGCGAGCGGCCCTCCGCCGGCCCGACGACAACGTCGCGCGGCGGCGTGGCCGACCACCCGCGCGGCAGCCCGATCCGCAGATAGTGCGTGAACGCGTCGCCAACCCGACCGGCCGCGAGATCGGTCCGCACCTCCGGATGCGCCTCGACATAGTAGGCAAGGTCGATCGCCGGGTGCGGCGCCCGCATCTCGCGCGCGCCGTCGCTGAGAAAATGCTGATAGCCGTTGCGCAGTTCGCCCGCCGCGACCGCCGCCGCCACATCCGGGTAGCGCGCCAGATAGAACGCCTCGGCGAACGCGGCGAGCGGATCGAAGCGGGTCGGGGCGTCGTTGCGCAGATAGTGCTCGATTGCCCACGACCACGGCGGGATCGCCGCGCGCGCTCGGTAGAAACCCGGGTCGAAATACTGCGAGACACGCGGCTCGGCGGCGCCAGTATCGAGCCGGGCGAGGCAATGCGCGAAGTCGCCCACAGCATCTGCCTCGGCCGCTTCGTCCGGCGGCAACCCGGCATGGTAGATTGCTGGATCAAACAGCCAATGCCCGATCCGCCCCTCGCGTGCCCCGTGCTTGAGGTAGTGGTCGTATCCGTTGGCGAAGCCGCTCGCGGCGAGCACCGCATCGCTCAGGTCCGCATGACGCGTGCGATACGGCGCTTCCTCGAACAGCCAGTGCGGCGACAGGCTGGCGTGGCCGACGCGGCAATAGTGGTCGAAGCCGGACTCGAAATCGCCGTGCGCCACCGCCGCCGCGATCTCGGGATGGCGACCGAGATACCACACCTCGTCAAAAAACAGGTTGGGAGCGTGACGCAGCTTGCAGCCTTCATCGAGATAGTAGGCCAGCAACGCGGCCGACTCGGCACCGGGGAGCGCGCCAAGCGCATCGACATATTTCGCGCGATACCAGTCGGCATCGAACGCCGCCCAGGCGATAGCGGAGTTCGGCCGCAGCGCCAGCGTCCCTCGCGGCGTCAGCACGGCGACGTCGACGATACGTCGGGAGCACCGATGCCCGCCAGCAAGCGTTCGCATACTGCAAACACGGATGCCGGCTCCAGCTCGCGCAAGCACGCCAGGTCGCGATGGCAATCCTCGATACGAGCGAGATAGCACGGGCTGCACGCCATGCTGCGCCGGACCGCCACCGCGCGCAGACCGATCGGCGCCCACTCGGTCGCGTCCACCACGCCGGAATGAACGCCCACCGTCGGCACGCCACACGCGGCGGCGACATGCTGGGGACCGCTATTGTTGCCGACGAACAGTGCGCAGGCGCCGAACAAGGCCGGCAGTTGCGCGAGCGGCACGTCTCCAACCAACGAGACGACCGCCTCCGGCGCGCGCACCTGTGCCACGATCGCCTCGCCGAGCGCCTGCTCGTCCGCGCCGCCGATCACCACCACACCGACGCCCAGTTCCGCGACCAGCATGTCGATCAGCCGGATGAACTGCTCGACCGGCCATTGCCGCATGACGTTGCCGACCCCCGGATGCACGCACACCACCGGCAGGTCGAACAGCCGGCGGGCGCGCCGTGATAGAAAACGGAGCCATCGCCCGCTTGGCGTCGCGGGTCGGCGCAGCGCCGCGCGTTCCGGCTGGGTGGCCGTCGCCACCGCTTCGACCAGATTGAGCAGGTCATCGGCGATGTGGCCGCGCTTGGCGTGCATCCCCTGATCGCCCTCCCACTCCAGTGCGACGTCGAGCCAAGGGTACTGGCCCAGATGATCGAAGCCCACCAAGTAGCGGGCGCCGCTCTCGCGCAGGATTTCGCGGGTGTCGGGGTGCTTGCGCAGATCAATCGCGAGATCGAAGCGAAGCGGCGTCAGCCGGGCGCGCAAATCGGCCAAATCCTGCGCCGCGAGCTCCCTGGAGCCGAGGCTGGAGCGGAGATGGAAGAACTCGAAGGCGATGAACGCGTCGACCAGGCCGGTGCCGAGAACCAGCTCATCCATGCCCCGATTGCCGAGCAGGGTGAGCCGCGCCTCGGGGAACAACCCGCGCAGCCGCCGTATCGCCGGCAGTGCTGTGAAGAAGTCGCCGATGTGGTCGAGCTTGACCACGAGGATGCGGCCTATCTCCTCGCGCGCGAAGCGCGGGTGGCCGGAGACCACAAGCTGCGTCGGCTCGGCTTCCGGGGCGTAGTCGTCGAGGTTGCGGCTGAGATGCGGGCTGAAGAACGGATCGCCCTGCAGGAACACGTCCCGCCAGCGTGCCTCGAACCGCCCAATGTCGAAATCGTCCGGCAAGGCGCCACGGCTGGCCATCTCGTGATGCACCAGCGAGGCATGCGGCGTGTAGACGACGGCGTGGCCCGCCTGATGCACACGCAGGCAGAAATCAAGATCGTTGTTGATGATCTCATGCGCCTCATCGAAGCCGCCAAGACTTTCAAACAACGCGCGGCGCACCAGCAGGCAGGCGCCGGTCACCGCAATGACGTTGCGCGTGGTGAGTGCGAGGCCGAAATAGGCGGGATCGTCGGCGTCCGCCATGCGGAAGGCGTGTCGCGCGAGACCTGCTCGGGCGAGGAACATGCCCGCGTGCTGCACCCGCCCATCGGGATAGAGGAGCTGCGGTCCGACCACGCCCACACCGGGCAACGCCGCAACCTCCAGCATCGCCTCCAGCCAATCGAGCCGAGTGATCTCGGTATCGTCGTTGAGGAACAGCAGGAACTCGCCGGACGCCTCACGCGCGCAAAGATTGTTGAAGCGCGCCCAGTTGAACGTCTCCTCGGTGCTGATCACCCGATCGACGTTGTCGGCGAGCCATTCCTTCCAGTGCGCCTCGGCGGTCGGGATGTTTTCGATGCAGATGATCTCGATCTGCCCGACCGTCGTGCTGGCCTGCAACGAATCGATGCAGTTACGCACATGGCCGCTGGCGGCGCAGGTTGGGATGATCACCGAGACCAGGCCCTCAACCGGATCGGGCCTGCGCAACCGATAGCTGCCCGGCACGCGCCCAGCGGTCACCGCTGCCGGGATGGCGCGGCGCGCCACCGCCGCGGTCAGCGCGGCGCACTCGCTCTCCTCCGCTTCGTCGCTGCCGCCACGCTGGCAGAGCAGACGCACCAGATGGTGGATCGCCCGGGCATTCTCCGTGCAGCGCAACACCACGTCGTAGTCGCCGTCGACGAGCAGCCGGTGCGGCGTGATCTCCGCCCAGCGCAGCAGCTTCGGACGGGCGCACCAGAAGCGGCCGATGTAGTTGGTCGACAGCAGCAGGTGGGGCGACCAGCCGGGCTTGAAGAACGGCGCGTTCTCGCCGCTGGTCGGGCCGACGCGTGCCTCGTCACAGTAGAAGAAATCGGCGGCACGATCGAGACCGCTCGCCACCGCCATCTCCAGCAACGCGTCGGCGCCAAGCTCGTCGCCCGGCCCGATCGAGCCGACCATAGTTGCCTGATTGGACAGGTCGAACCCGCGATCCAACCGCGAACCAGGGGCAATGATCTCAACCCTTCCGGCAGCGCCGGCATCGGCTTGCCCTAGCGCCTGGCGCGCGCCGGCGGCACACGCCTCGTCGGCCACCACCAGCAGCAACCGCCACGCGCGGTAGCACTGGGTGCGCAAGCTCTCGATCGTGGTCGCGATCGCCGGCACGTCGCCCACATCGCGCACCGCCAGCAGCAACCAGAAATCCGGTTGCCAGCCGAGCCGGCGCAACAAGTCGAGCTGGAGGTCCTGCTCGGCGCGTGGCACGCGGCGACGGATGCCGAAGGGCTGCTCCGCCCCGGACGGGCGGCGGACGGTGAAACTGAAGCAACGCGTATGCTCGTCGCCGTTGCGCGCCACCAGGGTCACGGCGGCCTCGTGCGTCCCCTCGGTCAGCAGGCGCGGCGGGCAGCCGAACGTGTAGCCGCTACGCACCACATCGGGCCAGGCGGGCAGCACGGCGGCCACATCCGGCCGGGGCGACCCGTAATGCGCCTCGCCGGCCGCCCGCCCGTCAATCGACACGTGAACCCGGTCGACGCCGCTCCGCGCCAGCGCCCAGCCGCCGATCGAAAGCCGCGTCGACACCGGCTCCAGCACCACACCGTCCGTGACGCGCGGCGTGTCCAGCTCCAGCCGGAACTCGTCGGGGCGACACGTTGGCGGCGTGGCGGCGATGATCCGCAGCTCGGGCGCCACCTCGGCGCGTTGATCCAGGCCGTTGCGGGCGACGACGCGGAGTTCCCGCGACCGCGGCCCGACCGCTACCCCCTCCCGCACGAAGCGGAACCCCGCCAGGCGCGCCAGCGGGACATCCGGGAACCGGCGGCCGACATCCTCCCGCTCCAGCCCAAGCCGCGCCGCGCCCAGCTCGACACCATCGAGCGCGATGGTCAGCGGACCAAGCCCCACCGCGCACACCACCCAACCGCCGACCGCGAGCGTGCCGGCTTCCGACAACGTGGTCTCTTCGATATGCAAGTGGATGCGCTGGCGCTCATCGGTGTGTGCCGCCGGTGCCGGATCGGAAACCGGCATCGGCACGAAGACCTCATGGGCGCTGCCGTCAACCGCCAACGCCCGCACGGTGAGCCGCTCGGTTGCGAGCACGGCGTCGTCGACCATCCCGGCAAAGCGAAAACCGGCGCGCCCCGCGTCTCGGAAGAGCGGATAGGCGCGCGCAACGTCGGCCCGTGGCAGGCCGGTTATCGCCGCTCCGAGGACGTGTCCGGCGCTCAACAGATGCACGGCGACGACCGGTTGCGCGGCCACGATCCAGCCGATGACCGCCAATTCACCGCCTGGCGCGAGCATCGCGTGCTCCACATGGAGGTGAATCAACGGGCTCGGGGCGACCGCGCTGATCGCCGGTTCGCCCATCGTCGCGGGCGCGTCAGTGCGCAGACGCACTCTGGGCGGCAATATGCGTCTCGATATCGCCGCCCGCTTTGGCCACGACGGCGCGCTCCCACAACTCGCCGTCACGCGCGCGTTCAAACCCGAGCTGCGAGTAGAGCCGCGCCACCACGCCGTTCTTCGCCGTCGGACGGTACTCGCCGACGAGCCGCGTCGCACCCCGCGCGCGGGCGATCTCAAGCAGGCCGCGCAGGATGAACTGCTCGGCGGTGCGCGAGAAAATTCGGCAGCTCATCAGCCAGCTGTCGATCCGCAATGCCTCGCCCTCTTGCACCGCGATCAGGGTGGCGGTGAGGCCATGGTCGCCGAACCGGTCGGACAGACGGAAGGCAAGGACCACGGCGTCGTCGCGCGCCAGGAAGTTGCGGATCGCATCCTCCGAGTAGCGTCGGGTGGTCAGGTTGAACTGGTTGGTCTTCTGCTCGAGCTGAGCCACGCGGGCGATGTCCGCCTCCGTCGGGCGGGTGAGCCGACCCACCATCTCGAGCCCGGCCAGATAGCCGCCGAGATCGGTCGCCTGCGTCGCGGCCGCCGCCGCTTGCGCCCGCGCGGTGTAGGCCTGGGCGCGGCCAAGATCCTCGGGCGTGAGATCGGCCATGTCGAACCAGTGCCCGGCGTCGAGGCACTCGATGAACCGAGCCGGATCGCCGCCGAGATCGACCGTCGCCACCTCGGGCAGCGCGGCGCGGATCAGCGCGCACTCCGCCGGGTTGTCGTCGGCGAAAACCAGCGCGTCGAGGCCGAGGTTGAGCGTCTCGGCGACCCGCCGCAGCCCGGCCGCCTTGTCGGCCCAGGAACACTCGAAGGCGGCGAAATCCGTGCGTTTCAGCACCGACCCGGCATGTGCGAAACCGGTCTCGGCGATCTCGGGGGCGTTCTTGCTGCACGCCGCCAGCACCACGCCGCGCGCGACAAGGGCCGCGACATATCGCTGCCAATCGGCGAAAGCCTCGCCTTCGGGCGAGCCGGCGCCGAGCACCAGACCCTCGACCCCGTCATCGCCAATGACCCCGCCCCAAAGCGTATTGTCGAGATCGAGCACCAGCGCCTTCTTTGCGCGCGCGCTCGCCGCTCGCCAGGCACCGCGGAACGGCGCCAGATAGTCGGGCAACGCGCGCTGATCGAAGCCGAGCCGCGCGCTATACCAGTAGCCGCCGGCCGACCAGCGCCGGTTGCCCACGGAGGCGGCGAGAAGTTCGAGATCGACCCAATGCACCCGCCCGCGCCCGGCGCGCAGCAACCCGTCGTTCAGCGCACGCACCTGGCTGAACGGGGAGGCCGGTGCCAGACGTTCGGCGATGCCGGCGTACTGCTCCGCCGGCGGCACCAGCAGATGCTGCACGATACGGCAGCCGCGCGCGATCAGTGCGTTCCAGACGCGACCGAACCACGCCACGCGCGATTCCACCGCAACCTCGACCACCGCCGCCGGCGCTCCGATCGGCAGCGCGTCGACCAGCTCCCGCGCCTCGGGCGCGATCACCACCAGCTCGGGCGCGAAGACATGCAGCTCCGAAGCCGGATCGAGCGCCTGCTGCACGTATGCCCCGAACGGCACCTGATGGACCAGCGGGAACACCCCCTCTTGCGCGACGGCACAGGCCACCGCGCGGCTGAGATAGTCGATGGTCGCTCCACCCATGACCGCGATCCGCTGGCGTGGCACGCCGTCGTCAGGAGCCAGCAGATCGGCGACAGCCACCAGGCGCTCGCCCGCCTGAACTATCTCCGCGAAGGTCAATGGCTTGGCCGCTTGCCGCCGACGCAGTTCAGCCAGCACGGCTCCCGGCGAGGCCGGCACATCAAGCATCTCCCCTCCCCCGACCAGCGGCATGGCGGCAATCGCGCTCGGGAGTTACCGCAGGGGCTTACCCTAGTTCAACCATTCGAATGCAATTGCAGGTAGTATCGGACAGAGCGCGCCAGTTCATCCCGACAATGGATCGTTTACCCGTTCTGTGCGTTCTTGCGCCGCCCCCGAAGGACCGCGCCGGATGTCGGACCAGCCCCCACCCTCTCGCGCCCAAGTCGCCCCAGCGGAGATACCCGGCGTGAATGCCCTGCTGACCCTTGCCGTCGCAGTTGTCGTGATCGCGGCGCTGTTCTTCGCCCGCGAGGTGCTGATCCCGGTCACCTTGGCGGTGCTGCTCAGCTTCGTGCTGGCACCGCTCGTCGAGCTGCTGCGCTCGATCCGCGTGCCGCGTCCACCAGCCGTGCTCATCGCCGTGATCGTGGCGATGGGCATCATTCTCGGGCTGGCCGGGCTGATCGGGCTGCAGATTGCCTCGCTCGCCGAGGAGCTGCCCCGCTACCAAGCGACGGTGGAGAACAAGATCCAGACCATCCAGCACGTCACGACCGACCGGCTGGCGGTGTTCATGCGGCAGTTCGGCCACTCGATCGAGCCGCCGGCGGAGCAGGGCGCGGCGGGGCAGCAGACCGCGGCGACGCCCGGCGGCAACGCCGCCTCGCCGCCGGTTCCGGTGGAGGTGCATCAACCCACGCCGTCGCAGCTCGACCTCGCCGAGCGTTATCTCGCCCCTGTGGTCAGCCCGCTCGCCACCCTGGCGATCGTTGTCATCGTCTCGATCTTCATCCTGCTGCAACAGGAGGACCTGCGTGACCGGATGATCCGACTGTTCGGATCGCGCGATCTGCATCGGACCACGACGGCGATGGACGACGCCGGCCGCCGGCTCAGCAAGTACTTCCTGTTCCAGCTCGGCCTCAACACCTTGTTCGGCTGCATCGTCGGCGTCGGCTTGTTCTTCATTGGCGTGCCGAGCGCCGTGGTGTGGGGCGTTCTCGCCACGCTGATGCGCTTCGTTCCCTATATCGGCTCACCGCTCGCCGCGGCGCTGCCGATCGCATTGGCCGCGGCGGTAGATCCCGGCTGGTCTACCCTGGTCTGGACCGCGGCCCTGTTCCTGGTGACCGAGCCGGTAATGGGGCAAGTGGTCGAGCCCATGCTGTACGGCCACAGCACCGGCCTGTCGCCGTTCTCGGTGGTGGTCGCCGCGATCTTCTGGACCTGGCTTTGGGGGCCGATCGGGCTGATCCTGTCCACCCCGCTCACCTTGTGTCTGGTGGTGCTCGGCCGTCATGTCGATCGGCTCGAATTTCTCGACGTGCTGCTCGGCGATCGGCCGGCGCTCACCCCGGTCGAGAGCTTCTACCAACGCATGCTGGCCGGCGACCCGGACGAGGCGATCGACTACGCTGAGCTGCTGCTGAAGGACCGGGCGCTGTCGTCCTATTACGACGAGGTGGCGGTCAAGGGCTTGCGACTGGCCGCGCACGACGTGGCACGCGGCGTCCTCGTGCCGGAGCAGGTCGAGCAGATCAAGACGGCGATGGCCAGCCTGATCGAGGACCTCGACGACCACGACGACGTCGATCCGGCGCCGGAGGAGAGCGATGACGGCCCGGCCGCGGCACCACTGGCCGAGCGCACGCTGCCGCATGAGCCCGCGCCGAAGGCGACTGCCGCTTCAAGCGAGACGTTGGCGCCGGGATGGCAGGGGCCGGCGCCAATCCTGTGCGTCGCCGGCCGCGGCCCGCTCGACGAGACCGCGGCGCAGATGCTCGCCCAATTGCTCGGCAAGCATGGGCTCGGCGCACGCGCGGAGCCGTTCGCGGTGTTCTCGCGCCGCGGCATAGGCGCACTCGACGTGACCGGCGTGGCGATGGTGTGCATCTGCTACGTCGAACTGTCGGGCACGCCTTCGCACCTGCGCTACTTGCTGCGCCGGGTGCGGCAGCGGCTGCCGAACGCGTCGATCCTGGTCGGGCTCTGGCCATCGGACGAACTGGCGTTGCGCGACGAGCGGGTCCGCGCCGCCGTCGGCGCGGACTACTACGCAAGCTCGCTCCGCGATGCGGTCACCGCCTGCGTCGAGGCCGCCGACTGTGCCCGCGAGACGTCTGCCACAGAGGCGGCGAAGGCAGAGGCCGAGGCGGCCTGATCCCTAGGCCGCCTTGCGGGCCAGCAGCCCCTGGGCGACCAGGGTCTCGGCGATCTGCACGGCGTTCAGCGCCGCCCCTTTACGCAGATTGTCGGCGACGCACCAGAAGGCCAGGCCGTTGGCGACCGTCGGGTCCTTGCGCAACCGGCTGATATAGACCGCGTCCTCACCGGCGCACTCGGCCGGCGTGAGATAGCCGCCGTCCTCGCGCTGGTCCATCACCGTCACCCCGGCCGCGTCGCGCAACAGGGCACGGGCCTCGCCGACCGTCACCGGCTGGTCGAACTCGACATGCACCGCCTCGGCGTGACCGATGAACACCGGCACCCGGACGCAGGTGGCGATCACCTGGATCTCCGGATCGAGGATCTTTCGGGTCTCGACCGCCATCTTCCACTCCTCCTTGGTCGACCCGTCCTCCATGAACTTGTCGATATGGGGGATGCAGTTGAAGGCGATCTCCTTGGTGAACTGCTCCGGCTTGACCGGATCGTGCACGAAGGCGGCCTTGGTCTGGTTGAACAGCTCGTCCATCCCTTCCTTGCCGGCGCCCGACACCGACTGATAAGTCGAGACCACCACCCGGCGGACCTTGAACCGGTCGTGCAGCGGCTTTAGCGCCACCACCATCTGGATGGTGCTGCAATTTGGGTTGGCGATGATGTTGCGGCGGGCGAACCTGCCGAGCGCCTGCGGATTGACCTCGGGCACCACCAGCGGAACATCGGGCTCCATGCGGAAATGGCTGGTGTTGTCGATCACCACGCAGCCGGCGGCGGCCGCGCGCGGCGCATGCGTGGCCGAGATCGCGGCGCCGGGGCTGAACAGGCCGATGTCCCAGCCGCTGAAATCGAAGCTGTCGAGGCTTCTCACCCGCAGCACCGCCTTCTCGCCGAACGACACCTCGGCCCCGGCGGAGCGCCCGGAGGCGATCGCCGCCACCTCCTCAACCGGGAAGTTGCGCTCGGCGAGGGTTTTCAGGATCTCGCGCCCCACCGCTCCGGTGGCGCCGACGACCGCGACCCTGTAGCTCATGCTGCGCTCCTGCCCGCTGCGAACCCGGACAGCTAACGTCGCGGTCGCCGCTGGGCAAGAAAATCCGCCACACGGCTGCCGTGCGCCGGCCCATTTCGCCCGCCGTGCGGGTCAGCCGTGTGGAGGCTAGCGATGGAGCCGGGCGGCCTAGCCATTCACTTGCCGCATCAGCTTGGTCCAGCGCTCGATTGCCGGCATCACCGCGTCGGTTTTTTCCGGGCGGAAGGTGGTGACCACCCGGGAGATGCCGAGATCGGCGAACCGCTTGATCGCGTCGGCGTCGTCCGGAGCGCCCCAGGCGGTGAGCTCGATCGAGGACGGATCGCGACCGGCCTCCTGCGCCATCTTCTTGAACTCGGGAAGCACGTTGGGCAGGTCGTTGCGCCCGACCAGCGGGATCCAGCCGTCGCCGTAGCGGATCGCGCGCCGCGCCGCGTGCGGCCAGGCGCCGCCGACGATCACCGGCGGGTGCGGCTTCTGCACCGGTTTCGGCCAGGCCATCATCGGATCGAAGTTGACGAACTCGCCGTGATACTCCGCCTTCGTCTTGGTCCAGATCTCCTTCATGGCCTCGACCGATTCGCGCATCCGCTTGAAGCGCGAGGGGTACACGGTGCCGTGGTTCTCCATCTCGTCCTGGTTCCAGCCGCCACCGACGCCGAACAGGAACCGCCCGTTCGACACCTGGTCGATCGAGGCGACCAGCTTGGCGGTCTGGATCACGTCGCGCTGCTGCACCAGCAGCACCCCGGTGCCGAGCTTCAGCGACTTGGTCGCCGCCCCCGCCGCCGTGAGGGTCACGAACGGGTCCATCGCGTCGTAGTATTCTTTCGGCAGATCCCCGCCGCCGGGATAGGGCGTCTTGCGCGAGACCGGAATGTGCGAGTGCTCAGGCGCCCAAACCGATTCAAAGCCGCGTTCCTCGAGGGCTTGCGCCAGCTCCGCCGCACTCATCGAGTAGTCGGTGAAGAACATCGCTCCGCCGAACTTCATGACCTGTCTCCCCTTGTCCCTCTCGTTCTCCGATCCTACCCGGCCTGCCCTGCCGGGGCCATGGGCCCGCCGAGTGCGACACTGCCCGGCCAGACCATCCCTCGGGGTTCTGCCCTGTCGTGTCCGGCTGCGGCGCAATAGGCGGGATAAATGTGACACAATGCCTTTGACAGCAGGCGAAGGGCCGCCGAACCCACTTACGTGCTTTATCGGTAAATGAAGCCCGTCAGCCACGACCAATGCGGCTCTTAAAAAGAGCCCACGGGCTGACCCCGCAGATCGCCCATGCAAGCAATGCAACAGCAAGATTGGTGCCCCCGTTCTTATAGCCTGAACTGTAACGGCGATGGCGGTTGAAACGCCCTTCAAATCCTCGGCCCCCAGAGTAATACGAACTACCTTATGAGCTAATGCACGCCGGGGAGCCGTCCTCTGCCATTCTCCTTTCGTCTGAATTAAGATATCGCTTGGAAGAGAAGCAAGTAGCGCAAAAAACCAGAACAACACAAAATTCAAATACATCAGCTGCATTGTCATCTTGAGAGCTTCAGACTGCTCTATCGTTTCCTTTACGATTGCAACAAGCGCTGCTCCCTCGAACGCACCGACTAACATGCCTCGTAGCATGGCCCGAATTTGGCCACGACTGCCGAGGCACATGCCGATCGAACAGCCTGCTAGACAAGCGGGTACGGTCAGCCCCAAAACTACAGTGTGAAAAGCCACGCGGCCGTGCTCGTTGAACCACACTGTGGAAAGGAAGATCACACAAGGAAGAACAATGGTCGCATCAAACGGGTCTCCTGCTGCTCGCTGCGCGACAAAAAACCGAGCCAATCGCCCGCTTACGCCCGTCCGGAATTGCAGTTCCGAACCATCGTTCTGCCCAATCACCTATCGCTTCTCACAGGACTGCTTTTTTCCGAAATCATGCGCGGGCTCGTTGCCATCGCGGCAGGCTGGTGTCGAGGTTGCGCGGAAAGCGCCTCTCGCGCGGCGCTCACATACTCCCCCAAGGGTCGCGTCCAGTCTTTCGTATAGCAAACGGTCGAGCGCCTGACTGCTGCGCCCGGTGTCCGCCTGTTGCAGGGCGTCAATGTAGGCCGGGCGGTCCTGCGGTCGCACGGAGACCGGCGGATAGCCGCTCCGGATCAGGATGAGGTTCATCAGAAGCCGGGCAGTTCGGCCGTTGCTGTCATTGAACGGGTGGATGCTGACAAGCTGGCGATGCGCGGCGAACGCCGTCTCCGGCGTCGCAGGTGCGGCGCCGAGCCACTTCGTGAAATCGCCCATCAGGGCGGCTATTTCCGCTGAGGACGGGAAGAAGTGGCGTCCGCTGCCACTGTCGGTCTGAACGTAGCGGACCTGATTGGCGTACTGGCCGCCGTTCTCCGGATCGGAGCGCAGCACCACGAGGCGATGCAGGTTCCGCACATCAAGCTCGGTAAGCGGGACCGTCTCGCGCGCGACCTCCCGCACGTATCGCAGTGCCCCGAAGTGATCGACGGCTTCGAGGTGATCCTTGAGCGGCTTGCCGCCGATGGCGATGCCCTTTTCGACAACAAGCATCGTTTCGACGGCGGTGAGAGTGTTCCCCTCGATCGCGTTCGACGCATAGGTGAGTTGGAGGTCTTGCGTGTGCTCGAAGCTGCGCAGACCTCCGGGCACGCGGGCGCGCTGCCGATCGAGCTCGGCTTTTGTCTCGGCGATCCTCCTCATCAGGTCGGCCAAGTTAGCGCCCGCTACCAAGCGGGCTTGAATAGCAAGAAAAGCCCGCGCCGGAATGCTATCATCGCTTCCCTGGCGATTATCCTCGGGATGCGGTTCCATCCGCGCCGAACCGGCGATGGGAGAAAGACATGGGCGAGATCGGGCATTTTATCGGCGGGCAACCAGTGGCGGGGGACAGCGGCCGGTTCGCCGACGTGTTCAACCCGGCCTCCGGCGAAATCGCCGCGCGGGTCGCGCTGGGCGGGGGCGCCGAGATCGACCAAGCCGCAGCAGCCGCAGCCGCCGCGTGGCCGGCCTGGGCGGCGACCCCGCCGCTGCGCCGGGCGCGGGTGATGTTCCGCTTCAAGGAGCTGCTGGAGCGCGACCGGCGCAAGCTCGCCGCCATGATCACCGCCGAGCACGGCAAAGTGCTGTCCGACGCCGAGGGCGAGGTGCAGCGCGGCCTGGAAGTGGTGGAGTTCGCCTGCGGCATCCCGCAATTGCTGAAGGGCGAGTTCACCGAGGCGGTCGGCACCGGCATCGATGCCTGGTCGATCCGCCAGCCGCTCGGCGTGGTCGCCGGCATCACCCCGTTCAATTTTCCCGTCATGGTGCCGCTGTGGATGATCCCGGTCGCCCTCGCCTGCGGCAACTGCTTCATCCTCAAGCCCTCAGAGAAGGATCCCTCGCCGAGCCTGCACCTCGCGGCGTTGCTGCAAGAGGCCGGACTGCCGGCCGGGGTTTTCTCCGTGGTGCAAGGCGGCCGCGAGGCGGTCGAGGCGATCCTCGCGCATCCCGACATCCAAGCGGTGAGCTTCGTCGGCTCCACCGCGATCGCCGAGACGGTGTACCGGGGCGGCACCACGCACGGCAAGCGCGTGCAAGCGCTCGGCGGGGCGAAGAACCACCTCGTGGTGATGCCCGACGCCGATCTCGACGACGCGGTCGACGCGCTGATGGGCTCGGCCTACGGCTCGGCCGGCGAGCGCTGCATGGCCGTCTCGGTGGCGGTCGCGGTGGGCAACGCCGCCGACCGACTGGTGGAAAAACTCGAGCCCCGGGTGCGAGCGCTCAAGATCGGGCCGGGCACCGACCCGGAAGCCGAGATGGGACCGCTGGTCACCGCCGAGCACCGCAAAAAGGTGCGTGGCTACATCGACCTTGGCGAGCGGGAGGGAGCCAAGCTGGTGGTCGACGGGCGCGACCTCAAACTGCAGGGCTATGAGAGCGGCTTCTTCATCGGTGGCACATTGTTCGACCATGTCGGCACCGATATGCGCATCTATCGCGACGAGATTTTCGGGCCGGTGCTGAGCGTGGTGCGCACGCCGGACCTCACCGGCGCGGTCGGCATGATCAACGACCACGCCTACGGCAACGGTGTCGCCATCTTCACCGGCGACGGTGGCGCGGCGCAGGATTTCGCCAAGGGGATCAAGGTCGGCATGGTGGGCGTGAACGTGCCCATCCCGGTGCCGATGGCGTTCCACAGTTTTGGCGGCTGGAAGCAGTCAATGTTCGGCGATCATCACATGCACGGGCCCGAGGGCGTGCGGTTCTACACCCGCTACAAGGCGATTACCCAGCGCTGGCCGGGCGGCGCTCGCAAAGGGCCGGAGTTCGTCATGCCGACCCTCGGGCGATAAGCCGAGGGTCGGCTCCGCTCCGGCCGCGTGGGCTAGCCGGAAAAGGCGCGCAGCAAGAACACCGCGAGGGCGATCGGCAGCCCGACAACGGCGGCCAGCACGGTAGCGTAGACCAGGCCGTACGCCAGCCAACCAAGGCCGAGAACCGCGAGGGGGCGAAAGCGAGACTGGCTGCTCATCGGCACGCTCGGGGTCAGGCTCTGATCGAAGCTCACGCATGCGCCGGTCATTGTGGGGTGTCCATCGGTTTCTCTTACCCGCACAATATGAGCCCAAGACGTGAACAACTGACGAACGTGAGTCGCGCTCTGCGAAAAATGATGCGGTCAGATGCCATACACCGCGTGCGCATTGCCCGCGAAAACCTGCCGACGCTGCTGGTCAGTCAGCCGCAGCGGCAGCGCGGTCGCCGGGTCGTCGAAATCCCAATGCGGGTAGTCGGTCGCGAATAGCAACCGGTCCCAGCCCATCCATTCAATCGTGTCGAGCAGGCGCTCGCGCGGCTCGGGCTCCTCCACCGGTTGGGTGGTGAACCAGACCTGGCTGCGGATGTATTCGGATGGCAGCCGTTTCACGTGCGGCACCTCGGCGCGAAGCTTGGCCCAATGCCGGTCAAGCCGCCAGGCGAGCGAGGGCGCCCACGCGAAGCCCGCCTCGACCATGATCATCTTTAGCGCCGGCACCCGCTCGAACACGCCCTCGATGACGAGGCTGGTGAGGTCGGCCTGCTGGCACTGCGCGTGACCGACCATCTCCTCGATGTAGTAGCTGGGCCAACCGCCCGAGGTGACCGGCGAGCCGCCATAACCGAACGCGTGCACCGCCACCGGCAGCCCGGCGGCGGCGGAGGCCTCATAGATCGGCCAGTAGCGACGCTGCCCCAACGGCTCGGCGGCGCGGCTCAGCATCAGCACCTGAGCGAAGTCCGGGTGGCCCGCCCAGTGCTCGATCTCGCGCACCGACGCCGCCGCGTCTTCGTAGGGCACCACCACGGACGCTTTCAGCCGCGGCTCGCGCGAGGTCCAGACCGCGACTTGCCACTCATTGATCGCGTGGCAGAAGGCGGCGCTCAGTTCGAGGTTCTGGAACCCCTGCCCGCTCGGCGTCAGCGGGTTGAGGATGCCGAGTTCGACATTGTTCGGGTCGAGATGCTGGGCGCGCATGAAGTCGAGGTCGCTGCCCGGCCCGCCGCCGGAGGGCGGCCAAGCATCGCGGCGGCTGGCCATCGGCTGCCCCTTGGGGAACGCCGGTCCCTTCTCCATCGCCTGGCGATGGCTGGCGCCGAAACACTCCAGGTGCTCCTGCCAACGCTTGGCGAGCCACGGATAGACATCCTTGTAGCCGCGCACCCGGGGATGGATGTCGCCGTCGGCGATGGCGAGCTTCGACTGGTTGGCGGCTCGTAGGCCGGTGCGGTCGAGGACGTCGACGTTCATGGCGGTCTCCGTCTGAATATCACTCTTGCAAACGCGGATAGGTGGCGCGCGGATTGTCCACCATCATTCGCCTCACGAGCCCGGCCGGCAAGCCCTCCGGGATCGCCTTGTCGCCCTCGAACTGCCAGTGCGGGTAGTCGGTCGAGAACAGCAGCATCTCGTCCGAGTCGAGATGCTCGACCAAGCGGCTCAGAGCGACAGGGTCGGGCGGCGCGTCGACCGGCTGCAAGCTGAGCCGCACCCGCTCGCGCACGATCTCGGAGGGCGGCCGGTCAACCCAGGGGATCTCGGCCCGCACCCCGCGCCAGAACTTGTCGAGCCGCCACAGATGCGCCGGCAGCCAGGTCCAGCCGGATTCCAGCAGCACCACGCGCAGGGCGGGGAACTTGGCGAACACGCCCTCGGCGACCAGGCTGGTCAACTGGCTCTGGAACGCTTGCGCCTGGTTGGCATAGTCCTCGGTGTGATAGCTCGGCCAGCCCACCGGGGTCGGCGGATGCCGGTAGGAGCTCCCCGCGTGGATGCCGATCGGCAGCCCGAGACGCTCGGCCGCCTGGTAGATCGGCCAGAACACCCGCTTGCCGAGCGGCGCGTCGCCCATCACCAGCATCAGCACCTGCACGAATCGACGATCCAGGGCGCAGCGCTCGATCTCGGCGACCGACAGCGCGGCACTCTGAGTCGGGATCACGATGGAGGCGCGCAGCCGTTCGTCGCGATCGAGCCATTCGCGGGCGATCCAGTCATTCACCGCCCGCGCGAAGGCCGCGCCCATGTCTTCGCTAAACGGCAACTGCACCCCGTAGAGACAGTTCAGGATCGCGGCCCCGGTGCCGAACGGCGCCAGCGCCTCGCGCCCCAGCCGCTCGGGCGTGCTCGCGCCGCGTCCCGTCGCGTCCTTCCAGTCCGCGCGGGTGGTCAGCGGGCCGTTCGACGGATAGCTGATCGAGTTCAGCTCCTCGACGCCGCGACGGACCACCATGTCGCGCCACATATCGTCGAGATAGGGCATCAGCGCCTTGAGGCTCGGCATGACCGGGTGGACGTCGCAGTCGATCGGCGCGTCCGGTACCATGAACCCTCCCCTGCGCTTTCCCCTGGGCTTCCCGGGTCAGCCGGGCAGCTTGACCTCGATATCGTTGCCGGTCACCCGCACTTCGAAAGTCTCAAGGTCCTTGTCTACCGGGGCGCAAAGCCCCTTGCCGGTGTTGACGTCGAACTGGCCGGCGTGCAGCGGGCATTCGATGACGTGGCCCTCCAGCCAACCCTCGGAGAGCTGCGCGTATTCATGAGTGCAGATGTTGTCGGTGGCGCGATATTCGCCGTCATCGAGATGATAAATCGCGATGTCGCGCTCGCCGACCCGAACGCCGATGACCTGGCCCTCCGCCACGTCGCTGGTCGCCGCGACCCGCACCCAGTTTTCCGCCATCGGCCCCTCCTGTCGCTCGCCGCTTGATCGCAGAACGCGGCCGACCGAACAAGCCCGGCGCTGGCTCGCTGCGGCCCGATCCCTGGCGCGGCTGTCCCTAAACGGCTGCGTTCGCCATGAGCATCCGCCATCGGAGAGAAATATGCCGGACGCCATGACCAGCCCCGAGGCAACGCGTGAGGCCCAGCGGCGTGACGCCTGCCGCACCCTGTTGCGGCAGGTTCGGGAGGTGACTGCCGGGCAGGGCGTGACCGAAGCCTCGCTCGAGCGCATCAAGCAGTTGGTGGTCGCGCTCGCTGGACGCGGCGAGGTGCTGTTTCCGCGCGAGGATTTCGCCAGGCCCGAGGCGCAGGGCCGCAACCACATCCTCGAGATCGAGCCCAAGGATGGCTACGGCCTCTATCTGACGATCGGCCTGCCCGACAAGGAAGCCGCGCCGCATGATCACGGCATCTGGTGCGTCAACGCCGGCATCTCCGGCTGGGAAATGCACCGCTTCTTTCGCCGCACCGACGATGGCAGCCGCGAGGGCCATGCCACGGTGGAGGAGATCCGGCAGGTCGAGGTCGGACCGGGGACCGGGATGGTGATGGCGGACCACGACATCCATGCCACCGAGGTGATCGGCGACGCCCCCGCCGTGGGGCTCGCGTTGTACGGCTACGCGCTCGACCGGTTCCCATCCGTCGTCTGGTTCCACCCCGAGTTCTCCAGCATGCGGGCGATGCCGTCGCGCCGCGACGACCCGGTCGCATAATGGGTTTCCAGGTCACGGTGCAGAACACCGGTGCGGTGATCGACTGCCCGCCCGATCGGCCGATCCTGCACGCCGCGATCACCGCCGGGATCGACTTCCCCTACGGCTGCGCCTCGGGCAATTGCGGCGCGTGCATTACCGAGATCAGATCGGGCGAGGTGTCGCTGCTGCCGCACAGCGACACCTCGCTGACCAGCGCGCAACGGGCCGAGGGCAAGACGCTTGCCTGCCGAGCGCGGCCACGCTCCGATGTAATCTTGGTCTGGCTCGGCCGCGGCCGACGCTGAACGCCTAGCGCATCCCGAGGATCGAGGCGCTCACCGCGCGCGGGTCGCGACTCGGCCAACGCTCCGCTGCAACCTGCGCGATGAAGTCGCCGACGATGCGGTTGAACTGGTCGGGGTCTTCCAGGTTGATCGCATGGCCGCAATTCGGCATCACCGCCAGCGCCGCGCTCGGGATAGTCTGCTTCATCAGCAGCCCCGGCGCCAGGCACGGCCAATCCTCGTCGCCGGTCAGCACCAGGGTTGGCACGCGCAGCGCTCGCATCCGATCCACCATATCGAATAGCGAGGGCCGTTCGCGCTGCACGCCAAGCTGGGTGTTGGCCGCACCCTCGGCCGAGTGCTCGGCTAGCATGCGGCGGAACTCGGCGAAGCCGCGCGGATCGCGGTTTTCAAACTGCACCCGGGTTGGGCCGGTGGCGTATTTCTCGGCGAACGCCGCCATGCCTTGCTCGCGGATGAACGCGACCACCGACTCCGCCTCGGCGCGGAATTTTTCCCGGGTCGCCGGCTCGGCGCCGTAGCCGCAGCCGGCTACCACCAGCGAGCGCGCGCGCGCCGCGTGGCGCAGGCCGAAATGAAGGGTAGCGAACCCGCCCATCGACAGCCCGACGATGTGCGCCCGCTCGATCCCGAGATGGTCGAGCACCGCGCATATGTCGTCAGCCGCCCGGTCCTGCGAATAGGCGGATGCGTCCGGCGGCACGTCGGATGGCGGGTAGCCCCGCGCATTGTAGGCAATCGCCCGATAGCGCGCGCCGAAATGCCGCAACTGCGGCTCCCAGCTCCGCCAATCGCCGGCAAACTCGTGCACGAATAGCACCGGCTGGCCGGAGCCGGTCTCCTCATAGTAGAGGCGCACCCCGTCATCGGTCGTCGCGTGCGGCATGGTTATCTCCTGTTGCGATCAGGGCGGTGGCGGTTCCTCCGCCAGTATCTCCCGGGCAAGGCTGTTGTCGACCGCCCGCCCGAATGGCGCGCCGGCGGTGACCAGTCCACCGGACTCGAGACCCGCGCGCAATCGCTCGTAACCGCCGAGCGGCAACACCGGATCGTGCCCCCAGATACCCAGCGAGCGGTAGCGGGCAACGGCGCGCACCAGGCGCTCGGGCGGCACGGCAGGGAAGAACGACGCCACCGTCTCGGCCAGTGTGGCGTTGTCGACACCCATCAGCCAGCGCTGCGTGCGATGCAGCGCCCGGACCATGCCGCGCAGCGCTGGGCGCTTCTCGGCCAAGGTGCCACGACGCGCGTAGAGCGAGGTGTACGAGGTCGGCCCGCGCGTCGCGGCGGCGTACCATAGATGATGATGGCCGCCATTATCGAGCAGCTCGCTGGCGAACGGCTCGAACACCTGCACCGCATCGAGTCTGACCTTACGCAGCGCCGCCGTGTTCTCCGTCATCGTGGCGTCGGCGAGGCGATCGACGCGGGCGGGGTCGTGGCCAGCCCGGCGCAAATCCTCCTGCAAGCACAGCCACGGTGTCGGCACCTCGCTCACCGTGCCGAGCCTCGGGCCGATCAGGTCGCCGAGCACAAAGCCGGGACGCGGAGAACGGCCGATGATCAGGAACGGGTCACGGGTGACCACCTCGGCGAAGCAAACCAGGTCGCAATCGGGGCGCAAATGATAGGTCTCCATCACCCGCATCGGGCCGCCCCAGCCGACATCCACGCTGCCGTCGAACAAGCCGCGCGCAGCGTCCGCTGGACGCGAGGCGCTGACCAGCCGCACCGACACCCCTTCAGCCGCATAGGTGCCCCGAGCGAGTGCCGCGTAGAACGGCGCATAGAACACCGCGCGCAGCGGCTCCTGCAGCGTGATGTCCATGGCGGCTCCTTCAGTCATTCGCGGTTGAACTCGTGATCCGGCTCGTCGATCGCGGCCTCCGGCGGGATCGCGGTGCGCGTCTCGCCTTGCAGGGTCGGGTCGAGCCGGATGAAGGTGGTAAAACGCTGCGCCCGCATGCCGGCGACGAAGCGGTGACACGCATGGCTCCACAACTCGCCGAAGGCGAATTCCAGGCGGTAGACGCCGGCGGGCAGGTCATCGACCCGCACCGACTGACGCGGGGCGACGAACACGGCGGCGGCGGCCGAGCCGGCGACATCACGCAACTTCACCACCGCCGGCTGGTCGCGCCGGTTCTCCACTTCCACCCGCGCCGGACCGCCGCCGCGCCGGCCGAGAACCTGATTGTTCGCTGGCGGCACGCCCGCGTCATAGATGCAGCGCGCCCGCTCGGCCGCCGCCGCGTCGCCGGGGGCGAGCCGGTCGGCGTCGATGAACGCGCTTGCGCCATCGGCCAGGCCAATCTCCACCATGCCGTGCTGTCGGTCCGCCTGTCGAATGGCAACGGCGGTAAAGGCGGCAAGCTCGCCGACCGGGACGAACCCCGACACACTGGCGGGTCGGCGGTGCCACAACGTGGCAGGACCGCCGGCCGGCAGCACGTAGCCACTCGCCAGCCTGCCGATGGGCAGCGGCGGTGGGGCGGGATCACGAGGCGCGGGCATAGGCGTGACGGTGGGCAGGGCTGCGGGCGATCGCACCATCTCGGTCGTCGGCGGCACTCCCGACACCGCCAAGCGGGAAAGCGGCAGCCTCGATAGCCCGATTGCGAGCGCGACCACCGCCAAGCCGGCAAAGCCGGCACCGAGCCCGAGCGTGACCGGCGACGACCGGCGCCAGCCTTCGGCCATCGCCTCGGCGGCGCTCGGCACCGTCTCGACGGGGGCGGCCGGCACGACGAGCTCGATCGCGTCGCGCGCAAGAGGCTGCCCAAGCCGATCGTAGGCGGCCCGGCGGCGCGGATCGCTAATTACGTCGTAGGCGTCCTTCGCCCGGATGAACGCGCGGGCATCGCCGGTCCCGGGCACGTCGGGGTGAAACCGCCGCGCCGCAGCCCGGAAGGCGGTGTTGATGGCCGCCACGGACGCGTGCCGATCGACGCCGAGCGCCGCATAATGTCCCGCCGGATCGTGGCGCATGTCACGTCATCATACGTGGTTCAACGCCGGTCGTCTCGCCGCGCGATTGCCGCTGGCCCTGGGCGCAATCGACTGGGGGCACTCGTTGTGGTTACCTGCACTGCGGCCTTCGGTCAGGGCGTCGCCATGCCACGACTGTTCAACACTGCGCTGCGAGACGTGGTACCCGGCGGGGGGCGCCGGGCCTGACATGCACGTGGACACCCCCACCCTGCTGATGGCGACCGGGATAGTGATCGCCTTCTCCGGCGCGCTGCTCATCGTGCTGCGCGGTCGGCGCGATTGGGGGGCGCTTTCCGTCTGGGGGCTCGCCATGCTGACCGGCGCCGCCGGCCTCATGCTGATGGCGGTCGCCGAACCGCTCCCTTCCTTTGTCTCCTACGGGATGGGCCAGGCGCTGCTGCTGCTCGCCCCGGCACTTTCCTGGACCGCCGCGCGACTGTTCCAGGAACGCAAGCCGATACTCTGGCTGCTGTTCGCGCCGTCCACCCTGTGGCTGCTCGGGTCCGCTTGGTTCGATCTGTCGCAATACGGCCTGGCCCGGCTGATCGCCTACCCGATCGGCGGCGCCTACACGCTCGCGACCGCGCTTGAGCTCTGGTCGGGGCAGACCAGGCAACTGCCGTCCCGCCGGTTCGCCCTCGTGCTGCTGGTGTTTCATGCCGGCGTGTATTTTGCCCGCTCGCTCGCCATCCCGCTGGTCGGAAGTGCTGCGACCGCGCTATCGGCCGCGGCCGAGATGTTCCTGATCCTCGAAGGTCTGCTGCAGACGATCGGCATGGCCTTCGTCCTGCTCGCCCTGGCGACCGAGCGCGCGGAGCAGCGGGCGACCAGCGCACTCAAGGAGATGGCGCTGTCCGACCCACTCACCAAGCTCGGCAACCGCCGCAAGTTCGACGAGGCGCTGGAGACCGAATTCCGGCGCGCCGAGCGCAACCAGACCCCGCTGACGTTGCTGATGATCGACGTCGACCAGTTCAAGACGTTCAATGATCGCTATGGTCACCCGCAGGGCGATGACTGCCTGCGGGAACTCGCGAAGGCCGTGGATTCGGCGCTGCAACGCCCCGGCGATCTCGCCGCGCGGTTGGGCGGCGACGAGCTGGCGATGATCTTGCCGGCAACCGACGAAGCGGGCGCGCGCTCGGTCGCCGAGCGCCTCCATGCCACCGTCGAAGGGCTCGGCATCGCCCACGAGGGCACCGCGAGCGGCCGCGTGACGGTGAGCGTCGGGGCTGCGACCGTGGTGCCCCCACGAGGCAGTGCCTCGGCCGAGGCACTGCTGCGGGCGGCGGACCAGGCGCTCTATGCCGCCAAGCACGTCGGCGGCGACGCCATCCGACTGGCGGGACCTACGCCCCGCGAAGGCTCAGGCCCTGCGGAAACCTTTGCCGATATGCCACCGCCGCCTGCTCCATCGTGACGAAGTTGGCGCCGCCCTCGCGCAAGGTGGCGACCAGCGCCTCGAGCGCAAGCATCCGGTAGCCTCGCCCGACCACGTGCGGGTGGAAGGTGTAGGTCAGGACACCCCAGTCGACGCTCTTGCGCATGTATGCGAACTCGTCGGCGAAGTTCTGGAACACGGCGCGGGCGTTCTGCAGGCCCGGCAGGATCGTCTGCTCGGTGCGCATGAATTCGAAATGCGGATGGTCGTCGAGCGACCAGCTGATCGGCATCTCCACTAGTGCCGTATCCGCGCCGAACTCCATCTTCTCGAGCAGGGTGATCCGATCGCCTTGCCGCGCCTGATAGGGTAGGTAGTCATGCCCCATCATGCTGCTGTCATAGACGAAGCCGTGCTTGAGCAGCAGATCGACGCTGTGCGGGCTCAGATCCCAGGAGGGCGAACGATAGCCCCGCGGCTTGCTTCCGGTAAGCGCTTTGATCGCGGCGCTGCCGCGCAACAGCTCCTCCTCCTCGCCCTCGCGCCCGAGGCTCGCCGGAATGCGGTGGGTCCAGCCGTGATTGCCGATCTCGTGGCCGGCTTCGTGAACCGCGCGCACGCAGGAGGGATAGCTCTCAATGGTGTGGCCGGGAATGAACCAGGTGGTCGGGATGTGCTGCTCGCGCAGCAGGGCCAGGATGCGCTCGGTCGCCGGGACGCCGAAATCCCCGCGTGAGATCATCGTCGGCGTAGTCAGCCCGCGCGAGATGAAGGAGGAGACGTTGTCGTGGTCGAAGGTGAGGCAGACAAGAAGCTCGGCCATACAGATCACTCCCAGCGCGCGCCGCAGGGCTATCATAAGGGGTCAATTCGTGCGGAGCGAGGCATCCGGCCGCGCCGCCGCGCGCTGATGCTGAGGTCACTGACCAACCGGAGGCCCGGATGAGCCCGCCTCGGATACATGGCGTCATGGAGACGTCGCTCTATGTGGCCGACCTCGACGCCGCCCAGGCTTTCTACGAACGGCTGTTCGGCTTCGAGCCGTTCCTGACAGATGGCCGCATGCGCGCGCTGGGCGTCCCCGGCGGGCAGGTGCTGCTGTTGTTCCGCAACGGCGGCTCGGTCCACCCATCGCCGGCGCCCACCGGCTTCATTCCGGCCCACGATTCGCGCGGGCAGCAACATGTCTGCTTCGCGATTCCATGGACCTCGCTCGAACCGTGGGAGCACCACCTGACCGAACAAGGCGTGGCGCTGGAAAGCAAGGTGGACTGGCCCGGTCGCGGCACCAGCCTATACTTCCGCGAT
>CBDCJX010000014.1:0-24797 GCA_965218045.1 Acetobacteraceae bacterium | reverse complement strand
TCGTACGGATCGAGGACACCTACGGCCGCTCCTGACCGAGGCGTTCCACGACGCCGTTCGGCGGCGCGGCGAGAACGTCGCGCAAGAGGTACCGGGGAGACAACGTGGACGCACAGGTTTCGACGATCGAGGTAGCGGCCGCGCCTCGCGAGGCGGCCAGGCCGGCGTGGCGGCTGCTGGCCTGGGCATGGTCCGGCCTGCTGCTCGCGATCCTCGCCTTCCCTGGTGCTCTATCCGACGGCGATGCTGCTCACTGGCGCGCTGACCAAGACCAATCCGGTGGTCGAGGGCACGCACCTCGCCGACCTTTCGATCGGCAACTTCCTCGAAGTCCTCGCCAACCAGAACGTCCACCTCGCGTTGATCAACTCGCTCGTCGCATGCAGCGGCGGGACGTTCCTGGCGGTGGTGATCGGGCTGGCATTCGCCTGGATCGTGGTCCGCACCAACACGCCGTGCAAGGCGCTGATCGCCGGCACCGGGATGCTGCCGCTGTTCATCCCGCCGCTGGTCGCCGGTGTCGCCTGGGCGATCCTCGGCTCGCCAAGGACGGGGCTGCTCAACACCGTGCTGGACCCGGATCGGCATCGACGCAACGATCAACCTCTACTCGATGCCGGGGATGATCTTCGTGTTCGGCATCTACTACGCGCCTTACGTCCTACATGTTCACCGCCTCGGCGTTGCGCAACATGGACCCCTCGCTCGAGGAAGCGGCGGAGATCTCGGGGGCCAAATCCGCTGCGCACCTTGCTGACGGTGACGTTCCCGCTGATCCTGCCCGCGATCGTCTCCGGCGCGTTGCTGTCCTTCGTGGTGATGCTGGGCATCTACGGCATCCCCGCCGTCCTCGGCACGCCCGCCAACATCCCGGTGCTGACCACTTATATCTTCGCGCTCACCGCCTGGTCGCCGCCGCTGTTCAACACCGCGGCCGCGGTCGCGGTGATCCTGATGATCGTCACCGGCGCGCTGGTGGCGTTGCAGCAGAAGGTGATCTCGGGTCGCAGCTACACCACGGTCGCCGGCAAGGCGTTCCGGCCGCGCACGCTCAATCTCGGACCGTGGCGCTTCGTCACCCTCGGGCTGGCGATCGCCTACCTGCTGGTGGTGGTGGTGCTGCCGAGCCTGGCGCTGATCGTGGCCGCGTTCCGCAAGTTCATGTTCATCCGCGACCTGACCAGCTTGTTCGACATGAAGCAATATAGCTGGATCCACTTCCAGCGGCTGTTCGACAACCCGCTGACCATCACCTCGATCATCAACACGATGAAGGTCGGCGTCATCACCGCATTGGTCGGCGGCATCCTCGCCTTCGCCATCGGCTACACGGTGACGCGCACGCGCGCGCCGGGGCGCCGCGCGGTCGACGTCATCGCCACCATCCCCGTCGCCATTCCCGGCCTGGTGATCGGCGTCGCCTATCTCTGGGCCTGGATCGGCCTGCCCGGTGGCCTCTACGGGACCTTGTGGATTCTGGCGCTGGCCTTCGTTGCGCGGTTCATCCCCGACACGGTGAAAGCGCTGTCCACCTCGCTGATGCAGATCCACCGCGAGCTCGAGGAAGCGTCCTGGATCTGCGGTCGCGGCCTGCTCGGCACGATCGGCAGCATCGTGCTGCCGCTGGCGCGGCCCGGCGTGGTCGCGGCGATGACCTTGCTGTTCATCCTGGCGATCCGCGAGCTCGGCTCGTCGCTGTTCCTCTATTCCAGCGGCACGATCGTGATGGCGGTGCAGCTGCTCGGCTTCTACGAAGGCGGCAATATCAGCGTCACGGCGGCGTTCAGCCTGGTGCAGATGGTCATCCTCGCCGTGCTGATCACTTTGACGGACTGGCTCTCGCGCGGCACCGCCGGCGGCAGCGTCGGGCGCGCCGGCTGACGTCGGCCCGCCACCAACAATCGGGAGTAACGACCGAATGAACCGGCTCAATCTCACTCGCCGCCATGCCCTCGCCTCCGCCGCCGCGATCGGTGGCCTCGCTTTCACCGGCCAGGCCCGCGCGGCGGTAAAGCCCTACGAACCGCGACCCGGCCTGGTGGACGCGGCCAAGAAGGAAGGAAGGCTGGTGCTGTACACCGCCAGCTTCACCGAGGTGGAGCAGGAGACGATCCGGGCGTTCAACAAGCGCTTCCCGTTCGTCTCGGTCGAGATGGTCCGCGCCTCCGGGGGACAGCTCATCACCCGGGTGAAAACCGAGATCGCGGCGAACAAGCTGGTCGCCGACATCGTCGATCATTCCGATCGCGGCCTGATGCAGCCGCTTGCCGAGCATTTCGCCGACTACGCGCCGCCGAACGCCAGCGAGTATCTGCCGTCGGCGCTGGTGTCGCCGAAATTCTGGCCGAAGACCACGCCGGGCTGGTGCATCGCCTACCACTCGGAGCTGGTGAAGAACCCGCCGAAAACCTGGATGGACCTGACCAAGCCGGAGTACGGCGGGGGAAAAATCGGCCAGGTGATCGCGCAGTCGGGCGGCACGACATGGACGCGCGTGATGTTCGAGCGCCAAGTGCTAGGGGACAATTACTGGGAGAAGCAGGCGGCGATCAATCCGCGCCTCTACCCGTCGGGCGCGCCGCTGTCCGACTCGCTGGTACGTGGCGAGGTGCTGATCGCGCCGCTGGTGCACAACGTGATCTATCAGAAGAAGCGCGATGGCGCCCCGGTGGAGATCATCTTCGCCCCCGAAGGCGTGCCGATCGTGCCGTATGCGAGCGGGATTCCAAAGACCGCGGCCAACCCGAACGCGGCGAAGCTCTACATGGATTGGTGCCTGTCCGACGAGGGCCAGGCGGATTCGATCCGGCTGGGCAACCTCACCTCGCTGAAAGACCCGCCCGCCTTGCCGCCCGGGTTCGACCCGAAGGTGGACAAGGTGTGGGTGCCGGATTTCGAGCAGTTCCAGTCGCTGTACAAGCCTTGGATCGCCGAATGGAACAAGGTGTATGGGTACAGGCAGTAGCGCGATGCGTATCACCCGACGCGCCACCCTCGCCGCCGCCGGCGGCTTGGTGATCGCCGCCGGCGCCCGCGACAAGGCGCGCGCCGCGACATCCTATGAGCCGCCCGCCGCACTGGAAGCGGCGGCGCGCAAGGAGGGTCGCCTGATCCTGTACTCGGCCAACCTCGCCGAATCGGAGCAGGAGATCATCGCCGCCTTCAACAAGCGATTCCCCTTCATCAGCGTCGCCCTGACGCGCTCGCCGGGCGGCGTGCTCTATACCCGTATCCGCACCGAGGCGGCGGCCGGCAAGCTCGTCGCCGACGTGATCGACCACTCCGATCGCGCATTGCTGCTTGCCATCGAAGACCTGTTCCAGGACTACGCGCCGCCCAACGCGGATAGCTACCTGCCTGGTTCGCTTGTCTCGTCGAAGCTCTGGCCACGCACGACGGTGATCTGGTCGCTGTCGAGCAACTCGGCGCTGGTGAAGACCGCCCCGCGATCCTGGTGGGATCTCACGCGGCCCGAGTATGGCAACGGCCAGATCGAGCAGGTGGTGGCACCCTCCGGCGGCACGACCTGGACGCGCGCGATGTTCGAGCGGCAGGTGCTGGGGGAGGATTACTGGGCCAAGCAGGCGGCGACCAAGCCGCGCCTGTTTCCCTCCAACGCGCCGGCTTCCGACGCGATGGTACGCGGCGAGGTCCTGCTCGGGCCGCTGCTCTACAACGCGGTGCTGCCCAAGCAGCGGGACGGTGCGCCGATCGCGATCAGCTTCCCCAAGGAGGGGGTGCCGATCACGCCGTTTGCCGCCGGCATTCCCAAGACCGCCGCCAACCCGAACGCGGCGCGGTTGTTCATGGACTGGTCGCTATCGGATGACGCGCAGGCGTTGTTCATCCGCGAGCTCGGTTTCTTCTCCTCGATGAAGACCTTGCCGTTCAATCCCGAAGGATACGATCCCGCAACCGTCAAGGCGTGGCTGCCCGACTTCCAGCAGTTCCAGGCTCTGCATGCCGCCTGGATCGCGGATTGGAACCGCATCTATGGTTATCGGCAATGAGGGTGCGCTGAATGTCTTCCGAACTACGCGTCGAACACCTGCGCAAGGTCTTTCCGACCGGCAAGCCGGCGGTCGACGACGTGAGCTTCACGATCGACGCCGGCGAGATCGTCGTGCTGCTCGGCCCGTCGGGCTGCGGCAAGACCACGACGTTGCGGTGCGTCGCGGGACTGGAACATCCGACTTCGGGGCGCATTCGCATCGGCGGCAACATCTATTCCGACCCCGAGCACGGCGTGGAGGTGCCAGCGCGCAGCCGCAACGTGGGCATGGTGTTCCAATCCTACGCGGTCTGGCCGCACATGACGGTGCGGCAGAACGTGGCCTACCCGCTGCGCCATCGCCGGCTCGGACGCGCCGAATCGGATCGACGCATCGCCGAGGCTTTGTCGCTGGTTGATCTCACGGAGTACGCCAGCCGGCCGGTGGTGCAGCTTTCCGGCGGGCAGATGCAGCGCGTCGCGTTGGCGCGCAGCATGGTTTACGAGCCGCAACTGCTGCTGCTGGACGAGCCGCTGTCCAACCTGGATGCGCAGCTTCGCCTCCGGTTGCGCGACGATCTGCGGCGCATCATCAAGAAGGCGGGCCTCACCGCGCTGTACGTCACGCACGATCAGGAGGAAGCGGTGGTGCTGGCCGACCGCATCGGCGTGATGCGCGACGGCAAGCTGCTGCAACTCGACACGCCGCTCGAGATCTACAATCGGCCGATCGACCTGTTCGTCGCCAGCTTCACCGGCGCATCGAACCGGTTCGCCGGCCGGATCGTGGGCATCAACGGCCAATTCGGCACGATCGAGGCGGGCGGAGGCAAACGCCTGCGCGCCTGGTTGCCGCCCGGCCTCGTGGACGGGGAGAAGGTGCGCATCGCGGTGCGGCCGGAGAACATCCGGCTAGGGCCGGAGCATGACGGCGACAACCGCTTCACGGCGAAAGTACTGGCCCAGCGATATCAGGGCGTGCAGACCCTGTACGAGCTTGGCCTGTTCGGCGAGACGATCGAGGCGCTGGAGGTCGGCACCAGCGCCCGCTTCCCGGTCGGCAGCGACGTGCAGATCATCCTCCCGCCCGACCAATGCTGGGCCTACGCGGCTACCAGCGCGGAGGCGCCGGCACACTGACACCAGCGGTCATGACCCTCGACCCTGCCCGCCGGTGTCCTGAGCGATGCCGCCCTCGGCTCCCTGCGTCAACATGGGGTGGAAGTAGGCGTCCTCGCCGGTGAGCGCGGCGAAGCCGGGCGGCTTACGGCGCAGCAGATCGAAGGATTGCGCCATGTCGGCCGAGCAGGCCTTCACTCCAACGATGTTCGTGCGCGCTGCGAGTTCCAGCATTGCCTCGTTGCCGAGGTTCACGCCCGTCCGGTAGGGGATGTTGTAGATCATGATCGGCCGCGCAGTACTGCCTGACAGCACGGAGAAGTGGCGAACCATCCCTTCCTGAGAAGGCCGCGTGTAATAGGGGCAAGTGACGAGGTAGCCGCTGAGTGGCCATGCCGCGGTGCGCTCCAACGCCTTCGCGACTTCTCGCGTATCACTCCCGGCAAGGCCTAGGAAGACGGGCAGATGCCGCCTGATAGGTTCAAGCTCCTCAGCAGCGAGGCAAAGAAGGCGCTCTACTTCCTCCTCGTCAAGGGTGAGGCCCTGGAAAGGCGTTGATCCTCGGCCTTAGTTCGTTGACTCTATTTACACGGACGCTAAGGGTAATAAGCGTGAGACGCCTCTTTCCTATTTTGCTATGCCGTATGCTTCCGAGCAAGGTGTTGAATATCGCCTCAACATTGCCGCCGTATACCCAATCCTAGCGGCGTTTCGTAGGTTCGTCGCATACTCGTCGCGCCAAGAATTTTGCTGGGCCTTGCCATTTCCAGAGGTGAAGGTGTTTTGGGACGAGATCTCTGTCGAGATAATCGAGACGACCAAGGCAGCGTGCCAGAATGAGGGTTACAACCTTAATGCATTAGGCAAATCAAGACGCATTGGAGCGAGGTCGAGCGAATAGTCGAGAACGCAGCGCTTAGACGCGAACTTGCACGCCTGAAATCTGCTGTGTAGGCGTAATTTATTCTCGCGCTGTTTGAAAATCCGACTGTCGCCCAGCCCCCAAGCCGGACAGCTACAGGCTGTGCATAGAATGGCGGGGTATCACTCTGGCAAATAACCGTTAGCAAGAGTCATACAGTCGGCTCGGCCATTTGGCCCGCTTCCGGCTCAAGGGTCTCGAGACCGGACAGTCAGGAATCCACCCATCTCGGACCTGACGTAAGTTCGGTTCCGCTGTTCCCCGGACCCCGATGTATGTCCGTCAAACCACCCAAGACCGGCCACGCGTATTTTGTCCGGAAACGCCTGGCAGCAACGAGAAAGCGGGCGAACTGATGTCGGACGGGAGAACGGACAAAATACGCCAGCGACCGCCCTATTCGGGGCGTTGTGAGCGAGTAATCCGGCCAAGGACTCCTGGCCGGCTTCGTGGAGACCTTCTATACCCGGCCGGGGATGTCCGCCTCGTCGTAGAAGATCGCGCGAATGACCGCACCACTTTCCGCGCGGCCGAAAGCAAACCAGTATCGGCCCTCCTTCGTCCAACGCCACCCGGGCCGAAGCAAGCTCGGGTAGGGACGAGGCGCGTTGTAGAACAGCCCTCGATTAGCTTGATAACGGGCGCTCGCCCGCTCCACGCAGTCCACCAGGTTATCGATTGCAGCATCGCGCTCACGCTCAGCGTAGTAGCGGGTCAGCTCGTTAAGCTGACGTTCGGCTGCCGGCGAAAGCGGGATCACGCCTGCCTGTTAGCCGTCGTTTCCTTGAGGTGGCGGTCGCGGCGAATCCGCTCAGCCGTTGCCCGCATACTCACCAATACCGGTTCCAGCGGGACTATCCGGCCAGCTGCTACGTCAGCATCGTCCGCGTCGAGCATGGCTTCAAGCTCAGCCTGCGCCGGCATGGCGGGCTGGTCGGCAATATCATCCTCGGATTGGTGATCGTGCGGACTGTCCATCGCTCTCTCCTCCTCGAAGTCTATCAGACGGCCCAGCGTGCCTAAAGCGTCGCGAGCAAGCCCACCATCCGTCGAGGCGATCCGCTGCCATCGAGAACTATCCCACCAACTCCCGCCGCACCATCGCGGCGCCCTCCGCGAGCGCCCGCAGCTTGCCGAGCGCGCGCTCGCGCGGGATGTATTTCATGCCGCAATCGGGAGCCGGAATGATCCGCTCCGGTCCCACATACCGCAGCGCCGCGCGGATGCGGTCGGCGACCAGCTCCGCCGTCTCGACCTCTGCCGCCCCCAGGTCCAGCACGCCGAGCAGTATCGTCTTGGTCCCAAGATCAGCGAGCACGCCGAGGTCGAGTTTCGGCTGCGCGGCCTCGATGGAGATCTGCCCGACGCGGCAATCCGCTAGTTGCGGCAGAAACGAGTAGCCGCTCGGCTTGTCGTGCACCATGTCGGCATAGCCGAAGCAGAGATGCACCACCGTCGGCCCGGCGATCCCCTCCAGCGCCCGGTCGATCGCCGCCACGCCGTAGCGCTTGGCCGCCTCGGGGCGGGCCTGTAGCCAGGGCTCGTCGAGCTGCACGACATCCGCACCCGCCACCTTCAGCTCGCGCAGCTCGGCGTTGACAGCGGCGGCGTAGTCCAGCGCCATCTCCGCGTCATCCGGGTAAAAATTGTTTTTCGCTTGTTGCGCCATGGTGAACGGGCCGGGCATGGTGATCTTCACCGGCCGATCCGTGTTGGCGCGCAGGAATCGCACGTCGCGCACCTCCACCGGGCCGCGCCGCCGGATACGGCCGACCACGCGCGGCACGAGGGTGGTGCCGCTCACCCGGTTAGGCACCTCGGCGGGGTTGTCGAGGTCGATGCCGTCGAGCGCGGTCGCGAAGCGGTTGGAGTAGCTCTCGCGACGCATCTCGCCGTCGGTGATGATATCGATCCCGGCGCGCTCCATGTCGCGGATCGCCAGCACCGTGGCGTCGTCCTGCGCCTGCTCCAGCCAAGGCTCGGGGACGCGCCACAGCTCGGTCGCCCGGATGCGCGGCACCTCGCCCGACAGCCGCGCGCGGTCGAGCAGCCAGTCGGGCTGCGGATAGCTGCCCACCACCGTGGTCGGCAGCAGCTTGCCCGCGATCATTCGGCGGCGGTGGCGATTTTCGACGGGTCGCCGCCCACCCGCCCGGTGCCGTCGGCCGCCGCGCGGGCGAGCTGGAAATCGTAGCGCAGCGCGGGAACACCCTGGATCGGCGAGGCCGGGTCGTTCGCCACCGGCGCGACCACCAGCGCGTTGGAGACGCCGAAAACCGTGTCGCTATGGATGTGCTCGTCGTCGCCCATGTAGAGCGCCGTGACCAGCTCGCGGTGTCCCGGTGCGCTGACCAGGAAGTGGATGTGCGACGGGCGGAACCCGTGCCGCTGCTGCTGGCGCACCAGCCGGCCGACCGGGCCATCCATCGGGATCGAGTAGCCGAGCGGGCGGACGGTGCGGAAGTGGTAGCGCCCGTCGGCATCGGTGCGGAACCGGCCGCGCATGTCGAGCCCCGCACCGTCGCCGATCTGCAGGTCGTAGGCGCCGCTCTCGTCGGTCTGCCACACGTCGATCGTCGCACCAGCGAGGCCCCGCCCCTGCCGATCGGTGACCAAGCCGTAGCAGACCAGCTCCGTGCCGCGGACCGTGCTGACGATCTGCTCGCCGAGTGCCAGGTCAGGCGCGTCCTCGCGGAAGAACGGGCCGAGCAGGCTGCTCTGCGTCGCCGCCTCGGGCGCGATCTTGTCGTGCAGCGCGTTGACCACCGCGCTGAGCCCGAGCACGTCGGAGAGCAGGATGAACTCCTGACGTATCGGCGTGCAGGCGTGCCCGACCTCGGTGAGAAACTTGATGCCCGCGGTCCACTCCGCCGGGGTGAGGTTCACCTCGCGGGCAAATTCGTGCAGGTGGCGCACCGCCGCCGCCATGACCTGCCGCATCCGAGGGTCCGGCGTGTTCGCCATCTGCGCCAGCGCGGCGTCGGTGACGGTGTTCTCGTCGAGGTCCTGCATGGCCCGCATCTCCCCTGTGCCCAAGGGAAGTATAGGACCGGCTCAGGCCCGCAGGCTATGCGCCAATCGTCGCAGACCGGCCCATTGCTGGGCGAGGTAGCCGCCGGTGGCCAGCACCTCGGGCGCGCTCGGGTCGCCGGTCCGGACGTAGGCGCGCGAAAAGTCGGCGGTGCCGAACAGCATGTCCCACCACGGCAGCACCGCCCCGTAATTGCAGCTCCGCTGCCCCGCCGCGAGCACGCCGTGGTGGGCGCGATGGAAGCGCGGCGAGATCAGCAGCCGCTCGCCCCAGCGCCCGAAAGCCAGCCGGACGTTGGCGTGCGACAGGCTTTCGAGGAAGCGCAAGCCAAGCACCAGCAGCGGGAACTGCAACGGCGGAATGCCGACCAGCAACGCGACCGCGCTGAACCACAGAAAGCCGATCACCTCGTCGAGCAGATGGTTGCGATCATCCGACCAGAACGTCATCTGCCGCTGCGCGTGGTGTAGCGAGTGCAGCGCCCACCACCAGCGAAACCGATGCGACAGGCGATGGCGCCAATACTCGGAGAAATCGAGGATGATCGCGTAGAGCAGAAACGTCGCCACCGGATGGCCGAACAGGAACGGCAGCACGCGCTCCAAGGTCGGCGGCACCCAGCCGTGATCAGCGAGCCAGCCATTCAGCGCCACCTGCGCCTGGTAGAAGCCGACGAAGGTGATCAGCGGCAGGATGCCGACCCGCGCGACAATGGTGTAGAGCACGTCCACCCATTCGGCGCGCCGATCGGCCCAGTGCTCGACCGGGCGCCAGCGCTCCAGCGGCAGGCACACCGCGAAGGTGATCGCCACCTGCACCGCGCCGTACACCGCGAACAGCGCCCAACCATAGGCAAGGTCCTCCCACTGCATCCAGTCTAGCTGGTAGAGCAGCGGGATCAGCAGGTGCTCCTGCACCCATCCGGCGGCGAGGTCGAACGGGTCGCGCACGGCTACTCCGCGCGCGCGTTCAGAAAGATGCCGTGTGGTGAACGGCCGACATCAATGGTCTGGACCGCGCCGGTCGCCGGGTCCAGCACGGCGACTTTTTCCGCCCAGCGCCGGGTGATCCACAGCCTTCCGTCGGGCGCGAAATCGATGCAGTCGGGGCCGCCCAGGATCTTGTAGGTGCGGATCACCGCCAAGCTGCGAGCATCGAGCGCGGTTGTGGTGCCCTCGACCCGGGCATTGACCCAGATCACGCGGCCATCGGGCGAGAGGAACATCTGATGCGCGCCGCGACCGACCCGCACCCGCCGCTGGACCTTGCCATCCGCCGGATCGACCACCGCGATGTCGTCGGCGCCCATGTCGGCGACCAGCACGTGCCCGTCATGCCAGAGCACCCCGGCCGGGGTCTTGCCGACCGGCACGTTCCAGACCACCACCATCCGGTCGAGGTCGATCGCCGCCAGCCGATTGGTGCCCTGCAGGCTGACATAGACCGTGCTGGAGTCCGGCGCGTAGGCGAGATGGCTCGGCATCGAGGCGAGCGGGAACCGCTTCACCAGCTTCATCGAGGCGACGTCGTAGATGTCGACCTGCGCGCGGGCGAGGCCGTTGACGGTCAGAAATTTGCCGTTCGGGCTGAAGCCGAGCTGATACGGGTCGGCCACCGGCAATCGCCGGGTCACCGCGCCGGTGGCGGGATCGAGGAACAGCATCTCGTTGCCGCCCGTGTCGCCCACCAGCAATTCGCGCCCGTCCGGGCTCAGCGCCAAGTGGTGCGGCTCGCGCAGCACCGGAATGCGCCGGATTTCCTTTTCCGAGCTCATGTCGACCACGCTGATCGACGCACCGCCCGAATTGAGCACGAACGCCATGCCGGTCGCGCCGGCTTCCCGCGCACCCAACAGTGCCAAAATGATCAGGACAACCGAAACGCGCATGGTGATGAACTCTCTTGGGTTAGCTGAGCGATACTATCCCTTTACGGCGATTCCTTGCACCAACGAAGTAGCGACCGTGGGTTGCACGCGCTCGATCGCGCCACGGGCGAACACGGCCGACACCCAGGTGAACAGCACCGAGGAGGTGGTCGCGATCAAGGTATTGTCGGTGTAGGCGTGGATCGCGAAGCCGAGCAGCACCAACCGCAGCACGATCCGGTCGGGAGGCGGCATAACGCGGGTATGCCGCACGGTCCACAGCACGAACAGCGCGATCAGCAGCACCAGCCCGACCCAGCCGCCATCGACCCCGATGCGTAGATACTCGTTATGCGCGGCGTTGGTGCCGAGCAGACGGGCCAGGGTCGATTCCGGCGGCACGATCACCCGCCCCGCGCCCACCCCCCAGCCGAACCAGGGCGAGGCATCCCAGGCCTCCTGGAACCAGGGCCAGATCAGATCGCGACCGCTGAGGTTGCTCGCCTCGCTCGACAGCATGTTGAACAGCCGGACCGCGCCGAGCGAACTCGCGACCGCGATCAGCGGCGGAACCGCGCAGGCGGCCACCAGGGCGAGTGTGATCCGCTGCTTGCGCCCGAACCGCTCCGAGGGGACGACGAGCATGGCGATCGCGCACAGCCCCAAGCCGATGGCGAGCGGGGCGCGGGCGCCGGTCAGCACCAGGATGAGCAGGTTGAGCCCGAGCAGGACGAGGTTGCCGCGTCGCCCATCGCGCAGCAACTCGAGCAACGAGGCCTCCACCGCGGCGAGCGCGAACCCGCCGAGAAAGGCCGGGTGGCCGGTGGCCGAGAGACGAAAGCCGCCTTCCACGACAAAGATCGGCCGCAGGCCCGCACCCGCCAGCACGGCGCCCAGCCCAACCAGAATGAGCGGCAGCCAGCGTGTGGTGCGGATCACCGCGTCGATCCACCCCCGCGAGAGCCGGCTGAAGGCGAAGGCGAACGGCGCGACCGAGCCGATCAGCGAGCGAAGGCTGTCGGCCATGTCGAGCTGCGGATGCAGCCCGTGCGCCAGGCCCAAGGCGAACATGGCAAGGAAGGCGAGGCCCGGATTGAACAGGTCGGGCGCCGGGCCATAGCGCAGGATGCAGAGGCCGGCCAGCGCCAGCCCGACGAGCTTGACCGCGCCGATGATCACCGGCCCGCCGCCGACCACGTCGCCCAGCCACATCTCCGGGGTGCTGCCCACCAGCACGAGCCAACCGACACTGGCACCGACGGGAAACCGAGCCGCCACCGCGAGACCGGCCAGCAGGCTCACCCCAGCCATCATCGGCAGCAACAGGGTCGGTTGCAGCAGCGCCACGCCCATCCCGAGGACGGCCAGCAAGCCGGCAGTGCCGAGGAGCGCGCTGGGCGGCTCGACCGAGATCGCCCGGATCATGTCGGCGCGGTTGATCGCATGAAAGTGATATAGCACAGTGGGAACTTACAATGCAGTGCGAAAGCCTGCGTCTTTTTCCGGCACATGCGAGCGCTTTGAGCAACGTGCGGGTTCAACCCGATGCCCCGCCCGCCAACCCTCGACCCGTTGGCGTGTGGCATGGCGGTTGCACAGCGTGCCCGGTAACCGGCAGGTGCCCAAGCACCCACGCCAGCCACGAAACTGGGGAACTCATCACCATGCCATTCGTCCGCCGCTGGATCACGGCGCTTGCTGTCGCCGTGGCGACGGCATCTGTTGCGCTGGGCGTTGCGCCGCAGCCGGCCCAGGCACAGGACACGATCAAGGTCGGTGTCCTGCATTCCCTTTCCGGCACCATGGCCATCAGCGAGACCACGCTGAAAGACGTGATGCTGATGCTGATCGACGAGCAGAACAAGAAAGGCGGCCTGCTCGGCAAGAAGCTTGAGGCGGTGGTGGTCGATCCGGCCTCGAACTGGCCGCTGTTCGCCGAAAAGGCGCGGCAACTCCTTTCGGTCGACAAGGTCGCCGCCGTGTTCGGCTGCTGGACCAGCGTGTCGCGCAAATCGGTGCTGCCGGTGTTCGAGGAGCTGGACGGCATCCTATTCTACCCGGTGCAATACGAGGGCGAGGAGAGCAGCCGCAACGTGTTCTACACCGGTGCGGCACCGAACCAGCAGGCAATCCCGGCGGTCGACTACCTGATGCAGGAGAGCGGCGTCCAGCGTTGGGTGCTGGCGGGGACCGACTACGTCTACCCGCGCACCACCAACAAGATCCTCGAAGCGTACTTGAAGTCGAAAGGCGTCAAGGACGAGGACATCATGATCAACTACACGCCGTTCGGCCATTCCGACTGGCAGAACATCGTCGCCCAGATCAAACGGTTCGGCTCGGCCGGCAAGAAGACCGCCGTGGTCTCCACCATCAACGGCGACGCCAACGTGCCGTTCTACAAGGAGCTCGGCAACCAGGGCATCCAGGCGACCAACATCCCCGTCATCGCCTTCAGCGTCGGCGAGGAGGAGTTGGCCGGCATCGACACCAAGCCGCTGGTCGGCCATCTCGCCGCCTGGAACTACTTCGAGAGCATCGACACGCCGCAGAACAAGGCGTTCATCAAGGAGTGGCACGACTTCACCAAGAAGCCGAACCGCACCACCAACGACCCGATGGAGGCGGCGTATATCGGCTTCAACATGTGGATCAAGGGGGTGGAGAAGGCCGGCACCACCGCCCCGGACAAGGTGATCGACGCGATGATCGGCGTCTCGGTGCCGAACCTGTCGGGTGGCTACGCGGCGATGATGCCGAACCATCACATCACCAAGCCGGTGCTGATCGGCGAGATCCAGGATGACGGGCAGTTCAGCATCGTCTCGCAGACGCCGGGCCTGATCGTGGCCGACGCATGGTCGCCTTACCTCCCCGGCTCGCGCGACCTGATCGCCGACTGGCTGCCGCCGATGCGTTGCGGCAACTACAACGTCAAGCTCGGCAAGTGCGGCGGGGCAGCGAAGTAGCCTCGCGGTCCTTGATTACGTTTGTGGGAAGCGCGGCATGACACGCCTGGTGGCTCTCTGCCTGCTTCTCCTGACCTTGCTCTCCGCCTCCGTCGCCCGTGCGGCTGAGGCGGACGAGGCGTTCGCCGCGATCGGTTCCGGCAGCTTCGATAGCGTGCGACGCGGTGTCGAGCAGCTTTCCCTGTCGGGCAGTCCGCGCGCCATCCCGGTTATCGTCGCGCTGCAATCGGGCACGCTCTACACGCGGCCGGACCACGCGTTGTTCATCGTCAAGGCGGACGGCTCGGTCGCCGACGCGGCCACCGGCACGCCCGCCGCCGATTTGAAGCCGGCCGCGCTGAAACCGGTGCGACTCAATAACGCCGTGCGACGCGCGATCAACGCCGCACTTGGCAGCCTGCGGCTGTTCGCGCCCGACCCTGCGACCCGCATTGACGCGGCCAACGCGGTGTTCCACTCGCGCGATTCCTCTGCCCTGCCGGCGCTCGACCGCGCGATCGGCAAGGAGACCGACGCTACCGTCAAGCGAGCGATGCTAGGGGCCCGCGCCGCGGTCGTTCTCGCTTCGCCCGGCGGCACGGACGCGGAGCGGATAGCGGCGATAAAAACCGTGGCGACGCGCGGCGACCTCGAAGCGCGCTCGCTGCTCGCCTCACTGTCCGGCGAGCCGCCTGCTGTCGCCGACGCGGCGGCCAAGGCGGTCAGCGCGATCGACTTCTCGCTGCACCTGTGGGGCTACGGACAGAGCGTGTTCTATGGCCTGAGTTTGGGCTCGGTGCTGCTGCTCGCCGCGGCCGGGCTCGCCATCACTTTTGGCGTGATGGGCGTGATCAACATGGCGCATGGCGAGATGGTGATGCTCGGCGCTTACGTAACCTTTTTGGTGCAGCAGGTGATCCGGTCGGCGGCACCCGAGCTGTTCGCCGCCAGCTTGTTCATCGCGGTGCCGCTCGCCTTCATCGTCACCGCGCTGATCGGCATGGCGATCGAACGCGGGCTGATCCGCTTCCTCTACGGAAGGCCACTCGAAACCTTGCTTGCGACCTGGGGCCTGTCATTGCTGCTGCAGCAGGCGGTACGCTCGATCTTCGGGCCGAGCAACCGCGAGGTCGGCACGCCAGCCTGGATGAGTGGCGCGACGCAGGTTGGACAGCTCACGATCACCTGGAACCGGCTGGTGATCATTATCTTCGCGGTGCTCGTGGTCGGCGCGCTGATGGCCGCGCTGCGCTACACCTCGCTTGGTTTGCGAATGCGCGCGGTGACGCAGAACCGTCGCATGGCGGCGGCGATGGGCATCCGCACGCCATGGATCGACGCGATGACGTTCGGTCTTGGCTCCGGCGTCGCGGGCATGGCCGGCGTCGCGCTCAGCCAGATCGACAACGTGAGCCCCAATCTCGGCCAGGGCTACATCATCGACAGCTTCCTGGTGGTGGTGTTCGGCGGTGTCGGCAATCTGTGGGGCACCGTGGTCAGCGCGCTCACCCTCGGCATCGTCAACAAGTTCCTCGAACCGGTGGCGGGCGCGGTGCTGGGCAAGATCGTGGTGCTGGTGCTGGTGATCCTGTTCATCCAGCGCAGGCCGCGCGGCATGTTCCCGCTGAAGGGGCGCGCGGTGGAGGCATGACAAACCGTCCTGGCCTGTCGACCACCTTGACCATCGTGCTCGTGCTCGGCGGCGCGCTGCTGATGGCAGCACTCAATCTCGGCACCGTGCCGTCATCCGCTTTGCACGTGCCGACCTACGCCGTCTCGCTGTTCGGCAAGTATCTGAGCTTCGCGATGCTTGCCCTCGCGGTCGATCTGGTATGGGGCTTCGCTGGCATATTGAGCCTCGGCCACGCCGCGTTCTTCGCGCTCGGCGGCTACGCGATGGGCATGTATCTGATGCGCCAGATCGGCGCGCGAGGTGTGTACGCCAACCCGGTCCTGCCCGACTTCATGGTGTTCCTGAACTACAAGGAGCTGCCGTGGTATTGGCACGGCTTCGACAGTTTCCCCGTCGCCGTCATCATGGCGATGCTGGTGCCGGGGCTGCTTGCGCTGGTGTTCGGCTGGCTCGCGTTTCGCTCGCGCGTCACCGGCGTGTATCTCTCCATCATAACCCAGGCGCTGACCTATGCCTTGCTGCTCGCCTTCTTCCGCAACGACATGGGTTTTGGCGGCAATAACGGCCTGACGGATTTCAAGGACGCGCTCGGCTTCTCGTTGCAAACCGACGACACGCGTTGCGCGCTGCTGGTGCTGACCGCCCTGTTTGTCTGCGCGCAGTTCCTGCTTGCGCGCTATCTCGTTGCCTCGCGCTTCGGCAAGGTGCTCGTCGCGGTGCGCGACGCGGAGAGCCGCACGCGCTTCCTCGGCTATCGGCCGGAGAGCTACAAGCTCGTCGTCTGGACGATATCGGCGGTGATGGCGGGCATCGGTGGCGCGCTCTACGTGCCGCAGGTCGGCATCATCAATCCGGGCGAGTTCTCGCCGGCAAACTCGATCGAGGCGGTGATCTGGGTGGCCGTCGGCGGACGCGGCACCTTGTGTGGCGCGATCCTCGGCGCGGTGCTGGTCAATCTCGGCAAGACCGTGTTCACCAGCACCTTGCCGGAGCTGTGGCTCTATGCGCTTGGTGCCCTGTTCGTGCTGGTCACGCTGTTCCTGCCCAAGGGGATCATGGGGCTGTTCCGCGCCAGGCGGGTCAAGACGCAACCCGAGGTGACCCCGGCAGCGCAGGAGATCACCGGATGAACAACACGTTGCTCTACCTCGACGGCGTGACGGTGAGCTTCGACGGGTTCCGCGCGCTCAACGCGCTGTCGCTCGTGCTAGAGGCAGGCGAGATGCGCGCCGTCATCGGTCCGAACGGCGCCGGCAAGACGACGATGATGGACGTGATCACCGGCAAGACGCGACCCGATACCGGCAAGGTGCTGTTCGAGGCCGATACCGATCTGACGCGGCTCGACGAACCGGCGATCGCCACCCTGGGCATCGGCCGCAAGTTCCAGAAGCCCACCGTGTTCGAGCAGCACACCGTGTGGGACAACCTGCTGCTGGCGCTGGCCGGCGATCGCGCGCCCCGCTTCAGTTTGTGGGCGCGCGAGACCGAGGACGAACGCGAGCGGATCGAGGCAATCCTCGCCACCACCCGGCTCAAGGCCGAGCGCCGCCGCATCGCCGGCGACCTCTCGCACGGCCAGAAGCAATGGCTGGAGATCGGCATGCTGCTGGCGCAGGAGCCGAGACTGCTGCTGGTCGACGAGCCCGTGGCCGGCATGACCGACGCCGAGACCGAGCAGACGGCCGAGTTGCTGCGCGAGATCAACCGCACCCGCAGCGTGGTGGTGGTCGAGCACGACATGGCTTTCGTGCGCGCGCTTGGCGTGAAGGTGACGTGTCTGCACGAGGGATCGGTGCTGTCCGAAGGAACCATCGATTTCGTCAGCGAGGACCCGCGCGTGGTGGAAGTGTATCTGGGACGATGATGGCGCGGCACGTCACATGCTGGAGGTAGACCCTTGCTGGAAGTAGATCGGGTCGACCTGCATTACGGCGCGGCGATCGCGCTTCGGCAGGTCTCGATCGAGGCCGAGATCGGCTCGGTCACCTGCGTTCTCGGACGCAATGGCGTCGGCAAGACATCGCTGCTGCGCGCGGTGGTTGGTGCGCATCCGATCACGCGCGGCGACATCCGCTGGGACGGCGCGAGCATCGTCAAGCTGCCGCTCTACGAGCGCGCCCGGCGCGGGGTCGCCTGGGTGCCGCAGGGACGCGACATCTTCCCGCTACTCACCGTGCGGGAGAATCTGGAGACCGGCTTCGCTGTGCTGCCGCGCGGCCAGCGGCGGGTGCCGGACGAGACGTTCGATCTGTTTCCGATACTCAAGACCATGCTGGGGCGGCGCGGCGGCGATCTATCGGGCGGCCAGCAGCAGCAACTCGCGATCGCCCGCGCGCTGGTGACGCGGCCACGCTTGCTGGTGCTCGACGAGCCGACCGAGGGCATCCAGCCGAGCATCATCAAGGATATCGGCCGGGTGATCGCGCTGTTGCGCTCGCGCGGCGAGATGGCCATCCTGCTGGTCGAGCAATATTACGACTTCGCGCGCGAGCTGGCCCAGACCATCGTGGTGATGGACCGGGGCGATGTCGTGCTGGCCGGCAAGCGGGGGGAGCTGGACGAGGAGGATGTACGACGCCGCCTCTCGGTCTGATCTCCTACCCGGGCTGCAACGCGCGCGCGGGGCATTGCGTGTGTCGTTCAAGCGGCGCGATGAGCAAACTGTGCTCGATACGCTGCGTCAGGAAGGCTGCCTGAAAGCGCGCTTCCCGCGTCCGGAACCACGAGCCTGGACCAGCATGGTCACGTTGAACAGTTCCGGAGGCATCGCGGGGGGCGATCTGCTGGCGAGCGAAATCCTGGTCCGGGAAGGCGCGTGCGCCACTATCGCCTCGCAAGCGGCGGAGCGGTTCTATCGCGCGTTGCCCGACACACCGCCGGCGCGGCTGCGTAACCGAATCGAGGTCGCGGCAGGCGGCGCGGGCGAATGGCTGCCGCAGGAGTCGATCCTGTTCGATCGCTGCATGCTCGATCGCCGACTCGACGTGACGCTCGCGGCCGACGCCTGGTTCCTCGGCGTCGAGGCGCTGGTGTTCGGCCGCGCCGCGATGGGCGAGACGGTCGAGCGCGGCTGGTTGCGCGACACCATCAGCATCCGCCGCGACGGCCGGCTGGTGCTGCACGATGCGATCCGGCTCGACGGCGCGATCGCGGAGCGCCTGGCGCGGCCGGCGGTCATGGCCGGCGCGCGCGGACTCGCCACGATCGTGCACGCCGCTCCCGACGCTGAACGGCAACTCGATGCGTTGCGCGGCGCGTTCAACAAATGCGAGGCCGAGTACGGCGCGAGCGCGTGGGACGGGCTGCTGGTCGGACGCATCGTGGCACCTGACGGTGCCCGCTTGCGCGCCGCCGTGGTTGCCGGCCTCGCGGCGTTGCGGGCCGAGCGTCCGTTGCCCAGGGTGTGGCTGTGCTGAACGGGGACCAGGCATGAACCTCACGCCACGTGAGAAGGACAAGCTGCTGATCGCGATGGCGGCGACGGTCGCGCGCCGACGGCTGGAGCGCGGCGTGAAACTCAATCACCCCGAAGCGGTGGCATTGATCACCGACTTCGTGGTCGAAGGCGCGCGTGATGGCCGCAGCGTCGCCGATCTGATGGAACAGGGCGCGCAGGTGATCACGCGGGCGCAAGTGATGGAAGGCATCGCCGAGATGATCCACGATGTCCAGGTGGAGGCAACGTTTCCCGACGGCACCAAGCTCGTCACCGTGCATGAGCCGATCCGATGATACCGGGTGAAATCATCACGCGGCCTGGCGATATCGAGCTGAATGCCGGGTCGGAGGCGACGGTGCTCCACGTCGCCAACACCGGCGACCGCCCGATTCAGGTCGGCAGTCACTATCATTTTGCCGAGACCAATCCGGCGCTGCGATTCGATCGCCAACAGGCGCGCGGCAAGCGGCTCGACATCGCCGCCGGCACCGCCGTCCGCTTCGAGCCGGGCCAGGAGCGGGAGGTGACCTTGATCCCGTTCCGTGGCCAACGCGCGGTGTTCGGCTTTCGCGGCGCAATCATGGGGAGACTCGACTGATGGCGCGCATTTCTCGCAGCGCCTATGCCGACATGTTCGGGCCGACCACGGGCGACCGCGTGCGCCTGGCCGACACCGATCTGTTCATCGAGGTCGAGCGCGACCTGACCGTCTACGGCGACGAAGTGAAATTCGGCGGCGGCAAGGTGATCCGCGATGGCATGGGGCAGAGCCAGGTCTCGCAAGCTGGCGGCGCAGTCGACACCGTCATCACCAATGCGCTGATCATCGATCACTGGGGCATCGTCAAGGCCGACGTTGCGATCAGCAACGGACGGATCGCCGCCATCGGCAAGGCGGGCAACCCGGACATCCAGCCGAACGTCGATATCATCGTCGGCCCCGGCACCGAAGTGATCGCCGGCGAAGGCAAGTTCCTGACCGCTGGCGGCATCGACGCGCATATCCATTTCATCTGTCCCCAGCAGGTGGATGACGCGCTGGCGTCCGGCGTCACCACGTTGATCGGCGGCGGCACCGGGCCGGCGACCGGCACATCCGCAACCACCTGCACGCCGGGACCCTGGCACCTCGCGCGGATGCTGCAAGCCGCCGAGGGTTTGCCGGTCAATCTGGCGTTCGCCGGCAAGGGCAACGCCTCGCGGCCGGAAGCACTGGAGGAGATGGTGCGCGCCGGCGCGTCCTGTCTGAAACTGCACGAGGACTGGGGCACCACCCCCGCCGCGATCGATTGCTGCCTCGCGGTCGCCGACAAGTTCGATGTGCAGGTGATGATCCACACCGACACGCTCAACGAAAGCGGCTTCGTCGAGGACACCATCGCCGCCTTCAAGGGTCGCACGATCCACGCTTTCCACACCGAGGGCGCCGGCGGGGGGCACGCGCCCGACATCCTCAAGGTGGCGGGCCTGGCCAATGTATTGCCGAGCTCGACCAACCCGACGCGCCCCTACACGGCGAACACGCTCGACGAGCATCTCGACATGCTGATGGTGTGTCATCACCTCGATCCGGCCATCCCGGAGGACGTGGCGTTCGCGGAGAGCCGCATCCGGCGGGAGACCATCGCCGCCGAGGACATCCTGCACGATCTCGGCGCGCTTTCGATGATCTCGTCCGACAGTCAGGCGATGGGCCGAGTCGGCGAGGTGATCATCCGCACCTGGCAGACCGCGCACAAGATGAAGCAGCAACGTGGCCCGCTGCCCGGCGACGACGCGGCCGACAACGAGCGGGTAAAACGTTACGTCGCCAAATACACGATCAACCCGGCGATTGCGCAGGGCCTCGCGCACGAGGTCGGCTCGGTGGCGGCCGGCAAGCTCGCCGATCTCGTGCTGTGGTCGCCCGCCTTCTTTGGTGTCAAGCCGGATCTCGTCGTCAAGGGTGGTGCGATCGTGCTGGCGCCGATGGGGGATCCCAATGCCTCGATCCCGACGCCGCAGCCGGTGCATTACCGGCCGATGTTCGGCGCGCTCGGTGGTGCGCTGGCGGCGACCTGCGTCACCTTCGTCTCCGGCGCGGCACTCGACGGCGATATCGGCCGCGCACTCGGGCTGCGTCGTCGGCTCGTTGCGGTGGCGGAGACGCGCGGCGGCATCGGCAAGCAGAGCATGATCCGCAACGACGCGTTGCCGGCGATCGAGGTCGATCCGGAGACCTACGAGGTGCGCGCCGACGGCGTGTTGCTGACCTGCGAGCCGGCGACCTTGCTGCCGATGGCGCAGCGCTACTTCCTGTTCTGATGCGCGATCCCTTGCTGTCCGGGCCCGCTTCGCTGCTGCGGCTGCTTGCCTGGCTCTCGCCAGCGTTTCCGACCGGCGGCTTCGCCTATTCGCACGGGTTGGAGTGGGCGGTCGAGGCGGGCGACGTGCGCGACGGCGCGACTTTGCGCGCCTGGCTCGAGGAGGTGCTTTGCCACGGTGCCGGGCGGTCCGACGCGATCCTGCTGCGTCACGCGTTTCGCGGCGGCGACGTCGCGGCGCTCGCCCTGGCGGTTGCGCCTTCGCGGGAGCGGCGGCTGGAAGCGGTGGCGCAGGGGACTGCATTTGTCACGGCGGCGGCGGCTTGGCTAGCGGCCGCCCCCTCCCCCAACCCCCTTCCACAAGGCGAGCGGACTATCCCGTATCCCGTTGCCGTGGGCGCGCTCGCCGGGGCGCATGGGATTGCCGAGGACGACGCGACGCTCGCCTACCTCAACACCTTGGCGTCGAACCTGATCTCGGCGGCGGTGCGGCTGGTGCCGCTCGGCCAGAGCGCCGGGCTCGCCGTGCTGGCGGCGCTCGAACCCACGTTGCTGGCGGTCGCGGATGAGACGCGGGAGGCGACCTTGGATGATATCGGCGGCTGCGCGTTCCGCTCCGACATCGCCTCCATGCGCCACGAAACCCAATACACGAGGCTGTTCCGCTCATGACACGTTCCCCCAACGGTCCCTTGCGCGTAGGTGTCGGCGGACCGGTTGGCACCGGCAAGACCGCGTTGATGGACGCGCTTTGCAAGCACCTGCGCGACCATTACGAGATCGCAGCCATTACCAACGATATCTATACCAAGGAGGACGCCGAGTTCCTCACCCGCGCCGGATCGCTGGCGCCGGAACGCATCCTCGGCATCGAGACGGGCGGCTGCCCGCACACCGCGATCCGCGAGGATGCCAGCATCAACCTGGCTGGTGTCGCTGAATTGCGCACGCGCTTCCCGGTGCTCGACCTGATCCTGATCGAGAGCGGCGGCGATAATCTTGCGGCGACGTTCAGTCCCGAGCTCGCCGACTTGACCATCTACGTGATCGACGTCTCGGCGGGCGACAAGATCCCGCGCAAGGGCGGCCCCGGCATCACCCGCAGCGATCTGCTGGTGATCAACAAGATCGACCTGGCACCCTTCGTCGGCGCCAGCCTGGAGGTGATGGATCGCGATGCGCGCCGGATGCGCGGCGAGCGACCGTTCGTGTTCGCCAATGTCCGCGCGGGCACTGGTGTCGCGGAAGTGGCGGGTTTCATCGAGCGTGCCGGCGGGATGACGCGCCCGAACTGAGCGCCTAGACTCCCTCCAGCGGTCAGGAGGGAAACGCGATGCGGCTCAAGAACAAGATAGCGATTGTCACCGGCGGCGCGCACGGCATGGGCGAAGCGGAAGCGCGGCTGTTCGCCCGCGAAGGCGCGAAAGTCGTGGTGGCCGACATCCTCGCCGACATGGGCGAGAGCGTCGCCGCCGACATCAAGCGCGCCGGCGGCGAGGCGCGGTTCGAACAGCTCGACGTGACCAGCGAGGCGGATTGGGAGCGCGCCGTCGCCTCGACTACCGCCGCTTACGGAAAACTCGACATCCTGGTGAACAACGCGGGTATCGGCTCGTCGACCTTCAACGACATCGACGGCACCGACGGTTGGGACCGGATCATCGCGGTCAACCAGACCAGCGTGTTCTTCGGCACGCGCCGCGCGGCGGTCGAGATGATGCGTTCCGGCGGCGGCTCGATCGTGAACATCTCGTCGATCCTTGGGCTGGTCGGCAGCGAGACGGGCCACCCGGCATATGGCGCATCGAAGGGCGCGGTGCGGCTCTACACCAAGCAGGCGGCCGTGCGTTATGGGCCGCACGGCGTGCGGGTGAACTCGGTGCATCCGGGCTACATGCCGCCTATGCTCAACTCCACCAATGCCGGCGAGCGTGCCGAGAAGATCGCTCGCACGCCGCTGCGCCGATTGGGCGAGGTGAACGAGGTGGCGTACGGCGTGTTGTTCCTCGCCTCCGACGAAGCCTCGTTCATCACTGGCACCGAGCTGGTGATCGACGGCGGTTGGGTGGCGCAGTAAGTTTCATGGACATCGAAGCCTTCACCCGCGCCCAGGTCGGCGACCGCGACCTGCGGCACGAGCCAGAGTTTCCTTGGGCTCTCTGGCGGTCAATCTCCGAGGCGGGACTGTTCCGCGTCGGGCTCGACCCAGCGCGTGGCGGCACCGGCGGCGGATACGCGGCGATCGCGCAGGCAGAAGCCGCACTGATCGCCGGCAGCCTGTCGCCCGGGCTCGGCAGCGCGTTCGCGTCGCATCAGATGGTCGCGCGTACCTTCATCGAGGGTTTCGGCGACGCTGACCAGCGAGCGGCGTACCTGCCGGCGCTCGCCGCGGGCCGGATCACCGCATCGGTGGCGATCTCCGAACCGGGCGCCGGCGCGCATCCGAAACATCTGCGCACCCAGGCAACGCGACGCGGCGAGTCGATCGTGCTCAACGGCGAGAAAGCCTACATCACCAACGGACCGATCGCGGATCTGTTCGTTGTGCTGGCGATCACCGCGATCACCGACGGTCGCAAACGTTACAGCGCGTTCCTGGTGCCGCAGGATACGCCGGGGCTACAGCGGGTGACGATGCGCGAAATCCCCGCCCTGCGTCCGGCGCTGCATTGCGGATTGCGTTTGGCCGACTGCGTGGTTCCCGCCTCCAGCCGCATCGGCCCGGAAGGCGAGGCTTACGAGGCGATGGCGCTGCCCTTCCGCGATGTCGAGGACGCGGTCGGCAGTGCCGGCACGGTCGGCAGCTTCCGTGCGATCCTGCGCCGTCTCGGTCGCCTCGCCGCACCCGCACCGATGGAAAATGACGCCGCAACTCTTGGCGCGATCGCCGCCTTGGTGGCGTTGATGGCGGAAGGCTCGCGCACCGTGGTCGGAGCACTTGACGCCGATGATGAGCCGCCAGCGGCCTCGCCGGCACTGGTCGGCATTCGCGTGCTCGCCACCGAGGTGCTGGCGCGCGCGCGACAATTTCATGACGCGCACGGCGATGGGGATGCCCGTGTCGCGGCGTTGTTCGAAAGCGTGGAGATCGGGTTGTCGATCGCGCGTTCGGCTCGCCTTGCCCGCCAGACGCGGCTCGGCGACGCCCTGCTGACCCGGACCTAACAATCCGGTGCAATGGCACATGCTGCGCCATGTGCTAGCCTTGCTCCATCCGGTCCTGGAACCGGCCGATACACCGAGGAAACAGCGATGATTGATCTCTATGGGATGGGCAGCCCGAACGTCGTGCGCGTCTACGTCGCGCTCGAGGAACTTGGCATGTCGTATCAAGTGAAACCGATCGACGTGTTCAAGGGCCAGCAATTCGACGCGGAGTTCCGCAAGCTGAACCCGCTCGCCAAGGTGCCGGTGATCGTCGACAGCGAGGGGCCGGGTGGCAAGCCGTACACCGTGGCTGAATCAGCGGCGATCCTGCTCTATCTCGCCGACAAGAGCGGCAAGCTGCTGCCCGGCGACAAGGCGGCAAGGTTCGACGCGA
>CBDCJX010000013.1:17500-99573 GCA_965218045.1 Acetobacteraceae bacterium | reverse complement strand
GGTGCGCGGTGTCCGCCGCGTCGATCATCTCGCGCGGGTTGGCGTAAAGCGCCGCCGTCGGCAGCGAGATCGCCAGGATCTCGCCATTGCGATCGGTGACCGTGGCGCGTTGCGCGCGCGGGCCGGCGAGCCGCGGCCGGGCTCCCTGGAACAGTTGCGCGATCGGCTTGTCCGGACGATGCGGCGGCAGCGGCTGCACGATGGTGGCGTCGGCCAGCTTCAGCACCACGGCGAAGAACAGCAGGGCGAAGCCGCCGGCGGCGAACACGATGCGCGAGCGGGTCTTCTCCATCGCCGCCCGGCGCTTGAGGTCGGGCGCGGTGACCCGCACATTCTCCATGCGCGGCACGCCGGCGTCACGCGGCGCGCCGAAGCGGCGCGCCGGCGAGCCGGCGGGCGGCGCGCCGGCTTGGTCCTCGGCGGGATGGGTGGGGTCGTGGCTCACGACGCCTCAGCCGCCCCCGTTGCTGACCGTCGGCATCGGCGCGAACGGCACCGGGGGCGCCAGGTCGGTCCCGCGTCATGCCCAGCACCGAGCCGACCACCGGCATCGGCGCGGCGACCCGTGTCGGCGTGTATCGCCCCGCCCACGCCGCGCGGGATCGGGTGCGGGAGGGTCTCGATCTCGTCCGGATTGATGGCCGAGCGCGTCTCGCGGCTGGCCAGGCGCGACGGCGCGACGGGTTGCCACCGCGACGGAGGGCGGCTTGCGCGGCGTTGGGCGGGACGGCGTGGCGACCAGCTTCGGCGCGGCGGGGCGGACCTCGCGGTGCGGCGGCGCCTCGATCTTGTCGGGGCGCGCCACCTCGACCGGCGGCGGCTCGGCTTTCGGCGACTCGGCCGTGGGCTGCTCGGCCGGCGGAGCGGGGGCGGCGGCCGGCGTTTCGGCGTCCGTGTCGGTCTCCGCGCCGCTCGGGCCGGGTTCGGGCGCGCGCACCGCCGGCAGCCGGCTGTCGAGGTCGGCCAAGGAGGTGAACTGTCCGGGCGCGACCGTCTTGAGGGCGAGAAACCGATCGGCCCAGCTCGGCCAGCCGCTCGGGGTTGTTCTCCAAGGTCCACTCCGCTTGCAGCACGCCGGCGCGCTGGTTCGCCGCCTCCGTCGCGCGCACGATGCTGGTGATCTCGCGATCGAGCATCTGCGCTTGATGCTTCTGCTGGTAGAGATAGAGGCCCGAGCCAGCGGCCAGGACCATGCATACGCAGGTAAAGGGGCGGATCATGGCGCGGGTCTCGAAAAGGAATGGGAGGAAATGGCGTCGAGGCGTTCGACCGCGCGCAGCCGGGCACTGCGCGCGCGCGAGTTGGCGGCGAGCTCGGCCGCGCCGGGCCGCAGCGCCTTGGGTGTCAACAAACGGAATTCTGGCGGCGTCTGTCCCGCCAGGCCGCGCGGGTCGTGGCGTGACGGCGCCGGCGCCCGGCCGGCGGCCTCGCTCATGAAGCGCTTGACGATGCGGTCCTCGAGCGAGTGGAACGCGACCACCACCAGTCGCCCGCTCGGGGCGAGCAGCGCGGCGGCCTGATCCAGCCCGCGTTCGATCTCGCCGAGCTCGTCATTCACCCGGATGCGCAAGGCTTGGAAGCTGCGGGTCGCGGGGTCGATGCCCGAGCGGTCGGGCGGCACCACCGCACGGATGATCGCGGCGAGCCGCCCGGTGGTGTCGATCGGCGCCTGTTGGCGTTGCCGCACGATCGCGCGCGCGATGCGACGCGAACGGCGCTCCTCGCCGAACGCGTAGAGCAGATCGGCGAGCTCCTGTTCGGGCAAGGTCTGGACCAGATCGGCCGCGCTCGGCCCGTCGCGCCCCATGCGCATGTCGAGCGGCCCGTCGGCGCGGAAGCTGAACCCGCGCGCGGGATCGTCGAGCTGGAACGAGGAGACGCCGAAATCGAGCACGACGCCATCGAGCGACGTGACGCCGGAGTCTGACAACAACGAAAGCATCCCGCCGAACGTGCCGTGCAGCAGATGCAGCCGACCGGGGAAGCGCGCGGCCAGGCTGGCGCCGCGCGCGATCGCGTCCGGGTCGCGGTCGATCGCCCACAGCGTGCACGCGGCCGTACCCAGGATCGCCGCCGCATAGCCACCGCCGCCGAACGTGCCGTCGAGATAGAGGCCGCCGTCGCGCGGCGCGAGCGCGCGCAGCACCTCCTCCAGCATCACCGGCAGGTGGCCCAAGGCCTTGACCCTGGCGGTCTTGTCGTTGGCGGCGTGGCTCATGGCGCCTCGCCAGCTTGGCGGGCGGCGAGCGGGCGCGAAGCGGGGCGGCCCGGCAAGGTCAGGTTGTCGGTCCGCGCGCCTCGGCGTGCCTCGGCAATGCGGCGCTCGCCGGCGACCGGCTCCCAGATCTGGAACATGCGGCCCAGCCCCATGAACATCAGCGCGTCGGTCACGCCAGCATGCGCGGTGAGATAATCCGGCAGGACGATCCGCCCCTCCTTGTCCGATTCGGTCTGGAACGCCTCGGCATACAGCGACCCGGCGAGGTCGTCATGCTCTTGGCTGAACAGGCTGATCTCGTGCAACTGCGTGGCGAGCTCCTCGAATTGCGGCTCCGGCCACCCCTCGATGCAGGGGTATTTGTGCGACGGGCGCAGCACCAGCGATGACCCGGTCAACCCGGCCTTCTCGGCCCGCGTCCGCAAGGTCGTGCGAAACGGTGCCGGGATGGATACGCGCCCCTTGGCGTCCAGCCTGTTGCGGTGATTGCCCATGAACTGGGACATCCGGCCCGGTTCGCCCCTGCCACTACGCCCAGTTGCACGCGCCCGGTGCCTTTGGGATGGCATGGGATACCATGGGTTCATATGGGCGTCAAAGGGAATTGCCGCCTCAGTCGTTACCGGGCGCCTGATTTCTTGCGCCTTTTCATAGCCTTAGATGATTCGCACCGAAAGATCGGCGCGGGTGGCCACCCCGCCGCATTCCGTTTCTTTAATGTTCACGTGGGACTGACACGAAACAATGGAGAGTGGTGCCAGACGGCCTGTAAGCCGGGTTCTGTCCGCACCGCGCATATCGCTTGGCACGGGACGGCCATTCCTCTGGGACGCGTCTCGCGACGCGCCTCGCGCGACCAACCCGGGCGGCGGGACGGGAATGTCCCCGCGCCAGCCGGACGGGTTGCCCCGCCGACCGCGCCGGCCGCCCCTATTCGGTCTTGCTCCCGGTGGGGTTTACCCTGCCGCCGCCGTTACCGGAGGCGCGGTGCGCTCTTGCCGCACCGTTTCACCCTTGCCGACGGCGGGCGAACCCGGCGCCGGCGGTTTGTTTTCTGTGGCACTTTCCCTGGGGTCGCCCCCGCCGGCCGTTAGCCGGCACCGCATTCCCGTGGAGCCCGGACTTTCCTCCAACACGGCACGGCCGGCTGGTGGCCGACCGCGCGGCGTCAGCGGCCGTCCGGCCGTCTGGCCGTCTGGTCATGCCGCCGCCCCGCAGCGACGTCAAGCGTGACCCACCCGGCGGACGCTGCACGCCGGCTTATGGCGCCACCGGATTGCGCGCGTCCGCCAGGATTCGGAGCCCAATCGCCACGAAACAAACCCCCGCCACTCGCTCGATCCAATGACTTGCATGCTGCAAGCGCCGCATGACCGCGGGAGCGGACATGAACAGGGTCACGATCGAATACCAGATCAGGGCACTGAGTACGACGAGACCGATCATCAACGCCATCAGCCATGACGGCGTGCGGCTGGTGACCGACGTGGCAAACACACTGGCGAACAGAACAATCGCCTTCGGGTTGGTCAACGTGACGAGAAAGCCAAAGACGAACGCGTTGCCTGTGACGAGGGGCTGCATCGCCATCTCGGCATGATCGGCGCGCTTCGCGAGGATCATGCCAAATCCGAGATACGCGAGGTATGCACCGCCCAGCAAGCGAACCGCCCAAGTCAGCCATTGATACTCGACGAGCACAGCCGAAAGGCCGAGCAGGCTCAGCGTGGCGTAGAGTCCGAGGCCGACCGAGACTCCGACCGTGGTCCGCAAACCACCGGTTGTGCCGCGTGTCACCGCGGAACGGACGACACCGATGAAGTCCGGACCGGGTAGCAGCAGCGCCGGAATGAACACCCCGAAAACGGGGACCAAAGTCTTCAGCGCTTCCATGCGTCGAACCCACCCTTTCGGCATCAAGCCGCTGCCACGCCCCCGGCAACAATAATAACAACTGTTGACATCAAAGCTAACTGTCTCGTATAACTCCGCCCATGTCCCCAGCCCCCTCCACCCCAACCGGCTTGATGTGCCGCTTCGGCCTGCTCGTCGAGCGGCTGAGGTGGACGCTCGCCGATTGGGTCGACCGGAACCCCCGGAATCGCGACGTGCTGGGGCCGCTTGCCTTGCTGCTGTGGAAGTACTTGCAGCGCACGACGCGCAAACTCGCCGCGCTGCATGCGCAGTTCGCCGCCGGGACGCTTGCGCCGCGCAAGGACCGGGCGCCGCGCCGGGCAGCCGAGCCGGCCGAGTCGACCTCGCGACGGGAGAAGCTGCCGAGCGGTCCGGTGCTGGCGCGGTTCGGCGCCGGGTATCTCGGCGCCTGGCTGCTGGCGCTGGTCGATGATCCGGAGATGCAGGCGCTGCTCGCGGCGTCGCCGCAAGCGGGTCGGCTGCTGCGCCCGCTGTGGCGGCGACTGACCAACGATCCGCTGCCCGCGCCGCTGCGGCTGCCGCCGAAGCCGCCGCGTTCGGCGCAACCGCTCGCTCCGGCGGCGCTCGCCGCAGCGCCGGGCGAGGCAACACCCGACACCCCGGCCCACACCCCACCCCAATCCCCACCGCAAGCCCCGCTCCACGTCTCATTGGGGCTTCGCCCGGCTGCGCCTGCCAAGACGCCGCCCTCCCTGCCCTCCTGGCCACCGCCGTTTTTTCGAGCCTGACGCATCGCTCGCCTTGGTGCGCCTTTAACGTTCCGCTTTAGCAACAAAAGCTTTGCGGCACGGATGCGAGCAAAGCCAGGGGGCTCGGCCGCGTCGCGCCGCCCAAGGTGACGCGGGCGATGACGCTGTGCTTCATGGTCGTCATCACCATCGTGTCTTCATCCGCGCTTACGCCACCGGGACTAGGCCACACTAAAGCTGGCCGGCGTGGAATGTGTCGCAGTTCTGGATGTCGCCAGCGTCCAGGCCGCGCTTGAACCAGCGGACCCTTTGCGCCGAGCTGCCGTGGGTGAAGCTGTCCGGCACGACGTAGCCGCGCGAGCGTTGTTGCAGCCGGTCATCGCCGATCGCGCTGGCCGCGTTCAGCCCTTCCTCGATGTCGCCTGCCTCCAGGATGTGCTGCGAGGCGTTGGCGTGGTTGGCCCAGACCCCGGCGAAACAATCCGCCTGCAACTCGGTGCGCACCGATTGCTCGTTCGATCGCGCCCCGCCGCCGACATCCACCGTGCCGAGCAGGGTCTGCACGTGGTGGCCGATCTCATGGGCGATGACGTAGGCGCGCGGGAAATCGCCGGCCGCACCGAGCTTGTTCTGCAACTGGCGGAAGAACGAGGTGTCGAGGTACACCTTCTGATCCGCCGGGCAGTAGAACGGCCCGGTCGAGGATTGCGCCGTCCCGCAGCCCGATCGCACCACATCCGAGAACAGCACCAGCGTGGGCTTCTGATAGCGCCGGCCCATATGGCTGAACACGTCGCTCCAGACGCGCTCGGTCGAACCGAGCACCTGCGCCACGAAGCGCCGCTGGCTGTCCTCCGCCGCGCCTTGGCCGCCCTGGTTCGCCTGGCGCTGCGCCGAGGGGGAGGGCGCTTGCTGCTGGGTGCTGACCTGGCCGGAGATCATGTTCAGCAGGGTGCCCGGATCGACGCCGAAGATCAGGCCGAGCACCACCACGGCGACGATGCCGAAGCCGCCGAGCCCGCCGACCCGGACCATGCGGCCGCCACCACCCATGCCGCCCGATCGGCGATCCTCGACGTTGTCGCTCTCCGGCTGATCACCCAGGCGCATCGCACTTCTCCCCTGTCGAGCCCGCAGCCGACCATCGGCCGATCGTGTTCACCACCCGACCCGCGTGGTCTTGAAACATCAAACGTCGCCCAACACGACTCGGAATTTGCTGAGGGATGGGGTCAGGCTTCCCGGCCCAGGTATCCCATCAGCTCGGTCCATTCCCGCTTCGACAACCCGCTCTCGGCTTGGCCCACCGTCTCGCCGGCGAGCATCCGGCGCACCGCCGCCAGCATCTGCGCCGAAAACGTGGCCGCGCCGAGCCGATAGTCGAGAAACGCCTGATAGGTCGCCGGCACCCACGCATTGACCACCGCCAGCATCGCCTCGGCGTAGACGCGGATCTCGTGCTGGGCGTGCGGATCGGCGCGCAGCGCGAGGAAGTTCAGCAGGTTGAGCAGGTCGGACTTCCAATACCATTGCGTATAGGTGGCCAGGGTCAGGTTGATCCGCGCCAGCTCGCGCGCCAGCCCCTGGCGTTGCGGATCGCGCGGCGCGCCGGCCGCGTCCTCGTTCAGCATCGCTTGGTAGTGGTCATGGCTGCGGCTGGCGTCGGCGCGCAGCAGATCGAGCACCGCCGCGGCTTCGCGCCCCTCGAGCACCGCGCCGCGTCCCTGGCGGTTGCTTGCCGACTGCGCGGCCAGGTGCTCCGGTGCCGGCAGGTAGAACTCGCGATCCAGGATCGAGTAGCGCGCCGAATACTCGTTCACGCTGGCGGTGCGGTGGCGGATCCACTGGCGGGCGACAAAGATCGGCAACTTCACGTGGAACTTGATCTCGCACATCTCGAACGGGGTCGAGTGGCGGTGCCGCATCAGGTAGCGGATCAGCCCGGTATCCTCCGACACCCGCTTGGTGCCACGCCCATAGGAGACCCGCGCCGCCTGCACGATGGCCGAATCGTCGCCCATGTAGTCGATCACCCGGACGAAGCCGTGGTCGAGCACCGCCAGCGGTTCGAACAGCAAGGCTTCCAATTCCGCCACTGTGCGGCGCCGCGTGGGCTGGGCTTGCGCGCGCTCGGCGTCGATCTCGGCACGTTGGGCGTCGGTCAGGCTCATCGGCGCGACTCCATCTTCCATCGGACGGGCTCAATGGCTATATTCCGCGTGCCGGCTTGCCGGCTATGGCGATAAACGGTGTGTGGAATAATCGTTGTGGACCCGGGGGCAGTGCCCGGCGCCTCCACCATATCGCCGCAGAGCGGTTGCTTGACCCTCCGGGGGATCGAACCGCGTTGCGGTCCAATGGGGGCGAAACAGGCTCGACACGCGTGGTAAAGACGCATCTTTTGCCCGGCATGGTTCCGCCGTTATCGGGCCGTATCACAAATGCCAATGACAATCATGAGGCATTCGCGGTCGCTGCCTAAACAGCAGTGACACGCGCGGTTCGGGGGGCACCGGGCAACAGAAGCCCCCCACTCGTTCGCACCTTGCCGCAAGCGGCGTATGGCGTCGCCGGCGTGGTCGCGCTATCTGACCACTGACCACTGACCACTGACCACTGACCACTGACCACTGACCACTGACCATTGACCGCTGAAGGCTGACCATGGCCGAGGACGAGGAGCAGCCGCCCGAAAGCCTGCTCCCCTACAGTGACTGGACCGAGGCGGCGCTGCGTTTGGTGGTGATGCGGGCGCTGGCCCACGCCGCCGAGCAAGGCTTGCCCGGTGAACACCATTTCTATCTCACCTTCCGCACCGATCATCCGGGCACCGCGATCCCGGCGCGCCTGCGCGCGCAGTACCCGGAAGTGATGACCATCGTCCTGCAGCACCAGTTCTGGGAGCTGTCGGTGGACGAGGCGGCGGGCGTGATCACCGTCGGGCTGTCGTTTGGCGGTGTCCCGGCGACCCTGACGGTGCCGCTCGGCGCGGTCACGGCCTTCGCCGATCCGCACGTCCGCTTCGGCCTGCAATTCCGCCCAACGCAGGACGGCGAGCCCGCGACCGAGCCGCAAGGCGCACCAGCGCGGAGGATAGCCGGGCCGGACGCGCCGGCGCCCGGCGGCGGTGAGCAGCCCGAAGTCGAGGAGCCACAGATCGTCAGCCTCGACGCATTCCGCCGCCGCACGCCGCCCAAGACCTGAGCGCCCAAGAGAGAACCGTCGATGAACGTTCCACTGCCGCGCCCCTCGGGCTTCACCTACGCGCCGATGTTCCCGCTCGGCCCCGATCCGACGCCATGGAAGAAACTCGACATCGCCGGCGTGCGCACCGCGTCCTGCGACGGCCAGACCGTGCTGCGCATTACGCCCGAGGCGCTGTCCGAGCTTGCCTTCCAGGCGTTCCGCGACGTCTCGCACCTGCTGCGGCCCGGCCATCTGGCGCAGCTCCGCGCCATCCTCGACGACCCGGAAGCCTCCGACAACGATCGCTTCGTCGCCCTCGACCTGCTGAAGAACGCCAACATCGCCGCCGGCGGCGTGCTGCCGATGTGCCAGGACACCGGCACCGCCATTGTGTTCGGCAAGAAGGGGCAACGCGTCTGGGTGGACGGCGACGAGGAGGAGGCGCTGAGCTGGGGCGTGCATCGCACCTACACCGAGACCAACCTGCGCTACTCGCAGATGGCGCCGCTGTCGATGTTCGAGGAGGTCAACACCGGCAACAACCTGCCGGTCCAGTTCGACATCGCCGCCGCCCCAGGCGAGCACCACGCCGACGAGCTGCACCTGATGTTCGTCGCCAAGGGCGGCGGCTCGGCCAACAAGACGTTCCTGTTCCAGGAGACCCGCGCGATCCTCTCGCCCGAGCGGCTGCGCGCGTTCCTGGAGACCAAGATAAAGACCCTCGGCACCTCGGCCTGCCCGCCCTACCACCTCGCCATCGTGATCGGCGGCACCTCGGCCGAGGCCACCCTCAAGACGGTCAAGCTCGCCTCGACCCGCTGGCTCGACAACTTGCCAACCGCCGGCAGCAAGGCCGGCCACGCGATCCGCGATCTCGAGATGGAGCGCAGCGTGCTGGAGCTCACCCGCTCGGTCGGCATCGGCGCCCAGTTCGGGGGAAAGTATTTCTGCCACGACGTGCGGGTGATCCGCCTGCCGCGTCACGGCGCCTCGTTGCCGGTCGGCATCGGCGTCTCGTGCAGCGCCGACCGCCAGGTGAAAGCCAAGATCACCCCCGAGGGCGTCTTTCTCGAAGCGCTGGAGACCGACCCGGCGCGCTACCTGCCCGAGGCCACCGACCTCAATCTCGGCGCCGAAGGGGTCGAGGTCGATCTCGACCGCCCGATGGACGAAATCCGCCGCCAGCTCTCCGCCTATCCGGTGAAGACCCGGGTGATGCTGACCGGCACCATGGTGGTGGCGCGCGACATCGCCCATGCCAAGCTGAAGGAGCGGCTCGATCGCGGCGAGGGCCTGCCCGGCTACTTGCGCGACCACCCGGTCTACTACGCCGGTCCGGCCAAGACCCCGACCGGGCTTGCCACCGGCAGTTTCGGCCCGACCACCGCCGGGCGGATGGACAGCTACGTCGCCGAGTTCCAGGCCGCCGGCGGCTCGCTGGTGATGCTGGCGAAAGGCAACCGCTCGAAAGCGGTGCGCGAGGCGTGCCGCAAGTATGGCGGCTTCTATCTTGGCAGCGTCGGCGGCCCCGCCGCGCGGCTCGCCCAGGACTGCATCCGCCGTGTCGAGGTGCTGGAATACCCCGAGCTCGGCATGGAGGCGGTGTGGCGCATCGAGGTGGAGAATTTCCCCGCCTTCATCGTGATCGACGACAAGGGCAACGATTTCTACGACGGGCTCGAGTGATGCGCTTCACCATCGACCGCCTCGACCATCTGGTGCTCAACGTGCGCGACGTCGAGATCACCGCCGCCTGGTATCAGCGCGTGCTCGGCATGGAGCGCGAGGATTTCGGCGAGAAGCGTCGCACCGCGCTGAAATTCGGCGGCCAGAAGATCAATGTGCGTCCGGCCGAGACCAACCAGGACGAGTGGTTCACCGGCCGCGCGATCGCCCCCGGCAGCGACGATCTGTGCTTCATCACCGCGGTCGGCCCGGACGACGTGGTGCGCCACCTCGGCGAATGCGGCATCGCCATCGAACGCGGCCCGATCGAGACGCGCGGCGCGCTTGGGCCGATGCGATCGGTGTATTGCCGCGATCCCGACGGCAACCTGATCGAGATCGCCTCCTACCTCGAGGGCTGAACCCCCGGCCGCGCGGTGCGTCTCGCCGATTTCGATTTTTGTCTGCCCCCGGCGCTGATCGCCCAGCATCCCGCCCGTCCGCGCGACGCCGCCCGGCTGCTGCATGTCGCGGCTGGCGGGTTCGCCGACCAAATAGTGCGCGATCTGCCCGACCTGCTGCGACCGGGCGACATTTTGGTTGCCAACGACACACGGGTGATCCCGGCCCAGCTCGCCGCGCGTCGCGGGGCGGCGCGCATCGGCGTCACGCTCGACCGTCCGCTGCCGGGGGGCACCTGGCACGCGCTGGCCCGCAACACGCGTCGCTTGCGACCGGGCGACGCGCTGACGTTCGAGGCCGCACCCGACCTTACCGCCACGGTGATCGCGATCGGCGCGGGCGGCGACCTGGTGCTCCGCTTCGATGGCCCGGAGGTGGGCTTGCCCGATGCGCTGCGACGCGCCGGCCGGCTGGCGCTACCACCCTACATCACCCGCCCCGTCGGCCTCGCGCCCGAGGACGCCGCCGACTACCAGACGATTTTTGCGCGCAACGAAGGCGCCGTGGCCGCGCCGACCGCGGGCCTGCATTTCACCCCCGGACTGCTCGACGCCTTGGCCGCGCGCGGTGTCGGCCGGGCCACGCTCACCCTGCATGTGGGCGCGGGCACGTTTCTCCCGGTGCGCGGCGAAACGGTCGCGACCCACCGCATGCACCCCGAGCGCGGGCTGGTGACCGAGCAAGCCGCAGCGGCGATCAACCGCGCCCGCGCGGCGGGGGGGCGGGTGGTCGCGGTGGGCACCACCAGCTTGCGTTTGCTCGAAACGGCCGTGGACGCGGACGGCTCGGTGCGCCCGTTCCGGGGCGAGACCGATCTGTTCATCCTGCCGGGCCACCGGTTTCGCGTGGTGGATGTGTTGCTGACCAACTTCCACCTGCCGCGTTCGACCCTGTTCATGCTGGTGTGCGCCTTCGCCGGCACCGAGCCGATGCGCGCGGCATACGCTCACGCCGTGGCGGCGGGGTATCGGTTCTATTCGTATGGTGATGCGTGCTTGCTGGAGTCTATCCGGCGGCATTGAACAGGTGCGCGAAGGTAAGGCTCCCGCTGCTGTCCAGCGCGGCCTCGCTTCCCAACTGTGGCCCGGCGGCATTGTTGGTGGTGTCGGCCCCATACACCGCCCCGTTCACCGCGAGACTGTCGACATAGAGGTTTCGGTCGGTTTAAGGCGTGCCGTCGTAGCGGTCATTGATGAAGCGCATGTCGACCTGGCTGATGTCGGCGTCGAAGAAGTCGAGCAGCGTCAACGTCTCCGATTGTCCCGCTGCGTGTGACGCTGTGACCGTCTGCGCCCCGCCGATCTGCTTGCCGTTCACCGCGACGATGAATTGCGCGTCGCCTTCGTAGGCATCCTCGGAGACGAGAAATGAAATCGTTGCCGGAGCTTGTGTCGGCGCGCCGTAGGTCGTGCCGATAACGGAGGCGAGCGAGCTGTAGGCGGCGCTGTCGCGGACGGCGAAGCTGCCGTCGATCGGGCTGACGGTGATCTCGCCGGCGTTGAAGGCGTCGCCCTCTGAATATGGACCGACGCCGGTGACCGGCCCGCCACACGTGAAGTTCGCCGCGCTCGTGTCGCCGACCACGGCGAGGTTTGTGTCGGTCGCGGCATCGATCGTGGTGAACGCAAACCGATCGGCACTGTCCTCGCTGGGCACGTTGATGCTGAGGCCGACACCTTGCGGCAGCAGCATCGGATCGGCGCCCTGCGTGGCTTGCAGGTTGCTGATGAGCGCGGTGAGGAAGTCCGCGCCAGTGGCGAAGTCGCCCGGCGTGCCGCTCTTGACTGACAGCGCGAGGCTCGGCACGGCGTAGTTGAACAGCGCCGTAATGGCACCGCCGAGGGTCGCGGAATGGTTGGCGTTCTCGATGCCGACCGCGTCGCCCTGGTCGGCGCCGACCACCACCAGATCGGGCCGGGCGCCGTCGAACAGCCCGTTGGCATCGAGCCCGAGAGCCACCAGCGTCGCCGGCGTTCCGGTCACGGCGTAGTTCGCGGCGTCGTAGCGCGTCACCATCACGGGGGCGAGGAACAGGGCGGAACTCACCCCGCTCTGGTCCGTCGCGGGGGCCAGCACAGTGACGTTGTAGCCCTTGGCCAGCCGACACTCACCAGCGCCGCGTACAAGGTATGGATGCCCGGCGCGTCAAAGGCGTCATCGTTGGTCAGCACGATCCTGAGCGGCGCTGCCGCCCGGCGTGTAGGTCGCGCTGGCGTCGATCGGGTCGGTGCCCGGAACGGTGTAGTTCGTGACCGTCGCGACGCCGCGCAGCGCGCCGAGCGGCTGCTCAAAGCCGAAATCGTTGATGTCGCCGGCGACCACCACCTTTGCGTCCGGATTGGCCGCGAGCAGGCCGTCGACGTAAATGTTTACCGCTTGCGCTTGCGCGGCCCGCTGCACCTCGCCGCCATCGAATAATGGCTGCACCGAGCCGTACAGCGCGCCGCTGCCGCCCTTGGAGGTGAAGTGGTCGCTGAGCACGGTGACGGCCTGACCGTCGAAGATGAACGTCGCCGACAGCGGCGGACGCGACGCATAGAAGGGGTTGCCGGGATTCGTCTGCTGGTCGGTGTCGGTGCCGGACATGATCGCGTCCCCATCGGCCGCGACCGTCGCCAATGAGCCATCGACCAGACCGACGCGGTCCGGGCGATACAGGAACGCGTTGCGGATATTGCCGCCGGGCTCGCCACCGTTCGTGTCGTTGCGGATGAACGGGTTGTCGATGAAGGCGTAGCGCGGTCCGCCAGCGGCGGTGATGGCGTCAACCATCATCTGCAGCGTGGTCGCCGCCGAGGTGACGCCGTCGTCGGTGGGACCGGAGTTGTCCTGGATTTCCTGCAACGCGATGATGTCGGGGTCACGGAAGGAAGGGAGCTGCCGCAGACGGTCGCCAACACGCTCCGGACGGCCGCGCCACGTCGGCGATCGTGTGGCGAACTGGACAGTGCCGTGTCGAGGCCCCGTCCATGATTTGCGCCACGCGTGTTTCTAGAGCGCGGTCTGTTACGACTGGGACGACTTCTCGGAGAACTTTCCATGACGAGTTCTTCGACCTGTCGCCCGGCACGCCCGTGTTGGCGGCGTGCGCTCAACGCGCCGACCCCTTAGCGGACCGTTCTCAGCCATGGTCTTCGCCGTGGGGCCGGACAACGGGAGGGTGTCGGACGCAACGGCTACTATCAGACGGCCCCCAGGATCAGGAGCGGCCGTCAAGCCGGTAGGCGGACCCCGGAGATACGTTCGCAGACCGCGACAAGCCGGTCTTGCAGCCGCGGGTCGCGCGCCAGCGGGTTTGGTTCCTGTTGGCGCTTGTCGTAGAAGAACCGGCCGGAAACCTGGGCGGCGGCCTGGTCGCTCACCGCGAGCCACGAAGCGGTTTCGGCGGCGTCGGCCAGGCTGCCGGTGGCCCCCGCGCCGCCCATCTTCGTCGGCACCCAGCCGGGCGACATCGCGTTGGACAAGACATCGGGCCAGCGACGTGCGACCGCGAAGGCGAGCAGCACGTCCTGCAATTTCGACTCGGCGTAGGCTCCGCCGCCGCTCCACGAGCGGTCGGCGTAGGTCGGATCATCGACATCGAACCTCGCCCGGCGATGCACGTCCGAGCTCACGTAGACGAGGCGCCCGGGCTTGCGGATCAGCGCGGTCACCATGTACGGCGCCAGCGTGTTCACGGCGAAGATCGGCGGCAGGCCGTCCGCCGTCTGCTCTCGTTTCGCGCGGCTGCCGATCCCGACATTGTGGATGACCGCGTCGCATGGCCCGATCTCGTTGACCTGCTCGGCAAGCGCGCGGGTCTGCTGTATCACGGAGACATCGCCGATCACCACGGCTTCGGCGCCGGGTGCCGCCGCCATCGCGTCGTCGGCACGCTTGCGGTTGCGCCCGTGCAGGATGACGCGGTGCCCGGTCTCGATCAGGTGCCGGGCCGTGGCGAGGCCGAGCCCATCCGACGAGCCGGTGACGAACACCCGCTCGGCGGGTCGCGCCGACCGCGGGTCGGTGTCTCGCACTTGCGCGGATGCCGCACCCCGAGCCGTGGCGGTCGCCAAGGCGCCGCCAACCAACTTCACGATTGCCTCGCGGCGGCCGTGCTTGGTGGACGTCGTGGTCATGCGTGGGCTCTCCTGTTCATGCTCGGCGCCTCACGAGAAAGCGCCCTACTGCGCGAGACCGAGCTTCTGCCGCCAGTCCGCCACGCTGTAGGCGCCAGCGCCGAGCGGCCGGCCCGGGCCGAACTCGCCGGCGCGGTTCAGCGGCACCACGACCGGCGTGAACCCGGCCTGCCGCACCAGGTTGGAGACGACCTCGATCGCCTTGGGATCGTCGCTGGCGAGCGGAATGCCGATATCCTTGGCACCGGGCTCGCCGGATTTGGCCGCCACCGTTTGCATGCCGATGGCATTGAAGGCGCGCGCGTAATGCACGCCCGGCAGCAGCGAGGTGGCATAGGCGCCGATCCCCTGCTTGATCGCCTGCTCGGCGGGGGCGGCGTCGCGTTGTGGCAACGCATTCGACGCGTCGAGCACCACCTTGCCTTTCAGCGCCGCACCGTTCTCCTGCGCGATCGAGGGGAAGGCGGAGTACGGCACGGCGATCAGCACCACGTCGCCGAAGGCCGCCGCTTCCGCCGGCGTTCCCGTCCTGGCACGTGGCCCGGCCTTGGCGGCAAGCCCCTTCAGCTCGTCGGGATGCCGTGAGGAGAACAGCACCGCGTCACCGGCCTTGGCCCACAAGGTTCCGAGCGTGCCGCCGACATTGCCGGACCCGATGATCCCGATCTTGTACTGTGCAGGTGCCGAACCCTGCGCGTGCGCGGTCGCGGCGATCGGCGCGGCCATCACGGCCCCTGCCGCGGTGAGCAATTGACGGCGTTTCATGGTCGCTCCTTTGCTTTGTTGGCCGAGGGGGCAGGTGAGGAGGCCAGCACCCCGGAGCTGGCGGGTCGCCAGCTCATGACGCGCGGACCACGGGGCGTTCCGGCGCGGATATCGGCTCACGCGCGCTCAACGACTCTTGTCGGCGGCCGAGCCAGAAACTGTTGATCAGCCATGCTACCGAGACAACGGCGCCGCAGACCGCGACCCCCTTCGCACCCCATCCGATCCCGCCGATCAGGGCATAGGACCAGGCGCCCACCTGGTCGCCGGCGCGGTAGACAAAGGTGTCGATGAAGTTCTTGGCCTTGTAGCGATCCTCGCGCGAAACCACGGTGAACAGCAATTCGCGCGTGGGACGGGCGATAGCGTAGTTGCCGGCCCGACGCAGCACCTGGAAGGCAACGATAGCCACGATGCTGGGTGCCGCGGCGAGTGCGCCGAAACCGAGCACGCTTAACGCTGGGATCAGCGCGAGGGTGAGGGCGACGCCGATCAGGCGGAGCAAGGGCGCCGTCGCGAAAGACTGCGCGAGCAAGGTGAGCACATTGACCAGCAGATCGATGTTGGCGAAGAACGCGGTCTGTTCGCCGCGTGTGGCAAACGCGCTGCGGGCGATGCCGGCCTGCTGGAAATACAGGAATGTCGAGGTCAGCGAGAACAGCAGCATGTACAGGCTGACGTTGAGCAGATAGGGCGAGCGCAGTGTGTGACGAATGCCGGACAGTACGCCGCCGCCGAGCGGTGTGTCGGCCTCGCCGGATAGCGGCCGCTGGTTCAGGCTGTCGGACAGGCGTGCAAGCTGCCGCGCGCTGAACACGGCGGCTTCCAGCAGCAGGGCGGCGCCGGCGAACAGATACAGCGGGGGCACACGCTCGGCGAACACCGACGTGACACCCGAGCCGAAAATCGCGCCGACCGTCGCGCCGGCGGCGATGAAGCCGAACAGGCGCTTGCCCTGCTCGGAGGTGAACACGTCCACGATCATGGCCCAGAACACCGAGACCACGAACAGGTTGAACACCGAGACCCAGATGAAGAAGGCGCGCCCGATCCACACCCGCGCGTCCGGATCGGCCCAATGCAGCGCGGCGGCAAACAGCAGGATATTGACCGCGAAGAAACGATATGTGATCGGGATGAAGCGGCTGCGCGGCAGCGTGCGCACCAGGGCGGCGAACGGCAGGTTGAACGCCAGCATGGCGAGCAGCGTGCCGGTGAACAGCCAGGGCAGATTGTTGACCCCGCCGGCGACGCCGAGCTGGTCGCGGATCGGGCGCAGGATGTAGTACGAGGACAGCACGGCGAGGATGTAGAGCCAGGCCCAGCCGAGCGTGGCGATCTCGTCGGCCCGCACGTCGAGCACCCGACGCAGCGCGCGGTGCCTGACTCCCGCCGGTTCGGACGCTTCAGGCATCGGCTCGGACCCTTTCATCGGCTCAGGCCGGCTCCCGCTAAATCGTGGTTGATAAGAGCCGTTCTGTCTCCTGGAGAATGGCCGCGACAAGCCCGGCTCCAGCCGGACCCGCCAGCCGGGCAAGCCCGAGTGCGCGCTGTTCCTCGGCCATTGCTGCGGCGGCATCGGGCCAAGGCAGGCGGTCTACGGTCCGCAAGCCGGCCAGCATGGCCATGAGTTCATCAATCGGCGCACGGGCAAGCGCGGCCTCGCTCGGATTGAACGACACGAACAGATCGGGTTGCAACGGGCCGAATCGGGTCATACGACGAGTATAGACCCTTCATGGGTGGCGGACAGGTATTCGACCCCCTCGTGTTTTCGAATTAAGGCGGCGCATATGAGCGACATTCTTGGAGCATACCTTGCGGAAATCGCGAGTATCCACGGCACCCGCGCGGGAACGGGAGAGATAAGCTACTACGGCGCGCTGACGAGGGCGCTGAATTCCGCAGGCGAACGGCTGAAACCGCGCGTCTTCTGCGTGCCAAATCTGCGCAATCGAGGCTCAGGGTTCCCTGACATGGGGCTCTTCGTTTTCACGCGCGGCCAGTCTCTCGACGACTTGGCCGGAGGGGCGGCCGCCGGATCGCGGGGTCGTCGAGGTGGACGACATCCCGGCCGATCTCGCGGTCAAGCAAGGTAGCGAGCAGGTCCGCCGCTATCTCGCCGCGTACGGTCTCGTACTGGTCACCAACTATCGAGATTTCGTCTTGCTGGGGCGCGATCGCGACGACCGACCCGAGCGACGCGAGATTTTTAGCTTCGGCTGCCAGGATGCCGCCGCGTTCTTCGCGCTGGCTCAGAAGCCGCCCCGCGCCGAGGGCTTGCGCAAGCGTTTCGCCGAATTCCTGGAACGGGTGCTGCTGCACCAGGCGCCGCTCGCTCGGCCGGAGGATGTCGCCTTCTTTCTCGCCTCCTATGCCCGCGATGCGCTGGCGCGCGTGGATGAGCACGCGACCCTGCGCGCATTCAGCGAGCTGCGAGGCGCCTTGCAGGAGGCGCTCGGGTTGCGCTTCGAGGGCCCGAAGGGCGAGCACCTGTTCCGCAGCACGCTTGTTCAGACGCTATTCTACGGTCTGTTCAGCGCGTGGGTGGAGGTGGCGCTCGACGGCAAGTCGGATTTCGACTGGCGTGCAGCCGGCTGGAGCCTGCACGTGCCGTTCGTCGACACCTTGTTCCAGCGTATTGCAACTCCACAATACCTCAAGCCACTCCGACTTGAAGAACCGCTCTCCTGGGCCGCGGCCGCACTCAATCGCGTAGATCGCGCCGCCTTCTTTGCCCGGTTCGAGGAGCAGGACGCGATCCGCTACTTCTACGAGCCGTTCTTGGCGGCGTTCGATCCCGAGCTGCGCAAGCAGCTCGGCGTCTGGTACACGCCACGCGAGATCGTCCGCTACATGGTCGAGCGCGTCGACCAGGTGCTGCGTGGCGAGCTCGGCGTGGTGGACGGGCTGGCCGATCCAAACGTGTGGGTGCTCGACCCGTGCTGCGGCACCGGCGCATATCTTGTGGAGGTTCTGGACCGCATCGCGCGAACGTTGCGCGACAAGGGCGAGGACGCGCTGCTGGCCGAAGACCTCAAGCAGGCGGCGACGACCCGCGTTGCCGGCTTCGAAATCATGCCGGCACCCTACGTGATCGCGCACTGGCAGGTCGGCCCACGCACTGCGCAATGCGGGCGCGCCGCTTGGCACGGACGAGCGCGCGGCGATCTATCTCACCAACGCACTAACCGGCTGGGCGGCGCCCACAGAAGGCGAAGTGTCACCTGAGGCGACGCAACGAGGGCTGCGCTACACATATCCGCCGCTCGCCGACGAGCGGGACGAGGCGGCGCGGGTTAAGCAGGCGCGGCCGATTCTCGTGGTGCTCGGCAATCCACCGTACAACGCCTTCGCGGGCACCTCGCCCGCCGAGGAATCCGGGCTGGTGGAGCCTTACAAGGCCGGGTTGCAGCGCGATTGGGGTATTCGCAAGTTCAATCTTGACGACCTCTACGTCAGGTTCTTTCGGGTGGCGGAACGTCGTATAGCGGAGGGCACTGGACGCGGGGTAGTATGTTTCATAACAAATCATTCGTGGCTTTGGTATCCCTCTTACGTGGTGATGCGCGAGCGCTTGCTAGGGGAGTTCAATTGCGTCTGGATCGACAATCTCAACGGCTCGAAGTTCGAGACCGGCAAAGTTGCCCCGGACGGCAGCCCCGATCCGTCCGTCTTCAGTACGGCATCAAACCGAGAAGGAATTCAGGTCGGCACGGCGGTCGCGCTGCTGGTTAGACGCGCGGACGCAACGGAACGAGAGGTTCTATTTCGTGACCTTTGGGGTACAGCAAAGCGGGAGGTGCTACTTAACGGCCTGCGTGACGCCTCGCCTGACGACGCTTACGTTCGGACGGTGCCCACGGCCGCTAACCGATTCAGCCTGCGCCGAAGCGAAATTGCGAACGATTACGCCAGCTGGCCATCGCTGCCTCGTCTGCCAAGCCTTCACCGGCTTTCAGCAGCACCTTTTCGATCCCCCCTGATCCTCCCCGCCTACGATTGCACCCGGCAAATTTTTTGGACGTGCCCCACCGCGCACGGCTCGACCAAACGTGAGACGAACGTTAAGCTCCCCTGCCTCGGCGGTGAAACCAGCCGAAACGGTGCCGCGAATAGGGCCAACGGAACAGGGAGCTACTCCATATGACGGCAACAGACCCGGCTCGGCTCGGCCGACGCACGCTGCTCCTGGCGGGGGCCGCGACCGCGCTTGCCGCGCCGCCGTTGATCGCGGCGCGGGGCGAGCAGCCGGTGAAGATCGGCCTGGTGGACCCGCTCACCGGCATCCTCTCGGCGCTGGCCGCGAGCGAGGTCGAGGGCGCCAAGTACACCGTGGCGGCGATGAACAAGAAGGGCGGCATCCTCGGTCGCCCGGTGGAACTCCTGGTCGAGGATTCTGCCAACGATGTCGGCACCGGCGTGCAGAAGACCCGCAAGCTGATCGACCGCGACCAGGTGGACGTGATCCTCGGCGACGTGAACTCGGGCATCGCCTACGCCATGTCGCAGGTCACCAACGAAAAGAAGGTTTTCCACATCGTGCCGGGCGGCCACACCGACCCGATCACCGGCACCGATTGCAAATGGAACGTCTTTCGCATCTGCAACACCACCTCGATGGACGCCTCGGCGATCACCAGCGAGCTGGTGCAGCGTTTCGGCAAGAAATGGTTCTTCATCACCCCCGACTACGCCTACGGCCACACCTTGCAGGACGCCTTCATCAGGAAGCTGAAGGCGGCGGGCGGCGAGTTCCAGGGCGACATGCTGCCGATCAACACCTCCGACTTCTCCGGCACCTTGATCAAGGCAAAGGCTTACGGGCCGAAGGTGCTGCTCAACAACATGGGCGGCCTGGCGCAGATCAACTGCATGAAGCAGTTCGTCCAGTTCGGCATGGCCAAGGACATGGCGCTCGGCGGCGCGCTGTTCGAGATGGAGAGCGTCAAGTCGGTCCCGAAGGACGCCCAGGCCGGCTGGTGGTGCTACGAATGGTGGTGGAACCAGCCGGACGTGCCGGAAGTGAAGCGCTTTGTCGCCGATTTCGAGAAGGCAACCGGCAAGAAGCCGAGCGCGCGGCACTGGTTCGGCTATGTCGCGATCCACACCGTGCGGCTCGCCGCCGACAAGGCGAAGTCGCTGGACGGCGTCAAGCTGTCGCACGCGATGGAGGATCTGGAGCTGCCGCCGGATGTGGCGTTGCAGCCCGGCAAGGTCCGCTATCGCGCCGGTGACCACCAGCTCATGAGCAATGTGTTCGTGGGCGAGGTGCATCCGCCAGAGGGCGATCCCGACAACATCTTCACCACCAAGGCAACGGTGCCGGGGGAGAAGGCGGCGGGCAGCGTGGCCAAAACCGGCTGCAAGCTGAGCTACCCGGCCTGAACCCAACGCCGAGCCAAAGCGGCCGCGCCCCCGAAACGGGCGCGGCCGTGCGCGCACCTGACCGGAGGAGCCGCCCTTGCTGCAAGTCGTCCTGTACAACCTCACCAACGGCCTGATCATCGGCGCCTTCTACGTGCTGATGGCGCTGGGCCTGTCGCTGATCCTCAACCTCAGCAACGTGATCAATTTCGCGCACGGCAACTTCCTCGCCCTCGGCGGCTACTTCGCCTTCATGCTGACACCGACGGTGGGGTTCTGGGGTGCGTTGGTCATCGCCCCATTGCTCACCGCGCTGCTGGGCTTCATCGTCGAGCGGCTGATGATCCGCCGGGTGTACCGGCGCGACCCGGTGTACAGCCTGCTGCTGACCTTCGGCCTGGCCTTCATCATGCAGGATGTCGCCCGTTACATCTGGGGGCCGAACGGCCTGCCGCTCGGCATCCCGGCGAGCCTGGCGCAGCCGCTCTCGCCCGCGCTGTTCTTCATCACCTGGTACCGCGTGTTCATGGTGGCGGTGGTCATCGTCGCGGTCGCCGGGCTGTTCGCCTTTTTGCGCTATACGCGGGTTGGCGTGCGCATCCGCGCCGGCACGCTCGACATCGAGACGGTGGCCGCCCTCGGCGTCAATGTGCGGCTGTTGCGTTCGTTCAACTTCGGCGTGGGTTGCCTGCTCGCCGGCTTGGCGGGCGTGTTGGCGGCGGGGCAGATCGGGCTCAATCCCAACATGGGCGACGACCTGCTGATGCCGAGCTTCATCGCCATCATCGTGGGCGGGGTCGGCAGCCTGACCGGAACCTTGCTCGGCGGGCTGCTGATCGGCGTCGCGGCGGCGCTCACGACCGCGGTGTTCCCAACCGGCAGCGAGGCGGTGATCTACGTCATCATGGCCCTGGTGCTGCTGGTCCGACCGCGCGGCCTGATGGGCGAGGAAGGGATGATGACATGAGCACCACCCGCACGCTTGCGCCACCCACCAGCGCGACGCAGCAGCACGGGCAACGTTGGCTGCCGCTGGTGGTGATCTGGGCGGTCCTGCTCACGGTCCCGTTCTGGCTGCCGCTGCTCGGCGGCTACACGGCGCTGGCCGGGCGCGTGCTGGTATTCGGTCTCGCCGCCATGGGGTTCAACATCCTGCTCGGCTTCACCGGCGTGATGAGCTTCGGCCACGCCGCCTACTTCGGCCTCGGCGCGTACGGCGCTGGGCTGAGCTTGAAATACATCGCCGCCAGCACGCCGCTGGCGATCGTGCTGGGCACCTTGCTGGGCGGCGTGCTGGGAACCCTGTTCGGCCTGCTGATCGTGCGCCGACGCGGCATCTACTTCGCGATGGTCACCATCGCGTTCGGCCAGATCGGCTACTACGTCGCCTATAGCTGGAACAGCCTCACCGGCGGCTATGACGGGTTGCGCGGGTTCCAGCGCGAGCCGATCCATCTCGGCTTCACCACACTCGACATCACCTCGCACGACACGACGTTCTACTACTTCCTGCTGGCGATGTTCGCGGTGGCGGTGGGCCTGATCTGGCTGGTGCTGAACTCGCCATTCGGCCGCACCTTGCTGGCGATCCGCGAGAACGAGCGCCGCGCCCGCTTTCTCGGCATCCCGATCGAGCGGCACATCTGGCTCTCCTTCTCGATCTCCTGCTTCTTCACCGCCTTCGCCGGCACGTTGTATGCGCTGCTCAACAATTTCGCCGACCCGTTGATGCTGCACTACTCGCTGTCGGGCATCATCGTGATCATGGCGGTAATGGGCGGCATGCGTTCGTTCTGGGGCCCGCTGGTGGGGGCCGTGGTCTACGTGTTCCTGCAGGACTACATCTCCTCGATGACGACGAACTGGATGAGCTTCGTCGGACTGATCTTCGTCCTCGTCGTGCTGTTCTTCCCGCGCGGCTTGCTCGGCTTCACGCAACGAGGCGATGCGACATGACCGCGATGCTCGAAGTGCGCGACGCATCGAAGCATTTCGGCAACCTGCGCGCGGTGGACGGCGTGTCGCTCACCGTGGCACAGGGCGAGCTGCGTGCGATCATCGGACCGAACGGCGCTGGCAAGACGACATTCTTCAACATGATCTCGGGATTCTTCCCGCCGACCACGGGCGAGATCGTGTTCGACGGCGAGACCGTGACGCGCCTGGCCGTCACCCAGCGCGTCGCGCGCGGCATGGCGCGGACATTCCAGATCACCGAGATCTTTCCCGAGCTGGCGGTTGACGAGAATCTCCGCATCGCGGTGGAAGCGCAGGCCGGGCTCAAGCTGCGTTTGTGGCAGCGCCGCGCCGACGCCGCGCGGGTCGCGTCCGGCATCGAGGAGATTTTGGCGCTGACCGGCCTCACCACGAAAGCCGACCGGCTGGTCGGCGAGTTGTCGCACGGCGACCAGCGCGCGGTGGAGATCGCCATGGCGCTGGCGCTCAAGCCGAGGTTGCTGCTGCTCGACGAGCCGACGGCGGGGATGGGCGAGCAGGAGACCTATCAGGTTGCCGGCCTGATCCGCCGGCTGCACCGTGACGGCGCCTACACCATCGTCCTGGTGGAGCACGACATGCGCGTGGTGTTCAATCTCGCCGATCGGATCAGCGTGCTGGATCAGGGACGGCTGCTGGCCGACGGCACGCCCGAGGAGATCGCCGCCGACCAGGCGGTGCAGGTCGCCTATCTCGGAGCCGCGACATGAGCAACGCGGCGAACCGCGCGGATGGCGGCCAAGCGTTGCAGGTCGAGGGCCTGAACACGTTCTATGGCAAGAGCCATATCCTGCACGACGTGTCGATCGACGTCGCCGCGGGCCGCATCACCACGTTGCTTGGTCGCAATGGCGCCGGCAAGACGACGACCTTGCGCAGCCTGGTCGGTCTCACCCCGCCGCGCGCCGGCACCGTTCGCATCTTCGGGCAGGAGGCGACACGGCTGCCCCCGTTCCGCATTGCCAGCCTGGGGGTGGGCTACGTGCCGGAGGGGCGAAAAATCTTCGCCAATCTCACGGTCGAGGAGAACCTGCTCGTGCCGGCGGCGCGCTCGGGTCCGTGGACCATCCCGCGCGTGTTCGAGCTGTTCCCCCGGCTGGCCGAGCGGCGCGCCAATCGTGGTCGGCAACTGTCCGGCGGCGAGCAGGAGATGCTGTCGATCGCCCGCGCGTTGCTGCTCAATCCGCGGCTGCTGATCCTCGATGAGCCGTCGCAGGGTCTGGCGCCGCTCATCGTGCAGGAGGTGTTTCGCATCATCGCGCAGATGCGGGCCGACGGGATATCGGTGCTGCTGGTCGAGCAGAACGTGCGCATGAGCCTGGAGATCGCCGACTACGCCTACGTGCTGGATCATGGCGAGATCATGTACGCCGGCGAGGCGGCGGAGCTGGCTGCCGACGAGGAGCGCATCCAGGCTTTGGCGGGCGCCTCGGCCGAGGAGTGGAAGCTCGACGACCTGCTGCCGCACCACGCCTGAGGCGCGCCTGGCCAGTGCCGAAGCCACATGGACTTCGGCCGAGCTTCACCTACAATCGCAACCGAGGAACAGTCCGGAGCTGCATGATGCGTGTGGAGCTTTTGTTTGCAGCGGCGGCGCTAGGGCTGGCCGCGTCGCCGATCGGCGCGGCGCGCGGCGCGGTGCTGACCGAGACGGCATCGCTCACGCAATACACCGCCGCAGCCGGCCCGACATTGGTGCAACTGCCGGATTTCGATCCGTCGCTCGGCAACCTGACGAGCGTCGGCCTGACCGTTGCCGGCGAGTTGACCCCGCTCATCACCGGCAAGGGCGCGTTGGCGCCGACCGTGACGTTCAATCCCGGCTACAACGCGGCGCTCGACCGATCGCGCGCGGTGTTCAGCGACAGGTTGGCACCGATCACCGTGCCGGTCCGCAACGGACCGACCTTCGCTTTCGCCGCGACACCGGCGCTTGCCGTCGCCGATTCTTATGCGCTCGCCCCGGCGGGTTTCGGCAAGGGCCGCAATGTCATCGTCGATTTCGCCGCGTCGGCGGGGATTGTGCCGCTGTCGGCCTTCGACGCCCTGGCCGATCAGACCGGTTTCATCGGGATGATCGGGCTCGCCTATCGCTACGACGCCGTCCAGTTCGCCCCACTCGCCTCCAACGTCGTCGAACCCGCCTCGATCGCCGTTGTCGGCTTCGGCCTGGCGCTGCTTCCCGCAGCCCGCCGGCGTTCTGCCCGCCGCTCCGACCCGCGAGCTGCGCTCCCCTGAACAAGTGACCTTCGGCTTCACCCTCGCCGCAAGTGACGGCGCCGCCCGTGCGGGGGTGCTGCACACCTCGCATGGCCTGGTCGACACCCCGGTGTTCATGCCAGTCGGCACCGCCGGCACCGTAAAAGCGATGACCGCCGACGCGGTGCGTGCGACCGGGGCGTCGATCGTGCTCGGCAACACCTACCACCTGATGCTGCGCCCCGGTGCCGAGCGCGTCGCCGCGTTGGGCGGGCTGCATCGGTTGATGGACTGGCCCGGTCCGATCCTCACCGATTCCGGCGGATTTCAGGTGATGTCGCTCGCCAAGCTGCGAACGATCGACGCCGAGGGGGTGACGTTCCAGTCGCATACCGACGGCTCCAAGCATCGTCTCACCCCGGCGCGGTCGATCGAGATCCAGCACCTGCTCGATGCCACCATCACCATGGCGCTCGACGAATGCACGTCATTCCCCGCCACGCATGACGCGGCGCGCGCCTCGCTCGACCTCACCACGCGCTGGGCGCGGCACTCGCGGGAGGCGTTCGTCGCCCGCTCCGGCTACGGCCTGTTCGGCATCGTGCAGGGCAGCACCTATCCCGACTTGCGCGCCGTCTCCGCCGCCGCGCTCACCGCGATCGGTTTTGACGGCTACGCGATCGGCGGTCTTGCGGTCGGCGAGGGGCAGGACGCGATGCTCGCCACCATCAAGGCCACCATTCCGCATCTGCCCGCTGACAAACCGCGCTATCTGATGGGAGTCGGTACGCCGGACGACCTGCTCGGCGCGGTGGCGCGTGGCGTGGACATGTTCGACTGCGTAATCCCGACGCGCGGCGGCCGCACCGCGCGCGCCTTCACCTCCTGGGGGATCGCCAACCTGCGCAACGCGCGCTTCGCCGATGATCCGCGCCCGCTCGATGCCGCCTGCGGCTGCCCGGCCTGCACGCGCCACCCGCGCGGCTATCTGCATCATCTGTTCCGCGCCGACGAAATGCTCGGCCCGATGCTGCTCACCTGGCACAACCTGACCTACTACCAGGACCTGATGCGCGGCCTGCGCGCCGCTATCGTGGCGCGGCGGCTGGCGGCGCACATCGCCGACGTGCGCGCCGGATGGGCGGTGGCAGCGTGAGCGCCGAGAGGAGGCCGAGGAGTGCGGCCGCTGATCCAAGTCGCTCTCGACGGAGAGTGGCCGCGCCGATTTCGCTTTGCCGCGCGCATGCGCTGGTGCAATTTCGGGTTTGCACCAAGCAACACGGGAGGAAACACCATGAGCGGTTCGTATCAGGGAGCGTGCTTCTGCGGCGCCGTGGAGATCAAGGTGAGCGGCGAGCCCAACGCGATGGGCTACTGCCATTGCCGATCGTGCCGTTCCTGGTCGGGCGGTCCGGTGAACGCGTTCACCATCTGGCCGACCGAGGCAGTGCAGGTGACCAAGGGCGCCGAGCACGTCGAGACCTACCACAAGACCGACCTCAGCCATCGCCAGTATTGCCGGCTGTGCGGCGGCCACCTGATGGCGGTGCACCCTCCGCTGCAAGCGATCGACGTCTTCGCCGCGACCCTGCCAGAGCTGGCTTTCGCGCCACAGGTGCACCTCAACTATGCCGAGACGGTGCTGCCGATGCGCGACGGGCTGCCGAAGATGAAGGACTTTCCCGCCGAGTTCGGCGGCTCCGGCGAAACCGTCCCGGAATAGCAGCCGCTCACCAGCGGCGTAGGCGCCACCCCATAGCGCTCGGGCGCGGGCGCGCCTACATCGCCGGCATGACCGATCCCTCCTACGCCGGCCTGACCCAGCTCGGCCGTCACACGCCTCAGCCCGCTTGCCCCGAGGAGGCGCGGCTCGAGCGCGTGCCGAACCCAGCACCCGGCCGGCATTACGCCATCCGGTTCACCGCGCCCGAGTTCACCTCGCTTTGTCCGCTCACCGGCCAGCCCGACTTCGCGCACATCGTGATCGACACCATCCCGCGCGACTGGATCGTGGAGAGCAAGTCGCTGAAACTGTTCCTGACCAGCTTTCGCAATCACGGCGCGTTCCACGAAGCCTGCACCATGCAGATCGCCGCGCGACTGACCGCGCTGCTGGACCCGGTGTGGCTGCGCATCGGTGCCTACTGGTATCCGCGCGGCGGCATGCCGATCGACGTGTTCTGGCAGACCGGCGCGCCACCGGAGGGCGCCTGGGTGCCGGCGCAGGACGTGCCGCCCTATCGTGGCCGTGGCTGACCCGAAGACCCGGATCCGCGACAAGGCGCTGGAACTCGGCTTCGATGCGGTCGGCTTCTGCGCCGCCGACCTCGGCCCGGAGGCGCGCGAGCGACTGCGCGACTTCATCGCCGCCGGCTTGCACGGCGACATGGGCTGGCTGGCCGCCCGCGCCGAGCAACGCGCGCACCCCCGGTCGCTGTGGCCCGAAGCGCGCAGCGTAGTCGCCCTGGGACTGTCGTACGCACCCGCAACCGATCCGCTGGCGGTGCTCGACCAGCCGGATCGCGGCGCCATCTCGGTCTATGCCCGCAACCGCGACTACCACGACGTCGCGAAAGGGATGCTGAAGCATCTCGGCCAGTTCATTGCCTCGCGTTTCGGCGCCGGCGTGAAAGTGTTCGTCGATACCGCGCCGGTGATGGAGAAGCCGCTCGCCGCGCGCGCTGGCTTGGGCTGGCAGGGCAAGCACACCAACCTGGTTTCCCGCGCGCATGGCTCCTGGCTGTTCCTCGGCGAGCTCTACACCACGCTCGACCTGCCGCCCGACCCGCCCCACCGCGACCGCTGCGGGTCCTGCGCGCGCTGCCAGGATGTGTGTCCGACCAGCGCGTTTCCCGCGCCCTACCGGCTCGATGCCACGCGCTGCATCTCCTATCTCACCATCGAGCATCACGGCCCGATCCCGCACGCGTTGCGTCCGCTGATCGGCAACCGCATCTATGGCTGCGACGACTGCCTCGCGGTCTGCCCGTGGAACCGCTTCGCCCGCGCGACACCGCACGACAAGCTGCGCGCGCGCGACGACCTCGCCGCGCCGCAACTCGCCGCACTGGCCACACTCGACGACCCCGGCTTTCGCCGCATGTTCGCCGGCTCGCCGATCAAGCGCATCGGCCGCGATCGCTTCGTGCGCAACGTGCTGATCGCGATCGGCAATTCCGCCGACCCGGCGCTGCGCCCAGCGGCCGCGGCGTTGATCGCGGACCCCGACCCGGTGGTGGCGGACGCCGCCGCCTGGGCCCTCGCGCTTCTGCCTGCCCACGGAGCCACCGGCTGAGCCGGCTGGTCAAGCGCAGCTTCTCGCTGGCCGGCCATCGCACCAGCGTGGCGCTCGAGGCGGAGTTCTGGTCGGCGCTTGGGGAGGCCGCGCGGGCGCGCGAACTCAGCCTTTCGGCGCTGGTCGTGTTGGTGGACGCCGAGCGCGATCCGGACCAGCCGCTGGCCTCGGCGCTGCGCCTGTGCGTGCTCCGCACATTTCGCCAGAATCGTTAGTTTTCGGGCAATAAGTTCAGCATACGTTCTGGCATCAGATCACAGCGGGCGCAAAACGGCGCCAATAAACTCCACGCTGCAAATTGCTTCCAGGACGCCCGCCATGAACCAGCTCACCAACGCCCCGACCGTCACCCCGACGCTCAGTCCGCTGTTCCTCTCCGACCGCCTGATCTCGCTCGCCGAGCAGGCCGGCCAGCTCGGCTGCCCGACCACGGCGCGTCGGCTGATCCGCCTTGCCTCGACCGTGCTCGACGAGATGCCGCCGCCCCCGGCGCCCGGCTCGATCGCCTCGGCCGCCTACTGCGCCGGGTGATCCGCCAGCCACTGCGCCAGCCCTGCCAGTTCCGGTGTGCGTCGCGGAGCCTCGGCAGGGCCGGCCAGTCGCAAACCGATCGCCGGCGGGTCGGGCAGGTTCGGCCGCAAGGTGGCGCGCACATCCAGCGCCAGCTCGGGCAACCCGACCGTGCCGGACAGGCCTATGCTGCCGGACGACGCGTCGAGCCGTCCGGTGTCGATCGTCACCACGCCCTGCGACAGGCTCAGCTCCGCCGCCAGCGAGCGGAACGCGGTGGTCCCGCCCGACAGCGCATCACCGATCGCCACGGCAGTGGCGTTCCAGCGGTCGGCCGCCGGCTCGGCTGCCGGCTCCGCCGGGGCGCGCGCGCCGGCCTTGGCGCTGGCCTCGGCCACGGCGCGGGTCACCGCCGCCAAATCAAGCCCGCTCAGGGTGCCGTCCGACGCATCGAACGCGGCGCGGCCCGAAGCCGTGGCCAGCAGGGCGGCGAGAGAATAGCCCTCGGCTGCCAGGCTGATCCGGCCGTCGACCTTGCCGCCGGTCAGGTCGAACGCCAGCCCGGTTACCGGCTCGGCAAGCGCGAGTTGCCGCAGGGCGCCGTCGAGGTGCAACGCGGGGGCCCGGTCCTCGGCGAGGTCGAGGCTCGCGCTGCCTTCGATCTGGCCGCCCGCCAACGACCCGCGCACCGCGTCGAGCCGCCACCGCTCGGCGCCGAGCGCCAATCGCGCGATGGCGTGCCGCAGCACCGGGGCTTGCCCGGCCAGCACCTGCTCGGCCTCGATCTGCATGTCGACATCCCAGGCGCGCAGGCTCTCGATCGGCAACGGCTCGGCGTCCTCGGCGGGGAGGGGAAGCGGCAGCGTCTCGGCGGCAAGCCGGCCGGTCAGACGCGGCCTTGTCCCGCTGCGGTCGAGCGTCAGCTTGCCGGTGGTGTGGAGCAGCCCGGCGACGAGCTCGAAGCTGTCCGCGACGACCCGACCCGGCTCGCCGGCGAATCGGCCGCTCACCGACAGCGAGCCCTCGCCCACCGCCCCGGCGGCGAACGGCAGACCGGCCGCTCCCAGCAAGCGCCGCGCGCCCGGATGACGCAGGGTGACGGGACCGCTCCAGCTATCCCGGGTGAAGTCGAGCAGCGGCCGCGCTTCCAGCCGCGCGTCTTCGAGATCGACGCGAATACCCAGATCGAGCGCTTGCGGCGGCCCATCGGCGGTGATCCGCGCCTCCACCGGCCCGTGGCAGAGCTCCCGCGCCACTTGCCAGTCCGCGGGCAGCAGGTCGGCGATGGCCGCCACATCGACGCCACGCAGCGCCAGCGCGGCGCCGTGGATGCGACCGTCCGGCTCCAGGGTACCCTCCAGGCGCGCCTGCACGCCCTCGCGCTTGCCGGCCAGTTCGCGCAGGGTGAATGTGCCATCGCGCGCCGTGGCGTCGAGCGCGAAATCGTCGATCGCCCGGTGCCACAGGGTCGCGTGCGCCGCCGTGACCCGCAGCGACGAGCCCGCGAACCGGGCGGGCAGCGCATTCCACCCGATCCTTTCCTCGGGCAGCCAGGGATCAAGTGCGAGCTGCTTGAAGCGGAGGTCGGCGTCGAACATGGGGTGTTCCCCGAAACGCAGCGCGAGGCGGCCATCGATCGGCGCTCGATCGAGATCGCCATGCAGCTTGTCGAGCACCAGCTCGCCGGGGCCGGCGGCCACGCGAGCGGAGAGCGAGGCGCTGTGCAGCACTCCCGGCGGCGGCGCGATCGCGCCAGCACCGGCGAAGCCGGCGACCCAGGCAAGGGTCGGGCGCAGGTCGGCTGCGTCGAGGTTCGCCTCGCCGGCCACCCGCAAACCCCCGTCCCGCGTGACGATCGGGCCAGCGAAGTGCAGCTCGGCCTCGCCAGGCAGCCGCGCCGCCGCCTCGCGGATGGTGATCGCGCCGTCGACCAGCGCGAGCGAGGCGCGCAGCCGTCGCAAGGTGCCGCCGCCGAGCCGCGCCGCTTCGGCCGACAGGTCGAGATCCATTGGGATCGGCGGCGCGTTGCCTCGCCGCAACGCCGCCAGCCAGGGGCCGAGATCGAGCCGCCCAGCGGCCAGCGCGACGCTGAGTTGCTCGCGTGGCGCGAGGCGCAGCGCGACTGCGCCCTGCACGCTCGATCCGTCCACCTCCAGCAGCAGATTGTCCGCCGCCGCGAGCGCGCCCGAGGCGGTCAGCCGTCCCTCGCCGCGAAACGCCACCGGTGGTGTGGGGAGCAGCACGGAGAGATCCGGGCCGCGTCCCGCGATGCGCCCGTCGAGCGCTCCGCCGGGAGCGATCTGGCCGGCAAACGTCGCGCCGAGCCCCACGGCCCGCTCTGTGCCGTCGAGCGCGACGTCGATCCCCTGCACGCCATCGGCGCCGGGGCTGGTCAGTCGGGCACTGAAATGCCAGCCGAGCGGACCGGCGCGGGCGGTGCCGGAGAGGGCCAGCGCACCGGTGTCCGACCCCTCGACGGTCGCCGCGACACCGGAGAATTCGAACCGCCCGAGGGTGAGGCGGCCATCCTCGATGCGCGCGGAGAAGCTGTCCGGCCAGTCGGGCGCACGCAGGGTGAACAGGCGGGGCAGCGGCCAAGGCAGCGACAGCTCCGGCTGGCGCAGCACCAGTTCGCGCGGCGCAATCCGGCCGGCGAGCAGCGGCGCCAACGCGACGCGCAGCCGCAACGCCCGCACCCGCAGCGACGGGGCGGTGGCCTGGTCCGCATCGGCGATCTCGACCCCGTGGGCGACCAGCACCGGCCGCGGCAGCAGCGACAGGCTGATCGGGCCAGCGATGCGCACCGGGCGGCCCAAGGTCGACGATGCGATCTCCTCGACCGAGTCGCGATAGCGGTTCCAGTCGAGCTGGGGGGGCACCAGCCAGACCGCACCCAGCAAGGCCAGGAGCAGGCCGGCGGCCGCGAACAGCAGGATCTTGTTCCCGGCGCGCACCTCAGGCGGGGGCCCCGTAACCGCCGCCGCCCGGGGTCTCGATCACCACCACGTCGCCCGAGGACAGCTCGACCTGGTCGGTGCCGCCGAGCGTCAAGTGCGTGCCGTCGGCGCGCTCGACCCATTGCCGGCCTGCCGCGCCGTCCGCTCCGCCGGCGAGCCCGAATGGCGGCACTTCGCGGCGCGAGGCGACGATCACCGCCGTCATCTTCTCGAGGAAGCGCAACCTGCGTACCGAACCGTCGCCGCCGCGCCACTGCCCGGCGCCGCCCGAGCCGCGCCGGATCGCGAACGCCTCCAGCCGCACCGGGTAGCGCAGCTCCAGCACCTCGGGATCGGTCATCCGCGTGTTGGTCATGTGCGTCTGGATCGCCGAGGCGCCGTGAAAGCCCGGCCCCGCGCCGCCGCCGCCGCAGATCGTCTCGTAGTATTGCCGTGTGGCGTCGCCGAACAGGAAGTTGTTCATTGTCGCCTGGCTGCAAGCCATCGCCCCGAGGGCGCCGAACAACGCGTTGCAGGTCGCCTGCGACACCTCGGTGTTGCCGGCGACCACCGCGGCACCTGGTGCCGGGGAGAGGAACGTGCCCGGCGGGATCACGATGCGGAGCGGTACCAGACAGCCCTCGTTGAGCGGGATGTCGGCGCCGACCAGGCAACGAAACACGTAAAGCACGGCGGCGCGGGTTACCGCTTGCGGCGCGTTGAAATTGTCGCCGCGCTGCTGGCCGGTGCCGGTGAAATCCACCACCGCGCTGCGTTCGGCGCGATCGACCGCGATGCGCACGCGCAACGGCGATCCATCATCCATGGTGTAGTCGAACGACCCATCGCCGATGCGCGCGATCACCCGGCGCACGCTCTCCTCGGCGTTGTCCATCACGTGGCCCATATAGGCGCGCACCGTGTCCCAGCCGAATTGCTCGACCACGCGGCGCAGCTCGTGCACGCCTTTCGCGTTGGCCGCGACCTGTGCCTTGACGTCGGCGACGTTGATGTCGGGGCTGCGCGCCGGATAGCGCGCCGATGCCAGCAGCGCGCGAAACGCCGTCTCGCGGAACTCGCCGCCATCGACCAGCAGGAAGTCGTTGATCACCACGCCCTCCTCCTCGAGGGTGCGCGAGCCGGGCGGCGTCGATCCGGGCGTGACGCCGCCGATATCGGCGTGATGACCGCGGCTGCCGACGAAGAACAGGATGCGCGCGCCGGCCTCGTCGAACACCGGGGTGATGACGGTGACGTCGGGCAGGTGGGTGCCGCCGTTCGACGGGTTGTTCAGCGCCACCACGTCACCCGGCTTGAGCGTGGCTGCGCGATCGCGCAGCACGGTGCGCACGCTTTCGCCCATCGCCCCGAGATGCACCGGGATGTGTGGCGCGTTGGCGACCAGCGCGCCGTCGGCGGCAAAGATCGCACAACTGAAATCCAGCCGCTCCTTGATGTTCACGCTCATCGCGGTGTTTTGCAGCACCGCGCCGGTCTGCTCGGCGACGTTCATGAACAGGTTGTTGAACAGTTCCAGCATGACGGGATCGGGTCGCGCGCTGTTCGCCGGCACCCGCGTCGCCAGCAGCGTCGTGCGGCGCAGCAGCAGGTGGTCGCGCGCCGTCACTTCGGCTTGCCAACCCGGCTCCACCACGGTGGTTGCATTGGCCTCGCGGATCAGCGCCGGGCCGTCGATCCGATCGCCGGCTTGCAACGTCGGACGATCGAACACCGGCGCGTCGTGTTCGGCGTCGCCGCTATGGAAACGCACCCGGTCGATCGCCGCGGGTCCGGCATCCTCGGCCGCGCGCGGCGCGAGCCGGCGTTCCTCCACCGCGTCCCCCGCCGCGATCGCCTCGACCGCGACCGTCTCCACCACCAGCGGCCGCTCGGGGGTGGCGAAGCCGAAGCGAGCGCGATGCGCGGCGGTGAAATCCCGCCGCAGCGCGGCCTCGTCGCGCAAGGGGATGGTGAGCGCTGCCTCGGTGCCGGCGTAACGCAGGTGAGCGCGCCGCTCGACGGTGATGCGCTCGGGTGCCGCACCCTGGGCGGCAAGTGCTGCGGCGGCGGCTTCGCCGAGTTGCGCCGCCAAGCTTTCCAGCGCCGGCATTGCGGCCTGGCTCAGCTCCCGCTCGACCGCCTGCTCGCGCAGCACCGACTGATCGGCGAGGCCCATGCCGTAGGCCGACAGCACGCCGGCCAGCGGATGGAGCAACACGGTTTCCATGCCCAGCGCGTCGGCCACCAGGCAAGCGTGCTGGCCGGCCGCGCCGCCGAAGCAGGCGAGGGCAAAGCGGGTCACGTCGTGGCCCTTCTGCACCGAGACCTGCTTGATCGCGTTCGCCATGTTGGCAACCGCGATGCGCAGGAACCCTTCCGCCACGGCGCGCGGTTCGCGGCGTTCGCCGGTGGCCTCGGCGATCGTGTCGGCCAATGCGGCGAACCTGTGCGCAACCGCGTCGGCGTCGAGCGGCAGGTCGCCGTCCGGTCCGAAGATCGCCGGGAAATGCGCCGGCTGGATCTTGCCCACGCACAGATTCGCATCGGTGACGGTGAGCGGCCCGCCGCGCCGATAACACGCCGGACCGGGATCGGCGCCGGCGCTGTCCGGCCCGACCCGCATCCGCGCGCCGTCGAAGTGCAGCACCGAGCCGCCACCGGCGGCGACCGTGTTGATCGCCATCATCGGCGCACGCATCCGCACACCGGCGATCTCGGTCTCGAAGGCGCGCTCGAAGCCGCCGGCATACAGCGCGACATCGGTGGACGTGCCGCCCATGTCGAAGCCGATGATCCGGTCGAGCTTCGCCATCGCGGCGGTGCGCGCCGCACCCACGATGCCGCCGGCCGGGCCGGAGAGGATCGCGTCCTTGCCCTGGAACGCGTGCGCCTCGGCGAGCCCGCCATTGGATTGCATGAAATAGAGCCGCACGCCTTCGAGCTCGGCCGCGACCTGTTCGACGTAGCGGCGCAGGATCGGCGAGAGGTAGGCGTCGACCACCGTGGTGTCGCCGCGCGGGACCAGCCGCAGCAGCGGGCTCACCGCGTGACTGGCGGAGACCTGGACAAATCCCGCCTCGCGCGCCAGCGCCGCCAATCGCTGTTCGTGCGCCGGAAACTTCCACGCATGCATCAGCACGATGGCGACGGCGCCGATGCCGGCCGCACGCGCATCGGCGAAGGCGCGTCGCGCCGCCGCCTCGTCGAGCGGCTCGATCTCCGTTCCGTCGGCACCGACGCGGCCGCCGATCTCCACCGCCGCCTCGTGCAGCAGCGCGGGCAGCCTTATGTCGAGATCGAACAGGCGCGGCCGCGCCTGGTTGCCGATGCGCAACGCGTCGCCGAACCCCCGATTGACCAGCAGCAGAGTGCGCTCGCCGTTTCGTTGTAACAAGGCGTTGGTCGCGACCGTCGTGCCCATCTTCACTGCGTCGACCACACCGGGCGGAATCGGCTGGTCGAGTGCGACGCCGAGCACGGTCTTGATGCCGGCGATGGCGGCGTCGCGGTAGCGGCCGGGATTTTCGCTCAGCAGCTTGTGGGCGGAGAGCCGGGCGTGCGGATCGCGCGCAACGATGTCGGTGAAGGTACCGCCGCGATCGATCCAGAACTGCCAGCCCGCCATCGCCGTTATAGCCCCTCCGGACCCCGCGACGAGCATGCGCAGCCCGGCCGCGCCCCGCAAGCAGCCTCTTTGCTGCGAGCAAGCTCGGCGTGATACATCGTCTACAATGGACATCCGCGCATGAGCTATCGGTCGTGAGCTACCCATGAGCTATTGGGGCAAGATCATCGGCGGCGTCGCGGGGTTCGCCATGGGCGGCCCGTTCGGGGCCGTGGTCGGCGCCGCCCTGGGGCACGCCGCCGATAGCGGCAACGTGCCGAACATGCGGTTCGGCGAACTGCCGTTCACCCCGGCGCGGATCGCCGCCCTGCTGGGGCGGCGCGAGCAGCTGTTCGCGATCAGTGTGGTGGCACTCGCCGCCAAGCTCGCCAAATGCGACGCGCCGGTCAAGCGCGAGGAGATCGACGCGTTCAAGCGGCAGTTCCGCATACCGCCGGAATCGGTGCGCGACATCGGTCGGCTGTTCGATCAGGCGCGTGACAGCTCGGAAGGGTTCGAAACGTACGCGACCGAGCTCGGTACCGCGTTCGCCGACAATCGTGGCGTGCTCGAGGACGTGCTGGCGGCGCTGTTCGCCATCGCCCGCGCGGATGGGCCGATCAACGGACGCGAGATGGACTTCCTGCAGCGCACGCAACGCGGCTTCGGCCTCGACCAGCGCGCCTGGGACCGCGCGCGCGGCGCCGCGCCAAGGCGACCGTATGCCAATGCGCCGGACGCCTACGCGGTGCTCGGTGTGAGCCGCTCGGCGAGCGACGAGGAGGTGCGCGCGGTGTGGAAGAACCTGATGCGCGAGAACCACCCCGACAGCCTCGCCTCGCGCGGCGTGCCGGCCGAGTTCATCGCCAGCGCCAGCGAGAAGGTCGCCCACATCAACGCCGCCTGGGACGAGATCAAGCGCGAGCGGGGACTGTGAGAGCGGGCTTTCCCGGTGGCGCGGCGGTGCGTGAGCTGCTCAGCCCCAACCGGGACGAGCGGCCTTCGGGAACCCCGATCGACACGTTGATCCTGCACTACACCGGCATGCCGACGGCCAAGGCGGCGATCGATCGCTTGCGCGACCCCGAAGCGGGCGTCTCCTCGCACTACGTGGTCGACGAGGACGGCGGCACCGTGCGCCTGGTCCCGGAGGCGTGCCGCGCCTATCACGCCGGCGTCTCGCACTGGCGCGGCTTCACCGAGCTCAATGCGCGCTCGATCGGCATCGAGATCGTCAACCCCGGCCATGAATGGGGCTATCGCGACTTCCCGGTGCTGCAACTCGCCGCGGTGTGCGATCTCTGCCTGTCGATCCTCGCGCGGCATCCGATTCCAGCGCGCAACGTGGTCGGCCACAGCGACGTGGCGCCCGACCGCAAGCAGGACCCGGGCGAGCGGTTCGATTGGGAGCAGCTCGCCCTGAACGGGGTCGGGCTGTGGCCTTCGGGGGTGCCGGATCTCGGCACCACGAACCCGGTGCGCGACGCGACCTCCCTGCGCGACGTGCGCCGGGCGCTGTCCGATATCGGCTACCGGGTCGTGCCGGAGGGTGCGCTCGATCCGCAGCTCGCCTCGGTGCTACGCGCGTTCCAGCGCCACTGGCGGCCGGAAGCGGTCACCGGGCAGGCCGATTCCGGCACCCTGGCGCGGTTGCTCGCGGTGGCGCGGCTCTGTCAGGCGGATGAGCCCCGCCGATGATCGTCGTGTTCGGCTCGATCAACCTCGACCTGATCTTCCCTCTCGCCTCGCTGCCGGTTGCGGGTGAAACCCTCCTCACCCGCTCGATCCGCATCGAGCCGGGCGGCAAGGGTGCCAACCAGGCGGTCGCTGCGGCGCGGGACGGCGGGCGGGTGCTGATGGCCGGGGCGGTCGGCAAGGACGTGTTCTCGCGTGGTGCGCTCGCCTTGCTGCGCGAGGCCGGGGTCGACGCCACGCGGGTCGCCGAGGTCGCGGACGACGTGACCGGCTGCGCCGCAATTTTTGTCGACCAGCACGGCAACAACGCGATCGGCGTCGGGTCCGGCGCCAACCTGCACGCTGCCGAGGCGCTGGTAGAGGACGCGCTGTTAGAGCCCGGCACCACCCTGCTGTTGCAGATGGAGACCGAGGCGGAGCAGAACGCGGCGCTGATCCGGCGGGCGCGGGCGCGTGGGGCTCGGGTGATCCTCAATCTCGCACCAGGAGCACGGCTCGCGCTCGACGCCGTGCGCGCGGTCGACCTGCTGATCGTCAACGTTGGCGAGGCGGAGTGGCTGGGGCGGCAGTTGCGCACCGGAGTCAACGCCGCCTCGCTGCATGCGGCCCTCGGGGTCGACGTGGTGCGCACGCGCGGTGGCGAGGGCGCCGAGGCCGCGACCACCGGCGGGTTCTTCCGGGTCGCCGAACATCCGATCCGCCCGATCGACACCACCGGCGCGGGCGACTGCTTCATCGGCGTGCTCGCCGGCGCGCTCGATCGTGGGGTCTCGCTGCTCGACGGGATGCGCCGCGCCGCCGTGGCCGCCGCGATATGCTGCACCCGCCTCGGCACCCAGACCAGCCTGCCGCGCGCGGCGGAGATCGACGCCGCGATGCGGGACTACGACACCGCCAGGCCGGCGGTGGGAAGCGAAGACGAGTAAGGTCCAGGCGCGGGTCCGAGGTTTGCCTGACAGGCTTGCAGGCGGCGCTGACTAGCTCCGGGTGAGCCTGCCCTCGACCGCGTTTTCGTCCCTCCGGTAGGTCCATATCTCCCGGCCTGGGAATTGTGCCCGCAACGCCTCGATGGCCTGCTGCAACTCCTCGGGCGTGATCATGCCCATGAACATGCGCGGCCCGTGCGCATAGATGACATCCCCATCGAGGGTCAGCCCGTTTCTTGCCAGATCAGCCGGGGGCATCTTCCAAATCCGTCCGGCGCCCGTGACCGCAATCACGACGGCATCATGCAACCCAGTGATCCGCACCTGGCGGTAAAGGTCCTGAGTCTGGGTCATCATCTCGCGCCCGCGCGCGGCGAGGAACGGCACCATCAAGGCGGAGGCAATCACCGAGATGACGACCATGTGCGCGAAGGCGGCCCGGCGGGGCCCGCCGACTGCGTTCATGGCGTGCCAGGCGCGTTCGACGACGAGCAGGACCATGAAGGGGAACGCCGGATAGATGTAGCGCGGTCCGTAACGCAGCGTGCCATCCGCCCAGAATAGCCAATAACCCGCGAGGAACACGAGGCCGTAGAGGTCGAAGAAGCGCAGGGCTCGACCGCGGAACTTCTGCAACAAGGCCCAGGCGAGTGCCAAGACAAAGGGCGGCGAGACCCACTCGGCCAGCTCGACCAGACGCCCGATCAGGATTTCGGTGGCCCGCAAAGCGTGCCAGTTCGGCCCTAATAGCCTGTCGTTCGGGTTTTGCAATTGCTGCGGTAGCAGCAGCGGATTGCCGGTGAGCTGCCAGTAGTAGAGCAGCAGCAATCCCATCAGCGGCGCCGCTGCCAGCAGCGCGAGCGGGATGAATCGCCAGTGCCGGCCGGTGCTCTGCCACAGCACCGCGACCGCGACCGGGAGAGCAAAGAGCACCGCGTCGTAGTGCCTCACCACGGCGAGGGTCGAGAACCAGAACCCGAGTCCGATGGCTGAGCGAGCATCGGGTCGGCTGATGAACGAGGCTGCCGAATGAACGAACAGCACACCCAGCAGCGCGACGATACTGCCGTTATAGAATGAGCCTGAGTTGAACAGGAAGAACGCCGACGCCGTGGTGGCGAGCGCCGCCAGCACTGCGACCTCCCGCCCATATTGTGCAAAGGCGAACCGGTAGAGCGCGGCGATCGTCAAAGCGCCGATGATGGGATTGACCAGTACCAGTGGTAAACTGCCAAGTTCGGCCACCGACAGAACAACGGGCCAACCTGGTGGATATTGCGACATCAGCTTGCCGCCGTAAGTAAAGATATAGGCCTGGGCAACATATTGCTGGACAGGAGACGGCAGCGTCCACAGGTGGCCGTGGGCGAAAAGGTCCGCCTGAAGCACATATGCCCCCTCATCGCCGGACAGGGGAACGGCTTGCAAGACGAAGATTGCCGTGGTGGCGGCACCGGCCAAGGCCAAGACCGCGCAGCAGAGGCCGAGCCGGGACGCCGGCCGACGTAGCAGCCGGGTCAGGGCCAGCTCCGGCCATGGACGCCGCCATGCGTAAAGCAGGAAGGCAAGCGACAGCGTCGTCACCAGGCCGAGCTGCACCGAACGGAGGGCGCGACTGGGTGCGGCGAACGTGTCGATACCCAACGCATAGCAGACGCACAGGACGCCCGACACGGCGAGCGCGAAACCCGCATAGGCGGCCAATGCACGTCGGTTGTCTTGCTCGGTGCAAATGGGAGCGGTATCGCCGTGGAAAAGGCGGCGTCGCCCGGCAATTCGTTTCATATGTCGTGAGTACCTGACGGCTTCCCTTGATCCGAGCCAGCCCGCACCCGGCGTGCGTCCGGCCGGTCTTGCCGCGAGACTTGCCCTTTGCGGCGCCACTATGGAGCTAGCGCATTTCCGGATCGTTTAAGCGGGCGGGATCGCGGGCCAAGCCGGCGCGCCGCGCACCGGGCGCTTAGCTGTCCGGCGCGGCCTGTCCGGCGCGGTCTGTCCGGCGCGGTCTGTCCGGCGCGGTCTGCCCGGATTTACGCGAGCGCCGGGAAATGAAGACGAGTGAGCCGCTCGGATTCCGCCCACAACTGCTCGGCCAGATTCGAATCTCGGGCCTGCCGCGCAATGCGGGCAGGTCCCGGCGCGCCGGTCATCTCGCCGAGCCCGGTGGGGCCGTAATAGCCGCCATTGGCCGCAGCCGGCGCGGTCGCGGCGTAAAGGGTAGGCAGCGCGCCCAGCCGCGCCGGCTGCCCGATGATCGCGGCGAGCAACCCGCCGACGCGGGCGCTGGGCGAGGCGTCAAACAGATCGGTCCGGCTGAAGCCGGGATGTGCGGCGATGCTCGCCAGCCGCGAGCCCGACGCGGCGCAGCGGCGCGCCAGCTCGAGCGCGAACAGCAGGTTGGCGAGCTTGGCCCGGCCGTAGGCGCGATACGGATCGTAGGCGCGCGCCGATTGCAGATCGTCGAGGTCGAGTGTTGCGCGCCGATGCACGGTGCTCGCCACCGTGACGACGCGCGGCGCCGTGGCACGCAGCAGGGCCGGGACGAGCTGCGCCGTCAGGGCGAAGTGGCCGAGATGGTTGATGCCGAACTGCATCTCGAACCCGTCCGCCGTGAGCCGGCGTCGTGGCAGCCCCATCACGCCGGCATTGTTGACCAAGAGGTCGAGCGGGGTGCCGGATTCGAGCTCGGCGGCGGTGAAGCGGGCGATGGCGTCAAGATCGGCCAGGTCGACCTGCGCGAAGATGGCGCGGGGCTCGTGCGCGCCAGCGTTGGCGAGACGGCGGCGGATCTCACGCGCGGCGCGCTCGCCCTTCGCCGCATCGCGCCCGGTCAGCACCACCTCAGCGCCGGCGCGGGCCAGGGCGGCGGCGGTCTCCAGGCCGATGCCGCTGCTGCCGCCGGTCACCATCGCCCGCTTGCCCACGAGGTCCGGCAGATCGGCGGCGCTCCAGCGCGCGCTGCTGCTCCGCTCGCGGCTCATTCCACGATGATCCGTGGGCCGGCGCTCACCTTCGCGCCGCCGACCTTGGCCCAGACCCGCGCGGCGATCTCGCCGAAAGCGCGCGCCGCTTCGCTGTCGGGGGCGGCGGCGGTGATCGGCGTGCCGGCATCCCCCGCGGTGCGGACGTCGAGCAGCAACGGCACTTCGCCGAGGAAATCGGTGCCCAGCCGGTGCGCCTCTTGGCGCGCCCCACCGTGGCCGAAGATCTCGGCGTGGTGCCCGCAATTGGGGCACTGGAAAAAACTCATGTTCTCGACCACCCCCAGCACGGGCACTTTCACTCGCTCGAACATCCGCACGCCGCGCCGCGCGTCGATCAGCGCGATATCCTGTGGTGTGGAGACGATCACCGCGCCGCTCAGGGTCAGCCGCTGCGAGATGGTGAGCTGGGCGTCGCCGGTGCCGGGCGGCATGTCGATGACCAGGATGTCGAGCGCGCCCCACGTGACCTGGCCGAGCATCTGCTCGAGCGCGCCCATCACCATCGGCCCGCGCCAGATCATCGGGGTCTCCTCCTCGACCAGGAAGCCGATCGACATCACCTTGAGGCCCCACGCGTCGAGCGGCTGCATCTGGTCGCCGCGTACCTCGGGCTTGCGCGCCAGGCCGAGCATGCGCGGCAGGCTGGGGCCATAGATGTCGGCGTCGAGCAGACCGGCCCGACGCCCCTGTCGTGCCAGGGCGACGGCGAGGTTGACCGCCACGGTAGACTTGCCGACCCCGCCTTTGCCGGACGCCACCGCGACGATGGCGCCGACCTCGGGGAGCAAGGTCGGGCGCTGGCTTGGCGCGCCGTGCGGGCCGTGCGCGTGGCCGGGTTGCGGCCGGGGCGATGGCGCGGTCGCCCCAGGCTGTGCCTGCCGTGATGGCTGCGCCTGCCGCGATGTGTGGGCGGTCAGCACCACGGTGGCGTTGGTCACGCCGGGCTGGCGGGTCAGCACCGCCTCGGCCTCGCGTCGCACCGGCTCCATCGCCGCGGCGCGCGCGCGATCGGTGAGCAACGCCAGCTGGACCATGCCGCCGCGCAGCTCGATCCCCTCGACCAGGCCGGCCGCGACGATGTCCTCCCCCGAGCCGGGGTCCCGCACCGCGCGGAGCGCCTCGCGCAGGCTGTCGGCGGTCACGCCGGGTGATGCTGAGACCATGTGCTTGCAAACCTTCTCGCCAGGGGCGAAACTCATCTCGCTCGGTGCAGCAATGCGCCGTTCGCCCGATCGCATATGGCGCATCGGCCCCGATCCGCCAACGGCGTGATCCGGATACAGGAGTCGGCCCCAAACCATGTCGTGGAACAGTGGCTCCGGCCCGGGGGGCTCCAATCCCTGGGGTTCCCCCGGTGGGTCGAAGGGCGGGTCGGGCTCGGGCGGCGGCGGTGACGGCCGGCGGCGCGGCAATCCCTGGGGCGGTGGGGGTGGCGGCGGGGGTGGTGGCGGCGGCGGGTTTCCCGGCCCCGGCCAGGTGCCCGACCTCGACGAGATCATCGCCCGGATCCAGGCGTTCATCCGCCGGCTGCTGCCCGGCGGCGGCCCGGGCGGCGGGCGCGGCCTGCTGCTGCTGGGCATCGCCCTGGTCGCGGTTTGGCTGGCGAGCGGCTTCTATCGGGTCCAGCCGGACGAGCAGGGTGTGGTGCTGCGCTTCGGCGCGTACAACCGGACCGCGCTGCCGGGCCTCAACTACCACGTCCCCTGGCCGGTGGAGTCCGTGCTGCGGCCGGCGGTGACGCGGATCAATCGCATCGAGATCGGCTACGGCTCTGGCACGGGCGAGCCGCGCAACACCGCTGCCAGGGAGGTGCCGGAAGAGAGCCTGATGCTGACCGGCGACGAGAACATCATTGACATCAATTTCGCCGTGTTCTGGCGCATCGCCGATGCCGGCGCCTACCTGTTCAACGTCCGCACCCCGCGTACCATCGTCAAGGCCACGGCGGAAAGTGCCATGCGCGAAGTGATTGGCCGCACGCCGATCCAGCCGGCGCTGACCGAGGCCCGCGCGCAGATCGAGACCGAAGTGGCGCAAGAGATGCAGACGGTGCTCAACGCCTATCATGCCGGCGTGGAGATCACCCAGGTGCAGCTCCAGAAGGTCGATCCGCCCACCGCGGTGATCGACAGCTTCCGCGACGTCCAGCGCGCCAACACCGATGCCGAGCGGATGCGCAACGAGGCCGAGACCTACCGCAACGACATCGTGCCGCGCGCCCGTGGTGACGCGGCGCGCATCACCGCCGAAGCCGAGGGCGCGCGGCTGGCCAGCATCGCCGAGGCGACCGGCCAGACCCAGCGCTTCACCAGCGTGCTCACCGCCTACAAGGCGGCCAAGGACGTGACCTTGCAGCGCATGTATCTGGAGACGATGCAGGACGTGCTGAGCCGCTCCCCGACCGTCGTGCTCGACGACAACCTCAAGGGCCTGGTGCCGTTCCTCAGCCTGAACGGCTCGCCGGGCGCCGGCGTGCCGGGTGCCGGATCGCCCGGTGCTGGATCGCCCGGTTCTGGATCGCCCGGTGCGGGAACATCCGGTGCTGGATCGCCGGGTGCCGCTTCGCCAGGCACGCCTTCACCGGGGGCGACACCGGATACCTCGTCCACGCAGCAGCGGGGAGCCACCCGATGAACCGCTCGATCGTGGCGGGTCTCGCCGTTCTCATCGTCGTGCTGGTGCTCGCCGCCGCCAGCCTGTTCACCGTCAATCAGACCCAGCAGGTGCTTGTCACGCAGCTGGGCGAACCGGTGCGGGTGATCGAGAAGCCCGGCCTGCACGTCCGCATCCCGTTCATCCAGACGATCATCCCGTTCGACCGGCGGCTGCTGATCTTCGAACTGCCGAGCCAGGAAGTGATCCTCGGTGACCAGCGTCGGCTGATCGTCGACAGTTTCACCATGTTCCGCATCACCGACCCGCTGCGCTACTACCAGGCGGTGGGGCCCGAGCTGTCCGGCATAGTGGCGCGGATCAACTCGGTTGCCTCCTCGGCGATGCGTCGGGTGCTGGGCAATCGCAAGCTGCTCGACGTGCTCTCGGCCGACCGCGCGGCGATCATGAGCAGCATCCAGCAACTGGTGAACAAGGAGATGCAGGGTTTTGGCGTCGCGATCGAGGATGTCCGCATTCGCCGCGCCGATTTGCCCGACGAGAACACGCAAGCGATCCTGCGGCGGATGCAATCCGAGCGCGACCGGGTCGCCCGCCAGGCCCGCGCCGAGGGTGCCGAGGCATCGGCCCGCATTCGCGCCGATGCCGAGCGCGACCGCACCGTGCTGCTGGCCGACGCCCGCGCCACGGCCGACAAGCTGCGCGGCGAGGGCGAGGAGCGGGCGAGCCGGATCTTCGCCGAGGCATACCAGCAGGATCCGAACTTCTTCGGCGTGTGGCGCACCATGCAGGCCTATCGCGACGCGTTCGGCAGCGGCAGCGCCAGGCTGGTGCTCACGCCGGACAGCCCGTTCCTCAAGCTGTTCCAGACGCCGCCGACGGCCCTCACGCCGTAGTTGTCGGGCCGGACTAACGGGTTGATGGACGGCAAAATCATTCCGCCCATCACGGCCCTGCTGTAGAGATTATGTGACAACGCCGCCGGACTGTGCCGGGATATGGTGTGTCCTGGTCGCTCGCTCGGCCTCGTCGCCCTTGGGGAACCACCGCCATGCGTCTGCTGACACCTCGCTCGCTTCGCGCCACGGCACTGGCCGTCTCCGCCCTGGTGGCGGTGCCGCTCGCGACCGCCATTCCAGTCGACCCTGCGGTGGCGCGCGCCGCGCCGGACAGCTTCGCCGACCTCGCACAGCGGCTGTTACCGGCGGTGGTCAACATCTCCTCCTCCTCGTCTGCGACGCAGACCAGCGAGCGGGGTGGCGGCCCGGAGATTCCGCTATTCCCACCCGGTTCGCCGTTCGAGCAGTTCTTCAAGGACTTCCTCGACCGCAACCGCCCCGGCGGACGCCAAGGCAGGCGTGACCAGGCGCCGCCGGCGCCGCAGCGCAAGATGCAGTCGCTCGGCTCGGGGTTCATCGTCGACCCGTCCGGTCTGGTGGTCACCAACAACCACGTGATCGACGGCGCCGACGAGATCACCGTCACCTTGCAGGACAACACCTCGCTCAAGGCGACCGTGGTGGGACGGGACGAGCGGGTGGACGTGGCGCTGCTGCGGGTGAAATCCGACAAGCCGCTGCCGGCGGTCAAGTTCGGCGACAGCGACACCGAGCGGGTAGGCGACTGGGTGGTGGCGATCGGCAACCCGTTCGGCCTCGGCGGGTCGGTCACCGCCGGCATCGTCTCGGCGCGCGGGCGCGATATCCGGCAGGGACCGTACGACGACTTCATCCAGACCGACGCGGCGATCAATCGCGGCAATTCGGGCGGCCCGCTGTTCAACATGAGCGGCGAGGTGATCGGCATCAACACCGCGATCTATTCGCCCTCCGGTGGCTCGGTCGGCATCGGCTTCGCGACCCCCGCCAATCTGGCGAAGAACGTCGTCGCCCAGTTGAAGGATTTCGGCCACGCCCGGCGCGGCTGGCTCGGGGTGCGCATCCAGCAGGTGACCCCCGACATCGCCGAAAGCCTTGGGCTGCACGATTCCGGCGGCGCGATGGTGGCCGGGGTGAACGATGGCGGCCCGGCCGACGCGTCCAAGATCCAGAACGGCGACGTCATCCTCAAGTTCAACAACCAGGATGTGAAGGAGATGCGCAACCTGCCGCGCCTCGTCGCCGAGACGCCGATCGGCGACGAGGTGCCCGTCACCCTGTGGCGCGACGGGCACGAGATGACGGTGCAGGCCAAGGTGGGCGAGCTGCCCGAGGAGCAGCAGCAGGTTGCCGCCGCCGATACGCGCACTCCGCCCCGCCCGACCGAGCTGTCGGGTCTCGGTCTGCAGGTCGCACCGATCGACCAGGATGCGCGCGACAAGTATCAGCTCGGCGCCGACCAGAAGGGCGTGGTGGTGACGGACGCGAACGGCCCGGCCGCCGAGCGCGGCGTCAAGGCCGGGGACGTCATCGTCGAGGTGCAGCAGGAGGCGGTGAACTCGCCCGCCGAGGTGAAGGGCCGAATCGACACGGTGCGGCGCCAGAACCGCAAATCCGTGCTGATGCTGATCCAGAGCCAGAACGGCCGCCGCTGGGTGCCGCTGCCGCTGTCCGACGCGCCGGCGCAGAAACAGCCCGGCTGATCAGCCCCGGAGCTCGGACGCGCGGTAGCCCTGGGCGAACAGCAGCGCGCGCAGATCGGCATGATCGACCCGCGCGCTTGCGGCGGCGGCGACGATCGGCTTGGCGTGGAACGCGACGCCGAGCCCGGCTCGTGCCAGCATGTCGAGATCGTTCGCCCCGTCACCCACCGCCAAGGTCTGCGCCAGGGCGAGGCCGCGTTGCTCGGCCAGTCCGACCAAGGTCTTCACCTTGGTGCCGCGATCGAGGATCGGCTCGCCGACCGCGCCGGTCAATGTCGCGCCGTCGTCGAGCAGGGTGTTGGCGTGGTGCAGGTCGAAGCCGAGCTCGCCGGCGACCCGGCTGGTGAAGAAGGTGAAGCCGCCCGAGATCAAGGCGGTCAGTGCGCCGTGCGCCGCCATGGTCGCCACCAGCTCGCGCGCGCCGGGGGTGAAGCGGACGCGCTGCCAGGTGCGGTCCAGCGCGTCGATATCGAGCCCTTTCAGCATTGCCACGCGCTCGCGCAGCGCGGTCTTGAAGTCGAGGTCGCCGTTCATCGCCCGCGCGGTGATGGCCGCGATGCGGTCGCGCAGTCCGGCGAAGTCGGCCAGCTCGTCGAGCGTCTCGCCTTCGACGATGGTGCTGTCCATGTCGGCCAGCAGCAGTGCCTTGCGACGACCCTCGCTCGGCTGGGCGATGGCGTCGACCGGCGCGCCGTCAAGGGCGGCACGCACCGCATGGAGGTCTGGCACGGTGTCCACCATGAGATCGACCGCCTCGCCCTCGGACAGGATGGTGGGCTCGCCGCCGCCGATTGCGTCGCGCACCCGTCCGACGAGGTCCGGGGCGAGCGTGGAGCTGGCGCGATCGGCGATCAGCGTGAGTACATGGGTCATCGGCGCGCGTCGCCATTCCTGGGGCCGTCGGAAGCTGGCAAAGTGCCGGGCAACCCGCAAGTCACGCCGGGGCTGAACACTGCTTGAGCCGCGGGCCACTCCGGCCCTGCCGGGGGCGCCGGCCCTGCCGGGGTCGCCGGCCCTGCCGGTTCCGCCGGCCATACTGGTGGCCGGGCCGACCTGCTCGGGCAAATCGGCGCTGGCACTCGATCTGGCGGAGCGGCTCGGCGGCAGCGTGATCAACGCCGACGCGATGCAGGTCTATCGCGAGTTGCGGCTGCTCACCGCCCGGCCCACCGACGCCGAGACGAGGCGGGCGCCACATCTGCTGTATGGCGTCCGCCGCGCCGCCATGCCGGGCAGCGTGGCCTGGTGGCGGGGCGCCGCGCTGGAGGCGATGCAAGCCGTGCGGGATGCGGGGCGCGTGCCGATCCTGTGCGGCGGCACCGGCCTGTATTTCTCCGCGCTGGTCGAGGGGCTGACCGACATCCCCGATCCCGGCCCGGCGGCGCGCGAGGAGGCCAGGTCGTTGCTCGCCACGCTCGGGTCGTCGGCGCTGCATGGCCGGCTCGCCGCGCGCGATCCGGTCACGGCGGCGCGGCTGCATCCGAGCGACGGTCAGCGCATTGCCCGTGCCTGGGAGGTCTGGCGCGGCACCGGCAAGGGGCTCGCCGGCTGGCAGGCGGCCGGGGGAGAACCGCCGCCGTGGCGGTTTGCCGCGATCCTGCTCGACCCGCCCCGTCCGGCGCTGCGCTCGGCGATCGGCGGTCGGTTCGCCGCCATGCTGCGCGATGGCGCGCTCGACGAGGTCCGCGCGCTGCTCGCCCTCGGCCTGGACCCCGCGCTGCCGGCGATGCGCGCGCTCGGCGTGGCGGAACTCGCCGCCAATCTGCGGGGCAAGACCTCGCTGCAAGACGCGAGCGCGCGCGCCGAGTTGCTGACCGGGCAGTATGCCAAGCGGCAGGCGACGTGGTTCCGGCATCACCGATTGGCACCGCAGGATCGCGCCTATACGATCCATGCGCGATACACGGATTTCGCGCAACTTTCGAAAAGAATCATCGACCAAATAGTGTGTTTTGTTGAGGGGTGAGTTGACGCGGCGCAGCAAACTGCCTATCGCTGCCTGCCTTCGCGTTTGCCCGGTCGCGGGCGGCGCCTTGATCGGAGCACGTGCCATGTCGGCGGAACTGACCCAATCGGGAGCTGAAATCCTGCTACGCGCCCTCAAGGAGCAGGGGGTGGAGGTGATCTTCGGCTATCCCGGCGGCGCGGTATTGCCGATCTACGACGCGATCTTCCAGCAGAACGCCATCCGCCACATCCTGGTGCGCCAGGAAGGTGGCGCGGTGCACGCGGCCGAGGGTTATGCGCGCAGCACCGGCAAGGTCGGCGTCGTGCTGGTGACCAGCGGGCCGGGGGCGACCAACGCGGTCACCGGCCTGGTGGACGCGCTGATGGACAGCATCCCGGTGGTCTGTCTCACCGGCCAGGTGCCGACGCATCTGATCGGCAACGACGCGTTCCAGGAAGCCGACACCACCGGCATCACCCGCCCGGCGACCAAGCACAACTACCTGGTCAAGCGCTCCGAGGACCTCGCCACCGTGGTGCACGAGGCGTTCTACGTCGCGCGCAGCGGCCGGCCGGGGCCGGTGGTGATCGACTTGCCGAAGGATATTCTCATTAACAAGGCACCCTGGGTGCCGCCGCCAGAGTCCGAACACCGCAGCTATCGGCCGCGCACCGAGCCCGATCCGGCGCAGATCGACCGCGCCGTGGCGCTGCTGAAGCGCGCCAAGCGGCCGATGGTCTATACCGGCGGCGGCGTGATCAATGCCGGCGAGGCGGCCTCGGCGGCGCTGGTCCGCTTCGTGCGCGAGACCGGATTCCCTTGCACCAGCACGCTGATGGGGCTCGGCGCCTACCCGGCCAACGACCCGCAATTCCTCGGCATGTTGGGGATGCACGGCACCTACGAAGCCAACATGGCGATGCATGGCTGCGACGTGCTGCTCAACCTCGGCGCCCGTTTCGACGACCGGGTGACCGGGCGGCTGAACGCGTTCAGCCCGGAGTCGAAGAAGATCCACGCTGATATCGACCCTTCCAGCATCAACAAGAACGTGCCGGTCGACGTGGCGATCGTTGGCGACGCCGGGCGTGTGATCGAGGCGCTGCTCGCGGCCTGGCAGCAGGACGATAGCCGCGCCGACCGCCAAGCGCTGGCCGATTGGTGGCGCGAGATCGACACCTGGCGCGGCAAGGACTGCCTGCGTTTCGATCAGTCGGATGCGCCCGGCGCGATCATCAAGCCGCAATACGCGATCCAGCGGCTCTACGAGATCACCCGCAAGCTCGGGCGCGACACCTTCATCACCACCGAGGTCGGCCAGCATCAGATGTGGTCGGCGCAGCATTTCCGCTTCGACCGGCCGAACCGCTGGATGACCTCGGGCGGGCTCGGCACGATGGGCTACGGCCTGCCGGCGGCGATGGGCGTGCAGGTCGCCCACCCGGACGCGCTGGTGATCGACATCGCCGGCGAGGCCAGCGTGCTGATGAACATCCAGGAGATGGGCACCTTGGCGCAGTACCGGCTGCCGGTAAAAGTGTTCATTCTGAACAACCAATACATGGGCATGGTGCGCCAGTGGCAGGAATTGCTGCATGGCGGCCGCTACTCGGAGACCTACTCGGCGGCGCTGCCGGATTTCGTCAAGCTTGCCGACAGCTTCCACGCGGCGGGGCTGCGGGCGGAGACGGTGGACCAGCTCGACGACGTGATCCACGAGATGTTGGCGATCGACCGGGCGGTGGTCGTCGACGTCATGGTCGATCCGAAGGAGAACTGCTTCCCGATGATCCCGAGCGGGGCGGCGCACAACGAGATGATCCTCGGCGTCGAGCACGAGGACCGCGCCGCCGGCATCACCGACGAGGGGCTGGTGCTGGTCTGAGCTCGTCATGCCCATGCCGCCCGCCGGCGCTCAACGCAGCGCGACAATTTCGGTCCTTGTCGAGAATGAGGCCGGCGTACTGGCGCGTGTCATCGGCCTGTTCTCCGGCCGTGGCTATAACATCGACAGCCTCACGGTGGCACCCGTGGACGACGCGCGGGGCCGCTCGCGCATCAACGTCGTCACCTCCGGCACCGAGATGGTGATCGAGCAGATCAAGGCGCAGCTCGACCGGCTGGTGCCGGTGCATCGGGTTGCCGACCTCACCCGCGAGGGGCCGCACATCGCGCGCGAGATGGCGCTGATCAAGGTGCTCGGCACCGGCGAGCCGCGCATGGAGGCGCTGCGCATCGCCGAGGCATTCCGCGCCCGGGTGATCGACGCGACCACCGGCAGCTTCGTGTTCGAGCTGACCGGTGCCACCGACAAGCTCGACGCCTTTCTCGACCTGATGCGCCCGCTCGGGCTCGCCGAGGTCTCGCGCACCGGTGTGGCCGCAATCGCGCGTGGGGTGCGAGTGATCGACAGCCTGCGCGAGCCGCGCTCCAGCCCCCTCCCTGCGGGACAAGAAGCAGTATAAACCCTTCTCCCGCTGGGAGAGGGCAGGGTGAGGGGATCAGCCCCTGTCAGGACAGAAGGAAACAGCCATGCGCGTGTACTATGACCGCGACGCCGACGTGAACCTGATCAAGGGAAAAAAAGTCGCCATCATCGGCTACGGCAGCCAGGGACACGCGCACGCCAACAATCTTAAGGACAGCGGCGCCGGCGAGCTCGCCGTCGGGCTGCGGCCGAATTCTTCCGGCGTCGCCAAGGCCGAAGCCGCCGGGTTGAAGGTGTTGGACCCGGCGGACTGCGCCAAATGGGCCGATGTCATCATGGTGCTCACTCCCGATGAGGGGCAAGGTGATCTGTATCGCGAAAAGCTCGGCCCCAACATGAAGCCGGGCGCGGCGCTGGCTTTCGCGCACGGGCTCAACGTGCATTTCAACCTGCTCGACCCGCGCCCCGATATCGACGTGTTCATGATCGCGCCGAAGGGCCCCGGCCACACCGTGCGCAGCGAGTATCAGCGCGGCGGTGGCGTGCCGTGCCTGGTCGCGGTGGCGCAGAACCCGTCCGGCAACGCGCTGGAGATCGCGCTCTCGTACGCCTCGGCGATCGGCGGCGGCCGCGCCGGCATCATCGAGACCACCTTCAAGGAGGAATGCGAGACCGACCTGTTCGGCGAGCAGGTGGTGCTGTGCGGCGGCCTGGTCGAGCTGATCAAGGGCGGTTACGAGACCCTGGTCGAGGCCGGCTACGCGCCCGAGATGGCGTATTTCGAGTGCCTGCACGAGGTGAAGCTGATCGTCGACCTGATCTACGAGGGTGGCATCGCCAACATGAACTACTCGATCAGCAACACCGCCGAGTATGGCGAATACGTCACCGGCCCGCGCATCATCACCGACGAGACCCGCGCCGAGATGAAGCGGGTGCTGGCCGATATCCAGTCCGGCCGCTTCGCGCGCGACTGGATGCTGGAGAACCGGGTGAACCAGTCGAGCTTCAAGGCGACCCGCCGCCGGCTCTCCGAGCACCCGATCGAGCAGGTCGGCGAGCGGCTGCGCGGGATGATGCCGTGGATCGCCAAGAACGCGCTGGTCGACAAGGCGAAGAACTAGCCGCGCCCGCCCGGACATGATCGTCGCACTGGCCGCGGGCGGCGGACGGTTGCAGGAGATCGACGTCGCCGACCACGAGGCGCTGGCGCGCGCGGTGTGGATCGATGTGTTGCAACCGACCGAGGACGAGCGGCGCGCGGTCGAGAAGAGCACCGGCCTGTATGTCTCGACCGCGCCCGAGTTGCAGGAGATCGAAACCTCTAGTCGGTTGAGCGTCGAGGACGACACTCTCTACCTCAGCATGCCGCTGGTTCACACGCACGACCGGCAGAACGTTCACAGCACCCCGCTGGGCTTGGTGCTGACGCGAAATCGCCTGTTGAGCGTACGTTTCGCGCCCAGTCGGTCGTTCAACACCGTGCATGAGCGGGCGCCGCGCTTCGAGCAGAAGCATCGGACGGGCGCGCATATCCTGGTGACCTTGCTCGAAGTCATCGTCGACCGGCTCGCCGACGACCTGGAAAAGATCCGCGACGAGCTCGACGCCATTTCGCGGCAGATCTTCCAGGACGATCTCGGTTCCGGTCGCGCGCCTCGACGGGAAGACCTGGCGCTGCGGCGCATCCTCAAATCCGTCGGCACGGCGGGCGACTTGATCACCCGTATCCGCGACAGCCTGCTCGGCGTCGGCCGCATCGTGCCGTTCACCGGCCAGACGGCGTCCGCCTGGCTGCCCTCCGACCTCAAGCCGCGATTGAAGACGATCCGCCAGGATGTCGGCTCGCTGGCGGATTACGACAACTATCTTAGCAACAAGGTGCAGTTCCTGCTGGACGCGACCTTGGGCTACATCAACATCGCGCAGAACAACATCATCAAGGTGCTCACCGTCGTCTCCGTCGTCGGCATTCCGCCAACCTTGGTCGCGAGCATCTACGGCATGAACTTCAAGGACATGCCGGAACTGACTTGGACCTATGGGTATCCGTACGGGCTCGTGGTGATCGTTGCGAGCGCGGTCTTGCCGTTGCTGCTGTTCAAGTGGCGCGGCTGGATGTAACGACCGGGCCGATGCTGGAGGAACCGCGATGACCGGGCGAATGGCGATCTCGCAAGCGGACATCACCACCTTGTCGGTCGATGCCATCGTCAACGCGGCCAATTCGAGCTTGCTCGGCGGCGGCGGGGTCGACGGGGCGATCCATCGCGCCGCGGGTCCGGAGTTGCTGGCCGAATGCCGCACGCTCGGCGGCTGTCCGACCGGCCAGGCGCGCATCACCAAGGGTTACCGGCTGCCGGCGCGCCACGTGATCCACACCGTCGGCCCGGTGTGGCATGGCGGCGATCGGGGAGAGCCCGAGCTGTTGGCAAGCTGCTATCGCGAGTCGCTCAAGCTCGCCGTCACGCACGGTCTGCGTTGCCTCGCCTTTCCGGCGATCAGTTGCGGCGTCTACGGCTACCCGATCGCTGCGGCGGCGCACATCGCCCACCGCGAGACCGCGGCCTTCCTGGAAAGCAATGAGGTTATCGAGCGCGTGCTGTTCGTCTGCTTCGGAGCGGATGTTTTGCGCGCGTATCAGGTGGTGCTGCGAGAATGAGGGTCGTGTGACGGAGCTCGGCTAGACGTGTCGATCCGCGGCGTGGGTTATCTCCAGCAGCTGCGGCCAGATGCGTTTGAACAGCTCCGCCCGCAGCGGCTTGGTCGGATCGTCGGAGTCGCAGGCGTCGGGGTGCAGCTCGCGCGCGATGAGGCGACGCACGGCGTCGTATTGCGGCTTGCGCGGAGCCGGGCCGTCGCGGTCCACGACGCGACTGTCCGGCTCGGGGTCGGGACGCTCAGCATGCAGGTCGAGTGCGGCGTGCCACCCGCGCACATCCATGCGGCTCACGACGCCCTCGCGCTGCATGCGGGCCAGATGCGCGACCGCTGTCCGTCGCGAGATGCCCAGGCGAGCGGCAAGCTCGAACTGGCGGACCATCCGCATTTCGCGAGCGCAGGCGACGGCTAACGTATAGGACATGTGATCTCTCAACGGATTGCCGAGTGCGCCACCCGAGTGCTGAAAACCGGTGGCGTCGGTTGCTCGTGCAAGAGGGGTCCGCTTGGGCCTTTTGCCCGCCTCGCGCGCTCTTTCGAGTGGTGCGAGGATCGTGTGTTTCTGGTCTGCTCCAAGATGTCTTAAAAAGATGAACGAAGCGCTTATGACCTCGCTGATGGCGGATACCGCGACCAAGCTTTGGCAGGCCCTGGTGATGGCGGCGGGCATGTTCTGGGATGTTGGCTGGAGCCTGGTGCTCGGCTTCGTGCTTTCCGGCCTGATCCAGGCGCTGGTTTCGCGCGAGCGGATGCGCAAGCTGCTCGGCCGCGATGGCCTCCGCGAGATCGCGATCGCCGCCGGGTTCGGCGCGGCGAGCTCGAGCTGTTCCTACGCCTCGGCCGCGATCAGCCGCACGCTGTTCAAACGCGGCGCGGCGCTGGTCCCATCGCTCGCTTTCCTGTTCGCCTCGACCAACCTGGTGCTGGAGCTCGGCATCATCCTGTGGCTGCTGATGGGCTGGCAGTTCACCCTGGCCGAGTGGGTCGGCGGGCTGGTGCTGATCGCCATCATGACGCTCCTGGTGCGGCTGACCTATCCCAAGCAACTGGTCGAGGCCGCGCGCGAACACCAGGAGGCGTCGGGCGGGCACGAGCATTCCAGCATGCCGGTCGAGGGCGCGACGATATGGCAGAAGCTGCGCAGCCCCGAGACACCGGTCCGGGTGGCGCAGAACGTCGTGATGGACGCGTCGATGCTGTGGAAGGACCTGCTCATAGGCTTCCTGATCGCGGGCCTGCTGTCGGCCTTCGTGCCGGTCGGCTGGTGGGAGGCGTTGTTCCTGCACGGCTCCTCCCCGTGGATCCAGGTTCCCGCCAACGCGGTCATCGGTCCGATCATCGCCGTGCTGACCTTTGTCTGCTCGATCGGCAACGTGCCGATGGCGGCGATCCTGTGGGCGAGCGGCATCGGCTTCGGCGGGGTGCTGGCGTTCCTCTACGCCGATCTGATCGTGCTGCCGCTGCTCGACGTGTATCGCCGCTACTATGGCTGGCGGATGGCTGCGTATATCGCCGGCGTCTTCTTCGTCACCATGGTGGCCTCCGGGCTGGTGATGGACCTGCTGTTCACCGCTGCCGGCCTGGTGCCGCCGCGCGATACGCAGATCAGGCGGGAGATCACGCATTTCAGCCTGAACTACACGTTCTGGCTGAACCTGGTGTTCGGCGCGGTGGCGATCTGGCTCTGGTCGATGAACCGGCGCCATCCGATGCACCACCACCAGGACCACGCCAACTCCCACCAGGAAGCCGGGGATCAAGAAGAAGCAAGCCGGTGAACCGACGGTCGCCCGCGTGCTGCCATGCCCCGGGTCGGCGTCAGGGAAGCGACCAAAGCCGTCAATCGCCACGGCGCTTCGCGCTTCGCGCTGACGGTGTTGGGTCGGGCCAAGTTCCGCCGGGACTCTTCTAACAAATTTCTTGCCACACTTGCTAACAATCTCCTATAACTCCGCCCATGTCCTCGGCCCCCTCCACCCCAACCGGCTTGATGTGCCGCTTCGGCCTGCTCGTCGAGCGGCTGAGGTGGACGCTTGCCGATTGGGTCGACCGGAACCCCCGGAATCGCGACGTGCTGGGGCCGCTTGCCTTGCTGCTGTGGAAGTACTTGCAGCGCACGACGCGCAAACTCGCCGCGCTGCATGCGCAGTTCGCCGCCGGGACGCTTGCGTCCGCGACGCGCAAGGACCGGGCGCCGCGTCGGGCAGCCGAGCGGGCCAAGTCGACACCACCCGAGCAGCCCAAGCTGCCGGGCGGGCCGGTGCTGGCGCGGTTCGGCGCCGGGTATCTCGGCGCCTGGCTGCTGGCGCTGGTCGAGGATGCGGAGATGCAGGCGCTGCTCGCGGCGTCGCCGCAAGCGGGTCGGCTGCTGCGCCCGCTGTGGCGCAGGCTGACCAACGATCCACTGCCCGCGCCGCTGCGGCTGCCGCCGAAACCGCCGCGTTCGGAGCCACCACTCACTCCGGCGGCGCTCGCCGCAGCGCCGGGCGAGGCGTCGCCCCACGCTCCACCCCAAATCCCACCCGACGCCCGGGCCGAAGTCCCACCGGAGCTTAGCCGGGCCGCTTCCGCCAAGCGTTCGTTCTCCCTGCCACCCTGGCCACCGCCGTTTTTTCGGGCCTGACGCATCGCCCGCCTTGGCACGTCAATATCGTTCCGGTATCAAAACATAAATCACCTTCGCCGAGCACGGCACAGACGGTAGGGCCGAGCACGGCCCAGACGGGCAGGAACGTGCGGCGGCCGCTATCACACGCTTCCCGGACTCTTCGCGGATTGGGGTCGGTTGCCATCGCGGCGCGAGCGGGCGTATAGGTCATGCATGGTTGTCTGCGGCGCACGCATGGCCTGCCGGACTGCACGCGCGATGGCGCGGTGCTCGGCGCGGCTGCTCGCCCTCGGCCTCCTCCTTCGACTTAGCCGCCCCTGAGCGCCACGCCCGGCCACGAGCGGCCGGCATCGCTCAGGGGAGACCCGGATCACGGTCGCGCCTGCGCGGCCGGACCCCGCAAGGCTGACCGTCGCAACCCGACTCCAAGGACCGCCGCCATGAGCATCGACCATCCCAGCTTCGGCAAGCTGGACGACAATCGCATCATCATGTTCGACACCACCCTGCGCGACGGCGAGCAGTCGCCGGGCTTCTCGATGAATCTCGGCGAGAAGATCCGCATGGCCGAGGCGCTAACCGAGCTTGGGGTCGACGTGATCGAGGCCGGCTTCGCCATCGCCTCGCCGGGCGATTTCGAGAGCGTGAAAGCGATCGCCGAGACCGTGCGCGGCCCGGTGATCGCCAGCCTCTCGCGCGCCGCCGAGGCCGACATCCTGCGTTCCGCCGAGGCGCTGCGCCCGGCCGAGCGTCGCCGCATCCACATCGTGCTCGCCACCTCCGCGCTGCACATGAAATACAAGCTGCGGCTGGAGCCGGACGAGGTGCTGGACCTGACCGCGCGCTCGGTCCAGCTCGCCCGCGACCACGCCGAGGATGTCGAGTGGTCGGCCGAGGATGGCAGCCGCAGCGACATGGAGTTCCTGTGCCGTTGCGTCGAGACCGCGATCAAGTACGGCGCCAACACGATCAACATCCCCGACACGGTCGGCTACGCGCTGCCCGAAGACCTCGAGAACATTTTTTCCACGTTGCGCGAGCGGGTGCCGGGCGCGGAGAAGGTGATCTTCTCGACGCACAATCATAACGATCTCGGCCTCGCGGTGGCCAACACGATCGCCGCGATCCGCGCCGGGGCGCGCCAGGTCGAGTGCACCATCAACGGCATCGGCGAGCGCGCCGGCAACGCCTCGCTCGAGGAGATCGCGATGGCGGTGCGCACGCGTCACGACGCGATCGCCCGCACCACCGGCATCAACACGCCGAACCTGCTGCGCGTCTCGCGCCTGCTGGCGACGATCACCGGCTTCGACGTGCAGCCGAACAAGGCCATCGTCGGCCGCAACGCCTTCGCCCATGAGAGCGGCATCCACCAGGATGGGGTGCTGAAGCACGCCGGCACCTACGAGATCATGACGCCTGAGAGTGTGGGCTGGACCAAGTCCTCGCTGGTGCTGGGCAAGCACTCGGGTCGCGCCGCGTTCCGCGACAAGCTGCGCACGCTCGGCTACGGCGAGGTCGGCGACAACAAGCTGAACGACGCCTTCCGTCGCTTCAAGCAGCTCGCCGATCTCAAGAAGGTGGTCTACGACGAGGACATCGTCGCGTTGGTGGACGACGAGGTGATGCGCGACCACGACCGCATCCGCTTCGTCTCGCTCGATCTGCGCGCCGGCTCCAAAGCTCCGCCGCGCGCCGAGCTCGAACTGGAGGTCGACGGCGTGATGCAGCAGGCCACGTCCGGCGGCGACGGCCCGGTGGACGCGACCTTCAAAGCGATCCGTGCGATCTTCCCGCACGAGGCCAACCTGGTGCTGTTCTCGGTCGGTGCGGTGACCGAGGGGACCGACGCGCAGGCGCGGACCACGGTGCGGCTCGAGGAGAACGGCAAGATGGTCGACGGCCAGGGCGCCGACCCCGACACCATCGTCGCCTCCGCCCGCGCGTACGTTCACGCGCTCAACAAGCTGCTGGTCAAGCGCGTCCGCACCGAGCCCGCCGCCTTGTCGGCCTGACGCGGCGCAACGCTGGGCGGGTAACCGCCCTGCGAGGCCGGCGTGGTTGTGCGTGACGGCCGCATACATCCGTGCTTTGCTCGTCTCGATCCCACCGCAGCCGGCGTGAAGTCCGGCGGTTGGGACGTCGGCGCCGCGTGATCTCGGGAGGGAGCAGTGGGAGCAGCAGGTGCGAGGGCTGGGCGCGCGTCCTGGCTGGGTGAGCTCAGTCGCTACCAGTGGTTGGTGTTTCTCGTCACCTGGATCGGCTGGGCGCTCGATTCGACCGATTTCGGCCTGTTCTCGCTGGTGCTACGCCCGGCGGTGACCGAGTTGCTGGGCGGCACGGCCAGCCTCGGCGATATCGGGCGCGTCGGCGGCTATCTCAGCATGGTGGGGCTGCTGGGCTGGGCCTCCGGCGGGTTCCTGTTCGGCATCGTCGCCGACTACATCGGCCGGGTGCGGGCGCTGGCCCTCAGCATCGTCATCTTCAGCGTGTTCACCGCCTGTCAGGGGTTCGCACACAGCCTCTTCCAGCTCGGCCTGTTCCGCTTCCTGGCCGGAATCGGCACCGGCGCCGAGGTGGTGGTCGGCATGACCCTCGTCGCCGAGGCGTTCGCCGATTTCCATCGCGCGAAAATCTCCGGTCTGATGATGACCGGCGGCGCGTTCGGCGCGCTGATCGGCGGCCAGGTTTATGCGCTGGTCGGGCCGTATGGCTGGCGCGCGGTGTTCTTCGTCGGGATCGCGCCGGCGTTGTTGCTGTTGCTGCTGCGCGGCGGAATGAGCGAGACCGCGCATTTTCGTGCGGTGAGCGCTCGCCGCGCCGCCGTGCGGTCGGGCGGCGAGGCCACCGAGGCCGAGCACCGCGAGTTCATGCGGTTTGTGCCGCTGCAACTGTTCTCGCCGCAGAACCGCTTCGCCACCCTGGTCGGGCTGCTGTTCTGCGTCGGCACCTTGCTGTCGATCTGGACCAGCGTGATCTGGTTGCCGACGATACAATCCCTGATGCTCGAGAAGCAGGGCGTGCATGGCACGGCGGCGGTCTCGATCGTCGGGCACGGGATGATGCTCTGGGGTCTGGGCGGAATGGTCGGCTACGCCACGTTCGGCTTCCTCGCCGATGCGTTCGGCCGCCGTGCGACGGTGGTGTTCTACAATGTGGGCGCGATCGCGTCGGGGCTGTTCCTCTATCTCGGGCTCGACACCTACCAGTTCTACCCGGTGATGCTGCCGGTGTTCGGCTACTTCGTGTTCGGCGTGTTCTCCGGCCACGCCGTGTATCTGCCCGAACTGTTCCCGACCCACATGCGCGCCACCGCGGTCTCGTTCTGCAACGGCAGCGGCCGGGTGATCACCAGCTTCGGGCCGCTGGTCGCCGGCCTGCTGGTAGTTCCGTTCGGCGGCAGCTTCAACAAGGCGGCCGCGGCGATGACCTGCTTCGCGGCACTCAGCATCGTCGCGATGATGATCGGCCGCGAGACCCGCGACGCGGCGCTGCCGCGATGATGACACGCGAAACCATGACGGTGCATGGGATCGAGCTCGACGTGCTGCGCGGCGGTGGCGGCCCGCCGTTGCTGCTGCTGCACGGGTTCCAGCAGATCGAGCCGGATGCCAGGTTCCTGGCGCCGCTCGCCGCGCGGTTCGACCTCGTCGCGCCGTCGCATCCCGGCTTCGGCCGCTCGCCACGCCCGGACGGCTTTGAGACGGTCTACGATCTCGTGCATCTCTATCTGGCGTTGCTGGATGCGTGGCCTGACGAGCGGGTGAGTGTGATCGGCTTCTCGTTCGGCGGCTGGCTGGCGGCCGAACTGGCGGTCGCCGCCCCGCGACGCATCGACCGACTGGTGCTGGTCGACGCGCTTGGCATCAAGGTGGGCGATCGCGAGACCGCCGACATACTCGACGTGTTCAACACCCATCCCGACACGGTGCGGCGGCAAAGCTGGCACGATCCGACGCGGTTTGCGCCGGATTACGACGCGCTGAGCGACGAGGCGCTGGTGACCCGCGCGCGCAACTGGGATGCGCTGTGCCTCTACGGCTGGCATCCCTACATGCACAACCCGCGTCTTGCGTATTGGCTGCCGCGCATTGCCTTGCCGGGTCTGCTCGTTTGGGGTGGCAGCGACGGCATCGTCACTCCCGCGTACGGCCGGGCCTACAGCGCGCTGATTCCCGGATCGCGCTTCGTTGCGATCGACGAGGCCGGACATCATCCCGAGATCGAGCGGCCAGAAATATTCGCCGACCACGTGCTCGGCTTCCTCGACCGTTAGGGGGTTTTCGATGGATGTCTGGTGGCAGTGCGAGATCCCCTATCCCGACGTCGCGCCGGACGTGCTGGAAGCCGCCGACAGCGTTCGCGCCAGCTTGCCGAACCGCTACTGCGACCCGCGCGTCGCCGCCGATCTGTTCGAGGAAGTGATCGACGAGTTCCTGCTGTGCGATGATCTCGGCATGAACGTGCTGGCGATCGAGCACCATGCCGGCATCAACTCCTTGATCAGCGCCAACCCGATGCTGCTCGGCATCCTCGCGCGACAGACGCGCAAGGTACGCATCCTCAGCCTCGGCACCTTGGTGTCGTTGCGGCGCGATCCGGTGCGCATCGCCGAGGAATACGCCACCGCCGACGTGGTCTCGCGCGGCCGGCTGGAGATCGGCTTCGTGAAGTCGGGCGGCACCGAGATGGCCTCGGCCAATGTCAGCCCGGTGAACAACACCGAGCGCTACTGGGAAGCGATCGACCTGATCCGCAAGGCACTCACCTGTCAGGACGGTCCGTTCAGTTGGGAGGGCAAGCACTTCAGCCACCGGCACGTGAACATCTGGCCGCGCCCCTATCAGTCACCGCACCCGCGTTTGTGGTCGGCGACGGGTGATCCGGAGACGGCGGCCGAGGTCGGGCGTCGCGGCATGGTGCACGTGCTGGTGTTGCGCGGACCGGACGGCACCAAGCGGGCCTATGCGGCGCACCGACGCGCGCGCGCCGAGGCGGGCTTGCCGCCGGTGAGCACGGACAATTTCGCCTACGCGGCGCTGGTCTATGTCGGCGACACCGACGAGGAAGGTGTGCGCGTCGGCAGCAAGTTGCTGTGGTTCCTCAACACCAGTCTGAAATCGGCGCCGCAATATACCAAGTTCTTGCCCGGCGCGGTGCCGCCGCAATTCGCCCCGCAAGTGTACCGCAGCCGCGCGAAACCCGCAGCACCGGATGCCGCGCTGGTAAACGCGGAGAAAGGCGTGGTGCCGGCGAGCCAGAACGCGGCGCGGCTCACCACGATGGGCCCGGAGCAGGCGATGGCCGACGGCATCCTGTTCGCCGGCAATCCGGACAGTGTCTATCGGCAGATCATGGAGTTCCACGACAAGGTCGGCGGCTTCGGCCACCTGGCGATGATCGGTCGCTCGGGCTTCATGACGCATGCCGAATCGGAGAACGGCATTCGGCTGTTCGCGCGCGAGGTCTTGCCCCGTTTGCGCGAGGTCGGGCCGGTGATGGCGCCCTGACCTAGCTCCGGCTGGTGAACGACATCCCTGGGCGCGTCGAATACGGCACGGAACAGCCGCGAGATCAAACCCCGGCTTGGAGCCTTGTTCTCGCCTATGCGGCGATGATGCCGATCGTCGCCGGCGCGGTGGCGGTCTGGTCGCTGAGCGAGCCGGCCGCCGGCGCAATCCTGCGGTTGACGATGATCTGGGCTGGCGCGGTGGTCTGCTTTCTCGCCGGTGTTCGGCGCGGTCTCAGTTTCCGCCAGGACGGCGGCCCGACCCTGTCGCAACTCGGCACCATGCTGTGGCTGTTCACGCTGGGAGCAGCGTCGCTGCTCTCCATCTGGCCGATTGCATCGCTAACACTGCTGCTTATCGGCTATGTGTCGCTGGCGGTCTTGGACCCGATGGCGGCTAGTCGGGGCGAAGCGCCACGCTACTTCGAACAGCTCCGCCCCATTCAAATGCTCCTGCCGCAGATTAGCCTCCTCGCCTTGCTCGCCCGGGTTTTGTTCTGATACCCGGATGCCGTAACACGGCGACCGCACGCCATCGCCCGGTGATCGCGGTGACTTCTTCCGGGCCGATCAAGGCATCGTATGTGTTGTGCCAAGTCTCGACCAGAACCCGCCTTGTGGCCTCTGCATCCCCGTGTATGGCAGCACGAGTGACGAGCCCGCTGAGCATCGCGTTCCCTGGCGGCTACAGACCAAACAAGCGCACCGCGTTGCCGCCCGCCACTGCTTGCACTCCATCCTGGTCCAGCGTCTCGGCGGTGGCGAGATGGGCGATCGGGTCGTACTCGCCCATGTCGTACGGGTAGTCGGTCCCCAGCATGATCTGGCCCACGCCGAAGGTGCGGACCAGCGCGTCGAGCTGGTGCGGGGTGAACACGACCGCGTCGAAATACACGCGTTTGAGATACGTGCTCGGCGGGTTCGGCAACGCACCGTGCGCATCGCTGCGCGCACCCCAGGCGTGGTCGATGCGCCCCGAGTAACCGCCCAGAAAACCGCCGCCATGCGCGGCGATGAGCTTGAGCGCCGGGTGGCGTTCCAGCACGCCATCGAGGATGAGGTAGTGCAGCGCGATCGTGGTCTCGAGCGGGTTGCCGATCGTGTTGTTGAGGTAGAACCGGCCGAGCCGCTCGGCGTGGCTGAAGCCGCCGGGATGGATCATCACCACGGCGCCGAGCTGCTCGGCGCGCGCCCAGAACGGCGCGAAATCCGGCTCCGACAGCTCCCGCCCGGCGACGTTGGTGAGCACCTCGACGCCCTTGAAGCCGAGCGGCCCCAAGCACCGCTCCAGCTCGGCGACGGCCTCGGCGCCGGCTTGCAACGCCACCGTGCCCATCGCGACGAACCGGTCGGGCCGCCGCGCGGCGAAGGCGGCCATGTTGTCGTTGACCAGGCGTGTCGCCTGCATCGCGATCTCGGGCGCGAGCGTGGTGTAGATCTGCGGCGGCGCGGGTGTCACCACCTGGATGTCGATGCCCATCTTGTCCATGTCGGCGAGCCGGGCCGGCAGGTCGGTGGACATCGCCGCACGTTCCGCTTCCTGCTTGCGGTTCAGTTCGGCGGTCTCCGCGGTCGCGAAGCGGCCCAGCGGGTTCGCCGCGGCATCGAGATGCGGGCGGGCAAATGCCGCCGCCTCCATGCTGTAGACATGAGCGTGCATGTCGATCGTCTTGCCCGCTGGCCGGATCTCGCGGCCGGGCCGCCCGTGCGCGCGTGCGGCGGTCAGATCGTAGCGATTGATGGCTTCGGTCATGGCGTCCTCCCTGTCGCGGGGGACACCCTGGCACCGAATTTTGCCGGCGTCAGTTGTAGTTGTAGAATCGTCCGTTCTGCCCGTAGCTGGGGGCGGTGGATCGCGCGCCGTCTTCGCGTCCGCGGTAGCCGGTCGGCAGACCCGGCGTCGGGATCACCGCGTCATCGTCGGCTTCCGACGTGTGGGACGCGACCGTGGTCTGCGAGGTGCCAGGACCGGTGATCCCGAGCCGCTGCGGCGTGTAGCCGCAGCCGCCCAGGACGCAGGTGAGCGGGACGATCGCAAGCAAAGCCAGGCGAGTCATGGCGACGGTCTCGCAGATCACGGGTCGAGCGGTGATCCTGCCACTGCGCCGCCCGCCCGGCAATGATCCGGCTTACCGATAATAGCCGCCGCGCGCCGGGGGTGCGTTGGGCGTGGTCGCCGCGCCGCCCACCGCGCCGAGCGCGCCACCACCGAGCGCGCCGATCGCGGCACCGTTGCCGCCGCCGGCGAGGCCGCCGACCGCCGCACCCGCGCCGGCGCCGAGCAGGCCGCCACCCACGGCGCGCTGGCCGGGGCTGTAGGGATTGCAAGCCGCGAGGCCAAGCCCGATCCCGGCGAGCATGACGGCGGTGGTCGCTTTACGAAGCATGCTGTGTCTCCTCAACAGGGGGCGACGCCCGCCCCATTGGTTCCGCCGCAGACAACGCGAAAATCAGGTCGCGGTCGCGGCGGGAATGCGGCGCTCTCGGGATTTTGCCTCACGGCCAAATCGCGCGGCTTGATACGCCGCATCTGCTGACAAGCCGTTAAGCCCGCCGCTGTTGTTAAGCCTTGTTAAGCAACTTGCGGGAGGTTAAGCCCTCCGCCGTCTCGGTTACAGCGTGTGAAAAGGTCTGGCTTTATGTTCTCACGGTTGCTGGGCGTCATGTCCACGGATATGGCGATCGACCTCGGGACCGCCAACACGCTGGTCTACGTGAAGGGTCGCGGGATCGTGCTGGCCGAGCCCAGCGTCGTCGCCCTCGCCGACGTGCGCGGCCGTAAGCAGGTGCTCGCGGTCGGCGAGGAGGCCAAGCAGATGCTCGGTCGCACGCCCGGCAACATCCACGCCATTCGGCCGCTGCGCGACGGGGTGATCGCCGACTTCGAGGTCGCCGAGGAGATGATCAAGCACTTCATCCGCAAGGTGCACCATCGGCGCGGCTTTGCCTCGCCCACGATCATCGTTTGCGTCCCGTCGGGCTCGACCGCGGTCGAGCGCCGCGCCATCCAGGAGAGTGCCGAGAGCGCGGGGGCGCGGCGGGTCAAGCTGATCGAGGAGCCGATGGCCGCCGCGATCGGCGCCGGCCTGCCGGTGACCGAGCCGTCCGGCAGCATGGTGGTCGATGTCGGCGGCGGCACCACCGAGGTGGCGGTGATCTCGCTCGGCGGCATCGTCTTCGCCCGCTCGGTGCGGGTCGGCGGCGACAAGATGGACGAGGCGATCATCAGCTACATCCGCCGCACCCATAACCTGCTGATCGGCGAATCCTCGGCCGAACGGATCAAGCTCGACATCGGTGCGGCGTGCCGGCCGGACGAGGGCGAGGGCCCGTTGCGCGAGGTGCGGGGGCGCGACCTGATGAACGGGGTGCCGCGCGAAGTGCTGGTCAGCCAGTGGCAGATCGCCGAGAGCATGGCCGATCCGGTCGGCCAGATCATCGACGCGGTGAAGACCGCGCTCGAGAACACGCCGCCCGAACTCGCGGCCGATATCGTCGACCGCGGGATTGTGCTGACGGGCGGCGGCGCCTTGCTCTATCGTCTCGATCAGGTGCTGCGTGACGCGACCGGCCTGCCGGTCGTCGTTGCGGAGGACCCGCTGCAATGCGTCGCCCTCGGCACCGGCCGGGCGTTGGAGGAGCCACGCCGACTAAGCAGCGTGCTGTCGTCGATGTATTGAGTGCGGTGGTGTTTTCAGACGCTGGTATTTGAAGCCGGAGCGGCGGGCTCCGGGAAGGGGCGTTCGAGCAGGTGATCCGGATGTCGATCGCGGCGCGCCAGGCATTGGGCCGATTGATGCTGCCGCTGCTGATCATCGCGGCGTTCGGCCTGATGCTGCTGGGCAAGGCCGACGCGCTGCTCGCCGAGCGCGCGCGCATGACGGTGGCCGACGCCCTGGCCCCGATCCATGCCGCGCTGTCCGGCCCGCTGGCGCACCTGCGCGGCACCTTGGTGGCGGCCGATGACCTGGTCGGCATCCGCGCCGAGAACACCAGGCTGCGCGACGAGAACGAGCGACTGCGGCACTGGCAATCCGTCGCGCTGGCGCTGGATGCCGAAAATCAGCGCCTGAAAGCCAACCTGCACTGGATCCCGGCCCCGACGCCTACCTACGTCACGACGCGCGTGGTCAACGAGGCGGGCGGGGTGTATGCGCGCGCCGTGCTGCTGGCGGTCGGCCCGCATCACGGCATCACCAAGGGCCAGATCGCGCTCGATGAGCGCGGTCTGGTGGGCCGGGTCACCGAGGTGGGGGCGCGGACCGCGCGGGTGCTGCTGATCACCGATCTCAACAGCCGCATTCCGGTCATCCTGGAGAACAGTCGGGCCCGCGCCATCCTGGTGGGCACCAACGGCGCACGCCCGCGACTGCAATATTGGCCCGAGGGCAGCAATCCGGCCGCGGGCGAGCGTGTGGTCACCAGCGCCGAGGCCGACGTGTTTCCGGCCAACCTGCCGGTCGGCATCGTGCATTACAGCGCGGCCCATGTGCCGGAGGTGGAACCGGCGGCCCGGCTCGACCAGCTCGAGATCCTGCGCATCTTCGACTACGGCAAACGCGGCATCGTCCCGCCGGAAGCGCCGGCCGGTGCCGCGGGAGCCGAGGCGCGCTAGCGTGGCCCCGCCCGATCGCGCCCCGGGGATCAGGCCGCGCCCGTCCGTGGGACGCCGACTGGACGCGGCGGCGCGGGCGGGTTTCCCCACAGTCTGCACGCTGCTGCTGATGGTATTGGCCACGGCACCACTCGGCCTGCCGCGACAGGCGGCGCTGCTGCCGGCGCTGACCTTGGGCAGCGTGTGGTTCTGGGCGCAACATCGACCCGCCTCGCTGCCGCCGCCGATCGTGTTCGTGCTGGGCTTGCTGCTGGATCTGCTCGGCTATCAGCCGCTTGGGGTCGATGTGCTGGTCATGTTGACCGCCTATGCCGTGGCGCTGCGGGCGCGCCGCCTGTTGGACCGGCAAGGTCTTGTCGTCGCGTGGCTCGCCTTCGCCCTCGTCGCCGCCGGCGCGACCTTGCTCGACTGGGGGCTGACCGCGCTGCTGCGGTTCCGCCTGCTGCCGGGATCGGCGGCGGTGTTCCAGTTCGGCATCACCGCCGCACTCTATCCGGCGCTGAGCGTGCTCCTGCTTCGGGCGGACCAGTCGGTCGCCGATCCCGGGCGGGCCTGACGATGCGCCCGCGCCGCATCCGGCCGCTGCGCCCACCCGAGCCGGATGGCAAGCGCCGCGCGGTGTTCACCCGCCGCGCGCTGCTGCTGATGGGCGGCCAGGTCGCGGTGCTCGGCGCACTCGCGACCAAGCTCTACCAGGTCCAGGTGGTCGAGGGTGGTCGCTACGCCGCGTTAGCCGACGAGAACCGCATCAGCGCCCGGCTGATCGCCCCGCCGCGCGGCCGCATCCTCGACCGCGCTGGCGGGGTGCTCGCCGGCAACCGGCTGAACTGGCGCGCCCTGCTGATCGCCGAGCAGGCCGACGACGTGGCGGCGACGCTGGATGCGTTCAGCCACATCGTCCCGCTCGCCGAGCACGAACGCGCCCGCGTCGAGCGCGAGGTGCATCGGCACCGGCGCTTCATCCCGGTGATGGTCGCCGATTTCCTGAGCTGGGAGGACATGGCGCGGATCGAGGTCAACGCGCCCGATCTGCCCGGCATCATCGTCGATGTCGGCACCACCCGGCAGTACCCGCTCGCCGATCGTCTCGCCCATGTGGTGGGCTACGTCGCGCCGCCGAACGAGGACGATCTCGGCGATGACGATGGGGTGGCGGACCCGATGCTGGCCTTGCCGGGGGTCCGGGTCGGCCGCGCCGGGATGGAAAAGGCCCAGGAACTCCCGTTGCGCGGCAAGGCGGGGGTGATCCGGCTCGAGGTCAACGCCATCGGCCGGGTGATCCGCGAGCTGGACCGCCAGGAGGGGATGCCGGGCCAGGATGTCACCCTGACCATCGACGCCGGGCTGCAGGAGGCGGTGCTGCGGCGCCTCGGCGACGAAAGCGCCAGTGCCGTGGTGATGGATTGCCGCAACGGCGAGGTGCTCGCTATGGCGAGTAATCCCTCGTTCGATCCCAGCCTGTTCAACTCGGGCGTGTCGCAGGCGCAGTGGGCCGCCTGGACTCGCAATCGGCGCACGCCGCTGATCAACAAGGCCGCCGCCGGGCTCTACGCGCCGGGTTCCACCTTCAAGATGGCGGTCGCCCTCGCCGGGCTTGAATCACGGGCGATCACGCCCGGCGACCGGGTGCGCTGCCCCGGCTACCTCGATATCGGCGACACTCGTTTCCATTGCTGGCGCAAGGGCGGGCACGGTTCGGTCGACCTGCGCGGCGGCCTCAAGCATAGCTGCGACGTCTACTTCTACGAGGTCGCCCGCCGCACCGGGATCGACCCGATCGCGGCGATGGCGCACCGGCTGGGGCTTGGGGTCGATCTGCCCACCGACCTGCCGGGGACGCGCGCCGGGCTGATCCCCACAAGGGCGTGGCGCAGGGGCAAGGGCAAGGCGTGGAACCTCGGCGACACCATCGTGAGCGGGATCGGCCAGGGCTACATCCAGGTCACGCCGCTGCAACTCGCCACCTATGCCGCGCGCCTCGCCACCGGCCGCCAGGTGGTGCCGCATCTGACCCGCACGCTCGGCGACGCGGTGCAGCCCGAGGCGCGGGCGGACCACTGGCCGGATATGGGTCTCGCCGACAAGCTGCTCGGCACGGTGCGGCAAGGCATGTGGGCGGTGGTCAACGAGGCTGGCGGCACGGCGCCGATCGCGCGGCTGCCCGGCAATCTCGGTGTGCTGGCCGGCAAGACCGGCTCCTCGCAGGTCCGCCGCGTAACGCGTGAGCAACGCGAGCACGGCTTCAAGTCCGAGAAGCTGCCGTGGGAGTTCCGTCCGCACGCCCTGTTCGTCGCCTACGCGCCGTTCGACGCGCCGCGTTACGCGCTGGCGATCGTGGTCGAGCACGGCAACGCGGGTGCCGCCGCCGCCGCTCCGGTGGCGCGCGACATGATGATCGAGACGCTGACCCGCGATCCGGCCGGCAAATCCGCCTTGCCCGCCGATCGGCTCGCCGACCGGGGGCGGGCGTGATGCAGCGGCGGCTGATCCGCGACACGTCCTTCGGTCTGACCGGCAAGTTGCGGCAGATAAGCTGGGTCTACGTGCTGCTGCTGTGCCTGCTCGCCGGGGTCGGTTACGTCGCCCTCACCAGCGCCGCTGGCGGGGCGCCCGAGCCGTACGCCACCCGCCATGCGCTGCGCTTCGGCTTCGGGCTCATGCTGATGCTGGGCGTCGCGCTGATCGACATCCGCTTCATCGCCCGCCTGGCTTGGCCGTTCTATGGCGCCACCATTGCCCTGCTGGTGCTGGTCGACCGTTTGGGCCATGTCGGCAAGGGGGCGCAGCGTTGGATCGAGCTTGGCGGCTTGCAGCTGCAACCGAGCGAGCTGGCCAAGCTCGGGCTGGTGCTGGTGCTCGCGTCGTGGTTCCACCGCGCAACCTGGGAGCGGATCGGCAATCCGTTCTTTCTGGTCCCGCCGATCATCCTGGTGCTGATCCCGGTCGGCCTGATCCTCAAGCAGCCCAATCTCGGCACGGCGGCGATCACCTTGATGGTGGGCGCGGCGATGTTCTTTGCCGCCGGGGTACGCTTGTGGAAGTTCGCGCTGATCGCGGCACCGCTGCCGTTCGTGGCGACATTCGCCTACCACCATCTGCATGACTACCAGCGGGCGCGGATCGACACTTTTCTCGATCCGTCCAGTGACCCGCTCGGCGCCGGCTACAACATCATCCAGTCCAAGATCGCGCTCGGCGCCGGCGGCATGTGGGGCGAGGGCTACCTGCACGGCACCCAGGGTTCGCTGAACTTCCTGCCGGAGAAGCAGACCGACTTCATCTTCACCCTGCTGGGCGAGGAGTTCGGGTTCGTCGGCGGGATCGCGCTACTCGCGCTGCTCGCGCTGCTGGTGCTGGGTGGGGGGACGATGGCGCTGCGTTGCCGCCACCAGTTCGGCCGGCTGGTGGCACTCGGCATCGCGACGAACTTCTTCATGTATGTGTTCGTCAACATCGCCATGGTGATGGGGGCGATCCCGGTCGGCGGCGTGCCGTTGCCGCTGGTCTCGCATGGCGGCTCGGCGATGCTCACCGCCATGCTCGGCTTCGGCATCCTGATGGCGGTCTATGTGCATCGCGACGTGGCGTTCGCCGAGCGGCGGGACGCGCGCTGATCTCGGCGCGGCTGCTCGGCGCGTATCGGCGCGCCCGCTACGAGGCCGACGGCGCCGTGGCGCGTATCGGCCACCGCTCGCCCGAGTGCGATGGGCTACTCGCCCGCCTGGGCGGGCGCACCGGCGGGTTCGTCACCGCCTGGAACCCGTTCTCGCGGCGCCGACCGGAGGGGTGGAACCGGCGGCGGCAGGCGGCCTTGCTCAGCGCCGCGCGGCGGCTGCCCATCGCGCACGGCCGCGGCGGCGCGCCAGCGGGAGGCTGGTCGGAGGAGCACCTGCTGATCGCCGCCGACCCGCGCCGTGTCGCGGTGTTGGCCCGTCGCTTCGGTCAGCATGCCATTGTGGTGGTCGCGCGCGGCCAGCCAGCGCGCTTGCGCCTGGTGCCGTTGCTGCCACCGGGTCCCCGACGCGGATTTTAACCGTCGATTAGGGGTTCGACCCTACAAGCGCGCCTGCCCGACAGGGCAAGTCAAAACGATTTCCACACGTAGGCGGTCAAGCATCACCTTGGAAAACCTTGCCGAGATCGGTCGCGGGTGGCGTGACTTGGACGAAGCCGCCGATCCGCTGGGTGACGGCCAGACCGGCCAATCCCGCCCGTCCTCCTCGCCGGCAACCAGCACGACCGCCCCGCGGGCATCGTCGCCGCCGCCGCGCAAGGCTGTCGCGCCGAACCCCGACGCGGCGCCGTATCCGCCAGCGGCGTCGCGCCCGACCCGTGAGGGACCGCGCGGCATTCGCTACGATTTCAACCTCGGCTGCCGGGTCACGCTGCCGGAGGGCGAATGGCAGATCCGCCTGCGCGACCTCGACACCGGCAACATCCTGTACGAGACCGAGGTCAAGACCGCCACGGTGAACAGCCGCAAGCGTTACTATCTGCGTTGCGGCATCGAGGTCTGGGCCGAGGGCGAGCTCGTGTTCCGCCATGACTACTCCGCCGCCGGCGAGGATGTGCTGATCCAGTTCCCGATCGGCACGCTGGGCGACGTGCTGGCGTGGTTCCCGTACGCCGCGCGCTTCGCCGAGGTGCATGGCTGCCGGCTCACCTGCGCGATGTCGGCGCTGATCATCCCGCTGCTGCGCGACGCCTACCCGCACATCACCTTCGTCCCGCACGAGGAGGTTCGGCCGGAGCAGTTCTACGCCACGTATTGCATGGGCCTGTTTTTCGACGACAAGGATAACACCTGGCAGCCGTGCGATTTCCGTCACGTCGGGCTGCATCGCACGGCGGCCTACATCCTCGGCGTCGATCCGGCCGAGCAGGCGCCGTCCTTGGCGCTGCCCGACGAGACCCGGCCGATCGCCGAGCCCTATGTCTGCATCGCGGCGCAGAGTTCCAGCCAGGCCAAGTACTGGAACAACCCGACGGGCTGGCGCGAGGTCGTCGCGCTTCTCAAGCGCGCGGGCTACCGCGTCATCTGCATCGACCAGAAGCCGGTGCACGGCGGTGGTCTCGTCTGGAACCATATTCCGCACGGCGCGGAGGATGAGACCGGCGACCGGCCGTTGACCGAGCGTGCCCGCTGGCTGCGTCACGCCTCGGCGTTCATCGGCCTGTCGAGCGGGCTGTCCTGGCTTGCTTGGGCCGCCGGCACGCCGACCGTGATGATCAGCGGCTTCACCCACCCGCTGAACGAGTTCTCCTCGGCGTTCCGGGTGATCAACTATCACGCCTGCAATTCCTGCTGGAACGACCAACAAGTCCGTTTCGATCACAAGGATTTCCTGTGGTGTCCGCGTCATGCCGGAACACCGCGTCAGTTCGAGTGTACCCGGCTGATCACCGCCGACCAGGTCAAGGCCGCCCTCGCCCGCATCCCGGGCCTGCTGCCCCGCCGATCCCAGCCGCAAATCGAGTGCGCGCGCGACCTTTCGTAACGCCGTCACGCACGCCGTTCCTTTTTTCAACCGCCGGGCCGGACATCGGCCGATAGCAACAAGCGAGATTTACCATGGCCACCACCTTTATCAGCTCCGGCGCAACCGTCGACGGCACCATCGTCTCCAACGGAGACGAGCTGGTAATTGTCGACGGCGGGTCCGCAACGAACGTCGTCGTCCAGACGGGTGGGCTGCTGAGCGTCAACACTTCGGGCACGGCGAGTGCCAGCACGGTGAGTGGCAACGAGAACGTCTTCGGCGGCGTCGAGACCAGCGCGACGATCTATACGGGTGCGGTCCAGTCGGTCGCCTCCGGCGGCGTGGCATCCGCAACGATCCTGGACGGCGGAACTCAGGAGGTCGGCAACACCGGCAGCGCACTCGGCACGGTGGTCTCGAACGGCGGCACCGAGAACGTGTCCTCGGGCGGCATCGCCAGCGGCACCACGGTCGACGCCAGCGGCACCGAGGCGGTGCTCTCCGGCGGCGTGGCGAGTGCGACCACGGTCCTGATAGGCGGCACCGAAATCGTGTCGTCGGGTGGCGTCGCAAGTGGGGCGGTGCTGAGTGGCGGCACGCAGACCATCCTGCTCGGCGGCACGGCCGACGCGACCATGGTCAACTCCGGCGGCATGCTGGTGGTGTCCGCCGGCGGCACCGCGAACGATGTCGCGGTCACGGATGGCTCGATCACCAATCGCGGCCTGATCAACGGCGACGTCACGTTCGGCGGCACCACCGCCAACAAGCTGGTCCTCGACACGACCGGCGTGATCAGCGGCGTGGTCTCGGCCGGCGGCACTGCCAGCAACACCTTGGAGCTGACGGGTGCCGGCACCAGCGGCACTATCGCGAACTATGCCACGAACTTTGTCGGCTTCCAGACCCTGCAGGTCGACGCCGGCAGCACCTGGGAACTGACCGGCGCGACCAGCCTCGGCGCGGGCGTCAACGTCAAGGCCGACGGCACGCTGCTGGTCGGCAGCGGCGACGTGCTCACCATCAGCGGTGACGTCAGCTTCGCCGCGTCGAGCGGCACGCTCCAGGTCGCCAATGGCGGCATCCTTACCCTCCGCGGCGCGTTCGCGGCGGGCGAGGTGGTCGACCTGGCCGGCTCGGCCTCGACGGTCGTCCTCACCGATCTCGCTGACTTCCAGGGCGTCGTGGCGAATTTTAGCCGTGGCGACAACATCTACCTGCGTTTGCCTGGAAGCGGGACGACCACGGTGTCGGCATCCGCCAGCACGCTGGTGATTGGGAATGGCGGCCCGTCCTACACCGTCCAGCTCGACGCCCCGATACCGACGGATTCGGCCATCAGCCTGACCGATGACGGGCAAGGCGGCACCTACGTGCGGCTGGTTCCCCTCGTTACCGCGGCGCTGTCGAACGACACCGGCCCGCTTGCGACTGACGGCGTGACCAACAACGCGATGTTCAGCGGCGTCGCCGACCCGAACAGCGTGGTCATCTTCACGGTGCCCGACGCGAATGGGCCCATCACGATCGGCAGCGCCACGGCCGACAGCGCCGGCGCCTATTCGTTCACCCCGAGCAACCTGGTGGACGGGGCCTACACGATCACCGCGACCGAGGCCGATGGCGCGGGCAATATCGGCGCCACCGAGCTGAGCTTCACGCTTGACACCGTTGCCCCGACGGCGCCGACGGCGCTGCTCGATCCGGCGAGCGACGGCGGGGTGCCGGGCGACAACCTCACCAACAATGCAACCCCGACGATCACCGGCAGTGGCACCGAGGATGGCGACACCGTCATTCTCTACGACGACGTGACCTCGGTGGGCAGCGGCGTGGTCACCAGCGGCAGCTGGTCAATCACCCCGAGCGGCGCGCTGTCGGACGGGATGCATTCTCTCACGGTCACCGAGACCGATCTCGCCGGCAACGTCTCCTCGGCTTCGACACAGCTCGACATCACGATCGACACCAGCGTGCCGGTCGCGCCGAGTACGCCGGCGCTCGACCCGGCCAGCGACGCCGGCACCCCTTCGGACAGCGTCACCAACGTAACCATGCCGGTGATCACCGGCAGCAGCGCAACCGACGGCGACACCATCACCCTCTACGATGGCGCCAGCCCCGTCGGCACCGCCGTGGTCAGCGGCGGGATGTGGTCGGTCAGCCCGACCGCGCCGCTGGCCGCCGGGGGGCACACCCTCACGGTCACCGAGACCAATCCGGCCGGCAGCGAATCGGCGGCCACAGGGCCGCTCAACCTCACCATCGACCTGCCGACCGCGCCGACCGGGCTGGCGCTTGATCCTGACAGCGACAGCGCGATGCAGGGCGACAACATCACCTCGGCGACGATGCCGACGATCAACGGCACCGGGGCCACGGACGGTGACACCGTTATCCTGTATGATGGGATGACGGCACTCGGCAGCGCCACGGTCGCCAGCGGCGCCTGGTCGATCACGCCGGTCGCCGCGCTCGCCGACGGGGTCCACCAGCTCACCGCCGTCGAGACCGACTCGTACGGCATCGACTCGCCGGCCTCGACGATGCTCGACCTCACAATCAAGGCGACCCCGCCGACGGCGCCGACCGCGCTCGTGCTCGATCCAGGCAGCGATGGCGGCATCACGGGCGATAGCGTCACCGACGACACGATGCCGACGATCACCGGCAGCGGGGAACTGGACGGCGATACCGTCACCCTCTCCGTCGACGGCACTATCGTCGGCAGCGCCGTGGTCAGCGGCGGGACTTGGTCGATTGCCTCGGCGGCGCCGCTCACCAGCGGCGGGCACAGCTTCGTCGCGATCGAGACCGATCAGGCCGGCAACGTGTCCGAGACCTCATTGCCGCTGACGCTCACCATCGACCTGCCGGTCGCGCCGACCTTGCTGACGCTCGATGGGACTAGCGATACCGGCGCCCTGGACGACAACCTCACCGCCATCGCCCAGCCGATGATCACCGGCAGCGGCACCAGCGGCAACACCGTCACCCTCTACGAAGGCGGGGTCGGGTTGGGCAGCGGCGTGGTCACCAGCGCCGGCGTCTGGTCTATCACCCCGACCAACCCGCTCGCCGACGGCCCGCACGATCTCACCGCCGTGCAGACCGACGAGTTCGCCATCACCTCGCCGGACTCGACCATCCTCACGCTGACCATCGACACCACCGTGCCGGCCGCGCCGACCGCGCTCGACGTCGCCTCGGCGATCAATGGCACAGTCGGCGTGACGATGCCGACGATCACCGGCACCGGTGAGTTGGACGGCGACACCATCGCCCTCTCGGACGCCGATGGCGTGCTTGGCACCGCCGTGGTGAGCGGCGGCACCTGGTCGATCGACATTACCACCCCGTTGGTGGACGGTGCCTACAGCTTCACCGCGACCGAGACCGACGAGGCGGGCAACGTCTCGCTGGCTTCGGACGCGCTCGCCCTCACGGTCGACACCACGCCACCGGCGATACCGAGCGGGTTCGTGGCGGTCTCGGCCAGCAACGGCATTGTCCCCACCGCCACTCCGACGATCAGTGGCAGCGGCACCGACGGCGACACCGTCACCGTCTACGAAGGCGCCACGGTGATCGGCAGCGCCCTGGTGAGCGGCGGCGCCTGGTCCGTCACCGCGACCGACCCCCTCGCCGATGGCGCGCATAGCTTCACCGCGACCGCGACCGACCCGGTGGGCAACGTCTCCAGCGCTTCGGCCGCGCTGGATGTGTCTGTCGACAGCACCGCACCCGCCGCGCCGTCGGATCTCGCGCTGGACGCGACGACCGATAGCGGCACGCCTGGCGATAGCGTCACCAAGATCAACCTGCCGATGATCACCGGCAACGGCGGTGCCGATGGCGACATCATCACCCTGTATGATGCAGGCATGGTCGTCGGCAGCGCCACGGTGGCCGGCGGCACCTGGTCGTTCACCCCGACCGCGCCGCTGGCGGATGGTGTCCACAGCTTCACCACCACCGAAACCGACACCGTGGGTTACACCACACCCGCGTCGGCCCCGCTCACCGTGACCATCGACACTCTCATCGCGGTACCCACCCTGACGGCACCGGGAAGCCCCTCCGATCCGGCCAAGCCGGTCATCGGCGGCATGGCCGAGGCGGGAAGCCTCGTCGAGGTCTTCGACGGACCGACCCTGGTCGGCAGCGCCACCGCCGACGGGACCGGTGCCTGGAGCTATGCCTTCACGACAGCCGTGAGCACCGGCATACATAGCCTCACCGCCACGGCAACCGACCCGGCCGGCAACATGTCGCTTGCCTCCGCGGCCTTGGCGCTGACGGTGAACGCGGACGCCAGCTACACCGTCGCCATGACCGACGGCGCCGGCAGCACGGTCACCCAGACCTACGACACGTCCGGGCAGATCGACCGGGTGGAGACCCGTGACGCCAACAGCCGGCTGCTCCGCTCGGTCACCAACACGACGGCGACCTTGCCGATCTACGACAGCAACGGCGTGCTGATCGGCACCATCACCCAGCCGAGCTCTTCCGCCCTCAGCCAGCCCGCTTTCAGCACCACCGGGCAAGCCGGGGGAGCGACGGCGGCGACCAGCGCAGCGGGCAGCAACATCGCCTTGTTGTCCGAGAACCTCACCCTGACCACGCACGGCAACGACACGGTGAGCGCCGGCGCCGGCAATGACACGATCTTCGCCGCCGGTCCGACCACCCAGGTCACCGCCGGCTCGGGCAACCTGTTCCTGGTCGGCGGCAGCGGCTCGGTGAGCGTCACCGGCGGCACCGGCTCGTCCACCGTGTTCGGCGGCATGGGCGGCGGTTCAATCACCGGCGGCAGCGCCGGCAACAACGTGCTGGTGGCCGGCGGGGGCAACACGACCCTGGTCGGCGGCGGCGCGGGCGACGTGCTGGTCGCCGCCAGCGGCACCACCACGGCGGTGCTGAAGCCCGGCAGCATCGGCTTCGGCGGCACCGGCAACGCGACCTTGTATGGCGCCGAGAACACCGTGATGGTGGGCGGCAGCAACAGCGACGTGATGTATGCCGGCGCTGGCCCCGAGCAGATGTGGGCCGGCACCGGGGTGAGCCATCTCTACGGCGGCACCGGCGACGATACCCTGGTCGGCGGCACCGGAGGGTATTCGACGATCGTCGGCGGCGCGGGTCACAACCTGATCATCGGCGTCGGCGGCACGACCATCGCATATGGCGGACCGAGCGACGATCTCTACTTCGCTGGCGCCGGCGACATGGTGATCACCGAAGGCAATGGCTCGAACCAGGTGGTGTTCGGCACCGGCCACGCCGCCGTCGCCGGCGGGACGGGGACCAACCTCTACACCTTCCTCAACGGCAACGCCGGCGGCGATGACTTGATCGCCAACTTCAAGGTCGGCACCGATCATATCCAGCTGTTCGGCTATGATCGCAGCACGGTGGGGATCCAGGGCGGCAGCGGCAACAGCACCGTCAGCCTCTCGGATGGCACCCGGATCACCTTGCTCGGGGTGAACCAGCTCACCGGCGACTCCATCCTGTCGTAACCAGCCAGGCGCAGTCGGGGCGGAACCGTTCCCTCCCGACTGCGCCCGTCCGGTTGTCGCTCAGACGTCGACCTCGTCGACCGTGCGGGCCCGCTCCTGGATGAACTGGAAGCGCAGTTCGGGTCGTCGCCCCATCAGGCTCTCGACCAGCGAGTTGGTCGCGGCGCGCTCCTCCGGCATCGCCACCACCTTCAGCAAGGTCCGCTTCGCCGGGTCCATCGTGGTGTCGCGCAACGCCGCGGGCGGCATCTCGCCTAGGCCCTTGAAGCGGCTGACCTCCACCTTCGCGTTCGCCGGAAAGGATTTCATCTTCCGCGCGCGGTCGGGATCGGACATCGCGTAGACCGTGCGCGCGCCTTGGGTGAGGCGATACAGCGGCGGCTGCGCCAGATAGACGTGACCGTGCCGCACCAGCTCGGGCAGCTCGCGATAGAAGAAGGTGATCAGCAGCGAGGCGATATGGGCGCCGTCCACATCGGCATCGGTCATGATGATCACCCGGCCATAACGCAGCTTGCCGCGATCGAACCGCTCGCCGACGCCGCAGCCGAGCGCCTCGATCAGATCCTTCAGCTCCTGGTTCTGCCGCAGCTTGTCGGCCGAGGCGCTGGCGACGTTGAGGATCTTTCCTCGCAGCGGCAACACCGCCTGGGTGTCGCGATTGCGCGCCTGCTTGGCCGAGCCACCGGCGCTGTCGCCCTCGACGAGAAAAATTTCGGTCTCGGCCGAGTTCTCGCGCGTGCAGTCGGTGAGCTTGCCGGGCAGCCGCAACCGGCGGGTGGCCGACTTGCGCGGTGTGTCCTTGAGCTCCTTGCGCCGCAACCGCTCCTCGGCGCGCTCGACGACGAAGGCGAGCAGGTTGTCGGCATTCGCCGGATCGCCCGCCAGCCAATGGTCGAACCGGTCGCGCAACGCCGTCTCGACCAGCCGCGCCGCCTCCGAGCTGGTCAACCGCTCCTTGGTCTGGCCCTGGAATTGCGGGTCGCGCAGGAACACGGAGAGCTTTGCCGCTAGCGGCACCAGCAGATCCTCGGCGACGATCTGGCCAGCCCGCCGGTTGCCGCGCTGCTCGCCCCAGGCCCGCAAGCCTTTCACCAGCGCGGCGCGGAAACCCGCTTCGTGCGTGCCGCCCAACGGGGTCGGCACGGTGTTGCAATACGAGTGCAGGAACCCGTCGGCGGCTTCGAGCCAGGTCGCGGCCCATTCGAGGCGGCCAGTGCTGGCACCATTCGCCGCCACCGGCAGATCGGCCTCGCCGGCCCAGAGCTGCGGCAAGGCGCGCGCGGCATCGCCGATCTCCGCCTCCAGGCTGTCGCGCAGCCCGCCGGGGAAGTGCAGCACTGCCTCTTGCGGCGTCTCGTCCTTGCTGCGCAGCAAGGCGGGGTCGCAGCTCCAGCGGATCTGCACGCCACGGAACAGGTATGCCTTCGACCGGCACAGCCGATAGAGCCGCGCCGGGCTGAACGCCAGCGCGCCGAAGATCGTCGGGTCCGGCTTGAACGCAATCGTCGTGCCGCGCCGATTGTGCACCGGGCCGGCATTGACCAGCTTCGAGGTGGGCTTGCCGCGGGCGTAGCTCTGGGTCCACAGCACGCGATCCCGCGCGACCTCCACCCGCATCGTCTCCGACAACGCGTTGACCACCGAGCTGCCGACTCCGTGCAGCCCGCCGGAGGTCGCGTATACCTTGCCGCTGAACTTGCCGCCCGAGTGCAGGGTGGTGAGGATCACCTCCAGCGCGCTGAGATTCTTGAACTTGGGATGTGAGTCGACCGGGATGCCGCGCCCGTTGTCGCGAACGGTCAGCCGGTTCTCCGCCCCCAGCGCCATTTCAATGAAGCTGGCGTGCCCGGCGACCGCCTCGTCCATTGCGTTGTCGAGGATTTCGGCGGCGAGGTGGTGCAGCGCGTTCTCGTCGGTGCCGCCGATATACATCCCGGGCCGGCGCCGCACCGGCTCCAGCCCCTCCAGAACCTCGATGTCCTCGGCGGAGTAGCTTTCGGGGTCGCGCCCCTTGGCCTTGTTGTCCTTGCCGGCGCCGGGCGCCCCGAATAGATCGTTCATGCTGTGTTCCAGACGCCTCGCCGCACCCTAGCCCTTGCCGCGCGGCGTCGGCAACGTCGACTCGCGCGCGGCTCAAGCAACGGGCGAGCCGCCCCGCCTGTCTCGCGGTCGAGGATGTGGGGTCACGGCGAGGTAGCGAAAGAGGGCGGGGGAAGACCCGGCCAGCTGCAACGCGGCGGCGCGAGCCAGCGCGTCCTTGTCCTCGGGCGACATGCGGGTCGCTTCGCGCAGGTGGTCGGTCCAGCTCTCCATCGACCAGACCTCGAGCCAGCCCTCCGGGTGCGCGACATCCTCGTAGAGCTGCCAAGCCAGCGCGCCGGCGCGGCCACGAACCCGACGCACTTCGACCATCGCGGCCAAGAAGGCGTCCCGGTCGGCCGGGTCGATGGTGTAATGCACACTCTCCAGCACCCGCCCGCGCCCGAGTTGCAGCAGCGGCGCGATTTCGGCGGCCGGCGCCTCGGGCAGCAGCACCGGGGCGACGCCGCGCGACGCCGGCGTCGGCGAGTCGAGGCCGTAGCCGCGGACCGCCAGAGCCAGCGCGAGGCCGACGACGGACGCGGCGACCAAAGTCCCCGATAGCCCAATCTGCGTCCCGATCCAGCCCCAGACGAGCGAGCCGCCGGCCAGGGCCCCGTTGAAGGCGAGCTGGTAGATCGCCAGCGCCCGCGCTCGCACCCAAGCGGGTGCCGCGAGCTGTGCCGCCGCCTGGATGGTGGCAAAGGCCGACACCCAGCCGAGGCCGAACAGCAGCATGCCGATCCCCGCCGGCAGCAAGCGATGCGACACGCCCAGCAGGGCGATGCCGGCGCTCGAAAAAATGCTGGCGATCAGCACGATGCTGCTGCGATCGGCATGCTGGCGCAGCGTGGGCAGGCCGAGGCCGGCCGTGACACCGCCAGCGCCCATGACGCCGAGCAGCAGCCCGTAGGTGCCGGCGCCAACGCCGAGCTGCTCGCGCGCCACCAGCGGCAGCAGCGCCCAGGGGGCCGCCGCCGGTACCGAGTAGGCGAACGAGCGCATCATCGCCGCGCGCATCGCCGGGGTGTTGCGCACGAAGCGCATGCCGGCCCGCATCGCGCTCAACAGGTGCTCGCGCGGCAAGCTGCTGCGTTCCGGGCCGCGACGCCACGCTACCAATGCCGCGACCACGGCGAGGATCGAGGCGGCGAACAGCGCGAAAGCGAAGCCGGGGCCGGCCAGCACGACCAGGAAGCCGGCCAGCGCGGGTCCGATCGCCCGCGCCAGGTTGAAGCCGATCCCGTTCAGCGCGATCGCCTGAACCAGATCCTCGCGCGGCACCAATTCGGTGACGATCGCGCTCCAGGCCGGGTTGGTCATCGCCGCGCCGATGCCGATCGCGAAGGTGAGGGCAAGCAGACCCCACACCCCGGTGGCACCCGAGATCGTCAGGCCAGCGAGCAACGCCGCGGCCAGCATGGTCCAGACTTGCGTGCCGATCAGGAACAGGCGCCGGTCGATGATGTCGGCCAGCGCCCCGGCGGGCAGCGACAGAAAAAACACAGGCAGGATGGTCGCCATCTGCACCAGGCTCACCGAGAGCGGGTTGGGCGCCAGCGTGGTCATCAGCCAGCCGGCGCTGGTGTTCTGTAGCCAGGTGCCCAGCGAGGTGATGACGAAAGCGAACCAGAGGGAACGGAACGCCCTGTGGCGCAGCGGCACCAGGGCCGGTGGCAGGCGCATCAGTGGCGCGTCCCGAGCGTGAGAAGCGCTGCCCCGTTGCTCGCCGGGATCGAGACGCGGATGCGCACGGTCGGGCCGGCCACGACCGGCCGGGCGGTGATGCCCCAGTCGGCGCGCCGGATGATCCCGGTCGCGATCAGCCGGTCGTCCTCGCGCGCCAGGGTGAGCAGGAGCGGATGGGTCTGGCCGTGCAAGGTCAGGTTGCCTTGCACGCCGCCCTCGGCGCAGCGACCGCGATAGATCATTGTCGGATAGGTGCCGGCGTCGAGGAAGGCGGGGGAGATCACGTCGTCGCGGGTCTCGCGATCGGCGATGAACAGGCTGGCGGTGCCGATGGTCACGGCCACCGAGCAGGCACCCGGCACGCCCGGATCGAGGCCGAGCTGGCCCTCAAAGCGGGTGAACGTGCCGTCGATCGGCACCATGCTGAAGGCGTAGGCTCGGAAGCCGACCTCGGTCGCTGGCGGGACGAGCCTGATCGGGGCGGGCGGACTCGATGCCGCCGCGGGGGCGAGCAGCAGCGTCAAGAGCACCGTCGAGGCCCGCCCGCCGCCTCGCTTGGAACTGAAGCCGCGAAAGCTGCCCCGCATCGGTCGCGATCTATGTTATTGCGCTGCACCAGGGAGGTGACCCGCATTCGGTTCCGGGTCAAGCCGTTCGCGACACGCGCAAGGTCGGGCGAACGGTCGGGCGGCGGAACCGGTGTACGCAGCAGGAGAACGCCATGAGTGTCGGGCGATGAGTCTCTCGGGCAAGGTCGCGCTGGTGACGGGATCGACCAGCGGCATCGGGCTGGGGATCGCGCGGGTGCTGGCCCGTCACGGCGCCGACGTGGTGCTGAACGGGTTCGGCGAGCCGCAGCGAATCGAGCAGCTTCGCCGCGAGTTCGCCGAGCAGGCCCGAATCCGGGTGGGCTACGTGCCGGCCGACATGGCCAAGCCTGGCGAGATCAGGACGATGATCGCCCAGGTCGAGCGCGAGTTCGGCGCGGCGGACATCCTGGTGAACAATGCCGGCGTGCAGTTCACCGCCGCGATCGAAGATTTCCCCGACGAGCGTTGGGACGCGATCATCGCGATCAATCTCTCGGCGATATTCCACGCCATGAAGGCGGCGATCCCGGCGATGAAGCAGCGCGGCTGGGGGCGGATCATCAACATCGCCTCGGCGCATGGCTTGGTCGCAAGCGCGCAGAAGGTCGCCTATGTCGCGGCCAAGCACGGTGTGGTCGGCCTGACCAAGGTTGCCGCGATCGAGCTCGCCAACACCGGCGTCACCGCGAACGCGATCTGCCCCGGCTGGGTCCTCACGCCGCTGGTCGAGCGGCAACTCGCCGACCGCGCGGCCGCGCAAGGCCGCACGCCGCAGGAGGCCGGCAAGGATATGCTGGTCGAGAAGCAGCCGATGCATCAGTTCTCGACCCCCGAGCAGATCGGCGCGATGGCCGCCTTCCTGTGTTCCGACGATGCGCGGACCATCACCGGGGTGCCGTTGTCGATCGATGGCGGCTGGCTGGCACAGTAGGGCGGCTTCTCGCGCGATCATGTCGGGCGACGCGCGGGCCGCCGTGGCTCACCACACAGGAGCGAGTGCGACGTGAGCGTGCTGGTAACCGGGGCTGCGGGTTTCGTCGGGTATCACGTGACCGAGGCGTTGCTGGCGCGCGGCGAGCGGGTGATCGGCGTCGACAACCTCAACGCCTATTACGACGTGGCCCTCAAGCAGGCGCGGCTCGACCGGTTGGCGACGCGGCAGGCGTTCGGCTTCGTCAAGCTCGACGTGGCCGAC
>CBDCJX010000013.1:0-12500 GCA_965218045.1 Acetobacteraceae bacterium | reverse complement strand
AGCTCACTGGTCTAATAGAAATCCCGCGCCGAAGATGTAACGGGGCTCAAGCCACGTACCGAAGCTGTGGGAGCAGTTGTCAGTTGTCAGTTATCAGTTGTCAGACGGCTGCAGGCGAGATTGATGGCGGGTGACGTGTGGTCGCTGAAGGTGTTTCAGCGTGCCTACAGCCTGTCGCTCGACCTGCACCGGGCCAGCATGGGCTGGCCGAGGACGGAGCAGCATGGCGGCATGGCCGACCAGCTGCGTCGGGCGTCGAAGTCGGTCTGCGCGCTCCTGGTGGAGGGTGCGGGGCGGCAGCCCGGATCGGACGTCGAGTTCCGGCGCTATGTGACGATGGCGGTCGGTTCGGCGGACGAGGCTCGGCTGTGGTGCTGCTATGCCGCCGATCTCGATCTCGTGCCGCTTGCCACCTCGCAGGGTTGGCAACGGGAGTTGTCGGAGATCGCCCGCATGTTGCACGGCTTGCGCGAGCGTCTTTCTGAGAACTGAAAACTGACAACTGACAACTGCTCGGTAGCGGAGCGTTCCGTAGGTCTGTGAAGCCATGCCCGTGAGGGGTGGTGGAGATATCGGAAGTGCGAATGCTGACATAAGTAGCGACAAACAGAGTGAGAAACTCTGTCGCCGAAAGTCCAAGGGTTCCTGCGCAAGGTTAATCCGCGCAGGGTGAGCCGGCCCCTAAGGCGAGGGCGAGAGCCGTAGTCGATGGGAACCAGGTTAATAGTCCTGGGCCTGCTGGAAGTGACGGACGAGGACTGTTGTCGGGGCTTATCGGATTGTCCCGGCTTTGCGATCGTTCCAGGAAACAGCTCCAGCGTATAGACCGTACCCGAAACCGACACAGGTGGACTGGTAGAGCATACCAAGGCGCTTGAGAGAACGATGCCGAAGGAACTAGGCAAATTGCTCGCGTAACTTCGGGATAAGCGAGACCCGTCTATGGGCAACCATGGGCGGGTGGCACAGAGCAGGGGGTAGCGACTGTTTAGTAAAAACACAGGACTCTGCGAAGTCGTGAGACGACGTATAGGGTCTGACGCCTGCCCGGTGCCGGAAGGTTAAGGGGAGGAGTGCAAGCTCCGAACCGAAGCCCCGGTAAACGGCGGCCGTAACTATAACGGTCCTAAGGTAGCGAAATTCCTTGTCGGGTAAGTTCCGACCTGCACGAATGGCGTAACGACTTCCCCACTGTCTCCGGCATCGGCTCAGCGAAATTGAATTCCCCGTGAAGATGCGGGGTACCCGCGGTCAGACGGAAAGACCCTATGAACCTTTACTGCAGCTTTGCAGTGGCACCAGGAAAACGCTGTGTAGGATAGGTGGGAGGCTTTGAACCCGGGGCGCTAGCTTCGGTGGAGCCAGCCTTGAAATACCACCCTGAGTTTTTCTGGTGTCTAACCGCGACCGGTCAGCCCGGTCCGGGACCCTGCATGGTGGGCAGTTTGACTGGGGCGGTCGCCTCCTAAAAGGTAACGGAGGCGCGCGATGGTGGGCTCAAGCCGGTCGGACATCGGCTGTCGAGTGCAATGGCATAAGCCCGCCTGACTGCGAGAGTGACAGCTCGAGCAGAGACGAAAGTCGGCCATAGTGATCCGGTGGTCCCGCGTGGAAGGGCCATCGCTCAACGGATAAAAGGTACTCTAGGGATAACAGGCTGATCTCCCCCAAGAGTCCACATCGACGGGGAGGTTTGGCACCTCGATGTCGGCTCATCACATCCTGGGGCTGGAGCAGGTCCCAAGGGTTCGGCTGTTCGCCGATTAAAGTGGTACGTGAGCTGGGTTTAGAACGTCGTGAGACAGTTCGGTCCCTATCTGCCGTGGGTGTTGGAGACTTGAGAGGATCTGTCCCTAGTACGAGAGGACCGGGATGGACGCACCTCTGGTGTACCGGTTGTCGCGCCAGCGGCACCGCCGGGTAGCTATGTGCGGACGGGATAACCGCTGAAAGCATCTAAGCGGGAAACCCACCTCGAAACCAGGTCTCCCAGGGGGCAACCCCAGGAGGGCCGTGATAGACCATCACGTCGATAGGCCGGATGTGCAGGCGCGGCAACGCGCAAAGCTGACCGGTCCTAATCGCCCGACAGGCTCGAGATCACACCAACCCGCCATGCATGGAAGCGATCCACACGGTCCCAACCGGAGTGACCGCGACCAAGCAGGCCACTCGGCACAGATCACACGCTCCCCCCTTCCCCTCAGGGGGCACCAGAACCGATCGCCCAGACCACGAACCTCCCTCGCACGGAGACATCGCTGGGCTGGACGACCTGGTGGCTTTGGCGGGGTCCCCGCACCCGATCCCATCCCGAACTCGGCCGTGAAATACCCCAGCGCCCATGGTACTGCGTCTCAAGGCGCGGGAGAGTAGGTCGCCGCCAGGTCTTCCAGCCCAGCGATCCCACACAAACAACACACACACCACCGCGGGGTGGAGCAGCCCGGTAGCTCGTCAGGCTCATAACCTGAAGGCCGCAGGTTCAAATCCTGCCCCCGCAACCAACGTTACTCGATGTCCTCCAGGCTGAACTGGTCCGCTTCCTCGTCGTAGCCATACAGCTCGGCGAAGCGGCCCCAGCCGATCACCGTACGCAGCGTGTCCTCGGCATATTCGGGCGACATATGGTCCTCGAGCTCGTCGCGGAAGCGCAACGCCGGCGCACGATGGCTCGGCCGCTCGTCCAGCACCTGTCGGATCGTCCGCGCGAGCGGCACGTAGGCGCGGAGCGCGGCGGCGAACTGCTTCTTGCGACTGTCCGTGTCGGCCTCGACGAAGCGCCGACCCGCCGCAGCCAGCCTGATATCGCCCTCCTCCAGCACCGCGAAGCGCAGCAACTGCAACGCCTCGCCCAGTGGCAGCAATTCGTCGAGCTCGAGCTGCAGCGACCCCGCCAGTGCCGGGAGGTCGGCGCGGCCGTTATACGGCGGGGCGGCGAGCGCCTCCAACAGGCCTGCCATCGTGTTCGGCCCGACCCGCGGCAGCGGGGTCGCGGCGGTGACTGGCGCCGGCACATGCGTCCTTCCGTCGGTCGACGCGGCACGACGCGTCATCAGCGCATAGATGTCATCGACGAACTGGCGAAACGCCGGATCGAGCCGGTTGCGCGGATGCGGGAACCCGACGCGCAGTTCGGTCGCGACGCGGCCCGGATTGGGGGAGAATACGAGGATGCGGTCGGCCATCAGCACCGCTTCCTCGATATTGTGCGTCACCATCAGCACCGATTTCAGCGGCAGCCTCCCCTCGGACCACAGGTCGATGAGATCGGTGCGCAACGTCTCCGCGGTCAGCACGTCGAGCGCGCTGAACGGCTCGTCCATCAGCAGCAGGTCGGGATGCACGACCAGCGCGCGCGCCAGGCCGACCCGCTGGCGCATCCCGCCCGACAGCTCCTTCGGATAGGCGCTCTCGTAGCCGCCGAGGCCGATCAGGTCGATCGCCGCCTCAGCCCGGCGCTCGCGCTCGGCGCGCGCAACACCCTGCGCCTCCAGGCCGAGCTCGACATTCTCCTGCACCGTCAGCCACGGGAACAGGGCGAAGCTCTGGAACACCATCGCCACCCCGGCGGCCGGGCCGCGCAGCGTCGCCCCGCGCCACATCACCTCGCCGGCGGTCGGCAGCAGCAGCCCGGCGACGATGCGCAGCAAGGTCGACTTGCCGGAGCCCGAGCGGCCGAGCAGGGCGACGATCTCGCCCTCGGTGATCGTCAGGTTGACATCGTCCAGCACGATCAGCTCGACAGCGCTGTCCTTGTGATAGGACTGCCGCACCGCGCGCGCGCGCACCAGCGGGACACCAGGGGCGGTCGTGTCCATCCGCGTTCTCCTAATCAGGTCAGCGTCAGGCGCCGTCCGGCATACGCGTACAACGGGCGCCAGAGCAGGCGGTTGAACAGCAGCACGAACCCCGACATGACCGTCACACCCAACACGACCCTGGCGATGTCGCCGGCGCTGGTGGCCTCGGCAATGTAGCTGCCGAGCCCGTAGGCGGTGAGCTTGGTGTCGCCCCAGGAAGCGGCCTCCGCGACGATCGCCGCGTTCCACGACCCGCCCGAGGCGGTGATCGCGCCGGTGATGTAATACGACGCGATGCCCGGCAGGATCACCCGACGCCACCACAGCAAGCCGCCGATCTGGAAATTCTTCGCCGCCTCCTGCAGATCGCCCGGAAATGCCGCGGCGCCGGCGACGACGTTGAACAGAATATACCACTGCGTGCCGAGCACCATCAGCGGCGTCAGCCAGACATTCGCGCTCAGCCTGAAATGCACGATGAACAGCACGACCGGCGGAAACAGCAGGTTGGCTGGAAACGCGGCCAGGAACTGCGCGACCGGCTGAGCCCGCCGCGCCCATACCGGGCGCAGGCCGAGCCAGACGCCGATCGGCACCCAGATCGCGCTTGCGAGCACCATCAGCACGATCACGCGAAGCATGGTGACGCAACCCCGCTCGAGCACGTGGCCGAGCTCCAACCAACTTATTTCGGACGAAATGAAAACGACCGCGCGAAAGCCGGCCCATGTGAGCAGCACGATCAGCAGCGCGGCCCAAGCGAAGTCGATCATTCGCGAGGCGGGTCGCGCGGCGCGCGGCGATCGGCGATGCCATGACAGTCGCATCCCGCCGATCGCGCCGAACACCCGCCCGACCACGTCGCCAGCCTGACGCAGCAGGCGCGTGCGCCGAACCAGCTTCAACACCCACGGGTCGTTCGCGGTCGCCCCGGCGGTCATCTCGAAGCGGAATTTCGCCGACCAGGCAACGAGCGGGCGGAACAGCAGCTGGTCATAGAGCAGGATGACCACCAGCATGGCGACGATGGCGTAGAGCACCGCGCCTATGTCCCGCCGCTCCAGCGCAAGTGCCACGTACGAGCCGATGCCGGGCAGTTTCCAAGTGGTGTTGCCGACCGAGATCGCCTCCGAGGCGACCACAAAGAACCAGCCCCCCGACATCGAAACCATGGTGTTCCAGACCAGCCCGGGCACCGCGAACGGCACCTCCAGGCGCCAGAAGCGCTGCCAGGGGGTGAGATGGAAGCTGGCGGTCGCCTCGGCCAGATCGGCCGGCACGGTTTGCAGCGACTGATACAGGCTGAACGCCATGTTCCAGGCCTGGCTGGTGAATATTGCGAAGATCGCGGCGAATTCGAGCCCGAGCACCCGGCCGGGGAACAGGCTCATGAAGAACACCACGGTGAAGGTGAGGAAGCCGAGGATCGGCACCGATTGCAGGACGTCGAGCAACGGGATGAGCACGAGGCCGGCGCGCCGGCTCTTCGCGGCGGCGGTGGCGAAGGTGAAGGTGAACAGCAGCGAGAATGCGAGCGCGGCGAACATGCGCAACGTGGTGCGCACTGCGTAGGCCGGGAGGTAGACGGGGTCGAGATGCACCGCGACCGCGCCGGGCGCGCCGAGCGGGGCGAAGGTGTTGCGCGCGACCTGCGCCACGCCGACCAGCGCGCCGAACACCAGCAGGATGGCGGCGAGGTCCCAGAAATTCGGCAGGCGCCGACCGATGGCCAGGGCCGAGGGCGCGATCGACATGGCGGGCGGTCACCTCCGGCAGGCGCTGACGGCGCGGAAGCGCACCGCCTGTTACCGGGGATCATCGGCAAGCGATAGGTGCGCCAGGCTCGGCGCTCATGAAAATTCCTCGCGCCCTCAGAGCGTGGCTCGCAGCCAGGGCTGACAACATGGCAGCCAACGCGTAGATTGAGCCGCAGCGTTGCCGATGAAACCCGTCGAGCGAGACGCGAACCGAAGATTGGGGGGTGGATGGCCGGACGGGTTCTCGGTGGAGCCGCGGGGCTGCTTGGGGTGATCGCCGGGCTGGCGCTCATTTTCATGATGCTGCACATCGTCGCCGATGTCGCGGTACGGTTCCTGTCCTTCTCTCCCCTGCCGGGCACGATCGAGATCGTCTCGGCCTATTACATGGTCGCGGTGGTGTTCCTGCCGTTGGCGCTGGTCGAGCGCATGAACGGTCACATCGTGGTCGAGCTGGTGACGCAGCATCTTCCCGCTCGCGTCCAGGAGCTGTTGATCGCCTTCGTTGGAGTGCTCTCGGCGCTGTATTTCGGCGCCTTCACCTGGCAGACCTGGGGCGACGCGCTGCAGAAATACAACGTGGGCGAGATGGCGCTCGGAACCGTCGCCATCACGGTATGGCCAACCCGGTTCTTCGTGCCGGTGGGCTGCGCCCTCATCACGCTGCTGCTGCTATACAAGTCCGCACGCCTGGTCGGCCGTGATCGGTCAGTCTTGCAGCGGAGCGCCGGCGAAGACGCCGCATGACCGAGCCTGACGCCAAGCGCGCGGCCAGCCGTCCACTGGCCATGAAAGACGTGGGAGCGGCATGGGGGACCTGACACTGAGCGCGTCGGCGCTCGGCGTGCTCATCGTATTGTTGCTGCTGCGGGTGCCGGTTGGCGTGGCACTCGGTGGCGTATCCCTCATCGGCATCTGGATCGACGTCGGCCCGCGTGCCGCCTGGGGCATCCTGACCGCGGTGCCGTACGACTTCGTCGCGCACTGGACCCTCAGCTCGGTGCCGATGTTCCTGCTGATGGGCTATGTCTGCTTTCACTCGCAACTGACCGACGGGCTGTTCCGAGTGGCGCGGGCTTGGCTGTCCTGGATACCGGGCGGGCTGGCGGTGGCCTCGATCGGCGCGGCGGCCGGGTTCTCCGCCGTCACCGGCTCGTCGGTCGCCTGCGCCGCGGCGATGGGACGCATCGCGATCCCCGAGATGCTGCGCAGCGGCTACGACAAGGGCCTGGCGGCGGGCACGGTCGCGGCCGCCGGCACGATCGGCTCGATGATCCCGCCCAGCATCCTGCTGCTGATCTTCGGCATCTACGCGCAGCTGCCGATCAGCAAGCTGTTCATCGCCGGCCTGCTTCCCGGCCTGCTGACCGCCGTGCTGTACGGCGCGATGATCGCCTTGCGCGTCTGGACCAAGCCGGCACTCGCGCCGCCGCAGCTGGAACGGATCGGCTGGGGCGACCGGTTCGGCTCGTTCCGTGGCACATGGCCGGTGATCGCGTTGATCATCGGCGTGTTCGGCGGTCTGTTCGGGGGCGTTTTCACGCCGACCGAGGCCGGCGCGATCGGGGCGTTCCTCTCCTTCGTGATCGGCTTCGCGCAGCGCACCTTGACCTGGGACAAGATCCGCCTTGCAGTGACCGAGACCCTGGTCAGCACCGCCGCCATCTTCGTCATCGCCATCGGCGCCAACCTGCTGACCCGTTTCCTGGCGTTGTCGGGCTTCACCGACGTGGTCTCGGACCTGGTGGTCAGTGGCACGGTCAGCCCGACCCTGCTGATCGCCGGCATGGTGGGCGTGCTGTTCTTCCTCGGCTGCTTCCTCGACCCGATCGGCATCATGCTGCTGACGCTGCCGGTGTTCCTGCCGGCAGTGGAAGGGCTGAAGATTGATCTGATCTGGTTCGGCGTGCTGATGGCCAAGCTGCTGGAGATCGGCCTGATCACCCCCCCGGTGGGCCTGAACGTGTTCGTCATCAAGGGCATCGTCGGCAATCTGATGTCCACCGAAACGATTTTTCGGGGCATCCTGTGGTTCCTGGCGGCGGACGTGATCTGCGTCGTGCTGCTGATAGCCTTCCCTTCGATTTCATTGTTCTTGCCCGGCCTGCTGGATTGAGCCCACCTACGAGGAGACGCGTTCCATGAAGCAAAACACCACGCTGTTCGCCGGCCTGTTGCTCGCGGCCGGCATTGCCATTGCGCCAGGGCTGACCGCTTCGGCCAAGACCTTGAAGGCGGCGCACTACCTGCCGCCCAAGCACCCGATCGGCATCGGCTACCAGACTTTCGCCGACGAATTGAAGAAGGACACCGGCGGTAGCTTGACCGTGCGTATCTTCCCGGGCGAGTCGCTGCTTGGCGCCAAGGCGATCTCCGACGGCGTGCGCGACGGCGTTGCCGATATCGGCTTCGACACCATGACGTACACGCCGGCGTACTATCCGCACGGCATCCTGCTCAACGATCTCGCCATGATTGGCGAGAACGATTTCGCGGCGGCCTTCGCGGCCACCGAGCTCTATCTGCTGCATTGCAAGCCGTGTCTCGACGAGTTCCGCAAGCAGAACCAGGTGTTCATCTCCGGCGTCAGCACCGGCCCTTACGTCATCATCGCCAAGTCCGACATGAACTCGCCCGACAAGATCAAGGGCAAGAAGCTGCGGGCCGGCGGCGCGCTATGGGACCGCTGGGCGCAGTTCGCCGGCGGCACCGGCGTCAACATCCCGACCTCGGAGATGTACGAGGGTCTGTCGCGCGGCATCCTGGACGGCGCGATCTACGCGGTGGGCGGGCTGAAGACGCATGGCCTGGCGGATGTCAGCGGCCAGGTGGTCATGCTCAATCTGGGCGCTTTCCGCTCCGGCAACCTCTATTCATTCAATCGCGATGTCTGGTCGAAACTGACCAAGGAACAACGGCAAGCGGTGTTCAAGGCCGCTTCGGTCGCCTTGGTGAAGACGGTCGAGGAGTATCACAAGGGCGACGACGAGGGCCTGGCGATGGCCAAGCAGAAGAATATCCCGGTCGTGAAGCCCGATCCGGGTCTGCTCCGGCTCAAGGCGGCTTTCATCGAGAAGGACACGCCGCAGGTGATCGAGAACGCCAACAAGCAACTCGGGATCTCCGACGCGGCGGAGTTCGTCGGCGAGTACCGCAAGCTGCTCGACAAGTGGGAGAAGATCGTCGCACCGATCGAGGGCGATCACGCCAAGTTGGCCGACGCCTTCTATCAGGAGGTCTACGCCAAGCTCGATCCGGCCACCTACGAGGTAAAGTAGCGCCGCATCAGGCGGTGCCCGTGCTGCCGAAGCCGCCCGCTCCGCGCGCGCTGTCGTCGAGCTCGTCGTGCTCGTCCCATTCGGCGCGCAGCACCGGCGCCAATATCGCCTGGGCGATGCGCATGCCGCGCGTGACGGTGAACGGCGCGTCGCCGGCGTTGAGCAGGATGACCATGATCTCGCCCCGGTAGTCCTCGTCGATGGTGCCTGGGCTGTTGGGCAACACGATCCCGTGGCGCAGCGCCAGGCCCGAACGTGGCCGGACTTGCAGCTCGTGCCCCGGCGGCAGTGCGATGGCGATCCCGGTGGGCACCAGCGCGCGTCCGGCCGGCGCGATCGTCAGCGCGTCCGTTACGGCGGCGAGCAGGTCCATCCCCGCCGCCCCAGCGCTAGCGTAGGCGGGCAGCGGCAGGTCGACGCCGTGCGGCAGGCGGCGGACGCGCACCTTCACGCGCTCGCGGGCTCGGCTAGGGTTGTCGCGATGCGAGCGGCGAGGCGCTGCGCCACCGCTTCCTTGGCTAGGCGCGGCCAAGTCTCCACACCCGCCGCGGTGACGAGCTGCACCACGTTCTCCGCGCCGCCCATGATACCGGTTGCCGGTGAGACGTCGTTGGCGACGATCCAGTCGCAACCCTTGCGCGTGCGCTTGGCGGTGGCGTTCTCCACCACGTCGTGGGTCTCGGCGGCGAAGCCGATCACCAGGCGCGGGCGGTCCGGCCCGGGTTGGGCGAGGGTTGCGAGGATGTCGGGATTGGCCGCGAGTTCGAGGCGCGGCGCGTCTTTTCCTGCTGTCTTCTTGATCTTGCGCTCGCTCGCGTTCGCCACGCGCCAGTCGGCGACGGCGGCGGCGAATACCGCGACATCCGCCGGCAACGCCGCCTGGCAAGCGGCGAGCATCTGCTCGGCCGTCTCCACCCGTGCCAGGGTGACATTCGGCGGATCGGGGACGTTGACCGGGCCGCTCACCAGGGTGACGCGGGCGCCGAGTGCCGCAAGTGCGGTGGCGATCGCGTGGCCCTGACGGCCGCTGCTGCGGTTGGCGATGTAGCGCACCGGGTCGATCGGCTCGTGGGTCGGTCCGCTGGTCACCAGCGCATGTCGGCCGGCAAGTGGCTGCTGCGCACCCGTCCCCAGCAGGCGCTCGATCGCGGCGAGGATCGCCGGGGGCTCGCTGAGGCGGCCCGGGCCGAACTCGTGACACGCCATCGCCCCCTGGTCGGGGCCGACCACGTGGACGCCTCGCTCGGCGAGTGTGCGCATGTTGGCCAGGGTGGCGGGATGCAGCCACATGCGCACGTTCATCGCCGGCGCGGCCAGCACCGGCTTGTCGGTCGCGAGCAGCAGGGTGGTGGCGAGGTCGTCCGACAATCCAGCGGCCATTTTGGCGAGGATGTTGGCCGAGGCCGGCGCCACCACCACGAGGTCGGCGCTGCGCGAGAGCTGGATGTGACCCATCTCGCTCTCGTCGGTGAGCGAGAACAGATCGGTGTAGACGCGGCTCTCGCTCAGCGCCTGCAACGAGAGCGGGGTGACAAACTGCGCCCCGGATTGCGTCAGCACGCAGGTCACGCGGCAGCCGCGACCGCGCAGCAGTCGGATCAGTTCCAGCGCCTTAAACGCGGCGATGCCGCCGGTGACGATCAGCAGAATGCGTCGGCTGGCGAGGGTTCCCGCGGGACTAATAGTCCCCTCCTCCCCTTGTGGGAGGAGGGTTGACCCACGCCAAGTCACAGCCGCCACCCGGCGTGGATCGCGGCGATGCCGCCCGAGAGGTTGCGCACGGTGACGCGAGCGAAGCCGGCGGCGCGCAGCATGGCAGCGAGCGTCTCCTGGTCGGGGAAGGTGCGGATGCTCTCGGCCAGATAGCGGTAGCTCGCCGCATCCTGCGCCACCAGTTGCCCGAGGCGGGGCAGCACCTTGAACGACCAAGCGTCATACGCGGGGGTCAGCGCCGCGATCCGCAACTGGCTGAATTCGAGGCAGAAGAAACGCCCGCCCGGTCGCAGCACGCGGCGCGCCTCGGCCAGCACTGCCGGCTTGTCGGTGCAGTTGCGCAATCCGAAGGCGATCGACACCCGATCGACCGCGCGATCGGGTAGCGGCAGCCGCTCGGCGTCGGCCACGAGCAAGGAAAGACCGGCCACCACGCCGCGCTCGAGCCCACGATCGCGTCCGACCGCCAGCATGGCCAGGTTGATATCGGACAGGATGGCCGGGCCACCGCCCGCCTCGAGCCAGCCGAAGCTGATATCGCCGGTGCCGCCGGCGAGATCGAGCAAGGTGCGGCCCGGTCGCGGATCGAGCGCACTGACAAGGACCCGCTTCCATGCGCGGTGGATGCCGAGCGACATCAGGTCGTTCATCAGGTCGTAGCGCCCGGCCACGCGCTCGAACACGTCGCGCACCATCGGCTTCTTGGCCGCGCGCGGCACCTGGCGGAAGCCGAAATCGGTGCTTTCGGTCGGGCGGGATGCGGGGGTGTCGCTCATGCCCGCCCACGTATAGCGTGCCCGGCACACATGCCGGAACTCCCCGAAGTCGAGACGGTGATGCGAGGGCTGCGCGCCCGGCTCGAAGGTCGCGTGATCAGCCGCGCGCGAGTCAATCGGGCCGATCTGCGCTGGCCGATCCCGCCCGGGCTCGAACGGCGACTGACCGGCGCGCGCGTGCTGAGCTTCCGGCGGCGGGCGAAATACATCCTGATGCGGCTCGATGGCGAGGAGAGCCTGCTGCTGCATCTCGGCATGTCAGGCCGGGTCGTGCTCGCCCCGATCGGCTCCAACCAGCCGCCGCCGCCGCACGAGCACCTGGTGCTTGAGACCGACGATGGCTGGCGGTTCGGCTTCGTCGATCCGCGCCGCTTCGGCTCGCTCGACCTGGTGGCGACTGCCCACGAGAACGATCACCGGCTCCTCGCCGAACTCGGGCCGGAGCCGCTTGGCGCGGACTTTACCGTCGCACGCCTCGCCGCCGCGCTCGACGGCAAGCGCACGCCGATCAAGGCGGCGTTGCTCGATCAGCGCGTGGTCGCCGGGCTCGGCAACATCTACGTGTGCGAGGCGCTGTTCCGGGCGCGGATCAGCCCGCTGCGCTCGACCCACACCGTCCCCGGCGCGCGCGCGGCGCGGCTGGTGCCAGCGATCCGCGAGACCCTGGAGGCGGCGATCGCGGCGGGCGGGTCGAGCTTGCGCGACTACGTCCAGCCCGATGGCGAGCTCGGCTACTTCCAGCACGCCTGGAAGGTGTATGGGCGTGAGGGCGAGGCATGCGAGCGCTGCCCGGGGCCACCCGACTGCGGCGGCATCCGCCGCACCGTGCAGTCCGGCCGCTCGACGTTTCACTGCCCGCGCACCCAGCGCTAGACTGACGTGCACACCTTTGGTCATTGGGAGAGCCACGATGAGCGCCAGCCACGAGACCATCCTCGTCGAGACGCGCGGCAGGGTGGGGCTGATCCGGCTCAATCGCCCCAAGGCGCTCAACGCATTGTGCGATCAGCTGATGGAGGAACTTGGCACCCAGCTGTTGGCCTTCGACGACGATCCGGCGATCGGCGCGATCGTGCTGACCGGCTCGGAGAAGGCGTTCGCCGCCGGCGCGGACATCAAAGAGATGCAGGAGCGCACCTACCCGGCGGTGTTCCGCGACGACTTCATCGGCAA
>CBDCJX010000012.1:0-229753 GCA_965218045.1 Acetobacteraceae bacterium | reverse complement strand
TGCTTCCCTAGGACACCCGGTAAAGTCCAGCCTCCGAGTCCCGGTAGAATCCAGACTGGCTGACTTCAGAAAGTCACCCCGCCAAAGTCCAGCATTTCTGCCGAGCATGAGGCTCGACCCCCGGTAAAGTCCAGCTATCAGTGGACCCGAACCTTCTCATCCCCATGTAGATTTCGGGTGCGGTTTGACCCTGCCCCCAACGTGCCCTCGTTCATAAGCAGAGTCCGCGTTCCGTATGCCCCTGCTTGGGGCGGGTTGCAAAGACTGCTGGGGTGAGCCCGTCGAGGCTTGTGTGTGGGCGTTCGGTGTTGTAGTCGACCCTCCATGCCTCGATGATGCGGCGCGCCGCTGCCAAGCTGCTGAACAGGTGCTCGTTGAGGCACTCGTCGCGGAACCGGCCGTTGAAGCTCTCCACGAACCCGTTCTGCTGCGGCTTACCCGGCGCGATGTAGTGCCACAGCACCGAATGCTCCTCCTGCCAGCGCAGCATCGCGTGCGACGTCAGCTCCGTCCCGTTGTCGCTGACGATCATCCCCGGACGGCAGCCGCGCCACTCGACGATCCGGTCGAGCTCACGACCGACCCGCAAGCCCGACAATGAGGTGTTAGCGAGGAGGCCGAGGCACTCACGGGTGAAGTCGTCCACGACTGCCAGCACCCTGAACCGGCGCCCGTTTGACAGCGTGTCGGAAACGAAATCCAGCGACCAGCGCTGGTTCGCCGCCTCCGGCAGCGCCATGGGCGAGCGCGTTCCCAATGCTCGTTTCCGGCCGCCCCGCTTGCGCACCCCGAGCTGCTCCTCCGGTAGAGCCGGAACAGCCGCTTGTGGTTCAGCCGGACACCATCACGCGCCAGCAGAATATGCAGCCGCCGATAGCCAAACCGTCGTCGCTCACCGGCCAGCACGCGCAACCGGGCACGGATATCGTCATCGCCGGATCGCTTGGAGGCATACCGGTAGGTCTTCGGCTCTAGGCCGACCAACCCACACGCTCGCCGCTGCGAGTAGTTCTTCTGCTCCATCGCCCAGGTCGCGGCCGCACGCCGCGAGCCGGGCGTCAGAAGTTTTTTGCCAGCATCTCCTTCAGCGTCGCCACGTCCAGCATCTGCTCCGCGAGTAGCTTCTTGAGCTTGGCGTTCTCTTCCTCAAGCCCCTTCAGCCTGCGAGCGTCAGACACGTCCATGCCGCCGTATTTCGACCGCCAAGTGTAAAACGTCGCGTCGCTGATGCCGTGCTTGCGGCACAGATCGGCCGCCGTCGCACCCGCCTGGTGCTCCTTTAGCACGCCGATGATCTGCTCCTGCGTGAACCTTGACCGCTTCATCGTCCGTCTCCTGTCGACGGACCCCAACTTCAGAACGAGGGCATTTCAGGGGGCAACGTCAGGTTGAAGCTGCCCCGTTTTCGTGGAGTGGTGAGTGGCTTGGTTGCCGGTCGGGTTGCCGAGCGCATCGACCCTGGCGTGGATCTTGGTGCTCAATCCGCCACGCGAGCGCCCGATCGCTTGGTCCTCCCCGACTTTTTTTGGGCGCCCGCGCTGTGCTGATGGGCGCGCACAATGGTGCTGTCGATCATCGCGTATTCGTTGTCGGCGTCGGCGGCCAGGTGCTCGAACACGCGCTGCCACACGCCGCTCTTGGCCCAGCGGGAGAACCGCGTATGCACCTTGATCGGGTCGCCGAACCGTTCCGGCAGATCGCGCCAAGGAATGCCGGCACGGTACCGGTAGAGAACCGCCTCGATGAACAGCCGGTTGTCGCGTGCGGTCACGCCGACCGCTCCCTCCCGGCCGGGCAGCAAGTCCTTGATCCGGTCCCATTGGTCGTCACGCAATCCGTAGCGGCGCATCGGTCAGCTCCCTCAGCTGACCGCTTAGGAATCGAAGAACTGGCCGCGCCGGAATCGGCAAACTTCTCAACTCGTCCGGATTACCTCCGGGTGTGGTAATCCGTACTCACACTCAGAGCCGCCAATTGAGGACAGGCCCTAGGTGTTTGGTCCCGGGGTGAGGTGACGCGGGTTTAGTTTGAAGATATCGGGCGTTGTCGTCCAGGCGTGGCAAACGGCTTCGAAGGGTGTCTTCCAGCGAATAGCTTTGAGGTGCTTGGCAAAATTGTAGGCTGCGACGAAAGCCAAGACGTGAGCTTTAAGGCTATCGAGGTCGGGATAGTGGAACGCCTTGATGGTGGCTTCCTTGACGGTGCGGTTCATGCGTTCGGCTTGGCCGTTGGTCCACGGGTGGTATGGCTTGGTCAGCTTGTGCTCGATGCCGTTCTCGTTGCAGACGCGGTCGAAGATATGAGCGCCAAGATACCGCCTGCTCGGCCCATTTCGGTTCTTTGGCAGGTCGGCGAAGGCCATTCCGTTGTCGGTCAGCACGGTGTGAATGGCATAGGGGAACGCTTCGACGACGCTGCGGAGGAACTCGGCACCATTCATCTTCCCAGCGTCGTCGCGGAACTCGACGTAAGTGAATTTGGACACGCGATCGATTGCCAGAAACATGTTGAGCTTGCCCTGCGCCAGGCGGAGCTCGCTGATGTCGATGTGGACGTAGCCGATCGCGGTTGCGGCGAACTTGCCCCGCTTGGAGCTTTGATCGGGATCCTCGGGCAGCCGGGAGATGCCGTGGCGCTCGAGGCATCGGTGCAGACTGGAGCGCGTGAGCTTTGGGATGCTGTCGCGCAAGCAGCCGAGCACGTCGTCGAGCGGCAGCAGTGTCCTGCGGCGGACCTCGACGACCATGGCTTCCTCGGCCAGGGTCAGGACAGTGCTGTGGGGCGAAGTCGGTCCCATTGGCGCATCATCGATCGTGGTTCTGGCGCGCCACTTGGTGACAGTGGTTCGGCTCAAGCCGTAGCGCTGGGCCAGGGCACCAGTCGTTTCTTTCGACGCTTGGAGCTCGGCTCGAACTCGCGGTGTTGTTCGGGCTGAACCATGAAGACTGCCTGCCATAGCGCTTCCTCTTCCTCGCGGGTCAAAGTAGCGTCACGACTCTCCGGGACCAAACACCTAGGTCGGGTGGCTCAACAGACCCTCGGCAAAACGAAAACCGTTCCCGCGAATGACCTGTGTGTCGACAGTGAAAGCCTGATAGATAGGGGGCCAGGGACAGTCAAGAGTCAGGCATCCTGCTGGTGTTGCTTATCCGTAAGCCTGACGCGTCAGGCGGCCATCACTCGACCGGCTTGAATCCCATGATGCGCTCGAATCGCGCCATGTAATCCGGCCAGACTTCCGGGTTGAGGATGCGCGGCGGGCGCTTGCCGTCGAGGACGTCGAGCATCTGCTCCGCCGCGATGGTCGCCATGTTGGCGCGCGCCTGATAGGTCACCCCGGCGGTGTGCGGGCTGGCGATCACCGTGTCGAACCGCAGCAGCGGATCGTCGTGCGGCGGCGGCTCCTTGTCCCACACGTCGAGCCCGGCGCCGGCAATGCGCTTGTCGCGCAGGGCGTCCGCCAGCGCCCGCTCGTCATGGATGCCGCCACGCGCGGTGGTGACGAAATAGGCGTGCGGCCGCATCAACGCGAACTGCGCGGCGCCGATCATCCGCAAGCTCTCGGCGGTGCGCGGGCAGTTGATCGAGACGAAATCCGCCTGCCGCATCAAGCCATCGAGCTCCACCTTCTCGGCGCCGCGCGCCGACACCTGCTCGGCGGTGAGATACGGGTCGTAGGCCAGCACCCGCATCCCGAACAGCACCCGGCACAACTCGGCGAGCCGGGAGCCGACATTGCCGAGCCCGACGATGCCCACCGTTCGGCCGGTCAGATCGTTGCCCATGAAATCGTTGCGGGAAATACCCGACTGGCGGCGCATGGCACGGTCGGTCTCGACGATCCGCTTCGACAAGCTCAGCATCAGGGCCAGGGCGTGCTCGGCCACGGCCTCCTTGTTGCCGCCCGACTGGTTCACCGCGAGCACGCCCGCGCGATTGCAGGCGGCAAGATCGATCGTGTCGTAGCCGGCACCGTTGCTCGACACCGCGATCAGGTTCGGCGCCCCGGCCAGCATCGCGTCGGTGGCAAAGTATTTCGGATCGATCTCGTCGCGCGCGGCGCCAATCTGGTAGCCGTGCGCCGCCGCGATGATCGGGGCCGCCGCCGCGTCCTCAGTGTCATTGTCGATCCGCTCCAGCGACACATCCGGCCGCCGCCCGAGCACCTCGGCGAAAAGCGGGCTCGCCAGATACTGCACGTAGAACACGCGCTTCAGATTGACCGGCATCGGCGTCGCTTCCCCTTAACTTATCCCAGCGGAACTATCGCAGCGCCGCCCGGCCGGCAACCCGTGCTGCCTCGCTCCCGGCGCGCATTGCCGGCTTTGTTGTTTGACGACGAATTGACGGAGGCATACGGCCGCATTAATGCTCGCCAGCCGCCGCTTGCCTCACATACCCGTGAGCGCACGGGTTTGTGCGGCCGAGCCAAGGGTCACTATTTTGTCAATTCTCACTGTTGGCGCCGGAGAACAGTACGCGAAGCTCTCCACGGCGATCGCCGCCTCCCATGACGGCGACGTCCTGCTGGTCGACGCTGGCACCTACACCAACGATTTCGCCGTCATCAACACGAAGATCAGCATCGAGGGGGTTGGTGGCCAGGTGAACCTGGTGGCGACGGCCGCGCCGAGCAACGGCAAGGCGATCCTCGTCACCAACACCGACGTAACGCTCGACCGTATCTCGTTCTCCGGCGCCCGCGTAGCGGACGGCAACGGCGCCGGCATCCGCTACCAGGCCGGCAACCTGGTGATCAACGATTGTTATTTTCACGACAATCAGGATGGGCTGCTGGCCAACGCCAATGCAACCGGCACTATCACCATCAATCGCTCCGAGTTCGCCCATAATGGCACCGGCGACGGCCTGACGCACAACCTCTATGTCGGCAAGATTGCCAAGCTGACGGTCGAGGACAGCTATTTCCACGACGCCGTGGCGGGTCACGAGATAAAGAGCCGTGCCGCCACCACAGTGATTGACCACAGCCGTATTTTCGATGGTTCCATCGGGACCGCCAGCTATAGTGTCGACCTGCCAAACGGCGGGAATGCGACTATTTCAAACAACATCATAGAACAGGGTCCCAAGTCTCAGAATCCGGCGATCATCCATTTTGGCGGCGAAGGCACGCCGTACGCCGGTTCTTCCCTGCGCGTGGAGAACAACACGATCATCAACGATCTGAGTTCAAAAACCACGCGTGCGGTGCTCAACCAGACCAACGCTCAGGCGAGCTTCACCGACGACGCCGTCTGGGGCCTGAGTTCGGCGCAACTCGCCACCGGTCCGTTGCTCGCCTCGGGGACCACCACCCTGACGAGCCGGCCCACGCTCGACACGTCCTCCCCCTGGAACTCCGACAGCACCCCGCCCCCGTCGCTCCCGCCCGTCGCGCACCTGCCGGTGCATCACAGCGATTGGGTAAAAGCGGCCGATCTCCTCCCCACCCCGGCGCCGCTATCCGCGCGATCCGTCGTGGCGAACTCGGGCGTTCCTAGCTTTGCGGCGATGGCCAGCCTCGGCAACACGCCGGCGCCGATCAATGTCGGGTTCCTGAGCGAGGCAGCCTAGCTAGCCAGCTCGACTTCCGGCCGGCGGCTTGGCGAGGCGAAAACCATCGCTCGGGCGACGCGCGGATGCCTCGCCCTCGTCGAGCACACCGACGCGCAGCGCGAGACTGCCGCCCAACGCGACCAGGGCACCAAGCCCACCAAGCCACCGGCCTCGCCGACCAAGCAGACCGGAGCCGACCTTGAGCGCGATCGGCAACGCCGCACCCGCAACATGACCGGAGAATCGGGCCGCGACGGCAATCCCCCGCACCTGCTGGGTGTGCCGCGCCGCGACGCTGCCGGCGAGTTCGGCGGCCAAGGCCGCGACCGCGAGCGCATCGAGATCCTCGGCCACGTCGCGGCGTCCGGCCAGGCGCTCGCCGAGTGCCAGGGCGGCGGCGCCCGCTGCGATCGAGGAGCCAGCGAAGCGCACCGCCAGCGCGCGTGGGGCGACGGCCCATGACGGCGTGCTGGTGGCCGACAGCAGGGCAGCGGTGTAGGTGGCAAGCCCGGCGCCGGCGAGCGCTGCCGGAACCTGCGCCACCCGCACCGCGCGGCCGAACCAGCGCCCAGCGTGCGGCTGGTCGGCGAGGAACTGCAATGTGGCGGTCAGGCCGGAGAAACCGCTAAATCCCATTAGCACCCAAGTGCCGATCGACATCGGCGAGGTGCGGCGGAAGATGCGCAGCATGTTATAGAAGCGCTGTGGCGTGTGCAGGTCGTAGATCAGCAGCGGCGCGCCGAGCAGCGGCGCGAGCAACGCGAGATAGCGCCCGCGCCGCACCAACCTTTGCGTGCGCGGCGCACCCCAGAGATCGGCGATGGTGGCGATCAGCTGTGCCGCGCCGGCCAGACCGGCAAGGAAGATATAGCCGCCGACCGCCGCGCTCTCGAACGGCGCCGGCTTCAGCGGTGAGCGGCCGTAATAGCTCGTGCCCTCGTCGGACCCGTGACCGGTGTCGCGCATCGGCTCAGGCGCGGCGCGCGAGGAGGCTAAGCGCGGTGAGTGCCAGGCCGGCCACCGCGACAAGCCCGGCGGCGAGGCTCGGCGCCACCCGGTTCGACGCCCGGCTCGGCGCCTCCGGCAGGTTGTAGACCTCGGGCTTGTCGGTCAGCAGGAAGAACGCGTTGAGGTGCTCGAGCCCGCCGGTCGCCCCCGGCCCGCCGGGCGCGCCGTAGAGATACGCCTGCCCGAGGCCAAGCCGGTGCAGCTCGTCGACCCGCTGCGCCGCCCGCGCCTGCAACGTCCGCACCTCACCGAACTGGATCGAGTCGGTCGGGCAGCACTTGGCGCAGGCCGGCTCCAATCCGCCTTTCAGCCGATCGTAGCACAACGTACACTTATGGGCCTTGCCATCCAGCGGACTGACCTCGACCACGCCGAACGGGCAGGCCGGCACGCAATAGCCGCAGCCGTTGCAGATATCCTGCTGTACGACCACCGTATCGAACTCAGTCTTGAACAGCGCCCCGGTTGGGCAGGCTTCCAGGCAGGGCGGATTGTGACAGTGCTTGCACACGTCGCTCATCATCAACCAGTTGCTCTGGAACGGCCGCATCTCGGTCGGCCGCTCACTCACCTGCTCGATGAAGGCGACGTGGCGCCAGGTATTGGCGGAGAGCTGTCCGGTGTTGTCGTAGCTGTCACCGGTCAGCCCGACATCGCCGGCCGGGAGGTTGTTCCACTCCTTGCACGCGACCTCGCAGGCTTTGCAACCAATGCAGAGCGTGGTGTCGGTGAAGAACCCGTAGGATCGGCCGGGCACCACGCGCACGCCGGCGGTGAGCTCGGCCTCGTCCGGGATCGGCCGGTCGAACTGCGAATCGGGGTAGTCCAGCGCGCGCGGGCTGATCGGGAAGCCGGCACTCACGCGCCACTCCTCGCATCGGGGCCGAGGCGTGTGACGGCACGGGCGACGAAGCCGATCAGCCCGGGTGCCCATTCGTAGTGCACGCGCACCCTCGCCCGGGCACGCTGCAACGGGGCGAGCTGCGCCGGCTCGGCCGCGGCCCGGTGCGACAGCAGGAACAGGTGGTGCTGCCCCTGGCGGGTCCGCAGGGTAAACCGGCCCTCCTGGACGATGGTGACGACGCCGTCCAGGGTCCGCATCGCACGCTCCACGGTGTTCGAGCCGCCAACGTGTTGGCCAAACCCGAGTTGCCGCCCCAGGCGCCGTAGCTGCTTCGCCGCGCCTATCCGACGACTTCGACCGCGTGCTGTGCCGCGAGCCGCGCGATCTCGTCCGGCATGTAGCCGCCGATGCGGTGCAGTACCTCCCCCGTGTCGGCACCGATCGCCGGCGCAACACGGGTGACCGCCAGCGGGGTCCGGTCGAGCTGGAACGGGAACCCCTTCACCGGCGCGCCGTCAGGCAACGAGGCCAGCGCCATGTCCCATTGCCGCCCGCGCTCGGCGAGCACGCCCGCCCCGTCCAGCACCGGCGCGGCGGCGACCCCGATCGCGGCGAGCGCCCGCAGCCCGACGGTTGCCGCGCGCGCTCCGACCCAGCGCGCGGTTCGCCGGTGCTGCTCGGCCCCGGTGGAGTTCGTCATCGCCCCGATCAGCGCGTCGAACGCCGCCACACGCGCCGCATCGACGCTGATCGCGAGCCAGGTGCCGTCGGCGGCGCAAAAGCAATCCTGCAACGCGAGCAGCGGATCGGCATTGCCGCGCCGCGCCACCGGTTCGGCGCCGAGCAGCATCTCGCCAATCAGAAAGCTGGTCAGCTCGCGCTGCGAAATGTCGAGATGCACGCCCTCGCCGCGACGTCGCCGGTCGAGCAAGGCGGTGAGGATCATGCCGGCGGCGAACATGGCGACCACCTGGTCGGGATAGTTCACCTCGCGTCCGCTCACCACTGGCGGCCCGTCGGCATAGCCGCTCGCCCAGGCGAGGCCGCCCACCGCCTCCAAGGTGGTGCCGAACGAGACGTAGTTTGCATCCGGCCCGGTCTCGCCCTGGCTGGAGATGGCGGCGAGGATGATTGCGGGATTGGTCGCGCGCAGCACCGGATAGTCGAGCCGCAGCCGCGCCAGAACGCCACGGCGAAAATTCTCCAGCACCACGTCGCTGCGTTGGACTAGGCGCAGGAATGCCGCGCGCCCCGCCTCGTGCTTGAGATCCAGGCTGATGCCGGTCTTGCCGCGATTGGTGAAGCGGAAGAATGCGTTGTCCGCCCCGTCCTGCGTCCCGCCGCCGGCCCAGCCCCGGAACGGATCGCGGTAGTCCGGCGCCTCGACCTTGATCACCTCGGCGCCGAGATCGGCGAGCAGCGCCGACGTGGCCGCCCCGGCGGTGATGATGCCGAGGTCGAGCACCCGGCAGCCATGCAACGGCCGGTTCACGATGCGGACCGCAGCGCCGGCACGTCACCGGGCTGGAACCCCGCGCCGTTCCACCGCACCGGCAGACGCGGCATCGGCACTGTCCGCCCGTCCGGCAGTCGCACCAACGCGAGAAAGTCGCGGGCAAGCGTGTGCGGGTCGCGCGCGATGTCCTCCGGGCTCCACACCGGGCCGAGCGGCAGCCGGCGGGCGAGCGCCATCTCGCGGAGCTGCGCCCGGGTCAGCGCGGCGAAGCGGCTTTCCACGATCTCGCCGATCTCGCGGGCCCGCGCCAGACGCGCCCCGCGCTCGGCGAGCGCCGGATCGGCCAGGCGTGGATCATCGACCACGCGACAGAACAGCGGCCAGTCGCCGTCCTGGTAGACCAACGCGACGAACCCGTCGGCGCAGCGCACCACCTGCCATTCCGCCAAATCGCCAAGCCGCCCCGGCGCGACGCCGCTGGTCGCGGCACTCGCCAGGTTCTTCCAGTTCAGCCAGATCACGCATTCCAGCATGCTGACCCGCACCGTCTCGGCAACGCCATCACCGGCGCACAACGCCGCGACCAGGCCGGTAAAGCCCGCCAGCCCGGCCGCATAGGCAGCCTGGTGACCACCCAGTCGCAACGGCTCGCGATCCGGCTCGCCGATCATGTTGAGCAATCCGCCAAGCGCCATCACGGTGAACTCGGTCGCCGGCGTCCCGGGCGGGGTCTGGGCGCCCAGCACCGAGAACAACACCGTCACGCGGGATGTCGCGGCTGGACCCGCCGAATCGGCGAGCAGGCCGTCGCAGCCGGAAGCGAGTCGCCCGACCGCTTTGTCCGACGACAGCACCACGGAACGCTTGCCCGCGTTGAGGAACGCGAACAGCGCCCCGGTTGTGCCGAGCAACGGCGGCAGCCGGCGCAGCGAGTCGCCGCCGGGTGGCTCCAGCTTGATCACCTCAGCGCCGAGATCGGCCGCGATGCGGCCGGTGAGGCCCGCCGCCAGTCGCAGACCCACCGCGCTCGCCTCGCCGACCACTTCCAGGATCGTTGTGCCAGCGAGCGGCGCGGGCATCAGTCCTCGCCCTGCCCCGGTTTGGCCTCGTCGCGCGCCGCGATAGGCCGCGTTGGCGTGGCGGGGTCGGTCCACTCCCGCCACAGCAAGATCAGCGCGGCCATGATCGCCGGGCCGAGGAACAGGCCGAGCAGACCCCAGGTCTCCACCCCGCCCAAAATGCCGAGCAGCACCCAGACGAAGGGCAGCCGGGTGGCACCGCCGATCAGGAACGGGCGGACAAAATGATCGGCGACGAACACCACCGCGAAACCGAAGGCGCACAGTGCGACGGCGAGCGCAAGTGAACCCTCGGCCAGCAGCAGCAACGAAGCTATCCCGAACACCAGCGGCGCGCCGAACGGGATCATCGCGGCCAGCGCCGTCGCCGCGCCGAGCAGCGCCGGGTGCGGCACGCCTATGGCGTAATAGGCCACCCCCAGCACCACGCCCTCACCGATACCCACCAGCACCAGCCCGTCCACCGTGCCATGCACCGAGGCGATGATCTGTCGACCGACCCGCTCGCCTCCAGGGCCGAACGCCCGCCGGCTGGCGGTCAGCATCTGCTGGCCCAGCCGGTGGCCGTCGCGGAACAGGAAGAACAGCGCCAGCAGGGTGAAGCCGAACAACACCAGGCGATGGATGACCTGCGCCCCAAGCTGACGGCTGAAGCTCACCACCTCGCCGTGCCCGAGTCGCCCGAGCAACTCCGCCGAGCCCTGCGGGTCGGCCAAATTCGCCGCCCACCACGAAGCCACCTCGGCGCCGATCAGCGGCAGGTGCCCAATCCAGTCCGGCATCGGCACGCCCTTGGTCCGGGCCTGCCCGACCCACTCCAATGCAGTATGGGATTCGCGTCCGAGCTGGAACGCCACGAGGGCGAGCGGGACGATGAACAGAAGTGCCACGCCGAAGGTGAACAGCGACGGCATCAGTATGTTGTGCCGGCCCGGCGGCCAGCGGCGCTGCACGCGCTCGTAGGTCGGCCAGGTGGCAATCGCAAAGATGGCCGCCCAGACGAGGGCGGGTAAAAAGCTGCGCAAGGTCCACGCGCCGAGCCCGACCAGCGCGATCGCGAGAACGATCCGGGCATAGGCTTGCGGACTTCTGGTGCCGGCGCCGGTCTCGACCGCGCAGGCGCCCTGTTCCGCTAGCGCGACGCGGTCCCCGCTCAATCGGTCAGCGGGCTCGCCGCCCGGGTCACGACAGGTGTTGCGCGAGATGCTTGTTCATCTCGAACATCGTCACCTTGTCCTTGCCAAAAACCTTGCGAAGCTTGTCGTCGGCCAGGATTTCCCGCTTGTTTTCGGGGTTCTGCAGGTTGTTGGACTTGATGTAGGCCCACACCTTGCTGACCACCTCACCGCGCGGCAGCTGTCCCGAGCCGACCACGGCGGCCAGGTCCTCGGACGGCTTCAGCGGCTTCTGTAGCGCGTTGGGCTTGTTGCCCTTGTCCGGCGGCTCGACCGTCTTGCCCTTTGGCGCTGCGGCCTTCTTCTTGTCAGGCGTTTTGCTCGTCGGCATCGCTTCCTGTCTCAATCAAAATTGGGTGTGCGCGGTGGCATACACCAGTTCGCGCGGATTCTCGACTGCGCATCGGTCGATTACGCCGCACCCCGCTCGTAAGTTGCAAAACGGCCTTGCCGCTCTACGGCGAGCCCGGTTGTTCCAGCGGCGTCAGGGTGACGTCGGCGACGCCACGATTGTTGGCGTAGAACCGTCCGGTGAGGAAGCCCCCCGACCAAGTGGGCCACAGCGCGATGGGAGCGTCGTTCACCCATAGACGGACCTGCCCGCTTGCCGGGGCGATGAAGCTGGCCTGGTAGACGCCGCCGGTGGCGAGCCGCGGATCGAGCGGACGCGCCTCGCCACCGACGACCGGTGCCGTCCGGCCGCCCGGATGTCGCGCCGGGACAATGCTGAGAAAGGGCTGCAACCAGGCCCCGCTCACCGAGCGCCGCAGCGGCACGGCAAGCCGCAGGACGAATGCCCGCGACGAGGCGAAGCCGGTCGGGTCGGTCACGATCGAGCGGTCGCTCCAAGGTTCGATCACGTCGAAGCGGATCAGATAGCGCCGACCCTTCTCGACGATGAGCCCGGTGTCGTTGCACAGCGCGCCCGCCAGCACACGGGCGACCCCATCGGCTGCCGCGGCCCCGCCCGCGAGAGTGCAGATGCGGCCGCTGCGTTCCGCGCCGGCGAGCTGGGTACGGCCGATCTCGGTGGCCAGGGTAACGAACACCGCCGCCGTCCCGGCCAGCAGGATCGTCCAGCCGGCCGCGAACGGCAGCGCCCGCCACTTCAGGGTACGCAGGATCGTCTGGTAGGCATCGCTGGTACGCACGCCCTCGACGAGCGGGTCCAGCTTTCCGCCGCGCGGCATCCGGACCGGTCCCGGCGCCAGTGGCGCGCAGAGCCCGCGCATCCGATCGTCGATCCGGCGCGTCAGCACCGTGCTGCGAAGTTGCAGCAAGGCCAGCGCCAGAATCGCCAACGCGAACAGGGCCGGATGATAGGCGTACGCGTCGATCCACGGGTCGGCGATCGCCGGGAGCATGACACCCACCGCCTGGATCAGCGGCGCGATCACGCAGAACGCGCCCTCGCAGCCCGGCATGCCATTGATGTCCAGCAGCGGGAAGGCGACGAGCAGCAGGGCGACGCCGACCGAGGCGAAGTAGGCGACTCGCTTGCGCCACACGTCGTTCCAGACCAGCGCGCTGCCAGCGATCCGGCGCGCGGCCTGCTCGGCGGTCTCCGGCCGGCCTGCGGCCACGCCATCGCGGCGCACCACCGAGTAGGTCTCGGGCAGCACCAGCGGAGCGTAGTCGTCGATGCCGGCGGCGATCCGCTCGATCACGCTCTCGTGTACAACGACGTGACTCAGCAAGCCTCTGCCGCGCAACGCCTTCCCGCCCTCCTCGCGAATGAACGGGTTGCGCATGATCCGCGTGTCCGGGTCGGGCGGATCGAGCCAGGCGACGATGCGACGCGGCTGGTAGCGATAGTAGGCGGCGAGACCCCGGCGGGAATCGTGCATCGGCGCCGACCGGCTCGGCACCGGCGGCTCGACACGATAGGCCGCGGCGGCGAAGCGCAGCCCGAGCGCGGCCGCCTCCCGCATCATCCAGTGCAGCGGCTCGACCGACAACGCATCATCGGCGTAGCCACCGCCGACATCAGCGTGCATCCCAGCAAACCAGACCTGCTTGAGCCGCTTGGGCGGCACCCCGGCCTTGGCCATGAGTTGCTGCTCGGCGAGCTCGTCCCACAGCAGCGGGTGGAAGGTGTCCCGCTGATCGTCGAGCGCCAGCGCGTGGCGTCCCGCTTGCACCCGCTCGTGCAGGACGTAGTTCGGCATCGACAGCGGCCATACCCAACGATCGATGCCGCGGGTCAGCTCGGCGAACGGCGTGCCATAGGCGGCGACGGTATCCCACACCCCGACCAGCTCGATCGCCTCGATTCTGTGGCGCGGGATCGCGGCATAGGGCGCTTGCCGCAACAGCCGCCGGTAGACGCGGACCACCGCGTCGCGCAGTCGACGCAAGACCAGCACGAGGCGGGTCGTGCGGGTGAAGCGTTGCGACCGATAAACGCGGTAGGCCGCGCGCGCGTAGCGGGGGAAATCCCGGTCGGGGCAGCGCACCAGCCCCTCGCGCAGGATCAGGCTGGCCAGGATGCGAACGGTGAAGGCGCCGCGACTGAAGCCGAACAGATAGATGCGGTCCCCCGGCTGGTAGTTGCGGCAGAGGAACTCGTAGAGGTGCAGGACATTGCGCTTGAGCCCCCAGCCGAACGCGCCGCCGAGCAGCGCCAGCGGCCGGAACGAGGAGGTGCCGACGCCGTCATTGTAGCAAGCGATCTGCGTCGGCCAATCGGCATCGCTGGCCAGATCGAGCGCTTGGTACAGCCGCCAGACATTGGTCTTTTGCAGCTTGCCGGCGCTGTTGCCGGTGCCGTCCGACAGCAGCACCACGTTGCGAGCCGCGCGCGCGTCGGATGCGATGATCGTTCCCCTGCAACCAAGCCAGCCTGCAAGTTACGAGACCGTATCATGTAGCCGGCGTGTCATGCAAACCGGGCGGGACCATGCCAAATTGAGCCAATCACCTTGGACAGTATGAGCAATGATCTCTTCTCGCATGGCCGTCGCACCTTGCACGCTCGCCCTCGCCGGGTTGCTCGGCGCCGCGGTGGCCGCCCCGGCGCGCGCCGCCGAGCCGAACCGCATCGGCTCGGTCGACACCACGTTTCGCGTGCTCGGCCGCAACGATCGCGTCGTGGTCGAGCGCTACGACGACCCGAAAGTCGCGGGCGTCTCCTGCTATGTCTCCCGCGCCGAGACCGGCGGGGTGAAGGGCTCGTTCGGCCTCGCCACCGATCCAAACCGGTTCTCCATCGCATGCCGCGCCACCGGCCCGGTCAGCGCGCCCGGCAAGCTGCCCGAGCAGGAAGTGGTATTCGGCGCGTCGGCCAGCCCGCTGTTCAAGGAGATTCGCGTCTCCCGCCTGTTCGACAAGGAGAAGAACGTGCTGGTGTATCTGGTCTGGTCGACGCACAGCCTCAGCACCGGCGGCAGCGCCTTCAACAGTGTCACCGCGGTGGCACTGGACGGCCACTGACCCGCTTGTCACGCTGCTGGTTGGCAGCAGCAAGGAACAACCCGGATGTCCGATCTCACCCTCGAGAAAGCCCAGACCATCATCGCCGCCGCGCTGGCGCACGCGCGCGAGCAGCAATTCAGTCCGCTGGCCGTGGTTGTGCTCGACTCGCGCGGCGCGCTGAAAGCGTTCGGCGCCGAGGACGGCACCAGCCTGCGCCGACCGGAGATCGCGCACGGCAAGGCGCACGGCGCGATCTCCCTCGGCACGGGATCGCGCGCGCTGGCCCGGGCGGCGACCGAGCGGCCACATTTTGTCGCGGCTGTGACGCACGCGGTCGGCGGCTCGTTGATCCCGGTTCCGGGCGGCGTGCTGGTGCGTGATGACGCGGGCTCGCTGCTGGGCGCCGTCGGTGTCACCGGCGACACCTCCGACAACGACGAGGCCGCTGCACTGGCCGGCATCAGGGCGGCGGAGTTGAGCGCCGATCCCGGCTGAACAGGCCGGCTGGCCCGCCGCGCGAGGCCGGCCGGCCCGACCGCTTACGCGCGGGCGGCGACCTCCGCACCGGCGAGGTCCGGCATCTCGATGTCGATCTCCAAGGTGGAGACCGCGTTGCCGCGATCGAGCTTGACCTGCACCTTGTCGCGCTCGATCGACATGTGCCTGGCGATGACCGCGAGTATCTCCTCGTGCAACACCGCGACGATGTCGCTCTGGCTGCCGACGGCGCGTTCATGCGACAGCAAAATCTGCAACCGTTCGCGCGCGACCGGGGCCGAGCGGCGCCGCGTGATGAAGTTGAGCAAGCTCATGCGACCCTCCGACCGAACAGCTTGCCCATCAACCCGCGCTTCTCCGCCGGCACCGACATCGGCAGGCTCTCGCCGCAAAGTCGCTTCGCCGCGTCGAAATAGGCGCGCGCCGGAGCGCTGATCGCGTTGCTCAAGGTGACCGGCGAACCGAGATTGGACGCGCGCAGCACTTCGCCGCTTTCCGGAATGATGCCGAGCAGCGGGATCGAGAGGATTTCCAGCACGTCCTCGATCTTCAGCATGTCGCCGCGCGCCGCACGCACCGGGTCGTAGCGGGTGAGCAGCAGATGCTTCTCCATCTTCTCGCCCTTCTCGGCTTGCTCGGTCTTCGAATCGAGCAGGCCGATGATGCGATCGGAATCGCGCACCGATGAGACTTCCGGGTTGGTCACCACGATCGCGGCGTCCGCGTGATACATCGCGAGCGTGGCACCCTTCTCGATCCCGGCCGGGCTGTCGCAGATGATCCAGTCGAATTTCTCCCGCAGCTCGCTGAGCACCCGGGTCACGCCGGCCGCCGTCAGCGCGTCCTTGTCGCGCGTCTGCGAGGCCGGCAGCAGCGACAGGGTCTCGATTCGCTTGTCGCGGATCAACGCCTGCGAAAGCTTGGCGTCACCCTGCACGACGTTGATCAGATCGAACACGACGCGTCGCTCCGCGCCCATGACCAGATCGAGATTGCGCAGTCCGACATCGAAGTCGACCACGACGACCCTCTGCCCGCTCTGCGCCAACGCGGCGCCGAGCGCGGCGGTGGAGGTCGTCTTGCCGACGCCGCCTTTTCCGGAAGTCACGACCAACACCTTGGCCATTCGGGTCCCCCTTTTGGTGCGTGTCAGTCGAGAGCTGACACAACGATCGAGTCGCCGTCCAGCCAAGCCTGCACCGCACGCCCGCGAAGCTCCGTTCCGACGTCCTCGGCGGTCCGGTATAGACCGTCGATCGCCAGCAGCTCAGCTTCCAGGCGACGGCAGAATATCCGTGCCATCGGATTCCCAAGCATTCCCGCGATCGCCCTGCCGCGAAGTGTGCCGTAGACGTGAATGGAGCCGCCGGCCATCACCTCGGCACCCGAGCCGACCGAGCCGAGGATGGTTACGTCGCCCTTCGGGAACACGATCGACTGGCCGGATCGGATTGGGTGGTTGAGCACCAGCGCGCTCGGCTCGTCGGCTTCGGCCTCGCGCGCCGCCGCCGGCTCGTCCGGCACGTCGATCGCGCCGGCAGCGCGGCCACCCTTCAGCATCGGCGGCCAGCCGGGCACGTTAAGCGATTGCACCGATGCGTCGGCGCCTTCGATGCCGAGCACCTGGATGGAGCGCGTTTGCAGCTCGCGCAGCAGCGCCCGGATCCCCGGTTCGTTGAGCCGCGCGACCGACAGGTCGAGCACCACCGGTCGGCCGTTGAAGAACGACGGCGCGCGTTCAAGCTGCGCGTCGAGTCGATTAAGCCACTCCATCACCGGCGGCTCGGGCACGAGCGCCACGGCGATGAACGAGCGACCGCGGAGTCGCAGCGGCTTGGGGGCGCTATCGGTTTCTGTCACGATGCGCACGGGTTATCCCGCTGCCGGTCCGCCAGTCAATGCGCATCGCGAGACCGAGCCGGATTTTGGTGGCTCAGCGCCCAGTGAAGCGGGCCGGGCGCTTGGCGCGAAACGCGGCCACGCCTTCGGCGTAGTCCTGGCTCATGCCGGCCTCGGTCTGCAGCTTGGCCTCGTGCGCGAGCTGGGCGGCATAGTCGTGTTCGAGACCATCCCACATCAGCCGGCGGATCAGGCCGAGCGAGCGCGGCCCGTCCGCCAGCCGACGCGCCATCGCGCGTGCCTCTTCCATCAGCCGCTCGTCATCGACCACGCGGTTGATCAGTCCCCACTCGAGCGCGGTCTCCGCCGGCAGCCGCTCGGCGAGCAGCGCCAGCTCCATTGCGCGCGTCATGCCGATCATGCGCTGCAACACGTAGGATGAGCCGCAATCCGGCACCAGGCCGATGCGGGCGAACGCTTGCAGGAAATACGCCGAGCGCGCGGCGAGCTTGATGTCGGCGGACAAGGCGAGGCTCATGCCCGCGCCCGCCGCCACGCCGTTGATCGCGGCGACGATTGGCATGCGCAGCGCGCGCAGCCGGATGAAGGTCGGGTTGTACCACGCGACCAGGTCGCTCTGCATCTCGCCACGCGCCTCCGCCGCGCGATCACGCGGCTTGCCGTCGGGATCGGCGAGGTTGGCACCGGAGCAGAAGCCACGGCCCGCACCGGTGATCAGCAGACAACGCGCGTCGCCGGCTTCCACTTGATTCAGCGCCTCGCTCATGTCGGCGCGCAGCTTGGCGCCGAACGCATTGAGCACCTGCGGATCGGCGAGAGTCATGGTCGCGATCCCGTCCGCCACCTCCAGCTCGATCTTGCCGTTCTTCATGGCACGGGTCCTTTGTCGGTAACGGAAGGAAATCAGATCTGCGAGTAGCCGGAGCCGGTGATCTCGACGCCGCGTCCCGCCGCGTCCTGGATCATGCCATATTCATTGAGCAGCTGCTGGCTGTAGGTGACGCGGCCATTGACCTTCTGCGCCGGCTCGGTCGCCAGCAGCAGCGCGGCGCGTGCCATGTATTCGGGGGTTTCGCCGCGCGGATCGTCGAGGCCACTGACCAACTTGAAGAAAACCGTGCCCGCTGTGGGCACCACGCGCGAGGGCGACACGGCCGCGACCGTGATGCCGTCATATTGCGCCACTTCCTGCGCCAGCCCCTGAGTGAAACGTTCCAGCGCCGCCTTGGTCGCGCCGTACAGCACGCCGCCGCGCGCCGTCTGATCCTCGTACGGTCCGCGTCCCGGGCCGATCGCCGCACCCGAGCTGATGTTGACGATCGCACCCTGCCGCTTGGCGATCATGTCGGGCAGCGCCGCTTTCGACAGGATGAACGGCGCGTGCACGTTCACAGCAAAGGCGCGGAGCCAGCGGTTGGCGGGATACTCGACGGTCGGGATGTAGTAGTTCAGCGCGGCGTTGTTCACCAGCACGTCGATCGGGCCGAACGCGGCGCGCGCCTGATCGATCAGCGACAGGCAACCCGGTTCGGTGGAGATGTCGACGCTGACCGGCTCTGCTTGACCGCCCTTGGCGCGGATCGCCCCGACTGTGCCGTTGAGCGAGCCCGCCAGCGGATGGTCGCCCTCGTTGAGGGTGCGGGCGGCGCACACCACCTTGGCACCTTCGGCGGCGAACAAGGTGGCGATCTCCTGGCCGATCCCGCGACTCGCACCGGTGACCACCGCCACCTTGCCGTCCAGTTTTCCCATCGTGTCTCTCCTTGCGTCGATACGCGGTGGTTCAGTCGCCGGACTTCGCCAGAAGCTCCGAATTGTGCTGGCCAAGCTTGGGCGAGTCGCCTTGAGGGTGCGGTCGCTCCCCGTCGAACGACACGGGCAGGCCAACCACCTGCAATCCGCTGCCCGGCAAGCTGCGCATGAGATCGACCGCCTGGAGTTGCTCGGAAACGGCGAGCTCGGCGATGTCGTTGACCGGCGAGCATGGCACGCCGGCGGCGCCGATTACTTGTAGCCAATGGTCGCGCGTATTGCCGAGCAGCACCGGCTCGATCAGCGCGACCAAGGTGGCGCGGTCGGCCGCGCGCTTGCGCCCGTTATCGAAGCGCTCGTCCCGCGCCCACTCCGGATGGCCAAGGGCGGCGGCGAACTTGACGAACAAGCGGTCGTTGCCGGCGGCGATGCAGATTGGTCGGTCCGCCGTCTCGAACGTCTGATACGGCACCAGGATGGCGCTCGCCGTGCCGTGCCGCTCCGGCGGCTTGCCGGTGACATGGTAGGAATTCAGCGGGCCGTCCACCCAGGCGACGGCGCTCTCGAACAACGACGTGTCGATCACGCATCCCTTGCCGGTGCGCTGGCGCTGCTGCAACGCCGCGAGCGCGCCGATCACGCACCACATGCCGGTGGCGCGATCGTTGATCGCCGGCGCGCAGAAGGTGGGCGGGTCCTGCGGACGGCCGGTGAGCGTCATCACCGCGCCAAATGCTTGCAAGAGCGGATCGAAGCCGGGTGCGAGGCGCAGCGGGCCCTGGTAGCCGAACGCCCAGATCGAGCAGTAGATCAGCCGCGGATTGACCGCGAGCATCGCGTCGGGACCGATGCCGAGATCGTCGACGATGCCGGGGCGCAAGTTCTGGATCAGGATGTCGACGTCGCCGGCGAGCCGCTTGAGCGCGGCCACGTCTTCGGCGCGTTTGATGTCGAGCGTTACCGACCGCTTGTTGCGGTTGGTGGCGTGAAAGAACACCGAATCTCCGTCGACGAACGGCGGTCCCCAGAGTCGCGCGTCATCGCCGCCATCCGGCTTCTCGATCTTGATCACGTCGGCGCCCATGTCGGCGAGGATCACCCCGGCGAGCGGCCCAGCGAGCGCTTGGCCCACTTCAATCACCTTTATTCCGTCGAGCGGTCCTGCCATGCGAGATCCCCATGTTGGGCGTGTGCACTACGCCTCCCCCAACCTTGGTCCGCTTCGCGGCCCAAGCCCACAAGGGGAGGGGGTCTTCTTCTCCTCCTCCCTCGCGGGAGGAGGCCGGGAGGAGGGGTAAAAACTACTCCTGCGAATACCGCCAGACATCCGCCGGCTGCGTTGCCGTCTCGTCTATCGTCCATTGCGGCAGCGACAGGCCGGGGGCCACGTCGGAAAAAACCATCCGCAAGCGGCTGCCGATGCCGACCTGCCTGACCATCTCCGGCGGCGCCAGTGTCCCGTCCGGATTGGCGAGATTGCCGGCGACGCGGATCGCCTCGTCCGCCGAGGGTTCGCCCTTCTGCGTGTCGAGATCGACCAGCAGGATCATGTAGGGCGTGTGCTGCTTGAACGCGGGCTGGATTGCGTGATGCACCTCACCATAGGAATGCACCGCCCCCTTGCCCTCCACCTGCGTCCAGCGCGCGCGCGGCGAAGCGCACCACGGGCAGCCGGTGGTGGGCGGGTAGCGCAGCAGGTTGCAATCCTCGCATTGCTGCAAATGGAAATCGTGCTCGGCGCAATGCTTGAAGTATTCGAGGTTCTCGACTTCGAGATCATTGAGGTCGAGCGGCATGCCGAGATAGTCGGCCCGAATCGTCATTGTCCTGTCCCCCCGCTCAGCCACGTCGCATGACCATGGCCGAGCCGGTCCCCGGCATCGCCCAACCGAGATTGGCCGTGACCTCCACGTCCTTCACCTGGCGGCAGCCGCCCTCCTTGTAGTCGAAGGTGTGCTGGCGCTTGCCGTCCGGTCCGACCGGACAGGAATCGTCCACGTCGTGGCGCAACTGGCGGACATTCTCGATCACCATGTTCATGCCGTGAGTGTAGGCCTCGCAGAGATGGCCGCCGGAGGTGTTGTTCGGCCGCTTGTTGCCGAGGCGCATGGTGCCGTTGCTGACGTAATCACCGCCATCACCCTTCTTGCAGAACCCGTAATCCTCAAGCTGCAGCATGGTGGTAAAGGTGAACGCGTCATAGGCGCCGGTGGCGTCGATATCATCCGGTCCAACGCCCGAGTTCGGCCACAAGATATCTTTCGCGTAGTAGCCAGCGACGCGGGAGATCGGGCCGGCCTGGTAGTGCATGTCCATGCGCGGCTTGTTGCAGCGGCCGACCACGCCGCGTATCAACGCCGGCGTGTGCTTGAGGTCGCGTGCGTGCTCGGCGCGGGTGACAATGATGCAGGTCGCATTGTCGGTCTCGACGCAGCAATCGAGCAAATGGAGCGGCTTGCAGATGATGCGGGAGTTCACCACGTCCTCGACCGTCATCCGCTTCTTGTAGAGCGCCTTCGGGTTGTTCGAGGCGTGCTCGCTATGGATCACCTTCACCATCGCGAGCTGCTCGGGCGTGCTGCCGTAATCGTACATGTGGCGCATGAAGGTCGGCGCGAACATCTGCCCGGCGCTCTGCCAGCCATAGGCGCGGGAATGCAGCATGTCGCCCGAGACGGGAACCGCCGAGCGGGCGCCGGTGCCGCCGATGCGCACTTGCGAAAACCCGTTCATCGAGCGGAAGATGGCGACGCACTTGCAAAGCCCGGCCTCGATCACGCCGATGGCGATGCCGATCAGCGCCTCGGTCGAGGAGCCGCCGCCGAACACGTCCATGTAGAAGTTGAGCCGGATCGCGCAGTCACCGGCGATCATCGGCCCGAAGGTGGAATCGACGCCCTGATAGGAGAGCATGCCGTCAACATCGCCCGGCTTGAGGCCGGCATCGTTCATCGCGTTGCGCACCGCCTCGCTGCCCATCGCGCGAGTGGTGCGGCCGGAGCCGCGCGTGTACGGCGTCTCGCCCACCCCGACGATGGCGTATTTGTCGCGCAGGTATTTCGGCGTGCTGGCATCGGTATCGGCCGGTAACGGCATCGGACTGTTCCCCCGCTTGTCTGCGGCGGATTGCACGGCCGCGACCCGGCCATGTCAAGCGAGCCCGGGCTATCGGCTCTCCTTCACGTCCTGCGGCGCGCTCGGTCCGGCCTGCGCGGTTATCAGTCCGTAGTGCTCGATCCGGCGGTGTTCGGCGAAGTTGAACATCGCCTGCTTGTTGTGTCGGCTCAGGTCCAGATCGCACCGGGCCGTGAACACCTCGTCGCCCTTGGTGGTTGCGAGCGAGACGATCTCGCCCGAGGGAGAGACGATGCAGCTACCCGCAAGCAGCTCGCAGCCTTCCTCCATGCCGGCCTTTGCGACGCCAACCACCCAGGTGCTGTTCTGGTAGGCGCCGGCCTGCATCGAAAGATGGTTGTGGAACGCCGACAGGTGATCGTACAGCGGCTCCCACGGGATATGCGTCGGCGTGTTGTAGCCAAGCAGCACCAGCTCGACACCCTGCATCCCCATCACCCGGTAGGTTTCGGGCCAACGCCGATCATTGCAGATGCACATGCCGACATTGACACCGAAAGCACGCCAACCGTCGACACGTTAGTGGCATTCCCCGCGAAGACAAGGTGGCGGCAGGCGGGCTTGCGGTTAGGATGTCGCCGGAGCGCGCGTCGGGGCGCATTCAATCCAGAGCGGGGAGTTCGGGCATGCGGTTGGCGGACAAGGCTGTACTCGTGACAGGCGCACAGCAGGGCATTGGTGCGGCGACGGCGATCGAATGCGCCCGGGAGGGGGCGAACGTTGTGGTGAACTGGCTCGACGACGAAGCGGCCGCAAAGGCGATCGCGCGCCAAGTCCACGATTTCGGTCGCCGGGCAGCGCTGGTGCAAGGCGACGTCGGAACGGTCGCCGGAGCGCGGGCCATCGTCGAGGCGGCGTTTTCGGCGCTCGGCGGTCTCGACGTTCTGGTCAACAACGCGGGCATTTTCCCGCGCTCGACGTTTCTCGACCTCACCGAGGAGACCTGGGATGCCACCCACGCGATCAACCTGAAGGGGACGGCATTCTGCAGCCAGGCCGCCGCGCGCAAGATGATCGAGACGAAGACCGGCGGCTCGATCATCGCGATCGCCTCGGTGGCGGCCGCCGGCGCGGTCAGGGGCGCGCATTATTCCGCCAGCAAAGGTGGCGTGATCTCGCTGGTGCGCGGGATGGCGCTCGAACTGATGCCGCTCGGCATCCGGGTGAACGGGATTGCGCCGGGTCTCATCGACACCGCCCAGCCGCGATACGGCATGTCGGAAGCGGAGATCGAAGCGGCCGGCGCGGCTTCGCCCGTCGGCCGCGTCGGCCGGGCCACGGAGATCGCCGCCGTCGCCGTGTTCCTCGCATCCGACATGTCCAGCTACATGACAGGCGAGGTGGTGCAGGTGAACGGCGGCTCCTACATGGCCTGACTTCCGCGATCAGCCGGTGTAGCTGATCCCGCGCGTCGGCAGCTCCACCTTGCCGCCGCATTCGCGCGCGATCACCGGCATCACCTCCTCGGCGAAGAGCCGCATCTGGTCCTCGATCTCGCTTCCCTCGAATCCGCCGAGCTCGAACCAGCCGAGGAAGCAGAAATCCTCGTAGCCGATCTCGTTCTTCATCTTCATGATCTTGTCGATGACGAACTGCTTCGAGCCCTGGATCGCGATCTCGCGCTCGCGCAGCATCTCGGCGGTGACGCGCTTGTTGAGATCGAACATCGGCTCGTCCATGCGCGCGACGACGGCGCCGAAACCGAACGGTCCGTAATAGTCGAACTGCAGCTCCATCGCGCGGGCGGCGCGATCCAGCGCCTGCTTCTCCTTGCCCGGCGTGGTGACGTGGATGTAGCGGCTGGTCATGATGCCGCGACGCTTCTGCGCGTCCCAGCCGTATTTGAACCGGCCGCGATCAGCCATGTCGGGCCAGTTCGCACGCTCGGCGGCTTCGTAGTACATGTCGATGTTGCGCTTCATCCGATCATTCGGCTCGACGATGAACACGCCATTGACGCCGTGCTCGGCCGCCCACCTGATGGAACGCGGACTGGTAAGCGGCTCCCAGATCTGCGGATGCGGCTTCTGCACCGGCTGCGGGAACACTTGGATCTCCTTGAGCACCGTGGTCGTCGCCTGCACCGGGTTGCCGGCGGCATACATGTCGGGCGCGCCGATCGTCATCACGTCCTCCAGCCGACGCTCGACCTTGTCCATCTGGAAATAGGCGATGGTCTGCTTGTGGTTCCACTTGGTGTACGAGGGCGGGATCGAGAAGTTCTCGCCGTGATGTGAAAAAGATGCTTGCGTCCAGCATTTCTGGATGATGGCGACCGCTTCCTCGAACGCCTTGCGATTGCGCTCCTGATCCTGGATCGTCGAGCCGTACGGACGGCCGAGCGTCTCGTTCTCGCGCGGCTGATAGCCCCGTCCCATGCCGCACTCGACCCTTCCGTTGCTGATCACGTCGAGCTGCGCGATCTGTTCGGCGATGCGCACCGGGTGGTGCCACACGACAATGTTGGCGCACTGGCCCAATCGGATCTTCTTGGTCTGCGCGGCGATCGCCATCTGGGTGAACAGCGGGTTCGGACTCATCTCCGCGCCTTCCGGCTGGAAATGGTGCTCGGTCAGCCAGAACGACTGAAAGCCAAGCTGCTCGGCGAGGATGCCTTGCCGCACCTGGTTGACCAGCACCTCCTGCGCCGCGGCGTGCACCTCGGCGAGCGAGCCGTCATTCACCGCCACCCCGTCCTTGGTGAGGGTCACTGGCAAGCTGGACGCGCCGTTATGGAAGACCCCGATCTCGAACATGGTTTCTCTCCTGACTAAATTCTTGTTTTGTTCTTACGGCATCGGCGCGGTCGGTTTGCCGGCGCCGAACCGCACCATATCACCACGATTGTATGCCACTCCCCAACGGTTTCGGAGCCTCCGAGCACCCGATCACGACGTCTTTGCACGCAAGGCGCGACGCGCTTGGGCGATGTCGCGCGGCCGGTCGACGGCAATCACCGAGGTCACCCGGCCGTCACGACCGAGCCGCCACAGCGGGTTGACGCCGCTGTCGGCCTCGATCACCGAATCGTCGGCTTCCGGCACGCCGGCGATCTGCAGGCGGCGACCGAACTGGTCCGACCAGAACCACGGCACGTCGTGGTAAGAGACGCTCTCGCCGAGCATGGCGCGCGCCGCCAGCTCCGCTTGCGCGTTGGCATTGTGCCACGATTCGAGGCGCAGGCTGCGGCCGAGCCCGTCATGGGTTAGCCGCGCCACGTCGCCGATGGCAAGGATCGCGGGGTCCGCGGTGCGTCCGGCGCCGTCGGTCAGCACGCCGTCATCGCAGGCGAGCCCGGCCTCGCGCGCCAGCCCGTCCGCCGCCAGCAGGCCGATCGCCACCACCGCGCCATCCGCCTCGATCGCGGGCTCGCCGGCAACCCGCGCGACCACGCCCGCGTCGGTGCGCTCGACCCGCGCGGCCACGCCGAGGCGCAGCGCGACGCCGTGAGCCCGATGCAGCTCGGCCAGGAACTCGGCGGGAGCGGCCGGCAGCACCCGGGCGCAGAGCCGCGCCTCGCGCTCCAGCACAGTCACCGACCCGCCATGCCCGCGCGCACTCGCGGCGATCTCCAGGCCGAGCCAGCCGCCGCCGATGACCAGCACTCGCGGCAAGGTCGCCAGCCGCTGCTGCAAGGCTTGCGCGTGCGCCAGGGTGCGCAGCACGAAGACGTGCGAGCCGTCGGCGGGCAGGCCGGGCAGCTCGCGCGCCGTGCCGCCGGTGGCGAGCACCAGCAGGCCGTAGGCCAGGCGCTCGCCGTCTTCGAGCACGAGCTGTCGCGCGCCACGCTCGATCGTCGTAACGCGCGTGCCGAGCCGCAAGGTGATGGCCTGCTCGCGCGCGGTCGCCTCGCTCAGCATGAAGGCGAAGGGGGGCACGGCGGCGCCCAGAGCGGTTTTCGAGAGCGGCGGCCGCTCGTAGGGTGGGTGCGGCTCGTCGCCGATCAGGGTGATCGGGCCGGCAAAGCCGAGCCGGCGCAGCGCGCGGGCGCAAACCGCGCCGGCCTGACCCGCGCCGACGATGACGACACCAGCCGCTTGCATCCCGCTCATTTGCCTTGCCCTCGGCTGCGCCACCAATCGTCTCTACCGCGCGTATCCCGCCGGTGCTTCCAACACAACACGAGGAGATTTTGCGCCGGCGTGGCGCCGTGGGGTTGTCGCGAAAGCCGAGGCTGCGGAGGATGCGGCATGGTTGCCGCGCCAGTCACCAACCCAGAGATGGTTCGTCGGGTGCTCCGCTCCTGGATGGCGATCGAGGTGCTGACGCCGCAGGTCACCAAGGATGGCTGGGCCGAGCTTGCCGCCGAAAAGCAGGGGCAGCAGCGCAACAAGGACACGGCCGCCGGGGATGACCCCGCCCAGTGGCAGACGCCGCAAGACGGTGACCCGACGCCGTGGCCGCCGCTGCCCGAGCAACCGGATGATGGCGAGACCAAGCCGACCGAGAGCGCGCCGGAAACCGAGCGGAAACACCCCTGGTACAGCGTCATCCTGGGCGCGCTGCCCGCTCGGCAGGCTTTCGAGCGCCTGGACGCCACCTTCGCGGAGCAGGCGGACGAGGACGAGACGAACCGCCATACCAAGGGGCACGTCATCGCCGCCTCGGCGGTGTTGGACCAGTGGGGCGTGCTGGTGCCCGATACCCTGGCGATCGCCAGCTTCGCTTGGGGGCTCGGGCACATGCTGAGCGGTCGCTCGGCGGCGGCGCTGGCCGACTGGGCCGTGCTGGAGCAGGATTTCAAGGCGCGTTTCGCCAGCATCCTGTCGCCACTGGGCGACGATGGTCGTTCCCGGTCGCTCACCTGGCGCGACCTGCGCGCGGCCTCCGGCAGCCTCGCCGACGAGCTTGGCCTGCCGTCTGAGCTGTGGGTGATGACGCCGTGTGCCATCCGCGGCTTGAGCGAGAACCCGCCGAGACCCGACTTCCTGTCGAGCTTCCTGCTGCCCGACCTGGCGCGGGTGCTGCGCGAGGCGGACCACCTGCCCGAAGCGGCTGCGGCCTATCTCGGGATGCGACCCCCGGCTCGTCCTTGGGATGCATTGACCGACCGGCGCAAGCTGGCTTCGTTGCTTGAGCCAGCGTCGTTTCCGCTCGGCCGCTGGCCTGGTCCGGGGTTGCACCCGTTGAGCTTGCTACAGCAAGCCGCCGTCAACGCCGTCGTGCGAGACCTCGGGCGCTCCGGCATCGCCGCGATCAACGGGCCGCCGGGCACCGGCAAGACCACCCTGCTGCGCGATGTGGTGGCCCACGTGCTGGTGTCGCGCGCGGCGCTGCTCGCCAGCTTCGATGATCCGCGCGGCGACCTGTCTGGGCTCGACCTGATGGACTTCGCCCTGGTGGTGGCCAGCAGCAACAACGCGGCGGTGGAGAACGTCAGCCTGGAGCTGCCGGTTCGCGCTCGGGCGCTGGACCGCTCGGTCTGGCGGGAGAGCGGCCTGAGCTATTTCGCCCAGACCGCCGACGCCGTGCTCGGGGTGCAGCCGGACGCCGAGGATGAGGACCACGCCTGGGGACTGATGGCGGCGCGGCTCGGCCGGGCACAGAACCGGCGCGCATTCTTCGATCGGTTCTGGTGGGACGCCGATTGGGGCCTCAACGATTGGCTGAACCTGGTCGGCTGGCCCGACGCCCCGCAGAATCGCGCCAAATCGCCGGGCAAGCTTGCGCAACGCGATCCTCCGCCGCGCTCGCCCGAGGCGTTGAGCAATTGGCGCGAGGCACGCGATGCGTTCCGCCACGCGCTGGATCGCTGCCGCCGCCTGCGAGGGGAACTGCACGTCCTCAGCGAGGTCGGATCGTGCCTGCGGGATGTGGAGGCACGATTGCCCGCGGCGGAAGAGCGCCTCGAGGTCGCGGAACGGGAACTCGCCTCCGCCACACAGGCGGCCGGCGCGGCACGCGATGGGCACGAAGCGCTCGGCGGGCAGCAGGCGATCGAGGCGACCAAGCTGGCGGCGCTGTCCTCCGTCGCACCGTCCGGGTTCGCGAAACTGCTTCGCACGCGCGCGTGGCGTAGCCATGAAGCCGAGTTGCGCGGGCAGGTTGCCCGGCTGAGCGAAGCCCAGGATGCGACCCAGGCAGCAGCCGGGCGGCTCGCCGGGGCCGGGGCCGGGGAGGAGCGCTGCCTGGTCGAGCGCCGCGATGCGCAAGCGGCGCGCGACACGCTTCGTGATGACACGGCACGGTTCGCGCGATCGCTGGAGGATGGACAGGCGGCGATCGACGGCGCTCTGCCCGGACCCGGTTTCTGGGCGCAGTCCGACGCAGACCTGCATCAAGCTTCACCGTGGAACGGCGGTGCGTTCCGGGCCGCGCGTGACGAGCTGTTTATCGCCGCCATTCGGCTGCATCACGCCTTCATCGTGGCGGCGGCGCGCAGCATCAAGCCGTCGCTGAACACCATCGCCCGGGCGGCGCAAGGCGGGCCCGGCGCACCCAAGCCGAGCCCTACCGACTGGGGTTTCTTCTTCCTGCTCGTACCGGTGGTTTCGACGACATTCGCCTCGATCGGCCGCATGTTCCAGGGGTTCGGCGCAAGCCAGATCGGCTGGCTGCTGATCGACGAGGCAGGGCAGGCAGCGCCGCAGGCCGCCATCGGCGCGATCTGGCGAGCCCGGCGCGCCGTGGTGATCGGCGACCCGCTGCAAATCGAGCCGGTGGTGACCACGCCACCACGCACCACGCGGCTTGTTTTCGATGCCAACGACGCCAACCCGGGGACTTGGGCCGCGCCCGAGCAGTCGGCGCAGACCTTGGCCGACCGCGCCAGCCCGATCCAGGGACGTTTTCGGGTGGTGAACGGGCAAGCCGGCTCGGAGGAGCGGATCACCGGCATTCCGTTGCTGGTGCATCGACGCTGCGAGCAGCCGATGTTCGGCATCGCCAATCGCATCGCCTACGATGAGCGCATGGTGTTCGCCACGCCTGCTGGCGTCTCGAGGATCAGGGATGTGCTGGGCGAGTCGGGGTGGATCGACGTCGACGCTCCTGCCACGGGCAAGTGGGTGGAGGCCGAGGGACAGCTTATCGCCCAAGCGATCACCAAGCTGTGCCAGGCATCGGCGGAGCCACCGGACCTCTATGTCATCTGCCCGTTCAAGGTGCCGGCGGGACGGCTCAGGATGCTGCTGCTCGACAATCCCGGCGTGCTGCCACGACTGACCAAGAAGGCCCGGCGGGAGTGGGTCGAGACGCGTATCGGCACCGTGCACACCTTCCAGGGCAAGGAGGCCGAGGCGGTGATCCTGATGCTGGGGGCCGGGCGCGGCGCCAAGCCGGGGTCGCGCAGCTGGGTCGGCGGAACACCCAACCTGCTCAACGTCGCCGCCACTCGGGCGAAACGGGTGCTTTATGTCGTCGGCAATCGCTCGGAGTGGCAGGGTGCGGGTGTGTTCGTCGAAGCGGCGCACGCGCTGCGACCTCGGTCGGGACGGGAATGGCTGTGCGCCCAACAGGTCGTCGCCGCCGAGTAGCGACGCCCCGCCGGATTACCGGCGGGGCGTCTGATCAGAAGCCGAGGATCACGTCGGCGCCAAAGGTGAAGGTGCCACGATCCCTGCCGCTGTTGTACGGCCTTGTGTTGGTCAGCGCGTAATCGTACCGCACCTCGGGCCGCACCGCGAAGGACGCGAGATAGGGCACCGGCAGGTTCGGCTTGTAGGTCAGGCCGAGAGTGATCTCGCCGTAGGTGCTCGGCGCGGCGGCCACCGCCCCCGGCGCAGGGAGGCCATACTCGACATTGACGAAATCATGCGGGTTGCGAAAGCTCGCGACATAGAAGCCGTTATCGTCGCGATAGATCTCGCCGCGCGCGTTGAGCGTGACAACATCGTTCAGCGTGTAGGAGGCGTATTGCGCCACCCCGAAAGCGTTCGCCTTGAAGTAATCGTCGCGGATGAAATTGACGTCCGTGGTGAACGCCCACTTGTCGTTCGGCTTGTAGGTCAACACGATGTCGTTGAGATAGCGGTAGTGCGCGTTGGCGTTCTGGCTAGGCACGAAGGACTCGAACGCAGTCGAGCTGTTCTCCGGCCCGAAATGCGTCAGCCCCAGGATCGACAGCTTGCCATCCAGCAAGTTAAGCCCGACGCCGAACAAGCCGCCCGCGGCGCCGTTGTTGTCGCCGCCGCCAAGCGTGGTGTTCACGCCGCTGTCGATCCCGCCCCAGATGTCCACCACCGGCGTCGCGTGCCACGTCGCCAGCACGCCGGTATGGGTGAACGGCAGGCCGTAACCAAAAATGTAGGAATGGCTGTAGAATGGGTTGGTCGACGGATCGATCGTCTCGAAGCCGATCGGTGTCGGATACTGCCCCGCCTTGACATCGATGCCGCCAGCGGAGAGCCAGGGTAGATGCGCCTGCACGTTGGCCGAAATGATGGCGAGCTGGTATTTCGAGGCGAACGCGTAGTTGCCCTCGCCCAGCAACTGGGTGAAGCGGGCGTCGGTGCCGTACAGCGCCTGCAACGAGAAGCCGAAATCGTAGCCTGTGGCTTTCGGGTCGGCGAGCCGCTGCACGCTCAGCAGCGCCTGGTTCAGCACCACCTGGTTGGCGCGATCGGTGAACAGGCGGCCGTAATTGAGGCCGTTATCCGGGTTCACCGGGTGGATGATCGCCCCGAAATCGAACTGCGCATTGAACTTGAGCGTGTCCGTCCAGGCCCCCGGAGCGGTTGGCGGCGCGGCCGGGGTCGGGGCAGTGGGGGCGGCCGTGGTGGAACCGGCCGTCCCGGGTGCCGCTGACGGCGGCGCGAGCGTGGTTGGGGTCTGCGTGGGTGGTGTGGGCTCGGCCGCCTGCGAAGCGGCGGCGGCCAGCGCGACGAGCGAGCCGGAGAGCAGCCCGACGGCGTATTTGCGTACGCGGAGTGTCATGACGTTTACCCAAAGAGTGTTTTTGCGGTGGACGGTCCGGGGCGCCCCCACGGCAGGAGCGCCCCGCGCGATGGTCAGAACACTTGCTCGCCGTGCAGCACGATGTCGAGGCCCTCGCGCTCCTCCTCGCGCTCGACCCGCAGGCCAACGACGACGTCGATGATCTTCAACAGGATGAACGACATGACCCCGCTATAGACCAGCGTCGAGATCACACCGATTGCCTGCAGTTCCAGCTGGCCGACACTGCCAGGACTGCCGCCCGGGCTGGCATCGGTCGCGGAGAGTGGCCCGTAGGAGAACACGCCGGTGAGCAACGCACCGATGATGCCGCCGATGCAGTGCACGCCGAATGCATCGAGACTGTCATCGTAGCCCAGCATGTGCTTGAGGCTGGTCGCCGACCAGAAGCAGACCACGCCGGCGACGACGCCGATGATGAGCCCCGGCCCTGGCAAGACGAAGCCAGAAGCCGGAGTGATGGCGACAAGACCGGCGACAGCACCCGAGATGGCGCCGAGCACCGACGGCTTTCCCTTGCTGATCCACTCGGCAAACATCCAGCCGAGCGCCGCCGCGGCGGTGGCGATCTGGGTGACAGTCATCGCCATGGCGGCGCGGCCGTTGGCGCCGACCGCGGAGCCCGCGTTGAAGCCGAACCAGCCGACCCAGAGCAGCGAGGCGCCGATCACCGCATATGCGAGATTGTACGGCGCCATGTTCTCCTGGCCATAGCCGAGCCGCTTGCCGAGCACGAGCGCGCTGACCAGCCCGGCGATGCCGGCGTTGATGTGCACCACCGTGCCGCCGGCGAAGTCGAGCACACCGAGATTGAAGATCCAGCCGGTCGGCGCCCACACCCAATGCGCGATCGGCGCGTAGACGATCAGCGACCACAACACCATGAAGATGCACATCGCCGAGAACTTCATCCGGTCGGCGAAGGACCCGGCGATCAGCGCCGGCGTGATGATCGCGAACGTCATCTGGAACATCATGAACACGCTCTCAGGGAACGGTCGTCGTCACCGCCCCGTCAGTGCCAGCGCCGAGCACGAAAGCCTGGTCGGAGCCCTTGACGATATGTTCGCCGATGCCGTTGAGGAACAGCCGCGACATGTCGCCGAAGTAGGCGTTGCCGTTGGTGAAGGCGATGCTGTAGCCGGCGACCATCCAGACTACCGTGATCAGACAGCAGATCGCGAAAGACTGCATCAAGGTGGCGAGGATGTTCTTCTTGCGAACCATGCCGCCATAGAACAGCGCCAGCCCGGGCACCGTCATCATCAGCACCAGCGCGGTGCTGGTCAGCATCCAGGCGGTGTCGCCGGTGTCGATCTTCGGCGGTCCGGCCGCCGCCGCCGGAGCCGCCGCCGCGCCGGCCGGGCCGGCCGCGTCCTGGGCAAGACCTGGGACCGCGAACAGCAGGAGGCACGCCGCGGCGGCCAATCCTCCCGTCACCCAGGGAGAAAGGCGGGATCGATTCATCGTTCTTGTTCCTTGACTAGTAGTCAGAGTGCTTCGCTGTCGACTTCGCCCGTGCGGATGCGGACCGCGCGTTCGAGATCGAGGACGAAGATCTTGCCGTCGCCGATCTTGCCGGTGTGCGCGGACTTGGTGATCGCCTCGACCACCGCGTCGGCGAGATCGCTCGGCACTGCGACCTCGATCTTCACCTTCGGCAGGAAGCTGACGTGATACTCCGCTCCCCGGTAGATTTCCGTCTGCCCCTTCTGCCGGCCAAAGCCCTTCACCTCGGACACCGTGAGACCCTGCACACCGAGCGGCGTCAGCGCCTCGCGCACGTCGTCCAGTTTGAAGGGCTTGATGATGGCCATGATCAGTTTCACCGCGATGCCCTTTTCCAATCGATATGAAGACGTCTCCGTCACGCCTGAACGCGGCGTCCCGAGAACGTCCTTCAAGATTTGTGCCAGAAACATTCACTGCGTGGCGGCATTCGTTTGCCTAACGATTAAGCAAGAAAGTGCTTCCGGCGGGCAATCGGCGGCCTAGTTCACGCGCAAAGTAATATCGCGGCCGACATCTCCCACTCGCTTCAATCGCCGCCAAGCGGCGGCCCGCGATGACAAGATTGGAGAATCGAAAAGGCCCCGCCTCCTACGGACGCGGGGCCTTTGCGACTAATTGGCCGGTTTCCCCGATACGGGAAAGCGGTCGTTCAGGCGGAGTAATACATCTCGAACTCGACCGGATGCGGAGTGTGCTCGAAACGAAACACCTCGCTCCATTTCAGTTCGATATAGCTCTCGATCTGGTCCTTGCTGAACACGTCGCCCGCCAACAGAAATTCGTGGTCGGCCTCGAGCTCGCCGAGTGCCTCGCGCAGGCTGCCGCACACCGTCGGAATGCCCTTCAGCTCCTCGGGCGGCAGATCGTAGAGATCCTTGTCCATCGGCTCGCCCGGATGGATCTTGTTCCTGATCCCGTCGATGCCGGCCATCAGCAGCGCCGAGAACGCGAGATAGGGATTCGCGGTCGGATCGGGGAAGCGGACCTCGACCCGCTTGCCCTTCGGACTGGTGGTGTACGGGATGCGACACGACGCCGAGCGATTGCGCGCCGAATAGGCCAGCAGCACCGGCGCCTCGAAGCCGGGAATCAGCCGCTTGTAACTATTGGTCGACGGGTTGGTGAACGCGTTGATCGCCTTGGCGTGCTTGATGATGCCGCCGATGTAATGCAGGCAGGTCTCAGACAGGTCGGCGTAGCCATTGCCGGCAAACAACGGCTTGCCACCCTTCCAGATCGACTGATGCGTGTGCATTCCCGAGCCATTGTCGCCATAGATCGGCTTGGGCATGAATGTCGCGGTCTTGCCGTAGCTGTGCGCCACGTTGTGCACGCAGTATTTGTAGATCTGCATCTGGTCGGCCATCTTCAGCAACGAGCCGAAACGCATGCCGAGCTCGTGCTGCGATTGCGCGACTTCGTGGTGGTGCTTCTCGATGGTGAGGCCCATTTCACCCATCGTCGAGAGCATCTCGGCGCGCAGATCACTTTCGCTGTCGACCGGCGGCACCGGGAAGTAACCGCCCTTCACGACGGGGCGGTGACCCATGTTGCCTTCGGGATAGTCTTTCAGCGAGGCGCCGGGGCCTTCCGCGCTGTCGACCTGGTACGACGCGAAATTGCCGCCGGAGCCGAAACGCACGCTGTCGAACACGAAGAACTCGGCCTCGGCGCCGCACATCACCATGTCGCCGATGCCGGTGGACTTGACGTAGGCTTCGGCCAGCTTGGCGGTGGCACGCGGATCGCGGTTGTAGAACTGCCCGGTGGACGGCTCCATGATGTCGCAGAACAGGATCAGGCTCGGCTTGGCCGCGAACGGGTCCATCACCGCCGTGTCGGTATCCGGCATCAGGATCATGTCGCTCTCGTTGATCACCTTCCAGCCGGCGATCGAGGAGCCGTCGAACATGATGCCGTCGCGAAACGCGTCCTCGTCCATCGTCGAGACGTGCTGCGCCGTGTGCTGCCACTTGCCGCGCGGATCGGTGAACCGCAGGTCGACATACTCGACCGAGTGCTCCTGGATAAGCTCCATGACCTTGCCCACGCCGCTACTGGCGCTGGTTGCGGGCTTTTTCGCCATACTCGTCCCCGTCCTCTCTTGCTCGCCGCGCCGCACCATCGATCGCCGTCGATCACGGATGCGGACACAACAGGAAATGGCACCGCCCGACTGCGGCCCCGTGATTACCCGGCTCGTGTAGTCCGATCAAAACCGGGCCGGTAGCGGTTTCGTTTGCACCCGCCAAGTGGCGGCGGGCGGCTGTGCCGGGACTAGATGGCGTCCCCGCCGCGCTCGCCGGTGCGTATGCGGACAACCTCCTCGACCGTGGAGATGAAGATCTTGCCGTCACCGATCCGCCCGGTGCGGGCGGCGGCAACGATCGCCTCGACCGCGCGCTCGACAACGGCGTCCTCGCAGATGATCTCGATCTTCACTTTCGGCAGGAAATCGACGACGTATTCGGCACCGCGATAGAGTTCGGTGTGGCCCTTCTGGCGACCGAATCCCTTGGCTTCCACGACCGTTATTCCCTGTAGCCCGACCTCGTGCAGCGCCTCCTTCACCTCGTCCAGTTTAAACGGCTTGATGACCGCCTCGATCTTCTTCATCGCCCACCAGCCCGGTCGACCCGAGCGCCTCCCTTGCCATGACTGTCAGCATCGCGACGCGCGCGGCACAACGCGCGTCAAACTGCAGTCGCAGAGGTTTGCACGTGGCGTGCCACCCGGCAATGCGGCGGGGCAAGTCGGCCAACGCTCGCGCGGCGGGCGAACGACCTGGCGAGTTGCTGCCTTGTTGGGCAACTCCGGCCGGTATAGTCCAACCCACATGGTCCGCGCCCAGAAGGAGATGTCGAGCGGTGAGAAGCGTCAACGCCCTGCTGGCGGCGACTGGAACCACGGTGTTCACGGTGATGTCGGCGCTCGCCCTGGAGCACGACAGCATCAATCTTGGCCAGGGGTTTCCCGACACCGACGGTCCGGCAGACGTGATCCAGGCCGCCGCCGACGCGCTGCGCGACAACCGCAACCAGTATCCGCCGATGCCGGGCCTGCCCGAGTTGCGTCGCGCGGTCGCGGCCAACAACGCGCGATTCTACGGCATCGAGGTCGAGCCGCTGAGCGAGGTGGTGGTCACCTCGGGTGCCACCGAGGCGATCACCGCCTGCCTGATGGCGGTGCTCGATCCCGGCGACGAGGTGGTCGTCATCGAGCCGGTGTATGACACATACCTGCCGGTGATCCGCATGCTGGGCGCGGTGCCGCGCATCGTGCGCCTTGCCCCGCCCGGGTGGGAGCTGCCGCGCGACGCGCTGGCCGCCGCGTTCGGGCCGAAGACCAAGGCGATCCTGATCAACTCGCCGATGAACCCGACCGGAAAGGTATTCTCCCCCGCCGAGCTTGGCTGCATCGCCGAGCTGGTGCTGGCGCATGACACCTACGCGATCTGCGACGAGGTATACGAGCACCTGACCTTCGACGGCCGGCGCCATGTGCCGCTGATGACATTCCCCGGCCTGCGCGAGCGCACCATGCGCATCGGCAGCGCGGGCAAGACGTTTTCGCTGACCGGCTGGAAGGTCGGTTACGTGACCGCGCCAGCCCACCTCGCCGGCGTGGTGGCGAAAGCGCACCAGAACCTCACCTTCACCACCGCGCCCAACCTGCAACGCGCGGTGGCGGTCGGGCTCGGCAAGGACGACGCGTATTTCCACGGCCTCTCGACCGCGCTGGAAAAGCGACGCGACCGGCTCGCGGCGGGGCTGGCCGAACTCGGCTTCGCGGTGCTGCCGACGCACGGGACCTATTTCCTCACGGTCGATTTCGCGCCGCTCGGCTTCAACGGCGACGACGTGGCGTTTTGCCGGCACATCACCGAGCAGGCCGGGGTGACGGCGATCCCGGTCTCCGCGTTCTACGAGATCGACCCGCCGCAACATTACGCGCGCTTTGCGTTCTGCAAGCGCCCGGAGGTGCTCGACGCGGCGGTCGCGCGGCTCGCCGGCCATTTCAGCTCGCGCGGCGCCGGCAGGTCGCGGGACGCGGCAAGTTGACGGGGGCGGCTCGATCGTCCTAAGCCGCGCGCCGGGATGGCGGACGTAGCTCAGCTGGTAGAGCGCCAGGTTGTGGTCTTGGATGTCGCGGGTTCGAGCCCCGTCGTTCGCCCCACCCATCCCGATCGCGGCTGAGCCATGCCCGGTGTGGCCGGACTGGTGCTGGCGGGCGGTCGCGCCAAGCGTCTCGGGGGCGGTGACAAGCCGCTGCTCGAAATCGGCGGCGCGACGATCCTCTCGCGCGTCATCGCGGCACTGCGGCCCGAGACCGACACGCTGGCGATCAGCGCCAACGGCGACCCCGCCCGCTTCGCGCGGTTCGGCCTGCCGGTGCTGGGCGACGGGGAATTCGCCAACCAAGGCCCGCTCGCCGGTCTGCTCGCCGGGCTCGACTGGGCGGCGTCGTTGGGTGCGGCCTGGCTGCTGACCGCGCCGGGCGACACGCCCTTCCTGCCGCCGGGTCTTGGCGCGGCGCTGGCGCCGGCCCCCGCCTGCGCGGCACGTGACGGGCAGGTCCACCCGCTGGTCGCGCTGTGGCCGGTCACCGTCGCCGACACCCTGCGCCGGATGCTGCGCAAGCCGGGCAGCCGCTCGACCCAGGTGTTCGGCGCCAGCATCGGCATCCAGCGCGTCGAGTTCCCCGACGGGGCGGGCGACCCGTTCCACAACGTCAACACCCCAGCCGACCTCGCCCGCGCGCGTGCTTTGGCACAGCTTCTCGGCTAATTAGACCTAGCTCTTCGTTTCACGCGGCTACTCGGCAGACTGGATCGCTTCGCGATTCCAGTCAGGCCGAAGCCGCTTTAGCCCTCGTTCTGCCTCGCCTGCTCGCGCAACGCCGCGTTCAACGCGCCGACATCGTTGCCGTGCTTGAGCAGGAAGGCGGTGTAGTCGCTGCGCACCGTCAGCCGCAGGCTGGTACCCTCGGCGATCACGTCGACGATGCGCGGCGCTCCCCCATCCGCTTGCACCACCCAGCTCACCCGGGCTGGCGGGTTGCCGGTGCGTTCCACCACGGTCGGCACATGCACCCCGTCCTCGCGCGTGTCGGGCTGGCCGATGTTCACCTTCACCTCGGTCTTCTGGTAGTCGCCCATGCGCGAGACGATGTTCGTCAACAGCACGCCATGGAACAGCCGCAGGTATTCGCGCTGCTGCTCCGGCGTCGCGCCCCGCCAGTGGCGGCCGAGGCAGAACCGCGCCACCGCGTCGACGTCGACCACGCGGTCGACGAACGGCTGGAGGCGCTCGCGCTTGTCCTGCGCGTCCCGTGCGCCGCCGACCAGCCGACCGAGCTCGGCGCCGGTCTCCTTGATGAAGGCGGCGGCGCGAGCGGGGTCGAGCCCAGCCGCCGACGTGCCTTGCGCGCGCGCCCGCGACAAGCAGGACGGCAGCGCCACGGTCGCGGCGACAAGTCCGAGCAGCCTACGTCTACGCATCATCCGACCCTTCCATTGGTTCGGCCGATGCCAAGGCGCGCGGCAGCGATACCGCCCGCAGCCCAAGTCGGCGCAGGTGTTCGAGCAATCGGGGCAGGACCTCCAGCACCACGGGCTGGCCCTCGCGCGTGCGCGCGCAGTGCCCGTCATGCAGCAGGATGATGTCGCCGCCGCGCAAGCCGCGCGACAGGTGCCGCAGCACCGCGTCCGGATCGCGGCGCACCGTGTCGTAGCCGCGCCGGGTCCATGATGTGTAGCGCAGTTCGGTCCGGCCCAGCACCGGGTCGAGCAGCGGATTGCGAAACCCGGCCGGGGCGCGGAAGAAGCCCGGCGGGCGGCCGGTGATCCGCAGCAGCGTGGCCTGTGCCGTCTCGATCTCGCGCCGCATGCCTCCGGTGCCAAGCAGGGCGAAGTGCAGCGGATGGCGCTCGGTGTGGTTCTCGACGCTATGGCCGCGCCGCGCGATGTCGCGCACGATTTCCGGGCACGCCCGCGCCCTGGCGCCGATGCAGAAGAAGCTGGCGGTGGCGCCATGCTGGTCGAGCAGGTCGAGCACAAGCGGTGTCACCGCCGGATCGGGTCCGTCATCGAAGGAGAGCGCGACAACCCCCGCGGCGACGGCGGCCTCGCCCGACCGGGGCGCGGCGACGGGCAGCCGCACCAGATTGGGGCCGAGCACGCGGCTGCGGGGCCACAGGGCCGCCAAGCCGAGCAGCAGATAGTTGCCGAGCACCGCGCCGAGCAGCGTCGGCCAGGCGACCGGCTCGAGGACCAGACCCACGGCAACCAATACGTGCAGCATCACCGTGGCTTGTATCGCAACGGACGGCGCCCACGAGGAGAGGTCCCGCCAGGCCGCCCGATCGGCCCGCGGCCGGGCCTCGCCACCGTGCCGGCCGGAGAAAGCCAGCAGCTTGCCCGCCATGGCCGCGGCGTCCGCCGTGGGATCGCGATTGGGATTATTGCCTAGTTTCGGCATGCCGATTCGGGTTCTACTCGGCGGGCCTTGCGCGCGCGAGCCCCCCTTTCTCCGGCTTGACGCCGCCGCGCGCAACCCGAGTATCACCCAGTGCCCGAGCTTGGATGGGGCCGCCCAGCAGCGGAGACCGAATGACACGTGCCTTCCTCAACCGGATCGGCACCGCCGTCCCCGCGCATGATATCCACGCCGAGTTCGTCGACTTCGCGCGCACCGCCCTGGAAGACGACCGCAGCCGGGCGCTGTTCGAGCGGATGCGTGGGCTGTCGGACATCGAGCATCGCTACGCGATCATCGAACCGGGCCCGCTGCCGCGCGACGTCTATCTGGATCAGGACCGGTTCTACGAGCGCGGCCGCTTTCCGAGCACGGCGGCGCGCATGGCGCGGTTCGAGACCGAAGCCCTCGCCCTCGCCCACCAGGCCGTCGAGCGGCTCGATATCGACGCGATCCGCGACTCCATCACCCATCTGATCGTCGCCTCCTGCACCGGCTTCTCGGCGCCGGGCCTCGACCTGCACCTGGCGACCGAGCTCGGCCTGGCCAGCTCGGTCGAACGTACCATGGTCGGGTTCATGGGTTGTTTCGCAGCGGTCAACGCGCTCAAGCTGGCGCGCCACATGGTGCGTTCGGAGCCGGCCTCGCGGGTTCTCGTAATCAATGTCGAACTCAGCAGCCTGCATCTGCAGGAGCAGTGGCAGCTCGAGAAGATGCTGATGTTCCTGCTGTTCGCCGATGGCTGCTCGGCCTGCCTGGTCTCCGCCGAGCCCGCGGGTCTCGAGCTCGGCAGCTTCCGCGCCAGCGTGATCCCGCGCAGCGCGGAGCTGATCACCTGGCACATCCGCGATACCGGCTTCGAGATGCAGCTCTCCGGCCAGGTGCCGGGCCGCATTCGCCGCTGGCTCGCCGAGCACGGGCGCGACGCCCTCGATCTGCCCGATCCGAGCGAGGTCGGGCTTTGGGCGGTGCATGCCGGCGGGCGCTCGATCCTGGATGCCGTGCAGCAATCGCTCGGCCTCGCTCCCGATGCGCTGCGCTTCTCGCGCGAGGTGCTGCGCGAGTTCGGCAACATGTCCTCGGCCACCCTGATGTTCGTGCTCGATCGGATCATGCGCACCCAGGGCCTCGCGGGCGCCGGCCTTGGAGGCGAGGGTGTCGCCGCCGCCTTCGGGCCCGGGCTCAGCGTCGAGACCTTCCGCTTCCGCCGCGCCGGCACCGCCGCATGAGCCTGGCGCTTCGCAGCAGCGAGCCGGAGCGGATGGACAGCGACTGCGTCGACTACGCCGACTACCAGCGCTGCCTGCGCGACCTCTCGCGGGTCAACCGCGTCACCCTCACCGCGCGGCCCACCCTGCGCTGGCTGGAGCAGCAGGGGATGGCCGCCGGGGAGCGTTTTTCGCTGCTCGATGTCGCCTCCGGCTACGGCGACACGCTGCGGCGCATCCGACGCTGGAGCACCCGACGCGGGCTCGAGGCCGAACTCGTCGGGGTCGACCTCAACCCCTGGGCGGTGCGCGCCGCGCGCGACGCAACGCCAGCGGCGGCGCGCATCGCCTATCACGCGACCGACGTGTTCGCCTTCACACCCGATCGGCCGATCGACTTCATCATCAGCGCGCAGTTCACCCATCACCTCACCGACGACGCGATCGTGGCGTTCATCCGCTGGATGGAGCGGCACGCCAGGCGCGGCTGGCTGATCAGCGACCTGCAACGCAGCCAGCTTGCCCGCATCGGCTTCAACCTGTTGTCGATCGTCGCGGGATGGCATCGGTTCATCCGCAGCGACGGGCTGATCTCGATCGCGCGGGGCTTCCGCCCGGCCGAGCTGGCGGCCCTGGCGGGCGCCGCGGTCCCCGCGTCGGGGGTCGTGGTGCGCCGTCACGTGCCGTTCCGTCTGACCGTCTCGCGGCCCGCGTGAGCTCGGCGGTGATCGTCGGCGGCGGGCCGGCGGGCGCCGCGGTGGCCATTCTGCTGGCGCGCGCCGGTCGACCCGTGCTGCTGCTGGAACGCGACGCGCGACCCACGGACAAGGTGTGCGGCGACTTCCTCAGCGTGGAGGCGCACGGCAACGCGGCGGCACTCGGGGTCGATCTCGCCGACCTCGGCGCGGCGCCGATCAACGCGCTGCGTCTGGTGTCTGGCGCGCGCGTCGCGCCGACCGCGCTGCCATTCCCGGCGTATGGCCTGTCGCGCCGCCGCCTCGACACCGCCTTGCTCGAATGCGCCGCCGCGTCGGGCGCCACGATCCGCCTCGGCGCGAAAGTGCTCGGGCTGCGGCCGCTTGGCGATCGGCTGGCGCTGCTCACGCAGGACGCGCCGATCGCGGCTGATGCCGTGTTCCTGGCGACCGGCAAGCACGACCTGCGCGGGGTCGGCCGCGCCGCGCCCGCCGCCAAGTCCGTCGCCTTCAAGATGTATTTTCGCCTGCGCCGCGAGCAGACCGAGGCGGTGCGCGGCCATGTCGAGATCGTGCTGTTCGACGGCGGCTATGCCGGCCTGCTGCTGGTGGAGGGCGACGCGGCCAATTTCAGCCTGGTCGCCTCGGCCGCGGCGCTGCGCCGATCGGGCGGCACCTGGGATGGCTTGCTGGCCGCCCTCACCGCCGCCTCGCCGCATCTCGCCCGCCGGCTGGAGGGCGCCTGTGCGTTGCTGCCACGCCCGCTCGCGATCGGCCGGCTGCCGTACGGGTTCGTCCACGCGCCGCATGCGACCGACCCCTTGGCGCTGTTCCGCGTGGGCGATCAGGCCGCGGTGATTCCCTCGTTCACCGGTGACGGCGTCTCGATCGCGCTGCACAGCGGACGCGCGGCGGCGGCGGCGTGGCTCGCCGAGCAGCCCGCGACGGCGCATCACCGCGCGATGCAACGCACGCTTGGCGGGCAGATGCGCCGCGCCTCGGCGCTGCACGCCGCCTGTCTGGCATCCGGGCTGCAGCCAGCGCTCGTCACGGCCTGCCGAGCGATGCCGGCACTGATGCGCCTTGCCGCCTCATCTACCCGGATCCCACGGCGCGCAAGACGGTAGTCCCGCCGCCGCAAGTTCCACCCCCTGTACTGGACTGGCGAAAGCCGAGCCTCCACGGCGTTGCTCACGTTCGTTCTGACTGCAAGAGACGTGGACGACCCGCCTTCGGGCTGTGGCGGTCGGTGGGACAATGAGGCGTCGCCAAGAGCGGCTGGTTATACGTTGAATAAGCGGAACGATTAGGACGTGCCTCGGCGCGACGCGTTCATCCCGGTTCGAAAAGTCCGCCCGGTGGGCCGCGGACGACCCACGGCAGCTGGTCGACCCGCCGGGCGGCACGACGACGGCGGGAACGGCCGGTCGCTTGCGTCGCCCCGGCGGAACTTCGCGCGGGCGCCACGACGTCAGTGGGCGCATTATCGTCGGCCGACGCACCGGCGGGCGAGGCTGCGGCGCGCTTACGCCGCGTGTGTTGCAAAAGGGGGTGCTCGGATAGCCTGATGCCCAGCATCTGACAGAGCGGGCGCAGCAGCCGCCCCATCTGCGGCGCGGCGGTCAACAGCGCCACGATCTCCGGGTCGGACAGCAGATGGTTCAGCTGACTGCCATAGACGGCCGCCTCCGGCACCAGCCGCAACAGCCAGGCAAGGCCGCGCGGCAGACGCTTGGCCGGACGATCCGCCGGATCATCCGACTTGCGCCGCTTCGCTTGCCGCTCGGCGCGGGACTCCGCCGGCTGGTCGGACGCACCCGATGCGGACCTCCGCGCGGCGGCCGGGAGTTCGCCCGCGCGGACCCGGGCGGCAAGCGCCGCGAACCGCGCGCCGGTGCGTCGCAGCCGGATCCAGATCAGGTTGGCAACGGCCACCGCAATCCAGCGCCTGGCGCTGCGCGCGGCAACGGCCTGGCACAGTGCCTCGATGATGTAGGCGAAGCGCTCGATGGGGGTTAAGGGGGTGTAGGTCACGCACCGAATAGAACATATAACGAACATGGTGTGCAAGGAAAATCTCCGGCGCTTACCCCCCAGAAGCCCTACTCCCGGCCCGTTCTCGGTCGGCGGAACGGTCGTCAGGTGCGGCCGCTCGTGGGAATCCTCCGATACGCGTAGTTCTTGTCCAGCCGCTCCATCAAGTAGTCGCGGTAAAGCATTGTGCGTTACGGGGCGGATTGTCCGGGCCGCGGCAGGTCGGCACTCACTCCACGATGCCGTCCCTGTCCATGTCGAAGAAGAACAGGAGTAGCGGTCGCGCCCGGACAGGTTGCGCACGGGATGGAAGCCACCGCCATGCAGCGTTCGTGCCGAGATGAGGTCAAGGGCTCCGACCAGGCCGATGATGGCATGGCACTTGCTACGTCACGCTCGACACTTTGCAAGAGCCTCGGCATGGAAGTCGGCGTCTTCATCCCGATCGGAAACAACGGCTGGCTGATCTCGAGCACGTCGCCGCAATACAAGCCGAGCTTCGACCTCAACCGGACCGTGGTGCAGACCGCCGAGCGGCACGGGCTGGACTTCGTGCTCTCCATGATCAAGCTGCGCGGCTTCGGCGGGCCCACCGAGTTCTGGGACTACAACCTCGATTCGTTCACCTTGATGGCCGGGCTGGCCGCCGTCACCTCCCGCATCCGCCTGTTCGCGACGGTGCCCACCCTCGCCGTGCCGCCGGCGATCGCCGCGCGCATGGCGGTGACGATCGACAGCATTTCCCAGGGGCGATTTGGCCTCAACGTGATCACCGGCTGGCAACGTCCCGAATACTCGCAAATGGGCATCTGGCCGGGCGACGAATATTTCGCCCGACGCTACGATTTCGCCGCCGAATACGTCCGCATCATGCGCGCGCTATGGGAGACCGGCGCGTGCGAGTTTCGCGGCGAGTTCTTCCAGATGGATGATTGCCGCCTCCTGCCCCGCCCGTCGGTGCCGATCAAGCTGATCTGCGCCGGCCAGAGTGCTGCCGGCATGGCGTTCACCGCGCGCTGGGCCGACTACAATTTCTGCCTCGGTGCCGGCCTCAACACCCCCGACGCCTGCGCTCCCACCATCGCGCGCATGCAGGTGGCGGCGGCCGAGACCGGGCGGCCGATCGGCTGCTACGCCTTGTTCATGATCATCACCGGCGAAACCGACGCCGAGGCCACCGCCAAGTGGGAGCATTACCGCGACGGGGTGGACACCGAAGCGGTCGCCTGGATGGCGGCGCAGGGTGCCGCCGACACGCGGCCGAACGCGGATACCAATGTGCGGCAACTGACCGACTTGCAGCGAGCGGTGAACCTCAACATGGGCACGCTGGTCGGCTCCTTTGCCCATGCCGCCGCCATGCTGGACGAGCTCGCCGCCGTGCCGGGTCTTGGCGGCGTGCTGCTGACCTTCGACGAGTTCGTCAGCGGTACCGAGATTTTCGGCACCCGCATCCAGCCGCTGATGCGATCGCGCCGCCACATCAGCGCCGCCTCGACTGAGGCCGCCGCGTGAGCACGCCCGCCGGCTACCCCTCGCCGTCCGACCCGCGCGCGCTCGCTCTGCCCGCGAAGCCGGAGCCGCTGCTGTTCCGGCCGGATCAGTCCGCCTTGATCGTGGTGGACATGCAGAACGCCTACGCCTCGCCGGGCGGATATCTGGACCTGGCGGGCTTCGACATCGCCGGCGCGGCAAGCGCGATCACCCAGATCGCCGAGGCCATCGCCATCGCGCGGGCCGCCGGGATGCCGATCGTCTTCTTCCAGAACGGCTGGGACCCGGCGTATCAGGAGGCCGGCGGCCCGGGCTCCCCCAACTGGCACAAGTCCAACGCGCTGAAGACGATGCGGGCGCGGCCGGAGCTGGCGGGCAAGCTGCTGGCAAAGGGCGGCTGGGATTACGCGCTGGTGGACGCTTTGCAGCCGCAGCCCGGTGATATCGTTATCGCCAAGCCGCGATACAGCGCATTCTACAACACCAACCTCGACAGCACCTTGCGCGCGCGGGGTATTCGCACCCTGGTGTTCACCGGCATCGCCACCAACGTGTGCGTCGAATCCACGCTGCGGGACGGGTTCTTCCTCGAGTATTTTGGCGTGGTGCTGCACGACGCGACCCACGCCGCCGGGCCGGCCTTTGCGCAGGAAGCAGCGCTGTACAACATCCAGGCCTTCTTCGGCTGGGTGTCGAGCGTGGCGGAATTTCGCGACGCCCTGGCGGCCAATGCCACACCCGCGATGCAGCACGAGGGAGAGCCTTGATGCCGATGACCGCCATCTTCCCGCCCGGCGCCGGCAAGCCGATGGCGCCGTACTCGCCCGGCGTCCGCGCGGACAATGTCGTGTACGTCTCCGGCGCCTTGGCGCTCGACAAGGACACCAACCTGGTGCATCCGGGCAATGCAACGGCGCAGACCCGCCACGTGCTGGAAAGCATCAAGGCGGTGATCGAAGCGGCCGGCGGCACGATGGCCGACGTCACCTACAACGCCATCTTCATCACCGACCAAGCCAACTATGCCGCGGTCAACGCCGTGTACGCGGAGTATTTTCCAGGCGACAAGCCGGCGCGCTACTGCATCCAGTGCGGTCTGATGAAACCGGGCGCGCTGGTGGAGATCGCCACCACCGCCCATCTCGGGCAAGGCTGAACCCAGCGTTGGTCCAGTTCGATGTGCTGGAGTCCTCCCGGCCCGACGCGCCCACCGTGCTGCTGTCGTCGGGCTTGGGCGGCGCGGCGGCCTACTGGGCACCGCAGCTCGCGGCGCTGCGGGAAAGCTTTCGTGTCATAACGTATGATCATGCCGGCACCGGGCGCAGCGTTGGCGAGCTGCCGCGGGGCTACATGATCACCGACATGGTCGCGGACGTGCAGGACGTGCTCGGCGCGACCGGCACGTCCGCCTGCCACTTCGTCGGCCATGCGCTCGGCGCGCTGGTCGGTCTGGAACTCGCCCGGCTCGCGCCCACCCGCCTGTTGTCGCTCACGCTCGTGAACGGCTGGGCCAAGGCCGATCCGCACACCCTGCGTTGCTTCGAGGCCCGGCTGAGCCTGTTGCACCACGCCGGCGTCGCCGCCTATGTCCGCGCGCAGCCGATCTTCCTGTATCCCGCCACCTGGCTGGCCGCCAACGAGGCCCGCATGGCAACGGAAGATGCCCACGGAGTCGCTGCCTTCCAAGGCGTGGACAATCTCCTCGCGCGCGTCGGCGCGCTCCGGCAATTCGACATCGCAGCGGAGATCGGCGGCATCGACCGACCCTGCCTGGTGATCGCGACGCGCGATGACGTGCTGGTTCCCGCAACGCAATCCGAGCATCTGGCCGCCGCGTTGCCAAACACCAGCCTGGTTTTGCTGGAACGCGGCGGGCACGCGCTGAATGTCACCGATCCGGCGGGCTTCAATGCCGCTCTCCTGTCGTTCCTGCAGCGCCTTGGCTGAGACGCGGCTTGGCGGCCGATCAGCTCAGGCTGTCGTCGTGGTCTCGCCAGATACTCGCCTCCAGCCGCAACGCCGTTTCCGGCGGATAGGTCTGGTGCCAGTGTCGTGCGCATTCCAGCGCGGTCGCGTTCCAGAGTCGTGGCATCCGGCCGGCATGGTCGAGGAATTCGTCGAGACGCTGCAACCGGTTCGGCCAGGCGATGGCGTGCGGGTGCAAGGTCATGCCGAACGCCCGGCCGCGCTTGTATTGCGCCATCAACTCCGCCCGCCAGTTGCGGTCGAGCGCGTCGGCGTTCTCCAGCCCGGTTCCCTTGGCGGGAAACAGCAGAAAGAACTGGTCATCGAAATGATAGTAATACGGCATCGCCAGGATGGCGCGCGGCCCATGCGGGTCCGTCACCCAGTAATGCGGCACGTCGTCGGCCGGGCTGTTGCCCATGTAGAGATAGCCGCATTCGCCCAGCAAGGTCATCGTGTTCGGGCTGATCGCACCGACCGCAAACTTGTCGCCGGCACGCGGCAGCGAATACCAGCCGAGCGGCCGCTGCCCGACGGCGGCCTCGATGCAGGCGGTGGTGCGGTCGAGCCGGGCCCGCTCCTCGTCCGGCGGCAGCGCGCTGACATCCTCGTGCAACAGGCCATGCGCCGCTATTTCATGGCCGTCAGCCACCAAGGCGCGCAGCAAGGCGGGAAACAGATCGGCAATCGCCGCCGGCACGGCGAACGTCGCCCGCAGGCGGTGCCGCGACAGCACCGCGCGGAGCGCGTCCAGCCCACCATGCAGCCCGTAATAGCTTTCCGGCGTGCCGAGGTCGGCCGGCGTGATGCCCGCCGGACCACACACCGGACTGAGATCGACAGTCATTGTGAGACAACAGGTGTTGCCATCGGGCCAGCTTATGTCGGCATCGGCGATGCCGCGCTCGTCGGCGATGGTGTAGCGGTCCTTCCACGGCATTGCTTCTAGCCCCCCATCGCGAGGCAGTGACGCGCCACCTGCTCGCACGTGGGAAACCACACGCCCGGCAAGGTTTTCATCCGCGTGATCAGCCGGTCCAGCATGGCGATCCGCATCGACCGGCCGGAGACGAACGGGTGCAGGCAGATATTCAGATACCCGCCCTGCTGATACTGCTGCCAGAACGCGTCCCACCACAGGTCGAACACCCGGTCGGGGTCGGCCAGACGTTGCGCGGCGTTCTCCGTGTTCAGCCAGGCGAAGCTGAAGAACATCGCATCGTCGATGGCGAAGTGGAAAGGCAGGTTCAGCAGCCGCCCATCCTTCCAGGTGAAATGATACGGACGGTGATCGGCCGCTCCATGCGAGTTGTAGATGTAGCCAAGCTCGGCCAGCAATCGCGGCGTGTGCCAGCTTCGGCTGCCGACCGGGCGGCGCCCCGTGAGCCGCTCGATCGCGTCGGCGGCCCGCAGGAGATGCGCGCGCTCGATCTCGGGTTCCGTCGGAACACGGTGCTCCCACATATGGTCCGCCACCTCGTGGCCACTGCGCGCTGCTGCCGCCACGGCTTGCGGGTAGAGCTCGCAGATGCGGCCCGGCGTGAAGATCGTCGCCTTCACCCCGTGCCCGTCGAACAGCTCGATCAGACGCCAGATCCCGACGCGTCCGCCGAACTCGCCCTTGGCGAGCTGCATCGGCGGTTCGTTCAACAGGCGCCGCAGCAGCATGGCGTCAAAATCGGCGGTGAAGTTGACCGCGATCTTGGCACCCTCCGGCCACCGCAAGCCGGTCAGCACCGCGTGCTGCTGTTCCTGCTGGCGCACCGCGTCGCGAAGCGGGACGAAGTCGTCTGACAGAGGTGCGGACATGACCAGATCATAGGTGCTTGGCGCGTTTCCGGCCACAAGACAGGCAGAGGGAGAAACAAGCAGCCTTGGTTGTAAACGGCATGGGGTTTGCATCAACACCAGCGCATTGGCGGAGGAGCCCGGTTGGCTCCGCCGTTCGGCCACAGCAGCGCAGGGGAGAGCCATGTCGCATCGCGGAGTGACGACCGAGGGCGGCATATCGCGCCGTCGTCTGCTGCAAGCGACCGCGGCAAGTGCTGGGGTTGCCGTGGCCTCGGGGGCGATCGGCGGCTTCCCGACCATCTGGGCGCAGAACGTCAAGGACGTGACCCTGATGCATGTCGGCGCCTCGTACTCCGCCATCAAGGAGATCGGCGAACGGGCGCAGAAGGATCTCGGCTTCAAGGTCGAGATGCAGACGGTCGATCCGGCCACGCAACTCAACCGCACGCTGACCCAGCCGAACACCATTGATATCAACGACACCGATTCGACGCAGATCCCCTTCCTGCAGGGACGCGGTGTGCTGATGCCGATCCCGGTGGCGAAGTACAAATACTGGGACAAGACGGTGCCGATCTTCACCAAGGGTGAATTCCCCGATGGCAGGCCAGTGCCGACGCAGGGACTGGCGCCGACGGAGTCCACGTTCTGGGAAGGGCCCGATGGCAAGAAGCTGGCGAACAAGCCGACCGACTTCCTGACCGTGGTGCCGACGCTCTACAACGCCGACACGCTCGGTATCCGACCGGATCGGGTTGGCGGTCGGGACAAGGTCACGAGCTGGAAGGATCTGCTTTCGCCCGCCTACAAGGGTCGCACGGCGCTGGTCGACTACGCGCCCGTCGGCATCATGGACGCCGCGATGGCGATCGAGGCGCGCGGCGACATCAAGTATGGCGACAAGGGCAACATGACGCGATCCGAGATCGACAAGACGATCAAGATCCTCATCGGTCTCAAGAGCGCCGGCCACTTCAGATCGTTCTGGAGCAATTTCGATCAATCGGTCAACCTGATGGCGTCCGGCGAGGTGGTCGTGCAATCGATGTGGTCGCCGGCCGTCACCGCGGTTCGCGCGCGTGGCATCGACTGCTACTACGCGCCGCTGAAGGAGGGCTATCGGGGCTGGACGGTCGGCATCGCGCCGATGGCGCATCTGTCGGGGCTGAAGCTTGACTGCGCGATGGAGTACCTGAACTGGTTCAATTCCGGCTGGCAGGGCGGCTTCATTGCCAAGCAAGGCTACTACTCGTCGGTGCCGGAAACGGCCAAGAAATTTCTCACCCAGGCCGAGTGGGACTACTGGTACGAGGGCAAGCCCGCCGCCGAGGACATCAAGGACCCATACGGCCACCTGATGGAGAAGAAGGGCGCGACGCGGGATGGCGGCTCGATCTGGGAGCGCGTTGGCCACGTCGCGTGCTGGAACACCGTCATGGACGAGGACCGCTACCTGACGCGGCGCTGGAACGAGTTTGTCTCCTCCTGAACACAAAACCGCAGAACGTTCGTCAATGCGTCGCATGAAGCTTCCGCCCGCTCTGATCTCATGGCTCCAGGTCGGCCCGTTGGCGCTGATCCTGGTGTTGTTCTTCGGCCTTCCAATGCTGGTCGTCGTTGCGGTCAGTTTCTTCGACTTCTATCGCATGACGATCATCCCGACCTTCATCCTCGACAACTACAGGGAATTGTTCACCTCCAACCTGACACTGCAGCTCTATCTTTCCTCGCTCAAGTTCGCGGTCATCGTCTGGGCGATTGCTCTCGTGATCGGCTTCACCGTGTCGTATTTCCTGGTGTTCCATGTGCGCAGCCTGCTGGTGAAGATCGGTCTTTTCCTGCTGTGCTCGGTGCCGTTCTGGACGTCCAACATCATCCGCATGATATCCTGGATACCGTTCCTTGGTCGGAATGGGCTGTTCAACCAAGCACTGCTCGACGCTCATTTGATCCCGCACCCGCTCGAGTTCCTGCTGTTCTCGGATTTCGCCGTGGTCGTGGCCTATGTCCACCTGTTCACGCTGTTCATGGTGGTGCCGATCTTCAACTCGATGGCGCGCATCGACACGCGGCTGATCGAGGCGGCGATCGACGCGGGCGCCAGCCGCTTCAACATCCTGCGCGAGATCATCGTGCCGCTTTCCAAGAGCGGGATCGCGCTGGGCTCGATCTTTGTCGTCACCCAGGTCATGGGCGACTTCTTCGTCGTCAAGACGATGAGCGGCGGGCAGAGCGGTTCGGTGGTGTCGGCGCTCTCCAACGAGATCGCCCGATTGCAATACCCACCGGCGGCGGCGAGCGCGGTGGTGCTCGTGGTCATCGTCATCCTGATGGTGGCGGCGATCCTGCGGGTGGTCGACGTGCGCAAGGAACTGACAGCCTAGGAGGAGATTGAATGATACAACGTTCCGCTGCGGGGCGCCGGCCGTGGACGTTCTACGCGCTGGCCGCGTTCTTCACGTTGTTCGTGCTGTTCCTGTATGGCCCGATGCTGGTCATCTACATCCTCTCTTTCCAGGGCCCGAACGGCGGCCTGACCTTCCCGATGACCGGGTTCTCGACCCGATGGTTCCAGGAACTCGTCTCGGCCAACAGCCGCAGCGGTGACATTCCTGCGGCGTTCACCCGCTCCATCCTCTTGGCCAGCGTCGTCACCGTGCTGACCGTGCTGTTCTGCGTCGCCGCCGGTCTCGGTTTCCGCCGTCGCTTTCCGGGCTCCGGCCCGCTGTTCTACCTCGCCATCGCGAGCCTAGTGATGCCGGGCCTGTTCGTCGGCCTCGGCATCTCGCTCGGCTTCCAACTGCTCGGCTGGCAGACCGACTGGGCGATCTCGGGCCTGGGCGCGCAGCTCACCTGGACCTTGCCGTTCGGCCTGCTCGTCATGTTCGCCGTGATCGGGCGCTTCAACCGCGCGTTTGAGGAGGCCGCGCGCGACCTCGGCGCCACCGCCTGGCAACGTTTGCGGGAGATCACCTTGCCGATCCTGCTGCCCGGGATCATCGGCGTGGCCCTGTTCGGCTTCACGCTCTCCTATGACGAGTTCGCCCGAACCGTGCTGACCGCGGGAGCCACCAACACGCTTCCGATGGAGATCTGGGCGATGACGACGAATGTCACGTCCCCGGCGCTGTTCGCCGTCGGTACGCTCACAACGGTCGTATCCTTCGTCATTATCAGTACAGCGCTTGGATCGATCGCGCTGATCCAGCGCCACCGCAGCCGCAACACGCGCTGATGCGCCGTATGCCAACGGCCGGAGAGCCCGCCATGTCCTCGCCGCCGAACGCCGCCGACGGCAAGATCGAGATCGTCTCGGTGACAAAGCAGTTCGGCGACCTGGCCGCGATCGACGATCTCAATCTGCGCATTCCGCACGGGGCGTATTGCTGTCTGCTGGGGCCGAGCGGCTGCGGCAAGACCACGATCCTGCGCATGGTGGCGGGGCACGAGACGCCAACGTCGGGCGACATCCTGATCGGCGGCCGCAACGTCACCGACCTGCCGCCGTCCGAACGCGGCACCGCGATGATGTTCCAGAGCTACGCGTTGTTCCCGCATCGTAGCGTGCTCGACAACGTCGCCTTCGCATTGAAGATGCGTGGCGCCGACCGGGCGGCGCGTCACGCCCAGGCGCGCGCGTTGTTGGAGAAGGTGCATCTGGAAGCATTCGCCTCCCGGCTGCCGGCGCAGCTCTCCGGCGGTCAGCAGCAACGCGTGGCACTGGCCCGGGCGCTCATCACCAACCCACGCGTGCTGCTGCTGGACGAACCGCTATCCGCGCTCGACGAGTATCTGCGGCTGCGGATGCGCGGGGAATTGCGGCGCGTGCAGCGCGAGCTCGGCATCACCTTCATCCACGTGACGCACACGCAGCTCGAGGCGATCGCGGTGGCCGACCTGGTCGTTGTCATGGCGCAGGGCCGCATCGAGCAGTCGGCCAGCGCGCGGGAGATTTTCGCCGCGCCGCGCAACGCTTATGTCGCACGTTTCATCGGCGGCCAGAACGTGCTGGCGGGCACCGTCGAGCGCCGCTCCGATGACACCGCCACAGTGATCACGGCGGCGGACGCGCGCTTCGAAGTGCGGTTCCCTGGCGTCTCCGTGGCGCTAGGTGCGACTGTCTTCGTCTCGATCCGGCGCGATCGGATCACCGTCGAACGCGCCCCCGAGGCACCCGGCGCGCTCGACCTGCTCAACGCGGTCGTTGGCGAGGTACACGCGATCGAGAACCAGGGCTCCTACGTCAAGGTCACGATCGACCTCGATGGCGAGGAAGAATTCGTCGCGAACGTGCTGGACGAGGACTACTTTCGCGACCCGGTCGACATCGGCGATCGCGTTTCGGCGCGCTGGCTGCCACGCGATGCAAGGCTCCTGGAAGACGGGCGCGAGACGCACGCCTCGGCGATGCGCCAAGCGACACCGGCGCAAGCCGCCGAATAGCAGCGCGGCGCGCCGCCGCCGACTACGGATCGGGCGGTATCTCGCTCGGCTGCAACCCGTCCGGCTTGCCCTCGATCTCGTGGCGCGCGCGGTCCCAGAACTCGTCCGCTTGTCCCTCGGGCCGGCCTGCCTGCTCCCACAATGCGTAGGCGCGCTCGCGCACCCTCTGTTCGGTTTCCTGCTGCGACATCGACATTCGTCTCTCCCCTTTTTCCACTGGCACCCGCAGCTCGGCTTACAGCAGCGTTCGGATGGTTTCCAACTGCTCGGGGGCGTCGACGGGGCATACCAGCAGGGCGTCATCGAGGCCGAGCTGTTCGAGCCGCCGCAGCCGCTCGCGCGCCTCCGCGGGGGTGCAGACCAGCGAGATCTTGGCATTCGCGATCATCGGATTGATCGCCGGCCGGGTTCGCAGATCGGTGAAGATGTTGGCGAGCACCGCCCGCGCCCCGCCCGCCGCGCGATACATCCTGATGCCGATCTCCAGATCCTCCCAGGTCGAGTAGATGCCGGAGCCGATCCAGCCGTGACAGTGGCGCGCCGCAAGGTCGATCCAGCGCTTGCTGCGCCAGGCGCCGAGCAGCACTTGTGGGCCGCCCTCGGTTCCCGGCCAGACCGAGAGCGGCCCGTCGCCGCTCCACACAAGCCGCATGGTCTCGAGATACGCCGGCAGCGTCTTGAAGCGTGCCTCGAAATCGGCGCCGACCGCGTCGAAATCGGCCCTCGTCGAGCCCGCGCCCACGCCAAAGCGAAACCGACCGCGCGACAGCAGGTTCAGGGTCTGCGCCCGGTGCGCGTGCTCAACCGGGTTGCGGATCGGGATCTGCACGACGCAGGTGCCGAGCTCGATCACCTTAGTCTCGGCGCAAAGCGTGCCCAGCAAGGTGAGCGGGTCGAGCGTCGGACGGCCGCGCCCGAACGCGTCGGTCACCCACAAGCCGCTGAAGCCAAGCGCTTCCACCTGCTTGGCGTAGACCGTGAGACGGTCAATCAGCGCGCCACCGAGGTCGGGCTGCGGGATGGTCACGATACCGAGGCGCATCCTAGCTCCTTCGTTCTAGTCGACAATGCCGGCATCGCGCCCGGCGTGACGGCCCAGCACCGCGAAATCAAGATCCTGCTCGCCTTGCGCGATCGCGGCGAGGAAGCGGTTGTGCACCACCGAGGCGAACGGCAGCGGTGCCGCCAGCGCCTCGGCCGCTTGCAGCAACAGCCGCGTGTCCTTGGCGCCAAGTGTCACTTTCGCACCCGGCCGCTCGAAATGCCCGTCGACGATCAGCTTGCCGTAGTTGCGGTGCACCGGCGCGCCGAAGAAGCTGTTGATCAGGATCTCGAACACCGTCGCGCGATCGACACCGCCCTTGCCGGCGAGGGCGAATACCTCGCCGAACTGCTCGATCGTCGAGAAGATCAGGAAATTGGCGCAGAGTTTTACCAGATTGGCCTGACTCGGGCGCGGGCCGACCATGAACACGCGTTGGCCGATCGCCTCGAGCAGCGGGCGAACCCGCTCGATCGCGGCGTCGGCGCCGGCCGCCATGACGAAGAGCTGCCCGGCTTGCGCCGCCGGCGGTCGGCCGAGCACCGGCGCGCTGACATGGATTTGTCCGCCCGCTTCGTGCAGCGCGGTAATCCGATCGGATAACGCAACCGAGATCGTGCCGGAAGTGAGATGGACGCCGTCGCGTGGCAGGCCGCGTGCGACACCGTGCTCGCCGAACACCAGCGCCTCGGTTGCGGCGTCGTCGGCGACTATGGTGAGCACCGCCTCCGCGTTTGCCGCCTCGGCGGGGCTGCTCGCTTGCCTCGCCCCGCGCGCGACCAGCGGCCCGGCCTTGTCCGCCGTCCGATTGTAGACGCTGACCTGATGGCCGGCATCGAGCAGCCGCCCAGCCATGGCGCTGCCCATCGGACCCAGTCCCACGACACCGACGCGCATCGCCCGCCTCCTTCTATGCCGCCCAGCTCGACCGCCCCTGAATCGCCCAGCGACCGCCGATCCGGGTGACGATATACAGCGAGCGATAGTGGCCCAACACGCCGCCATCGGCCGAGTAGCGGGTGAACTGGACGCGGAAATGCACCTTGTCGGGACCGGCGTCGATCGGTTCGACATAATCCCAGGCGCTGCGCGACCAGCCCGCCGACTCGCCCTCGCGCCGCCACACCAGGTTGTCGTAATCCTCCGGGCGCTGCATCACGGTGAGCTTTCCGCTATGGAAGCGCGCATGCGGGAAGTGGAACCAGCGCGTGCGTATGGCGTCCGAGTCGTGCGCGTTGAAGGCTTCCATGAACCCGTCCATCGCCGCCCGCGCCGCCTCGATCGCGGCTTGCGAATCGCCGCTCATGACGCGGGCTCGCCGATCAGTCGCGCCAGCTCCACCGGCGCGCTGAGCATCGGATAGTGTCCGGTGTCGAGCTCATGATAGTCGGCGACGAGACGTTCGGCGGTGCGCCGCTGATGCGCCTCGGGCGGGTTTTTTGCGCGCTGGCAGCGGATCACCGTCGCGGACCACGACTGGTCCCAGAAGCTCGCCAGCCGCACCGGCGCCGTCATCGGCGCGATCGGGTGCGGCACGCAACGCGCCACAGTCCACTGCCGCAGCGACGGTTCGAGATCGGCGAACATCCGCGTTACCATATCCTCGCGCGACGGACCGGTGGCGAGCTCGGTGGTCACCGCCGTCGGCCGCTGCACGATGTCGGGCAGCCGCTCGCCATCCAGCAACGCCAGCGCGTCGGCGAACACGATGCGACCGACCCGCGCGCGCACCTGCTCGGCGGCGCGGCACAGCACCATGCCGCCGGTGCTGGTGCCGACCAGCACCGCGTCGCGCACGTCCTCGTAAAACAGCAGCTCGGCGATCTCGGCGGCGTGGCTCTCGGTGGTGATGCCGGCCCGGAGCGCACCCTTGCGCTCGCCGCATCCATCGAGGCTCGGGGCGTAGACGGTGTGGCCCGCCGCTCGCAGCTTGGTGGCGACCGGCAGCCAGATCCAGCCGCCCTGATAGGCGCCGTGGATCAGCACGAAGTTTGCCATCGGCTCACTGCCCGCCGGTGACGTCGATGGTCAGGCCGGTGACGAAATCCGCGTCGCTCGACGCGAGGAAGCAGATCACTCGTGCCTGATCCTGCGGCGTTGCGATGCGGCGCAGCGGCACAAGCTGCTTCGCGGCCTCCTGGTCTTGCGGCGCCATCTCGTTCCAGCGCGGTTGCAGCCGCTCGGAGAGCGTCAGGCTCGGCGCGATGGCGTTGACGTTGATGCCGAACGGGCCGAGCTCGAAGGACAGCTTGCGGGTGAACGCGATGATGCCGCCCTTCGCCGCGGCGTAGGCGGTGCTGCTCGACTCGCTGAGCCCGCGCCCGGCGATCGAGGCGAGGTTGACGATCTTGCCGTGTTTCGCGCGCTTCATCGCCGGCACCACCGCGTGGGTGAACAGGAACGTGCCGTGCAGGTTGAAGGCGAGGATCTGCTGCCATTCCTCGAAGGTGAGCTCATCCACGGTTGCCGCCGGACGCGGAATGATCGTGCTGCCGCCAACTGCGTTCACCAGGATGTCGATGCGGCCGAATTCGTGAACAACGCTGTCAACCAGCGCGCTTGCTTGCGCCGGATCGAGCGCGTCGCATAGCCGGCCGTGGGCGCGCCCGGCCAGTTCCGACATCGCCTTGTCGAGCCGTGCCTGATTATTGTCGACCGCAACCACCGTGCCGCCCTCGCGCGCGATGATGTCGGCGGTGGCCCGACCGATGCCGTTCGCCGCCGCCGTTATCAGTGCGATTTTGCCGTCAAAGCGCATTCGTTCCTCCCGGCTCCTCGTTTTCACCCTCCCCCGAGGGGAGGGGGCTTGCTTCTCCCTCTCCCCTGTGGGGAGAGGGTCGGGTGAGGGGTTCTCAGTTTCGCCGCGCCGCCTCGGCCATCACCTCAACCGCCCGCAGCTGCTTCGAGCGCACGGTGATCGAGGTCGCGCCAGAATCCTCCCAGGCGCGGAACCGCTGCTTGATCCGATCCGCCGGGCCGACGAGCGATTTCAGATCGACCCATTCATCCGGCACCGCCGCAATCGCCTCGTCCTTACGTTGCGCGAGATAGAGCTCCTGCACCCGCGCGGCGGCGTCGCCGAAACCGCGCCGGATCATCATGTCCTTATGGAAGTTCTTGTCCTTGTGGCCCATGCCGCCGACATAGAGCGCCACCTCCGGCTTCAGCCGCGCCAGCGCGCCTTTCACGTCATTGTCCACCTCGACATGCACCGAAGCCTGGATCTCGAACTGGCTCAGGCTCTTGCCGTTGCCGGCGCGGCGAAAGCCTTCCTCGAGCCACGGCATGTATTCCGGCAGCGATCCGGGCACGAAGCCGAGCGGCAGCCAGCCATCGGCGATCTCGGCGGTGAGCTTCACCGTGGATTCGTTGCCGGTGCCGAGATAGATCGGGATGTCCGGGTTCATGTGCAGGATGGATTTCAGCGGCTTGCCGACCCCGAGCGCGCCCTTGCCGGCAAACGGCAGGCTGATCTCGGCGCCGTCATGCGTGACCGGCGCCTCGCGGCGAAAGATCTTCCGCATGATCGCCACGTAGTCTTTGTAGCGATAATACGGCCGGCCCCACGGCTCGCCGTACCAGCCCTCAACGATCTGCGGCCCCGACACACCGAGCCCGGCGATGAAGCGCCCGCCACCCGCCATCGCGTCCACCGTCGCCGCGCACATCGCCGCATTGGCCGGCGTACGCGCCGCGAGCTGCATGATGCCGGTGCCGAGCTTGATCGACTTGGTCACCGCCGCGAGATAGGCGAGCGGCGTCACCGCGTCGCTGCCATACGCCTCGGCGGTCCACACCGAGTCGTAGCCGAGTTCCTCGGCGCGTTGCACAAGTGCCACCGGCAGCCGCATCTCGGCGCCGGAATAGCCGATAGCCAGCCCGAGCTTCATCGCCTGCTCACCGCATCGGTGAAAAGGCGGTGGGCAGGAGGATGACCGACTGCATCTCGACCAGCCGCCCGGCACCCTTGCCTAGGAACTCCTTCCAGCCCGGATCCTCTGCGACGGCGGCCCGAGCCTTGGCACGCTCGTTGAGGTCGGGATAGTTCCACAAATGCACCAGCTCATTTGGCTGCGGCGCCTCGCCGGTCCACAGCCCGACATTCTTCGAGTACTTCTCCCGCACCGGAAAATACGATTTCAGCAACTGCGCATAGGCCGGCGCGTCGCCCGGCTGGGTGCGATAGGTGCGCAGCTCGTACACCCCACCGCTCTGCTCCGGCGGCTTGAGCTCGGTCACCGGATTGAGAAAGCGGATATCCTGCCGTTGCAGCAGCGGACGCACATGCGTGGTGAAGTCGCGCGTCCACCGCTCGTTCTTGCTCAGCGCCTCACGCAACCGGGCGCGCTCATCGAGGCTGGCGTAGCTCCACAGATGCGAGACCTGATTGAGCTGTCCGAACTCATGTACCCAGTAGCCGTGGCATTTGCCGTATTCGTCGCCACGCACTGGGCGACCGACATTCTGCACCAGGTCGACATAGGCCGCCGCCTTGCCCTGCTGGAACGTGTACGTTCTTAGTTCGTAGATCATGCGCCATCCCTCCCCTTGCGGATGCGGACGGCAGCGTAGCCCTACTCGAGGGCGAACGGCAAAGCGCGGCGAGCGATCAGGCGGCGGCCAGGCGCTGTCCCCGGCGGAACAGCAGCAACAGCACGATGCCGCCGTTCAACACGTTCCACAGCAGGCCGTTGCCGAATGCCGCGCTGTAGGAGCCGGTGAGGTCGAAAATCTCGCCCGACATCCAGCCGCCCAGGGCCATGCCGAACAAGGTCGCCATCACCACCACGCCGAACCGCGTGCCGGCCTCGCGCGCCGGGAAATACTCGCGCACGATGATCGCGTAGCTCGGCACCAGGCCGCCCTGGAACAGGCCGAACAGCGCCGAGATGATGTACAGCGACGTCAGCCCGTCGAACGCCATGTAGAGGAACAGCGCGGTGCCTTGCAGCACCGAGCTCAGCAGCAAGGTCGGCAGCCCGCCGATGCGATCGGCGATGAAGCCCGACGCGATGCGGCTGATGATGCCAAAACCCAGCATCAAAGACAGCATCTGCGCGCCGCGCGCCACGCCGTAGCCGAGATCGCCGCAATAGGCGACGATGTGCACCTGCGGCATCGACATCGCCACACAGCACCCGACCCCGGCGATAGCGAGCAGCACCATCAGCGCGTTCGGCGACAATCCGAGGGAGTCGCGGATCGAGGCGGTGCGAGCCTGCACCGAGGCAACCGAGGGCTCCGGCGGTCGCGGCCGCAGCAGCAGCGCCAACGGCAGCATGGTGGCGGCGCAGAACAGCCCGATGCCGATATAAGTGGGGCGCCACCCGACGGTCAGCACGAAATGCCCGATCAGCGGCGGCCACACCACCCCAGCGATGTAGTTGCCGCAAGCGCCCAGGGCGACGGCGATGCCGCGTCGCGTGTTGAACCACTGCGACACATCGGCGATCAGCGGCGCGAAGGTGGCCGAGCAGCCGAGGCCGATCAGCACACCCTGCGCCAGAGCGAACTGCCACAGGCTGCCAGCCATGCCGCCCAGCACGAAGCCGGTGCCAAGCAGCACTGCGCCACCCGTGAGCGGGACAGTAATGCGGAACCGATCGGCAAGCTGGCCCGCCAGCACGCCGCCGAGCGCGAAGCCGATCATCGTAAAGGTGAACGGCAAGGTGGCGTCGCCTCGGCCGACCTCGAACTCAGCTTGCACCGCCGGCAAGGTCACCACCACCGACCACATCCCGACGCCGCCGATCGTGCTCAGCAGCACGGCGACGCACAGGCGAAACCACGCGTATGCGCTCTCCGCCTCACGCGGCCTGTCGCGGCCTCGTACTGCGTCGCTGCGGTTTGCCAAGGCGCGGCGTTCCTCCCCTGATCGCGGCAGGGTATCATTCGCCGAGCCTCGCGCGGTCATGCTGCCTTTGAAAGGCTCGGTTGCGCGACCGCTGCCCGGGTGGGACACTCGTTTACAAGCAACAATCGGGGAGAGCGGTCATGACAGCGGAGCGGCGGGTCGCCATCGTCACCGGGGCGGCAAGCGGCATCGGTCGAGCGATGGCGCTCGGCCTGTTGCGCGGTGGCATCGACGTCGCCGCGGTGGATCGGGACGCCGGCTTGCTCGAGCAACTGACATCGGCGGCCAGCGGCGCCGGCACGCTGCAAACGGTGCGCGCCGACCTGGCCGATCCCGCGTCGTTCGAGCAGGTCACCGAGGCAGTGCTGGGTCGCGCCGGCCGGATCGACATCCTGGTCAACAATGCCGGCATCGGCCAGGCCATCGTCCGGGCCGATCAGCGGCGCAACCCGGTGCGGTTCTGGGAGATCACCCCCGGTCAATGGAGCCGCTTCGTGGCGGTGAACGCGACCGCGCCGCTGATGCTGGCCCGCGCCGTCGCCCCGCACATGCTAAAAGCCGCAAGCGGCCGCATCGTCACCGTCACCACCAGCCTCGGCACCATGCTGCGCGGCGGCTACACCCTGTATGGCGGCAGCAAGGCGGCGGCCGAGGCGGTCACCGCCGTGATGGCCGAGGACCTCGCCGGCACCGGTGTCACCGCCAACGTGCTGGTCCCCGGCGGGATGACCGACACGCGTATCGTGCCCGACGAAGCGGTGGCCGATCGCAGCCGATTGCTGCGCCCGGAGATCATGGCGCCGCCGCTGCTCTGGCTGGTGTCGGACGCGGCCGCCACGGTCACCGGCCGGCGCTTCCTCGCGGCACACTGGGACACTTCGTTGCCACCCGACCAGGCGGCCGAGCGCTGCGGCGCCCCGATCGCCTGGAAGGGCATCGCCACCATGCCGATCGAGCCGGATTGACCCGAGCCGAGCGCGTTTGCCTGATCGTCGCTTCCCTCCTAGTGTGCCACGATACTTGTCAGTAGCTCGACGCGACGGGAGAGAGACGAATGAAGTTCGGATTATTCTATGAGATGCAGTTGCCGCGCCCGTGGGGCGTGGACGATGAGCGGCAGCTCTATCAGAACGCGCTCACCCAGGTCGAGCTGGCCGACAAGCTCGGCTACAACTACGCCTGGGAGGTCGAGCACCACTTCTTGGAAGAGTACTCGCACTCGCCGCAGCCCGAGGTCTTCCTCGCCGCCGCCAGCCAGCGGACCAAGAACATCCGCCTCGGCCACGGCATCATCCAGCTCACCACCAACCATCCGGCGCGCGTCGCCGAGAAGGTCGCGTGCCTCGATCTGGTGAGCAATGGTCGGGTTGAGTTCGGCATGGGCGAAGGGGCGAGCATCACCGAGCTCGGTCCGTTCGACCGCCAGATGGAAGACAAGCAGGCGGTCTGGGAAGACGGCGTGCGCTGCGTGCTGCCGATGTTCAAGGATGGCGGCTGGGAATACGACGGCCCATACTTTAAGTTCCCGCTGCGCAACGTGCTGCCCAAGCCGGTGCAGAAGCCGCACCCGCCGCTCTGGGTCGCTTGCTCGCAGTTGGAGACGATCGAGCTCGCCGGCCGCTGCGGCATCGGCGCGCTCGGCTTTCAGTTCCTCAGCGCCGAGATGGCTCATGCCTGGGTGCACGCTTACTATAACTCGTTCGTCAAGCGGCAGCAGAAGCTTGCGGACTACCAGAGCAACTGCAACATCGCGATGGTCAGCTACTTCATGTGCGCCGAGACCGACGAGGAGGCGCGCCGGCGGGCCGAGGGTGTCACCTTCTTCCAGTTCTCGCTGGCGTATTACAGTGGTGCGAAGAACCGCGAGCGGCCCGCGCCTGGCACGGTCAGCATCTGGGACGAGTACAACAAATGGAAGAAGGCCAATCCGGAAGCCGCCGAGAAGGCATTGCGCGGCGGCCTGATAGGCTCACCCGAGACGATCCGTCGCAAGCTGCACCGGTTCCGCGAATCCCGGGTCGACAGCATCATCCTGCTGAACCAGGCCGGGCGGAACCAGCACGAGCACATCTGCGAAAGCCTTGAGCTGTTTGCCAAGGAAGTGATGCCCGAGTTCCACGCCATGGAGACCGAGCATCAGGCGTGGAAGCAGAAGGTGCTCGCCGGCGAGATCGACCTCGAGGAGATCGACACCGATCCGTTCAAGGAGCGTGTTGGCGTGGGCAAGGGTGTCACCATCGACAAGCTGGTCACCGCCGCCGAGTAGCGTGATGGTTCTGGGTGGCCGGGCACGTCCCCGCTGCCCTGAACCCACCGTTTCGATTCACAAATTCGATTATCGCGGAAGTCGATGCGCGCGGTGGACATTCGAGCTAAACCGCCGCGATCATTCGCGCGTCATAACGTGCGTTACCGGTAAGTCTTTACACAGGAGCAGCGGCGGCCAGGCAGCGACAACGCTGTTTTTGCTGCACCGACCTGGCCCAGGCGCCGCGTGTGTCGCTTGTGCCGCGTCCGCTGCAATCCACGCGCGGGACATGCCGCGATCTCTTGACCGCATCCTTTCGCGATCCTAGCGTCTGCGTCCGCAAGTTGAGGGCCGCATGAAAGCGATACTACCTCGGCACGGATGCGCTGATATCTCCGATCAAGGATTCGTGGCGCTTGCGCGCCCTCCGTTGATCTCGCCTGAGCCGAGTACCCACAGAGCCGCGCCCTGCCGTCGCGGCGTCCTCTGCGCCGGCGCGGCAGCAACGCTGGCGTTGCTTTCGCGACCCGCTTCGGCCGACGATGCCGCCCGCACCGCGCGACCCGAGATCGGCGACTTGCTGGCGTTCTTCAAGTCCGAGCGCAAGGGCGAAACGATTTCGCCCGCCGATCTCAAGACTGGCGACGAGCCCACGCTCGCATGGCCCCAGGCGCCGGAAACGAAGACCTTGCGTGACGGTTCAAGGTTCAACCAGGTCCTGCTGGTCCGCCTGGATCCGACCACGCTCGGCGAGCGCGACAAGCCACACGCGGCGGATGGGATCGTCGCCTTCTCGGCGATATGCACCCACGCGCAGTGCACCGTGTCGAACTGGATCGCGGACAAGCAGCTCTTCCAATGCCCGTGCCATCAGTCGCAATACGACCCCAAGCACGACGCGAAAGTGGTTTTCGGTCCAGCGCCACGCGCCTTGCCGGCATTGCCGCTGAAAATCACTGACGGCCGTCTGCTCGTGGCGGCTCCCTTCATCGGACGCCTCGGTGCGGCACCCCCTGGAACGGGGTGAGATGACCTTGGGACCGCGATGGCCCGATCGGGAGTAAGCGCGCGATCGACATGACTGATCAGCACCCGGGCTTTGACAAGCGGGCGCAACACAAGGGAGGAAGGTTCATGGTCTACACGGGTAAGAGCGTCCGGCGCGCACTCGCCGTCGGGCTGCTGGCCGGGCTACTCGGTAGCTCGGCACTCGCCGGCGAGGTGGCGAACTACGCACCCGTCACGCAGCAGCGACTGGATAAGCCGGAACCGGGCAACTGGCTGCTCTACCGGCGAACCTACAACGGGCATGGCTTCAGCCCCCTGAAACAGATCGATACGAGCAACGTCAAGTCGTTGGTGCCGGTCTGGACCTACTCGACGGGCGTGATCGAGGGCCACGAAGCGCCGCCGATGGTCAACAATGGCGTGATGTTCGTCGCGACTCCCTACGGCCAGGTGCTGGCGCTGAACGCCAAGACCGGGGATCTGATCTGGCGCTACAAGCACAAGCTGCCGGAGGATCTGTTCCAGCTGCACCCGACCAACCGCGGGGTGGCAATGTGGCAGGACAAGCTCTTCCTCGCCACGACCGACGATCATCTCATCGCCATCGAGGCGAAGACCGGCAAGGAACTCTGGAACACCAAGGTCCAGGACTACCAGAAGGGTCAGTACCTGACGCTCGAGCCGCTGGTGGTGAACGGCAAGGTCATGGTTGGCGGCTCCGGCGGGGAGTTCGGCGTGCGCGGCTATGTCGCCGCCTATGATGCGAACGACGGCAAGGAGCTGTGGCGCACCTACACGATCCCCGAGCCCGGCCAGCCGGGTAGCGAGACCTGGCAGGGCGATGACTGGAAGCATGGCGGCGGGCCGGTCTGGATCACCGGCACGTATGATCCGAAACGAAACATCGCCTATTGGGGGACCGGCAATGCAGCGCCGTGGCCCGGCGATCAGCATCCAGGTGACAACCTCTACACCACCTCGGTGATCGCGCTGAACCCGGACGACGGCAAGCTGGTCGGGTTCCACCAGTATCATCCGAACGATTCCTGGGACTGGGACGAGATCGACGCTCCCATGCTCATCAACATGAACTATGAGGGGCAGAGCTTCGACGGCCTCGTGCATCCGGGCCGGGACGGCTACCTGTGGGTGCTGAAGCAAATGGATAAGGGGAAGATCGGCTTCGTATATGCCAAGCCGTTTGTGGGGCAGAACGCCTTCAAGAGCGTCGATCCCGAGACCGGGCGGGTGACCGCGGACCCGGACCACACGCCAACAACGGGCAAGGACGTCTCCTTCTGTCCGTCGCTGTGGGGCGGCAAGGACTGGCCGGGGGCGTCTTACAGCCCGGAAACCAAGCTGCTGTACATTCCTGCCAATAACGGTATGTGCGAGACCTTGCAGGGCAAGAAAGAAGAGCTCGTGGTCGGGCAGCTCTGGCTCGGTGCCGATGCCGACAACGCCAAGCTGCTGCCGCATGACGACCATATCGGCGAGTTGCAGGCTTGGGACATCTCGACCGGCAAGCAAGCCTGGATGCACCCGTTCCCGAAGTCGCAGCTCTTCGGCTCGGTCCTGTCGACCGCGGGCGGCCTGGTGTTCGCGGGCGGAACGAACGATCGCATGTTCCGCGCCTTCGACGCCAAGACCGGCAAGGTGCTATGGGAGCAAAAGACCAATTCCGGAATAATGGGGATGCCGGTCGCGTATGAAGTGGACGGCACCGAGTACATCGCGATCCAGTCGGGTTGGGGCGTGGACGCGCAACGCATCCAGGACATGCTCGCCAAGACCGACCTCAAGCTCGACCCGGACGTGCCGCAAGGCGGCGTTGTCTGGGTGTTCGCCGTGAAGCACTAGGAGCGCGCGCGATCTGGCCGGGTGCGCGACTCAGACGCGCGCCCGGTTACGTCCCCAATTCACATAGTCACGGAGGCGATGATGAAGACGTTCCCGAGACGTGCCGTGTTTGCTCCTTTGGCGATTGCCTTCGCGGGTGTCGCGGCGTCGCACACCTTGCGCGCCGCCGAGTCGGACACGAAGCGCAAGCGCGATCCCTCCATGACCGGTGCCGGGCCGCGCGGCAGCGCGGTTGCGCCCTCCACAAATCCGGCATCGCCGGTGACAAACTCGCCGACCGGCACGGGTGCGCGGGGATCACCGGTCGGACCTTCGACAAATCCGGGACAGCCGCGGAATCCCAGCTCGCCGAAATCCGAGTAGTCGCCGAGTACGTAAGGAGGATCGCCCGCTGCGCGTGATCGTGCTCGGGGCGGCGGCAGGCGGCGGCTTCCCGCAATGGAACGCCAACAACGCGGCCTGCCGCCGCGCCCGCGCGGGCGACAAGGCGGCCCGGCCGCGCACGCAATGCGCCCTCGCCGTTTCGGCCGACGACGAGAGCTGGACCGTGGTGAACGCCAGCCCCGACCTGCGTCAGCAGATCGAGGCCACACCCGCGTTGCACCCGCGCGAGGGTCTGCGCCACTCCCCGATCACCGGCGTGATCCTCACCGGAAGCGAGGTTGACACCATCGCCGGCCTGCTGGTGCTCCGCGAAGCTCAGCCTCTCACCCTGTTCGCCACCGGACGCGTCCACGCGGTGCTGCGCGCCAACCCGATCTTCGGCGCGCTGTCGCCCGCCTACGTCCAACGCCAGACCGCCGCGCTGGATACGCCGTTCAACCTGCCCGGCGGGCTCACGGCGGAGCTGTTCGCAGTCACCGGCAAAGTGGCGCTCTATCTGGAACGAGACGGTGCTGATCTCGCCGGTGAAGCGGAGGACACCGTGGGCTTGCGTCTGTCCGACAAGGCAGGCGCGTCGTGTTGCTTCATTCCGGGCTGCGCGCAGCTTCCGGCCGCGCTGCGTGATCGGCTGCGTGACGAGCAACTGGTGTTTTTCGATGGCACGCTGTGGACCGACGACGAGATGATCCGCGAAGGATCGAGCGGCAAGACCGGCAAGCGGATGGGACACATGAGCGTCGCCGACTCGGACGGCGTCATCGCCAGCTTCCGCGACCTCGACGTGCGACGGAAAGTTTTGATCCACATCAACAACAGCAATCCCGTGTTGCTCGATGATTCACCGGAACGCGCCGCCGCCGAACAAGCCGGGTGGGAGGTTGCGTATGATGGGATGGAGATCACGCTGTGAGCGATGCCGGCACCTTGAGCCCCGACGAACTCGAAGCCGCGCTGCGTTCCATCGGCGCGGAGCGGTATCACAGCAATCACCCGTTCCATAAACGAATGTATAGCGGCGAGCTGACCCGCGGGCAGATCCAGGCCTGGGCGTTGAACCGCTACTACTACCAGTGCCGTATCCCCGCCAAGGACGCGAGCTTGATCGCCCGGCTGCCGACCCCCGAGTTGCGTCGGTCCTGGCGCTCGCGGCTGGTCGACCACGATGGCGACGGCACGCAGCCCGGCGGCGTCGAACGCTGGTTGCGGCTGACCGACGGCATGGGGCTGGATCGAGACTACGTGATCTCGACGCGCGGCCTGCTGCCGGCGACACGGTTCGCGGTCGACGCCTACGTGGCGTTCGTGCGTGACCAGTCGCTACTCGACGCCATCGCATCCTCGCTCACCGAGATGTTTTCGCCTGTCATCATCGCCGAGCGGGTCGAGGGGATGCTCGCCAACTACGACTTCGTCAGCCGCGACACCCTGGCCTACTTCCAGCCCCGGCTGACGCAGGCGCCGAATGACGTCCGCTTCGCGCTCGACTACTGCAAGGAGCACGCGCGAACCCGCACCGAGCAGGAGGGCGTGCTCGCGGCGCTCCGTTTCAAATGCGACGTTCTATGGGTGCAGATGGACGCGCTCTGGCACGCCTACGTGGCGCCCAAGCACCCGTCACCCGGCGCCTTCGTACCGGACGACCATTGACCGCGCGCAACCGAGCGATCATCGCGCCGGACTCGGTGCCGCGTTTCCCGCGCGGCACGCGGCTCCGCTTCGATGCGACGCGGCAGGCTTGGGTGATCCTGGCACCCGAACAGCTCATGATGCCCGACGAGATCGCAATCGAAGTGCTGAAGCTGGTCGATGGCATCCGTTCCGTGGCCGCCATCGCCGGTGAGCTCGCGGCCCGGTTCGGGGCACCGCGCCACGAGGTGCTCGCCGACATCCTGGTGATGCTGCAGGAACTCGCCGACGGCGCGGTGCTGGAGGATTCGGGCGCTACTGAGCCGTCGCGCTAGCAGACCCCGGGCGCAGGAAGGGCGGCACCGCCGCAACTGCTGGAAGCGCGATCGCCGCCCCGGCGCAACGCAGCGCGGCGATGAAACTGGCATGCGGCTCGGTTCCGCGATACTGCGACGGCATCAACGCGACCACGTTACGCTGCTCGAGCGCGATGTCGTACAGCGTGACGTCGTATCTCACATCGGCCGCGATGCGCGCGCTCAGCGCCGGCACGATCGCGACCCCTCGCCCCGCCTGGACCATCGCCAGCGCCAGCTCGTAGGAACGCACCCGGCCCACCACCCGATGGTCCGGCAGGAAGCGCCGATACCAGTCGGCGATGCGGAGCTGGTGCTGCGTGCCGAAGGTGAACTGCAACACCCCGTTCAGCACGCGCCTCGCCTCCGGCAAGAGCTCCGCCATCGGGTCGCTGATCGCCGAAAGATCGAGCCCACGAGGCACGGCGAGCACGTATGGATCGCCAAAAACATCGGTCCGCGAGAACGCCAGCGTGCTGCTGGCCACCGAACCGGCGGCGACGACTGCGACGGTCAGCCGCCGGGCGTAGAGCATCTCGATCGCCTCGCCGGGTGCGACCTCGTGCACGTCGAATTCGAGGTCGGGAAACCGCTCGGCCAGGGACGCCTGCGCGGCGGGAAGCAGGTTGCGCGCGATGGAACTCAACGCGCCGACCGACAATACGCCGCGCGTGCCCTTGGTATGCGCCTCCAGCCCGGCCACCGCTTCGTCGACTTCGGCCATGATGATCTCGGCCCGACGGCACAGAAAGGCGCCAGCGTCGGTCAATTCGAACTGACCCCGGCCACGCTCAAACAGCGACTGGCCGACGGCATCCTCGAGCTTGGCAATGTGCTGCGACAGGGAGGGCTGGGTCTGATCCAGCAATTTTGCGGCCCGCGTCAGCGATTGCGTGTGCGCCACCGCCAGAAAGATCCGCAACTGATTGAGCGTGAAATTAGGTGCAGGCACCGATGCCAATCACCTCGACGCGCTGGGCAGAAAACCGTCCCGGCAACGACGCGAGTTAGGCCGCGCCGCTGCCGGAACGGCATCGGTGGTCAGACCACCGCGCAGCCGTAAGCGTTGATCTCGCAGCCGACGGCGATGCGGGTGACAGTCGGTTTGCGCCAGGACATTGTCTATGCTCCCATTCAGTCGTTGCCCGCCAGATTGTCCGGCTGGGTGTCTAAACAGCTTCCTACCAGCAATCGGCGGCTGAAAGCTATACTGGCTATAAGCGGATCGCCGACCGGATCTGGTCCCCGCTTATGGCGGCTATAGCTTCTCTCTCGCTGCCTTTGAGCGGCATCGTCGGCCTCCGGGCGCAGACCGGGTGCCAAACCTGTCAGGGGCCGTATTGCAGGACATGTCCGCTTCCACCAGCACATCCGAGCCGCCGCTGGCGCTGCTTGCCGAGCTGACCCATCGCTGCCCGCTGCAATGCCCGTACTGCTCCAATCCGGTGCAGCTCGGCGGCGCATCGAGCGAGCTCGGCACGGCTGAATGGCGGGACGTGCTGACCCAAGCCGCCGGGCTCGGCGTGTTGCAGGTGCATTTTTCTGGCGGCGAACCGGCCGCAAGGCGGGATCTCGCCGAGCTGGTGCATCATGCCGCCGACGTGGGGCTCTACACCAACCTGATCACCTCCGGCGTGCCGCTCGACCAGGCGCGAGTCGACATCCTGGCGGAGGTTGGGCTCGATCATGTGCAGATCAGCTTCCAGGACGCCGAAGACGCCAACGGCGACCGCGTGGCCGGAATGGCCGGCGCGCAAAGCAAGAAGCGGGCGGTCGCCGCTATGGTGCGCCGCGCGGGGCTGCCGCTGACGGTCAATCTCGTGGTGCATCGACAAAATCTCGACCATCTGCCCGCCATGCTGGACATGGCCGTCGGGCTCGGCGCGGCGCGGATCGAGGTCGCCCACGTGCAATACTACGGCTGGGCGCTGGCCAACCGCGCGGCACTGCTGCCCTCTCGCGCGCAGCTCGATCAGGCGACCGAGCAGGTGGAGGCGGCACGGCTGCGTCTCGCCGGGGCGGTGGCAATCGACTACGTGCTGCCCGACTATCACGCCCGTCTGCCGAAACCCTGCATGGGCGGCTGGGGTCGGCGCTTTCTCACCGTAACTCCGGCCGGCCTGGTTCTGCCGTGTCACGCCGCCGAGAGCCTGCCCGGCTTCGATTTCCCTTCGGTGCGCGACCACGCGCTCGGCGACATCTGGCGCGATTCGGAGGCGTTCAACCGCTTCCGCGGCACCGACTGGATGCCGGCGCTGTGCGCCAGCTGCGATCGGCGCGAGATCGACTGGGGCGGCTGCCGCTGTCAGGCCTTCGCGCTTACCGGCGATGCGGCCGCGACCGACCCCGCTTGCGGCAAGTCGCCGCATCACGCCCTGCTCGAAGGCGCGTTGCGCGACACGCGCGAGATGCCGCCCGCCTTTGTCTATCGCCGCATCGGCGCGGTGCTGGCGTAGGTCCGGCCCGGCTCACGGCACACCGATCTCCGATGACAGCCGGATCAGGTCCGCCGTGCGGCCGACGCCGAGCTTGCTCTTGATCTGCGTGCAGGTGTTGGCAATCGTCTTGTAGCCGAGCCCGAGCGTGTCGGCGATCTCGGCCAGGGTGCGCCCCGCGCCGAGCAAGCGGACAATCTCCATGTCGCGTTCGGTCAGCATCTGCCACGGCTGGGTGTTGCCGGCGGTTTGCAGCGCCAGTTCCTGGGCGATCTCGCCCTCGATGTAGCGGCCGCCATGGGCGACGCGCCGGATCGCTGTCAGCAGCTCCGCTGGCGAGGCGTTCTTGCTCATGTAGCCCTGTGCTCCCGCTTGCAGGGCGCGGGAGGCATAGAGCGCTTCGGCCTGCATGGTGAACACCAGCACGCGGCAGACGGGGTGCTCGGCCACGATGCGCTTGAGCAACTCGAAGCCACCGACGCCCGGCAGGTTGAGATCGAGCACGACGAACTCCGGCCGCTCGGCGCGCACCAGAGCCAGCGCATCGCGCCCGTTCGCCGCTTCCAGAATGTCGAACTCCGGCATCGCCGCGAGCACGCGCCGCAACCCGGCCCGTACGATGGAGTGGTCGTCGATCAGCAGCGCCTTCATGCCGCGGCGGCCTGCTGCGGTGGAACCGCGGAAGGGTCGTTGGGCAGCCGCGCGGTGACTGCGAGCCCACGCCCGCCCGGACGATCCGCGATTGCGAACGAACCGCCATGCACCTGGACGCGCTCACGCATCCCGACCAGTCCGAACCCGAGCCCGCCGCGCGTCTCAGCGAGGCCGCTGCCGTTGTCGGCGACGCGCACGACTACATCGTTCCGCTCGCGACGGACGCCGATCTCGATCCGGTCCGGACGACCGTGGCGGATTGCGTTGCAGATGCTCTCCTGCACGATCCGGCAAACCGTCGCGCGGACCGGCTCGGCGATCGCGTCGTCTTCGGCTATCACGTCGAGCACAAAGGCGATTCGCGGATGGCGGCAACGCCAGAACGCCACCAGATTGCCAATCGCCGGCTGCAAGCCGATTTCCGCCACGCCTGCCGGTCGCAGCCGGCCGAGCAGCGATCGGACGCAGCCCTGCATATGGCGCACTGCATCGCCCATGGCGGCGAGCCGCTCGTGCGCCTCGCCCATGCGACCCGCCTGGAGCAGCGCCGGGATGCTCGCCGTGTCCACCGCGACCGCGAACAGGAACGGGCCGATATCGTCGTGCAGGTCGCGGGCCAGCTCGGCGCGTTCCTCCTCCTGCAAGGTCGATAGTTGCTCGTGCAGCCGCCGGTTCTGCGCCTCCACCTGGCCCAGCCGCGCGGCCATGCGGTTGAAGCCACGCGCGAGGGTAGCAAATTCCGGCGACCCGCCGCCGGCGATGCGGGCGGTGTAGTCCGCCGAGCCGAGCCGGTCGAACGCGGTTGACAGCGCGGTTAGCGGACGCAGCGCGCGGCCCACCATCCAGTGGATCAGGGCCACCGCGAGAGCAAAGAACGTCGCCAGGATGCCAAGCCCGTCGCGGGCCCGGTCCCACACCTCGCCGGTCTCGTTGGTCGGGTCGGCCTCCAGCGTGATCGCCCCGCCCTCGGCCAAGCCGGCCGGCAGCACGACAGGGAGTGGCTCCAGCGCCGGCGCGAGCGCCCGCTGCACCCAGGCGGGCGCCGGCCTCGCGGGAACCGCCGGGGCGGAGACGGCGACGACCGTGCCACGCCGATCGGCGAGTGTGGCGCGCAAGTGGCGATTGCCGTCGAAGGTGGCGACCAAGCGACGCAGCCCACGTTGCGGCTCATCCGAGGTGACGATGGCATCGAAGCCGTTGACCACCGCCTGGCGCCCGCCGACCAGCGCCGCGCGCATCTCGTTGCGTACTGATTTCGCCGCGTGCCAGCTCGCCAGGGCGCAGCCGAGGCTCAGCGTGACAGCGAGCACGCATGCAAGCGACGCGACAAGCCTGAGCCGCAGCGACATGGCCGTTCTCCCCCGACGCCTATCGTAGGACGGTTTTCGGGCAGATCGGCAAGATCGGGAGTGCTTGCCGCGTTATCCGGGAAAGCGTGCCATAGGCAACCCGAGCTCCGCCGGATAAGCCGTTCGCCAATGGCGCAACAGGCCGACGGGAGGGGGCGGATGCGAACGAACCGGCGACTAGGGACAGCGGCGGCACGGGGTATTCTCGTGGCCTTGCTCCTTGGTCCCCCAACAGCACCAGCGGGCGCGCAGACGCCGGCCGCGACGGCGCCTTCGACGGTGCTGCCGACGGTCAGGATCATCGGCAGCACACCGCTGCTCGGCTCCGGCGTCGACCCGGACACGGTGCCCGGTCAGGTGCACATCCTGGGCGCCAAAGACATCACGCGGGGCGGTACGCCCAACCTGACTCGGGCGCTCGGCGAGCAGTTGCCCAGCGTCACCCTCGACAACGCTGCCAGCAATCCATACCAGCCGGACCTGTTCTATCACGGCTTTCAGGCCTCGCCTTTGCAAGGCACCGAGCAGGGCCTCGCCGTCTACGTGGGCGGCATCCGGTTCAATCAGGCATTCGGCGACACGGTGAACTGGGATCTCATCCCGGACCTCGCCATCGACCAGGTGAACCTCGAAAGCTCCAACCCGGCCTTCGGACTGAACGCACTGGGCGGCGCACTGAACGTGCAGCTCAAGAACGGCTTCACTTACCACGGGTTCGAGTCTGACCTCTCGGGCGGATCGTTCGGCCAGGTGCGCGGCGACCTGCAATACGGCAAGCAGAGCGGCGCTTTCGCCGCCTATTTCGCGGCCACGGCGCTGCACCAGGACGGCTGGCGCGACCAGCAATCCTCCGACATCCAAAATTTTTTCGGTGATCTCGGCTGGCGCGGCGAGCGCGCCGAGGTGCATCTGAGCATCACGGCCGCGAATTCATCGCTCAACGGCCCCGGCACTGCCCCGGTCGAGCTGATCGCGACCGACCCGCGCGCGCAGTTCACGGCGCCGAACCTTGTGGACAACAAGTATCTGCGGCTCGCCCTGACCAGCAACTATCAGGTAACCGACGCCATCTCGGTCCAGGGCAACGCCTACTACGGCTATTTCCGACAGCACGTTCGCAACGGCAACGCGCCGAGCTTCGAGCCCTGCGACAACGGCACGGGCGGGCTCTGCCTCGAATCCGGCGACCCGCTCACCGACCGGTCCGGCAACACGATTCCCGACTATCTGAACGGCGGCCCCTATTCGCAGCTCGACCGGCAGACCACCAACAGCAACGGCTACGGCACCGCCGCGCAGGTAAGCTTCGCCGACACGATCTTCGGCCGCAAGAACCAGGCGGTCGCCGGCGTGAGCTTCGACGGCGCGCTGACCAACTTCGGTGGCCTGTCGAGCGCCGGCGGCATCTCCTCGGCCAGTCGCGACTTCGTCGGCCCTGGCATCCCGATCGCCCAGGCCGACGGATCGGTCGCACCGGTGCGCGTCAATATCACCAATGCAAGCTACGGCGTGTTCGCGACCGACACGCTCGACGTCACGTCGCGCCTGTCGGCCACCGCGTCGGGCCGGCTCAACGTGGTCGAAACCGACCTCGACGACCGAACCGGCACCGCACTCACCGGCAATCACAGCTACGTCCGGTTCAATCCGGCGGCCGGGCTCGCCTACAAGATCACACCGTGGCTGACCGCCTATGGCGGGTACTCGGAGGGCAATCGCGCGCCGACCCCGGCCGAGCTGTCCTGCGCCAGCCCCGCCGCGCCATGCAGCTTGGCGAATTTCTTCGTCGGCGATCCCGATCTCAAGCAGGTCGTGGCCCATACCGTCGAGCTCGGCCTGCGCGGCAGCGTCCAGCCGTTCGCCGACGCGACGCTCGCCTACTCGGTCGGGCTGTTCCACACCGACCTCAACGACGACATCCTGTTCGTCAACAGCCCGATCGCAGGCCGGGCGTTCTTTCAGAATGTCGGCGCAACACGGCGCCAGGGCGTTGATGCCAGTCTTCGCCTCACCACTCCGCGCTGGCGGGCCTGGGCCGGATACGCCTACACCGACGCGACATTCCGCACCGGCTTCACCGAGGCGGCGCAGGACAATCCGGCGGCCGACGCCACCGGTACTGTCACGATACGCCCGGGCGACCGCCTGCCCGGCATTCCGGCGCACCGCGTCACGCTCGGGGTCAGCTACAAGGTGACCGACGCCTGGATGTTGGGGGCGACTATGGTGGCGGCATCCGGCGCGTACCTTTTTGGCGACGCGGCCAATCTGACGCCGAAGCTGCCGGGCTATGTCGTGGTGAATCTCGCCACCAGCTACCAGTTAACCGAGAACATCCAGCTGTTCGGCACCATCGAGAACGTCACGGATCAAAAATACTTCATCTACGGCACGTTCTCGCCGACCAGTTCGGTGTTCCTGTCGCAGGCGCCGAACGCGACCAATCCGCGCAGCTACAACATCGCGGCGCCGATCGGTGGTTATGGCGGAGTGCGCGTGACGTTCTGAGACAGCGATCAGCGCTGCAACCGAAACGCCACCGGCACGTCGGCGATAGACGCAATCGGCACATTGTTGCTGGTCGCCGGCACGAAGCGCCATTGCCGCACTGCCGTCATGGCCGCCGCATCGAGGCTCTCGTGCCCGCTGCTGCGCAACACCGCGACCGAGCGGGGCTGTCCGTCGCCCGACACGTCCACCCGCAGCATCACCAGGCCCTCGTCGCCTCGGCGCTGCGCGAGTTGCGGATAGACCGGCGGACGGTTGGTGCTCATCCCCGCCACCGGGCGCGCGGGCACGACGATGGCCCGCGGCGCTCGCGATGATGCTGATGCGGGCGGCGATGTGGTCGGTGTTTCGCGGGAGACTTCCGCCGGCGCGCGGGCGGGCTCGCGGCGGTGCGGCCGTCGTGCCGGCGCAGGTGGCGGCGGTGGAGCTTGCGGCTTCACCGGGCGGTTTTCCGTCTTCTCCGGCGGAGCCGGTTCAACCGGCGGCGGTAGAGGCGTTTCGGCCGGCGCAGGCGCCTGCGCAGCAGCGGGCGGCGGTTCAGGTGCCGTCGCGGGGGGTGATGGTTCGGGTTCGATCACGGGCACGTCCGGCGGCGCTGCCGCGGGCTGCGTGAGGGAAGCGGGGGGCGCGGGCTGCTCGATGAACGCGACGGCGATTTCGCGCGGCGGCGACGGCGGGGTCGGCGCGACCGGCAGGAACAGCAGGAAGGCCAGCACGATCGCATGGAGCGCCAACGCCAGAGCAAGGCCTGCTCCCCTGTTCCTTTCCGGGCTGGCGACGAACCGCGCCGACGCATCGCGCGAAGTCGAGCAACGTCCCGACTGCTGCCCGTCTTGGCGCTGCAGATACATCGCCTCAAACGGCTCCGGTGCCGAGGAAGCCGAACTCATCGACGATAGAGGCCCGCAACGCAGCACGCGCAGCTGGGCTGTCACCGTCGATCGGCAGGTCCGCGGCCAGCGTCGCCGGCTGCCCCGACAGGATCAGCAAACGCGAAACGAACCCGAGTGCGTGGTCGAGATCATGCGTTGCCAGCATCACGGCGGCCCGTGTCCGGTTCGCCCAGCGCGCAACGACACCGCCGAGCGAAGCAGCGACTTGCGGGTCGAGCGAGGCGAAAGGCTCGTCCAGCACCAGCAGTTCCGGCGAGACCGCCAGCGCACGCGCGAGCGAGACGCGTCGGGCCATGCCAAGCGAAAGCTGTCGTGGATAGAGGCCCCCGGCTTGCGGCAACTGCACCTGGTCGAGCAGCGCATCGACATCCGGCGGTGGCACCCCTTGAGTCGCGACCAGGCGCAGATTGTCGGCGACTGTCATCCAGGGCAGCAGCCTCGGCTCCTGGAACATGACGCCGACGCGGACTGTCGAGCGGCTGACGGCTCCTTCGAACGCCGTGTCCAGACCCAGCACGATGCGCAGCATGGTGCTCTTGCCGGTGCCCGACGGTCCGAGCAGCCCGACCACCTCGCCGCCGGAAACCGAGAAGACAATGTCATGGAGCACCGTCCGCTGCTCGCCATCGCGCGCGACGAACGCCTTGCTGACGATCCGCGCCTCAAGCATCGCGCCACGCATTGGCGCTTCGCTCGAGCGGTTGCAGGATCGCCGCTTCGACCAGCAGCATCAGCGCGGCGAACGCCAGCCCGTATGCCAGGATGCCGGTCACGTTGAAGTTCTGGAACAACAGGTTCAGCACGTAGCCTACGCCGCTCGGGCGGCCGAGCAGCTCGACGACGAGGACGATCTTCCAGGTGATCGACAAACCGCTGCGTCCGGCGGCGGCGAGGTAGGGCAGCAATTGCGGCAACACCACGCGACGCAGCCGTCGGTACCGCGGCAGGCGAAACGCGACGGCCATCTCCGCCAGCCCAGGATCAAGCGCGCGCGCACCTTCACGTATTGTCACGATCACCGTCGGCGCCTTGGCCACGACGACGGCAAGCACGGCGGCGGTATCGTTCAGGCCGATCCAGATATAGGCGAGCACGATCACCACCAGCACCGGCAGGTTCAGCGCGATCACCACCCAGGAATCGATCAAGGCGTTGATCCGCGCCGACCGGCCGGCCGCGTACCCCACGATGCTGCCGCCGACCATCGCCAAGGTGAACGCGATGACCACACGGGCGAGGGTCGCGGCGAACGCGCGCGGCAGGTCGCCGCTCAGCAGCTCCTGCCAGCCGAACACCGCGACGCGCTGCGGCGAGGGCAGCAGGTTGGGCGTGCCAGCAAGGCGCGCGCCCAACCACCACAGCGCCAGGAAGCCGAGAAGCGAAATCAGCCGATCGCGCGTGGCGGTTTTCTCAGCCCGGCGCATCTCGCACGGGCCAGAAAATACCCCCTGGCAGCGCGTCGATGCCGCCGGTGGCGCGCGACCCGCCGGTCTCGTGCAGGATCGCGAACAGCCGCGCAGCCACCTGTCGCTGCTCGGCGGCATCGGGATGCGCGATACCCAAGCGGAAGCGCTGCTTCAACCGATCGAATGCGGCGTCATCCGGCGCATCCATCAGTGGTCGCACCTGCTGCCACTCCGCATCGGATTCGGCGAGTAACTGTTCCGCCTCGGCGGACGCGGCAAGGAAACCGTCGATCGCCTGCCGGTTCGCATTCGCCCAATCCTGATGGAAGACGAAGCCGACCAGGCTCATCCGGGGCGGCAGGCCGAGCGCCGTCGCGCATTGCGCGACCGAGACCGCCTCGCGAAAACCGGCCGCCTCCAGCTTGGCGGCGAAATTCCAGAATGTGAGCACGGCATCGAGCTCGCCCTGTCGCAACTTGGCGCCGAGCAGCGGTGGCGCGCCGTAGCTCACCTTCGCCACCTTGGCGAGATCGACAGTTTCCGTGGTACGCCCGGCCGCTTGCACGAGCAGCCACGACTTGTCCGCCGGACCGCCGGAAACACCGAGGCGGCGCCCGCGCAGATCCGCCAGGGTACGAATTGGCGTGTCCAACGCGGCGATGATCCCGCCCGCTGCGCTGGTGAATGGCGCGAAGCACAGCTTGGTACCGGACGCCCGCTGCACCGCAACGAACACCCAGTCGGAGCCCACCACATCGGCACTCCCCGCCATCAGTGCCACGCGGCCAGCATCGGTGTTGGCGAGCTTCATCGTTCGCAAAGCGAAGCCGTGCTTGGTATCGAGGTCGTGGCGGCGGATGACGTCGCTCACCCACTGCACGCTGCCGAACTGGAGGATGCCGAGGCGCAGTTCGGGCGCCAACGCTGCGCGTGCGCGCGGTGCGGCAAGGCACGCGCCCAATCCCGCCAGCACCGCGCGGCGGCGTGCGGCGCGCATCACGCCGGCCCTCCGCCACGCCGCACCAACAATCCGCGCGCCGGATCGTAGGCGAGGATCGCGCCGATCATGAACACCACGGTTACACCCGCGACGACGGCCAATGCCACCGGATCGAGCTTGCCGTACAATGCGAACCGGATCAGCTCCACGCCATAGGTGAACGGGTTGAAACGGCAGATCGCGTAGACCACCGGGCTCGACTGCTGCACCAGCCACAGCGGATAAAGCGCCGAGGAAGCGAAGAACATCGGGAAGATGACAAAATTCATCACGCCCGCAAAATTCTCGAGCTGCTTGATCGCGGATGAAAGCAGCATCCCGAGCGAACCGAGCATGAGCCCCACCAGCACCAGCGCGGGCAACACGGAAAGAAACGACCAGGGCGGCAGGTCCACGCCCCAAAAATATGCCACCAGCATGAAGGCGGCGACTTGCAGGATCGAGACGGCGGTGCTCGCGAGCAGCTTGGAGATCAGCAGGAACCAACGCGGGAACGGGCTGACCAGCAGCATGCGCATGTTGCCCATCTCGCGATCGTAGACCATCGACAGAGAGGACTGCATCCCATTGAACAGCTGTATCATCGCGATCAACCCCGGCGTGACGTACACCTCGTAGAGCACGTAGGTTTCGTAGGGCGGGATGATGGAGACGCCGAGGATCTGGCGGAAGCCGGCGGCGAAGATGAACAGCCAGACCAGCGGGCGCACCAGCGCCGAGACGAACCGCTCGCGTTGATGCACGAAGCGTAGCGCCTCGCGCCACATGATGCCGCGCAGACAGATGAAATATTTGCTCGCGGCAAATCCGCGCGGGAGTGTGGCGATCGCCAGATCAGTCATGCGGCGCCCCCCGCCGGTGCGGCGCTGGTCATGGCGGCGAACGCGGAGCGCAGGTCGCCCGCCCCGGATCGGTCCACGACATCGGCGACATTGCCTGCGGCCAACTGGCGGCCATGATGCAGGATCACCACGTCGTCGGTCGGTTCGATCTCGTCCAGGAGGTGCGTCGCCCACAGCACCGCGACGCCGCGTTCGCGCACCAGCGCGCGGACATGCGTCACGATGGCGAGCTTGGAGGCGATGTCGAGGCCGACCGTCGGCTCGTCGAGCACCAGCAACCGGGGCCCATGCAGCAGCGCACGGGCGATCTCCACCCTGCGCATCTGTCCGCCCGACAGCCGCCGCGCGGTGTCGCGCGCGCGCTCGGCGAGTTCGACCTCGACCAGCACCGCGCGCGCCCGCGCCCGCGCCTCGCGCCCGCCAATGCCATGCAAGGCGGCATGAAACAGCAGATTGTCCATCACCGAGAGATCGAGGTCGAGGGTGCGTGCCTGGAACACCACGCCAAGCCGGCGCAACGCTTCGCCCGGCTCGCGGTCGATGCGATGGCCGAGCACACTGATGCTGCCGACCCTGGTGTCGAACAGCCGCGTGATCAGCGAGAACAACGTCGTCTTGCCCGCGCCGTTGAGTCCGAGCAGCGCCGTGAATCGACCTTGCTGCACGGCAAAACCGACATCGTCGAGCGCGCGCCGCGCGCCGTAGGCGTGGCAGACGCCGCTCACCAGGAGAGCCGGCGCGGGGTTCCCCGCCTTCGCCGAGCTGCCGGTCGTGCCGGCGTCGATCATCGAGACGTCGTTGGTGCAGCCGTTGGCAGTGAGGAGATATTTCTCGTCCGGCATGAACGCCATCTGCCACACCCGTTGCCGACCAGCGCGCATCTTTCGACTTCACCGGTCTTGGCGTCAATTACCGTCACCTGGTTCGATGGCACGAGGGCAACGAACGCCTGGCTGGCAAACCTCCCAAAAACACGATTGCGTGATCGCGCCACGACCCTAGTGTGTCCCGCGCGGACGCTGCCATGATGCGGCCACGGCAGAGAACGCGCCAGGCAAAGGCGCCCGAAACAGAAGGGAATGAACGTGCGAAAGCTTCTGCTTGCGGCGGCACTGGCTATGCTCGTGCCAATCGGTGCGAAGGCGCAAACCGCGGCTGATCTCGACAAGGGAGCGAAGGACACCGCCAACGTTCTCAACTACGGGATGAGCTACGACCTGCAGCGGTTCAGCCCGCTGAAACAGATAAACAAGCAGACGGTCAAGCGCCTCGTTCCGGTGTGGAACTACAGCTACAATGACGACAAGGCCGAGGAATCGCAGCCGATCGTCTATGATGGCGTGCTCTACGTCACGACCAACAGCGCCACCATGGCGCTGGATGCGAAGAGCGGAAAGCAGATCTGGAAGAGCAAGCTCGAATATCCGCCTGAGACGCCGCGCATCGTGTGCTGCGGCATCATCAATCGCGGCATCGCGCTCTACGACGGCAAGGTGTTCCGCACGACGCTCGATGCCGACGTGATGGCGCTCGACGCCAAGACCGGCAAGCAGTTGTGGAAGGTCAACGCGATCGACTTCAAGACCGGTTATTCCATGACGGTCGCACCGCTGGTGGCGGACGGCGTGGTGATCACCGGTATCTCCGGCGGCGAGTATGGCATTCGCGGCTTCATCGACGGTTGGGACCCCGACACCGGCAAACACCTGTGGCGGACCTACACCGTGGCCGGACCCGAGCAGGAGGGCGGCGAGAGCTGGCCTGGCGACACATGGAAGCATGGCGGCGCGTCGACCTGGATCACCGGCTCGTTTGATCCCGATCTGCACACTGTGTACTGGGGTACCGGCAACGCGGGCTCGTGGAACCCGACGATGCATGTCGGGGACAACCTTTACGTCTGCTCGGTCCTGGCGCTCGACCCGAAGACGGGCAAGATCAAGTGGCACTACCAGTTCTCGCCGAACGACCCGTACGACTATGACAGCGTGGCCGAGATGATACTCGCGACCTTGGATCTCGGCGGCAAGCCGACCAAAGTGCTGATGAATGCAAACCGTAACGGCTACTTCTATGTGCTCGACCGCACCAACGGCAAGCTGCTGGCAGCCAACCCGTACATTTCCAAGATCAATTGGGCAAAGGGCATCGACTTGGAGAGCGGACGCCCGATCCCGTCCGAGCTGACAGAGAAGATCCGCGCGGGCGATACCGCAAAGCAGGAAATCTGGCCGAGCGCGCTCGGCGGCAAGAACTGGATGCCGGCGTCATTCGACCCGAACACCGGCCTAGTCTACGCCAACACGCTCAATATCGGCATGCACTATACGCCGACGACGCCGAAATACCGGGCGGGGCTGACCTATTGGGGCGCGGATATCGCCTGGATCTGGCCGGACGGGCCGCGCGGCTACCTCAAGGCGATCGACCCGATGACCGGCAGGTCGAAATGGGAAGCGCCGAGCGACATCCCGCGCTTCTCCGGCGTGTTGTCTACCGCGGGTGGCTTGGTCTTCACCGGCAAGCTCACCGGCGAGCTCGAAGCGTTCGACTCGGAGACCGGCGACAAACTGTGGCAGTTCAAGACCGGCTCCGGCGTCGAAGGGCAGCCGGTCACTTGGGAGCAGGACGGCGTGCAGTATATCGCCGTGTCGAGCGGCATCGGCGGCGTCTACGCTATCTTCTCGGCCGATGAGCGGCTGGCTGCCGTCCCGCCCGGCGGCTCGCTTTGGGTATTCGCGCTGCAGCCGCAGCAGTGACCTGGGGGCGGAGGCGTCCGATGGGCGTCTCCGCGCCGCACGTGCCTCGGAGGAGGTCGAATGAGGATTGCCGTCACTTGCCTCGCCTTAGCGGGGGCTCTGCTGTGCTGCTCCGCCAGCTTCGCTCAATCGGACAAGCCGGGACCGCCCTCGCCGCAACAATTCGCTGCTGGAGCGGAACTGTTCAACACCACCTGTTCGCCGTGCCACGGCAAGCAGATGGTAAATCCCAACAACGAGTCGTTCGACCTACGCAAGTTTCCACATGGTGACCACGCGCGCTTCCTCAATTCGGTGCGGAATGGCAAGAAGGCAATGCCGCCCTGGAAAGACATTCTGAAGCCCGAGGAGATCGAGGAATTATGGGCCTACGTCCGCACCGGCGGCGTCGCTCCGCCGTGATCGCGCGAGCAGCGATCCTGGCCGGCTTGGTCGCGCCCGGCTTGGTCGCGCCCGGCCTGTTCGCGCCCGGCCTGTTCGCGCCCGGCCCGCTCGGCGCCGCTGCGGCGCCGACGGCATCCGACGGAGATCCGCTGAGCGTATGCTTCCAATCCAGCGATCCGCCGCTTTCGAATCGCCGCGGCAACGGCCCGGAGGGTTTCGCGGTTGCGTTGTCTCGGGTGATCGCCAAGCACCTGGGCCGCGACCTGCGAGTGCAGTGGTTCGTCAGCCGTGACGATGCCGATGCCGACCTCATTAAGGACGCGAATGCGCTATTGTCGGATGGACGCTGCGAACTCATGGCCGAGTACCCGTTGGGAGTGGACACGCTCGGGCGGCCGGTCGCACCCGTCGTCAAGCTGCCGCCCTTCGAAGGCGCCGGTCCGGATGATCGCGGCCGTTGGGTCAAGGTCGGCGAGCTGGTGGCGACACAGCCTTATCGTCTCGACGCGCTGACGATCGTGCTGCCCGGCCGCGAGACTGCCCGCCATGTCAGCAAACTGTCCGACCTCGCCGGTCAGCGGGTCGGCGTGGAGATCGCTACCTTGGCCGACGCCATCGCGATGCACTACGCCGGTGGCCGGTTGATCGAGCATGTCGTGCACGAGACGAGTGCGGACCAGTTGTTCGGCGGCCTGGAAAAAGGCGAGCTCGACGCCGCCCTGGTCAGCTTGCGCGAGTTCGACGCCTGGCGCTTGCGGCACGATGCAGACGGATTGACCGCCACCGGCTATGTCCACTCCATCGGGTTCAACATGGGCTTCGCTGGATTGGCTACCGAGAGCAAGCTGATCGACGAGGTGAACGCGGTGCTTGCCGAGCTGCGGGACAGCGACGCGCTGCCGTCCCTCGCACGCGCCGCGGGACTGACTTATGAGCCGCCGCGCAGCCCGGCGGTTCAGCCGCGTGTTGGCCCGGCCGCGCTTGTCGGCGATTGAGAGATCGCTCGCGGGCACGGTTTGTTTGCCGTATGGTGGCAAGCATCGAATGATAATCGTTCCAGCGAGCCGTGACGTACAGCGCAAGGCAGCGACACTAAACGGGGGAAAGTCATGGTCAAATTGAAGGTCAACGGGCGCGAGCAGAGCTGGGATGGCGATCCCTCGCTTCCATTGCTTTGGTTCCTGCGCGACGAAGTCGGGCTGACTGGAACCAAGTTCGGCTGCGGCCAGGCGTTGTGCGGTGCTTGCACCGTCCACATCGACGGCCAGGCGATCCGCTCCTGCATCACCGCGGTCTCCGACGTGTCGGGGCGTGAGGTGACGACCATTGAGGGGCTCGATCCGCACGGCGACCATCCGGTGCAGAAAGCATGGCGCGAGGTCAACGTGCCGCAATGCGGCTACTGCCAGACCGGACAGATCATGCAAGGTGCGGCGCTGCTCAAGCAGAACCCGCATCCGACGACAGCGGAGATTCGCCAGGCGATGGCCGGCAATATCTGCCGCTGCGGCTGCTACCAGCGTATCGAGGACGCCATGCGCCTCGCATCCACGGGAGCATGATCATGCATTTTGGCAAGCCCCAAGCCACCGGCGTCGAGAACGTCTCGCGCCGCAAGCTTCTGCAGGGTCTCGGTATCACCGGCGGTCTCGTGCTCGCTGCCCCGCTGCTGCCGAAGCGGGCGCTGGCCGCCGGCTACGACACCGGCGCGAGCGAGATGCCGCACGGCGTCGTGGTTGATCCGAAAGTGTTCGTCGCGGTCGCGCCGGATGGAACTGTGACCATCATCGCCAGCCGCTCCGAGATGGGGACCGGCGTCCGCACCAGCCTGCCGATGATCGTGGCCGACGAGATGGAAGCCGACTGGTCGCGGGTGCACGTCCAGCAGGCGCCCGGCAACGAGGAGAAGTTCGGCAACCAGGACACCGACGGCTCGCGCAGCACGCGGCATTTCCTGATGCCGATGCGACAAATCGGCGCGGCGGCGCGCACCATGCTCGAAGCGGCCGCGGCGAAGCGCTGGGGCGTGCCGGTCAGTCAGGTCAAGGCGATCAATCACGAGGTGGTCGATCAGTCGGGCGGACGCCGCATCGGCTTCGGCGAGCTGGCCTCCGATGCCGCAACGCAGCCGGTGCCTAACATCGCCGATCTCAAGCTGAAGGACCCGAAAGACTTCCGCTACATGGGCAAGGGCAAGGTCGCCATCGTCGACCTGCGCGATATCACCATTGGCAAGGCGATGTTCGGTATCGACACGCGCCTGCCCGGGATGAAATACGCCGTCATCGCCCGTCCGCCGGTGGTCGGCGGCAAGCTGGTTTCGTTCGACAAGGCCGAGGCGATGAAGGTCTCCGGTGTCGAGAAGGTGATGGAGGTCAAGGGCTGGCCCTGGCCGTCCAAGTTCCAGCCGGTCGGCGGCGTCGCGGTGATCGCGCGCAACACGGGTGCGGCGATCAAGGGGCGGGACGCGCTCAAGATCGTCTGGGAGGACGGCGCGAACGGCAACTACGACTCGGCGGCCTATCGCAAGGAGCTCGAAGCGGCGTCGCGCAAGCCGGGAACGGTCGTGCGCAACGACGGCGACGCCGATGCGGCGCTGAAATCCGCCGCCAAGGTGGTGGTCGGCGAATACTACCTCCCGCATCTGGCGCATGTGAGCATGGAGACGCCCGTCGCTGTCGCCAATGTCGCAAACGGCAAGGCCGAGATCTGGGCGCCGGTGCAAAGCCCCGGTGGCACGCGCGAGGACGTTGCCAAGACGCTCGGCATCCCCGAGACGGATGTGACGGTGAACGTGACGCTGCTCGGCGGCGGCTTCGGCCGCAAGTCGAAATGCGACTTCGTGCTAGAAGCCGCGCTGATCTCGAAGGCGATCGGCGCACCGGTGAAAGTGCAATGGACGCGCGAGGACGACGTGCGTCACGACTTCTATCACACGGTGTCAGCCGAACGCATCGAGGCCGGGCTCGACAAGGACGGCAAGGTGACGGCGTGGCGGCACCGCAGCGTGGCGCCGACCATTCTTTCCACGTTCGCCGCCAAATCCGTGCACGAGGCGCCCTTCGAGCTTGGCATGGGCCTGGTCGATCTGCCGTTCGACATCGCCAACATTCGCTGCGAGAACCCGGAGGCGGCGGCGCACACACGCATCGGCTGGTTCCGCTCGGTCTCCAACATCCCGCACGCCTTCGCCGTGCAATCCATGGTCGCGGAGATCGCCCACGCGACGGGTCGCGACCCGAAGGACATGCTGCTGGAACTGATCGGGCCGCCGCGGATCGTCAAGCTCAACGATTCGGTGAAGAAACTGTGGAACTACGGCGAGCCGCTGGACAGCTACCCGAACGATGCCGGCCGCCTGCGTCGCGTGGTGGAGCACGTGGCCGACAAGGGGAACTGGGGCCGCTCGCTAACGAAAGGCCACGGGCTCGGCATCGCCGCGCACCGCAGCTTCGTGAGCTACGTCGCGACCATCGTCGAGGTGTCGGTCGGCGACAAGGGCGAGCTCACGGTGGAACGGGTGGACACCGCGATCGATTGCGGCACGTTCGTCAATCCCGAACGTATCGAGTCGCAGATCCACGGCGCCGCGATTATGGGGCTCAGTGTCGCCAAGCACGGTGAGATCACCTTCAAGGACGGCAAGGTGGAGCAGGGCAACTTCGACACCTTCCCGGTCACGCGCCTCGACGAGGCGCCGAAGATCACCAACGTCTACATCGTGCCGGCCGACACCGATGTGCCCCCGAGCGGTGTCGGTGAGCCGGGCGTGCCGCCGTTCGCGCCCGCGTTGCTCAACGCGATCTTCGCCGCGACCGGCAAGCGCATTCGGAGCCTGCCGATCGGAAGGCAGCTCGAGGCATGAGAGCACGTCGGGCGCGTTCGCCGTCACGGCAGGAGACCACGATGATGCACACCAAACTGGCCGCCGTCCCGATCGCGCTGCTCGCGGCGGCGACGTTGCTGGGCGGCGTACCGGATGCCAAGGCGCAGACCAACTCCGATCAGCCGACGAGCACGACGGCGAACCGTCCCGCCAAGGAGCCGCAGTCGCAGGTCTCCGTGCCGGGTTCAGCGCCGCCGGCAAGCCGGACCCACACCACGGGAGCGACCAACCACAACCCGACCGTCAAGAAGATGAACGAGAAGGCCAAGGCAAGGATCAAGGAGACGGGCAAGTAGACAACCGCCCCCCCTCCGGGCAAGCAGAACGGGTGGCGGGTGCGCCGGGCGCCCGCCACCCGGCTCAGGAGGACCACACGATGGACCGCGATACCGGCGCCGCAGCCGACCCGCCGACCGCCCGCACGCTCGGCGCCTTGCTGGCGGAGCGTTATAGCTGCCGCGCCTTCCTACCCGATCCGGTGTCTCAGGCGGTGATCGAGCAAATGCTCGCCTTGGCGCAGGAGTCGCCCTCGTGGTGCAACTCGCAGCCTTGGCAAACGGTAGTGACCACCGGGGCGGCCACCGAGCGGTTCCGCCGCGCCCTGCTCGACCACGTTGAAGGCGAGGGCGCGCCGGCGCAGCCCGACTTTGCCTACCCGTTGGGCTATCACGGCGTCTATCAGCAGCGCCGGCGCGAGTGCGGGTGGCAACTCTACGACAGCGTCGGTGTCGCGCAGGGCGACCGCGTGGCTTCGGCGCGGCAGGGCATGGAGAACTTCCGCCTGTTCGGCGCCCCGCATGTGATGATCATTACTTCCGAGCGCGATCTCGGCACGTACGGCGCCGTCGATTGCGGCATCTATGTCGGCAGCGTGATGCTCGCGGCCCAGAGTCTCGGAGTCGCGACGATCGCACAAGCGGCGCTGGCCCGCGCCTCCCCGTTCCTGCATCGTCACTTCGCAATCCCCGACCACCGCCTAGTCGTATGCGGCATCTCGTTCGGCTACGCCGATCCCAGCCATCCGGCGAATGGTTTTCGCACCCGACGGGCCGATCTCGCCGAAGTGGTGACATGGGCGGCCGAGTAGATTCGGCGTGATAAGCTGGTAGATCTGGTTTCCCCTCACTACATACCATCCAGTTAGATGGTAAGGGGATGGTTACATGGGTACTGTGCTGCAAACGCAGCGCCCTCGCGGGGTCGATAGCGAGAAGATCACCATCAATCTCGGCTATGTCGATCTCGGTCACATCGATCTGCTGGTGCAGGATGGCTTCTATGCCAACCGCACGGATTTCATCCGCACGGCGATCCGCAACCAGATCGACCGTCATGTGGATGCGCTGCGCCAATCCGTCGCCCGGAAAACCCTTGACCTCGGCCTGCGTCACTACACTCGTGCCGATCTCGAGAGGGTCCGCACCACGGGGGAGAAGCTCCAGATCAACGTGCTCGGGCTCGCGAGCATTGCCGCCGACGTCACGCCCGAACTGGCTCGGGAGACGATTGCGTCGGTCTCGGTGCTGGGCGCGCTGCATGCGAGCGCGGAGGTCAAGGTCGCGCTGAGCGATCGTATCCGCTGAGACCGGCGCCGGCGAACCGGCGGGACTGGACACCCCCACACCGGGGCTTCTTCCACCGCGAGCCGGGCGCACCCGAACGGGCGTGCTCGGCTCCGAATAGGACAACCGTGACGATGAACTCGCCGATTCTGCTTGATCTGCTGGCCCTGACCCGGAACGTGAGCACCGGCCGGCTGACCGAGGTGACCTCCCGGCTGCAGCGCAAGCTGCTGGACAAGGAAGCGCCCGCCCAGCACGCCCGCCAGCCGGCCGGCCCGGCGCGCGGCGGGCAGTTCCTGAGCGCGATGTTCAGCAATGCGGCCGGGAGCCGACCCTACCGGCTCTATGTGCCGAGCGGATATAACGGGCAGCAAGTGCCACTCGTCGTGATGCTGCATGGCTGTTCGCAGTCGCCCGACGACTTCGCCGCCGGCACAAGGATGAACGCGGCGGCCGAACAGCAGACATTCCTGGTCGCCTACCCCGGCCAGACCACCGCGGCGAACGGCTCGAAGTGCTGGAACTGGTTCAACCCGGCCGACCAGGCGCGCGAACGCGGCGAACCGGCGCTGATCGCGGGGATCACCCGCGAAGTGATGCGGCAATACGCGGTCGATCCGCGCCGCGTCTACATTGCCGGACTCTCGGCCGGCGGCGCGACCGCGGCGATCATGGCGGGCACCTATCCCGATCTCTACGCGGCGGTCGGCGTGCACTCCGGGCTGCCCTGCGGCGCGGCGAGCGATCTCGGCTCCGCCTTCGCCGTGATGCGCGCGGGTCGGCCAGCAGGTCGGCATCGGGCGGGGGGACGCCTGCCGACGATCGTCTTTCACGGTGACCGGGACGGCACAGTGAACCCGGCCAACGGCGATGCGGTGATCGCCGATGCGATGCCCGACGCGGCGCTGCACATGCGGGTCGACCAAGGCAAGGTGCCCGAAGGCCGCGCCTACACGGTGACACGGCACATCGACCCGCGCGGCAGGACCATGATCGAGCAGGTCGTGATCCACGGCGGCATACATGGCTGGTCCGGCGGCAGCGAGGCCGGCTCGTACACCGATCCGCGCGGCCCGGACGCCACGCACGAGATGCTGCGCTTCTTCCTGCAGCATGAGAACGGGTCGGCAGCTTAGCGCGATCCAGCCTCCCGTGCTCTAGTGGCCCCGCGCAAACGGAGGGGATGATCGATGGACCTGCAATTGGCCGGCAAACGCGTGTTGATCACCGGCGGCTCCAAAGGGATCGGCCGGGCCAGCGCCGAGGTGCTGGCCGACGAGGGCTGCGATCTGATCCTCGTCGCTCGCGACCCCGACGCGCTGGATCAGGCCGCCGGCGCGCTCCGCAGCCGGCGTCAGGTAAACGTGCGCACCATTCCGGCCGACCTGTCGCAGGACGCAATGGTGCAGCAGGTCGCGCGCGAGGCGGGTGAGATCGACATCCTGGTCAACAACGCGGGCGCGATCCCGCCGGGCAATCTCGTCACCGTCGACAACGAGACATGGCGGCGCGCCTGGGACTTGAAGGTGTTCGGCTTCATTTCCCTGTGCCGGGCGATGTATCCGAAGATGGCGGCGCGCCGCTCGGGCGTGATCGTCAACGTGATCGGCGCGGCCGGCGAGCGGTTCGACCCGAGCTACATCGCCGGCAGCACCGGCAATGCGGCACTGATGGCGTTCACTCGCGCGCTCGGCAAGGCAGCGCCGGCGGACAACCTGCGGGTGGTCGGCATCAACCCCGGGCCAATCGCCACCGCGCGGCTCGAGATGTTGAACCGGAGCCGCGCGCAAGCGCAGTTCGGCGACCCGGAACGGTGGCGCGAGCTGTTCTCCAAGATGCCGTTCGGACGCGCCGGCGAACCCGAGGAGATCGGCAGCGCGGTTGCCTTCCTGGCCAGCCCGCGCTCGGGCTACACCTCGGGCACCATCCTCACCATCGACGGCGGCGGCGCATGAGATACGCCCTGGTGCTTGGCCTGCTCGGCCTAGCTGCTTGCAGCCGCGGCAGCGACACGATTGGCACGCGTGAGTCGCCGGTGCTGCCCTCGCTGCAATACCGCACCAATCCCGCGAACGTGCCCGGCTTCATCAGTCCGTGCGCCGGCGGCCAGCCGCAGATGCAGTACAACTGCGCCGGCGTGTTGCACTGAATCCAGTTCCGCTCAGCCCGACATCAGCAGGAAGCGGCGGTTGCGCTGTTACAATGGCCGGGCGCTTGCGGGGTAGAGCGTCTTGAACCGGTCGATGTCGGCTTGCGCAACCCTGAGTGGTTCGCGGGAGCAGCGTCGAGGTGAGCAAGTAGGGAGGGCTTGCCGGACGTCGCATCCCTTCTCCCTCCAGCAATCATCCGATGATGATCGGTATCTTCTCCTCACACGCCCGCGATGGCAATTTAGCCGAGCCGCGCGGGCGACCGCAGCACGGGAGATGACGATGGCTGAATCCGAGGCGCCTCCGCGCCGCTGCGCCCGCGAAGCGCTCCCGGCGGGGACATGGGACCGGACAGCACTCGTCGACGAGGTGTTGCTCGACTTCGACCAGCGCCACCGGCGCCGCAGCGTGATGATCGCCGCGTCGGGCGCGGAGGTGCTGATCGACCTGCCTCAAGCGATGCGGCTGAGGGAGGGCGACGGCCTGCGCCTCGAAGAGGGCGGCATCGTCGCGGTGCGCGCCCGCGCGGAGAAGATGCTGGAGATCCAGGCGCACTCGCCCGACGAGCTGGCACGCATCGCCTGGCATCTCGGCAACCGGCATCTGCCGGTGCAGATCCTCGGTGACCGCGTCCGGCTTCGCGAGGACCACGTCATTGCGGAAATGGTTCGCGGTCTCGGCGGTCATGTCACGGAAATCGACGCGCCATTCGATCCCGAAGGTGGTGCGTATGGCGGTGATGGTCACCATCACCACGGCCAGCAAGCTAAGTGACGACCGCTCCCGCCGTTGCGGGAGTGATCGTGCAAACAAGTCCGTGCGCCGGTGGCGACAGCGCAGAGTTCCGCCTCGCTCGGTTGACAGCGTGATCCGCGCGCGGTCCCCTGTGCGCAAGGGCAGCAAGACACTAGGGGTGGAATGACGGATACGCTGCTGGGAAAGACCGCCTTCGTCACCGCCGCCGGCCAGGGCATCGGTCGGGCGACAGCGCTCGCCTTCGCGGCGGCCGGCGCGGGCGTGATCGCGACCGATGTCGACGCGGCGCTGGTCGGACAGATCACCGGCGAGGGCGTGCAAACCCGGCGGCTCGACGTGCTCGATCCGCGAGCCATCGCACAGGCGGCGAGCACGGCCGGGCCGATCGACATCCTGTTCAACTGCGCCGGCTTCGTCCACCAGGGCACGATCCTGGACGCGACGGAGGAGGAGTGGGAGTTCGCCTTTGCGCTGAACGTGCGCTCGCAGTTTCGCACCGTTCGCGCTTTCTTGCCGGGGATGCTGGAGCGCGGCGGCGGATCGATCATCAACATGGCGTCGGCCGTCGGCAGCATCAAAGGCGTGCCGAACCGCTCGATCTACGGTGCGACGAAGGCGGCGGTGGTCGGCCTGACCAAGTCGATAGCCGCCGACTACGTCACACGCGGCGTGCGCTGCAACTGCATCTGCCCGGGCACGGTGCAAACGCCGAGCCTCGACGGGCGGATCGCCGCCAATGCCGCGTTGGCCGGATCGGCGGAGGCGGCGCGCGCCGCGTTCATCGCGCGCCAGGCGATCGGGCGGCTCGGCACGCCGGAGGAGATCGCGGCACTCGCCGTGTATCTGGCAAGCGACGCCGCCGCGTTCGTCACCGGCCAGGCGCTGGTCATCGACGGCGGCTGGACGCTGTAGACAGCGCCGCGACAAGAGAGGATGGGCTATGAATGAAATGAGCAAGCCGGACCGCACCGGCTACGGCTCTGAGCAAGCGGCGATGGACGCCTACCTGCGAGAGGGCGAGCGGCGCGCGTACGAACTCGGCAATCGCGGGCCGATCCGCTTCACCCCGGACGGCAAGCTGCATCCGGAGATCCTCGACGCGTACTGGTGCTGCGGCTTCTACGTCTTCGAAGGCGTACTCGTCAAAGGCGAGCTAGCCGATATCGAGGCGGACATCCGCGCGATCCAGGACCGACTACCGGCCGAGCGCGGCTCCCCGGTCGACGCCAAGGGGCGCCCGGCGCTCGGCGCCGACTGCACCGCCCCCACCCTGTTCTGGTCGAAGCCGCTCGGCGATCCGTTCGGCGGCACGGGCCTCGCCAACGGCCGCCACCCGCTGAAAATGTTCGAGCCGGAAGCCGCGGGCGACGCGCCGAAGGAGGTGGTGTACCTCATCCTCGGCTCGTTGCAGTTCTCCGAGGCCGCCTTGCGCGTCTACGGCCATCCGCAACTGCTGGCGGTCGCGGCGGCGGTCAACGGCGATGATTTCGTACCGTTCAACGAGGCGCTGTTTATCAAGGAGCCCGGCCTCGGCGCGTCGGTCGCCTGGCACCAGGACGGCACGACGCATTGGGACAGCCCCGATTGGGATCAGGGCTCGCACGGCTTCAACTTCATGGCGCAGCTCTACGGCTGCACCCCGGCCAACGGCGTCTGGGTGGTGCCGGGCTCGCACAAGATCGGCAAGGCCGACATCAAGGCGATGGCTGCGGCGTCGGGCTCTGAGCGGCTTGCCGACGCCGTGCCGATCGTCTGCCAGCCGGGCGATGTCGCGATCACCAACCGCCAGGCCGTGCACGGCTCGTTCGCCAACACCAGCCCGGACTGGCGGGTGACGGTCAATTTCGGCTTCCACCGCCGCCGCTCGGTGCTTGGGGTGCGGGGCGGCGGCGTGCACAACGCGCCGACCACCTATGATGCCGAGCACATCCGCAAGCGCGCCCGTGCGATCGGCCTGGCGATCGACGCGCGGCGGCAGCGTTTTCCGCACGAGACCCCGTTCGTCTACCAACCGCACGCGCAAGCGGGAGAGAGCTATCGCTGGGACGCCGAGGCCAAGCAGGGGATGAAGGATTACAACCTGCTCGACCTCAGCATCTGAGCGCGATTACCGCTCGCCGAGCGGGCGCACGAGCACGGAGCGAACCAGGCGTGACTGGCGTGGCCAAGATCGTCCTAGTCGAAGATGAAGCGTTTCAGCGACGAGTAATCGCGGATTGCCTGTCGCAACACGGGCTGCGTCCCGTCACGCTGGCCTCCGGCGTCGAGTTAAAGCGGTTGGCGCAGCAGGCCATGCCGGATGTGGTTCTGCTGGACGTGCATTTGAACGAAGCGGAGGACGGCTTCGCGCTGGCGCGCTGGTTGCGCAGCCGGTCCGCGCGGATCGGCATCATCATGCTGACCGTTGCCAGCGATACGATCGATCGCGTGGTCGGATTGGAATCCGGCGCTGATGATTACGTCGCCAAGCCGTTCGAGGCGCGCGAACTGGTGGCGCGGGTCAAGGCGCTGCTGCGGCGCGCCGCACCGACCGGACCGCCGCCACCATTACTGAGCGAAGTGCGGGTCGGCACTGCGGTGCTGGACTTGCAGCGTCGCGTGCTCGTCCTCGCCGACGGTGCCGTATCCAGCCTGACCGCCAGCGAGTTCGACCTGATTCGGCTATTCGTCGAGAACCCCAACCGGCCGCTCACCCGCGACTGGCTGTTGGAAACCGTCGCGCATCGCGATGCCGCCGGGTTCGACCGGGCGATCGACAACCGCATCATGCGCTTGCGCCGCAAGCTGGAACGCGACCCCGGCAAGCCCGAGGCAATCCGCAGCGTACGCGGCGTGGGCTACATGTTTGTCCCGTCAGCCGACTGAGCGCATTTCCCGCAGCGTATCGACGAGCAGACGGTCCAACCCATCGACCGCGCCGCGCGCCGCCGTGAAGTCGCCGGCTTTGGCCGCCACTTCGACGCGCACGGCCTGTTCGGCGAGGGTCCGAGCACCAGCCGTGCGCGCGGCGCCGGTGAGCCGGTGCGCCAACGAGGCCAGGTGCTGCACATCCGACGCCGCCAAAATCGCGGCGACGTCGCGCGAGGCGCTGTCGCCGAAACTCCGGAGCAGCGCCGCAAGTCGACCTGCATCGCCGCCAAACACGCCCTGCAGCGCCTGCGGATCGAACAGCGTCCCGGCCCCCGCCTCGGTTGACGGCGCAGGCGAGGCAAGGTCCGGAAGCCAGCGCCCGAGCGAGCGCGCCAGCGCGTCCAGCAGGACCGGCTTGGGCAAGAACCCGTCCATGCCGACGTTGAAGCACCTCATATCCTCGCCCTTCAATGCGTCCGCCGTGACGGCGATCAGTCCACTGCGCGGCAGGTCGAGCTTCGCCTCCTCGCGTCGGATCGCCTCGGCCAGACCGAACCCGTCCAGCACCGGCATGTGCAGGTCGAGTAGCACGATCGAATGATGGCGTGCTTGCCACAGTGCGAAGGCGGCCGCGCCATCCGCCGCGACATCGGCCGCCAGCCCGAGCAGTTCGAGCTGGCGCAGGATCACTTCGAGATTGATCGGATGATCGTCGGCAACCAACAGCCGCGTTCCGCGTGGGCGCGGGGCCGGTGATTGTCGCCGGGCTACCTCGACGGACGGGACCGCCTTAGCCTCGGCGAGACTGAGGGTCACCATGAAGCGGGTACCCTCGCCCGGCGTACTCACCACCGCCACCTCGCCCCCCATGAGCTGCGCCAGCCGGCGAACGATCGAGAGGCCGAGACCGGAGCCGCCGAAGCGCCGCGTGGTGGAGCTGTCCGCCTGGGTGAATGGCTCGAACAACCGGGTTCGCGTCGCCTGGTCCATGCCGATGCCGCTGTCGGTCACGGTCAAGGTCACCCGCACAGTGGCATCCGGCGCGCCGTGACTGTCGGCGCTGATGCGGACGAAGCCGCGGTCGGTGAACTTGATGGCGTTGCCGACCAGGTTGAACAGGATCTGGCGCACCCGCATCGGATCGCCGCTGATCCAGTCGGGACCAGCGCCCGGCGCATCGGCGAACAACGCAAGATGCTTCTGTCGCGCCTGCGGCAGCATGGTCTCGACCGTGCCGGCCAACACCGCGCCGAGGCTGAACGGAAGCGCCTCGACGTCCATCCGCCCGGCCTCGATCTTCGAGAAGTCCAGCACGTCGTCGATGATGCGCAGCAGGGCCTGCGCGCTGTCGCGCATCACCGCGATGTTGCGCGCCTGCGCCGGCGCCAGCCGGGAGCGTTCCAGCACCTCCATCATGCCCAACACGCCGTTCATCGGCGTGCGGATTTCGTGGCTCATCGCGGCGAGGAAGGTGGACTTCGCCCGGTTCGCCGCCTCCGCCTCCCGCTGTGCCGCCTCGGCAACATCGCGCTCGCGCTCGGCAGCTTCGCGCGCTGACTGCAGCTCATCGAACAGCCGCACGTTCTCGATCGCGATCACGGCTTGGTCGGCGAAGCTCGAAACCAGCTCGATCTGCCGCTCGGTGAAGGGTTCGGCCCTGGCGCGCCCCAGCCCAATAGCGCCGATCGGCACACCTTCGCGCAACAGCGGCACGCCGAGCATGCACCGGAGATTGCCAATCCGCGCGTCGTCCTTCCTGGCGTAGTCGGGGTCGTTCCACGCGTCGACGATCTTCACCGTCCGTCGCTCCATCGCCGCGCGGCCGATCACCGTCCCCCTGCCGGGCTGGATCGCCTGCCGGCGCTCGATCGCATCATACGTCGGCGACAGCCCATGCCCGACCGCGAACCGGTACGCGCCGTCCTGGTAACGATACAGCACCGCCATTTCAGCCCGGCACAGCGCCTTGGCATGCGTAACGACCGTCAACAGCACGCTGGTGAGGTCGAAGTCCCCCGAGCGGCTAATGACGCGCAGGATATCGCTCGTTGCCATCCGGTATTCGAGCGCTTCCTGCAACTCGCGCTCGATGTCGACTTGGTCGGTCACACGATATCCTTTCGGCTCGCCGCAAAACCGCCACGGAGTATGGCCGCGGGCACATTGGGAAATAAAGGCCACACCGTCGTGATGCGACAGACGCGACAATATTCCCGCTCCGGCGCGATCACCGCGTGACGTAACGCAGGCATAACGGTCCGGACCAAGAACGGGAGGACTACGATGGTGGACGAGACCAAGCTGCATGAATTCATTGGCCGGATGCTCGGCGATCTCGGCGGTGCGCTGAGCGTGCCGATGGTGCGCATCGGTGATCGGCTGGGCCTCTACAAGGCGCTGCACGCGAATGGGCCGATGACGGCGGGCGAACTGGCGAGCAAGACCGACCTCGCCGAGCGCTATACGCGGGAATGGTTGTCGCATCAGGCGGCTTCCGGCTACCTGACCTACGACCCCGGCACCGGCCGTTTCACCTTGCCGCCCGAACAGGCGATGGTGTTCGCCGAGCCGGACAGCCCGGTCTACATGCAAGGCGGGTTCGACCTTGCGATATCGATGATGGAAAACCAGGCGCTGGTCGAGCCGGCGTTTCGCACGGGCAAGGGAGTCGGCTGGGGCAATCAATCGCAGTGCCTGTTCTGTGCCGCCGGGCGCTTCTTCCGGCCGGGCTATCACAACAGCCTCGTCGCATCGTGGCTGCCCGCGCTGGACGGCGTGGTCGCGAAGCTAGAGCGCGGCGCCAGCGTGGCCGATGTCGGTTGCGGCCACGGGTTCTCGACGGTGATGATGGCGAAGGCGTTCCCGAACTCGACGTTCACCGGTTACGATTTCCATCCCGGCTCGGTCGCGCAGGCCCGGTTGCACGCCGAGCAGCATGGGGTGACAACGAACACGCGTTTCGAAGTGGCCTTGGCCAGCGAGTTCCCCGGCAGGAACCTCGACCTGGTAACCTTCTTCGACTGCCTGCATGACATGGGCGATCCGGTCGGCGCTGCGCGACACGTCCGCCGGACCCTGAAGCCGGATGGAAGCTGGATGATTGTCGAACCGGCCGCAGGCGACCGGCTGGAGGACAACCTCAATCCCGTCGGCCGGCTGTTCTACGCGGCGTCGACGATGATCTGTGTGCCCACCTCGCTCGATCAGGAGGTGGGAGCAGCACTGGGGGCGCAGGCCGGGTTTGGCAGGCTGGCTTCGGTCATCAACGAAGGCGGCTTCGAGCACGTGCGCAAGGCGACCGAGACGCCGTTCAACATGGTTCTGGAGGCTCGGCCCTAACTCAGCCCCCGAATTCGACCACATGTGGCGGCGGTCGCGGCGAGTGGGCGTCTGGCCACGGCCGATGCCACCAATCGGCCGGCCTGGTGGAGGCAAGAAGTACGAGGGCGGCAAGCGCGCGTATCGGGGATAGCGCAAGAACCAAGCACAGCAGCAGCCCGGAGCGGTTACCGGGGGACAGGACGAAGTGTTTCGGCGAACGCGACCGGATGCCCCGGTTGCGCTCCCGGGCGCATAAAGGCGCCTTCAATCCCCCGGTCACCCGACCAGCTCCGTTCTGTTGAACGCTCTCACGCTCTTGGTGATCGCAATGACGCCAACAAAAGGCAGACAGAAGCCGCGAGAAGTACGACATCTTTGAGCAGAAATTGCCCGATCGGCGCCGAGATCGCGGGGAATCCACCTGTACTCGGCTCCGCCACACCCGGCGTGCTTAGAAAGAATGTCAGAGTGATGACGTATGTGACGCAGGACATCGCCGCCCCGAGCGCGGATGCAATGGGATTGAAGGCACCAACGATGAGTGCGCTGGCCGTGGAAAGCTCAATCACCCCGATGACGTAGCTCGCGCCCTGGGTGCCGAACAAAGAATGCAGCCAGCTCATAATCGGACTGTGCGCAATGAACGGCGCTATGCCATTGGCTTCGTAGCTGGTGAATTTCATCCCACCGAACCACAGGAAGACGACAACGAGAGCCCAACGCAGTAGCCCCAGAGCCTGGCGGGAACCCACGGTCTTTTCGGCAATGTTCAACGACGAGAACATGACAACCCTCTTCCAATGACATATCCGGCGTTACCAGTTGTTCAGACCGGCGAAATTCAATTCGCCCTGCTTGCGCCGATCGCGGCCCATCCGCACCGCCCAGAACGATATCCCAGCATATTGCATGCGTCATGCATTTAATTTGCATATGCTTGTCCGAATTCGTGGAGCAACGACATGCCTCAGCCATCGGGTCGCCTAATCAACCTGTTCGGCGCCGTTGCGCTGGGGGTAGCGGATCAGGTGCGTTGGCTGGCGCTCGACGAGACGGGACTGGGCGGCGAGGCGGCGGCGGCGCTGATCATAATCGGGCATGTCCCCGGCCTTTCTATCGACCAGTTGCGCCGCGTCCTCCGCCTATCACAGCCAGGCACGGTCCGACTCGTGGACCGCCTGGTGGCGGCAGGCCTCGCGACGCGTGCCGCCGCGCCGCATGACCGCCGCGCGGTTGCGCTGACCCTTACCAAGGCAGGACGCGCGGATCGAAAGACCCTCCTCGAACGTCGCCGGAGAGTGTTGGGGGCGATCTTGAAGGAAGTTACTTCGGCCGATCGCACCGTGCTGGAACGCGTCGCCGGGACCATTTTGCGAGCGTTGCCCGAGGACGCGGCTTCCGCGCTAACCGTGTGCCGGTTTTGCGACGAGCACCAATGTCCCGACTGTCCGATGGACGCCTTCGGCGCGCTGGAATAGCGCGGTCTTCACGCGAACGCGACCCGCCCAGGTCGGAAGGAACTCCTTTGTTCCTCAACCGAGGGACAGGACGGAGCGCTTCGACGAGCGCAATCGGATCCCCCGGTTGCGCACCAGGGCGTAGAGCAGCGCCTTGACCCCCTCCGTCGCGCCGACCAGCCGACGCGCGCGGTCCGCGTGCGTGCCGCGCAGCGCCGCCGCACCTCCCATGCGGTGCAGGTGCAGCAGGGTCGCGCTGGAAATCAGCGCCAAATGGGTGAAGGCCTGCGGGAAATTGCCGAGGAACTTGCCGCTTCGGGGGCTCACCTCCTCGGCATAGAGGCCAACATCGTTGGCGCGCGCGAGCAGTCGCTCGAACAGGCGGTGCGCCTCGTCGACGCGGCCGACGAGCAATAGGGCGTCCACCAGCCAGAAACTCGTGATGAGGAACGCGCCCTCGCCCCCGGAAAGCCCGTCATCGCCCTTGTAGCGATGGACCAGATCGCCGTCCCCGAGTTCTCGCTCGACGCGGCGCACCGTTTCGGCGACCAGCGCATCGTCCAGCGGCATCCCGAGCATGGGCACTTGCAGCAGCGCCGCGTCCACCTCGGCGCCGCCGAACGTCCGAGCGAGCGACGGTGGCTCGCCGTGCGTGCCCTCCTGGCGGATCGCGGCGAGGATCTCGGCGCGGGCCGCCTCCCATTGGGGCTCGGTGCCGAACAGCTCGATCGCGCGATCGAGCGCCGTCCAGGCCATCGCCTTGCCATGGACGAAGTCGCGGCCGCCGGAGCGGGTCTCCCACAGCCCTTGCTCGGGTCGACGCCATACCCGGCAAACATGGCTCGCCGAGGCCCGCAGATAGCTCACCTCGTCCCGGCTCAGCCGCCAGCCCAGCGCGACCCGCAGACAGGCCCAATCCAGCACCTCGCCATGCACGTCGAGCTGCATCTGGTCGTAGGCCCCGTTGCCGATGCGGACTGGACGGCTGCTGGCGTAGCCGTCCAGATGGTCCAAGGTGCGCTCCGGCAGATAGGGCTCGCCATCGACGTTGTACATGATGTGCACCGTCGAGCCCTCACGGAAGCAGCGATGCACCAGGAACTCGGCGAAGCGCCGCGCCTCGCCGGAATAGCCGAGCACGCCGAGTGCGTACAGGGTGAGGCTCGCGTCCCGCAGCCAGCTGTAGCGGTAGTCCCAGTTGCGCGCGCCGCCGATCTCCTCCGGCAACGAGGTGGTGGGGGCGGCGACCAGGGCGCCGGTCGGCGCGTACGTCAGCAGCTTGAGGGTGAGCGCGCTGCGCATCACCGCCTCCGCGTGGGGTCCGCGGTACCGGCTGTACTTGATCCACTCGCGCCAGAACGCCACGGTCGTGTCGAACAGGGTGTCGCCGTGGCGACGCGGGTCAGTCAGCGGCTCGGCCTGCGTGAGCACGGCGGTCTCTACCACCCCCGGCTGGAGGTCGAGGCGGATGGTCACACCGTCCTGGTCGAGCTCGACCGCGCCACCGCACCACAGGCCGAGCCCGGCGGCCCGGAGCACGCCGCCCTCGCCGCGCATCATCGCCAGCGGGGCGGTGGAGAAGCCCGCGCCCCGCGCACGCAAGCGCGTGGTCAGCGCCACCCGACCCTCGACGCACTCGAACCGCCGCACCAGCCAGCACGGTGCGTTGAGCGAGACGTAGTCGTGCACCGACGCATCACGGCTGCGGCCGACCGGCATGAAGTCGGTGACGGTGGCCACGCCCGACGCCGTGCGGAACGTGGTCCGCAGCACCGCCGTCCCGGGCAGGTAGGCCCGGGACACCTCGACCAAACCCTCTGGTCGCACGTCCCAGAAACCGCCGCCATCCGCGTCGAGCAGGCGGAACAACACCGGGTCGCTGTCGAACCGGCGTAGGCAGCACCAGTCCACGCTGCCGGCGCGGGACACGAGTGCGCTGCCGTGACAATCGCCGATCAAGGCGTAGTCATTAATCGGCTGGTAACCTTCCGCTGCCACGATACGGGCACCCTCAACTTACGTGCCAGACGTTACGTTCCGATGTCGCGGGAAGTTACCCGGCGATGCCGCGTCCAGGATGAGGTAACCCTCCCACGTTGGCAGCGAATCAGGCATGACCGCACCGGGCCTGGGCTTCGCCGCGTACTCGCCTCGTTCTCGAAACCCTTGAGGGATATCCGTGCTCGTATCGTCGACCTTACCGCTCGCGCATCTGCACCCTGCCAAATTCCGCGATCCGCTCACGACAGCCAAGGGCGAACCCCGCGCCTCAGTTGGGCTCACGGCGTTGCGCACGCTCTGGTTCAATACCGGCACCTTGTGCAACCTGACTTGCACGCATTGCTACATAGAGAGCAGCCCGCGCAACGACGCGCTGGTGTATATCTCGCCCGCCGAGGTCGCCGCCTATCTCGACGAGATCGCCTCGCAGGGCCTTCCCGTGGACGAGATCGGCTTCACCGGTGGCGAGCCGTTCATGAACCCGGGCTTCGTGGCGATGCTCGGCGACGTGCTTGGCCGGGGTCACAACGCCCTGGTGCTGACCAATGCCATGCGGCCGATGCTCCGGCGCCGGTTGCCGCTCGCCGCCTTGAACGCCCAGTATCCGGGCCGGCTGACCGTGCGGGTCAGCCTCGACCATTACGGCCCGGCGCTGCACGACCAAGAGCGCGGCAAGGGCGCGTTCGACAAGACGATGGCGGGTCTCGACTGGCTCGCGCGGGATGGGTTCCGCGTGCACATCGCCGGCCGCGCCGGATTTTCGGGCGAGGGCGAGGCGGAATTGCGCGCCGGCTACGCCCGCCTGTTCACCGCGCGCGGCATCGCCGTGGACACAACCGATCCGGTGGCGCTGATGCTGTTCCCGGAGATGGACCCGACCGCCGACGTCCCCGAGATCACTGAGGCATGCTGGGGCATCCTCGGCAAGTCGCCCGAAAGCGTCATGTGCGCCTCGTCACGCATGGTGGTGAAGCGGCGCGGCGCCGAGCAGCCGGCGGTGCTGGCCTGCACCCTGCTGCCGTACGACCCGCAATTCGAGCTGGGCGGGACGCTCGCCGAGGCCAGCCGGCCGGTGGCGCTGAACCATCCGCATTGCGCGCGCTTCTGCGTGCTCGGCGGGGCGGCGTGCAGCCGCTGACGGGACACGCCGGACAACCCGCAAAGCCGGGGCACGCGAAGTCCGGCTTGCCTTGGGGCTGGATCGGCGGCGGCCTGCTGCTGGCGGCGATCGTGGCGGCCTGGTTCTTGTTTCCGCTACAGGCGTGGCTGCAAGCGTTCAGCACCTGGATCAAGGGCCTCGGTGTCTGGGGCGTGCTGATCTTCGGGCTGACCTACGTCGTGGCGACCGTTGCCATGGCACCCGGCTCGGCCTTCTCCATCGCCGCCGGACTGGTGTTCGGTTTCTGGGGGTTCCCGATCGCCGTCGTGTCCGCAACGACGGGCGCCGCCCTGGCCTTCATCGTGGCACGCTATCTGGCGCGCGAGACAGTGCGGCGGCAGCTTGCTAGCCGGCCCAAGCTTGCGGCGGTCGACAAGGCCGTGGCGGAGGAGGGCTGGAAAGTCGTGGCGCTGCTGCGGCTCAGCCCATTGGTGCCGTTCAACCTGCAGAACTACGGTTTCGGCGTCACACCGATCGGCTTCTGGCCATACCTAGCGGCAACCGCCATCGGCATCATGCCCGGGGCCCTGCTGTTCGTCTCGATCGGGGCAGCTGGGAAGGCATCAGCCACCGGAAGCGGCGGGGCGCTGAAATGGGTCCTCTTTGCTGTCGGGCTGGGGGCCACGGCGCTGGTGTCTGTCCTGATCGCGCGCAAGGCGAACGCCAAGCTGGCGGAGAAGGGCGTCGATGACGCGGCGAACGCGGACTGAGCAGTTTCGGAGCGCTCCCATGCAGTTCATGTCCCCCGAGGCGATCGCCGCCTACGCTCCGGAGCCGCCGCCTGATGACCGCTCCCCGATGCAACGCGCTCAGACCCGGATGGTCGCGACGGGGCAGTGGCATCCGGCGCAAGCCATGGGTCGGCGTTGGTCGATCGGCTGCGTGGCATTGGAGATTACGCAGCGCTGCAACCTCGATTGCACGCTGTGCTACCTCTCGGAGATGTCGGAGGCGGTGCACGACCTGCCGCTCGCCGAGATCTTTCGCCGCATCGATGTCATCCACGCGACCTACGGGCCGAACACCGGCGTGCAGATCACCGGCGGCGATCCGACCTTGCGCAACCGCGCCGAACTGGTCGAGATCGTGCGCCGGGTGCGCAAGCGGGACATGCAGCCGGCGTTGTTCACCAACGGCATCAAGGCAACGCGCGAGCTGCTGACCGAGCTCTGCGCCGTCGGCTTGGTCGATGTCGCGTTCCACGTGGACACCACCCAGCAACGCAAGGGCTTTGCCTCCGAGGCGGCGCTCAACGCCGTCCGGCTTGAGTATATCGAACGGGCGCGCGGGCTGCCGTTGTCGGTATTCTTCAACACCACCGTCCATCGCGGCAATTTCCACGAGATCCCGGATGTGGTGCGGTTCTTCGTCGCCCACAGCGACGTGGTGCGTCTCGCCTCGTTCCAGTTGCAGGCCGACACCGGCCGGGGCGTCGAGCGCGAGCGGGCGGCGGTGATCAACCCGACCACCGTGGGCGCGCAGATCGAGGCCGGCGCCGGCACGCGGATCGCCTTCGACTCGCCGGGGGTCGGGCACGCCGCCTGCAATCGTTACGCCACGACGTTGGTCGCCAACGGGCACGTGCACGACCTGTTCGACGACAAGGCGCTGGTCACCGAAGTGCTGGCGGCGAGTGCCGAGCTGCAGTTCGATCGCACCAGCAAGCGCCGCGCTTTGCGGACGTTCGTCTCGTGGATCGCGCGCAACCCGTGGGTCCTGCGGCGCAGTAGCGGCTGGCTCGCGCGCAAGCTGTGGGGCATGCGCCACGACCTCGCCGCCAGCCGTTTACGGATCAACAAGCTCAGCTTCTTCATCCACAATTTCATGGGCGCCTGCCAGCTCGAACCGGAGCGGATCGACGCCTGCATCTTCATGGTGGCAACGGCGGACGGTCCGGTCTCGATGTGTCTGCACAATGCCAAGCGCGACAGCTTCATCGTCAAGCCGTTCAAGCTCGGCACCCCGTCCGGCGAGCGGACATGGAACCCGCTGACCGGCGCGCTCGAGGGCGAGGGAGCGCCGAAGCGCCGAATACCGCTGAAGGGCCGCGCCCGCAACGCGCGGACGGTGGTGAAGCAGAGCCGCGGATGACGCTTCCTGCCCGGCTCGGACGGGCGCTGCTCGCAGCGGTGTTGCTCGGCGGCTGCACGACGTTGCGCGCTCCCCCACCAACCGCGTCCGCGCCTCGCGATCGCGCGGGCGTGTGGGCGACGGTGCTGCGCGACTATGTCGACGATCAGGGCCGCGTCGATTTCCAGGGGCTCGCCGCCAACCCCCGACAGCTTGAACTTGTCGTCGCGGATATCGCCCGGATTGCGCCGCACAACGCGCCGAACGCGTTTCCGACCCAGCGGGATCGGATCGCCTTTCACATCAATGCCTACAACGCGTTGTCCCTGTATCACGTGATCCGCAGCGGCATTCCCACGCGCTTGTCGCTGCTCGACCGGGTGGTGTTCTTCAAACTCACCCGCGTCGTGGTCGGCGGCCAGGCGATTTCGCTCTACGACTACGAAAACGACGTGATCCGCCCGCTCGGCGAGGAACGCGTCCATTTCGCGCTCAACTGCATGGCGGTCTCCTGCCCACGCTTGCCCCGCGTGCCGTTCACCGCCGAGGGATTGGACCGCGAGCTCGACGACGCGGCGCGCCGGTTCCTCGCCGAGCCGCGCAATGTGCAGCCCGACCCTGATCGCCGCCTGGTTCGGCTTTCGGCGATCCTGCAATTCTACACCGAGGACTTCCTGCACCGCGCGCCGTCACTGATCGCCTACGTCGACCGGTATCACACGCCGCCGATCCCCGAGAACTACACCGTCGAGTTCTTCGACTATGACTGGACGATCAACGCGCAACCGAAGCGCCCGGCGAAGACGTGACCGCGCGCGGCAGGGCTTGCGGCGGCGCATCGTATCGAGCCGGGGTGAGCGTGATGCGCGCCGTGCGCTTCGGCCTGGCGCTGATCCTGCTCGCAACGGGGGCCGCCAAGCTGCTCGATATCGGCGGGTTCGCCGCCATCGTGACGCAGTATCGCGTCCTGCCTGATGCACTTGCGCTGCCGGCCGCATGGGGGCTGGCGCTCTTCGAGCTTGCGCTATCGGCGTGGCTCATCGCCGGGAGATGGCTGCGGCTTGCCGCCACGGCGTCGCTCGCCCTGCATCTCGCCTACATGATCTGGTCCGTGGTGGCGCTGCTGCGCGGCCTGGAGCTGGCGAATTGCGGCTGCTTCGGCGTGTTCTGGGCCCGTCCGCTCAGCCTCGCGACGCCGATCGAGGACACGCTATTGGCTGCACTCTCGGCCACGTTGCTGCTCGGCGCGCGCAGACGGGAAGCCCGATGATCCGTCGCGCGCTGCTCGTCGCCGCCATGATGCTTCTGGCGCCGGCAGCACCGGGCGTTGCCGCCGAGCTGGACGGGGTAGTGATGCCGGAGCTGCGCCAGGCCGCCGGCACGACCCTGCGACTGAACGGCATGGGCGCACGGCTCTATTCGGTGTTCCGCGTCACCGTCTACGTCGCCGGTCTCTATCTCGAGCGGCCCAGCGGCAGCGCCGATGCCATCCTGCGGTCTCCCGAGGTCAAGCTGATCGAGGTCCGGTCCCTGCACTCCGCCGGGCAGGACGACGTGCGTGCCGCCTGGCGCTACGCCTTCGAGGCCAATTGCCGGCCACCCTGCGTGCCGCCCGCGCAGGATATCGCGCATTTCCTGGCGACCTCCCCGGCGGTCCGCAAGGGTGACACCAGCACCTACGTGTTCACCCCAGCCGGCGTCCAGGTTGTGGCCAACGACCAGCCCACCGGCACGTATCGCAACCAGGCTTTCGCTTATCTGCTGCTGTCCACCTTCATCGGCGCCGAGCCGCCGAGCGAAGCGCTCAAGCGCGCGCTGCTTGGCACCCACAACTGACCGCAACTCGCATGAGGACCAAATGAAGCGCCTGCTGCTCTCGCTGCTGCTGATTGCCAGTCTCGTTGCCCCCGCCGCTGCGGCGCCAAGCGCCGAGCCCTGGCCGATCTGGGAGAAGCACGACGACGCCAACACCCGCACGATCGACCACAAGGCCTGGGGTGCGTTCCTGCACGCGTACGTCAAACCCGGCGAGGACGGCATCAACCGCGTCGCTTATGGTGATGTCACCAAGCAGGACCGCGCCGCGCTGGAGGCGGATTTGCAGCGACAGGCCGCCATCCCTGTCGGCCAATACAGCCGAAAAGAGCAGCGAGCGTATTGGACCAATTTATACAATGAGCTGACCATCGTCACGGTGTTGCAACACTATCCGGTTGCGAGCATTACCAAGATCGACCTCACACCCGGGCTGTTCAGCGCCAGTGGTCCGTGGAACAAGAAGCTGCTACAGGTCGAGGGCACCCCGATCAGCCTCAACGACATCGAGCACCGCATCCTGCGCCCGATCTGGCACGATCCGCGCACCCACTACAGTGTCAACTGCGCCTCGATCGGCTGTCCGAACCTCGCCCTCGAACCGTACACGGCTGCCACCATGGAAGCCATGCTGAACAAGGGCGCGCGGGACTACATCAACCATCCGCGTGGCGCCAAGGCGACCAACGGCAAGCTGACCGCCTCGAAGATCTACGACTGGTATCAAGCCGATTTCGGCGGCAACGAGCGCGGGGTGATCGCGCATTTGAGGAACTACGCTGAGCCGCCGCTCGCTCATGCGCTGTCCGGGATCGACAGCATCGCCGACTACAAATACGACTGGAGCCTGAACGACGCCACGAAACGGTGATACTCGCTCTGGCTGCCCGCCGCGAGCGTATCCGCCGATGATCCTGCAATCGACAGCCATGCCGCGAAGATGCATCCTGGTGCAAAGGATGCACCTCGTCGCGAGGATGCACGTCCTGCCGACATAAGGCCAAACGCCACATCAGGAGAAGGACATGTCGATGGAAAACCTGCCCCGTCGGGACGTGTTGCTGCGCGGCAGTGCTCTCGCGAGCATCCTGCTGCTGGAGAGTCAAAGGTTCGCCGGTGCCGCGCAAGCCGGGGAGAAGCTCATCCCATGGACGGATCAGCCACCGGCCCTGCCGCCGCCGGCAAAGGCAGCGGTGAAGGACCTCGTGCCCTGGGAAGAGCTCGACCACTGGATCACACCCAACGACAAGTTCTTCAGCGTCACCCACTATCAGTGGCCGGAGATCGACCCCGCCACATGGCGGCTCGACGTGCTTGGACACGTCGGCACGCCGACGCAGCTGACATTAAACGACCTCAAGAGCCAGCCGCGCCGGGACGTGACCTGCACCGTGGAATGCTCGGGCAACAACGGACTGCCGTTCCTCACCAGCGCGATCGGCAACGCGCGATGGGGCGGCACGTCGCTCGCCGACATTCTCAAGGCGGCGCAGATCAAGGATGGTGCTCAGGAGGTCGTGTTCTTCGGCACCGACGAGGGCGAGGAAGTGGTTCGCCGGGGAACGCCGCTGGAACTCAAGTTCACCGGGCATTTCGCGCGCAGCATGTCGATCGACGATGCAATGAACCCGAACAACATCCTGTGCTACGAAATGAACGGCGCGGCGCTGCCGGCCGCGCATGGCGCGCCGGTGCGGCTGGTCGCGCCAGGCTGGTTCGGCATTGCCAATGTCAAATGGCTACGCCGGATCGAGGTGCGCAACAAGCCCTTCATGGGCCGCTTCATGGCCCGCGACTACGTCACCGTGCGCCAGGAGCGACGCGGCGACGAGATGGTGGTGGTGGAAACCTCCGTCGGCCGCGTCCTGCTGAAATCCGCCCCGGCACGGGTGACGGAGAGCAACGGTCGCTATCGCATCTCCGGCATGGCGTGGGGGCCCGCACCGATTGCCGCCGTCGAAGTGCGGATCGATGATGGTGCCTGGACCAAGGCCACACTCGCGGAAGCGGACACACCGCCGTTCGCCTGGAGGTTCTGGCATTTTGACTGGGCGCCGCCGCCAGGCGAGCACAAGGTCACCTCTCGCGCAATCGACACTGCCGGCAACATCCAGCCGGCGATGGATGATCCGATCATCGCCAACAAGATGACCTACTGGGAAAGCAACGGCCAGATCACGCGACAGGTTCGCATCAGCTAACCAAGGTTGCCGCGACCAAGGTGAGGCGTTCTGTTCGCTGTCATCGCAAGGCGCCGCTTAGCGTCTCGCGATGACGGGAAGGGCGGTCGCCAGCTACAACGTCTTCCAATCGACATCGGCCTCGAACGCGGCGGCGGCGGCGTAGATCGTGCTCTCATCGAACTGCTTTCCCGTCAGCATCAGGCCGATCGGCAGCCCACCGCCCATGCCGCAGGGCAGCGACATCGAGGGGTGTCCGGTCACGTCCATCGGGCAGGTGTTGGTGATCATCTCGAAGGCGCGCTGGAGGTAGAGCGGCAGCGGTGCGTCGGGCGGCGGGATCGGCGTGGCCTTCATCGGCAAGGTCGGCATCAGCAACAGGTCGAAGCGGCCGAGCGCGTCGTCATAAGCGGCGGTCAACTGGCGGGCGAGGTTCTGCGCCTTCGCATAGTAGCGGCCGCCGTAGTGCCGGATGAAATACTCCCCGGCAAACATCGAGATTTTTAGCGAGTCGGACAACTCATCCGCGCGCTCGCGCCAGCCGGAATGCGCATCGAGCAGCCCGGTGTTGAACGCGCCCTTCCAGTTGAAGCCCATGCCGTTGCCGAGCATCATCTGGGCGTGCAGACCCTCAAGGCCGATCGGCGCCCAGATGTCCTTGCCGATCCGATGCATCGCCACACTCACCTCGTCGACGGTCGCGCCGAGCTTGGCGAAACGCTCGGCGGCGGCGCGCACCTTGGCGTCCACGTCGGGCTCGGAATTGGGCCAGCCGAATCCCTCGCGCACCACGCCGATGCGCAGACCGGACACGCCGCGACCGAGCGCCTCGGTGTACGGCATCACCTTCGGCGCCTTTTGCCGTGGGTCGAGCCCGTCCTCGCCGGCGAGCACTTCGAGCAGCAGCGCATTGTCGGCGACGGTGCGCGTCATCGGGCCGGTGTGGTCGATTGTGGTCTCGATCGGCATCACCCCGGTGTAGGGCACCAGCCCCCAGGTGGGCTTCATGCCGTACACGCCGCAGAACGAAGCCGGGATGCGGATGGACCCGCCTTGATCGCCGCCGATCGCCATGTCCACCTCGCCGGCCGCAAGCAGCGCGCCGCTGCCAGAGGATGAGCCGCCGGCCGAGTAGCCGCGCTTGTAGGGGTTGTGTACCGCGCCCTTGGCACCGGTGTGACTGCCGCCCGACAGGCAGAAGCACTCACAATGCGCCTTGCCGAGAATGGTCGCACCGGCATCCAGCATGCGCGTCACTATGGTCGCGTCGACGTCGGGCACGTAGCCCTCGAGCGTCGCCGCGCCGTTCATCATCGGCACGCCCGCGACGCAGACATTGTCTTTCACCGCGACGGTCTTGCCCGCGAGCTTGCCGCTCGGCGCACCCTTGATCGTGCTTTTCACGTACCACGCATTGTGCGGGTTTTCCTCCGCCGAGGGCTCATAACCGGCATCGCGCGGATAGGTGACGGGCGGCTTCTCCTCGGCCATCTCGTCCACCACGTCGTACGACGCGCAGGTCGCCTCCATGAGATCGAGGAACGTCGACAACCGCTCCTGGCTCATGGTCATGCCGAGATCGGTCGCGATCTCCTTGAGCTGCTCGATGCTCGGTCGCTGGACGGTCATGCGGGATTCCTCCTTGGCAAAGGCCGGCGCTACGTCGCCATGCCGACGAACTCGGCGACGAGCTCGGGGTTCTCGATCGCCTCCGGCGTCACTTCGCGGGTGATGACGCCCTTCTGGATAATCAGCACGCGCTGGCTCAGAGCCGCAATGAATTTGAGGTTCTGCTCGACAAGCACGACGGTGAGCTCGCGCGTGCGGCGCAATGTCTGCAAGATCTCGACGATCTCCTCGACGATGGAGGGCTGGATGCCTTCCGTCGGTTCGTCCAGCAGGATCAGCCGCGGATCACCGCATAGGCAACGCGCCAAGGCAAGCAATTGCTGCTCGCCGCCCGAGAGTGCGCCACCGGAACGGTCGATCAAGCTGGCCAGGCGGGGAAACAGGCGGAGCACATTGCTTATCGTCGCAGCCTCGTCCGCCTTCGCCAGAATGCAACCAACGCGCAGATTGTCGCGCACGCTCAGCGCCGGGAAAATCTCGCGACCTTGTGGCACGTAGCCGATGCCGCGCCGCGCGCGCAGTTGCGGCGCCAGGCGGGTGATATCCTGCCCGTCCAAGGTCACGCGCCCCGCGGTCGCCGGCAGGTAGCCCATCAGCGCTTTCAGCAAGGTGGTCTTGCCCATGCCGTTGTGGCCGAGGATGCCGACGAACTCGCCCTGTTTCACCGCGAGGTCGATCCCCGCGAGGATCGGAATGCGTCCATAGCCCGCGTGCAGGCCGGTCGCCTCGATCATGCGGCTTGCTTGCCCAGATAGACGTCGCGAACGGCCTGGTTCGCAAGCACGTTGTCGACGCTGTCCTCGATGAGGATGCGCCCCTGATTGAACACCGTCACCGTGCGCGCGATCATGCGGATGAACTGCATGTCGTGCTCGACCACGATCAGCGCGTGGGTGCGGTTGATCTCGCGTATCAACGCCGAAGTCCGCAGCACCTCGTCATGGGTCATGCCGGCGGCCGGCTCGTCGAGCAGGATCAGTTCGGGCTGCTGCGCCAGCACAGTCGCGATCTCGACCCATTGCCGTTGACCATGCGCGAGCTGCCCGACCATCCGATCAGCGACCGACGCGAGATCGAGCCGTGCCAAGGTCTCGTCGACGATGCGACCGGCGTGGGCCAGCGATTTGCTTCGGCAGGCGGCGACAAAGATGTTCTCCCGCACCGGCAGCCCGTTGAACACGTTTGGCACCTGCGTCTTGATGCCGATGCCGCGCCGAGCGATCGCGTGCGGGTTGGCTCCGGTGATGTCCTCGCCGCGAAACAGGATGTGACCCGAAGTTGGCGTGAGCTGGCCGGTCAGCATCTTGAAGAACGTGCTCTTGCCGGCGCCGTTCGGCCCGATCAGACAACGCAGCTCCACCTCGCCGATGCTGAAACTGACGTTGTCCACCGCCGTCACGCCGCCGAACCGCATCGTCACGCCGCGCGCCTCGATCAGCGGCGTTGCTGTCGGTGTGGCAAGCGTCACTGCCGTGCCTCGATCGGCGCCGGCGCGGCCTGGCGTTCCCGAACAGGTAGCCGGAACGTCAGCAATTGCCGCACTGCTGGAACCAGACCCTGCGGCACCAGCAGGACGAAAACGATCAAGATTACGCCGAGCACGAGATTGGCGTTGAACGCCTGCTGCGTTCCGATCGTTGAGATCAGGTATTGGATCGCCACCGCGCCCAGGATGGGCCCGAGCAGGGTGCCGAGACCGCCGACCAGCACGTAGATGATGATCTGCGCCGAGGTGGCGAGGCTGAACACCGTCGGGCTGATGAACGCGCCCCAGTTGGTGAACAAACAGCCGGCGAGACCGGCGATGCCGCCGCCGATGGCGAACACCAGCAGCTTGTAGAGCCGTGTATCGTAGCCAAGCAACGATGCGCGCGTCTCGTTCTCGCGGATCGCCACGACGACGCGTCCGAAGCGCGAGGCCAGGATGGCTCGCAGCATTACGTAGACGATGATCAACGCCGCCATCGTGACGTACCAGAGCTGGCCGGGATCGAGCACCTCTCCGGGGTTGCCCGGCATGTTGAAGGTCGGCACCGAAGGAATGCCGTTGAAGCCCCCGAGCGGGGCGTTGCCGATGCGATAGGCGTCGCCAGCGGTCGAGTTCACCAGGTTGAACAGGATGATGGTGACGGTGAGCGTGATGACACCGACATAGGCGTCGCTGATCCGCCCATAGGACATGAAGTAGCCGAGCAGCGCCGCGAACGCCATCGGTACCAGGATGGCGAGCACGACAGCGCCGGTGCTGTCGCCGAAATTCAGCGCCGCGACAGCGTAACTGTAGCCACCGAGGCCGAAGAACGCGGATTGGCCGAACGACATGATGCCGCCGTAGCCCCAGATGAACCCCTGGCTGAGTGCCAGCACCGCCATCGAGACGAACACGGTCATTTGCAGCAGACCGAATAGATCGAACACCAGCGGCAGCCCAAACATGATTGCGAAGCCGGCGGCGAGCATCAGAACGAAGCCGAGCAGGCCGGCGGATTTGCTCACACGCTCCTCCGCAGGAACCGGCCGGTGATGCCTTGCGGCAGGATGCGCAGCATGACGATCGCCGCGACGAGCAGGGCGACCTCGCCGAGCACCGGCGTGGTGCGGAACGAGACCGCCTCGGAGATGAAGCCGAACAGGCCGGAAGCGATACTGGTGCCGGTGACGATCGCCGAGCCGCCGCCGAGCACGGTGATGAAGGCTTTGGCGATGTAGGCGGCGCCCATGTTGGGCGAGGTGCCCGAGATCGGCGCGAGCACGCCGCCGGCGAGCCCGGCAAGCGCCGAACCCAAGGTGAACGTAATCATATAGACACGCGGCGGGGCGATGCCGAGTGCGGCCGCCATTGCCGGGTTCTGCATTGTCGCCCGCACGATCAGCCCGAACCGGGTGATCCGCAACGCCAACCAGAGCAGCATCACCACCGCGACCGCGACGACGATAATGAACACGCCATAGCCGCTGCCTTCATACGGTCCGATCGGAAAGCTCGGCACCGGCGCCGAGACGCCGCGCACGTTGTTGCCGAAGATCGTGGTGACCACGCCGACGAGTGCCAGGCTGAGGCCCCAGGTCGCCAGCATCGTGTCAATGATGCGGCCATAGAGGAACTGGATCAGGCAGCGCTCGATCACCAGCCCCGCCAGCCCGACCGTCACTGGTGCGAGCACCAGCATGGCCAGCCAGACATTCACCCCCGCGTCGGTGGCGACGGCGGTGGTGTAGGCGCCGAGCATGAGAAACTCGCCATGCGCCAGGTTGATCACCCGCATCAAGCCGTAGATCACGCCGAGCCCGAGGCTGAGCAGCAACAGCACGGCGATGGCATCGAGGACGTTGAACGCCTGCAGCGCGAGCAGTGACATCGGCCGCTCGCCGTCAGGTCTTCACGTCGATCACGTATTGCTTGTTGGTGTTCGGCGCCTTGATGAGATCGCACACGGCGGCGGTGTCGGACGGTTTCTGGTCGGGGTAGGTTTGCAACACCTCCCATTTCTTGTCGTGGGCCCGGCCGAGATAGGCGTTGCGGATCGTGTGCTGCGTCTGCGGGTCGATCGTCACTTTCCCGGTCGGACCCTCGAAGCTGATGCCTGTATCGAGCGCTTCGATCACCTTGGCACGGGCGACGGAGTTGGCCTTCTTCACGCCCTCGGCCCAGAGCCAGAAGCCCTCGTAGTTGGTGGCGGCGACTTCGGAGATGTACGGCAGGTTAGAGCCGAACTTGTCGCGCAGCGCCTTGATGAACGCCTTGCTCTTCGGCGTCTGCAATTCCTCGTAGTAGCCATACGCGGTGACGATGCCGTCGCTTTCCGACGGTTCGAGCGTCGCCATCTCGCCGACCAGACCGAACGTGGTCGAGGCGATGGGAATTTTCGACTTCATCCCCGAAGCCGCCCATTGCCGGTAGAACGAGGTGTGATTCGATCCGACCAGCGCCGACAGCAGCACGTCGGGCTTGGCCTCCTGGATCTTGCTGATAGTGGCGGAAAAGCGAGTGACGTCGAGCGGAAAGAACTCCACCGCCTGTACCGTGCCGCCCCCGTCCTTGGCGTATTTCGTCATCCACTTGGCGGTGATCTGGCCGTAATTGTAATCGGCCGCCAGGATGTAGACTTTCTTGCCCCAGGTTTTCAGCGCGTATTCGACCAGCTTGTCGACGGTCTGCGCCGGCGTGGTGCCGGTGCAGAACGTGTTGCGATCGCAGACGCCACCCTCGTAGAGCACGTTGTAGAAATAGAGCGTCTTGAAGCGATCGAACACCGGGCGGATGGCCTCGCGCGACGCCGAGGTGATGCCGCCGTGTACCACGTCCACCTTGTCCTTCAGGGCAAGCTGCTGCGCGTATTGCGAGTAGAGCTGGATCGTCGATTGCGTGTCGAAGTTGATCAGCTCGACCTGCCGACCGAGCAGGCCACCCTGCGCGTTGGCCTCGGCGACGGCGAGCTGGATCGCATAGTACATCGGCTGCCCGGTGGTACCGATCGGGCCGGCGAGATCGAGCAGGCTGCCGACCTTGATCGGTTCCGCCGCCGTGCCGTGGCGACCGATGAGCGGGGCGGCGAGCGCCGCGCCGGCGACCATCGAGCCGGCCCGCAACAGCGAACGGCGAGTCAGCGATTCGGGCATGTGTGGTTCTTTCCCGGGGAGCTGTGGTTCATTCAAAAATGTCGAGCGGCAGGAATGCCGACACGATGAGGTTTGGCACGTCGACCACCTGGCTCACCTTCAGGTCGACCGCGACGCTGGTCAAGCAATAGGCTTGCGCCCGGGTCATTCCCCGGGCATCGACCAGATAGTCGATCATGTTGAGCAATGCGTTGCGCGCGGCGAACGTCAGGTCTTCCGATTCGTTGCGCGTGCCGTCCGCGCTTATCGGCATTCCTGTGGTGGCATAGAAGCGACGCGGCGCGGCCATCTCCGGCGTCGTGAAGTAGCCCGCGTGTTCGAAGGACGGAGCGGCCTGGCGACGCCGACGCGCCTCGCCGCGCATCACCTCGAACCGGGCAACGAAATGCGCGCTGGTCTCGACGGCGGTGCCGCAGGATTCGCCGTCGCCTTGCGCGAAGTGCGCGTCACCCACCGAAAACAGCGCGCCCGGCTGATACACCGGCAGATACAATGTCGATCCGACGGTGAGCTGCTTGATGTCCATGTTGCCGCCGGTCTCGTGCGGCGCGATGGTCCGCACCGCGTTCGCCGCGACGGCAGCGTCGGCCGGCACCGCGGAACTGGTGTCAGGCGGCAGGACGGCGCCGCCGCGCCCCAGCAGGTCCGCTTCCCGCGCGTTGATCCGCGCCAGCAATTCGTGCGACGGCGCCAGCCCCATCACGCCCATGAACGGCGCGCCGGGGATGCGTATGCCGGGCAGTTGCGCCGAGCGCGCGAACCTGCCCGCCATTTCCCAATGCACGATGTACGGCTCGGGGAAATGATCTCGCAGGAAACCAAACCCCGGCATGATCATGGTGAAGCCACGCTGCGCGGTCTCGATCGCCTGGATGCGGACGGCGAGCAGGTCACCCGGTTCCGCCCCTTCGATGAACACCGGGCCGGCCAGCGGATGGATGCGCCCCATATCCACCTTCAGCAGGTCGGTTGCCTTGGTGTCGGGCGTGATCTGGCTGTCGAGCCCGTCGATGGTGCCAAGCTCGACAGTTGCGCCTGACGCGACCCGCGCCACCGGGGCGATGTCCGGGTGCCATCGGTTGTGCCCCTTGCCTGGTTGCGCGGCGAGCGGCTGATCCGGATCGAGCAGGATGCGGGCGTCGGTCATAGGGGCCACTCCGCCGGGAAGCCCGAACCGTAGCAACTTCTGTGCCGGGTTGCAGCCGGAGCTCGCTTCAGCGGGTCGGCGCTGCGCGCTCCTGCCGCCCGCCGGCGAACAAGGTGAGGTCCAGCCGGCGTCCCCCGGCCGAGTAGTCGATCCCGCTGACTTCTGCCAACGGTCGCGGCGTCACCCCGTCGGCTGCCAGCCGCGCGAGAAATACCGGCGCATCGGCGCGGCCGACCAGTGCCAAGCCGCAGCGCGGGTTGGCGCGCAGGAAATCCGCTGCCTCCGTCGGCGCCACCAGGCGCGTGGTCCGGCCGACCAGGAATACCAGACTCGGCTCGCTATACGATGCCGAAGCGACCACGGAGTCTGGACACGGTCGCACCGCGCGCACCGCCGTTGCGATGCGTGGGCTGAGCCACATTGCCTGCAAATTGGGCAGCACGAACGCGTAGGTGGTGATCGCCACGACCAGCGCCGCTAATCCACCGGCGGCGAACATCGGCCGGAGCCTGCGTCGGGACACCGCCAGCAACGCCGTTGCCGCGAGGCCGGCGATCGCCAAGCCGGCCAGGATCGGCACCACCAGCACGCGATGCTCCGACCACCACAGCAACGCTGGACCGGCGAGCGCCAGCCCGAGCGAGACGGCGGCCCAGATGCCGGCGGCGATCCACGTGACCCAGCGCCAGACCCGGCCGGACCACGCCATCGGCGCGAACAGCGCGGCGGCGGTGAGGCAGGCGATGGCGGGGTAGGTGGGCAGCACGTAATGCGGCAGCTTGGTGGCGATCGCCTCGAACACCACCCAGCTCGGAATGATCCAGGCGAGCAGGAACCGCACCGGTGGCGTCCGCCGACGCGTCCACGCGAACGGCACCGCTAGCAGTGCCAGCAAGGAGCCGGGCCAGAACGCCAGCCAGAACGCGACCAGGTGATAACCCGGTGGCAGCCCATGCGCTTGCTGGCCGGATGCCACCTTGCCAAGGAAGTTGGTGCCCACCGAGTTGGAGAAAAACGTGCCGCCACTCACGACCCAGATCGCCACAAACCAGGGCAGCACGATCAGCAGCATCAGCGGCACGCCCCAGGCCGGGTAGAGCCGGCGCCACCAGTCGACCCGCCGCTCGGCCACCCACAAGCCGAGCAAGGTGCCCCAGCTCACCAGCAGGATCACCGGCCCTTTCAGCATCAGCCCGACGCCGAGGGCCGCCCAGTACAACGCCGCCGGCCAGCCTCGCGGCCGCGCTCCCGCCTCGCGATCGAGGAACACGCGCAGCAACGCGGCCTGGGCCGTCAAGACCGCGGCGAGCAGGGTGGCGTCGATCGTTGCCATCCGCGCCTCGACGCCGAGCAACACCGAGCAGGCCAGCAGCAGCGCCCCCGCCAGGCCCACCGAAGCGCCGAACAGCAACTCGCCGATCGTCGCGGTCAGCAAGACCGCGGCCGTGGCGCCGAGCAGCGAGGGCACACGATACGCCCAAGGCTCGCGCGCCTCGACCGACGACAGCAGCGACACGGCGGCCGCCTCCAGCCAGTAGATGCCGGCCGGCTGCAAATAGCGCGGCTTGTCCTGGAACCGCACGTCGACGTAGTTGCCGCTCTCCAGCATCTGCGACGTGGCTTGCATGTAGCGGCTTTCGTCGCGGTCGATTGGCGGGATCTGGCCCCGCCCAGGACCAAACAGCGCCAGGCACACCAGCGCCAGCAGGACGTAGTGCATGGCGCGCAGTCGCGATGGCGCGACGATGCGGGACAGCAGACTCATTCCTCGATCACCCGATCGTCGATCACCCGATCGGGCAGGTGGGTTCGGCTGCGCAGCCACAATACGCCGAGAAGATCGCGTATCCCGACCACCGCGCGCCCAAAATTGCTGTATTTCGAGCGGCCGGACAGCCGGGCGCGGTCGGCCACCGGTCGGCAGATCACGCCGTGGCCATACATCCGAAACAGCGCCGGCAGGAAGCGGTGCATGCCCTCGAAGGCGGGAAGGCGTAGGAAATCCTCGCGGCGGAACACTTTCACCCCGCAGCCGGTGTCCGGGCATTCATCGCGCAGCAACGCCTGGCGCAGCCAGTTGGCGAAGCGCGACCCCATTCGCTTCGAGGAGGTGTCGATCCGCTGCGTCCGGACCCCGGCGATCAGCGGCGCGCCCGGGCCGTGCGGCGCCTGCAGCAGCATCGTGGCGAGATCGGCCGGATCGTTCTGCCCGTCACCGTCCATGGTGCCGATCCACTCGCCGCGCGCCGCCGTGATGCCGGTGCGTAGCGCCGAGGTCTTGCCGCAGCCCCGGTCGTGGCGCAGCAGCCGGAACTGCCCGTGCGCCCGCACCTGCGCCGCCAGCCGCGACGCGGTGGCATCGGTGCTGCCGTCATCGACGAACACCACCTCATAGGGCGATAGCGGCTCCAGCTTGACGACCAACTCCGCGCAGACCGGCTCGATATTCTCCGCTTCGTTACGCACGGCGATCACGATCGACGCCCGAACGCCCAACGGGTCTTTCATGACCTCCTATCCCTGCCTTCCTGGGAAAGCATTTCCCTCAGCGGCCGATCCGTACTACAGAGGGAAATCATTTCCGCGAACGAGCCCGCCATGCCCCGCCGTGCCGACCTGCAATCCGTCATGATCATCGGCGCCGGGCCGATCGTCATAGGGCAAGCGTGCGAGTTCGACTATTCCGGCGCCCAGGCGTGCAAGGCGCTGCGGGCGGAGGGCTACCGGGTCGTCCTGGTCAACTCCAACCCGGCGACGATCATGACCGATCCGGGTCTGGCGGACGCGACCTACATCGAGCCGATCACGCCCGAGATCGTCGAGAAGATCATCGCCCGCGAGCGGCCGGACGCGCTGCTGCCGACCATGGGCGGGCAGACCGCGCTCAACACGGCAATGCAGCTCGAAGCCAACGGCGCGCTGGCGCGACACGGCGTGGAGCTGATCGGCGCCCGCGCCGAGGTGATCGACCGCGCCGAGGACCGGCTCAAGTTTCGCGACGCGATGGCCGAGATCGGCATCGAGAGCCCGAAGAGCGCCATCGCCCACGGCCTCGCCGAAGCGCGTGAGGCGCTCGCCGAGGTCGGGCTGCCCACCGTGATCCGGCCGAGTTTTACACTTGGTGGCACTGGCGGCGGCATCGCCTTCAACCGCGAGGAGTTCGAGCGGATCGTCAACAGCGGCCTTGCCGCCTCGCCGACCAGCGAGGTGCTGATCGAGGAAAGCGTGCTGGGCTGGAAGGAATACGAGATGGAGGTGGTCCGCGACCGCGCGGACAATTGCATCATCGTCTGCGCCATCGAGAACGTCGACCCGATGGGCGTGCACACCGGCGACAGCGTGACCGTGGCGCCGGCGCTGACCCTGACCGACAAGGAATACCAGCGGATGCGCGACGCCTCGATCGCGTGTTTGCGCAAGATCGGCGTCGATACCGGCGGCTCCAACGTGCAGTTCGCGGTCAACCCGGCCGACGGGCGGATGGTGGTGATCGAGATGAACCCGCGCGTGTCGCGCAGCTCGGCGCTGGCCTCCAAGGCGACCGGCTTCCCGATCGCCAAGATCGCCGCCAAGCTCGCGGTCGGCTATACCCTGGACGAGCTGACGAACGATATCACCGGCACCACGCCGGCAAGCTTCGAGCCGACCATCGACTATGTGGTGGTAAAAATCCCGCGCTTCACGTTCGAGAAATTCCCCGGCACGCCGGCGCTGCTCAGCACCAGCATGAAGTCGGTCGGCGAGGCGATGGCGATCGGCCGGAGTTTCGCCGAGGCGCTGCAAAAAGGGCTGCGCAGCATGGAGACCGGGCTCGGCGGGCTCGATGCGATCGAACGGCCGGGCGATGGCGGGCCGGATGCGTTTCGCGCCGCTCTCTCCGCCCCGCGGCCCGACCGCATCCTGATGGCGGCGGAGGCATTGCGCGCCGGCCTCTCGGTCGACGACATCCACGATGCTTGCAAATACAATCCCTGGTTCCTGCGCGAGCTCGAACGCATCGTCGATGCCGAGCGCGGCGTGGTGGCGACCGGATTGCCCGAGGACCCGGGCGCGCTCAGGCGGCTCAAGGCGCTCGGCTTCTCCGACCGCCGCCTGGCCGAGCTGACCGGCCACAAGGAAGCCGACGTGAAAGCGTTTCGCGCCGAGCGGGGCGTGGTGCCGGTGTATCGCCGCATCGACACTTGCGCGGCCGAGTTCGCTTCGGGCACGCCATACATGTACTCGACCTTCGAGGGCGGCTACGACGTGCCGGTGTGCGAGGCGGACCCGACCGACCGGGAAAAGATCGTCATCCTTGGTGGCGGGCCGAACCGGATCGGCCAGGGGATCGAGTTCGACTATTGCTGCGTCCACGCCGCGTACGCGCTGCGCGAGGCCGGGTTCGAGACCATCATGGTCAACTGCAACCCGGAGACGGTCAGCACCGATTACGACACCTCCGACCGGCTGTATTTCGAGCCGCTGACCGCCGAGGACGTGATCGCGCTGGTGCATCGCGAGCAGCAACGCGGCACCGTGCTCGGCTGCATCGTGCAATATGGCGGCCAGACGCCGCTGAAACTGTCGCAATCGCTTGCCGCCGCTGGCATCCCGGTACTCGGCACCAGCGCGGACGCGATCGACGTCGCGGAGGATCGCGAGCGATTCCAGCAGCTTCTGCAAGGGCTCGGATTGCGCCAGCCGGACAACGGCATTGCCCGCTCGGCCAAAGAAGCCGAGGCGATCGCCGAGCGCGTGACCTATCCGGTGGTGATCCGGCCGAGCTACGTGCTCGGCGGACGCGCGATGGAGATCGTCTACGACCGCCACGGGCTGCATCGCTACATGCGCGAGGCGGTGCGCGTCTCGGGGGACAATCCGGTGCTGATCGACCGCTATCTCAACGACGCGATCGAGGTCGACGTGGACTGCATTTCCGACGGCGAGACGGTCTATGTCGCCGGGGTGATGGAGCATATCGAGGAGGCGGGAATCCATTCCGGCGACAGCGCTTGCTCGCTGCCGCCCTACACGCTCTCGCCGGCCACGGTGACGGAGCTGAAGGCGGAGACCGAGGCGCTGGCCCGCGCGCTCGGCGTGGTCGGGCTGATGAACGTGCAGTACGCGATCAAGGACGAGGCGGTGTACGTGCTGGAGGTCAATCCGCGCGCCTCCCGCACTGTACCGTTCGTCGCCAAGGCCACGGGGGTGCCGGTGGCGAAGATCGGCGCCCGGGTGATGGCGGGGGCGAAGCTGTCGGATTTCCGGCTGGACGATCAGGCGATCGCGCCGCATGTCGCAGTCAAGGAGGCGGTGTTCCCGTTCGGCCGCCTCGAAGGGGTGGATCCAATCCTCGGGCCGGAGATGAAGTCCACCGGCGAGGCCATGGGGCTGGACGCCAGCTTCGAGCGCGCCTTCGCCAAGTCCCAGCTCGGCGCCGGCGTGCGTTTGCCGGGGGAGGGCACGGTGTTCCTCTCGATCAAGGACGCCGACAAGCGTGGGCTGCCGGCGCTGGCCCGTCGACTCGCCGAGATGGGGTTCGCGATCATGGCGACGCGCGGCACCGCGGCGCGGATCAGGGAGGCGGGGCTCACCGTGCGGGTGGTGAACAAGGTGCTGGAGGGTCGGCCGCATTGCGTCGACGCGATTCGCTCGGGCGAGGTGCAGCTGGTGATCAACACCGCGTCCGGCCCGCAATCGGTCACCGACAGTTCCGAGATCCGCCGCAGCGCGCTCACGCACGGGGTGCCGCACTACACCACGATGGCCGGCGCCCGCGCGGCGGTACACGCGATCGCCGCGCTGAAGTCGGGGACGCTTGAAGTCGCGCCCTTGCAGTCCTACTTTCGCGGTTCGTTCTGAGCCCCGTCGCTGCCGGTCCCGCCGGAAGCGGCGCTTCGGTATGGGCAACCCGCGCCGCGCCGTTGCGACCCACACAGTTTAGCCACGACCGAGGACTTTGCCGTGCAGAAGTTTCCGATGACCGCTCCCGGACTGCAGCGGTTGGAAAGCGAACTCCGTCAGCTCAAGAGCGCGGAGCGCCCAGCGGTGATCCGCGCCATCGCCGAGGCGCGCAGCCACGGCGATCTGAGCGAGAACGCGGAGTATCACGCGGCGCGCGAACGACAATCCTTCATCGAGGGGCGCATCGCCGAACTCGAGGAGATAGTCTCCGGGGCCGAGGTGATCGATCCGGCGAGCCTGTCGGGCGAGCACGTGAAGTTCGGCGCCCATGTCCGCCTGGTCGATGAGGAGACCGAGAAGGAGGCGACTTATCAGATTGTCGGGCTGCACGAGGCCGATATCAAGCACGGTCGCCTGTCGGTCTCCTCGCCGCTGGCCAAAGCGCTGATCGGCAAGAAGGTGGGCGAGAGCGTCGCCGTCCCCGCGCCGGGCGGGGATCGCACCTACGAGATCCTCGGCGTGCGCTTCGGCTGAGCCGCCTTTCTCCCGCGTTGAGGGCCGCCCGGTGATCGGCCTCGCCGATATCGAGGCGGCCGCGTGCCGCATCGCCGGCCACGTGCTGCGCACGCCCAGCGTGCCGAGCGAGGCGCTGTCGCGCGCGACCGGCGCGGAGGTGGTGCTCAAGCTCGATCACCTGCAAGCGACCGGCGCCTTCAAGGAGCGCGGGGCGGCCAATCGGCTGGCCTTGCTCACGCCGGCGGAGCGCGAGGCCGGTGTGATCGCCATGTCGGCGGGCAACCACGCCCAGGCGTTGGCGCGCCATGCCAGCCTGCGCGGGATCGCCGCCACCATCGTGATGCCGCAGTTCACGCCCGCGACGAAGATCACCCGCACCGCTGCGTGGGGCGCGCGGGTGGTTTTGCATGGCGCGACGTTGGCCGAGGCCGCCACGCACGCCCGCGCGTTGGCCGCCGAGCACGGGCTGGCCTTCGTGCATCCGTACGACGATGCCGCCGTCATCGCCGGGCAGGGCACCCTGGCGCTGGAGATGTTGCAGGACACGTCCGATCTGGACGCGCTGATCATCCCGGTGGGCGGCGGCGGCTTGCTCGCCGGCTGCGCCGTCGCCGCGACCGCGCTGAGGCCGGGGATCGCCGTCTGGGGCGCCGAGGTCGACGCCTACGCCGCGATGGCGCAGCGCCTGGCTGGCCTGCCCGTCGCGGTCGGCGGGCCGACCATCGCCGAGGGCATCGCCGTGCGTGAGGTTGGCGAGCTTGCGCTGGCCACGATTCGCGAGCACGCGGCGGGGGTGCTGACGGTGCCGGAGCACGCGATCGAGGAGGCGATCGGGTTGCTCGTGGAGGAGGGGAAGATCGCCGCCGAGGGCGCCGGCGCCGCCGGGCTGGCGGTGCTGCTGACCGATCCCGACCGGTTTCGTGGCAAGCGAGTGGGTCTGCCGATCACCGGCGGCAACATCGACGCGCGCATCCTGTCCAACGTGCTGCTGCGCACCCTGCTGCGGGACGGGCGGCTGCTGCGGCTGCACTTGCAGATCCCCGATCGTCCGGGCGTGCTGGCCGACATCGCCGGCAAGATCGGCGGGCGCGGCGGCAATATCATCGAGGTGTCGCACCAACGATTGTTCGCCGCCGCGAGCGTGCAGGCGGCGGAACTCGAAGTTCTGGTGGAGGCGCGCGACCCGACGCAGGCTGCCGACATCGTGCGGGCCCTGGAGGAGAGCTACGTAGTTCGGCGCATCTGAACCGCGGCGCTCACGGCAATCGTCAGGTCAGCGGCGGCTTGGCCGGCGTGGTGAGCTTTCCCTCCGGTCCGACCGGCTGGTCACGGTTCTCGTCGGCTTGGTTCTCGGTCGGCCCGTCGGTCAAGGTTCCCGCCGGCAGATTGGCCCGCTGGCCGGGCATCTCCGCATTGGCCACCCGGACGTTTTCGTCGACCACGCGCTGCGCTCGCGAAGCCGCGGTATCTGGCTTGTCGTTTGTACTCATGCTTGGTCCCTCTATCCCGCCCATCTAGGCGGAGGCAGCGACCTTGTCGATCGCACCGCCGGACTCGGCCCAATCCTTGAACCCGCCGAGGTTATACACCTGGTCATATCCCATATCCTTCAGCAACTTGCCGCTCAGGGCGGAGCGTCCGCCGGAGGCGCAGTAGAGGATCAGGGTCTTCCCCTTCGCGAAATTCGCGTCATGGTACGGCGAATCCGGGTCAGCGCGGAACTCCAGCATCCCGCGCGAGACGTTGATCGCGCCGGCGACCTTGCCGGTCTTCTCCACCTCTGGCGCGTCGCGCACATCGACCACCAGCGTGTCGTCCTGCGCCATCAAGGCCCGCGCGTCGCTCGGCGTGATCCGCTCGACGGCGGCGTTGGCTTCCTCCAGCATCTGCTTGACGTTTGCGGCCACGGTCTCCTCCCCTTTTTGGACTGTTTTCCCCGACTGATATTCGACCACCCGGCAACCGCTGTCCAACGCTCCCGGGCGCGATCACCGCACCCGTCCGGTGCACGGCCGCACGGGCCATCGACCGTGGCGGAAATTTTTGACGAGTTTGTAACGGCGCTCGCTATGTTGTTGGTTGACGAAGACTGCTAACCGCACCGCTGGAGTTTGAAAGTGCTGGTAGAGCAGACAGACGCGCCACGGCCACTTCCTGACCTGGAGCGCTTGCTGCTCCGGCTGTCGCGCACTCGCGCGATGCCGATCTGGGCCCGCTGGTCGACGACCACCGCGCTCATCTTCGTCGGCTTCGGTTTGCGCGCGGCGCTGTTTGGCTTCGGCCCCGCCTACCCCTCCCTGCTGTTCTTCCCGATCATCGTCGTCGCCGCGGCGTTCTTCGACCGTGGCACCGGCTTCTACGCCGTGGCGCTCAGCACGCTCCTCATCGTCGGGTCCCTCAACCCGATCGGGTTGCCCGCCGCGATCACGGAGCAGGATCTGCTCGGGGTGCTGCTCTATGTCGGGCTGGCGTTGTTGACCGCTCAGGCAATGGAGCGGCTGCATGCAATGCTGGCGGCAATGCTCGACGCGAACCGTCGATTGGCACGGGAGAACGCCGAGAAGGCCGTGGCGCTGCGCGAAGTGATGCATCGAACGCGGAACGACCTGCATATTCTCGCCGCCACGATCGCCCGTCAGTCGGCCGCAGCCGTCCAGGCCGACGTGAAGGCCGCCTTGCGAGAGACCGAAGCGCGCCTGGTGGCGCTGTCGCGGGTAAGTCGCCGATTGGACACCGGTGGCGGTATGCTGGGCGCACGCGTGGACGCCGCCGAATTCCTGTCCGGGTTGGTGGCCGATATGCGCGAGGCGCTGGTCGACTTGCGACCGATCGCGCTCGAGGTCACGGCGGAGCCTCACGCCCTCTCGCTGGCGCACGCCGTGTCGCTGGGCGTCATCCTCAACGAGCTGGTCACCAATGCCCTGAAATACGCGTTCCCCGGTGATCAATCCGGGATTGTGCACGTGGACCTGCGCTGCGACGAGGGAACCATGGTGCTCGCGGTGGTCGACAACGGGGCGGGGCTGGATGCCGGCGCGTCGCCGCAAGGTACCGGGCTCGGGCAGCAGGTGGCGCGCTCGGTCGCGGCCCAACTCGGCGGCACGCTCGATATCGGCACCAATGAGGACGGAGAGGGAACATCCTGTGTGATGCGCTTTGCCGTGGAATAGCCGGCTGCCGACTGCCGGGAGCATCTTCCTTTCCGCCCGCGTCTCGACCACATAGTAACGCTTGGCGAGGAGGAGGCAGCGGCGATGCAAGTCAGGCCAACAGGGGAGACGCTAGGCGCAGCGATCGAAGGCGTCGATCTCGCCCAGCCGCTCACCGATGACGGGTTCCGCGCCATTCTGCGCGCGCTGGGCGAGCATGGCGTGTTGTGCTTCCCGAGGCAGACGCTCGGCGTCGAGGAATTCGCGGCGTTCGGCCGGCGCTTCGGCGAGCTGGAGATCAACGTCGCCAACCGATTCCACGAGCCGGGTCATCCGGAAATGATGGTGCTGTCCAACATCAAGCGCGACGGCAAGCCGATCGGTGCCGGGGATGCCGGCCAGGGCTGGCATACCGACATGTCGTACAGCCACCAGATCGCGCTGGCGAACATCCTGCACGCGCAGCAGGTGCCGACGCGCGATGGCCGCCCGCTCGGCGACACGCAGTTCCTCAACATGCACGCCGCCTACGAGGCGTTGCCGGACGACATCAAGACGCGGCTCGCGGGCCGCAGCGCGACGCACGACTTCGCCAAGTTCTGGGACATGATGCGCGCGCGTCCCGGCAACACGCGCCCGCCGCTCACCGAGGAGCAACGGCGGAAGAAGCCGCCGGTGTCGCAGCCGATCTTTCGCACTCACCCGATCACCGGGCGCAAGGTGCTGTATTGCAACCCCGGCTACGCCATGCGCATCGACGGCATGGAGGAGCGGGAGAGCGATGCGATGCTCGATTTCCTGTTCCGCCACCAGTCCGAGCCGCGCTTCCTGCACGCGCATCACTGGAGCGAAGGCGACGTGCTGATATGGGACAATGTCGGCACCACCCACAACGCGGTCGCCGACTATCGCGAGGACGAGCCCCGCTACATGCGGCGCGTCCAGGTCATGGCGACGTTGGACTACGCCGCGCTGGTCGCTTGATCCCCCTCACCCAACCCTCTCCCCAAGGGGAGAGGGAAAAGGGCTAGCTAGGTCGCCATGTAGCCGCCGTCGACGTTGTACAACGCGCCGGTGACGAACGAGGCTCGCTCGGAGCATAGCCACACCACCATCTCGGCGATCTCCTCCGGCCGGCCCATCCGCTTGAACGGCACTTGCGACATGATCTGCTCGCCGCGACGCTGCATCGTCTCCTTGGTCATGTTGGTCTCGATGTAGCCGGGACACACCGCGTTGACCCTGATGCCGTCCAACGCGTATTCCACCGCCGCCGTCTTGGTGAGACCGGAGACACCGTGCTTGCTGGCGACATAGGCCGACGAGGTGGGTAGTCCAACCAGACCGGCGATCGACGCGGTGTTGACGATGGCGCCACTCCCCTGACGCAGCATCTGCGCTATCTCGTGCTTCATGCACAGCCATACGCCGGTGAGGTTGATCGCAATCAGCTTCTCGAATGACTCCTCGGACCACTCGTGCGTCTTCTGCCCGGCGGCGCCGACATACGCGCCCGACACGCCGGCGTTGTTGAAGGCGCAGTCCAGTCGGCCGAAAGCGGACACCACCTTGCTTACCATGCCGGCGATCTCGTCGCCTTTGGTCACGTCGGCCTGCACGAACATCGCCTGGCCGCCCGCCTGATTGATCTGCCCGATGGTTTCCTGCGCAATCGATTCCGAGATGTCGGCCACCGCCACGCGCGCGCCCTCGCGGGCCATGGCGAGCGATGTGGCGCGGCCGATCCCGCCGCCACCGCCGGTCACCAGCGCCGTCCTACCCTCAAGTATGCCGGTCATCGTTTCCTCCTCCGTGATCTGTTGTTCTACCCGCCGGTAGGCTAGCATGGACGCGAGATGACACAGCACAACCCACTTGCCGCGCCGCGTCGGGATATCGGCAACGGACCGCCGGGAATGCGCGACGAGGTACTCGCCTACAAGCGGGAGCGCATCCTGCAAGAGGCGGTCGCGTTATTCTACCGGCGCGGCTTCAACGCGACCACGTTGGACGATATCGCGCACGAGCTCGGCGTGACCAAGCCGTTCATCTACACGCATTTCAGGAGCAAGACCGAGCTGCTGGCGGCGATCTGCCTGCCGACCATCCAGATGTCGCTCGACGCGGCGATCGGGGCGGTGGCGAGTGCGGGTTCCGCCACCCAGCGCCTGGAGCGGCTGATCGTCGATTTCACCAGGGTGGTGCTGGTCCGTCAGCCCAACATCGCCGTGTTCTTCCGCGAGGAGAAGAACCTCGAACCGGCAGCACTCGCGGAGATCAACTTGCTGCGCCAGAAGTTCGACCATGTGCTGTCGGGCTTGCTGGAAGAAGGTGTCGCATTGGGCGAGTTTCGCATCACCGACGTGAACCTCGCCGCGCTGGCGCTCGGCGGCATGATCAGCTGGGCCTACACGTGGCATCGTTCGGCGGGACGGCTGAGCGTCGAGGAACTCGGCCATACCATGGCCGAGTTCGCCCTACAGATGGTCAACGCGCGCCGGTAACCCGGCGCTCAGCGCGCCCAGGCATTGCGCAGCGCGACCGCGATCATTTCGAGCGCGGTGTCGGCTGCCGGGACGAACCGGCCCATGGTCAGAAAACCGTGGATCTGATCGGCAAAGCGGAGCCGGGTGACGTGCACGCCCTCATGCTCCAAGCGTTGCGCGTATGCCTCGCCCTCGTCGCACAGCGGATCGTGGTAGGCGGTGATGACCAGCGCCGGCGGCGTGCCGCCGAGTGTCTCGGCCCGCAGTGGCGAGGCGCGCCAGTCGGTCGCCTGCTTGTTCTTGTCGTTCAGATAATGGTCGATGAACCAACGCATACCGACGGAGGTGAGCAGCAACCCCGAATTGGTCCGCTCATACGACGGATAGCGTCCCGCCATGTCGGTGGCCGGATAGATCAATGCCTGGAAGCTGAGCTTCGGCAGTTCGCCGTCGCGCGACATCAGCGCCATCACCGCCGCGAGATTGCCACCGGCACTGTCGCCACCCACCGCCACCCTTGTCGGGTCGATGCCGAGCGCTGCGGCCTGCTCGATCACCCAGCGCGTGGCGGCGGCGGAATCGTCGACCGCGGCGGGGAATCGATGCTCGGGCGCAAGCCGGTAATGCACCGAGACAACGACGCAGCGCGCGTCGTTGGCGATCCGCCGACACACGCCGTCATGACTTTCGAGATCACCGATCACCCAGCCACCGCCGTGGAAATACACCAGCGCCGGCGCGTTGCTCGCGGCGACGCCGATGCCGCGATAGTAACGCAGCGGGATCGCGCCAGCCGGGCCGGGCGCTTCGAGGGCGCGAACCTCCGCCACCTCGGGCGGATCGGGTTGCAGCACCTCGCGGCTGCGCGCCATCGCTTCGCGCGCTTCGGCGGGGGTGGACTCTTCGATCGGCGGCCGCCCGGCCTCGCGGATCAGGTCGAGCACGCGTCGGGCGCCGGCATCCATCGCTATCACGGTGTGTCCCTCACGTTGTCCAACTGAGGATCGCCGCGGCGACCTCGGTCGGCTTGTCGAGTTCGGCGAGATGGCCGGCACCGGCGATCAGCTTGGTTTCGCTGCTGCCGCCGAGCCGCGCGGCGAAACGTTCGGCGTAGCTGCGCGGCATCACCTGATCCTGCTCGCCCCAGATCAGCAACACCGGCGCCTTGATCAGTGGCAGGCGCTTCTCGAGCTTGGTGGCGCCCAACGGCCAGAGGAAACGCGCGGCGGCCTCGTTGGCGCGCGTCTGCTCGATCGGCCATTCGGTCGAGTTCGCACCCTCCGGCGCGGCCTTCAGCGCGGTCCAGATATCGGGATCGGCGCACATCAAGCCTGGCACATTGTCGGCTCGTTGCGCCCACGGATCAGTGGCCGGATCACTCTCGTCGAACAGACCGAACGGCGCGATCAGCGCCAGCCGCCGCACGCTGTCGGGCCAGATCGCCGCCACCTCGGCAGCAAGCGCGCCGCCCACCGAGCTCGCCGCCAGGTCGGCGCCATCCAGCTCGGACTTCACCAGCAACTCGCGAACCGCCAACACCCAGTCGAGGTGCGTGTCCAGCGCAGCATGTCCGCGATCGCCGCCGGGAAAGCCCGGCAGCGACGGCACGATCACCGTGCGCCGTTCCGCCAAGGCATCGAGAAACGGCACCCATCGCGTCAGCCCGCCGTATCCAGCGAGGAAGCCAAGCTTTGGCCCCTCGCCCTTGCGCCAGACGCGAGTGGGAAAGCCGTTGACGTCCACGGTCAACGTCTCGAGTTCGCTCAACGTCGTCCTCCTCGTTCGCCGTCACGCCGGTGGACTCGATCGCTACTCCGCGGCGATTTTCGGCAGGTAGGCCGGGACTTCGGCGCGCTGGTCCATCTCCATTGGCTGCGGCCACCACTTGTCCTCCCACTCGGAGAACAGCGGATGCAGCTTCGGCATCACCTGATCGGCGAACAGCTTGGTGTTGTACTTGGCCAGCTCCTTGCCCATGTTGCCGAACTGCAGAAGCAGCATGAGGTGGCCGACATTGAGGTCGGTCGCGACCTCGCGCAGCTGCTCCACCACCTCGTCGGGCGAGCCGATGATGACGTAGCCATCATCGACGATGGTTTTCATGTCGGTCGGACGCGGCGCGTTGCCGATGCGCGAGCGCCCGGTCGAGGCGGCGGCGGCGCGCTGCACCATGCCCTGGATGCCGGCGCGCTGCGTCGCCTCGGTGGTGTAGCCCGGCGGGTTGGCGAAACGCGGATCGACGTGCAGGCAGCGGCCGTAGAAATACTCCGCCGCCTCGCTGTAGAGATCGAACGCGTGCTGCCGGCTCTCGCCCACGCCGACGAATTGCAGGAAGCCGGCGCGGTACGGATTGCGATCCTTGCCGATGCGTGCCATTTCCTCCCAGAAACCATGCATGGTCGCGCGACCGGCCTTGAAGCCGTAATATGACAGGTAGCAGTACACGTAGTCCATTTCGGCGCACCACTGCCACGTCTCGACCGAGCCGCCGCCGGGCACCCAGATTGGCGGATGTGGCCGCTGAATCGGGCGCGGCCAGATATTGACGTAGCGCTGCTGGTTGTAGCGGCCGTTGAACGGGAAGGTCTCCTGCTCGGTCCACGCCTTGACGATCAGGTCGTGCGCCTCGTGATAGCGCTCGCGCAGCATCGACGGGTTCTGGCCGAAGGCGTAGCAGGTATCCATCGGCGAACCGACCGGGAAGCCGGCGATCAGCCGCCCGCCGGAGATGCAGTCGATCATCGCGAACTCCTCCGCAACCCGGGTCGGCGGATTGTACAACGCGATCGAGTTGCCCATCACGCAGATCGCGGTGTTGCTCGTGCGCCGCGCCAGCGAGGAGGCGATCAGGTTTGGCGACGGCATCAGCCCGTAGCCGTTCGAGTGGTGCTCGTTGCAACAGATCGCGTCGAAACCGCACTCGGCCGCGAACTCCATCTCGTCCATGAACTCGTTGTACATCAGATGCGCGCGCTTCGGGTCGAACAGCGACGAGTGGATGTCCACCCAGACCGACGGGTTCTTGTCCCGGAAGTCCTCCGGCAGCTCCGTGTACGGCATCAGGTGAAACCACATGAACTTCATCACCATTCCCTCCAGACGTGTCGCCGGCACGCGCCGACCAGCGCGGGCGAGCAGCGAGGTCGCCGCGACCGATCATACCAGCGAGTATCCGGGTTAACCGGCCGGTGCGTCAACCGGCGGCGCGACACCGCCTTCGAGGTAGGCGGCGCGGATTTCCGGCCGCGCCAGCAACTCCGCGCCGCCACCTTCCATGGTGATGGCGCCATTGACCAGCACGTAGCCGCGATGCGCGAGCCGCAGCGCCTGGTAGGCATTCTGCTCGACCAGCAGCACGGTCAGCCCGGTGGTCCGGTTGAGCTCGCGGATCGCGGCAAAGATCTGCCGCACGATAAGCGGCGCGAGGCCGAGGCTCGGCTCGTCAAGCAACAGCAGCCGAGGTCGCGACATCAGCGCCCGCGCGATCGAGAGCATCTGCTGCTCGCCGCCCGAGAGGGTGCCGCCACGCTGATGCAGGCGTTCCTTCAAGCGGGGAAACAGGGTGAAGACTTGGTCAATCAGCCCCGCGAGATCACCGCCGCTGGAGAATTGCGCCCCCATCTGAAGATTCTCGTAGACGCTCATGCGGGGGAAGATGCGCCGCCCCTCGGGCGACTGCGCGATGCCGCGACGCATGATGACGTGCGTCGGCCACCCGGCTATGTCGTCGCCGTCATGGATGATGGCGCCGGTGCGCGCCTGCGGGTTGCCGCAGATGGTCATCATCAGGGTCGACTTGCCGGCACCGTTGGCGCCGATCAGCGCGACGATCTCGCCCTGACGCACCTCCAGATCGACGCCGCGCAGCGCCTGGATCGCGCCGTAGAACGCGGTGACACCTTGCAGGCGAAGCAAGGTCGGGCTCACGCCGCCGCCTCGGCCGCGTCGTCGCCCTCGTCGCCCTCGCCGAGATAGGCGGCGATCACGTGCGGGTCGTTGCGGACCCGTTCGGGCGTGCCGTCGCTGATCTTGCGGCCGTGATCGAGCACGACGATGTGGTCGCTGATACGCATCACCACGCCCATGTCGTGCTCGATCAGCAGGATGGTGCGGCCATCGTCGCGAATGCGCAGCAGCAACGCGTTGAGCTCCTCGCTCTCGCGCGGATTGAGCCCGGCGGCGGGCTCGTCGAGGCACAGCAGCACGGGGTCGATGCACATCGCGCGCGCGATCTCCAGCCGCCGCTGCGCGCCATAGGGCAGCGCGCCGGCCGGGTCATCCGCCCGATCGACCAGCCCGACCGCATCCAGCCACAAGCGCGCCCGTTCGATGGCGTCCCGTTCGGCGGCGGGGTAGCGGCTCAAGCCGAACACGGCCAGCACCCCGAAACCGGTCGCCGCCATCAGCCGGTTGTGCTGTGCGACGAGCAGGTTCTCCAGCACCGACATGCCGGCGAACAAGCGGATGTTCTGGAACGTGCGGGCGACCCGAGCGCGCCGGGCGATGCGATGGCCGGGCAAGCGCTCCAGATTGAACTGGCCGCCATCCTCGTGCCGCAAGCGCAGCGCGCCCCTCGTGGGCCGGTAGAAACCGGTGATGCAGTTGAACACCGTGGTCTTGCCCGCACCATTCGGGCCGATCACCGCGGTGATCTGGTTGCGCGCGACCGCAAAGGAGAGATCGTCGACGGCGCGCAAACCGCCGAACTGCATGGTCAGCCCGGAAACCTCCAGCAGGGCCGGGTTCGCCGGGTCGCGAGGCGGGTCAGCCACGGCCCTGCGCCACCAGCTCGGCGGCGATCTCCGGTCGCGCGCCCAGCGCCACGGTCGGCGTGCGACCGGAGATCAGGCCGCGCGGACGCAGCACCATCAAGAGAACCAGCGCCAGGCCGAACACCAGCATCCGGTACTCGGCGAGCGAGCGGAACACCTCGAAGCCGCCGATCATGATCAGCGCGGCGAGGGCCACGCCGAGCTGGCTGCCGAGGCCGCCGAGCACCACGATCGCCAGCACGATCGCGCTCTCGATGAAGGTGAAGCTTTCCGGGCTGATGAACGCTTGGCGCGTCGCGAAGAAGGCGCCGGCGAAGCCGCCGAACGCGGCACCGGTGGCGAACGCGGTGAGCTTGGTGACGGTGACGTTGATGCCGAGCGAGCGGCAGGCGATCTCGTCCTCGCGCAGCGCCTCCCACGCACGGCCGAGCGGCAGCCGTCGCAAGCGCAACGTCACCCAGTTGGTCAGCAGCGCCAGCGCGAGGATCACGTAATACAAGTAGACGGCGCGCCAGGTGGCGCTCGGCGGCAAGCCGAAATAGTCGGAGAAGGTACCGGGTCCGCCGCCGGGGCTGAAGCTCAGGCCGAACAGGGTCGGGCGCGGGATGCCGGAGATGCCGTTCGGGCCGTTGGTGAGCGAGACCCAGTTGGTGATGACGATGCGGATGATCTCGCCGAACGCGAGGGTGACGATCGCCAGGTAGTCGCCGCGCAGCCGCAACACCGGGAAACCCAGCATCACGCCCCACAATGCCGCGAGCAGCCCGGCGAGCGGCAGGCAGGTCCAGAAGCCCAGTCCGAAGGTGGTGGCGATGATGGCGTAGGAATACGCGCCGACCGCGTAGAACGCGACGTAGCCGAGATCGAGCAGACCGGCCAGGCCGACCACGATGTTGAGCCCCCAGCCGAGCATCACGTAGGTCAGCACCAACACGCCGAGGTCGAGGTAGTAGCGCTCGCCGCTGAGCGGCAGCGCCAGCGCGGCGACGAGCAGCACCGGCGCCACGAAGCGGCCGGCGCGGGTGAGCCCTTCCGCCAGCCTGCGATTGGCGGCGAATGCCTGCGAGCCGCCGCTGCCGCGCCAGCTCAGCAGCGCCAGCCGCCCCAGGAACACGGCACCGACCACCAGTGCGACGGGCAGCGGTCGCGGGTTGAGCACCAGGCCATCGCCGCCGGGGCTGGTACGCAGGCCGATCATCGGCGCGAACAGGCCGAGCGCGACCAGCGCCGAGAGGAACGCGTCGCGCAGGGCGCGTTTCATACCTTCTCGATGTCCGCTCGACCCAGCAGACCGGTGGGCATGAAGATCAGCACGATCGCCAGAATCGAGAACGCCGCCACATCCTTGTACTGGATGCTGAAATAGGCCGACCAGAACACCTCGATCAGTCCGATCAGCAGCCCGCCCAGCACCGCCCCCGGAAGCGAGCCGATGCCGCCGAGCACCGCCGCGGTGAACGCCTTTACGCCGGCAACGAAGCCGATGAAGAAGTCGATCACGCCGTAGTAGAGCAGGAACATCAGGCCGGCGACCGCCGCCAGCGCCGCGCCGATGACGAAGGTCAGGCTGATCGTGCGATCGGTGTCGATGCCGAGCAGCCCCGCCATCTTGAGATCCTGCTCGCAAGCCCGCATCGACCGGCCAAGCGAGGTGCGGGTGACCAGCCAGGTGAAGATCGTCAGCACCAGCAAGGTGGTCACCACGATGGCTACCTGGATCCATGAGAGCTGCACCGCGAAACCCTCGGCATGGGCGAGCCGCATCCCGCCCGGGATCATCGGCTCCATCGGCTTGACGCGGGCGCCTTGGCTCACCTGGACGAAGTTCTGCAGCACGATCGACATGCCGATGGCGCTGATCAGCGGGGCCAGGCGAAACGAGCCACGCAGCGGTCGGTAGGCGATCCGCTCGACGGTCCAGCCATACAGCGCGGCGATGCCGGCGGCGAACAGCAGGGTCAGCGCCAGCGCGAGCGGCACCGAGGTGATGCCCAGCGCCGAGAGGCCGAGCAATGCGATGAGCGACAGGAAGGCCCCGACCATGAATATGTCGCCGTGGGCGAAGTTGATCATCCCGATGATGCCGTAGACCATCGTGTAACCCACGGCGATCAACCCGTAGATCATCCCCAGGGTGACACCGTTGATCAGCTGCTGCAGCGCGTAAGCCAGACCGTCGCTCACCGCGCCTCCCCGTCCTGGATGATTGACGCGATCAGCAAACACGTCCGTTGCGCGCCACGCAAGGTCTCCAAACGCATGCGCCGTAGCAGTTACTAATAACAGTTGTTGACACCATTGGTAACATAGGCGTATACACTCCGCCCATGTCCCCAGCCCCCTCCACCCCAACCGGCTTGATGTGCCGCTTCGGCCTGCTCGTCGAGCGGCTGAGGTGGACGCTCGCCGATTGGGTCGACCGGAACCCCCGGAACCGCGACGTGCTGGGGCCGCTCGCCTTGCTGCTGTGGAAGTACCTGCAGCGCACGACGCGGCGCCTCGCCGCGCTGCATGCGCAATTCGCCGCCGGGACGCTTGCGCCGCGCAAGGACCGGGCGCCGCGCCGGGCAGCCGAGCCGGCCGAGTCGACACCACCCGAGCGGTCGAAGCTGCCGGGCGGCCCGGTGCTGGCGCGGTTCGGCGCCGGGTATCTCGGCGCCTGGCTGCTGGCGCTGGTCGAGGATGCGGAGATGCAGGCGCTGCTCGCGGCGTCGCCGCAAGCGGGTCGGCTGCTGCGCCCGCTGTGGCGGCGACTGACCAACGACCCGCTGCCCGCGCCGCTGCGGCTGCCGCCAAAGCCGCCGCGTTCGGAGCCACCGCTCGCTGCGGCTGCGCTCGACGAAGTGCCGCCCGATGCAATCCCCCAAGCCCCGGCTCACATCCCACCCCAAGTCCCGTCGCACCGTCGCCGGGCCGTGTCTGCCAAGTCGCCTCCCTCCCTGCCCCCCTGGCCACCGCCGCTTTTCCGGGCCTGAGGCGGCACTGCCTTGGCGTGTCGCAAACGTTGCGTTTTCAAAATGACATTTGGCTTTCGCAGCCCAAGCGTGAGCAAAGCCGCGGGTGCTCGGCCTCCCGCCGAGCACGGCACGGGCGGGGTGGGGCTTACGGCGGCTGGTCTCGGAAGCACTGGGCGCACGCGTGCTCCGTGCATCGGGCGGAACCTGTGCTCCGGACACCCCGGCAAGTTGCGCCTTGATAGCGCTTGGCGAGGGGGGCTATATGCCGCCTCCCGCTGCCGTCGCGCGACGCGGACGGGTCGGCGAATGGGGCCATAGCTCAGTTGGGAGAGCGCCTGAATGGCATTCAGGAGGTCGTCGGTTCGATTCCGATTGGCTCCACCAACCGCCCCCGCTTACAGCCCGAGCTGGTCGAGGGTGCGGGACACCACTTTCGCTTCGTCGTAGAGATCGAGCGCGCGGACCCGCCCGGCCGCACCGAACCGCGCCCGCAGCGCGGCATTCTCGGCCAGGCGCCGGATCGCCCTGGCCAGCGGAGCGACCAACATCGGCGGGACCAGCAGGCCGGTCGCCTCGTCCACCACCTGCTCGCGCGGGCCGCTGATGTCGGTGGCGACCACGGGCAGCCCGGTCAGCATCGCCTCGATCACCGACATCGGCAGGCCCTCGAAGTGGCTTGGCAGCACGAACACATCCGAAGCGGCGAGCACGGCCGCGACGTCCTCGCGGTAGCCGAGCAGCCGCAGCCGATCGCCCAAGCCCGAGGCGGCGAACACGGGCCCGAGATCCTCGCCTCGATCGGTGGCAAGTCGCTCGCCCACCACCCACAGTTCCGCGCCGGGCACGTCGCGCATCGCCGCCACCAGCTCGGCGTGGCCCTTGTGCCGCACCAGCCGTGACACGACTGTGACCACGACCCGGTCGGACGGAACCCCAAGCTCGGCGCGTAGCCGCGCTCGTGCTGTCGGATCGGGCCGAAACCGCGCGGGGTCGCGTCCGTTCAGCACGGCGACCGGATGGCGCGACAAGCCGAGCCGACGCGCGTCCGCCGCTTCCTCGCGCGAGACGGTGAGGAAAACGTCGGTCATGCGGCCGCCCAGCCACTCCATGCCGAGCGAGGCCACTCGGCGCGACCAGGGCCCGGGCTGGTTGAACAGGAACCCGTGGCAGGTATAGGCGACGCGGGGCACGCCGGTGATGCGCGCCGCCAGCCGCCCCAGGAAACCGGCGATCGGCATGTGGGCGTGGACCAGGTCGGGCCGCTCGGCGCGCAGCAACCGCACCAGCGCCCGGGTGGCGCGCACCTGCTCGCCTGGCGAGAGGCTGCGCATCGGCGGCAGGCACTCGATGCGGAAGCCCTCCGCGCGTACCGACGCAAGCAGCGGTCCCTCGGCGCAAGCGCCGATCACCTCGTGGCCGCGCGCCCGGGCGCCGCGCATCAGCGGCAGCAGGAAGTGGCGCAACGAGAAGTCGACGTTGATGATCTCGACGATCTTCTGCGGGCGAGCGTTCAGCCCACCTTGGTGATCGCCCATTTCACCTGCTGTGGTCCGTCGATGCTGCCGGTGAGCACCACCTGCTCGCTTCGCCGGGGCTCCGGACTGCCGAGGTAGATGCTCTCCTCCAGCGCCAGACGCGCGCCGTCGGCCCGCAGCCGCCAGCCGCCGCCCGAGGGCAGCCGCAGCAGCACCGCCTCGCCATCCTGCTGCAAGCTGGCGCGCACCGTGGGATGCAGATGGAACCGCAACGTGTAGGGCTGCGGCGTGGCCGCCTCGATGGCGTCCTCGCCGCGAATGTCCTCGCCGCTCTCGGCGACATAGAGGCGGCGACGGTGGATCGCGCCGAATGGCCGCTTCCAGCCATCGTGGCTCGCCTCCAGCCAATGCGCGCCGCTGGCTTCCTGGCGCTGGACGTCCACGGTGTCGGGTTTGCGCCCGAGCCCGCGGGGCCGCAGCTCGGACGAGTTCACGTCGGCGATGACCAGGGTGGAGTGCGCCGCCGTGGCGCGGGCGGCGTCGCGCCACTCGGCGTTGCCGGCCGGGAAGGCGCCGCAATTGACGATCATGCGGTCGCGGCCGACCGAGAGCTCCATCGACAAGGTGCCGGCATGGGCGTAGCGGTCCACCGCCGCCGCCGGGGGCGCGCCGCAATCGACCAGCAGCACGCTCTTCCCGGCTTGCAGCCGCTGGAAGCCGCCATCCAGCAACGCGGGCGGGCCACGACCGGGCCGGCCCGCCTGGGCGAGCACCAGCTCGATCAGCGGCGCGTGGCTCTCCTTCGAGCCGTTGAACAACGCCAGCCCGCCATCGACGTGACGCAATGCGCGCAACGCGGGCGCCATCCGGTCGATTGCTCCGGTGAGGGCGGCGGGGGAGGGAACCTGCGCCGCCTGCAACAGGGCGCGGATTTCGGTGAGATCCTGCAATGCCGCGAGGTGGGCGGCCGGGCTGCGCTCGGCGTGGCACCCGTCGGGCAGCACCTGGCGGCCGATCTCGGGCGAGAGGAAGCGCAGGGCACGCGCGAGGAACGCGCCTTGCTCGGGCATCGCGACGGCGGCGGCGATCAGCCCTTTCAGCGCGGTCAGCGCGCGGGCGTCGAGCTCCTCGGTGGGCAGCGCGGCGGCGAGGGCGCGCGCGTCCGCCATCAGCCGGCTCATCAGCCGCTGACGGAATGCATCATCGGCGGAGGCGGCGAAGAAATCGTAATGCGCGAGCCATGCGGCGATGCGGGCGCCGATCACGTCCGGGCGACGGGCCAGCGGCTCGCAGGCAGCGCCGAACCATTCGGAGACCAGGGCGCGCGCGCGTAGCCGGGCCCCATCGGTGCCGAGCGCACGCAGGTCGCGCAGCCAGGTGAAGCCGTGCGCGGTGGCACGCAGCAAGGCCGGCCCGGAGCTATCCGACCAGTCCCCCGGCCTCATCGAGCGAACCCCGCCGCCATGCTCCAGCTCGCCCTTCAGCAGGCGGGCGCCGCGCGCCGGATCGCCCGGCCAGGGATCGCGCACTGGCAGCACGGGCGCGTCCGGCAACCGGCCCATCCGCAGGCTCGGCAGTTTCGCCATCGCGAGACGGGCGTCACGCAGCCAGCCGCGACCGCTCACCGCGGGTCGCCGGGCGGATCGGCCCGCAAGGCCGCGATCGCCGCCGCGTAGTCGGGCTGGCCGAACACCGCGGTGCCGGCGACGAACGTGTCCGCGCCGGCCGCGCGCGCCCGCCCGGCGGTGCCTGGCGCGATGCCGCCATCCACCGCAAGCGCAATTTCGCGGCCGCTGGCGTCGATCATCCGGCGCAGCGCCGCGATCTTGCCGAGCTGCGACGGCAGGAACGCCTGGCCGCCAAACCCCGGGTTCACCGTCATCACCAGGATGATGTCCACGAGGTCGAGCACCCAAACCGCCGCCTCGGGCGGGGTAGCCGGGTTCAGCACCACGCCGGCCCGCTTGCCCAGCGACCGGATGAGCTGCAACGAGCGATGCAGGTGCGGCCCGGCTTCCGGGTGCAGCAGCAGGTGGTCAGCTCCGGCCGCGGCGAAGGCGGGGATGAAGGGATCGACCGGCGCGATCATCAGGTGGACGTCGAAGGGCAATCGCGTGTGGGGGCGCAACGCCGCGAGCACGGTCGGCCCAAAACTGATGTTGGGAACGAAGTGCCCGTCCATGATGTCGAAATGCAGCCAGTCCGCGCCGGCTTGCTCGACCGCCGCGACTTCCTCGCGCAGACGCGCGAAGTCGGCGGCCAGCAGGCTGGGTGCGATGGTGATCGGCTGGCGACCCGGCTGGGACATCGGTCGGTTCTAGACAGGCGCGCCGATGTCGCACAAGCGCGGTCCTTCCTCGGCGCTCAGGGTTTGATCAGCCGGGCGGCGAAAAAACCGTCCATGCCGCCGCGCTCGGCCCAAAGCCCGGGATGGGTGCGCAGATATCCCTCCGCGGTGATCGCCTCGGGGAGGCCCGCGAGTTCGGACGGCGTGAACGGTTGCGCCACGCACCCGCCGCGGGCGAGCGTCGCTTCGATCCGCGTCGGTCCCTCCTCGTCTTGCAGCGAGCAAACCGCGTAGATCAGCCGCGCGCCCGGTCGCAGCATGGCGATCGCCGCGTCCAGCAGCCGATCCTGCAGAGCGGCGAGGGCGGCCAGATCGCGCGGGCGCCGCAGATGCGGCACGTCCGGGTGGCGACGGATCGTGCCGGTGGCGCTGCATGGCGCGTCGAGCAGCACCGCGTCGAACGGCGCGGCGGGTCGCCAGCTCGTCGCGTCGGCCTGGATCAGCTCGGCCGGGAGACGTAGCCGGGCGAGGTTGTCGCGCAGCCGTCGCAGCCGCCCAGGGTCACGTTCGACGGCGACCACCCGGGCTCCGGCGGCGGCGAGCTGCGCCGTCTTGCCGCCGGGCGCCGCGCCGAGGTCGGCGATGAGTTCGCCGGGGCGCGGCGCCAGCAGACGCGGCGGCAGCGCGGCGGCGGCGTCCTGCACCCAGAACGCCCCGGCTTCGAAGCCCGCCAGGGTTGTCACCGCGGTGCCGGCGGGAAACCGCACCGACCCGGTCGGCAGCACCACCCCGCCGGGCGGGGCGGACGCACCCGGCGCGAGCGTGAGGTCGAGGGGCGCCTCGGCGGCGTGCGCGGTGGCGATCGCCCGCGCCTCGGCACCCCAGCTCGCCCACAGCCAGGCGGGGGTGTCGAGATGCGGCTGGTCCAGTTCGGCGAGTGCTGCCGGGCCGGCCTCGGCGACGCGACGGAGCACCGCGTTCACCAGCCCGGCAAAGCCGGCAAGCCCGCGTGATCGGACCAGTGCCACCGACGTCGCCACCGCCGCATGCGCCGGCGTTTGCAGCAGCAACAGCCCGGCGGCACCCAGGCGCAGCACATTGCGCACGGCAGGAGGTGGCGCCTTGTTTAACCACGGTTCCAGCACCGCATCCAGCGTGCCGGCGTGGCGCAGCACCGAGGCGGCGAGCCGGTGCGCGGCGGAGCGATCACGCGGCTCCAGCGCGGGCAACGCATCGAGCGCCTCCTCCAGCGGCCGCCGTCGCTCGAGCACAGCGGTCAGCAGATCGAGCGCGGCGGCGCGGGTCGGGTCGGGCATGCCTCAGGTGGCGATCGCGTCGAGATCCCTGCCCGCGTGGTCCGGCACGAACAGCCAGACGCCCAGCCCCATCAGCACCATGATCACCGGGCAGATCAGGAACGCGTCCTGGAACGAGCCGGTGCGCTGCTGCAGGTAGACAGTGACGAACGGCCACAGCACGAAGCCGATCAGCCAGGCCGTCGACCAGACGAAACCGTTGGCGACGCCGCGGATGCGGGTCGGGAACACCTCGGCGGTCAAGGTCATCGCCGGCCCCCAGAAGCCGAGATAGCCGATCGACCACAGCAGCCCGAACACCCACAGCGAGAAATTGGTCTGCGCGAACACCCACAGGGTGAGGAACACGGCGCCCTCGGCCAGCATGACGAAGAACGCCACGCGCCGGCCGATCCGGTCGGCGATCCAGCCGGAGGCGATCAGGCCGAGCACGCCGACGATGCCCCACCAGATGTAGAAGGTGCCGTATTCGGCGGTCGCCCAGTGACGCTCCTGCGCGAGGTAGATCGGCATCCAGCCGGCGACCGTGCCGTAGATGATCGTGCTGCAACACGCGACGAAGGTGGCGATGAGGGTGTTGCGCCACATGTCGGCGGCGAACACCTGGGCGATCGGCACACGCGTCGCCTTCTCCTCCCATTGCTGGTCCGCCGGTTCGAGCGCTCGGCCCGCCGCACGCGCCTCGGCGACGCGGCGCTTGCGATCCTGCAGCCGGACCCAGTACGGGCCCTCCGGGCAACGGGCGCGGACATAGATCGCCAGCAGGGCAATCACTGCTGGTGGCACGCAGGCCCAGCGCCAGCCCCAGGTGGCCGCCACGAAGGTGGCTATCACGCCGGCGGTCGATGCGCCGAAGCACCAGGTCCCGCGCGTGATGCTGATCACCCGGCCGCGCAGGCGAGCGGGCCAGGTCTCGGCGACCAGCATCGCGCCGAGCGACCACTCGCCGTTGAGCGCGAAGTTCACCAAGGTGCGGACCGCGACGAAGGCAACGAAGGTGGTGGTCAGCGCGACCACCGGCATCAGCAGCGAGAACAGGGCAATGTTGAGCGCCAGCAAGGTGCGCCGACCATAGCGATCGGCGAGCCACGGCCAGACGAACATGCCCGAGATGCCGAACAGCAGCGCGATCTGCAACCCGCTCCGATAGGTGGGCAGGTCGATCGCGAACTCCTTGATGATCAGCGGGGCGATCAGGCCGAAGATGACCCCGTCCATGCCATCGAACATCCAGCCAAGCCCGTTGGCCGTGGCGATGTGCCAGTGCGTGGCGGTGACCTGCGAGGTGTCGGACGCGGCGCGGAACGTCGCCGATTGGCGGTAGCGCTCCTCCAGCGGCCCGACCACCATGTCGGGCGTGGCGGCTGCATCCGACGGGCTCATCCGCTTCCTCCTCGAACCCGCTCTGCCGGCGGTCTGCTTGTCGGCAACATTGTGCCGAGGCGGCGCTTTGGCGCAAGCCCGCCAGGTGACCCACCTGCGTTCCGCAACCGGCGGCGAACTGCTCGGGTCAACCACGACCGACGCATTGCTTGGGTCCGATCAGACCGGATCGCGGCTGAGGCCCTTGGCGGCAAGCCGGTCGAGATAGCCCTGCCAGCGCGTCTCCTGCTCACGCCCGAGTTCGTGCAGGTAGTCCCAGGAGAAAATACCGGTGTCATGGCCGTCGTCGAACAGCAGCCGGACCGCGTAGTTGCCGACCGGCTCGATCGCAGTGATGCCGACGAGCCGCTTGCGGGAGACGGTCTGCCTCTGGTCGGGCGCGTGGCCCTGCACCTCGGCACTCGGGCTCTCCACCCGGAGGTATTCGGCCGCCAGCGAGAACCGGTTGGCATCGTCGAATTGCACCACCAGTCGCCGCTCGGCCCGGTTCAGGCGGATCTCTTCCGGGACCGGCATTCCCTAGGGGTCCAGCGGGCGGGCTTCCTCAGGCAGCATGATCGGTATGCCGTCGCGAATCGGGTAGGCGAGACCGGCCTGGCGACTGATCAGCTCATTTTGCGCCCGGTCATATTCGAGCGGCCCCTTGGTAAGCGGGCAGACCAGGATCTCCAGCAATCTCGGATCGACGACGGGGCTCGGCGCGTGTCGGGTGTCGCTGGAGGGGTCGGGGGCGGTCTCGGACATGGCGGTCTGCCTCGCGCGTGCCGGGTCAGCTCGGTGGATACGGGTTGTCGAGATCTGGCGCGAGCGCGCCCATCTCCAGCAGCGCCAGCAGCGTACCGGCGCGCTCGGCGTTGGTCTCGGCTTCGAGCAGGGCCTGCTTCTCGACCGGCTCGAACGGGCACACCATGCTGAGCGTGATCACCAGCATGTCATCTTCCATGCCGTTGACCGCATCCCAGTTGGCGTCGAAGCCATGCCGGGTGAAGTAGCGCCGCAACGCGGAGAGCAGCCTCTCGCGCATCGGGCCGCCCAGCGAAAGGGACGACGGCTTCAAGTCGACACGGTGAGACGTGAAATCGCCCCGCACCCGCCGGTAGCCACCTACCATCGCGAGCTCCTCGGCGATGGTAAAGCGGATGACCCCGGTCAGCGTGATGAGGTAGCGGCCATCCTCGGCCTCGCTGAACGACGAGAGCCTGCCGAGGCAGCCGACACGGTACAGCGCCGGACCGGTGTTCGTCTCCGCCAAGGCGGGATCCGGCTGGATCATGCCGAACATCCGCCCGCTGCCGAGCGAATCCTCGGTCATCGCCCGGTAACGCGGTTCGAAGATGTTGAGCGGCAGCTTGCCGCGCGGCAGCAACAGCGCGCCGGTCAGCGGGAACACCGCGAATTCGGAAGGCAGGTTCCCGGTACCGGGGTGAACCGCCATCAGGAGAACAGCAGCGCGGAGAGCTTGCGCCGCGCTGTCATGGTCGTGGCGTCGTCGAACCCCCACGCCTCGAAGAATTTCAGCAACTGCAACCGCGCCGCGTCGTCGTTCCAGCCCCGATCCACGCGCATGATCGCAAGCAGCGCGTCCGCCGCCTCCTCGTGCCGCCCGGTCGCGTTCAGCGCGGTGGCGAGGTCGTAGCGCGCCTGGTGGTCGTTCGAATCGGCACTGACCTTGGCACTGAGCGCGTCGAACTGGGTCTTCGCTTGCCGCCCCTCCTCCGCCAGCATCAGAGCGCTGCGCGCGCCGGCGATCTCCGCATGGTCGGCCAGCTTCGCCGGAACCTGTTCGAGCGCTTGATGCGCCTGGTCCTCTTGCCCCAATGCCAGCAGCACGCGGATCAGTCCGCCCCAGGCTTCCGGGTTCTCCGGCTCGTCCTGCAGCACGGCGCTGAACAGCTCGCCGGCTTGCTGGGGATCGTCCTGGTCGAGCGCCGCGCGGGCCTCGGCCATCAGGTCCGCCCCCGGCATGGAGCCGCCGGCCAGTTTGAGCACCTGCTCGAGGAACCGGCGCACCTCGCTCTCCGGCAGTGCGCCCTGGAAGAGATCGGCGATCTGTCCCTGCCAGAACGCGGCCACGGTTGGGACCGACTGCATCGGCAGCCCGAGCTGGGCGAGTTGCTGAATCAGGGCGCGATTGGCGTCGATGTCAATCTTGACCAGCTTGACCCGGCCGCTGGCGGAGCGGACCACCTTCTCGAGCAGGGGCGTGAGCTGCTTGCAGGGGCCGCACCAGGTTGCCCAGAAATCGACCAGCACCGGTATCGTGCGGGAGGCCTCGACGACCTCCTGCATGAAGGTCTTCTGGTCGCCATCGACGATCATGCCGTCGCCGGCCGCGCTTGCCGTGCTCGGAAGAGCATCCTGACCGATGATGAGACTCATGAGAGCCGATCCCTCGCTATCGCGTAGCGATTAGATGACCCTCCCGGTGCCTCTGACAAGTCGGCGTCGATGCCAAAGCCCGCGAAGGCATGGGCCCGCGCCGACCGGTTGGGCCAGAGCGTTCTATCCGGCTAATACAGCCGCGAACGCCGGCCTAGGCTTCCGAACAGTCGCCGGGTCAGGCCGTGCCGGATCGAGGAGCGGGAGACGATGTAGCGCGGCCGGATCACGCCACCGAACCCCGAGTAGAACAGCGCGCTGCCGGCCGTGCTGGACCCATCCATGTCGAACACGAGCGCCCGCTCGGCCGCGTCGCGTATGGCTTCCCAAAGCAGCAGGGCCACCGCTCCATTGTCGGCATCCCGGCTACGGGTGGACAACATGTAGTATGCGGCGATCGCGTCCCATACGTAGAAGATCGCGGCGACCGGGGCGCCGGCCTCGTCCCGTGCCACGAGGACACGTCCACGCCGACGGAGCAGCGCCGCCTCGCACACGGCGATGGCGGTGGCCGGGTCGTAATGGTTGGGCGCGCCGCGATGATCGAGGTTCGCATTGTAGAACGCCACGAACGCGGGGGCGGCGTTCAGTTCGCCGACGGTGAGGCGCTCCTGGGCGCGTCGGATCACATTGCGGGTCTTGTCCCGCATTGCCCGCCACAAGGCGTCTTCCGGTGCCGGTGCAATTTCGTGCGTGAACAGCACGCCGGTATCGAAGCCGCGTTCCTGGAAGGCGATCGTCTCGGTGATGCCGCGATGGAAGCGTTGGTAGAAGGCATCTATCCCCGGAAGGGCCTCGATCAGCTCGCGGGCGATGCGGGCGCGACGCAGAGTACGGGTGACATTGGTACCGTCGCCCTCGTCGATCGCCGGGCCCAGGAAATGCGCGAGGCGTGGCGCGGCACAGACCCGCGTGCCGAATTCCCGCGCCAAAACAAACGGCAGTCTTCCGGTCTGCTTGCCGCCCGATGTAACGGTCACCTCTTGCCAACCACCGGCGGTTGCGGCGTCGAGCCACCAAGGTTCGTGAAAGACCGTCGGCATCAGCGGATCATGCGAGCCAACACCCGACGCCGACGGCAATGCCCTGGCGCGCGCCTTGCCAACTTTGCTTGGCTGTTCAGCCCGCACTAGTCGGGGTAGCGGGGCCACTTGTCTGAACACCGTGTCCAAATCGGCAATCCGAACAGTTGTCGATAATACGCGAAGACAGAAAAGCTCCGGGGCCCGAGTGGAGCGTGAGCGGAGAAATCATCGCCCCGTTTCGCCACATCAAGGACGAGCCAACAAATGGGACGATACAGCTAAAAGATGGCTTTTGCAAGCGTGGCTACACTATTTCTGAGATTGCACTCTCTTTGCGGGCACCATCGGGGTCCGGCGATGGACTGGTCCGCAGCCTCTCCGCCTGACCCGTCCGACCAGTCATTGTCAGGGTTGACAGGCCGGCCACCCGCCCGAGAAAGCCAAGTGACCGCGTTCTTTCGAGGCCAAGTGGTGGGCGCACCAGGGCTCGAACCTGGGACCCGCTGATTAAGAGTCAGCTGCTCTACCAACTGAGCTATGCGCCCGCCAAACTGCGTGGCGGGCGCGATATAGCAGCCGAGGGCCGGGTTTGGAAGGGTGCCCCGACGCCTCGACGGGAACGACTACTCGGCCGCCGCCGCTTCCGGCATCGCGACGATCAGGCGAAAGCCGCGGTAACCATCCGCCGCGATGGCGTCGCACTGCTCGCGATAGGCGCCGACACCGCCGATATAGGGCATGAACACCCGTGGCTTGCCCGGGATGTTGGCGCCCATGTACCAGGAGTTGGCACTGGGATAGAGCGTCCGGTCGGCCACCTCGTTGACATGGGCGACCCAGCTTTCCTCAGCCTCGCGCGACGCTTCCAGCCCGGCGTGACGTTGCGCGCGCATCGCCGCCATGCAGTCGCTGATCCACTCGACGTGCTGCTCGATCGACACGATCATGTTGCTCAGCACCGAGGGGCTGCCGGGTCCGGTGATAAGGAACAGGTTGGGAAAACCCGCCGTCATCAGCCCGAGATAGGCGCGCGGCCCGTCCGCCCACTTGTTGCGCAGTGCGCGCCCATCGCGCCCCTTGATGTCCACCCGCAACACCGAGCCGGTCATCGCGTCAAACCCGGTCGCGAACACGATGCTGTCGAACGCGTATTCGGCGGCATCGGTCCGCAATCCGCCCGGCGTGAGTTCCCTGATCGGCGCGCGTCGCACGTCGACCAAGGTCACGTTATCGCGGTTATAGGTCGTGTAGTACTCGGTATCGACGCAGATGCGCTTGGTGCCGATCGGGTGATCCTTGGGGCCGAGCAGCTTGGCCACCGCTTCGTCCTTCACCATCTCGCGGATCTTGCCGCGAACGAAGTCGGCCGCCGTATCGTTGGCGCGCTTGTCGACGATCAGGTCGCCAAACGCCGCCATGAACGCGGTGCCGCCAGCCTCCCAGCGCGCCTCGTACTCGCGGCGGCGCTCCTCCTCGGCCGCCTCGAGAGCGGATTGCTCGTTCACCGCATAGACGATGCCGGAGCGCGCCACCCGCGCCTTGCCACGCTGCTCGGGATAGGCGGTCTTCCACTTCTGCTCGTAATCCGGGGTCATCGGCCCGTTGCGCGAGGGGATGCTGAAATTCGGCGTGCGCTGGAACACGACGAGCTCGGCGGCCTGCTCGGCAATCACCGGGATCGCCTGGATCGCCGAGGAACCGGTGCCGATCACCGCGACGCGCTGGCCGGTGAAATCCACTCCCTCATGCGGCCAGTGGCCGGTGTGGTAGGTGCAACCCTTGAAGCTGGCGAGCCCCGGAAAATCCGGCATTCGCGCCGAGGAGAGGCAGCCGGTCGCCATCACCACATACTGCGCCGACACCCGATCGCCGCGATCGGTGACAACCTGCCAGCGGATGGCATCCTCGTCGAAACGGGCCTCGGTCACCCGCGTCTCGAAGCGGATATCGCGACGCAGGTCGAAGCGGTCGGCCACGTGGTTGGCGTAACGCAGAATCTCGGGCTGCGAGGCGAACAGCTCGCTCCAGCTCCACTCCTGCTCCAGCTCGGGCGAGAACGAATAGGAATACTGCATGCTCTCGACATCGCAGCGGGCGCCGGGATAGCGGTTCCAGAACCAGGTGCCGCCAACGCCGCTGCCGGCCTCGAACACGACAGCCGACAGCCCGAGGCCGCGCATGCGATGCAAGGTATACATGCCAGCGAACCCGGCGCCGACGATGACGACGTCCACCGTGGCCGGCATGCTGTCAGCCGTCTCGGCACCAGCGAGGTGCGTATCGGGCATGAATCGCTCCTTGATTGATGATCCCCGCAGGCGCATCGCGCACCATGCGCCGGATCGAGCCTACCAGCCGGTAGTATGAAGCGCTCGTCTTCACGTCAAGCGTCGCACCCCGACATCCTCTACGCGCCCCCGCCCGAGCGGGTGGTGACCACCAACGCCTGGGCGTTCCTGCACTGGCTGGCGGCAGCGGGCGCGGTCCGCCTCGCCGACTGGGACGCGTTGCAGCGCTGGTCGGTGGCCGCTCCAGCGGAGTTCCAGGCGGCGGTGGCAGGCTTTGCCGTCTTGCGGGCGGGACAGGACAGCCGCGCGATACGCCGGACGGCGGCGCTGCTGCTGCATCTCGATCTCCGCCCCGATGATCGCGTGCTGATAGACGCGGGAGCCAGCCACGCCCTCGGGGATATCGGGTACGGGGCGGCGACGATCCTGCATCGCGAGCGCGCGCAGGCACTGCTGCAAACGGCGAGCGACGCGGCGGCCAGTGTCATCCTCGCCCATGCCACCACGCTGAGCAGCGCCACGTTTCGCCAGCCGGCCGGACGTCACGCCCTCGGGACGCTGCGGCTGGTCGCGGCGGTCGGCAACGCGCTCTCGCCCACGGTGCGGACGCGGATCTACACCTGGGTCAAGGCGGACGTGATGCTGCTCGCCTTGGCCGGCGACACGGTGTGGGGCGATCCGCTGTCGCCGGTGCTGCGCGACCCGCCGCCGCGACCGGCGCTGGGTGCGGCGCTCAGGCCGCCGCCTTCTGCAAATCCGGATGAACGGTGAACGACGCCTCGGTTTTGGCCTTGATTTCGTCGATGCCAACATCCGGCGCCTTGTCGACCAGCACCAGGCCCTCCGGCGTCACGTCGAACACCGCGAGTTCGCTGATAATCAGGCTCACGACTTTAGCGCCGGTGAGCGGCAGGGCGCAGTGCTTGAGGATTTTTGGCGAGCCGTCCTTAGCGGCGTGCTCCATCAGCACCACCACGCGTGGCACGCCGGCCACCAGATCCATCGCGCCACCCATGCCCTTCACCATCTTGCCGGGGATCATCCAGTTGGCGAGGTCGCCGTTCTCCGCCACCTGCAAGGCACCCAGGATCGAGATGTCGATGTGGCCGCCGCGCACCATCGCGAACGAGGCGGCGCTGTCGGAGTAGGAGGTGGTCGGCAGCTCGGTCACGGTCTGCTTGCCGGCGTTGATGACGTCGGCGTCCTCCTCGCCCTCGAACGGGAACGGCCCCATGCCGACCATGCCGTTCTCCGAATGCAGCTGGATCGACATGCCCTCGGGGATGTGGTTGGCGACCAGGGTCGGGATGCCGATGCCGAGATTGACGTAGTAGCCGTCGTGCAGCTCGCGCGCGGCGCGGGCGGCCATCTGATCGCGGGTCCAGGGCATGCGTTGTCTCCTCTACGCCGCGCGCTTGCGCACGGTGCGCTGCTCGATGCGCTTGTCGACCGTATCCAGCTTGACGATCCGCTTGACGAACATCCCCGGGGTGACGACGTGATCGGGGTCGAGCTCGCCGGGTCCGACCAGCTGCTCGACCTCGGCCACCGTCACCTTGGCGGCAGTCGCCATCATCGGATTGAAGTTCCGCGCGGTCTTGCGATAGACTAGGTTGCCCTCGGGATCACCCTTCCAGGCATGCACGATGGCGAGGTCGGCGAACAGGCCGCGCTCCATGACGTAGGTCTTGCCGTCGAAAACCTTGGTCTCCTTGCCCTCGCCGACCTGGGTGCCGACGCCGGTCGCGGTGTAGAACGCCGGGATGCCCGCGCCACCGGCGCGCACGCGCTCGGCCAAGGTGCCTTGCGGGTTGAACTCGATCTCCAGCTCGCCGGCGAGGTATTGCTTGGCGAAGGTTGCGTTCTCGCCGACATAGGAGCTGATCATCTTGCGCACCTGCCGGGTTTGCAGCAGCAGCCCGAGGCCGTGATCGTCCACGCCGGCGTTGTTCGAAATGATGACCAGGTCCTTCACCCCGGATTCGCGGATCGCCTCAATCAAGGCTTGCGGGATGCCGCAGATGCCGAACCCGCCGGACATGATGGTCATGCCGTCGCGCAGCAGCCCATCGAGCGCCGCCTTGGGATCGGGGTAGACCTTGTTCACCGCCATCGCGAGCGTTTCCCTTATGTCTCGCCGAGCACCGGCCTCTCCGCGAACCCTAGCGCTTCTTGCGGATGGTTCCCAGTTGCTGGCGCAATTCGCCCAGCCGCGCGTGACCGGATTCCGAGGGGGCGGCGGCAAAGCTGCCCTGCGAGCTGGCGTACGCCTTGGTGAACTCGGCGCCGAGCAGGAAGATCTGCGCCGAGTAATACACCCAGATCAGCACCACGATCAGCGACCCGGCGGCGCCATAGGTCGAGGCGATCGAGCTCGAGCCGATATAGAGGCTGATGAGGAATTTCCCGAGCGTGAACAGCACTGCCGTGGTCACCGCGCCGACGATCACGTCCGGCCATTTCAGATCGACATCCGGCAGGATCTTGTAGACGGCGCCGAACAACACTGAGGTCAGCAGCAGCGACACCAGGAAGTTGAGCACCCGCAGCACGATCCCCAACCCGGGCAACTGCCCGTTGAGCCAGCCGCCGAGCGCCTGCAACGCCGCGCTCAGCACTAGGGAGACCAGCAGCAGGAACCCCATGGTCGCCACCAGCCCGAGCGAGGCCAGCCGTGCGCGCACCAGCCGCGACACCGCCCCCGCTGACGCCGGTTCAGTCTTCCAGATCGCATTGAGCGCGGCCTGCATCTCGCCGAACACGCCGCTTGCCGTGATCAGCAGGGTCACTCCGCCGATGATCGTCGCGATAGTGCCGGTGCTGCGATTGCTGGCGTTCTGGATCATCCCTTGCAGAAGGTCGGCGCTCTTGCCGCCCATCAGGCTACCGAGCTCATCGACGATGGCGCCGCGCGCCGCCTCTTCGCCGAACACGAACCCGGCGATCGCTACGACGATCAGCAGCACCGGGGCGATCGAGGTGACGGTGTAGTAGGCGATGGCCGCACCCCGGCTGAGCGCCCCGTCCTCAATGAACTGGGTCGCCGCCTGGCGCACGAGACCGAAATAGAGGCGAAGCATGGCCGGGCAACGCTGCCCGCTTCACCCGGTTCCGAGACGACGCACCGGCGGATCCCCTGGGTCAGAGCTGGGCGCGCTCGTCCTCGGTTAGCGGACGACCCTGGCGCAGTTCAGCGCGGATCTCGGCGGCAAGCGAGGGATTGGCTCGGCGGATCTGGTTGACCCGCAGCGCAGGGGCCGTACCAGGTAACGGGTGCAGCTCCCACGCCTCCAGGAACAGCAGGTCCGCGGCGGTGGCATCATCGTGAACACCCCGCAAGGCGCGCTGCACGGCGGCGGTTTGCGGCTCGGTGGGGAGCGGTTGCATCGATGAGGTCTCACTCGGCTAAGACACAAGGACGTGCTCGAGGGCTGCCGATGTATATGGGTGCGCAGCACTCGGACAACAGCCCATCGCGATTAATAGATGATGAACCCGGCCCTGCGGCGTAACTTTGCCGCAAGGTCAGTAAAGTTCGCTTGAACGGCCGCTTTATTGAGACCGACCAGTCTTAGCTCAGTAGCGGTACAATTCGTGCTTGAATGGTCCGGCGGGGTTCACGCCGATATACTCGGCCTGCTTCGGCGACAGCTTGGTCAGGTTGGCGCCGACCTTGGCGAGATGCAACGCCGCCACCTTCTCGTCGAGATGCTTCGGCAAGGTGTAGACCTGCCGCTGATAGGTGCCGGACGGGGCATTATACAGCTCGATCTGCGCCAGCACCTGGTTGGTGAAGCTGGCGCTCATCACGAAGCTCGGGTGGCCGGTGCCGTTGCCGAGGTTCACCAGCCGGCCCTCGCTCAGCACGATCAAGCGCTTGCCTTCGGGGAACACCACCTCGTCAACCTGCGGCTTGACATTCTCCCAGCGGTAGTTGCGCAGGCTCTCGATCTGAATCTCGCTATCGAAGTGGCCGATGTTGCAGACGATCGCCCGGTGCTTCATCGCCCGCATATGATCCTGCGTGATGACGTCCACGTTGCCGGTCGCGGTGACGAAGATGTCGCCACGCGGCGCCGCGTCGTCCATCGTCATCACCTCATAGCCCTCCATCGCCGCCTGCAAAGCGCAGATCGGGTCGATCTCGGTCACCATCACGCGACAGCCGGCGTTGCGTAGGCTCGCGGCCGAGCCCTTGCCGACGTCGCCGAATCCGGCCACCACGGCAATCTTGCCCGCCATCATCACGTCGGTGCCCCGGCGGATGCCGTCAACCAGGCTTTCGCGGCAGCCATAGAGGTTGTCGAATTTCGACTTGGTCACGCTGTCGTTGACGTTGATCGCCGGGGTGAGCAGCGTGCCGTCGCGCGCCATGTCGCGCAGCCGATGCACGCCGGTGGTGGTCTCCTCCGAGACACCGCGCACGTCGGCCAGCATCTCGGGGTATTTCTGGTGCAGGAGCTGCGTGGCGTCGCCGCCGTCGTCGAGGATCATGTTCGGCGTCCAGCCGTCGGGACCGCGCACCGTCTGCTCGATGCACCACCAGAACTCCTCCTCGCTCATCCCCTTCCAGGCGAACACCGGCACACCCGCGGCGGCCATCGCGGCGGCGGCGTGGTCCTGTGTGGAGAAGATGTTGCACGACGACCAGCGCACCGTCGCACCAAGCGCTTGCAGGGTCTCGATCAGCACCGCCGTCTGGATCGTCATGTGCAGGCAGCCGATGATGCGTGCGCCCCGCAACGGCTTCGATGCGCCGTATTCCGCGCGCGTCGCCATCAGCCCAGGCATCTCGTCCTCGGCCATGGCGATTTCCTTCCGCCCCCAATCGGCCAACGAGATGTCCTTGACCTTGTAGTCGGGGGTGGTCGAGACGTCTTGCATGCAGGCATCCTCAGTTGCGGCTTGCGCGGTCATATTCAGGCGTAGACGGGTTGGCAACGCCTCGGCGTTACGCAGGGGTTCTATCGCCAGCGGCGGGTTACAATCAAAGGTCGAGCAATGCGAAGCTTTTTATCTGTCAATCGTCTCGTGCGTCGCTTCGGGCCTCGTTCGTGGACCATGCTTCCTGGTGCCTGGCTTGCCCTGGCCGTCGGCCTGGCGCCGATAGCGGGGGTGGCGCAGCCCACCGGCGAACGTGCCCAGGATCAGCCCGGCACCTTCGACTACTATCTGATGAGCTTCACCATCGCGCCGAGCTTCTGCGCGCTCAATCCGCGCAACGCCGCCAAGCAGGAATGTCACGATGGCACTGACGCAAGCTATCGCGCCGTCCCGCTGACGGTGCATGGGCTGTGGCCCAATCGCGAGCGGGTCAGCGTCAACCAGCAGCCGCAATACTGCACCGAGACGCGGCTCTCCCGCTTGTCGACGGAGCTGCGAACCCAGCTCGGACGCTACATGCCGGGGACCGCGGATGGGCTCGACCGCTACGAGTGGCGCCGGCACGGCACCTGCTCCGGTTTGGCGCCGGAAGCCTATTTCGGCGCGGTGGTGCGCCTGGCCGAGCAGGCCAACGGCACGGTCGGCGCGGTGCTGCGCGACAGCGGCGCGATGGGGCACGAGCTCAGGATCGACGATCTGCTGAAAGCCGTCGCGGCCAAGGACCCGGCCCTCGCCACCGCCCTGGTGGTGAGCTGCCGCTTCCCGCGTGGCGCGACGGAAGAGGACCGGCGCGCCTACATCCAGGAGATCCGGATCGTGCTGACCAAGGAGCTCAAGCCGATCCCGGCGGAGAAGGTGGGCTTCGGCCAGAATTCAGGCTGCCCAGACCGCGCCGGCTTCCTCCCCGGCGGGTTTGCCGGGCACTAGCTAGCCGGTGTTCGCGAGGAGATCAGGACACCAGCAGAAGCGGACCAGATGCCCGGCGTGACTCCAGCTCTTCCTGCGCCGCTGCCGTGCTGGCGAGAGGGAAGATCTTGCCGGGTTCGACGGTGAGCACGGTCTGTCTGATCCGAAGCTCTCGCGCGCCGGGCCTGCCAACCGTGACATTCTCGCTCCTGAGAACCTCCGGCCCGCCGGTATCACGCAGGACAATCGCCGTTGCCACCATCGCTCCTTCCGGTCGCAGGCACGCCCTCTGCTTGCGTCAGGGATCAGGTATTCATCGCGTCGAAGAAGTCCTGATTGGTCTTGCTGTATTTCAGCTTGTCGAGCAGGAACTCCATCGCGTCGACCGTGCCCATCGGGTTGAGAATGCGGCGCAGCACCCACATCTTCGACAGCGTTCCCTTCTCCACCAGCAATTCCTCCTTGCGGGTGCCGCTCTTGGTGATGTCGATGGCGGGGAAGCTGCGCTTGTCGGAGAGCTTGCGATCGAGGATCACCTCGGAATTGCCGGTGCCCTTGAACTCCTCGAAGATCACCTCGTCCATCCGGCTGCCGGTGTCGACCAGCGCGGTGGCGATGATGGTCAAGGAGCCGCCTTCCTCGATGTTGCGCGCCGCGCCGAAAAAGCGCTTCGGCCGCTGCAACGCATTGGCGTCGACGCCGCCGGTCAGCACCTTGCCCGACGAGGGCACCACGGTGTTGTAAGCACGCGCCAAGCGGGTGATGCTGTCGAGCAGGATCACCACGTCCCGTTTGTGCTCGACCAGCCGCTTGGCTTTCTCCAGCACCATCTCGGTCACTTGCACGTGCCGCGTGGCGGGCTCGTCGAACGTGGAAGAAACCACCTCGCCCTTCACGCTGCGCGCCATGTCGGTGACCTCCTCCGGCCGCTCGTCGATCAGCAGCACGATGAGGAACACTTCTGGATGGTTGTGCGAGATCGCCGAGGCAATGTTCTGCAGCATCACCGTCTTGCCGGTGCGCGGCGGGGCGACGATCAGCGCGCGCTGCCCCATACCGATCGGCGCGATCAGGTCGATCACGCGCGGTGTGAAATCCTTTGCCGGACCTTTGGCGACGGATTGGAAGTTCTCCATCTCCATCTTGAGCCGGCGCTCGGGATACAGCGGGGTCAGGTTGTCGAAGTTGATGCGATGCCGCACCGCGTCGGGCGGCTCGAAATTCACCGTGTCGACTTTGAGCAGGGCGAAGTAGCGCTCGCCATCCTTCGGTGCCCGGATCTGGCCCTCGACTGAATCGCCTGTCCGCAGCCCGAACCGCCGCACTTGCGAGGGTGAGATGTAGATGTCGTCCGGCCCGGGCAGGTAGTTGGCCTCGGGGCTGCGCAGGAAGCCGAACCCGTCGGGCAGGATCTCGAGCGTGCCCTCGCCGTGGATCGCCTGATCGTTCTCGGCCAGGTTCTTCAGGATGGCGAACATCATGTCCTGCTTGCGCAAGGATGATGCGTTCTCGATCTGCAGGGATTCGGCAAAGCTCAGCAGGTCTGCCGGGGTCTTTGTCTTGAGTTCGGCGAGATGCATGGACGCCTCGGATGGTCTAAGTCGGGAAAATAAACGCGGGAAGCAGACTTGAGCGGTCCAGCACGAGCCAGCACCTGGATCGCGGGTGCGCTACTCTGACCTGGGAAATCCACTGTCCCGAATATTGGGAGACGCGGCGCCGCAGATCCGGGCCACTAACGGAGGGAGCCACACGCTAAGCGGGAAAGGCTCTATCGTCAACAAGCGAAGTAGGTATCTCCCGATCGACCTTCAAGACAGCCAAGCTCGGTTTCAGAATGGTCGCACCACGACCATCACCACGATCACGGCCAGCAGCACCGTCGGCACCTCGTTGGCGATGCGATAGAAACGCTGCGGGTGCAAGTTGCGATCCTGCACGAAATCCTTGCGCCAGCGCGACAACGCGCCGTGAAACCCGGTGAGCAGCAGCACGCACAGCAGCTTGACATGCCACCAGCCGTCCGACCAGCTCATCGTTCCCGGGGTGAGAACCAGAATGATCCCAAACACCCAGGTCGCGATCATCGCCGGGCTGATAATCTGCTTGAACAGCCGCCGCTCCATCACCTTGAAGCGCTCGCTCTCCCGCGAGCCGGGCGGCACTTCGCAATGATAGACGTAGAGCCTGGGCAGATAGAGCAACCCCGCCATCCAGGCGACTACGGCGATGATGTGCAACGCCTTTGTCCACGGATACAGCAAGCCGAAGAAGTCGACCGTCATGCCGACACCGCCGCCTCGGATCTGGCGTAGGGACAACCCGAACTTGCAACGGGGCAAGCACGAGCTTGGGCGAAGTTGCACAGCCCCGGGCCATGCCGCAACGCGCGACGTGCCAGCCCCGCCAACGCGGCGATGAACCGCGGATCGGCGTTCGGCGTCGGCACCCGCGCGTAGCCCGGCACGCCGAGCCGGTCCGCCAGGTCGCGATATTCGATGTCGAGCTCCACCAGCGTCTCGGAATGCTCCGACACAAAGGCGATGGGCACGACCAGCAGCGCCACCTTGTCGCGCGCGGCGCGCTCGATCTCCGTCTCGGTGCCCGGTTCGATCCAGGGCTCGGGCGTGGCCCGGGACTGGTAGCAGATCGCCCAGTCGAGATCGGTCGACCCCGGGATCGTCGGGTCGGTTTCGCTATGGTCCCAAACGCGCAACACCGTGGCGACCGTCTGCTCGACCTGGAACTGGTAGGGATCGCCGGCTTCGACGATCCGCCGTGGCAGGCCGTGGGCCGAGAACAGCACCCTGAGGCCGGTGCCCGGCGGCAGCGCCGCGCGCGCCTCGCGGTAGCCCTGTCGCACCAGCGCGGCGATCGACGCGGCATAGGCACGGTCGGCGTGATAGCAGCACAGCACGGTGGTGGTGACGGCCAGACCGGCAGCCGCGGCGGCCTCGCGCCAGGCAGTGAGCGAGCTGCCGGTCGTCGTGGTCGAGAACTGCGGATAGAGCGGCAGCAGCAGCACGTGATCCGGCGCGAAGGCTTTCACAGCCGCCGCCGTCTCGGCGCTGAACGGATGCCAGTAGCGCATCGCAATGAAACACTCGGCGTCGAATTCCGTCAGCGCGGCGGCCAGCGCGCTGGCCTGCTCCCCGGTGAGCCGCAGCAAGGGGGAGGAACCGCCTAGCAGGGCATAGTTCTCGGTCGCCGGCCTCAGACGGGCGCGGGCGATGACCCGGGCGAGGAATGGCCGCACGAAGAACGGCACGCGCAGGATAGCGGGATCGCGAAACAGGTTGAGCAGGAACGGCCGGATCGCCTCGGGTCGGTCGGGACCGCCGAGATTGAACAGCACGATGGCGACGCGCCGACGCCCGTCCCCCGCCTCGCTCGCCCCCGGGTCGAGGTCACGTGGCACGAACCAGCCTCACCAGCTCGCCGACATGCTCGGGCGGGGTCTGCGGCACGATGCCGTGGCCGAGATTGAACACGAACGGTCGGCCGCGCATCGCCAGCAGGATCGCCGTGGCCTCGTCCCGCAGCGCCGGGCCACCGGCCAGCAGCGCCATCGGGTCGAGATTGCCCTGCAAGGCGGTGCGCCCGGGAACCAGCCACTGCGCTCGGCCCGGGTCCATCGCGGTGTCCATGCCGACGGCGTTCACCCCGCTCATCACCGCGTAATCGGCGAGCATCACGCCGGCCAGACGCGGAAAGCCGATGATCGCCAGCTCGGGGTGGCGCAGCCGGAGGGCGCCGACGATGCGCCGCGCCGGCGCGGTGACATGGGCGCGGAACAGCGACGGGGACAGCACGCCGGCCCAGCTATCGAACAGCATCACCACCTCGGCGCCGGCCGCGACCTGGGCCAGCAGATAGTCGATGGTCGCCTCGGTCAGCACGGTCATCAGGGCGCCGAACAGCTCCGGATCGCCAAACGCCATCTGCCGGGTGGCGGCGAAATCCTTCGAGCCACCGCCCTCGATCATGTAGCAGGCGACGGTGAACGGGCCGCCGGCGAAGCCGATCAGCGCGGTGTCGGTGTCGAGCCCGGCCCGGGTGAGGCGCACCGTCTCCAGGATCGGTGCGATCGCCTCGTGCAACCGGCCACGGTCGAGCGCCTCGATCGACTCGCGCTCGCGCAGCCTAGGCAGCACCGGCCCCTCGCCTTCGGCGAAGCGCAAACCGTAACCCAACGCCCAGGGCAGCATCAGGATGTCGCTGAACAGGATGGCGGCATCGAAGCCGAAGCGGCGGATCGGCTGGAGCGTCACTTCGGCGGCGAGCTCGGGCGCGGTGCAGAGCGCGATAAAATCCCCCGCGCGCCGTCGCACCTCCCGATACTCCGGCAGGTAGCGCCCGGCCTGACGCATCAGCCAGATCGGCGGTGGCCAGACCGCCTCGCCGGCCAGCACCCGCAGCAGCTTCTTGGTCATGCCCACCGCTCAACAAAATAGAAGATCGATAGAGACAGATGTAGTGACGATAGGGGGTGTGGATAGCGGGGTACCCGCCAAACGGCCACGATGTGCTCGGTCGATCCACAGCGTAACCGCCCCCTCAAGGCTTTGTCGCGCCTGAGTTCCGCCGGGTTCTCCCCAGGCGGTGGAGATCACGCCCGGAACCGTCACGCGTAACCACCGACCAGGCCGGTTATCCCCGGTATGGGCGGTCCCGCCGGTGCTTTGCAGTGCGGAAGCCGGTTATCCCCGCTATTCTCGTTCGCATGGCGATCGACCGCATCAACCTGCACCTGGTCTCCGACGCAACGGGCGAGACCCTGAACTCGATCGCGCGCGCCACCACCGCGCAGTTCGAGCATGTGCAGATACTGTATCATCGCTGGAGCCTGGTCCGGACGCGATTTCAGCTCCACCGGGTGCTGGAGGGGATCGAGGCGGAGCCGGGGCCGGTTCTCTCGACGGTGATCGACCAGGCGCTGCGCGGCGATCTCGAAACTACCTGCCAGCGGCTCAATGTCCAGGTGGTGAACGTGCTCGACCCGGTGATGTCGATTCTGCAGGAGCAGATCGGCGCGCAGGCGACGGCGCGGCCCGGGCGGCAATATGTGCTCGATGCCGACTACTTCCGTCGGATCGACGCGATGCATTACGTGCTGGCGCATGACGATGGCCAGTCGCAGGCCGGGATTGCCGAGGCGGACGTGGTGCTGGTGGGGGTCTCGCGCAGTTCCAAGACGCCGACCTGCTTCTATCTCGCCAACCGCGGCACCAAGGCGGCGAACATCCCGCTGGTGCCCAACCTGCCGGATCCGCCGGGGCTGGAGAACCCGCCTTGCCCGGTGATCGGCCTCACTCTGGATGTGCTGTCCTTGATCGAGATCCGCCGTCATCGACTACGGTTGATCGGCGCCGGGCCGGCGGGCAATGCGGTGCGGTACGACGCGCAGGAATATATCGACGAGGAGGCGGTGAAGGCGGAACTGCTGTGGGCGCGGCGGCTGTGCAACCGGCGCGGCTGGCCCGTGATCGACGTGACCCGCCGCTCGATCGAGGAGACGGCGGCCACCGTGCTGCAGCTCATGGACGCCTGGCACGAGCGGCGGCGCAATTCCGAGCGCGCCCGATAGCGGCCAAGCCCGGCGGCCATTCCTCAGCGGCCATTCCTCAGCGGCCATTCCTCAGCGGCCATTCCACTGCACCGGCCCGCGGAACGGGCGCATGTCGGGATAGCCGCTTACCGCCCAGGCGCCGTCGACCAGCAGGCTGGCGCCCGAGACGTAGCTGGCATCGTCGCTGGCGAGGAACAGCGCCGGGCCGGCCATCTCCTCGGGCTGCGCCGGGCGGCCCAGCGGGATGCGCGCCTTGAACGCCTCCAGCGCGGCCGGATTGTCGAAGTGCCGTCTGGTCAGCGGAGTTTGCACCAGGCCGGGCAGGATCGCGTTGACCCGGATGCCGGCCTCGGCGAATTCGAGCGCGCCATTCCTGGTCAGCATCTCGACCCCGGCCTTGGCGGCCACATAGGCGGAGCCGGCATGCATCGGCACGTGCGCGTTGAGCGAGGCAACGTTGACGATGGTCCCGCCGCCGCCTTGCCGCATCATCTGTCGCGCCTGGTGCTTCATGCCGAGGAACACGCCTTTCAGGCACAGATCGACGGTGAAATCCCAGTCGCTCTCGCTGAGATCGACGATGTAGCCGGGCCGCGACGCCCCCGCGACGTTAAAGGCGCAATGCACCGCGCCGAAGCGCGCCACGGCGGCGCCGACCATCGCCTCGACATCCGCCTCCTTGGTCACGTCCGCACTGACGCGGAGGCAGCGGTCGCCGAGCTCGGCGCTGATCGCGTTCAGACCCGCCTCGTTGAGGTCGGCGGCGAGCACGGCGGCGCCTTCGGCGTGGAGCCGCCGCACCAGTGCCAGGCCGATCCCCGACGCGCCGCCCGCCACCAGGGCGACCTGTCCATCGAACCGACCTTCGGCCATCGGCGCTCTCCTGTGTGGCTGGCCTTGCTCGTGTGCCCTCGCCTGGGGCCGGCAACTGTGCTGAGCTAGGGTCGAATCATTGGGGAGAGCAAGTCATGAGCGGCATGCTGGGTCAAATTCTAGGCGGCGTCCTCGGCGGTGGTGGGGGAAGGCAGCAGGTTCAGCCCTCGGCCTTGCAGTCGATCTTGCAACAGATCCTCGGCGGCAGCGGCCAGGGCAGCGGTGGGCAGGGCGGCGGGCTGAGCGACTTGCTGTCCCGTTTCCAGTCCGCCGGGGCGGGAGAGCAGGCGAACTCCTGGGTCGGGACCGGCGCCAACCAGCCGGTGTCGCCGGATCAGGTCGGCACCGCGTTTTCCCCCGAGCAGATCCAGGGCTGGGCAGATCAGGCTGGTACCACTCCCGACCACATGCGTCAGGTGCTGGCGGAGGCATTGCCGCACGCCGTCGACCACGTGACGCCGAACGGTCAGGCGCCGTCGCAGAACACCGATATCGGCGGCATGCTGGGCAATCTGCTCGGCGGCGGTCGCCAGACCTAATAGCCTGACCTAATTAGTAGATCGTTGCGCGCAGACGCTCGGGGTAATCCCGGTCGTATTGCTCGCCGCCCGCGCGTCCCTGCGTGATGTCGGCGAGGATGGTTCCGGTGGTCGGCAATGTGCCACGGTCGCGTCGCCGGTCGGGGTTCCATAGCTCCGAGCGCACCAGCGCCTTCTGGCACTGGAAATAGGCCTGCTCGACGCTGACGACGATGACCGATCTTGGCAGCTTGCCCTGCGCGGGAAATCGCGCCAGCAACTCGGGATCGACCGAAATCCTTGCTCGTCCGTTCACCCGCAGAGTCTCGCCAACCCCGGGAATGAGGAACAGCAAGGCAACTCGGGGGTCGGCGATGATGTTGCGCAGGCTGTCCACCCGGTTGTTGCCGCGTCGGTCGGGGATCAGCAAGGTGCGCTCGTCCGCCATCGCGACGAAGCCGGCCGGATCGCCGCGCGGCGAGCAGTCGAGCCCATCCGGCCCGGTGGTCGCCAGCACCACGAAAGGCGAGGCGGCGATCAGCGTGGCGTAGTGCGGGTGGATGAAGTCGGTCTCCTTGAACACCGCCGCGGCGGCCGGCGTGCCGTAGAGCGCCTCGAGTGTCGCCTCGTCGCGGATCAGGTGAGAGTCGGAGATCGCGTCCATCGGCGTGGGCTCCAGCGTTGCTTGCGAGACTTTGGTCGTTTAGCAGTGGGGCCTTCGCCGGGGAACCCGAAGTCTCGCCAATGTCCCAATTTCGCCAAACTGAAGTGGTTCATCGCCAGATGGTATGGTATCGGGATCAGCACCTGCGTGCCTCAGCGGCTGCGTTCAGGAGCTCAATGGTGCAGCGCTCTCGTAGCTTGGAAAATCCTCGCGCGTCTGCATCGCCTTGGCGGAGATTGCGGTAGTGCAGCTACCTGTTCGTGCCTCTGTCATCATCCCTGCGTTTAATGCGCGGGAGCACGTGTCCACGGCCATCGAATCGGCACGGGTGCAGACGGAGACATCGCTGGAAATCATGGTTGTCGACGATGCCTCGACCGATGATACGGCCGAGGTGGTGCGTCGCGCGGCGGCTGCCGATCCTCGCATCCGCCTGATTCGCAATCGCGAGAACCAAGGTCCGGGCGCATCGCGGAACACGGCGATCGATGCCTCGCAGGGAGAATGGATCGTCCTGCTCGATGCCGATGACAGCATGGTTCCACGCCGGATCGAGACGCTCATCGCGCTCGCCGAGCACGCCTCCGCCGATCTGGTCTCGGACAACCTGATCAGGGTTTCGGAGGGCATCGAGCCGGATCATACCCAGGTCATGTTCACGACCGGAAAGATGTGCAGCCGGCACAGGATCGATTTGGTCGAATTCATCGCGGGCAATACCACCAACGGTCGTGGTCCACGGGCGAGCTACGGCTTCATGCACCCCATCATCCGGCGCTCCTTCCTGCGGGAGCACGGCGTGCGTTACGATCAGCACAACAGGTTCGGCGAGGATTTCCTGTTCTACCTCGAATGCCTGTTGCAGGATGCGTGCTGGTGGGTGACGCCGGACGCGATGTACTTCTACACGGTGCGCGACGGCTCGCTGACCGAAAAGCAGAGCTCGGAAGATCTGAGCCGGATTCGTGCGTTTGAGGCTCGGCTGTTGTCGGATCCCCGGATCGTTGGAGATCGTGTGTTGCTCCGGGTGTTGCGCCGCCATAAGCGGACCATCGATCGGAACTACTACTACCGCTCGTTCACCGACGCTGTGAAAGCCAAGCGGCTGCGGGATGCCTGGCGAGTGCTGCTGGATAGCCCGGTGAGCGCCCCGCACATCGTCCGTGAGAGTGTGGTGCAAGCACCAACCATCCTCGCCAAGGCCACCAGGGGCGGCTACCGGCGTCGCCGTGCCTGGTCGTCCTGACACAAGCGTCTGGCGTTACCCGCCGGCGTCCTCGCGGATCATCGCCGCGCCCTTCTCGCCGATCATGATGGTCGGGGCGTTGGTGTTGCCAGTAGTGAGGGTCGGCATCACCGAGGCGTCGATCACCCGCAAGCCCTGCAAGCCGCGCACCCGCAGCCGTGAATCCACAACCGCGCGCGGGTCCTCGCCCATCTTGCAGGTGCCCACCGGGTGGTAGAGCGTGTTGCCGTAGCGGCGCGCGTTATCGGCGAGTTCGTCATCGGCCTGCACGTCCGGGCCCGGGAGGGTTTCGCGCACGCTGTGCACCGCGATCGCCGGGGCGGCGAAGATCTGGCGGGTGAAGCGGATGCCGGCAAGCAGCACCCGCAAGTCATTCGGATCCGAAAGGTAGTTCGGCGTGATGATCGGCCGGGCCAGTGGGTCGGCCGATTGCGCCATGATCGACCCCCGGCTGTCCGGGCGCACCGGACAGATCGCCACCGTCATGCCGGGCTCGCGCTCCAATTCGCCGAAGCGCGCCTGGTCGTAGCTCGCCGGCGTGAACAGCAGTTGCAGATCGGGGCTCGCCAGCCCCTCGCGCGAGCGGCAGAACACCTGCGCGCTAGTGACACCGAAGGTGAGCGCGCCGCGCCCGGAGGCGAAGAACCGGCCCACTTCGCGCGCCAGCCGGGCGCCGCGTGACAGCTCGTTGATTGACACCGCGCCGCGCACCCGATGCGAGACACGCGCAACGTAGTGGTCGGAGAGGTTGGCGCCGACGCCGGGCAGATCGTGTTGCACCTCGACGCCGATCGCGCGCAGATGTTCGGCGGGGCCGATGCCGGAGACCTGCAACAAGTGCGGCGAGTTCACCGCGCCGCCGCTGACGATCACCTCGCGCGAGGCCCGAAGCGTGCGTTCCTGCCCGCGTTGGCGGAAGGCGACGCCGACGCAACGTGTTGCCTCGAACAGCAGCCGTGTCGCCACCGCCTCGGTCTCCACGCGCAGATTGGCGCGGCCCTTCGCCTCGGCCAGAAAGGTACGCGCGGTGGAGCCGCGAAACCGGCCGCGCCGGGTCATCTGCGAGTAGCCGACGCCTTCCTGCTGGCGACCGTTGAGGTCGGCGCTGAGCGGGAACCCCGCTTGCTGCGCCGCCTCGATGAAGCGGTGGGTGATCGGCAGCACGGTGCGGTAGTCCTCGACCTTCAGCGGCCCGCTCTGGCCGCGGAACTCGGCCTCGCCGCCTTGCACGTAGTGCTCGGACTTGCGGAAGAATGGCAGCACGTCGTCGAACGTCCAGCCGCGACAGCCCATTTGCGCCCACAAGTCGAAATCGGCCGGGTTACCGCGTACATACAGCATGCCGTTGATCGAGCTCGACCCGCCGAGCACCTTGCCGCGCGGCCAATGGATCGGTCGGCCGGCGCTGCCCGGGCCGCCCTCGGCGGTGTAGTTCCAGTTCAGCACCGGATGGCGCAGCAGCTTGAGCACTCCGGCGGGGATGTGGATCCACGGGTTGGTGTCGCGCGGCCCCGCCTCCAGCAGCACCACGCGCGCGCCGGTCTCCGACAGCCGCGCCGCCACCACGCATCCGGCCGAGCCGGCGCCCACCACCACGTAGTCCGCGTCCATTCCCCCTCCGCGCGACATCGCTAAGACAGTGATCCCAGCCGGGGAGCGCGGCAAGGCGAGCCGGATCAGGCCCGCTGGTCTCCCAGCAGCACGCCGGTCCAGTCGCGGTTGGCGCGCGCGATCCCGGCGAAATAGTCCGCACCGCCGGCGAACACGCCGAGCGCCCTGTCGTACGCGGCGATCGCCCGCTCCAGGTATTCGGCGTCGTTCTGTCGCTCGCCGAGCCGGCGCAGCGCGTTGCCAAGGTTGTTCTGGGTCATCGCCCAGTCTAGCGGCACGCGCTCGCGGGTGCGTTCCTCCAGCGCGGCGTGATAGGCATCGACCGCCTGCTCGAAGCGCTCGGTGCCGGTCTCGCGCTCGCCCAGAGTGCGCAACGCGGCGCCAAGGTTGTTTTGCGTCGTCGCCCAGTCAAGCGGTACGCGCTCGCGGGTGCGTTCCTCCAGCGCGGCGTGATAGGCATCGACCGCTTGTTGGAGGCGTTTGGTGCCGCTTTCCCGCTGACCCAAGGTGGTGAGCGCGTTGCCAAGGTTGTTCTGCGTCGTCGCCCAGTCGAGCGGCACGCGCTCGCGAGTGCGTTCCTCCAGCGCCGCGCGGTAGGCGTCGACCGCCTGCTCCAGCCGCTCGGTGCCGCTCTCCCGCTGGCCCAAGGTCCACAACGCGGTGCCGAGATTATCCTGCGTCATGGCCCAATCGAGCGGCACGCGCTCGCGCGTGTGTTCCTCCAGCGCCGCGCGGTAGGCTTCGATCGCTTGCTCCAGGCGTTCGGTGCCGGTTTCCCGCTGACCGAGCGTGGTGAGCGCGTTGCCAAGGTTGTTCTGCGTTGTCGCCCAGCCGATCGGCACCCGCTCGCGAGTCCATTCCTCGAGCGCGGCGCGATACGCGGTGACCGCGCTTTCGAGCCGCGCGGTGCCGCTCTCCCGTTGGCCGAGGGCGGTGAACGCATTGCCGAGATTGTTCTGCGTCATCGCCCAGTCGAGCGGGGCGCGCTGGCGGGTGCGTTCCTCGAGTGCGGCGCGACAGGCGCCGACCGCCTGCTCCAGGTGTTCGCTGTCGCTCTCCCGCTGACCCAAGGTCTGCAACGCGTTGCCGAGGTTGTTCTGCGTCGTCGCCCAGTCGATCGGCACGCGGTCACGTGTGTGCTCCTGCAGCGCGGCACGGTACGCGTCGACCGCCTCGCGGAGTCGCTCGGTGCCGCTCTCGCGCTGGCCCAAGGTCCACAGCGCGTTGCCGAGATTGTTCTGCGTGATCGCCCAGTCGAGCGGCACGCAATCGCGGGTGCGTTCCTCGAGAGCGGAGCGGTAGGCGGCGACGGCCTGTTCCAGGCGCTCGGTGTCGCTGTCCCGCTGTCCCAAGGTGCGCAGCGCATTGCCGAGATTGTTCTGCGTCATCGCCCAGTCGAGTGGCGCGCGCTCGCGCGTGTGCTCGCTGAGTGCGGCGTGATAGGCGCCCACCGCCCGTCTGAGCCGATCAGTGCCGCGCTCCCGCTGGCCCATCGCCTGCATCGCGTTGCCGAAATTGTTCTGCGTCATCGCCCAACGCAGCGGCGCGCGTTCGCGGGTCCATTCCTCAAGGGTCAGGCGATAGGCCGCGATCGCGGTGAGCAGCGCGGCGTTGTCGCCCGTTGCCTCGCCTTGCGCCACGTTCTCCCCGGCGCGTTCGAACAGGTATGCCGCCTGGGCGTCGGTGTTGCCGGGATGCACCAGGGCGGCGACGCGACGCAGCTTGGCGGCGGCCGCGGGGCCGTTGAGGGCAAGCTTGTCCCACGCGATCGCCTCCTCAAGCAGGCGGATGCGGCGGTGCTGGCGCTCCTCCTGCCGCTCCTGCTCGGCCTGCTCCTCGCGGTCCAGCTCGACCAGAAAGACTTGCGAGACCTCGTCGAGCCGCCCGGCCTCAAACAGACGGCGCGCCTTGCGTTGGGCGGCGTCGAAGCGCGCGCCCTCCTCGCCGCGTCGCGAGGCTTCGTCGAGCTTGGCCTGCGCCTCGTCGATCCAGCTTTCGAGCCACGACAGCAGCTCGGCATCGGGCACGTCGAGCCCACCCGCTCGGTCCACCAACGCCCGGATCGCCGGGCCGGAGATGCCCGCCGCCTGTGCCCTTGGTTCCAGCATGGCAAGCACCCGGTCAAGCTTCTCGTGGCCATCACCGTGAACCAACGTGCCAATCTGAGCGGCACCGGCGAAGTAGACCCCTGCCACGACACCGCTCTGGGGAGCGCCCGGTGTCGCTAGGATTTTCCCGGCGGCGGGCCAACCGAGATGTCGCCGGTGCGAAGCGTGCCTTGCACGTCCGCCTCGCCGATGTGAACGCCGGTGCCCTGGGTCACGGTGATGTTGCCGAGAGCCGCTTCGAGCGCGGTCAGTCGGCCGATGTCGAGGCCGACCGCCTCCGCTTGGTTGCTCGTCTTGGCGAGCTCACCCGCCAGGGCGTGTGCCAGGTCCTGCGCCGAAATCTGTTCACCCGGCGGCAACGCATCGACCATCTCGGCGAGCACGGCGCGGCGGCCGGGCGAGGTGGGGTTCTTCTCCAATGCCGCGACATCGTCGGCCGCACGGTGGGCGAGCAGCCCGGTGAGCTTCCTGTAGAGGCTCTTGGCGGCCTCCTCGAGGATGCCTTTGCCTAGCGCCTCGGCGGCGAAACTCAAGGTCCCGGCCACAATCGCTCCCGCCGTGACCAGATCGGCCATCGGGATTCTCCTTGCTGCTCGCGTTCGGCCTGTCTGACGGCGATCCCTAGGTGACGATGGTATGTTCTGTCCAGCGTCACCTTAGAGCGTGGCAACTGCCGCAAGGCCGCCACGATGATAGTTCAGGATAAAGTTGGTGGGATTGATCATCGGCCGCGCCCGTCGGTTCGGGAGGGAGGACAGCATGGTGAAGCGCTCTTGGATTTTGCTGCTGGCCTTGACCGCCAGCGGCTGTACCGGCGTGGGCGGCGGCTACGCCGGCAGCTACTACGGCACCGAGACCTATGCCCGGCCAAGCTATGCCCCGGCCTATGTCGAACCGGGCTACGCTCCGGCGTATGGCCCCGCCTATGTCTACGGCGCTGGCGGGCCGCCCGTGGAGTACTACCGCGAGCGACCCTGGGTGGGGCCGAGGGCGTACTATCCGCACGCGGATCGGGGCGAGCGCTGGCGCGGCGGTGATCGCGACGGCGATGGCAGGGGCGGCCGGGTGGTCGGGCAGCAGCGGGCGCAAGAGCGTGTGATACAGCAGCAGCAGCAATACAACCAGAACGTCGCGGCGGCGCAGCAGCGCTACAACCAGCAGGTCACCGCCAACCCGCGCGCCGAGCCGCTGTTTCGTCAGCAACTGCAACAGCAGGCGGGCGCCGCCAAGCAGCAGCTCACCAATGGCACGCGTCGGGCCAGGGAGCGGCTGTACGGGCAGTAATGCCGGACGGTGCGTTCCGCCGCCGGCCTATCGGGCTCGTTCAATCCGCACGCCGGGGTGGAAGTGGGCGTAGACGCGGCGGGCGGTTTCGCGGCTGATCCCGGGGGCTGCTTCGAGGTCGGCGAGCCCGGCCTGCTTCACGCCACGGGTCGAGCCGAAATGGTTGAGCAGCGCCCGTTTGCGCGCCGCACCGATTCCCGATACCTCGTCGAGCTCGCTTTGCGTCAGCGCCTTCGAGCGGCCGGCGCGGTGCGTGGTGATGGCGAAGCGGTGCGCCTCGTCGCGCAGCCGCTGCAGGAAGTAGAGCACCGGGTCGCGCGGCGGTAGCTGGAACGCCTCGCGACCGTCCATGTGGAACCACTCGCGTCCGGCGTCGCGATCGGGACCCTTCGCGATCGCCACCAGCGGCACGTCGTTCACGCCGAGATCGGCCAGCACCCCGCGCGCCGCCGAGAGCTGACCGGCCCCGCCATCGATCAGCACCAGGTCCGGCCAGTCCGGCCGCCGATCCGGGTGCTCGGCCTGCTCGCGCTGCGCCCGGCCGAAGCGCCGCTCCAGCACCTCGCGCATCATCGCGAAATCGTCGCCGGGCGCGACCGGGCCACGGATCGAGAACTTGCGATACGCCGACTTGGTGAAACCCTCCGCGCCGGAGACGATCATCACGCCATACGGCGCGCTGCCCATGATGTGGCTGTTGTCGTAGACCTCGATCCGCTCGGGCGGGGCGGATAGGCCGAGCAGCGCCGCGACGCCCTCCAGCAGCTTGGCCTGCCCGGCGCTCTCGGCGAGCTTGCGTTCCAGCGCCTCGCGCGCGTTGAGTTCGGCGTGCTGCATCACCGCGCGTTTCTCGCCCCGTTGCGGCACGGCGATCTCCACCCGGCGCCCGGCTTTTAGCCCCAGCGCCTCCTCGATCAGCGCCTGCTCGGCGAGCGGATGGTTGGTCAGCAGCAGCGGCGGCGGCGGCTTGTCGTCGTAGAACTGGGCGATGAAGGCGCCGAGCACCTCGGCGGCCTCCTCGTTGCGCGCATGGGTCGGATAGAATGCACGGTTGCCGTTGTTGCGCCCGCCGCGCACGAAGAACACCTGCACGCAGGTCTGCCCGGCAATCTGCCAGGCGGCGATCACGTCGGCATCCTGCAGGCTCGCCGGGTTGATGACACCCGAGCCCTGCACGAAGGTGAGGCCCCGGATGCGGTCGCGTACCGCAGCGGCGCGCTCGAACTCCAGCGCCTCGGCCGCCCGCTCCATCTCGGCGGCGAGCTCGCGTTGCACCACGGCGCCCTTACCAACGAGGAAGGCTTTCGCCTGCCCGACCAGGCGGCCGTACTCCTGTTCCGTCACCCGCCCGACGCAGGGAGCGGAGCAGCGGCGGATCTGGAACAGCAGGCAAGGCCGGGTGCGGTTGGCGAACACCGTGTCCTGGCACGAGCGCAGCAGGAACACGCGTTGCATCGCGGTGACGGTCTGGTTCACCGCCCATGCGGAGGCGAACGGCCCCCAATAGCTGCCCCGCCGCACCTGCGCCCCGCGATGCTTGGCGATCTGCGGATAGGGGTGATCCTCGGTCAGCATCAGCCAGGGATAGGACTTGTCGTCGCGCAGGACGATGTTGAAGCGCGGCTTGAGGCGCTTGATGAGGTTGGCTTCGAGCAGCAGCGCCTCGGCCTCGGTATGGGTGGTGACGATCTCCATCGCCGCCGTTTCCGACACCATCCGGCGCAGCCGCTCGGGCAGGCGCGCCACCTGCACGTATGCCGCGACTCGCTTGCGCAGGCTGCGCGCCTTGCCGACATAGAGCGCCTCACCGCGTATATCGAGCATCCGATAGACGCCCGGACTGAGGGGCGTGGTTTCCAAGCCTTGCTCGATGACACTCGCTCCGGTAGCAGCGGGCGGGGTCGGTTCTGGCGCGTTTTCGGGCCGGGTTGGTGCCTCCTCGGTCATTGCTCGCGGGTGCTCGCAATCGCGTCGGCTTGTCCACCGAAGCTGTGGACAACTCTGTGGGCAGACCGCCTCACAGGTCCGTTAAGCCGACGGTTTTCCTCGCATTCAGTCACTCTGCCCGGTTCCGAGGCAGTTTCGCAACCGACTGATTTCATGCGTATTGTTGCAAGCGGCTCAATCGGCGCGGCGCTATTGCCAAGATCGGCCGCTATGTATTTGCAACTGCCCACGTCCTTGCTCAAGAGGTGGACAAATTCGACTGGCGGCGCTCGATCTCGACTCCGGCCGATGCTGCGTCGGTGAAGATGTCAAGCTTTTCGATTCGTATCCGTGCCAGGTGGACCCGACGATCCTGCAGGCACGCCTCGGCAATCCGCTCCGCAAGTGTCTCAACTAGTTTGACGTGCCCGGTGCCAACCAAAAGGCGCACGGTAGCAGCCACACGCTCATAATCAACCACCCGAGACAGCTCATCACGTCCGATCGCGGGTCGCGAGAGAGAGCGGCCACCATCATCATCCACTGCGAGATTGACGTTGATCCGGATCCGCTGCGTGGCGACGTGCTCGTGCGGGTGAATGCCGATACTAGCGTCGAGGACCATGTCGCGCAGGAACACGTGGCGGAGGCCACGCGCGGCGCTGGCAATGCTCGTCTGCATCACGCTCTCCTACTCGTCGAGTGGCGGTTGGCCGTGTTGCGGGTGCCATTGCAGGTGCTGGCCGCCATCCAGAGCCACCATCTGCCCAGTTAGCGCCGGCAGCGCCAGGATGGCGAGCACGGCGCGGGCAACCTCGTCCGGGCAAGTGCCGTGGCCGAGCGGGACCGATCCCGCTTGCCGGGCGAACTGGGCCGGGGTCTGTCGCGCGCTGGGCAGCGCCGGGCCGGGTCCGATCGCGTTGACCCGGATGCGCGGCGCCAGGGCCAGGGCCATGCTTTGCGTCAACGCCCAGAGTGCCGCCTTGGAGACGGTGTAGGAGACGAAATGCGGGGTGATCGACCAGACCCGCTGGTCGATCATGTTGATCACCACGCCCTCGGCCGATGCGGGCAGCGCCCGGGCGAAGTGTTGCATGAGCACGAAGGGTGCTCGCAGGTTCGGTTCCAGATGCGCGTCCCAGCTCTCGCGCGTGGCGTCGTGCCACTCGTCCCGCTCGAAGGCCGAGGCATTGTTGACCAGCACGCCGAGCGGCCCGAGCGCACGCTCCGCCTCCGGCACGAGGCGGCCCACCGCTTCCTCGCGCCCGAGGTCGGCCGGTAGCACGCAGGCCCGCCGGCCGGCTTGCCGGACCGCCGCCCCGGTCGCCTCGGCGGCGCCGCGGCTGGCATGGCAATGCACGGCCACGTCGAACCCGGCCTCGGCGAGAGCGAGGGCTATGGCGCGGCCCAGGCGCCTGGCCCCGCCGGTGACCAGGGCGGCGCGGGGGATGGCGGGTGCGATGGCGTCGGTGGAGAGCATGCGAACCTGCTCGCAAGATAGGCGCTGGCGTCCGGCTTGTCAGCGTTCCGGTGCCGTTGCATCCGGGCGACACTCCGCCCACAAAGCAGACTTCGCCCGATTCGCTACAAACCCCCGGCCCGCATTGACGTTCCGGTGGCATCTCAATCAACCGGCCCGGCCGGACAGGAGTGCTACATGCTTAAATGGGCTCTGATCTTCCTCGTCGTCTCGATCATCGCTGGTCTGTTCGGCTTCACCGGCATCTCGTCGGCCACCGCCGGGATCGCCAAGATCCTGTTCTTCATCTTCGTGGCGATCTTCGTAATCTTCCTGGTGATGGCGCTCCTCGCAGGCAAGGCCATCATGTAGCCAGGTTCGCCCGCGGAACGCGCCGGGGCCGCAGGGCTCCGGCGCGTCCTTCCGCTGGTCATGCCGCGAGCTGGTGTTGCAGCGCGGCCCAGCGATCGAGGACCGGCATGATCCCGTCCTCGCGTTCCGCCGGCAGGCTGAACACCACTCGGTCGATCCCGATCTCCTGGCAGAAGCGCAGCCCCTCGATCCGCTCGGGAACCCGAAAGATGGTGATCGGCAATGAGGCGGCCTCGCGTCCGGCCTCGGCCGCCATCGCCCGGAACCGCTCGATCACCACGCCCACGCCGTCAGCCTCCAGCCGGTCGGCGCGCGGGATCCAGCCGTCGCCGTAGCGGATCGCGCGACGCGCGGCGTAGGGGAACGCGCCGCCGACGATCACCGGCGGGTGCGGCCGCTGCACCGGCTTGGGCCACTGGCTCATCGGTCGAACTTCAACAGATCGCCGTGATACGCCGCCTCGTCGCGAGCCCAGATCGTCTTCATCGCCTCGATCCGCTCGCGCACCAGCTTGTGGCGGGTGGCGAACACGGTGCCGTGGTTCTCCATCTCGTCCTGGTTCCAGCCATTGCCGACGCCGAACAGGAACCGCCCGCCGGAGAGCTGGTCGATGGTGGACACGGTTTTCGCGGTCTCGATCGGATCGCGCTGGTTCACCAGGCACACACCGGTGCCGATCTTCAGCGAGCGGGTCGCGGCGGCGGCGGCGTTGAGCACCAGGAACGGGTCCATGATCTCGTAATATGGCCGGGGCAGCGTCCCGCCGCCGGGATATTGCGATTTGCGCGAGGCCGGAATGTGTGAGTGCTCGGGCACCCAAAGGGATTCGAAGCCGCGCTCCTCCAGCGCCCGCCCGAGCGCGTCCGGGGGCATGGAATTCGCGGTGAAAAACATCACGGCGCCGATTTTCATCGCCAGTCCCTCCCGTCTGCCATTATGGCGACATGGACAATCATACCAGGGCCCCTAAAGCCGCCAAGGAGACCCGCATGCCTAGCCCCGATGAGCTCGATCGCCTGATCGACGCGGCGAGCGCTGTCCTCGATCTGCCGATCGCGCCGCAGTGGCGCCAGGCGATCCGGCTGCATCTCGGCATCACGCTCGGCCACGCGGCGACCGTCGGCGCGTTTCCGCTGCCGGACGAGGCGGAGCCGGCGCCGGTGTTCCGGCCATGAGGGACGCAGCCGACCCGTGGGCGAGTGCCACCGGCATCGCCGCCGCCATCCGACTGGGCCAGGTCAGCGTCGCCACCACGATCGAGACGGCGCTGCAGACGATCGCTGAGCGCAACCCGAGGCTCAACGCCTTCACCGACATCACCGCCGCCCGGGCGCGGGCACGCGCTGCCACGTTGGATCAGGCGCGGGAGAACGGCGCCGAGCTGGGGCCGCTCGCCGGCGTGCCGTTCGCGGTGAAGAACCTGATCGACGTGGCGGGGCTGCCGACGCGGGCCGGTTCGCGGATCAATCGCGATCGAGCCCCGGCCAAGGTCGACGCCACCCTGGTCGCACGACTCGAAGCGGCCGGCGCCGTGCTGGTCGGCGCGCTCAACATGGGCGAGTACGCCTACGATTTCACCGGCGAGAACTGCCACGACGGCGCCTCGCGCAACCCGCACGACGCGACGCGGATGACCGGCGGCTCGTCGGGTGGCTCGGGGGCCGCCGTCGCGGGCGGCCTGGTGCCGCTGGCGCTCGGCTCCGACACCAACGGCTCGATTCGGGTGCCGGCCTCGTTCTGCGGGCTGTTCGGGCTCAAGCCGAGCTACGGGCGGCTGTCGCGCGCCGGCAGCTTCCCGTTCGTCGCCAGCCTCGACCACCTCGGTCCGCTGGCGCGCGGCACGACCGATCTCGCCCTCGCCTATGACGCGATGCAGGGTCCCGACCCGGCCGACCCGGTCTGCGTCGATCGGCCGGCCGAGCCTGTGCTGGCCGAGCTGGTGGCCGGCGCGGCGGGGCTGCGCGTCGCGGTCGCCGGCGGCTATTTCCGCCAAGGCATCGGCTCGGAGGCGCGGGATGCCGTGACGCGGGTGGTCGACTGCCTCGGCCTCGATCGCGAGATCGAGCTGCCGGAGGCGGCGCGGGCGCGCTCGGCGGCCTACGTCATCACCACCATCGAGGGTGCGGCGCTGCATCTCGATCGGCTGCGTCGCCGGGCCGACGGGTTCGATCCCGACGTGCGCGACCGGCTGCTCGCGGGTGCGATGCTGCCGGCGCCGCTGGCGTTGCAGGCGCAGAAATTCCGCCGCTGGTATCGCGATCAGGTCCTGCCTTTGTTCGAGGCGGTCGACGCGATCATCGCTCCCGCGACCCCGGTGACCGCGCCGCTGATCGGGCAAAAGAGCTTTGTGCTCGACGGCGAGGAGATGCCGCTGCGGCCCAATATCGGCATCTACACCCAGCCGATCTCCTTCATCGGTCTGCCGGTCGTCGTGGTTCCGGTGTTCCCGCAAGCCGGGCTGCCGATCGGCGTGCAGGTGATCGCGGCGCCGTGGCGCGAGGATGTGGCGCTGCGCATCGCCTTCGAGCTGGAGCAGCGTGGCGTGGCGCAGGCCCAGCGCCCGACCAGATTGGAGAGCTAGAGCCAATGATGGAAATCGATCTGCCCGAGCCGCGCGCCGAGCTCGAGGAAGCTTTCGCCCGCTACGAGGTGGCGCTGATGGCCAATGACGTGCCGACGCTGGATGTGCTGTTCGCGACCGGCCCGCGGGTCATACGTTATGGCGTCGACGAGAATCTGTATGGCAGCGAGGCGATCCACGATTTCCGCGCCGCGCGCTCGGCGCTGGGGATCGGGCGTCGCCTGTTTCGCACCGAGATCACCACCTTCGGCCACGATTTCGGCGTCGCCGCGACCTTGTTCCACCGCGACGCCACGCCGGGCAAGATCGGGCGGCAGATGCAGACCTGGGTGCGCTTCGCCGAAGGCTGGCGCATCGTCGCCGCCCATGTCAGCGTGATCGACGAGGTCTGATCCAGCGTGTCGTGGCGCGGGGTGCCCTCCTGGATGGGGGGCCTGTCGTCGGTGGTGGCGGGCGCGCTGCTGCTGCTGTGGCCGGCCTGGGTCAATGGCCCGTTGCCGCTGCTGTTCCCCGACAGCATCGACTACCTGACCAACGGCCGCGACCTGCTGCTCGGGATCACCCGGCCGCCGGCCTACGCGTGGGCGATCCTGCCACTATGGCGGCTCGGCGGCGGGCTGCCCTCGGGCCTGTGGGCGGTGGTCGGCGCGCAGGCGGCGCTGAGCGCCTGGCTGATCCGGCTCACCCTCGATCTGGTCCTCGCGCGACCCGCGCCGGCGGTGGTGACGCGCTGGATGCTGGGCCTGGCCGTGCCGCTATGCGCCCTCGCCAGCAGCCTGCCATTCCTCGCCTGCTGGATTCTCGCCGACGCGCTGACCGCGCCGACCTTGCTGGCCATCGCGTTGCTGGCGACCTATTGGCCGACGCTGCGACGCGCCGAGCGTGGCGGCCTGCTGCTGCTGACGCTGGTCGGCTGCGCCGCGCACCAGACCCACGCCGCTATGGCGCTCGCGGCGGCGGCGGTGGCGCTCGTCCTGCGTGGGCTCGGCTGGATGGGCGGCCGCGTCGCCTGGCCCGGCATCGCGGCGGCGATCGGCGCGCCGGTGCTGGCGCTCGCTTGCGTGCTCGGGCTCAACCTCCTCGTGCACGGCAACGCCGACACCGCGCAGGCGAGCCCGGCCTTCCTGCTCGCGCGGCTGATCGGCGACGATCTGGTGGCGCCGCACGCCGATCAGCTCTGCGCCGAGCGGCCGGCGATGAAGCTGTGCTTGCGGCGTGACTGGCTTGGTCCGGATCGCTCGGTCGACGCGTTCCTCTGGCAGCCGGATTCGCCGGTCTGGCTGGCGTATGGCGGCCCCGAGCATGTCCGCGACGATGCGCGCTGGCTGGTTTGGAACACGCTTCGCCTGGAATGGCGGGCGGCGCTGGTGAATGGTCTGGCGCGGGCGGCGCGCTTGCTGGTCGCCTACCGGCTGCCCGATCTCGACATGCGCCCGATGGCGGAGCCGCTGATGAGCCAGCTCGCCAACCAGCTGCCCGAGCTGGTGCGACCGGAGGCCGCCTCGGCGCAGCTCTCGGGCGACCTGGCGCGCAGCTGGCCGGCACGGATCGCGCCCTGGACGATGCTGGCAGCGAGCCTGCTGCTGCCCTGCGCCATCGTGCCGCTGCTGCAACGCCGCGAAACGCTGGGGGTGCTCGGCCTGCTCGTGCTCACCGGCCTGGTGACCAACGCGCTGGTGGTCGGGCTCACGGCCGAGCCGTACGATCGCTATCAGGCGCGGCTGGGCTGGCTGCCGGTCCTGCTGCTCGCCGCGCTGCTCGCGTGGCGGTTCTCGCGCGGTCAGGCAGCGGCGGCGCGCAGCCCGTCGCGCAGCCGTCGCATCGCCCGCTCCACCCGCTCCGGTCGCTGAGCGAAGCACACGCGCAGATAACCCTCGCCCGCCGCGCCGAACGCGCTGCCCGGTGCCACGGCGACCCCGTGTTCGAGCACCAGCCGACGCGCCAGGCCGAGGCTGTCGGTCAGGCCCTCGACGCCGATGAAGGCGTAGAACGCGCCATCGGGTGCGGCGTAGCGGATGCCGTTCAATCCCTCCAGCGCGGCGCTCGCCGCCGTCCGCCCGGCCGCGCAATGCGCCAGGAAGTCCTCGGCGAACGCGGTATCGGCCAGGGCCGCGACCCCGGCGTGCTGGGTGTAGGGTGCCACGCCGGAATGGGTGACCTCGATGATCTCGCTCACCGCGTCGCGCGCGCCCTCCGGCACGATCATCCAGCCGAGTCGCCAGCCGGTCATCGCCCAAGCCTTGCTGAAGCTGTTGCAGACGATCACCCGATCGTGTGGCTCGGCGACATCGAGCAGCGAGGGCGCCGCGTCGCTGCCGTCGTAGACCAGGCGGGAATACACCTCGTCCGAAATCAGCCACGCCTGGTATCGGCGGCACAGCTCGAGGATGGCGGCCAGCTCGTCTTGCGTCGCGGTCCAGCCGGTCGGGTTGTTGGGCGAGTTCAGCACCAGGGCGCGGGCGCCGGGTAGCAGCGCGGCGAGCCGGTCGAGATCGAGGCGGAAGCGGCCCTCCGGTGTCGTGTCGAGCGCGATCTCGTCAAGCGTCGCACCACGCAGCCGGGCGGCGTTGCCGATGTTGGGCCAGGCCGGCGTGTGCAGCACCACCCGATCGCCCGGACGCACGAGGGCGGCCATCGCCACCGACATCGCGGTCATCCCCGAGGCGGTCACCAGGATGCGCTCCTCCGTCACCTCCCTGGCGTGCAGCGCGGTGAGGTAGCGGGCCAGCGCGTCGCGCAGCAGCGGCGAGCCCCGCACGTCGGGATAGGTCGTGGCGCCGCCGTCGAGCGCGCCGACCAGCGCGTCGCGCGCCGAGGCGGGGGATTGGTGGTCGGACTCGCCGAAGCAGAGGAAGTCCACATCCGGCTGGTCGAAGGCCAGCCGGCTGATCTCGACGATGCGCGAGCCGGGAAGGTGAAAGAGGTCCATGTCGATCATGTAGGCAGGTGAGTGTTAACGACCCAGAAACCAGCCCCGCGTGCGTGGCGCAACCGGGTTGCGACAGCGGCGTTCGAGTAGGCCACCACGTGCGACAGAGGAGCAAGGCAATGGCATCGTTGAACGATCAGTCCAACCCGTCCGGCAGCCTCATCGCCGGCGACCAGGTCTCGGGCACCACGGTCTACAATCGCGGCGGGGCGAAGCTCGGCACCGTCGACGACGTGATGATCGACAAGAAGACCGGCCGTATCGCCTATGCGGTGATGAGCTTCGGCGGCTTTCTCGGCATCGGCGACAAATACCACCCGCTGCCCTGGTCGGCGCTGCAATACGATCAGCAGATGGGCGGCTACGTGGTCGACCTCGATCGCAGCACCCTGGAGGGCGCCCCGTCCTACGCCGCCGACGAGCAGGTGACCTGGGAGGACCCGGCCTGGGGCCGCCGGGTGCACGACTATTACGGGGCGGAGCCGTACTGGACCCCGGTACCGTAGCGCCTCCTCCTCCCTGGACGCCGCCCTCGTTGCCTCGCAGGATTGCTCCGGCGACAAGCTGGGAGGGCGACATGTCGAGTGCGATCGGTATCGCCGGAGTGACTGGCCGGATGGGGCGGCTGTTGCTGGAGGAGGTCGCTGCCGCCGGCGCGCGGGTGGCTGGCGGCATACGCCGGCCCGACGCAACGCAAGGCGACGAGGTGCGACACCTGCCGGACATGGCCGCTCTCGCCGCCACGTCGGACGTGGTGATCGATTTCACCCATCCTGCGGCGGTGCGGGGCCATGCGGCAGCGCTGGCGGATGCCGGCAAGCCGTGGGTGTTGGGCACCTCCGGCCTGTCCGACGCCGACGACGCCGCCGTGAGGAAGGCGTCGCGGCGCATCGGGGTGGTGTATGCCGCGAATTTCGCGCCCGGCGTGAACCTCGTGCTGGCGCTGGCACGACGTATGGCTGCCGCCCTGCCGGCCGAAGGCTACGATGTCGAGATCGTCGAGATGCATCATCGGCAGAAGGTGGACGCGCCGTCCGGCACCGCGATCGGGCTGGGTCGGGCGGTAGCCGAGGGACGGGGCGTCGAACTGGCCGACGTGACGGAAAGCGCGCGGCACGGCCATACCGGCGCGCGAAAGACCGGCGCAATCGGTTTCGCTTCGTTGCGCGGCGGCCAGGTGGTGGGCGAGCACACCCTGCTGTTCGCCTCGGCGAGCGAGCACATCGCCCTGACGCATCGCGCGTTCGACCGGCGGGTGTTCGCGACTGGCGCGGTGCGTGCCGCGTTGTGGTTGCAAAACCGGCCGCCGGGGCTCCACGACATGGCGGATGTGCTCGGTGTCGGAGGTTAAGACCGACCGACACAGAGGACGGACGGGCCGTAGGCTAGGTCGCCGCTAGCTAGTTCAACAGGCGTGCGAAGCGCGCTCGGACTGCAGTGTAGCACTCGCATGAGGCCGCTTCCAGGCTGGCCCGGTCGAGGATGGTGATCCGGCCACTGGCGTAGCTGATCAGCCCCGCCCGCTGCAGAATGCCTGCGGTGACGGTGATGCTCGGGCGGTGCACGCCGAGCATCGTGGCGATGAATTCCTGCGTCAGCGGCACTTCATCGCCGTCGGCGCGGTCATGCGCCATCAGCAGCCAGCGGGCGAGGCGCTGCTCAAGACCGTGACGGCCGTTGCACGCCGCTGTCTGCGAAACCTGGGCCTGCTGCGCCTCGCTGTAGAGCAGCAAGCGGCGCGTGAGCGGTGCATTATCGGCATCGGCGAGTTCCTGGCGAAACGCACCCGCGCCCATCCGGAGTGCGCAGCCGGGAAGCTGCATCAGGCAGTCGGTGAAAGCGGTCTCGGCGCCGAACACCAACGGCATGCCAAACATGCCCTCGCGGCCGATCACGCCGACCTCGGCCTGCACACCATCGTCCAATTGCTTGACCATCGACATCATGCCGGATTCAAAGAAGAACACCGCGTCTATCGGCTGATCCGCGAGGCAGAGGACTTGCTTGTTGGCCAGCGACACACGGCTGAGCTTCGGCAGCAATCGGGCGGTCACGTCCGCCGGCAGGGCGGCAAGCATGGTGTTCGGGGATATCGGTGAACTGGTCAACATCGGCTCCGCGCATTGGGGGGCGGGAGCACTGACATCTCTCAGCCGCCTGCTGCCGGAAACCGTCGCAAGCGATAACGGGTATGTGCGGTTGCGCGGTCCCGATTACAAGCCCGGCGGTCGGGATCAGGCCGTTCCGTCACATCTTCTCCTTGATCCCCGCGTTAATCAACCACCAGTTCACCGGGTAGGCGGTGGCGAACCCGCACAGCATGGCGATCTGCATCATGAACCAGAACTCGACCGAATCGGCTTCGAGCTTGGTTCCGAGCAAGGTGCCGAACAGGTAGAAATAAGCGAACGCCATGAACCCGTACATGCCGACCTGCCAAGCGGTCAGCGACAAGGTGTCGGCCTTGACCGCCTGCCAGATCCCCCGGCCGACCGAGAGGTCCCGCATCGGCTTGATGGTGAAATACTGGAACACGATGCCGAAGCCGTAGGCGAACAGATAGTCTACCACCCAGGTGGCAAACAGCTTTTCGCCGAACAGCCCGTGCCAGCCGAACCACACCGCGATGGTCGGCACGAAGAAGATCAGCCACTCCGCCACGATATCACCCAAGGTGCAGCCGCTGCCGCAATGCAGCGCGCCATTGGCGACCATGATGGGGAACGGCGTCTCGCGCGTGTTCGGCGGCTTCTCATCGCGCCGCATGGCTGCCTTGGCCTTCTCGTCCGTGGCGAGCCGCCCATAGGCGAAATACTGCCAGGCGACCCAGACGGTGCCGAACAAAGCCGTCACCGGCCAGACGACATTCATGATCCACATATGCTGCGGATGTCGCGCTACGTCGGCGGCGACAAGGATCGCGCACAGCAAACCGAGCAGGAGGAAGCCGATCGAAAGTATGTGGAGCCAAGCGGGAATCATGCGACCTCGCAGCAGCCGGTGGAGGACGAGCAAAGCAACCGTGCCACATGGGAAGGATGCCTCACTTGCGCGCGAGCGTGTGGATGCTTCCGACGAGATGGCCAGCCGCCAGCGGGAGAGGATTTCCATAGGCGGCGCTTGACCTTCCCACGTTGGCAAGCTCCATCTCGCGTTCGACCGACGTGGAGAGGTGACATGGACCAACACGCCCCTCGGGAGCCTTCCGGCGGCGGCTGTGGGCGTGGCTGCGAGGCCGTCGCCGCCGAGCCGGTCGGGGCCTCGACCTTGACCGACCCGGTTTGCGGCATGGGAGTCGACCCGGCGACATCGAAGCACCGCTTCGCGCACGACGGCACGACATTCCATTTCTGCTCGGCGGGGTGCCGGACGAAGTTCGCGGCCGATCCGGCAAAATATCTCTCCTCGGAGCCGCCGAGCGCCAAGCCTGCCGCTCCGGCGCGGTCGGATGCGACCTACACCTGCCCCATGCACCCCGAGGTGCGGCAGCAAGGGCCGGGGAGCTGTCCGATCTGCGGGATGGCGCTCGAAACGGTGGAGGTCAGCGCCGAGGCCCCGCCCAACCACGAGCTGGCCGACATGAGCCGTCGGTTCTGGATCGGCCTCGCGTTGGCGCTGCCGGTGTTCATCCTGGAAATGGGTGGACACATCCCCGCACTCGGCCTGCACGACCTCGTCCCGATGCGAGTGTCCGTCTGGGTGCAGTTCGCCCTTGCCACCCCGGTCGTGCTCTGGGCGGGCTGGCCGTTCTTCCAGCGCGGGTGGGCGTCGCTTGGCAGCCGCAACCTCAACATGTTCACGCTGATCGCGCTCGGGACCGGCGCCGCCTACCTCTACAGCCTGGTCGCCACCTTCGCGCCGGGCATCTTTCCGGCGGGCTTTCGCGGCCCGGACGGTACGGTCGCCGTCTACTACGAGGCCGCCGCCGTCATCACGGTCCTGGTCCTGCTCGGGCAGGTGCTGGAGTTGCGCGCCCGCGAGCAGACGGGCGGCGCCATCCGGGCGCTGCTCAACCTCGCTCCGAAAACCGCGCGCCGACTCACCGGGGAAGACCGGGACGAGGAGGTCGAGATCCCGCTCACCGAGGTGGTGGTCGGCGATCGCCTGCGGGTGCGCCCGGGTGACGGCATCCCCGTCGACGGCGTGGTGCTGGAGGGCAGCAGCGCAGTCGACGAGTCGATGGTCACCGGCGAGTCGATGCCGGTGGCGAAGCAGGCGGGCGCCAAACTCATCGGGGGAACCGTCAACGGCACCGGCTCGATGGTCATGCGGGCGGACAAGGTCGGCGCGGACACCATGCTGGCCCGCATCGTCGCCATGGTGGCCGAGGCGCAACGCGGCCGCGCGCCGATCCAGCGGATGGCGGACCGGGTCGCCGGCTGGTTCGTCCCTGCCGTGCTCGCGGTCGCCGTGCTGGCCTTCGCCGCCTGGGCGGTCTGGGGGCCAACGCCGTCGCTCTCCTACGCGCTGATCGCTTCGGTGTCGGTCGTCATCATCGCCTGCCCGTGCGCGCTCGGACTGGCCACGCCGATGTCGATCGGCGTCGGCGTCGGCAAGGGCGCCGGCGCGGGCGTGCTCATCAAGGCGGCCGAGGCGCTGGAGCGGATGGAGAAGGTCGACACGCTGGTCGTCGACAAGACCGGCACGCTGACCGAGGGCAAGCCCAAGGTGGTCGCGATCCGCGCGGCGCGGGACATGACGGAGACCGATCTGCTGGCGCTGGCGGCTGGCCTCGAGCGGTCGAGCGAGCACCCGTTGGCGGCGGCCATCGTCGTGGCGGCCAGGGTGGCGGACGCGCCAACCCTGCCGGCCAGCGACTTCGCCTCCGTCACCGGACGCGGCGTCACGGGCAAAGTGGGCGGCCGCTTGGTGGCGCTCGGCAATGCCGGGCTGATGGCGCAGGCCGGTGTCGAGCTCGGCGAACTCGCGGCCCAGGCGGACGCGCTGCGCCGGGACGGGGCGACCGCGCTGTTCGTGGCGGTCGATGGCAAGCCGGGCGGGGTCATCGCCATCGACGACCCGGTGAAGCCGACCTCCCGCGCCGCGATTGACGATCTGCGGGCCGGCGGCGTCCACGTCGTCATGCTGACGGGGGACAACGAGACAACGGCAAAAGCGGTGGCGCGCACGCTCGGGTTCGACGACGTGCATGCCGACGTGCTGCCGGACGACAAGCACCGGATTATCCAGGGGCTCAGGCGATCGGGCAAGGTGGTCGCCATGGCGGGCGACGGCGTGAACGACGCGCCCGCGTTGGCAGAGGCGGATGTCGGCATCGCCATGGGCACCGGGACGGAGGTCGCGATCCAGAGCGCGGGGATCACGCTGGTGAAGGGCGACCTTGCCGGGATCGCCCGCGCGCGCAGCCTCAGCCGGATGACGATGCGCAACATCCGGCAGAACCTCGTGTTCGCCTTTGCCTACAACGTGATCGGCATCCCGCTGGCGGCGGGCGTGCTCTATCCGGTGTTCGGCATCCTGCTCAGCCCCGTGGTCGCGGCGCTGGCGATGTCGCTGAGCTCGGTGTCGGTCATCGCCAACGCGCTGCGATTGCGCGCGCAGGCGCTCTGACGTGCGGGACGCGATGACAATAGGCGAGGCCGCGAAGGTGTCTGGCGTCTCGGCCAAGATGATCCGCTACTACGAGCGCATCGGCCTGATCCCGCAAGCCGGGCGCACCGACGCGGGGTACCGGACCTATGACGACGGCGACACGCGCACGCTCCAGTTCGTCCACCGGGCGCGTTGCCTCGGGTTCCCGCTCGAGGCGATCCGGCTGCTGCTCGCTTTGTGGCACGACCGGTCCCGCTCCAGCCGTGACGTCAAGCGGATCGCGCTCGCCACCGTGGCCGATCTCCGCCGCAAGCAGGCCGAGCTTGACGCGATGGCGCGCTCGTTGGAGCACTTGGCCGCCCACTGCCGAGGCGACGAACGACCGGATTGCCCGATCATCGACGATCTCGCTGATCCCGCCCAACCCACGCCGGAGAGGTCCCGATGGAAAGCCTGACCGTGACGGCTGCCCGCGCGTTGTCTGGAACGGGACTGCTGCTATTGGCGGCGAGCCTCGCTGCCTGTTCCGGCCCGTCGGCGCGCACGGATGCGGGGATGCTCGGCTACGGCACGCCGGGGGTCGCCAGCTACGTGCCGGCCGATCAGTTGTCCAGCGTGCAGGCGATGCGCGATCGGTGCCGCCAGGTGCCGCACGCCGATGTGGCGAGCCAGACGCAGGGCCTGCCCGCCGCCTGCGGCCAGTTCGAGCGGACCCTCCGCAACCAGCCCGGCAACGCCCTGCAACTGGTGATCAGCCGGTAGACGGCAACATCCGCCGTATCACGCCATCGCGCTTGACCAGCGCGTGATAGAGCGCGCCGGTGACGTGTAGGGCGATGATCGCCAGCAACACCAAGGCAAGTATGCCGTGGATCGACCCGAGCGTTTCGCCCAGGCTCTTGTTCGGCCCGATCAGCGCCGGAAGCGGGAAGAGGCCCAAAAGGGTGGGGGTCGCGCCGAACCCGGATGCCGCCAGCCAGCCGAGGATTGGGAGCACGATCAGAATTGCGTAGAACAGCCAGTGCGTCGCCCGCGAGAGCACCTGCAGACCCGTCGGCAAATCCGCGGGCGGCGGCGGTGTGTGGTGGGTGAGCCGCCATCCCAGCCGCAGCAGCATCAGCAGTAGGATCGTCGGCCCCACGGCGAAGTGCCACGCATTCAGCCCCTCCTTGCTGGACCAGGAGAACGACTTGGGCGGTATGAACTTCGTCGCGTACTGCACGATGAGCAGAACGACGATCGTCCAGTGGAACAGCTTGGCGACCGCGTCGTAGTGCTCCACCGGCACCGCGGACGGTGATGTCAGCCGCGTCGATCCTGAAGTGCTGGCCATGGAACCTCGCTGGGTAACGGTGCGCGCCGTGGTCACCTGTGCTCGGCGGCGCGATCCGCAACGGTATGGCCGTCAGAACCAGCTACGCAGGCCCAGCAGGAAGCGCACGTCGTCGGCCTGGCCGCCTTCCTCGGGCGCCATGCGTGCGCGTGATGTCGTAACGCAGCCGCAGCCCGGCCGGTAGGTGTTGATGAACCGCAGCCGCGCGCGCTCGCCGGGGCGGGAACAGCCCGGTCCGGTTGCCGGGCGGTGGCACGCCGTCGATCAGGTAGGTGAACAACCCCCAGGCGGCTTGTTGATGCCGCTCGGGTCCATGCGCATGTCGATGAGGCATCCGTTCGCGCCAGCCCGACCATCAACAGCACCGGCCGATCGTCCAAGCTGCGGCTCTATTCCGGCAGCTTCTGCGCGAGTCTACCCGCGGTCAGCAACCGGCTGGCAACGAGCGTCAAGGCCGCCAGCGTCGCGAGCACGGCCAGCGACGCGCCGATCGCGCTGCGCCAGCCGATCGAGAAACTCACCCCAAGCACGATGGTGAATGCCTCCACCCACTCAACCAGGGCTGTCAGGAACGACGGCAACGCGATCGACCAATCGATCATTGCGTCTGCTCCTTGAGTTGCCTCGCCCGCTCTGCCTTCGGCAGCGTGAGCCCGATCAGCACCGGGATCGCCAGCAGCACCAGCGGGAACTCCACCATCAGGCCCGAGATGATCGCGATCGCCAGCGGCTGCTGCATACCCGACCCGCGCCCGATCGCCAAGGCCAACGGCAGCAGGGTCAGGATGGTGGCAAGCGTGGTCATGGCGATCGGGCGGAAGCGGTTTCGCGCGGCTTCCAGCAGAGCGCGCTTCGGCGGCATCGCGCGTGACAGATCGACGTATTCCGACACCAGGAAAATCGCCATCTCCGTGCCAATCCCGATGATCATGGTCATTCCCATGATCGCGGTGATGTTGAGCTGCACACCGGTGAGCCAAAGCCCGGCGAACACGGCGGTCGTGGACAACAATGATCCCGACAGCACGATGAACGGGATCCAGAACCGCTCATAGAGGAAGAGCAGCAGCACGAACTCGGCGACCACCGCGGCGGCGAACACGCGTGCAAGCCCAGCGAAGGCAATCTGCTGCTGCGCGTAGAGGCCGCCCAGCTCGTAGCGGACGCCGGGCGGAACCACGCCCTGGTGGCCAAGAACTTGCTGCACGTCCGCGACGGCCGCCCCGAGCGAGCGGCCCTGCAAGCGCGCGGTCACAGCGATCATGCGCTGGAGATTCTCGCGCTGCACCTCCGCCTGACCGGGCGCGGCCGAAACGCTGGCTACCCGTCTCAGTGCGAACACGTGCCCATCGGGCGCGCGGACCGGCAATTGCGCAATTTGATCATCGTACTGCCGCATCGCGGGAGGCAACCAGACGCGGACGCCCACTTGCTTGAATGTTCGTGGCAGTTGCGTAGCGACGGTTCCCGCGAGGTAGTCGCTCAACGCGTTGCCAACCGCCGCGCTATCCACGCCCTCGATCGCGGCCCTGGCGCGATCCACCTGAATGTTCAGGCCATCGCCGGCGATGACGATGCCGTCGCGCACCGACACCACGCCTTTGGTCTTCGCGATAGCGGCCGCGATTTGTCGTGCCGCGGGTGCCAATTGCGCGGGATGGCTGGCGAAAAGCTTGATTTCGATCGGCTGCGGCACGGCTGTTAGATCGCCGATCAAATCCTCCATGAGCTGCGCCAACGCTACCTTCAGCCCTGGCACGGCTTGGCTCACCCGATCCTGCACTTCGGCCATCACGGTGGAAATCGGCCGGCGCGGGCCGGTTTTCAACCGGACGAAGAAGTCGCCCGTGTTCGGCTCGGTCAGCCCACCGCTCAGGCTGGCGCCGATCCGGGTCGAGAATGTGTGCACCTCCGGCGTCGATTGCAGGATGTGTTCGACTTGGCCGAGCTCGCGCGTCGTCTCGGCAAGCGAGGTGCCTGGCGCCGAGCGGTAGTCGAGCACGAAGCCGCCCTCGTCGGTTTGCGGCATGAAGCCGCTGCCGACCTGGCTGTAGGCAAAGTATCCGATCGCGAGCAAGGGCACGATCCCGGCCGCGAGCAGCCACGGCCGGGCGAACAGGCTGACGAGCAGCCGACGGTGCGTGCGGCCGACGCGACCTTCCGGCCCGGCCCCCGGGTCCTTCCATTTGTCGAAGTCGACGATCAGCCGCGTCAGCAGAGGCACCGCGATCGCGGTGAGCACGTAGGAGATGAACAGCGCCGCCGCCATGGTCAGCGAGAGTGCTTTGAAGAAGGCGCCGGTTACGCCGCCAAGAAACACCAGCGGCAGGAACACGAGCAGGGTCGCCGTGCTGGATCCGGTCAGCGGCGGCAAGAACTCGCGGCCGGCACGAAGCACGGAAGCTGCGTTGTCGCCGTCCTCAGTCGTTCCCGCGCGCCTGGCGAGGTGCTCGACCATCGTGATCACGTCGTCGATCAGGAGTCCGACCGCGGCCGCGATGCCGCCCAGCGTCATGATATTGAACGTCATGCCGAGCGCGAGCAGCAGCAACACCGTGATGGCGATCGTCGCCGGCACCACGACCAACGCGATCAGCGTCACGCGCCAACTGCGCAGAAACGCGAACAGCACGACGCCCGCAAGGCCGAGGCCGATCAGTATGGCGTCCCGCACGCTGGCGGCGGACTGTGTGACGAGAATGCTCTGATCATACCATCTCGAGAGGGTAACTCCGGCCGGCATTTGTGGCTCGAACCGGGCGAGGGCGCGGCGGACGGCGGCCGAGATCGCGACGCTGTTGCCGTTCGGTTGTTGGTAGACGTCGAACTGGACGGCGGCATGTCCGTCTTCCCCGACCCTTATCCATTGCGGCACAACGCCGTCCCGAACCTCGGCGATGTCGCTGATGCGGATCACGCCGCCGGGTCCGGCCCGCACGACGGTGTCCTTGACTTGCTCGATCTGGCGCATGGTGTCGTCGAGCGCCAGAAGAAGCAGCTTATGATGGTCCTGCATCCGTCCGACGATGCTCAGCACGTTCGCCTTGCCGAGAGCCAAAGCCACATCGGACAGAGCGAGACCTCGCATTGCCAGCTCATGCGGATCGACGAGGACCTCCACCTCTTGCAGCTGGCCGCCCAGCACCGACACGTGAGCGACGCCGCTGATGGCGGTGAGCAGGGGCACGATCTGGTATTGCACCAGATCGCGTTGCGCGACCGGACTGATGGAGGTCGACGACAAGGCATATGCAATGATCGGGTAGACGGCCGGGTTCATCCGCCGCACCCGATAGGCGGCTCCCGCCGGCAGGTTGGGCAGGATCTGCGCGACCGCAGCGTCGACCTGCGTGGCCGCCGTGATCATGTCAGTGCCCCACGGGAAGTCGAGCGAGATCTCGGCCGAGCCCCGGCTCGTGGTCGAGCGCATGTTGATCACGCCGGGCACGCCGCGCACCGCTCGCTCCAGCGGGATCGTCAACAGCAGGACAGCCTGGTCAGCCGGACGTGCGCCGGCGTTCACGTTCACGAGGATGCGGGGAAACTGGACCACCGGGAAAAGACCTGTCGGCAGCAGGACGGCCGAGTAGCCGCCGGCAACGGCAAGCGCCAGCAAGACCGCAAGGATGGAGCGGGTGTGCCGCGCGACAAAATTCTGGGGCGACGCCTCCGCATTCACGGCTTGGTGGTTCCGTTGGCCGGATTGGTGCGGACCGCCATCCCGTCCTCTAGCTGGTAGTTCCCGGCCGTCACCAGAAGCCGACCGGGATCGATCGGGCCATCCACAACGGTCGTTGCGGCCGACGTGCCGACGATCTTCACGTTCGCTCGCACCGCCTTGCCGCCGCTTAGCTGGAATAGGTAAGGCCCGTTGGCGTCCGTCAGGACGGCATCTCGCGGCACCAGCCAGCCCTGCATCTCGCCGACCTTGATCATGATCTGCACCGGGCTGCCCGGCAGCAATCCGCCTGCGTTTCGCGGGTCCTCGATCGCGCCTGCTGGCGCAGGGTGGTCGGGCGGATCGACCACCACCGGGACCAGGCGGCTCCGAGGGTCGAGCATCGCGCCGACCGAGACGACGCTGCCCGATTCGCTGTCGCCGCCATACAGCGGCTCGATCCGCGCCGGTTGTCCTGGCGCTACCAGCCCGCGCTGCGCCGGCTCCACCCCCACGATGGCGACGAGACGGGCCGAGCGGGTGAGCATGAGCAGCGGAGCTTGCGCCGCGACCCGGGCGCCCCTCGAGACCATCAGGTTGGAGACGATACCATCGAAGGGGGCACTGAGCGTCTGCTCTTCGGCCCCTCCCCCGGCTCGTTTCAGCGCATCGAGCGTGGCCTGGGCATCGGCCACCGCCTTGTTCGCCTGCGCCAATTGGTCGCGGGTGGCGAGGTGCTGGCTCAGCATCTTCGCCGCCCGAGCGCGGTCGCCGCGCGCGAGGGCCAGCGCGGCGACGGCTTGCCGGTATGTGGCGACCTCCGCCGGGTCGGCCCGCACGACCAGCAGCGGTTGCCCCTTGTGGACAGCTTGACCGGTGAACGTCGTCACCGCGGTGACCTGCCCACCGCGAAGGAGGCTCATGGTTTCACTGCCGCCCTCCGGCGAGGCTTGCACGACACCATAGGCCGCGAGCATACGGGGCAGGCTTCCCCGGTGCGGCGTCTCGGTGCTGACCAGCACGCTCGGTTGCTTGCCGCCTTGCGGATTGCCCTGGGCCACTGCCAAGACTGGCAGCAGGGCTGCCACGAGGAAGGCCGCGCACCTCAAAGCAGACTTGCCTGCTTTGGCGTGATGAGCTGGACCGGAGGCAGCCCGGCTCCGAGCAGGGTCGCGAGGGCGGTCCGTCCGTCCAGCAACTGCTGCTCCAAGTCAATCACCTGCCGCTCCTTCTCCAAGCGGGCGAGGACGAGCTGCACGTAGCTCAGCTCGTCCAGCAAGCCGCCGCGCAAGGCCCCCTCGGCATTGGCGGCCACCGCCCGAACCTGCCCGAGGCCCGCCTTGGCCGCTCGAAGCTGGCGTGTGAGGAGCGCGACATTGGCCAGCAGGGCCTTTGCGCCGCCCGCCGCGGTGGCGAGCCTTGCCTGGTACTCGGCCCGGAGCTGCTCGCGGGTCGCGCGCTGGATCGCGATCGCGCCCCGGTTGCGGTTGAATATCGGCAAGCCGATCGCGACCGCGGGGCCCAGCGTTTGCACGCGCGTGGCGTCGCTGCCGTAGTTCGGCCCGAGCGTGAACGCGGGGAACTGGCCGAGCACCGCCGCGCGTACCTTGGCCTCCTGCGATTGGTAGCCGAGTTGCAGCGCGATCAGGTCTGGCCGCCGCTCCGGCAGGCTGCGAAGCATGGCAGCCGCATCCGTCTCCGAGATCGGCGGGACATGGAGCTTGGCCGCGAGCTTGGGCCTGACCCACGGCTCCAGGCCAAGCAGGGCGTCGAGGCTCTGCCAACGCTTGTCCTGCGCGAGCACGGCCGCATAGAGCTGCGTCTGCAAGCTGGTGACCGCGGCAAGAGCAGGTGCCAGCATCTGCAAGGTCGCGTTGCCTTGCGCCACGCCTCGGGCCGTTGTCACGGCGCGCTGCCGCAGCAACGCGAGCGTCTGCTCGAGGCTGCGCAACAGCCGCGCTTGCTCTACCAGGTCGATCACCAGGCTCTGCGCCTGACTGATCGTCTGCCATTCCTGCCAGACTGTGTTCGCGTCCACCTGCTGGGCGGCCTTGCTGGCTGCGCGTCGTTGAGCCGGAAGGGTGATGAGAGCGGTTACATTTCCTATCAGCGAGGCGCCGATCGCATTGGTGATGCCTGGCCCTGCAAGAAAGACGTCGTAGCTGCCAGACAGGACCGGGTCGGGTAGCAGCCCGGCTTGGATCACCTGCGCCTGTGCGACGCCGCGCCTGGCCCAGATTGCCCGCAAGTTGGGACTGTTCTGGACCGCAATTAGCCCAACCTCGGTAAGGGTCAGCGACCGGTCCGCTGGGATTTGGCCCCCGCCCGGCCGGCTTCGGTCGAGCTCCGCGACGCTGGATGCCAGGACAGTGGGCGTCGTCAGCCCCTGGCGCTGGAAGCCTTGGCAGCCAGCGAGCAGCAAGACCCATGCAGCTGAGATGCCGAGGCGTGCGACTGGCGTGCGCCTGATGTTCACAGCGCGACGGCGGAGTATTTGAAGTTGATCAGTGACATCGGCAGGGTCGGTTTTCCCGAGGAAGGCACGTCGGAACTCACGGGGAGCGCCGATGCGTTCGGCGCAATCATGGTCTCGTTCTCCCATGCCGCGGACGGCGGAAATGCCGCCAGACGAACCAGGTCACGCCGAGCGCAAGCAAGCCTATTATGATGAAGTCGAACCGATGGAGCGCGGTGCGCAACCGCGGGTCGGTCTCCCAGCGCGCGCCAAGCAGGTACCCGACATAGGCGAGCGCGAAGCACCAGGGCCACGACCCGATAAACGTGTAGAGCTGGAACGGAACCTGCGGCATCCGCGCAATGCCGGCTGGCAGGGCGATGAAGGTGCGGACCACTGGAAGCAGACGGGCGATCAACACGGCCGGGCCGCCGAAGCGCTGGAAGAACCGGTCAGCCCGGTCCAGGTCGCCGGGGTTGAGCAGGATATAGTGGCCCCAGCGCTCGACCAAGCCTCGTCCGCCGCGAGCGCCGACGGCGTAGGCGATGGTGGAGCCGATGTTGCAGCCCACCGCTCCGGCAGTGGCGGCGAGCAGGAGGTTGAACCGGCCGATGGACGCGAGGTAGCCCGCGAACGGCATGATGATCTCGGACGGCAGCGGGATGCATGCCGACTCGATCGCCATCAACCCGGCGACGCCCGCATAGCCCGCCGCCGAGATCACGCCGACGATCCAGGCGGCGATCGGCGCGATGATGCTGTCCAGCATGATCGGGGCCCGCGTGCGCGTTGGCTAGGCCGACCGGTGCTGTTCGCCAGGATGGCGTCCGGCCCGTTGCGGGATGAACAGGATGCAGGCCACGATCAGCGCCGTCAGGACGGCTGATGCCTCGAAGCGACCCAAGGCCAGGCCACCGTGGGTGATCGGCTTGTCGAGGAAGTCGCCCACCGTGGCGCCGAGCGGACGTGTCAGGATGAACGCCGCCCAAAACAGCAGCACGTGCGATGCTCGCGTGTAGAAATACAGTCCAGCTACGACCGCGAGCGCCGCGCCGAACACGATGGCGCCGCCGCCGTAGCCGAGCCCGGTGTCGTCGGCCATCCAGTCGCCGAGCGCCGTTCCCAGCGTTTGCGAGAACATGATCGTCGCCCAGTAGAACACCTCGACCTTGGGCTTGGTAACCGTCGCCACGGATACGGAACCGAGCGTCCAATACCAAAGTCCGAGGGTTGCCATCAGCAGCACGAACAGGATCGTCGACCCACCGACATACCCGATGCCGAGCGAGCGATCGAAGAAGTCGGCCAGCGTCGTGCCGGCCGTCGTGGTCGCGACGATGACGAACCAGTAAAGGAATGGATGAAACCGCTTGGCGGTGATCTGCGTGCCGACGGCGGCGATCAGGATCGCGGCGAAGATGGCGGTGCCGACCAGGTAGCCGAGGCCGAGCGTCATGGTCACTGCATCGCCGCCGGTTTCGCCCAAAGTGGTGGCGAAGATCTTGATGATCCAGAAACCGAGCGTGACTTCGGGAACCTTGCTGACAACTTCTTCAACGGTCAGGTCTCTGGTGACACTATCCATGCTTGTTCCCTTGTCTGTCTGGAAAGGAGAAGGTCGTGACCCGGCTAGCCGTCGTCACGAGGAATGCAGGTCGAAACGCCCGCGGAAGAGGTCAGCCGTCGACCGACCGCTATTCTTGATGGGAAGCGAACCACGGCGCGTAGCCCAGGTGCTGCGTGCTGCAGGAGGAGTTCTGCATCGTGCAGCTCCGCTACCGCGGCGACCAGGCTGAGACCCAGGCCATTGCCGGGCGAGCTGCGGCTGCGCTCGCCACGGTAGAAGCGATGCGTGAGGCGCGGCAGCTCCTGAGCGTCCACCCCGGGACCGTCGTCCTCGACGCTCAGGCGCGCTGCAGCGCCGCAGCAGGACAAATGGAGGGCGATAAGCGTGCCCCTGGGCGTGTGGCGCAACGCGTTCTCCAGCAGGTTGGCGACCGCTTGCGTCAGCAGCTCCTGGTCGCCGCGAACCACGACGCCGGGCTCCACCGTGATGGCGAGACGGTGGCTTGCCTCCTCCGCATCGAGCAGATAGGCGTCGGATACGGCTTCGGCGATGGCGCTCAGATCCACGTCACGGAACCCGGCGTGCGGCGAGGCGCCTTCCACCTGGGCGATACGCAACAGGGCGGAGAACGTCTCCAGCAATCCCTCCGCTTCACGCATCGCGGCCTCGACCGCCGTTTCGTACTCGCCGACCGAGCGCGCATGCGTCCGCGCGCCCTCCAGCCGCTGATACAAGCGCGACAGCGGCGTGCGCAGATCATGCGCCACGTCGGTGCTCACTTGGCGCAGGCTGTCCATGAGCGCTCCGATGCGGTCCAGCATGCGGTTCAGCGTGCCCGCCAAGCGGTCGAGGTCGTCGCCCGTCCCGCGCACCGGCACCCGGCTCGCGAGGTCGCCCTCGATGATCGCCTGCGCCGTCCGGGCGATCGCGTCGACCCGGCTCAGGAATGCCCGGCTGAGCAGGATGCCGCCGCCGATGCCGAGTAGCGCGGCGAGGCCGACGGTCCACAGAAAGGCTGTGGCAACCGCTTCCTCCACCTCGGCGATGCGTCCCAGATCGTCGCCGACGGCGAGCAGCAGCCCGCCGTCCAGATTCGACACCAGCGCGCGCACCCGTTCCGGCCGTCCGCCGTCCTCCGATGCGTCGCGGAACTCGAAGATCGCCCACCCCGGACGGATCATGCTTGCCGCCGGCATCTCGCCCGCGAGGTGTGTGCCATCCTGGCCCTGCACGAGATAGTCGAGCGCACTGAGCCCCCGTCCACGCGACCTCACGACTGCCAACAGCCGGTCCAACCCGCCGGCGTGGAACTCGTCTCGCAGGAACGCCATCTCGGTCTCGATGCGTGCCCTGATCTGCTGCTCGATGGCGGAGCTGGCCGCGAGAAACACCACCGCGCCCAGCACGAGCGCCGAGACGGCAAACAGGACGACGTAGAGCGCGGCAAGCCGGAAACTCGCCGTGCGGAGGAGCCTAAACGTCGGGCGCACGCAACACGTAACCGGAGCCGCGGAGGGTATGGATCAGCTCGGGGTCGCGCCCGCCGCGCGAGAGCTTGGCCCGCAACCGGCTGATGTGGGTCTCGACGATGTTGGTCTTGGGGTCGAAGTGGAAGTCCCACACGCCTTCCAGCAACATGGTTCGTGTCACCACCCGGCCTGCGTGCCGCATCAGGAATTCGAGCAAGCGGAACTCCCGCGGCTGGAGCTCCACCCGTTCGCCGCCGCGGGTAGCGGTGCGGCGCAGCAGGTCAAGCTCGAGGTTGGCGACGGCGAGGGTGGTGGGAGCGTCGGACAAGGGCGGGCGGCGGGCGAGCGCATTGAGGCGAGCAAGCAGTTCCGCGAAGGCGAATGGCTTGACCAGGTAGTCATCACCGCCCGCCTCCAGCCCCTGAACTCGGTCGCCCACTCCGCGCAGCGCGGTCAGGAACAACACCGGCGCCTTGACACCCGCGCCGCGCAAGGTGCGAACCAGGCCGAGTCCGTCGAGGCCCGGCAGCAATCGATCCACCACCATCACGTCGTAGCCGCCACCGCCCGCCATCAACAGCCCGTCCCGCCCGTCCGGCGCATGGTCCGCCACGTGGCCGTGCTCGTGCAGGCCGCGGGTGATGTAGGCGGCGGTCTCCGCGTCGTCTTCGATCACCAGCACCTTCATGTCGCCACGCCCTGTCCCCGCCGCCATCGGACCAGCAGACCGGCGAGCAGCAACGCCGGCATACCCAGCGCTACCGGCAACACCCGCCCTGATTCCACCACCGGCTTGGCCCTGACGGCGAAATCCAAGAACCGGCTCGGCGCGAGCGATCCGCCGGCTGCCGGCATGGCGCTCACCACCACACGATAATGCCCGGCGGCGATCAGGCGCGTCGGCCAGTCCGTCTGCACGGCTTGGCCAGGGGCAAGCGATGCAATGGTGATCGCCTTGTGCGCGCTCCAGTCTTCGAGGTCGACGGGTTGTTCCTGGCGGCGCAGCTCGGCCCCGCCGCTTGTCAAAGGGTCGCGTCCGAGCGTGCGAATACCGCCGGCGAGCGGGCGCGACAGGCCGAGGGTCGCCATCATAGTTGTGGTCTTGCCCGCCCCGTTCGGCCCAAGCAGGCCGACGATCTCGTTCACCGTCAGCGACACATCGTGCAGGACGGTCCTGTGGCCGAGTTCCACGCGGAGGTTAGCGATGGAAAGAAGCGGCATGGCGGTCTCCGGGGAACCGATCGAGGCGCGGCCGTTCGCGGCCACGCCCCCGCTTGGAAGATCAGTCGTTGTCACGGTCGCCTTGGTCGCCGGCGTGGGTCGACGTGACCTGTCCCGTGCGCGCGTCGATCAGGACGGTCTTCACGCCCTGCTGGCTGGCGACCTCCACCTCGATCTGCGGCACACCGTTTTTCTGCTCCAGGTCGGCGCTAACGGCCCGTCCGCCGGCCTGCTGCTCGGCCGTCGAGATGGCCTGCTGCAGCGTCACCTTGGCAGCGGCGAGCGTGGCCGCCTCGTTGTCCCGGTGATCGCCTTCCTTGGCATAGGCCAGGCCCGCCGCCGCCTCGGTGGCGAGGAGGGCGGCGAGGGCGATGGGGAGAATGCGTTTCGTGTTCATCGTGGTTCCTTGCGGTCGTTGGGCGGAGGCGAGTGGTGTCCGCTGAAGCAAATGTAGGCGCGGGTGCATTGGGGAGATTGGGATGGCGTTATACAGCTTGCCAACCTGCGGCGAGCGGCGTGCTTCAACTTGCGTATGCGCGTTTCAAACCTTGCCGCTGGCGCGATCCATGGTCGCAAGCAGATCGGCCAGGGCCCGCTTGCACTCAGTCGCGTTCGGGGAGCTGGCGCGCAGGGCTGACAAGGCACGGTCGATGGCCTTGTCGACGACGTGCCACTCCGCCGCCCCGATCGATCCGGCCGCGATGACGAGCAGCAACATGGGCCTGGCAAGCTTGGTCATGCTCATGACGGGATGTCCCTTTCGCTTGAGCGATCAAAATCAGGAATTGGCAGAGATGCGCAGCCGGTTCCTCGATCCACTTGGACCGATGGTGAGCACGATCACCAGGGCGGTGATGATTGCGAAGAAGATCAGGCTCGTGCCGATTGTTCCCAGGCCGAAGCCGCCATAGGTTCGCGACTGAGACAGAAGGTCACCGAACGAGGCGCCGAGCGGCGGTGTATGGAGAGGGTGCGCTCACTCCAGTACCAGACCGCAAAGGTTGAGGCCAACGCCACTGTGAAGGCCGCCGTGCTCACGTAGAGGCTGACACCCAACTGGTCGGTGAGGGCGTCCGTGATCTGGGTGCCGACCACGCTGACAAGCACGACGGTGACCCAGTAGATCCAAGGCACGTACCGACGCGACTTGAGTTGTAGGAACAGCGCGGCGAGCAGCACGCAGACCATGATCCCGCCCGTGATGGCGGTTCCCAGGTCAGCGTGCACCGCCAGGAAATCGGCTCCCGTTTCGCCCACGGTGGTAGCCATGATCTTGATCACCCAGAAGATCAGCGTGACCTCTGGCACTTTGTTCAGCATGGCGGACGATGGAGCGGGGGCCAGGATGGCCGCCGGTTGAGATGAAGACATCGGTCCCCCGCCAGCAGATTTGCAGCGGGCACCCTACTCCCGGCGACATTGGCGTACGTTGGCTGCCGGATTGGGATATCCCAATGTTGGCGATTGATCCGCCGCAAAGCCAGGCTGCGCTGCGTCATGGAGTGCGCTCCTTACGATGGCGAGATCAAGCAGCTGTTTTGACCGTCTGCCGGGCGTATTGTCCTCGAACCGCGCGGGCGAAGTAGCCCAAGCGCTTTTCGTTGTGGACTCGACGACAGAACGGCCGGTTCGGTGAGACGCCGCAGTCTTGTCGATGATGGCGTCCTCGCGCGCAGGAGATCCCGCGGTCCTGAGCAGGGCCGGTTCCGGAGGTTCATGCCGAGCCCTCTCACTCAAACAGCGCCAACGGGCTCATGTCGGGCAAGCTGCTGGACGGCCTAGCCGGGAAGCTGACCAGCTCGCCGTCGCGTGGAACCTACTTCAGCGCGGCGAGCAGACGCTGCAGGAAGCCGTCGATCGCCGGGTTGTCGATCCAGCGCACCACGGCCACCAGGTCGTGCTCGGGATCCACGTAGATCACGTTCACGCCGTTGCCGATATGAGCGAAGGCGGCGGCGGAGGCGCTGGGGAACAGCTTCTTGTCCGTGTTCAGGAACCAGTTCATGAACCCGTAGGTCGGCTCGGCGGGCGTCGGCGTGAGCGCCATGACAACCCAGCGGTCCGACAGGAGCTGCTTGCCGTTCCACCGACCACGATGCAGCGTCAGCTTGCCGAAACGAGCCATGTCGAACGCGTTAATGAACAGGCCGCCGCCCCAATGGCCGCCACCGGGTACGCTCTGCACCGCGGCGCCGTCGAGCACGACCCAGGAGTTCTCGCAGCCGCGGTCGAACGCCACGCCAATGATGCTGGACAGCAAGCTCTTCGTTACACTGTGGGCCATATCGACCCGGGTTACATCACCCCATTCGGCGATAAGCGCCCCGTGGTAAACGATGACGCCGGTCGGGTCGCCTCGGTCCTTGATCGGGCCGATGGCATAGCCGAAGGGTTCCTCGGCACCAGCCGGTCGGCGCGGCGCTCGATTGGAAGACGTTTCTCATAGTGAACAACGCCGTCGGCGAACTGGTCGACCAGCGTGGTGATCGAGATGCGGCCGAGGTCGATGCGCGCGCGCTCGGCAAGATCGGGCAGCAGATGCCGACGAGCAGGTCCTCAAGCCCAAGCCGGTCAGCGACGCGGCGATCGCGGCAGAGCTGAGACAGATCTTTGATCTGATCGTGGGCCGCGGACCACCAACGCTGCTTCCCGACCTGCCGGGGCGATGGTGCTTCGAGTGCGAGGCGCTCACCCCACCGCGCCGAGCGGAGCACCTTCTGCACCACCTTCAGCGAGCACGCAGTTCGCGGCAGATCGCCTGGCGGACCAAGCCGGTCGGCGCGACATGCGTCGTCGCTAACCCGCGGCTGGTATCACCCGGATTTCGGCGCGTACGCGACGCACCAGCCCTCGGGGCTAATGGTCCCGGCAACAATCTTACATGAGCTCGGCGCCTCGAAGTTGACGCAGCTGCTGCATTTCGCGCCGTCCTTCGGTGTCTTCTGATACTGCACTACGTTCTGAGCAAGCTTCTCCGCCTGTTGCGCCAGACGCTGTGGGCCGGCATGACCCTCGGCGAAAGCCTCACCGCCCAGCCCGGCCGCCGCCGTCAAGACAAGGCCGGCTCTCATAAAGCCGCGCCGTGACGTAAGACCGCTTGATTTTGTCAAGTTCGCAATCCTTCCCTTGATTGGGCCTGCTTTTGGCAGCCGCCTGTAGGCATCTGGGGCGCTACCGGCCCGCCGCTAGACACCCACCGCCTTATGCCGCGCGTTTGAGGCTCAATTCTGACCATATAGTCGAGAGCGAGTGCACCAGCCGCTCGACATTTTCGTCAGTGTGGAACGGCGAGGGCGTGATGCGCAGCCGTTCCGTACCGCGCGGCACGGTCGGATAGTTGATCGGCTGCAGGTAGATGCCGTGCTGGTCCAGCAGGATGTCGGTGATCTGCTTGCAACGCACCGGGTCACCAACGATCACGGGGACGATATGACTCGGGTTGTCGTAATGCGGCACACCGACCTCGTCGAGCCGCCGGCGGACCGTTGCCACCCGCTCCTTGTGGTGGGTGCGTTCGACCTGGCTCTGCTTGAGGTGACGGATGCTGGCGGTCGCCCCGGCGGCAATGGCCGGCGGCAGCGCCGTGGTGAAGATGAACCCGGACGCGAAACTGCGGACAAAATCGCACATGGCGGCGGACCCGGCGATGTAGCCGCCGATCACGCCGAAGCCCTTCGCCAGCGTCCCCTCGACAACAGTGAGTCGATGGCTCAAACCCTCCTGCTCGGCAATGCCGCCGCCCCGTGGGCCGTATAGGCCCACGGCATGAACCTCGTCCAGATAGGTCATTGCCCCGTGGCGCTCGGCTATGTCGCAGAACTCGGCGATCGGGGCGATATCACCATCCATCGAATAGACCGACTCGAACGCGATCAGCTTGGGCCGATCGGGATCAAGGGCGGAGAGCCGGCGGTCGAGATCGGCTGGATCGTTATGCGCGAACACCTGCTTCTCGGCTCCGCTGGCGCGGATGCCTTCGATCATCGACGCGTGGTTCAGCGCATCCGACAGGATGATGCAGCCGGGGACGCGCGCGCCGATCGTGCCGAGCGCCGATAGATTGGCGACGTAGCCCGACGTGAAGATCAACGCCGCTTCCGCCTGATGCAGATCAGCCAGCTCCTGCTCGAGCAAGATGTGACTGTGGTTCGTGCCGGCGATGTTGCGCGTCCCCCCGGCACCGGCACCGCAGCGGTCGAGCGCCTCGTGCATCGCTTCCAGCACGAGCGGATGCTGCCCCATGCCGAGGTAATCGTTGGAACACCAGACTGTGACGTCCGCCCGACCACGCGGGCGATGATGGATTGCCGTGGGGAAATTGCCGGCGCGTCGCTGCAGGTCGGCAAAGACGCGGTAATTGCCCTGCCGACGAAGCCCGTCGAGCTGCGTGCGGAAGAAGGTTTCGTAATTCATCGTTCTCCCCCGAGTGTCTTCTTTTCACCCATACGCACCGAAGCGGGTGCCAGTCGCGGAAGTTGTGCCAGTGGTGCTCCGGGCAGGCCGACGCGCCAGCTCAAGCGCCCGCGCCGACGTGGTCCCAAAGCAAGCTTGACTGCCAGCTTCTCATCCGCTGCTGCTCGCCGGTTCTGGCGCGCCCGGACGCTCCAGTTCCACAACGCCGCCGCCGGAACCGGCAAGACCAGGAACCAGTGCTCGATGATCGCCAGAACCAGCAGCACGGTGAGCAGCGTGCCGCCGGTCGCGGCGAACGCACTCGTCTCTGGCGCCGCGGTCTGCTGCACCAGCATAATCACGACGACCATCGGCACTGTTACCGAGAACGGGAAAAGCAGGTTCATCGGCCGCTGACGAAGAAAGCTGCGAATGAAGGCGAGGTGATCCGGGATGAACTCCTCGCTGAGGTTGCGCACGCCCAAGAACACATTGAACTTGGAGCTCAGACGCATCCACCACAGGATCAGGAAGGTCCAAGTGCCGACCTGGTTGACACCACCGTGGGTTGCGGCGATCACCGCGACGGCGGATACCAGGCTCGCCAGCTCATGATAAAGGCACGCCTTCACCGCGCGCACAAACCTCTCCCATCCCGTGCACTCGGCCGGGCACGGCGCGCGCGATGGGCCGGTGATGAAGCCCATGAAGAAGCTCATCTCCTGCCACCCCCAGATAAGCAATCCGTAGGTGAAGGCGGCGTAGGCGCCGGAGACCGTGGCGTCTGTGCTGCCGCTGTGCAGACCGTGCAACGACCACGCCAGCAGCACCGTCGCGCCCAGCATGCTCCACCGATGCGTGCGGCGCGGCAGGTTGTCGAGATAGATGATCGCGCCGGTGCTCAGCCACCACACGAACAGCGCCCAGCCCAGCGGGAGGGCATAGACACCGAGATGGGAGACGGCCACGACGCTGGTCCCTCGCTACCAGCTCGGCGCCATGCGGACCTGCGTCGGCATCGCGTTCCTGCGCACGGGAAGCAGAAAGAGCCGGCCGAACGTCAGTGCCGCGCCGGCGGTGAGGCCCAGACGCTTGATCTGGCCGATCATCCCGCCTTGCGCGCGCGCCGCGTTCATCGCGACGGTAATCCGCCGCATCCGCTCGAGACCGGCACGGAACGCGGGATTGTCGATATCGAGCTCGACAGGGAATACCTGGCGGGCGATCTCCGAAGTGATCCGGAAAACTGTGTAGTCGTATTCGGTCGGGTCGATGCCGAGTGCGGCATGAAACACCGGCCGGGCGTGGTCGCGCACGTACATCGTCGCGAACACCGCCAGCAGGAAGAACCTGATCCACAGCTTGTTGGCGCCGTTCAGCAGCTTGGGGTCGGCGCGCATCAGCAGCGCGAAAGCCTCGCCGTGACGGAACTCGTCGTTGCACCAGTTTTCGAACCAGCGGAAGATCGGATGGATCTCGTTCTGCGGATGGCGTTGCAGGTGGCGGAAGATGGTGATGTAACGAGCGTAGCCGATCTTCTCCGACAAGTACGTCGCGTAGAACACGAATTTTGGCTTGAAGTAGGTGTATTTCTTGGTCTTGGTCAAAAAGCTCAGATCGACGCCGACCCCGAAATCCTTCAAGGTGTCGTTGATGAACCCGGCGTGCCGCGCTTCATCCCGGCTCATGAAGCCGAACAGATCATGGATGTCGCCGCTCTTGATGCGCGTCTTGATCTCGGCATAGAGCACGCAGCCGGAAAATTCGGCTGTCACCGAGCTGACCAGGAACTCGAGGAACTCCCGTTTCAGCTCTTCGGGCATCGTCGAGAGATCGACGTCGAACGCATCGGTGCGGATGAAATGGCCGCGATTGGTGTCCGCCCGCAGGTCAGCGATCAGCGCATCCCACTCCGCGCGCACGGGTGAGACGTCGATGCGGTTCATTGCTTCGAAATCGGTCGTGTAGAAGCGTGGGCTGAGAACCGTGTCCTGCTGCGCGAGCTGGGTGGTTTCGTTCGGGACCGGGCGCGTGATGGCGTTCATGGCGTTCCCTTCGGTGCGAAGCCCACCTCGAAAAGTTCGGTCAGCGTGAACCACCCCTCGACATGCGCGCGCGCACGACCCAGCCAGCCGGCGCGTGTGACGGTCGCGCGGCATGGCACGATGATGCGTTCGCCAAAGCCGATCCAGCCCGGCGCGTCGTGCACGAGCACGCTATCGCCCGGCATGATCCTGACGCCCTGCGGGATGGCATGAGCGTGGAAGCTTTCCTGCGTCTGCTCGATCTCGACGGTGCATGGCACGTCGACGGTGCGGCCGCCAATCATCGGGCGGCACTCCGCATCCGGGCGGCTTCGGTGGTCGCACGCTTCGGCGGGATCAGGAAACGCGCGAACACCGCGACATTGTCGGCACCGAACGCTTCGAGGTCGGCGTGCCGCCCGGTGGCGGAATCTTCCAAGGTCAGCCGCCCGTCCGCCCAAGCGGTGAGGGTGAACGGCGCGGCATCGCCGATGCCAGCCGCTCGCCGAGCGCGAGCGAAGCCGCGCAACGTGCCGCGCAGGAAGCCGTTCTGTCCAGTTGCGACATCTATTGGATGGGCGTTCGCGTCGGTCGGATTGGCCCGCGCGTCGTAGACCACCACGGCACCGTCCGCCCTATCCTCGAAGCGGAGGCTGCGCTCGGATATGGCGGTCGAAACTGGTTGTTCCGGTCCTCCCGCCGAGAGGCGGCCGGCGGCGGCGGCCAACAGCGCGAAGCAGATCAGGGCCAACGCTCCCAGCAGCGGCGGGCGGGGGAAACTGGGCGAGGATTGTGGGACCGGCGGGGTCATGGCGGACTCCACTTTCAGGCGAGAGCCGTAGTGGACGGGCGCGTTGCGGGCATCGGCGCTCGCTCCAAGGACGGTTGAACCGGCGTGTCAGTCTCGGCAGCAAGCGCACGCGCCAAAATATGCGCGGCACGCTCGGCGTGCGGAATGCAGCGGAGCATGGGCTCGGTCCGCGCCATGCGCCAGGGTTTTGCGTGCGGCCAGAGCACCAGGTACGCCAGACGATTGGGCGGCGTGAGAGTGAGCGCGATGCTGCCGCTGCCGTCTGCCCACGTGCGCAGATCGGCGCTGTCGATCTTGCTGAATGGCAGGTTGAACGTGATCGGCATCGCTATCCCGCAGCGGAGGATCACCCGGCGATTGGTGATCGTGTATTGGGCGGCACGAGTTGTCATCCACGCGTAGAGGCCGATCAACGCAAGGGGAATCAGCGCGACGCCGGCCATGCGCCCGATCATCACCGCAGCCTCGCCGAGCGTGACGTGCGACGCCATGACGGTAGCGGCATACCAGACCAGGAGAATGGCAAAATACGCCGCCAGCTTGCGGATGTGGAAGGCACGCCGCGCCAACGTGCGCCAGCACGGCGTCCCCTGCCACAGCACACGCTCGCCGGCGGGCAGCAGCGCGGGAAATGTCGAGACGTCGGCGCTCATAGCAGCGGCTCCGTGCGGGCGGGTGTCGCGTACAAGGTGCCGCCACCATAGTAGCCCAGGATCCGGTCCTCCTCGAGCAGAGTGACCTGCTCGGGGTCGCGCAAACCGGGAACGTCGGCGAATTGCGCCGCCGTAATGGATCGGACATTGATGCGGCGCCGGGCGCTGTCGATCTTGAGCATGGTCACCGGCAGCAAGACGGAACGCGTGCCGGAAGCGGTCTCAACAGAAACCTCAACATATCTGAGGATGGTCTCCGAGCGGTCGACCCATGCATCGGTCACGACGCCGGCGGGCCGACGGTCGGCGCCGTAGACCGTCATGCCGCGCGGGTCGGGGTCCTCGGTCGCGAGGAAGAACCGCTCGTCCGCGCGCAGCGGCACGATGCGCGGCAGATGGTCCTCGAACGTCACGTCGGGCGTGTCGGCGCGGTTGGCGTAGGAGGCCGGGCCAATTCCGTCGAGCATCGGGTTTCCCGTTGGCACCAGTGGCGCGCCGGGCCAGTTCTCGGCTGGACGCGCGTTGATTGCCCGCTCCGTCTCGACGCGGGGCGACTGGGTTGTTCCGCCATGCGGCAGGACAAACACTTTCGGTTGCGGCACGGGCGGGAAGCCCTGCACCGTCACCCGGCCGGATCGGTCGGATTTCAGCGGGTAGCCCTCTCGCTTGTCCTCCCGCCGGAGGTAGAGGACCAGCAGGGCGAAGAAGCCCCAGAAAACATAGAGCGTGACCTGGGCAACGTCGATATAGCCCGTGATAGCGCCGGTCATGGCATCACCTCGAGAGCTTCAGCGATAGCGGGACGGCAGCAACGGCGGAGGCGTGAGGCCACTCTCGCGCGGAGCGGACGAGCGGCCCGAGTGCGACGAGCGTCGCGAACAACAGAATGAGCTCGATCGAGTAGACGCTGCCATACCCCGTGGCGGGACTGTCCAGCGCGTCGCCGAATGAGCCACGTATCGCCAGCGCCGAGATCGCGTCGCGCGCGAGGCCGCTGATCGCGACGGCGCTGCCCGCAGCGGTCGCTTGCACCGCGCCCCAGACGCCGAGCACGAGGCCGACTTGGTCGCGACCGGCCAAGCTCATGGCGGCGGTCAAGGTGCAATGCGCGAACAGCCCGGCGCCAAAGCCGATCAGCGCCACGCCGCCGCCGAACAACGCCGTCGATCCGAGCGGGGCGGCGAAGATGACGGCGCTGAACGCCGCGAGCCCCGCCAGGACTCCAAACCCGGCAAGCCGATACGGGTCGGCCCCGCGCCCGAGCAGACGCGCGGCGAGGCCGAACCCGAAAAGCCCGCCTGTCGCAAGGCCGGCCGTCAAGGCGGTGGTCGTGCCGACGCTGAGACGCAGCACCTGCCCGCCATAGGGCTCAAGCAGGATGTCCTGCATGCTGAATGCGACGGTGCCGAGGCCGAGTGCCAGCAGCTGACGCCGCGTCCGACGACCCGTCGCGAACGCTTGCCACGCTTCGCTGAACGTGGGGAGCGGCCGGTCCGGCGCGGTGCGAGCCGGATTCCGCACCTCCTGTTTCCAAAGTGCTGCCATGTTGAGCAGCATGGTGGCGACCGCAGTACCCTGGATCACCTGGATCAGTCGGATCTCGCTAAAATTCGCCAGAAAGCTGCCGAACGCCAGCGCGCTGCCGACCATGCCGAGCAGCATCATGACGCAGAGCAGCGCCACGACTCGCGGATGCGATTCGACCGGCGCGAGGTCGGTCGCGAGCGCGAGGCCGACCGTCTGGGTGGTATGCAACCCCGCGCCCACCAGCAGAAAGGCAAGCGCGGCCGCGGCCTGGCCGAGAATAATCGGGCCGTTGGTATCACCCGAAAGGATGATCAGCGCGAACGGCATGATCGCCAGGCCGCCGAACTGCAGCAGCGTGCCCATCCAGATATACGGCACGCGCTTCCAGCCAAGCACGGATCGATGCGTGTCCGAGCGGAACCCGACCAGGGCGCGGAACGGCGCGAACACGAGAGGCAGCGAGACCATGACGCCGACGAGCCACGCCGGCACGCCGAGCTCCACGATCATGACGCGATTGAGCGTGCCGATCAGCAGCACGACCGCCATGCCGACGGAGACCTGGAACAGCGACAGGCGTAGCAGGCGCAGCAGCGGCAGTTCGGGCGTCGCCGCGTCGGCGAATGGCAGCAGGCCCGGGCCGAGCCTGCTCCAGTTGCGCGCGAGCTTCGCGTTGAGGTGCCGCGCCGAGATCATGCGCGCACCAGCTCCAAGGCTTGCGACATGTAGAAGCCCGTGGCGATGCGCTGCGTCCGTCCCGGTTGCCAGGCGGACAGGGCGGACTCGTCGGCCAGTCGTCGGGCGATCGCCTGCGCTCCGACGGGCTCGATCGCCGGCGCGCGGTTGCCGCGCGGAAACAGCCGGCCAACCGTGTGCATGACCGAAAGCATCGGCGTGCGCGGCGCGAAGGTGAACAGCAGCGAATGCCGCGTGTTCGCCGCCAGATGCGAGACGACGGCGACCATGTCGCGGGCGGGATAGTGGATCAGCGAATCCATGCCGACGACGTGATCGAACGCGCCGAGCGTCGGGTCGAGCATGTCCCCCACCCGGAACTCGACCGAGCCGGCGCCAAGGTCGCGCGGCGCGCGCTCGCGGGCAAGACCGACGAGCGTGGGCGATAGGTCGATCGCCACCACCTCGGCGCCGCGCCGCGCCGCCGCCACGGACAGCGCGCCCGTGCCGCAACCCGCGTCGAGCACGCGGCGGCCGCGCAGGTCGTCGGGAAGCCAGGCCAGCAGTGTGCGTCGCATCGCATCCCGTCCGGCACGAACCGTCGCGCGGATGCCGCTGACCGGCGCATCCGAGGTGAGGCGTGCCCACGCATCGACGGCGGTGCGATCGAAATACGCTTCAAGCTGGCCGCGACGCTGCGTGTAGGAAACGCTTTGCATCAGTCGAACCCCAGCAAGTCGAAGATGTCGCGATCCTTCATCGGCTGGCCAATCAGCGGCTCGGTTCCGGCCCACAACATCGCCGCGAGGCGCAGATATTCCGCCTTCACCGCCGCGAGCTCCGGCGTCTCGTCCATTTCGAACAAGGTCGCTTTCTTCAACCGGCTGCGACGGATCACGTCGAGATCGGGGAAGTGCGCCAGGGTGGACAAGCCGGCGCGGGCGTTGAACTTGTCGATCTGGTCGGTCTCGGCGCTGCGATTGGCGATGATGCCACCGAGCCGGACGTTGTAGTTGCGCGACTTGGCTTGGATCGCGGCAACGATGCGGTTCATCGCGAAGATCGAATCAAAATCATTGGCGCTGACGATCAGCGCTCGATCGGCGTGCTGCAGCGGCGCGGCGAACCCGCCGCACACCACGTCGCCCAGCACGTCGAAGATCACCACGTCGGTGTCTTCCAGCAGATGATGCTCCTTGAGCAGCTTCACCGTCTGGCCGACCACGTAGCCGCCGCAACCCGTGCCGGCCGGCGGTCCGCCCGCCTCGACGCACATGACGCCGCTGTAGCCCTGGTAGACGAAATCCTCCGCTCGCAGCTCCTCGGCATGGAAATCCACCGACTCCAATACGTCGATGACGGTCGGCATGAGCTGCTTGGTGAGCGTGAACGTCGAATCGTGCTTGGGATCGCAGCCGATCTGCAACACGCGCTTGCCAAGCTTGGTGAACGCGACCGACAAATTGGACGATGTCGTGCTCTTGCCGATGCCACCCTTGCCGTACACCGCAAAGACTTTCGCGGTGCCGATCTTCACCGATGGATCGAGATGCACCTGGACGCTGCCATCGCCACAGGGCGTGCCGCCCCCGCAAGATGTCACCGGCCGTGTCTGGACTGTCATGCGGCTATCCCCACGTTGATACCTTCGAGCCGGTCTTCGAGTTCTTCGCCGGCTTGGCGCAAGGCCGCGAGCGTCTCCGGGTCCGGAGACCAGTAGGTGCGCTCCTGCGCCTCGATGAGGCGATTGGCGATCTTGACGGCGGCTTTTGGATTGAGTGCTGCGAGGCGCTCGCGCATCTCCTCGTCAAGCACGTAGGTCTCGGCGATCTGCTCGTAGACCCAAGGCGCTACCTCGCCCGTGGTCGCGGACCAGCCGAGCGTATTGCTGACATGCGCCTCGATCTCACGGACACCCTCATAGCCATGCTTCAACAAGGCGTCATACCACTTTGGATTGAGCGCGCGGGTGCGCGTCTCGAGCGCGACCTGCTCGGCGATCGTTCGCACGCAACCATCGCCGCGCGTCTGGTCGCCAATATATACAGCCGAAGCAGCGCCGCCCCGTGCGCGCCGCACCGCGCGGCTGATGCCTCCCAACGTGTCGAAGTAGTGATCGACGGTGGTTACGCCGAGTTCGATCGAATCGAGGTTCTGGTAGGTGATGTCGACGCCGGTCAGCGCGTGGCCCAGCAGTTCACGTTGCTGCAGCGGCCGCCCGTCCACCCCGTAGGCGAACCCCTTGCGCTTGACATAGGCTTCCGCCAGCTCATCCTCGTCGTTCCAGGCGCCGTTGCCGACGAGCTGGTTGACGTTGGCGCCGTACGCTCCGTCTTCGTTGCCGAACACGCGCAGCGCCGCTTGAGTCAGGTCGCCGCCATGCGCGGCCTGGAAGGCGAGCGCGTGCTTGCGGACGAAATTGTGCTCGCATGCCTCATCGGCCGTCGCGGCGAGGAGCGCGGCTTCCGCCAGCAGCTTGATCTGCAACGGCAGCAAATCGCGGAACACGCCGGAAACTGTGATCACCACGTCGATGCGCGGTCGACCGAGCTCGACCAGCGGGATCAGCATGGCGCCACTGAGCCGGCCATAGCTGTCGAAGCGGGGTGCGGCGCCCATCAGCCACAACGCCTGGCCGATCGGACCGCCCTCGGTTTTGAGATTGTCCGTGCCCCACAGCACGAGCGCGACCGTCTCCGGCGCACTCTTGCCACTCGCCGCATGACGAGCGAGCAGCCGTTCCGCCTGACGCGCGCCATCCTGCAACGCAAACGTGCTCGGCAGCCGGAAAGGATCGAACCCATGCAGGTTTCGCCCAGTGGGCAGCACGTCGGCACTGCGCAGCAGATCGCCGCCCGGCGCCGGCCGCAAATAGCCGCCATCCAGCGCGTGGATCATCGCCGGCAGTTCGTTGTCGGTCGCGAGCAAGGCATCGAGCTCGGCGCGACGGGTCGGATCGGTGATGCCGGCGGCATCGAGCATTTCGACGCGCTGCGTCGCGTCCGGCGGTTCGCCGATGACGTGCAGACCCTGCGGGATCAGCGCGTATTCCAGCTCCAGCAGCGCCCGGCCCAGCCGCTCCATCTCGGTGGGAACGTCATCCCACGCCGGCTCGGCGGCGGCGAGTTCCACCGCGGCGGCCTGCGCCTGGACCAAGGAGGCGAGCGCCGCCGCCTGCGCCGGATCGGCGTCCGGCTCCAACGCACGCCAGCGATTGAGTGACGCCTTGGTGTCCAGCAGGCCGCGATAGAGGCCGGCCTGCGTCACCGGCGGGGTCAGATAGCTGATCAGCGCCGCCCCCGCGCGACGCTTGGCGAGCAAACCCTCGGACGGATTGTTCGAGGCATAGAAGTTGAAGTTCGGCAGATCGCCGATCAGCCGGTCCGGCCAGCAATCACCGGAGAGCCCGGCCTGCTTGCCCGGCATGAATTCAAGCGCGCCATGCGTGCCGAAATGCAGCACGGCATGCGCCGCGAAATCCTCGCGCATCCAGCGGTAGAACGCCGAGAACGCGTGCGTGGGCGCGAAGCCGCGTTCGAACAGCAGGCGCATCGGGTCGCCCTCGTAGCCGAACGCGGGCTGCACGCCGACGAAGAGCTTGCCGAACTGCCTGCCAAGAACCAGCAGGTTCGCGCCATCGCTCTGCGCGCGACCAGGCGCCGGACCCCACTGGGCTTCGATCTCGGCGAGATGCGGCTCGCGCCGCACGTGGTCGTCGGCCGGGATGCGGGCGGCGACGTTGGCGTCAGCGCCCGATGCAGCCGCATTGCCGACGAGGATCGCATTCCGGAGCGCCTCGACCGTATCGGGCACCTCGACGTCGTAGCCGGCGTCGCGTAGCGCCTTCATCGCATTGTGCAGCGAGGCGAACACGGACAGATACGCCGCCGTCCCGGTGGCGCCCGCGTTCGGCGGAAAGTTGAACAGCACCGCGGCGATGCGGCGCTCGGCCCGGCTCGCCCGGCGCAATGCCACCAGCTTGGCGATCCGGGCAGCGAGGGTGGTGATGCGTTCGGGGTGCGCGATCATGTCCCGCCCGCCGCCGGTCTGGCCGCAACGGGCGCATCGCGCTATTGATCCGGCGCAGCCGCAACGGCCACCGAACGTCATCGGCCAGATGGCGCCATCGAGCTCGGGGATTGCCACCATCATCGTGGCCTCCACCGGCAGCAGGCCGCGGGGATCATCTTGCCAGTGGGCAAGAGTCTGGAACTCGACCGGGTGCGCGGAGGCATACGGCACATCGAGCGTCGCGAGCAGCGCCTCGGCGGCGCGCGCGTCGTTGTAGGCAGGACCGCCAACCAGCGAGAAGCCAGTGAGCGAAAGCACGGCATCGACGACCGGCGCGCCATTGCGGACGAAGTAGCGCTCCATCGCCGGTCGCGAATCGAGGCCACTCGCGAAGGCCGGGATCACGCGCAGTCCCTTGGCCTCGAGCGCCGCGATCACACCGTCATAATGCGCGGCGTTGCCGGACAGCACGTAGGAGCGCAGCATGAGCAGCCCGACAGTCCCCGTCGAACCGCCCGCCGGCAGATGCTCGACCCGCTCGACAACGCGGCCCGCGACACGCGGGTGATAGAGCCCGACATCGGGGTACGTCACCGGCGGTGTGACGCTCAGCGACCCCACCATGTGCTGACGCGCGCCATTCGCGTAGCGGTTCACCAGCAGGCGGACCATGTTGGCGAGGTTCTCCTCCGAACCCGCCAGCCAGTATTGCAACGTGAGAAAGTAGGCGCGCACGTCCTGCGCCGTGCCGGGGATGAAACGCATGAGGCGCGGCAACTGGCGCAGCATCTTGACCTGCGCCTGGCCGCTCGATCCGCCGCCGGGTTTGCCGCCGCGCAGGCGCTTCAGCATCGCCATCGCACCGCGCGCCTCACCCGCCATGCTGAAGCGGCCGAGACGCGTCAGGCGCATCACCTCGCCCGCCGACATGCAGCAGAGCATCGCGTCGCAGGAGTCGCGCCGCGCCGCGAGTTGCGGCAACACGGCGCGGATGTGGTCGTCGAGGAATAGCATCGTGGCAATCACGATGTCGCCGGTGGCGATGTCCGCGTGGCAGGCGGCCAACGCGTCGGGGTCGCTGCCCCATTCGTCTGCCGCGTGCATCACCAGTTCAAGACCCGGCAGATCCCGGCGCAACGACTCCCCCGCGCGCGCGGCCGCGCCGGACAGGTGACTGTCCATCGTGACCACCACGACGCGCAGACGGGTCGCGTCAGCGCCGCCCGGGCACGTGCTCTCAGCGGCCGAAATGCGCCTTGGCATCATACAATGTCTCGATCGAGATGATCGCGACGCCCTGCTCCCTGGCGAAGCGCTCGGTGTTGCGGCGAGCCTTGCCGCGGACGAAGAACGGAATGCGGCCGAGCTCCGCCTCGGCCTCGGCCGCCCAGCGTGAAGCCGTCTCGGCAAGCGAAGCTGCGGCCGGCGGCGGTGTTGACGGCGTCGCTGCCCCAAGATGGGATGGCGTCGCCTCCGCGTGGAACTCAAAATCCTCGCGGAACATCGTCACCAGATGCTCCTCGAGACCCATCATCAGTGGATGCACCCAGGTATCGAACACCACGTTCGCACCCTCGAAGCCCATCTGCGGCGAGTAGCGCGCCGGGTAGTCCTGCACGTGGACGGGTGCGGAGATCACAGCGCACGGGATGCCGAGGCGCTTGGCAATGTGGCGCTCCATCTGGGTGCCAAGCACCAGCTCGGGCTGCGACGCCGCGACCGCCGCCTCGACGGCGAGATAGTCCTCGGTGATCAACGCCTCGACGCCGTACGATGCCGCCGCCTGCCGCACCTCGCGAGCCAGTTCGCGGCTGTAGGTGCCGAGACCTACGACGAGAAAGCCAAGCTCCTGGCTGGCGACCCGAGCGGCGGCGATCGCGTGCGACGCGTCGCCGAAGATGAATACGCGCTTGCCCGTGAGATAGTTTGAGTCGACCGAGCGGGTGTACCAAGGTAGCCGGGACGTTTCATCCGAAAGCACACCCTCGGGATCCACTCCCGCGAGCGATGCCGCCTCGCGCACGAAGTCGCGCGTGGCGCCAACGCCGATCGGCACTGTCTTGATCGCCTTCTGGCCGAAGTTGCGTTGCAGCCAAGCCGCCGCCGGGCCGGCTATCTCGGGATAGAGCACGACATTGAAATCGGCGTCGCCGAGACGCGCGAGATCGGCGGGAGAGGCGCCGAGCGGGGCGGTGACGTTGATCGCGATGCCGAGGCGATCCAGCAATCGTTCGATCTCGCGCACATCGTCGCGATGACGAAAGCCGAGGGCGGTCGGGCCCAGCACATTGCAGCGCGGCCGAGGGTCGCGCGACGCGGGTCGGGGAGGAGACGATCCAGGCCGAACGGGGGCGGCACAGGCGCGGACCAACTGATAGAAAGTCTCCGCCGCGCCCCAATTCTCCTTCTTCTGATACGACGGCAATTCGAGCGCGACGACCGGCACCGGCAGCGTCAGGGCGCGTGCCAGACCGCCCGGATCGTCCTGGATCAGTTCGGCCGTGCAGGACGCGCCCACCATCATGAGCTGTGGCTGAAAACGATCGTACGCCTCGCGCGCCGCCGTCTGGAACAAAGATGCGGTATCGCCGCCGAGGTCGCGCGCCTGGAATGTCGTGTAGGTGACCGGCGGGCGCTTGCGCAGCCGTTCGATCATCGTGAACAGTAGGTCCGCGTAGGTGTCGCCCTGCGGCGCGTGCAGCACGTAATGCACGCCCTCCATCGCGGTTGCGATGCGCATGGCTCCCACATGCGGCGGCCCTTCATAGGTCCAGAGCGTCAGCTCCATCGCTCAGACCTCCAGCCGCGCGCGGCGAACCAGCGGGCGAGCGAACAGCTCGGCGAGGTCGGCGGCCTGGTCGTAACCCTGGATCGGCGTGAACAGCAGCTCGATCGACCATTTCGTGGTCATCCCCTCCGCCTCGAGCGGATTAGCGAGACCGAGGCCGCAGACCACGATGTCGGGCCGGGCATTCCTGCACCGGTCGAGCTGTCGGTCGACATCCTGACCCTCGCTCAACCGCGTGCGCGACGGCAGCAAGGCGAGTTCCTCCGCGAGATGTTCGCGATGCAGGTAGGGCGTGCCGACCTCGGTCAGCTCCATGTCCATCTCAGCGGCCAAGAAGCGGGCGAGCGGGATTTCCAGCTGCGAGTCGGGAAAGAAGAACACGCTCTTGCCGGCGAGCAGCGCCCGCTGCCGCGCCAGCCCGCGCTGCGCGCGCTCACGAGCGGGAGCGGTGACGTCATGAAAGCGCGCCGGATCGACCCGCCACGGGGCAGCTGCCGCGCGCAGCCAGGCGGTCGTTCCCTCGATGCCGAGGGGGAACGGCGCAGCGATGCGAACCGCTCCACGCTCGTCGAGTGCGCGCGCGGTGTCCGCCAAAAACGGTTGCGCCAGAAGGTAGCGCGTGCGTGGGCCGACCGGCGGCATCTCTGTCGAGCGACGCGGCGGCAGGAAGAACACGGGACCGACGCCGAGTGCCTCGAACATGCGGCGGAATTGATCCTCGACCACCTCCGCCAGGGCGCCGACCACGAGCAGCGTCTTGCCCGCCGCCCCGACTTCCGCTGGCAGCATCGGCACCATCGCCGCGAGGCAGGCATCCTCACCTTGCGTGAAGGTGGTCTCAATTCCGCTGCCGGAATAGCTCAGCACGCGGACATCCGGGGAGTGCTGCTGCGACAGCCGCGCCGCAGCGCGCGACAGATCGAGCTTGATCACCTCGGATGGGCAAGACCCCACGAGGAACAACAGACGCGTATCCGGCCGCCGCTCGAGCAGCCGCTCGACGACGCGATCAAGTTCGTCGTTGCAATCGGCCATGCCAGCGAGGTCGCGTTCGCCAATGATCGCCGTCGCGAAACGCGGCTCGGCGAAGATCATCACCCCCGCCGCGGATTGCAGCAGGTGGGCACAAGTACGGGAGCCGACCACCAGGAAGAAGGCGTCCTGGATCTTGCGATGCAGCCAAATGATCCCGGTCAGCCCGCAGAATACCTCTCGCTGGCCACGCTCGCGCAGGACTGGAAAATCGCCGCGGCTCGCGGTCACGTCTCGTGCGGGGAGGCTGGCGAGATCGTTCAAGGTGCCAGACCAAAGGCTGCGGCGGCGCGACCGCTGCCAACCATCGCATCCCGATTCCCCGGTGCTCGGCGTGCGGCCCGCAGCTTCAGGACGAACTGGGTAGCATTGAGCACATAACTGGCGTAGGCGGCCAGGGCCAGCAGCATCAGTTCATGCACGCCGACAGCGCCGGAAATCAGGCCGGCTAGATAGGCCGTGTGCAGACCGAGCACGAGCATGCTGACCACGTCCTCCCAGAAGAACGCTGGCGCGAAGAGATAGCGACCGAATATCTCACGCTCCCAGAACGAACCGGTGATCATGATGGCGTAGAGCACCAGCGTCTTGACAATGATGGAGAAGGTTGCCGCCGATCCGCCCGTGCCAGTGGCGAGGAAGTGCAGCACGAGCCCGAGACTGACCAGGAAGACGATGAACTGCACCGGCGCCAGCACGCCTTGAACAATGGTCCAGGGCGACGCATCGCGCCGCTGCCGCTGTTCCGCGGTGTAAAGCGGCTGCTTGACCCTTCGGCCGCTTTCCCTCTGCCGAGTCCGCCGCCCTGCAGTCGCGCCCCAAGGGCAGCAATCAACCGCGTTGACCAACTGTGAGAGGAGGCCCGTTGTCAGCATTGCGTGACACCACTGTTGCTTTCCGCCACAAACGAAGCGCCGATCAGCTCGCCCCGACGGAGGCTAAGCCACTGTTCTAAGACACCCATTCGAGGGCGGATCGCCTCAAATCTGAGGTCCGCCGTCCTTGAGAGCACGCTAGAACCTCGCAACCGAGGCTGTCAAGCAGACGGAACGTAAACCATACTTGACACTTGCCCATATTCGGATGCACTGCCGCTAAGGCGTGGCCCTCGCGTAATGCCCGGCCGATCCCCTTCGCCGTCAGCCGGGCGAACGAGTTACAAGGTAGCTCTGCGTTAGGGTCGGATCGCGCCCAGGTAGGCGGACTAGTGAGCGATGGCCAAAAGACTGGATTGAAGGGTCGCGAAGCTCTTGGAGGACATGATCACGCCGATCACCTCGCTCGGCTCGTTCGACGCCGATGCCGTCACCGCATTGATCAGCGCGGCGAGCGATGTCGCGCTGATCGTCGATGGCCGAGGCGTGATCCTCGACGTCCTGATCCGTGCGGAAGAGTTCGCGCGTGAGTTTGAACTGCCGTCCGCCTGGCTTGGCAAACCCTGGGTCGACACGGTGTCGGTCGAGAGCCGGCGCAAGGTCCAGGCGATCCTGCGTGAGGCAAGAACACAAGCGGCACCCAGATGGCGACACATCAACCACGCGGCGGCGCGGGACGGCCAGATCCCGATCCTCTATTCGGCCGTGTGGTTGGCGGACAAGGAGAGGCTGGTTGCGTTTGGCCGCGATTTGCGGGCCGACCTGGAACTGCAGCAGCGGTTGGTCAATGCCCAGCAATCACTGGAGCAAGACTACTCCCGCATGCGGCACGTCGAGATCCGCTATCAGATCTTGTTCCAGATGGCGAGCGAAGCGGTGCTGATCGTGGATGCGACGACGCTTAGGGTCGCGGAGGCGAACCCAGCAGCCCAGACGTTGTTCGGTGATAGGTTCAAGCGAGTGCTCGCGCGCGGGTTGCTACTCGCGTTCGACGCCGCCGGAGCGGAGAGCGTGCAAAGGCTGCTCACGAGCGTGCGGGGTGCTGGCCGGGCCGACGATCTGCGGGTTCGCACCGAAGACGGCCGGCCGGTCCGCCTGTCCGCCTCCCTGTTCCGAGAAGATAACGTTTCCCGGCTTCTCGTGCGGATCGCAACCGAGAATGCGAGTCCCGTGATCGCGCCCCTGGCCTCGAAATCGCACCTCCTCGCGGCGGTTGAGAGCGCACCGGACGGATTTGTCGTGCTCGACGAGGAGAGCCGCATCGTGACCGCGAACGCAGCCTTTCTCGAACTCGCCCAACTCGCGAGCGAGGAGCAGGCCCGTGGCGAGAGCCTGGACCGGTGGCTTGGGCGTCGCGGGGTCGATTTGGACGTGCTGCTCGTCAACCTGCGGCAACGCGGGTCGGTGCGGTTGTTTGCAACGGTCGTGCGGGGGGAATTCGGCGCGACGACGGACGTCGAGATCTCTGCCGCGGCCTCGGAGAACAGCGGTCAGATGTCCTACAGCCTTGCCATCCGCAATGTCGGCCGCCGGCTTACGGTGGAGCCGACGACGGACCTGCCGCCTTCGATCGAGCACCTGACCGAACTGATCGGCCGTGTTTCGCTCAAGGACCTGGTACGGCAATCGACTGACGTGATCGAGAAGCTTTGCATTGAGACGGCCTTGAAGATGACCGGCGACAACCGGGCGTCCGCCGCCGAGATGCTCGGGCTCAGCCGGCAGAGCCTCTACGTCAAGCTGCGACGATTTGGGCTCGGTGATGCGCTTCAGGAAACCACCGACCCGGGGTGAGGCAAGGGAGTGCGATGGCCCGTTCAGCATTGGTAGCACCAGTCTCGTCTCTGCCGGCCTGGTCGGCGGTCGTCGAACTGCTCAAGCCGATCACGTGGTTCGCGCCGATGTGGGCGTTCACTTGCGGCATCGTCTCCTCCGGCCTGCCGCTGCAGGGGCGCTGGCCAGTGATCGCCGCTGGCGTGCTGCTGACCGGCCCACTTGTCTGCGGCACCAGCCAGGCGGTGAACGACTGGTACGATCGCCACGTCGACGCGATCAACGAACCGGACCGCCCGATTCCGTCGGGCCGCATCCCCGGACGCTGGGGCTTTCGCATCGCCATCGTCTGGACCGTGCTGTCGCTCGCAGTCGCCACCGCGCTCGGTCCCTGGGGCTTTGGCGCCGCGCTGTTGGGGATGGCGTTGGCCTGGGCGTACAGCGCGCCGCCGTTCCGCCTCAAGCGCAACGGATGGTGGGGCAACACCGCGGTCGCCGCCTGCTACGAGGGTCTTCCCTGGATCACCGGCGCCGCGGTGATGGCTGCCGCCCGGCCGGACTGGCGCATTCTTGCACTCGCCGCGCTGTACAGCGCCGGCGCACATGGGATCATGACGCTCAACGATTTCAAGTCGATCGAGGGCGACCGCGCGACTGCCATCGGTTCGCTGCCGGTTCGCCTCGGCACCGAGCGGGCAGCGGCACTCGCGTGCCTCATCATGGCGATCCCGCAGGGCGTCGTGGTCGCATTGCTGCTGAGCTGGCACCGACCGTTTCATGCGATCACGATCTTGGTATTGATCGCGGTGCAAGCGGTGCTGATGCAGCGCTTTCTCGAAAGCCCGCGCGAACGCGCGCCCTGGTACAACGCGACCGGCACCAGCCTCTACGTCGTCGGCATGCTGGTCAGCGCCTTCGCCCTGCACGCCGGAGCGGCATCATGACGCGGCCGGCGTCGCCCACTTATTGGCCCCCGGAGACGAGATCGATGCATCAGCTCGAGACGTTCGACGTGGTCGTGGTCGGCGGCGGTCCGGCCGGAGCCACCGCCGCGGAGGCGCTGAGCCGTCGCGGCCGGTCGGTTCTGCTGCTGGACCGTGCCGGGCGGATCAAGCCCTGCGGTGGCGCGATCCCGCCTCGGCTGATCCAGGACTTCGCCATTCCCGACGAACTGCTGGTCGCGCGGGCTCGGTCCGCCCGGATGATCTCCCCGTCGCGGCGCGAAGTGGACATGCCGATCGAGAAAGGCTTCGTCGGCATGGTGGATCGTGAGGTGTTCGACGAGTGGCTGCGCGAACGCGCGGTTGGCGCCGGGGCGGTTCTCCGGTCAGCGACATTCGACGGCTTCACCCGGGATACGGATGGTGTCGCGATCGTTTTGTATCATGGCAAGGACGGCGGAACGAAGCAGACCCCCGCGCGGGTCCGTGCCCGGGCGGTGATCGGCGCGGACGGCGCCAAGTCCGCGGTGGGGCGCATCTGCGTGAAGGGCGCCGACCGGATGCCGTTCGTGTTCGCCTATCACGAGATCATCCGTTCGCCGAAAGCGGGTTTCGACGGATCACGATGCGACGTCATCTACGACGGTGGGCTGTCGCCGGACTTCTACAGCTGGGTCTTCCCGCACGGCGAGACGACGAGCATAGGGACCGGCACCGCGTGCAAAGGCTTCTCCCTGCGCGGCTCGGTCGGACGCTTGCGGGCCAAGATGGGACTGGACGGCGCGGAGACCATTCGAAGCGAGGGCGCGCCGATTCCCCTCCGCCCTCTGCGGCGCTGGGACAATGGGCGCGACGTTGTGCTCGCGGGCGATGCCGCGGGTGTGGTTGCACCGGCGTCGGGCGAGGGCATCTACTACGCCATGGAAGGCGGCCGTCTCGCCGCCGATGCGGTGGACCGCCTGTGCGAAACCGGCGACCCGCGCGTATTGCGGACGGCCCGCAGGCGCTTCATGAAATCGCATGGCCGAGTGTTTTTCATTCTCGGCATCATGCAGCGATTCTGGTACTCCAGTGACAAGCGACGCGAGCGCTTCGTCAGCATTTGTCGCGATCCGGACGTGCAGAAGCTGACCTGGGAATCCTATATGAACAAGAAGCTTGTGCGAAAGGAGCCGATGGCGCACGTGAAGATCTTCCTTAAGGACCTCGGCCATTTGACGGGTCTGGTCAAGGCGTGATTTGGCCGATCGTGGTTGCGTCGCTGGTCGCGTTCGTGGTCGCCGTCTCGGGCGCCGTTCTCACGACAATCGGGCCCTGGTATCGCAACCTGCGCAAACCAAGCTGGCAGCCGCCCGATTGGGCATTCGGCCCTGCCTGGACGATCATATTTGCGCTTGCTGTCGTGTCCGCCGTGTTCGGCTGGTACGCGGCACACGACGTCGCCACGCGGACTTTCATGGTCGTTCTGTTCCTCGTCAATGGCGGGCTGAACATCACCTGGAGCGCGTTGTTCTTCCGCTTGCACCGTCCGGACTGGGCGCTGATCGAGGTTGCTTTCCTGTGGAGCTCGATACTGGCGTTGATCGTGCTGCTCTGGCCGCTCTCACGCGGCGCCGCTTGGGCGCTCGTGCCCTATCTGCTCTGGGTCTCGTTCGCGTCGTTTCTCAACTGGACGATCGTGCGGTTGAATCGGCCCTTTCAGACCGCGTGATCTCCCGGACCACCGTGTTGCGCGGATTGCCGGTTGGCGGCGGAGACTTTTGCGGTTAGGTGAGTGACCGCTTGGACCCCACCGTGCCGTTCAAAGCGAACCAGGATCGCCGCCATCACATCCCGAAGCAGCGGCACTAGGTCGCCAGTTGACCAGCGTATGACGCGGCGTCGCGCCAGCGCGGCAGCCTGACGGTTTGGTTTGCCGAAGCAGCGACCGCCGGCTGGCGCGCCGAACGGGCGACTTATCCACAGCGGTGGCCACCGCAGCGGTGCTGGGTAGGGTTGAGCTGCGAGACGCAACTATGACCCGAGGACCACCACGATAACCGATGACAAGATCGCCCTTCGCGCGCTGCTGGATAAGGGCTGCGCGAGATGATTGGGTTCGCCGCCGAGCGGCTGATAGCGCTGGAGACCGAGGCGCTGTGCGGCGCCGCGCCAGGCGAACGCAGCGCCGCTCGGATCAATCAGCGCAACGGCTACCGCGACCGCAACTGGCAGGCCCGGGCCGGGACCGTCGAGCTACGGATTCCGAAGCTGCGGCGCGGCAGCTACTTCCCCGGCTTCCTCGAGCCGCGGCGCATGGCCGAGAAGGCACTCACGGCGGTGATCCAGGAGGCCTACATCCAGGGCATCTCGACCCGCTCGGTCGACGAGTTGGTCAAGGCGCTCGGCCTGGATGGGATCAGCAAGAGCCAGGTCTCGCGATGCGAGACGATCGACCAACGCGTCCACGCCTTCCTCGACCGGCCGAATCGAAGGCGACTGGCCCGATGTCTGGCTCGACGCCACCTACGTGAAGGTCCGCCGCGACCACCACATCGTCTCGGTCGCAGTGATCGTGGCGGTCGGCGCCAACACAGACGGGCGCCGCGAGGTGCACGATTTTGGAATGAAGATCGGGGACGGCTACTCAGCAGGCGATCGGAACCCCCCCAACGGAACGTACGACGCTCCCTGGTCGTAGACTCGAAGGATCAGCGCGCCGCGGACGCCGACCGACCGGTTTGGCGCAAAACTCACCGACGGCATGACGCCGGTGTCGAAGCGGCGGAGAAGGCCCAGCTCTCGAATGCGGCTCGCTCGGCCGAGCTGCCGGCCCGCGCGCGTTATGCCTTCGACGAGAACGCTTGCCCCGGCGTAGGCGATGGCCTGGAGCGCCGGCTTGCCGGCGGGGCGTCCCGTTCGCTCGAGAGAAGCGGCGAGCGTCCTCAACCGGCTCCCCTCGGGCGGTTCAATGGCAGCTGCAAGCGTGACGCTCATCGACGGCGGGAGGTGCGGCGCTGGGCTGAGGGCCGCGAGGCCGCCGAGTTCCGGGCGTGCATGGCCCGGGAGTGCCGCAAGCGCCCCTGCGAAATCCTCGAGTTGCTGCGTATCCCCGAAGAAGAAAACCCAGGTGGCGTGAGCGTCGTGAATGCGCTCGGCGATCGCGGCGGATGCGTCGCGAACCGGATCGACCATGATCTCCAAGACAGGTGGCACACCCGCCGCTTCAAGCTGCCTGCGTGCGCCCGCGGTAGCATCGCGCGCTGGCGCCGTATCCACGGAGACCAGCGCTGCATGGAACGGCCCCTGGCGCGCCGAGTGTACCGCGTCCACCAGGACACGCGCCTGGTCATGAAACGTGGGCAGCAGGTGCCAAACCCCCGACGTTCTTGCCTCCGCCTCCGTCGGTGACGGGGCGATCGGCCCGATCACCGGTACGTTGTCGTCCGCGATGAGCGCGTTCAAGGTTTGGTCGTCGTGCGCCAGCAGGCTGCCGACAATAGCGAACACGCCGTCGTTCTCTATCAAGCGCCGCAGCTCCGCGCCGGTTCGGGCCAGTTCGCCACCGGAGTCGGCGACGACAAGCGTCACACGACGTCCATAGATGCCGCCGGCGGCGTTCACCTCGGCGAAGCGGGCCTGCAACGCCGCCGCGATCGCGGCGCCGGCATCAGCCAGCGGGCCGGACATCGGCAACACCGTGCCGAGCTTGATCTCATCCGGCGTGATGCCAGGATCGGTATCGCTCGCGGTGCCAAGGATCTGCAGATAGTACGTTAGCGCCGCCGCTTGCCTGTCGTCGAGGTCATAACGAGGCATCGCACGGTCGAGCGCGGCGCCGGAGGAATCGATACCGGACCGTACGGCGCGAATGATCGCGAACCTGTCATAGGCCGGCCGGGACGGCCGCGTCGCGGTCAGCGTCCGCCAGTCGATCGGGGGGACGCGAATGCCGGATTCCGCACTACCCTGTCCCTCCGTGCTGTGGCACGCCGCGCATGCGAAAGCTTTCTGCGAGCGGAGTACCGGCGTGCCGTTCACAACGATCCTGATCGGCGGGGATAGCCCCGATCCCCCGCTCAGGTAGAGCGCCTTGCCTGCCTTCACCGGCTGATGCGGCTCGGCGGCCAAACCGACGGAAGCAGACAGCAGCGCGAGGCACCAAGCCAGCACGAATGTTGTGCGCGCCCGCGTGGTGGCGCGCGCCGGGCCAGTCATTGCGTCGGCGTTGCGGAGGTCCCCGCCTCGGAGGCAGTCGCCGTCAGCGGCAGGCTGCCGAGCAATCCGAGTCTGAGAGACGAGAAAACCAGCTGGTAGCGCCCGGCCGCCGGCAGCCTGAGCGCGAAGCGGATGAGGTCGTCGCCGACATGCTCGACCTGGGGCCGCTGCCGCCAGGAACCAGGTGGCCCGACCGCCAGGACCTCCAGATCCGGAACCCCGCCCGTCGCTGGTTCGCCGCCCGCCTCCAAGATCCGGAACAGGAATGTCTCCGCATGCCGCGCCACGACCGGATGGATCGGCGTGACCGGATCGATGCGCGGTTTGCCGCGCCGTGCGGTCTTGCCGTTATCGAGCCGCTCGGCGATCGTCGCCTCGAAGCAATGCATCAGCCGCGGCTGGTCGAGCAGTACCGGCACGTCGAAGCGCCCTCCCGCGTTGAGGCGCACGATGGCGGAGAACTCGCCCGGTGCGACCTCCTGCAGGCTGCGGTCCAGGATCAGGACCGCCCGCGCCGTCCGTTTGTAGTTTGAGAACGATCCCGAAGTGGCCATCATGCCTTCGTCATACTGATAGATGGCGCCCTCCGGCCCGTTGGCGATCAACGCGGAGTTGCCATCGGGCGTCGGCACGATCATCCGCCCGGGACCGATCTCCCGCGGTAGCGCGGCCGGGGCAAGCGTGCCCGCTTGGATGTTGACCGACGTCGCGTCGGCCCCCCGCGCCTCCCGCAGGTTGATGAGCGAGAATGTTTCGGACTGAAGCCCGCGGACGTAGGCATAACGACGCGAGAACGTCACCTGATCCGGCTCCTTCGCAACGCTCACGACCGAGATCGTCCGGCCGTTTGCGCTGTCGATGACGGCAACGGTGCTGTCCAGTTGGTTGACGTCGAAGGCATAGCGTCCCTCCGGCTCGAACGCGACCGACACGTTGCCCCGGCGTGCCGGCAAGCGCGTGACCACGCGGTTCTCATCCGTGTCGATGACGGTGAGCGCGTCCGCGTTCAGCGCCGCGACCAGCACGGTCCGGCTTGCGGCGCCGTAAGCGAGTGCGACCGGCGTGCCAGGGACGGCGATGTCGCCGCGTTTGGCTACCGCGTCCGTGTCGAACACGGCGATGGTGTCGTCGCCGCTGTTGCTGACATAGGCGAGCCGGCTGTCGGCGGTGAAAGCGATGCCATGCAGCCCGGCGCCGGACGGCGCACGTCGCGCGACCACGTTCGCCGTCGTGTCGATGACCGCCACTTCACCGGCGCCGTCGAGACCCACCCAGAGTTGACGACCGTCCGGACGCAGCGCCAGCCGGGTCGGCGCCGAACCGTCCCCGGTCGCGACCGTGCCGGCAAGCTTCCGCGCCACCATGTCCACGATCGCGACCTGCCCGGCGCTCGGCAGGCTCACGTAGAGTGTCCGCTTGTCACCGGACAGCACCTAATCGGCACCGTTGGCGGGCAGCGGGATGACCGTCTCGAGTTTCGTCGCCGCGAATGAAGAAGCTGATCCGCGTGATCCGGCGTGTGTCGGCCGGCGAATCGAGAACGCCCACAAACGGCGCCGATCCACCGCCGTTGTTGCTGAAGAATGCCAAGGTAGTGCCGCCGCCGACGTGGGTGCCGTTGGCGTCGAAGGCGGCGATGCCCACGTTCACATGCTCAACCGGGTCCTTGACGTTGATCTGCGCTCCCGCGCCCCGCAGCGGCTTGCTGAACGTGAACTCCAGCGGACCAGGCGAGAAATCGGTGAACAGCAGCGCCTCGCCGGAGGCGAAGCTGCCCGCCCAGCTCGGTCCGCCATCTTGCCTCCGACCCGCCAAGTGACCGCTCCGTATGGCGATCTCGAACGGGTTGCCGAGCTTGTCGGTCACGCCTTGCAGTGCCGGCCGGCCGCCGAAGTCGATCGGCTTGCGGTCGGAGAAGCGATCCCAGCCGATAGCGTCGGCGTTCGGATCCGCGTCGGAGGGAAACTTGGCCCGGCTAGTGATGAGAGCGGTCGGCATCGCAGCCCTTTCAGCTTGGTTCGTCAGCGTCCGGCTTTGCAGAACGTCCGGGGCGGCGCGTTGTGCCAGCCACCGGCTTCAGGATGGACGCGAAACAGTCCCCAAAGGCCGCCGGAGAACATGAAGCCCTCTTGCGTGCGGTAGAGGTAGTCGCCGGGAACGTGGAAATCGCCTCCCGCGGTTGTGACGATGTTTAGGTGCCGGGCTGGACCGATGGCGCCGGACGAGCCGATCCGGTTTTCGCTGAACTGGTTCCAGCCCATCACCGAGGAGTTGGAATCGCATACCCAAGGGTTCATGAGCCAGTCGTGCCCGAACAGCGTGAAAGCGTGGTTGCGCGGATGACCGGCGGGGTCGACGACGCGAAAGCGAATCGAATCACCGGCGTTTGCTTCGAAGATCGGCGTCTCCGGGTCGCAGAACTTGCCGTGCGCTGGATCGGCCACGCAATCCCCGCGCGAAACGCGTGAGCTGAACGCATCGCCGAAATCGTAGTCGTTCATCATGCCCGGCTCGGCTGAGGGCGCTGCCTGGAACCGCGCCCATTGCGGCTCGGTGCGATAGTTGAAGGCCTTGTGCCCGGTGTCTTCCGCATCGTCCGCGTCGCGCAGGTTGGGCAGTGCCGTGTCCCGCTGCCGAAGGCTGACATCGTCCTGATAGACGACTACGAAGTCGCGGAAGCCGCGCTTGACGCCCTTGGCGTCGGTGTACTCGACGGTCGCGAACGCGACGCTGCGGTCGTTGCGTCCGGCTTCGAGGTCGGTCCGCCACTCCGCACCCTTCGGCTCGATCACCAAGGCGCCGACCGCGCCATGGGAACTGTATTTGATCACGCCCGCCATGTCGCGCAGCGCGATCGCGCCGAACTCGATCGGTGCCGGGTCCGGATCGAGCATGCGGCGGCCGTCGCCTCGCTGCTTGAGCTTCAGCGAGAACTCGCCGGCATACCAGTGGTAGGGGCGACCCACCTCCCCGGGTGCGACCGTGGAATCCTCGTTCAAGCCTATGAACGAGCCGTCCTCGCTCAGACCGTTCACGGCGACGAGTTGCGGATGCAGACCCACTCGGCTGGAGGAAGCGAATTGGTTGAAGTTGAAGCCCGGCGTCGTCGGCGGCATCGTGTTGAAGCTCCAGCTTCGCCGATAGGTGTCCACATCGGGGTGCGAGGCGTCGCGCCATGTGTCCGGCATCTCAGCCGGCAATTCATTTCGCAGCGTCACGAACAGGCACTCGTCGGCCGCCGCACGCAGGATCAGCGGCTCCGGTCGCCGCCGGTTGACGCATTGCAAGGCGGGGCTTGGGTTCGCCGCGTCGCAGATCAGCCGTTCGGCGGCAGCCGGCTCCCGCTGTGCTGTCTCCTTCGTTCGGACGAACAGGATTCCGCCCGGATCGTTCAAGCTCGCCCGTCCATTGTAACTCAGCGCACCGTCGTTAACGCCGGGTGCGCTCTCCAGCCACTTGCTCGCGAGTACCGCCGACACCTCGACGCGCCGTTGCGGACTTGCGGACGGACAGGAACTACCGGCGGCCGGCATGACGACGTCCGACGGCGCCGCCGGATTGGACGGCAGGCGAGCGAGAAAGGTCTTCTGGCTTTTCCACTCGTAGGCGCGGAGCAACCCCCACTGACCGTCCCACAGATTGTCCGTGGCGGTCGCGGAATAGAGGTAGTCGGTATCTCGCTGCGGCGACGCCGGGTCGATGGTAAGATTGAACTCGAAATGCTCGGGGATTCCGATCGGCTGTGCATTCATGTAGCCGCTGTTCGGCGAGTTCGGCTGCGACAGCCACTTCACGCCGTGCATGTTGAAGATGTGGTTCTCCTCCTGTGCGCCTTGGATCAGGCGCACCTGCACGCGATCGCCGGCATAGGCCATCAACAGCGGCGTGGCCGGGTCGCCCGGCTGCCGCGCCGGGCCGAGCGACTCGGTGAAGATTGCGTGCCCACTGTCGCCCTGGTCGGCGTGGATCTTCGAGCTGAACAGATTGGCCATGTCGCCGGCCGGGCCGGACCGTTGCTGTCTGCAGGATCTCCGACCGTCCGGCAGATCGGTGCAGGACAGCGGATTGCGCGGCGTCTCGCCGGGCGCGTGAACCACCTGCTCGCTGATCCGCAGCGGGATCGGTTCGTTCCGGTAGTTGAGTAACTGCGTCCCGGGGTTCTTGGTCGAGATGCCTTCCGGCGCCGGTGTCCCCGTGTGCAACACTGGGCTCGGCAGGTTGCCGTCCACGCGATTGACCGGGTTGACCGGCTGCATTCCGGCGCCCTTGCGGTCGGTATAGACCAGCGCGTAGTCGGCGAACGCGAGCGCAAACTCGCGCGCCGTCCGTTCGGGGTCGACGCAGGATGGGTCGGTGGTGAGATTGCACGGTTGCCCCTGCTTGGGCGTGATGATGTTGGCCGCATACGAGGTCGGGCCGCCATCGGCGCGCGGCGAGCGGCCGGTGCCGAGATCCCGGCCGTCCAGCGTCTGCCAGATCGACCCAGCGGGCTCGACTACCAGCGCGGCATAGAGGCCGTGGTGCTGGTGCGAACTGGGTCCAAAATGGTCGTGCGTGAACACGGTGAGCAGCGTCCGGTCTTGCCCGCCGGCATTCACCGGCCGGTTGAGGAGCGGGTCGGCCCACCAGCGCTGCACCGTGGTCTGGGCGCCGCAAAACGGGTGCTCGAGGCTGATCCGGCCGGGCGCTGTCCCACGCGAGCGGATCGGTCTCGGGTGGACATAGACCGCGCTCGTCGCCGGCCATGTTGCCGCCATCGCGGAACATCCGGTGCATCTGCGGGGCGAGCCGCTTGCTCGAACCGATCGACTGCTGGTAGCGGTTGTACGCGGCGATCCGCTCGCGAACCTTATCGGCGGCCAGGGTTCCGTCCTCGTAGTTCCAGCCGTTCGCGGACCCGTCCGACGAGGTGACGTCGAACTTCACCAGGTGGATGTGCTGGCCCAGCACGTCGGTCGGCGAGAACACCTGGTAGTCGTCGAGATTGAGATTGCTAGGGATCAGATTCGTGGCCTTGAACACGACGCACTCGCCGGAGCGGGCGCGGAAGAATAGCGGCTCTGGTGGGCGGGCGCCGGTGAAGGTGTCTTTGACGTCCTGCTCGAGGACGGCGATGCGCGCCTGCGGATCATGCCAGCCGGACTTGTTCACCGTCATGTCGAACTGCACGTACGCGGCGCGGTAGGTCCGCGGACGCAACGGGTCGTCGAATTCGTGCGGGCAGGAATTGGCGTAAGGCGCCCCGGGTTTTGGCCCGCTGCTGCCGTTCACGTGGAAGAGCTTGCGTTGGTTGGGAGTGTCGCACGTGCCGTTTGGCAGGCAGGAGGAATAGCCCTTTGCCTGCCAGCCGAAGCGAGTGTCCTCCGCGACCGCGGGCTGGCCATCAACTCCCGCCTGGCCGGCATGGAACGCCATCGCCCGCTTCTCCTCCGCCGTCCCGTCGTTGCCATAGGCGTCCCGCGGGAACAGCCTGAGTTGCGCCGTCGAAAGCTTCTGGGCCAAGGCCACCAGCTGTGGGTCGGCGTTGAGCGCGCGGACCCGGCCGGCGACGCACGCCGCGTTCGAGCGCCCCTTGTCGTAGAGGTCCCCGGCCGCGGGCGAGTCCAGGCACAGCGGGTCCGCCGGATCCTTGGTCGGGATCTCGGCGCCGGCGTCCTGCCGGGTCGCATCCTCGAACCGATGCCGCGGCAGGCCGCCGTCGCTGACTTCATTGGCGGCCGCGTCACCGTCGAGGTCCAGCGGCGGCTGCGGCGGCCGATGGCCGGCGGCGCCCGCGATGAAGAACGGAAATCCCTTCATCGCCGCGGAAGGCATGCGCGCCATCGGGGTGCGCGGCAGCGGCACGACGGCCGGGTTGGGCGAGCCGCCGACGAGCTCGCCGTCCGGCAAGTTGCGGTCCGGCGTGCCCGCCTCGAACACGTCATGACTTCGCCATAGCTCCCACATCCCCTGCGCGAAATGCGGATAGAGGTGGCAATGGAAGATGCTGTCGCCCACCGTGAAGTTGCGGTTTCCCGACCCGCCGTAATGGACCTCGTAGCTGAACACTGCGCCTGGCGAGATTGTCTGCGAGTCGAGATAAACCGAGTTGGGGTCGTGCTTGTCCTGTACCCATTGATGGGCATGCAGATGGAAGACGTGCGTCTCCTTCGGCCCGGCGTGCATATTGCGAAAGCGGACGGGATCGCCGATGTAAAAGTGGTGCACGTTGGACGGGTCGTCCGGATAGAGGGCACGCGCCTGCCCTTCCGCGTCGCGCTCGACGACCATGGCCGGGTCCCCATTGGCCCAGGACGTCAAGAAGAATTCCTCGAGCTTGCACTCGGCGCAGTTCGCTGCGGGACCGATCCGGTTCCGGTTCGCCATCACCATTGAGCCGAGGCCAGAGGCGCCGTAGTTGATCGCCATCCCGTCGCGTAGCGCATGCAGCGGGTTCGCCTCGTCGTCGAGTTCCGGATAGGCCTGGATGGCTGTCACCTCATCGTGGAAAATGGTGGTGAACTCGTGATACGGCTGGCCGCATACGCTGCCCGGCCCGGTGACGTGCTCGCAATTCTCGCCGGTGGCGGCCGCGGGCCCCGACGCACCGCGCGGAACGACGTCGATCACCGGGTTGAGATCGCTGTGGATCAGTTCCCGATGCGCATTGAGCATCGCGAGGATCGGCTCGCCCTGCCAGGTTGCTGAAGTATCGGGCGTTGACCGCCGATTGTGCGTGCTGCAACGAACGGGCCTCCTTCACCACGCTCAGCAGTTCTGCGGCGGAGGCCGAGCCGGGCACCACTGCCGACTTCGCCGTTACGGCATCATGGACGACGAACAGCGCGGCGTGATCCGCGCCGGTGCCCGACGCAACGCCGAGTGACGTCGCGAGCTTGGCGATCTGGTCGGGGCGACCGGTGACCAGCGTCCATCCCGGCTGCGCATCGAAGCTCGCGGCATAGGCCTTCAGTTCCGCGGGTCCGTCATTCGCCGGATCGACGGTGATCGAGACCAAGGATACGTCCTTGGCGTCCGGCATGTCCTGCAGGTTGCGGAATGTTGTGCTCAATCCCGGGCACACGGTGGAGCACCCGGTGAACACGAAGTCGATCACAACGCCCCTTCCCTTCACAAGGTCCGAGTAGAAGCGAAGCGGCTTGTTATTCTGGTCCCGCACCGCGATGTCGGGGATGGAAAGCGGCGCGTCGGACCAATGAGCGGGATTGGGCGCTGCGCTCTGATGCCTGGCCGCGTCGTGTCCCAACACGGATCCGCACTGAACCTGAAGCAGCAGCGCCGTGACGATGGCGGTTAGCGTACGGAGCCATTCTGGCCTTCGATTGGACAGGGCAGCGGTATCCCGCTTAATACAGACCGATTGCGAGCTCGATCGACGTCAGCCAAACGGGCCGACCACATTTCGATACTTGAAAGTAACATAAAGTTGCGGGGTGATCAACGTTCTTTCCGGGCCCGTTTCAAGCACGTGAGATGTCCGGGTTCGTGGGCGCGCAAGTTTCACCTTCGCCGCGATCACGTCACCGCCGTTCGGCATCGAGAAGCCCGGACGCGAGCCTTCGGGATTTGGGCCGAGATCAGCGATCGCACCGCCGTGTCGGCGTGATGCGACGCGCCTCTCCGGCCGGAATAGAGTACGTTGCATCTCGGCAAGTTGACGGTGCTGTCGGCACTCCCACCGCCGGCGCGCGTCTCAAGCGTCGTGGCTCAGCGTGACCTGCTCGGGCTGGTGACCCTGGGATTGGTGCTCTGCGGGTTCACCGGCGCGACGCCCATGTTGGTCGTCGGCGGCGAACCGCTGAACGGTGCCGAGTTCGGCAGCGCCCGATCCAGCGGTATGGCGGTGCCACCCGGCGCCACCGGAGCCGGCGCGATCCGGTCGGGCGGGATGCTCGGCGTGCCGGTCTGCGGCGTGCCGGGCGGTACCGACGGGACGGGCGCCGGCGTCATCGCCGGCCCGGCGGATGGGTTGGAGACGGGCGGGTTGGTGGCCTGCGCCATCGCCGCCGAGGGCAGCGCGAGCATAGCCAGAACCAGTATTCGACGCATGGTTGCCTCCTGTTTAACAGAGCGAACGTGGGCAATCCGCCACCGGTTGCACTTTTTCCGCCACGCCCGCCGGATCCGGTTGGCGCGGGTTCCTCATGCTGTTCTACGGTGAGTCGGGACGGGGGACGGGCGCGTACGAGGCTGCATGGAACCGTGGATCGCCTTCACCCTATGCGCCGCCTTGTTCCAAACGTGGCGCACGGCGTTGCAGCAGAAGCTGCGGCACCTGCTGTCGATCAACGGCGCCGGCTTTGTTCGTTTCCTCTACGGCGCGCCGACCGCGCTGGTGCTGCTTGTTCTGGCCATGCGGATCACCGGCGCGCCGCTGCCGACGCCGGATAGACGGTTCGTGCTATGGTGCGTGCTCGGTGGCCTGACGCAGATCCTCGGCACCAACCTGCTGATCATGGCGTTCGGCTTCCGCAACTTCGCCGTCGGCACCGCCTACGCCAAGACCGAGGCGGCGCAGACGGCGGTCATCGCCTGGATCGTGCTCGGCGAGGGACTGAAATCGCTGGCCTGGACCGGCATCCTAGTCGGCCTGAGCGGCGTCATGACCCTGTCGATCGCCGGACGCGGCCTGCGCCCACGCGAGATGCTGAGCGCCACCGTGCAACCCGCCGCGCTGTGCGGCCTTTCCGCCGGGCTGATGTTCAGCGCCACCGCGATCTTCATCAAGCTGGCCAACCAGTCGCTCGATGGGCCGAGCATCATGGTTCGCGCGATCTTCGCCCTGTTCGTCACCAACACTCTCCAAACCGTGATGCAGGGCGGCTGGCTGGCGTGGCGCGAGCCGGCCGAGCTGCGCAAGGCGGTCACCACCTGGCGCAGCTCGTGCTGGGCCGGGACGTTGTCGGCCTGCGGCTCGGCGTGCTGGTTCACCGCGTTCGGCCTGGCACCGGTCGGGCTGGTCCGCGCCGTGGGTCAGGTCGAGGTGGTGTTCACCCTGCTGTTCAGCCGGTTCTATCTGAAGGAGGTGCTACGGCGGGTGGATGTCGCCGGTCTGCTGCTCGTAGTGGCAGGCGTCATGCTGATCGTTCTGGCGGGCCGCTGATCGCGGCGAGATAGCGCCGCACCGACCGCGCCATCGCCGCCTTGCCGCCCGCCTCGATCACCCGGTCGAACCACGCGCCGTAGATCGGCTCGAACGGCCAGGGCTCCAGCACGTCGGCGATGTGCTGGACCGAGCTCGCGTCCAGCGGGATCAGATCCGGATAGCTGCGCATGAAACTGACGTTCTTGTCCGGCCCGACCTGGACGATGTCGCCGCTGAGCAGCGCGCCGCTGCCTTCGGCGCCGGCCGCCCAGTGCAACACCGTCCCGCCGGCGAAATGGCCGCCGCAGCGGATCAAGGTCAGGCCCGGCGCGATCTCGCGGGTCTCGCCTTCCCAGAACCGGATGGCGGGATCGGGTCGCATCACCCATTCCCGGTCGGCGTCGTGCAGCAGGATCGGCGCCTCGAATGCCTGACTCCACTCGACCATGGAGGCGTAGTAGTGCGGGTGCGATATGGCGATGGCGCTCAGGCCGCCGAGCGCGCGCACGATGCCGATCGCCGCTTCGTCGATGAACGGGATGCAGTCCCACATCACGTTGGTGGAGCCGTTGCTGACCAGCAGCGCGCGCTGACCGATCGCGAAGCTTGGGGCGATGCCAATTCCCATCAGCCCGGGCTCGTGCTCGCGAAACGTCACGCTATGGCCGCGCCGCAGTCCGGCGAGCGTTGTCCAGGACTGGCCGTGCGGGTTCACATACTGCCGCTCATCGCGACAGATGCGACATTCGGGCGGTGGCGTATCGGACGGCACGAACTGGGTGCCGCAGGTGGTGCAGATGAACCCCGGCATGGCGACGTGGCCCTCAAAAACTTCAGGCGAACAGGCGCTCGATCTCCGCCGGATCGACCTCCTCGATGCGCGACGATGCCCATTTCGGTTGCCGATCCTTGTCCACCACCATCGCGCGCACGCCCTCGTGGAAGTCGGGCTGCACGGTCACCGCGCGGGTCAGTTCCAGCTCGGCTTGCAACGCGTCGGCGAGGGTCGCGCGCGCGCCGCGGCGGATGATCTCGAACGACCAGAACAAGGCGTGCGGCGACATCCCCCGCAAGGTCGTCAGTGTCCGCTGGGCCCACTCTCCGCCGTCTTGCTCGAGCCGGCGAACGATTTCGGACACGCTACCGGCCGCGAAGCACGCGTCGATCTTGGCGCGGTTGGGCGCCAGCGAGAAGGCGGGGACCGGCTCGGCATACGCGCCGAGCACCGCCGCTCCCTCGACCGCGAGCGCTTGGGAAAGCTCGGCGATCTTGGCGCGCGAGACGAAATGCGTGGCGAAGCCGGCATGCACGGCGTCGCCGCCCGACACGCGCGTGCCGGTCAGACCGAGATACAGGCCGAGTTCACCGGGCAGGCGCGGCAGGAAGTAGCTCGCGCCGATATCGGGAAAGAACCCGATCGCCGTCTCCGGCATGGCGAACATCGCATGCTCGCTGGCGATCCGATACGGCCCGTGCATCGAAACGCCGATGCCGCCGCCCATGCAGATGCCGTCGATCAGCGCGATATACGGCTTGGGATAGGAGGCGATCGCCTGGTTGAGGGCGTATTCGTCACGGAAGAAACTCTCGACTATATCGGTCTCGCCGGCCATCGCGTGCCCGCGAATCGCCCTTATGTCGCCGCCGGCGCAGAACGCGCGCTCACCCGCTCCCTCGATGACCACCGCGTGGACGGTGGGATCGTCGCGCCACTCGGCGAGAGCGGCGGCGCAGGCCCGGATCATCGGCAGGTCGAGCGCATTCAGCGCTTTCGGCCGGTTCAGCAGGATCCGGCCGATCCGACCGTCGCGCCTGGCGACAACACTCTGTTCGGAAACACCTTGCTCGGACATACGCCGCTCCCTCCGAACGCCCCTATAACCTCGATTGGGCGATCCGGCGAGAGCGGGTGGTTACGAGCGGGTCAGATAGCGGGTTGCCAGGGCGCCGATCAGCAGGCCCGAGACGTGTCGCAACCCGAGCAGCCGCGCCACTGGAGCGAAGGCGGAGGCGGTGGCCACGGTGATGGCGAGCTGCTGTTTCGCCTGGTCGCGCACGATGATCGCTTCGCGCTCGACCCGATCGGGCGAGGAACGCATCGCCAGGAAGCCGAAGATCGCGGCGAGGACCACGTCGACGCCGAGCACGATCAACGCCGCGATCAGCGGGGTGACGACCTGCACCAGCGCCAGCCAGCCGGCGAAATGCGCGACCGCCAAGGTGCAGATGACGAACACCACCGCCACGGCGCCCATGATGGCCTGAATGATCCGCCGACGGATCTGGCGGCGGAGGCGGAGTGCCTCCGCCTCCGCCGCGATACGCGCGAGACGAAGCGAGCGCATCACTCAGCGAACAATTCGACCGACCAGGTAGCCGACGCCGGCGGCAACAAGCAGCGCAACCAGCGGCTGTTCACGCACTCGTCCGGCAACGGCTTCGGCCTGCTCCTGCGCCATATCGGATGTGGCGCGCGCGGCTGACTCAACCCGACCGGCCGCGCCGGCCAAAGCCGGCGTAACCCGCTCGTGCATCAAGGTCTCGACCTGCTCGCGCAGCTTGGCGATCTGTTCCTTGGCGTCGTCGGCTTTGTCAGACATCGAATCGACCGTGTTCATGGCGGGTGCCTCCTTGGCGGAATAATGCCGCAACGCCGTGCTTGCGTCACGGTTGCCCGTCGGCTTCATAGCGTTCGAGGCAACATCGCGTTGCCGGCCGCGTTAGCGAACGATACGGTCGGCAGACTTGGCAGGAACTCGGAGCCGCACCGCAATGATCTCCCGCCTCATGTTCGCGGCCGTTGCGCTCGCTGCCTCGGGCGCGCCGGCCGCCTCGGCGCATGACCTCGCCATCGGTATGCGCGATACCGACGAACGCAAGGCGGTCGAGCAGGTGTTGGTCGAACCGTTCACCAAGGCAACGACGCTTGCGGTACAGACGCGAGAGTGGGACGGCACGCTGGAGCTGCTGCGCGCGCGCAAGGACCCCGAGGCGGGCGTCGATCTGGTGCTCACGCGTGGCGATCGGCTGCTCACCGGTTGCGATGAAGGCGTGTTCGAAAAGCTCGATTGGTCGGCGATCGGCGGCAAGGAGCACTACCTGCCGGCGGCGGTGTCCGACTGCGGGGTCGGTTTCATTACCGGCAGCACCGTGCTGGCCTGGGATCGCGCCAAGTCCGCGGCGACGCCCACTTGGGCGGATTTCTGGGATGTGGCGAAAATTCCCGGCAAGCGTGGGTTGCAACGTGGACCGAGGACCAACCTTGAGATAGCGTTGCTTGCGGATAATGTGCCGCCAGGTGATATTTATCGGGTGCTACGAACCAGCGAGGGAATCGAGCGTGCGTTCCGCAAGCTCGACCAG
>CBDCJX010000011.1:0-1105602 GCA_965218045.1 Acetobacteraceae bacterium | reverse complement strand
TTGCCGTGGGTGAGCGCCAATATCGCGACGTGCGGCCCCGGGGTGTTGGCCTCGATGGTGGTGAAGCCGGGAACGCCGGTATCGCCGCTGAGCCACGGCGCCAGGTCGGGCGGGCCAAGAGTGACCTCGAACTGCGGCAGGGGCGGCTGGTTGTTTGGTAATCCCGTCAAGCGCGACATTCCTTTGGCGCCGCGTTCCCCTGGCGCCGGGGGTGGAGGGGCAGGACCCGTGCCGCTCGCCTCCATGATGTGCGCGGTCGCTCGCGTTGCCGCCGGAGCAGTTTATACAGAGACGGCAAAGCGACAACCGGGGGGTGAGCCGCGGCGCTCGCGGCTTGCAATGGGCAGGCGTGCCATGATGCTGTGCCCGGAATGATGGCTGCTCCGATGGCTGCGACCGGGCTGCATCCGCTGCACCGCATCTGGCGCCTCTTACCGGCGCGCGGGCGCCGGCGCGCGCTGGTCGGCGCGACGGCGATGCTGGCGCCGCGTCCCGAACGCTCGCCGCCGCCCGCGCGGCACGGCCTCGCGGTGGCCGGCGAGCTGACCCGCGCCTCCGGCCTCGGCGAGATCGCGCGGCTCATGCTGGCGGGCGCCGAGCACCTCGGGGTACGCAGTTGGGCGCTCGACGTCGGCACCGCGATTGATGGTGCCGGGCGCGACCGGCAAGTGCCGCCGGCAGGCGCGCCGCTGCTGCTGCACGTCAATGCGCCGTTCCTGCCGCTGACCATGCTGCGTCTGCCCCGCGCGGCGTTGCGCGGTCGACGGGTGATCGGCTACTGGGCCTGGGAGCTGCCCGTCGTCCCGCCGGGCTGGCGCGTCGGGGCTGGGTTCGTCCACGAGGTCTGGGCGTTATCGAGCTTCTCCGCGCGGGCGCTCGAACCGCTGCTTCCGGGGCGGGTGAAAGTGGTCACGCCGCCGCTGGCGATCGCCCCGCCGAGGCCATCGGCGCTCGACCGCGCTGCCTTCGGCCTGCCCACGAACGCGGTGGTCGTGCTGGTCTCGTTCAGTCTTTCCTCATCTTTCGAGCGCAAGAACCCGTTGCAGGCCGTCGCCGCCTTCCGGCAGGCGTTCGGCGCGCGGGCGGAGCGGGTCCTGGTGCTGAAGATCGGCAATCCCGGCGACTTCCCAGAGGATTTCGCGCGACTGCGCGCAGCGGTTGACGGCGCGCCGAACATCCGGCTGGAGACGCGTACCCTGCCGGCTGCGGACAGCCACGCGCTGACCCGTGCCGCCGACATCGTGCTGTCACTGCATCGCGCCGAGGGATTCGGGCTGATCCCTGCCGAGGCGATGCTGCTCGAGCGGGCGGTGATCGCGACCGGATGGTCGGGCAACATGGATTTCATGGATCGGGAGAGCGCCGCCCTGATCGGCTACCGGCTGGTCCCGGCGCGCGACCCACGCGGCGTGTTCGAGGCACCCGGCGCGGTCTGGGCCGAGCCCGATCAGGCCGAAACGGTGGCCGCGCTGCGCCGGCTGGCCGCTGATGCCGGGGCGCGCGCCGCATTCGGGGCGCGGGCGCGACAGGCGGCGACCGCCCGCCTCGGCCCGGAGGCGCTCGCCGCCGCGCTGCGCGGCATCGGTTTGGCGCCGCCATGAGGGTACTGGTCTGGCAGTGGGGGCGACGCGGCGCCGGGCCGCGCGTGGCGGTGGAGCTGGCCGCCGGCCTGCGCCTGGTTCCGGGCGTGGAGGCGCTGCTCTCGCTCTCGACCGGCGCCGAGCTCCTGCGCGGCGCCCATCCTCCGCGCTGCGATCTGCCGGTGCCGACCTACAACGGGGTGACCGGCTTCCTGTGGCGCCTGGTGCAGGTGCCGCTGCACGCCGGCGAGCTGGCCCGAACCCTGCGGCAGTTGCGGGTGGACGTGGCGATCTGCGCCATGCCGGCGGCCCTCGACCTGCTGATGATGCGCGCGCTGCGGCTGGTCCGGGTGCCGAGCGTCGTCGTGGTGCATGACGCCGACGCGCATCCCGGCGATGGGCTGCCCTTCCAGATGGCGTTGCAACGTCGCCAGGCGGCGCAGGCCGACGCCCTCGTGGCGCTCAGCGCCCATGTCGGGGAGCGGTTGCGCCAGCAGGGGCTGATCGGCCGTGGCGCCGGCGGGCGGCAGTTGTTCATGGCCTCGCTGCCGCCCCTGGTGTTTGGTCCGCGAGCCGCGGCGCCGGGCAGTCATGGCGGCCGATTGCGGCTGCTCTCGTTCGGCCGATTGCTGCCCTACAAGGGGCTCGATCTGCTGCAAGCGGCACTCAGCCGGCTTGGCCCCTCGGCGCCAATCGAGGTTCGGGTGGTGGGCCAGGGGCCTGAGAGCGAGGTCCTGGACAAGCTGCGCGCCTTGCCCGGCGTGACGGTCGAGAATCGCTGGGTGCCGGAAGAGGAGGTCGGCGCGCTGCTGGCCTGGTCCGACGCGCTGGTGTTGTCGCACAAGGAAGCGAGCCAGAGCGGAGTGGCGGCGGCGGCCATCGCCGCGCGTCGCTGGGTGGTGGCGACACGGGTCGGCGGCATCGCCGAGCAGCTCGCCGGCGAGACGCTGGCCGTGCTGTGCGAGCCGGAGCCGGGCAGCCTCGCTGACGCGTTGATGGAATTGCTCGCCCATCCGCCGCCGGCCGACATCGACCCGGTCGATCCACGCACCGCATGGCGCCGCGTCGCCGAGCGCCTGGTCTGCCAGATCGAGACCGGATTGCTGGGCGGGTCGGCGCGGTCGGACACCACCGGCGTGAGTGGCGGCACCGCCGAGGACGGCCTGGTCGCGATGTAGCTCCGATGTAGCTCCCCCGAGCTTGCGAAGCCTCCGACGCGGCGCGACAGTGCGCGGCGAGGCGAACGGGGGAGCAAACGCGATGGCCGGTCTGTATTTCGAGGAGTTCTCCGAGGGGCAGGTGTTCGATCACGCGATGACGCGGACCGTCACCGAGATGGACAACGTGCTGTTCACCACCCTGACGATGAACCCGCAGCCGCTGCACCTCGACGCCGAGTTCGCCAAGACCACCGAGTTCGGCAAGCCGCTGGTGAACTCCATCTTCACCCTCGGCCTGATGGTCGGGATCACCGTGGCGGAGACCACGCTCGGCACCACGATCGGCAATCTCGGCATGACCAAGGTGGAGTTCCCCAAGCCGGTGTTCCACGGCGATACCTTGCGGGTCCGCTCCACCGTGCGCGGCAAGCGGCCGAGCCGGTCGCGACCGGATGCCGGCATCGTCGAGTTCGAGCACCAAGCGTTCAACCAGCGCGGCGAGATGGTGGCGAGTTGCATCCGCGCCGCCTTCATGCGCGCCCGGCCGAAGCAGGGCTGAGCCATGCGCTCGCTCCTGTTCGTGCCGGCCGACAGCGAGCGCAAGCTCGTCAAGGGCCGCGAGTCCGCCGCGTCGGGGCTGATCCTCGATCTCGAGGACTCGGTTGCGGCGCAGAACCGCCCGACGGCGCGCAAGCTGGCCCGCGCCGCGCTGGAGGGGCCGCGTTCCCCCGAGCTCTGGGTGCGCATCAACCCGATCGCCAGCGAAGACGCGTTGCTCGACCTCGCGGCGGTGATGCCCGGCAAGCCGGCCGGCATCTTGCTGCCGAAATGCACCCCGGACGATCTGCGCCGGGTCGACGACTATCTCTCCGCGCTGGAAGCGGCGAACGGGACCAGTCGCTACGACACGAAGGTGATGGCGATCGCGACCGAAACCGGTGCCGGCGTGTTCGGCCTCGGCGGCTATGGCGGGGTCACGCCTCGGCTCGCGGCGCTGACCTGGGGTGCCGAGGATTTGGCGGCGGTGCTCGGTGCCACCAATCGGCGGCCCGACGGGGTCTACGACGATACATTTCGCCTGGTGCGCGCGCTCTGCGTCATCGCGGCGCAGGCGGCGGGGGTGGAGGCGATCGACACGATCTATGCCGATTTCCGTGACGAGGCCGGGTTGCGGGCCGAGTCGCAGACGGCGCGCCGGGCCGGCTTCACCGGCAAGCTGGCGATCCATCCGGCCCAGCTCGACGCCATCAACGAGACCTTCTCGCCGAGCGCCGAGGAGCTGGCCTGGGCGCGCGACGTGGTGGCCGCGTTCGAGGCCAACCCCGGAGCCGGCACGATCGGCCTGGCTGGCAAGATGGTGGACCGACCGCATCTCGTCCTGGCTCAGCGGATACTGGCCCGCGCGGGCGCGTCGAATTGACGTTGATCCATTCACAACCCGGCTAAGTGGCGTAGCCTCTCACAACTTTGAATTGCACAGCCCGCACGTATCGAGAGCTAAACATATCAAACGAGCAACTCAGCCATCGGTGAGCAAGAAACTTGTGTGTCTCTGCTACCGCAGGTGAATGACTGGTTGCATCGGCAGGGCCGAGTTGTTAGCAAGCTCCGGCGGCGCGTTTTTGAGGCGGAAATTGGAGCAGGCATAGATGGCTGGCGGAGCGGTTACGGTTACCGGTGCGAGCGGCGCGACCAACTCGGTCCAGCTCAATACAGACCAGACATTCGCCTTGGCGCAGCAGATCGCCAATGCAATCAATGCGGCGGCCGTCGGCGGCACGCTGACCACGTTCGACCTGCCTGACACCGCGCCGCCGGTTCCAAGCGGCAATATCGGCGAGGCGGTGATCCCGGTCGGCGCGATCGCCACTTCCTTCACCGCGCCAGCCGGCTATCAGTATCTTATCGATGCCGACACCGTGCCGGTGACGGTCACTGGTGCGGCCAACCAGACCGTGCTGGCCGGCACCGGCGGACTGACCCTCACCGCGCCGGGCAACAATACCGTCGTCGTCGGCGGAGGCACCAACGCCATCGTCCTGGCCGGCTCGACCAACCGGGTCGTGCTCGGCGACGGCAACGACAACGTGTATTCCAACACTGCGACCAACAGCACGATCGAGGGCGGCACCGGCGCCGCGACGATCTGGGGGAGCAGCAGCGGCGGGAACGTCGATTTCCTAGGCGCCGGGACGAGCCTGGTGATCGAGGGCGCCAGTTCAGACACCATCATCGCCGGCAGCGGCAATGCGCTCGTCTTCGGCAACACCGGCAACGACCTGGTGTTCGGCGACGCCGGCGCCCTGATCTTCGTCGGTGGAACCGGCGCGAGCACAGTGGTCGGCGGCGGCACCGGACCCACCTTGTTCGGCTCCGACGGCAGCAATATCAGCTTCTACGGCAGCGCCGCCGGCGCGGTTTACGCGGCTGGCTCGGGCAATGAGACGCTCGACGGCAGCGCGTCACGGGTCGGCGGCCAGTTCTACGCCGCCGGCGGTGCCGACACGATCCTCGCCGGGATCGGTGGCGACACGATGGTTGCGGGCAGCGGCGCGATGTACGCGGTCGGCGGCGCGGGCAGCGACGTGTTCGGCTTCGTCAGCGGCCACGCCGGCGGCACCGACTTCATCCAGAACTTTGCTCCCAATGACAAGCTGCTCCTGGTCGGCTACGGCTCCGGCGGGATCACCTCGAGCACCACGGTCGGCGGCAGCACGGTGGTCACCCTGTCCGACAACACCACGATCACCTTCAACGGGGTGTCGAACCTCGATCCGAACCAGATCATCAAGTTCTGACCCTCAAGTTCTGAAGGAATGCGCGCTCCGGTGCTCAGCCGGCCCGCGCGGCGGCGTGATATTCGCGGTTGGGCATCATGTCGGTGCCCGACGCCATCCGGTTCGACAAGTTGAAGAAGGCGACCGTCTCCGACAGGTCGAAGATGTCGTTCGCGCTCAGCCCTGCACGGTCAAGCGCCTCCCGGTCGGTGTCATCCACCAGCCAAGGCGTGGTCGTCAGCTTCCAAGCGTAGTCAAGCATCGCCCGTTGACGGTCATCCAGCCGCGCTACCCGATAGTTAAGCGCCATCATCTCGCCGAGCTCGGGGTCGCCGGACAGGATGCGCACCGCGGCCCCGTGCGCGACCAAGCAGTAGTAGCAACGGTTCGCGGAGGAAACCACAACCGCGACCATTTCCCGCTCCAGCTTGGACAACCCCGACTCGGACAACATGATCTCGTTGTACATCGCCATGAAGTTGCGCAGGCGCTGCGGGCGCAGGCTGTAGGTGTTGTAGACGTTCGGCACGAAGCCGAGCTTGTCGACGCATTTGCGCCAGATCGCCTGCAGGTCCGGGTCGAGCCCGTTTGGGTCCGGCACGCCCAGTTTCGAGATGTGGTCGGGTTGCGGCATGATTTTCCCCCTTTGTGGTCGCATGGAGGGTGGTCCGGCGCCGCCATCGGGGCAACCCGGTAGGCAAGAACCGGGCGGGGACTAGCATGTTTCGTCTGGACCCCGCGAGGACGCGCCGTGTCGATCTTCTCCGTCGAGTACCTGTCCGAGTTGCTGCGCCAGTACGGCTACGGGCTGGTCGGGATCGTGGTCGGGCTGGAGGCCACAGGTCTGCCGCTGCCGGGCGAGAGCATCATCATTGCGGCCGCGCTCTACGCCGGCACCACGCACCAATTGTCGATCGTCTGGGTCGTCGTCGCGGCGGCGACTGGCGCGATCATCGGTGACAACGTTGGCTACGTGGTCGGGCGCAGCATCGGGTTGCCGCTGATGCGGCGTTATGGACACTATGTCTTTCTCACCCCCGAGCGGCTCGCGATGGGTGAGCGTCTGTTTGATCGGCACGGCGGCAAGGTGGTGCTATTCGGCCGCTTCATCGCCATTCTGCGCACCCTCGCGGCCCTGATGGCGGGCGCCACCAGGATGGACTGGCGCCGCTTTCTTGTCGCCAACGGGGTCGGCGGCGTCCTGTGGTCGTCGAGCTACGGCTTCGGCGCCTACGCGCTCGGCAATGAGGTCAAGCGTCTGCAAGGGCCGATCGGCATTGCCTTCGGCGTTATCGCGGCCGTGGTCGTTGTCGCGGTGGTGATCTACAGCCGCCGGCAGGAACGCCGGCTGACCGAGCTCAATCAAGCACCTCCTGATTGACCACGTTCTCGCGGATCGGCGCGCCGTCGAACACGCTCAGCATGTTGCGCGCCGTCGCCGCCGACATCCCAACCATCGCCTCGGCGGTGACCCCGGCCATGTGCGGCGCGGAAATCAGGCTGTCGAGCTTGAGCAAGGTGGTGGAAGCCGGGGTGGGCTCCATGTCGAACACGTCGAGCCCGGCGCCGGCGAGCTGACCCGCGACCAGCGCGTCATACAGCGCCGCCTCGTCGATGATGCCGCCGCGCGCCGTGTTCACCAGGTAAGCAGTGGGCTTCATCCGCGCCAGTCGCGCCGCGTTGAACATGCCGATCGTTTCCGGGTTTTTCGGGCAGTGGATGGTGACGAAGTCCGCCCGAGGCAGCGCCGCGTCGAGATCGGTCACCTGTTCATAGCCGCCCGCACGGATCGCTTCGGCGGAGACGTACGGGTCGTAGACCAGCACGTCGAGCTCCAATGCCCCGAGCCGCTTGGCCGAGCGGGTGCCGATCCGCCCGAAGCCGACCACCAGCGCCGTCTTGCCGGCGATCTCGGTCGGCATCGTCGCGTAGCGGTCCTCCCAACGCCCCTCGCGCACGATCGCGTCCATCGCCTTGGCCCGCTTGGCCAGCGCGAAGACGAAGGCGATCGCCTGCTCGGCGACCGAGGTCGAGTTAGCGATGCCGGTGGTCATCAGCGGGATGCGCCGCGCGCTCAGCGCCGGCACCTCGACCGCGTCGTAGCCGACACCAATTCGCGCCGCCACCATCAGATTGGGCGCCGCGGCGATCTCCGCCGCCCGGAACGGCGTGACCGAGAGCGCCACGCCGTGCACGTCGCCGAGCAGTTGGTGGAACCCCTCATCGGCGACGCCTGGGTCGTACGGCACCATCTCCACGTCGTCGCGCGCTTGCAGCAGGTCGATCCCGGACTTGCCCATGTTGCGCGGCACCAGGACCTTGTAGCGATTGCTCGCCATGGCTCGGTCTTCCTTCAGAGCTTGCGTTGCTGGGCGGCGAGATAGCCGCGATTCCAGGTAGGGGTGATCTGGATTTCGTTGACGCAGACGCGCGGTGGCAGGGTCGCGACGTAGCGGATCGCCTCGGCCACGTCCTCGGGCTGCAACATGCGTGCCCGCTCCTCCGGGCCGACCGGGTTGGGCCGCTTGTCGAGGATCGGGGTCGCCACCTCGCCGGGCAGGATCACGCAGGAGCGGATGCCGTTCTGGCACTCCTCCATGTTGATCGAGTGGCTCATCGACACCACGCCATGCTTGGCGGCGGAGTAGGCGGTGCCGCTCATTGGGCTCGGCGTGCGACCGGACATCGAGCTGGTGTGGATCAGCACGCCGTCCTTGCCCTCGCGCATCAGTGGCAGCGCCACGGTGACGCAGAAATAGGCGCTGGTGAGGTTGCCGTTGATCAGCAACGCGGCGTCCTCGGGGGTGAGCTTGGCCCAGCTCCGGTCCAGCACGTTGAGCCCGGCGTTGTTGACCAGGATGTCGAGCCGGCCGAGCGTGTCCCTGATGAAGCCGCCGATACGCTTGACCTGCGCGGCCTGCATCAGGTCGCCCGGCTGCGCGTGGGCGGTGCCCCGATTGCCCCGGATGCGGGCCGCCACCGCTTCGAGCGGTTCGGCGCGCCGACCGGTGAGCACCACGGCGGCCCCCTCCTCGGCGAGGGTCAGCGCCGCCGCCTCGCCAATGCCGCTGCCCGCGCCCGTGACCCAGGCGACCTTGCCAGCCAGCCGTGCCATTCCACCCTCCCGACCGATTTGGCCTATTCAACGGGCGCGCGGACCGGATCGCAAGGGCGGGCGAGGTCGACCGCCGAGGCGCTCACTTGCCGGTGCAGGGAAACCGTTCGGTCATGAAACGCAGGAACGACTCCGTCGGCCGGGCCGCGAGCCGCGTCGGTTGCGCCCGCCCCCAGGTGACGAACTCGTCGAGCGTCGCCTCCCGTTTCGGCGCCGGGTTGGGAAAGCAGATGCTGCGCGGCTGCTTGCTCTCGCGTTCCTGGGTCAACTTCATGTCCACCGCCGCCTGAGTGAAGCCGTGACAGAAATTGATCGCGGCCACGCCGTCGCGCTCGCTTGGCTTGGCGCCGCACAGGTTGACGAGTTGGCCGGCGTTGCGGACGGCGAAATCCTGCTTGTCCACCGCGCCGGCGATGCCGGGCAGCAAGATGCCAGGCAGCAACGCGCAAGCGAGGCTGGCGAGGACGAGGCGCGGGTTCATGCCAGTCGGTTCCCTTGCTCGGGCGATCTGGCGCCGCGCCAGCGCTGCCAGCCGCCCGCCCGCAGCGCGCACGCCGGGCAGGTGCCGCAACCATAGCCCCACTCATGCCGATGGGTCCGGTCACCGAGATAGCAGGTATGGGTCTGTTCCACGATCAGCTCGACCAGCCGTTCGCCCCCGAGCTGTTCCGCGAGCTGCCAAGTCGCCGCTTTGTCGAGCCACATCAGTGGCGTGTCGAGCACGAAGCGGCGTTGCGTCCCAAGATTGAGCGTTAGCTGCATTGCCTTGATCGTGTCGTCGCGACAATCCGGGTATCCAGAGAAATCGGTCTCGCACATGCCGCCGACGATGCGTTTGAGGCCGCGCCGATAGGCGATCGCGGCGGCGTAGGTGAAGAACAACAGGTTGCGTGCCGGCACGAAGGTGTTCGGCAAGCCCTCCTCGGTCATCGCGAATGCGACGTCCGAGGTGAGCGCCGTCGATCCCACCGCCGCGATCGAGGCGGTGAGGTCGACCACATGATCCGGGCCGAGCCGCCCGCCCCAACCGGCCAGCCCGGTGATGCCGTTGCGCACCGGCTCACGGCACGCGAGTTCAACCGCGTGGCGCTGGCCGTAGGCGAATCCGACCGTCTCGACCGGCTTGTAGCGGTCAAGCGCCCAGGCGAGGCACGTGGCGGAATCCTGCCCGCCCGAGAACAGGACGAGCGCGCCCGAGGATTGCACGAGGTCGACCCCGGCGTCCGATCGGGCGCCGTCCCTGAATGTTGCTTGGCTCGACCATAACAGGGCTTGTCCGTCATCGCGCGAGCGATCTGGTGTCGTCCGAACAACGCGCCCATATGGACGCGGCATGGACCTCGATTTCAGCGAAGACGAAATCCAGCGCTATTCCCGCCACATCCTGCTGGCCGAGGTCGGCGGCACCGGCCAGGCCAAGCTGAAGGCGGCACGCGTGCTGGTCATCGGCGCCGGCGGCCTGGGCAGCCCTGTGCTGCTCTACCTCGCCGCCGCCGGCGTGGGCACCATCGGGCTGGTGGACGACGATACCGTCGATCTGTCCAACCTGCAGCGCCAGGTTGCACACACCACCGATCGGCTCGGTATCGGCAAGGTGCGCTCGGCGGCGGAGGCGGCGCGCGCCATCAATCCCGACATGCGGATCGAGGAACACCCGGTTCGACTGACCGCCGCCAACGCCGCCACGCTGATCGGCGGCTACGATCTGGTGTGCGACGGCAGCGACAACTTCGCCACCCGCTTCCTGGTGGCCGACGCCTGCGTGCTGGCCCATTGCACCTTGGTCTCGGCCGCGGTGCTGCGCTTCGAGGGCCAGCTCTCGACGTTCAAGCCGCACGCGGCACCCGACGCGCCCTGCTACCGCTGCCTCTACCCCGAACCGCCGCCGCCCGGCCTGGTGCCGAGCTGTAGCGAGGCCGGGGTGCTCGGCGCGGTGACCGGGGTGATGGGCACCTTGCAGGCCACCGAGGTGCTGAAGGAGATCGTCGGCATCGGCGACAGCCTGGCCGGGCGGCTGCTGATCTGGGACGCGCTCGCCGCCCGGTTCCAGAGCATCCGCCTCAAGCGCGACCCGGATTGCCGGCTGTGCGGGCCGGACCCCACGATCACCGACCTCTCCGCCCACGCTGCCGACGCCGAGCCGGCCTGTGCCGTCTGAACCGCTCGGCATCCTGCTGCTGTCGGGCGCACACGATAGGGCGCACTACGCCTTCGTGTTGGCAACCGGTGCCGCCGCGATCGGCCGGCGTGTGGTGCTGTTCGCCACCAATAGGGGCTGCCACGCCGTGCTGCGCGACTGGTCCGGCCTCGGCGAGGCCGAGCGCGATGCGTCGATCACGGCGCGGGGCGTGGCCGGCCTCGACACCTTGCGTGAGGCCGCCGTCGAGCTCGGCATCCGACTAATCGCCTGCGAGGCCGGACTGCGCGCCGAGACGCTGGACGAAGCTGCCCTGATGCCCGAGGTCACCGTCGCCGGGATCGCCACCTTCCTCTCGGAGACCGCTGGCGGACAGGTGGTTGCGATCTGACTTGACCGGGCTCGCGACCACTTGGCAGGGAGGGGCATGACGCTTCGTCCAGTCCTTCCGCGCTCGGTCCGGTTCGCTCCGGGGCTGATCGTCCTGCTGCTCGCTTGTGCCTCGCCGGCGAAGGCCGAACCGGCGCCAGCCTCGCCGCCGACCGCGCCGCACGCGCCGGCACGCTCGAAATCCACTCACCCATCGGCCCCGCACCCCGCCGGTCCGCAAAAGCCTGGGCAGAAGCCGACACCGGTGGTGAACGCCAAGCCGACGCCGGCCAAGCGTCCGGTGCACGCCAAGCCGCCCGGAGCCGCCGCGCCGACGCCGCCCGCACCCGTCATCCCGCCGGCCAAGGAGGCGACGCCAAGCGCGGCCCCGAAAGGCACCGCGACCGGGCTGCCGCTGCCCCGCTTCGCGGCGCTGCGTTCGGACGAGGTGAACCTGCGCAGCGGCCCCGGCACCCGCTACCCGATCCAGTGGGTCTACAAGCGCCGCGACCTGCCGGTCGAGATCGAGCGCGAGTTCGATGTCTGGCGGCTGATCGCGGACCCGGATGGGGTGAAGGGGTGGGTGCATCTCGCCACCCTGACCGGCCGGCGCAGCTTCGTCGTCACCGGCGCCGAGCGTACCATGCGTCGTGCGCCCGACGACGCGGCACAAGCGGTCGCGCGACTCAAGCCCGGGGTCATCGGCCGCCTGCGCACCTGCCAGGCCGACGCCGCCTGGTGCCAGGTCCAGGTTGGCGCATATCGCGGCTACCTCAAGCGCGGCGAGTTCTGGGGCGCCTTCCGCGCCGAAGCGGTGAACCCGTAGGCTGCGCCACGACGGAGCTGACGCGGTTCGCGCGGCGCGCTATCGTGCCGCCATGGCACAGGACTCTCCTCGGGCGCACCACGACCTCGGCGGCGTGGAAAAATTCCTCTGCGAAGCGGTCGACACCGAGCCGCACGCGCTGACCGAGTTCGACAAGGAGGTCGACGCGTTGCGTCAGGTGCTGGGGCGAAAGGGCGTGATGACGGTCGACGAGCTGCGTCGCGGCATCGAATCGATTCCCGAAGCCGACTACCATCGGCTGTCATATTATCGCCGCTGGATACGCTCGATCGCCGACAACCTGATCCGCAAGGGCGTCGTCTCCGAGGCGGAACTGCGCCAGGCGCTGGAGCAGACATGACCAACGAGCGGTTTGCGCCGGGGATGCAGGTCCGGGTCCGCGACGACTGGCCGGAAGCGCGCGGCCCGGCGCATATCCGCACCCCGCACTACATTCGCGGCATTCGCGGCCGCATCGTGCGCGGGCTCGGCGCCTATCCCAACCCCGAGGACCTCGCCTTCGCCCGTCCCGCGCCGCGCATCCCGTTGTACCACGTCGCCTTCGACCCGGCGGCGGTATGGCCCGAGGCGCAAAGCCGCGACGAGCTGCTGGTCGAGGTGTTCGAACACTGGCTGGAGCCCGAAGCATGACCGCATTGCTGGAGACCGATGGCGAGAAGCTGCTGGTGGCGATCCGGACGCTGCTCGCCGACAAGGGAATCGTCTCCACCCCTGAAGTTGCCGAGCGCATCGCCATCACCGACCAGGCTTCGCCCGGCCAGGGTGCGCGGATGGTGGCGCGCGCCTGGGTCGACCCCGAGTATCGCGCCGCGATGCTGGCGGACGGCACGCAAGCGGCCGAGACAATGGGCATCGCCATGCGCGGCGCCCCGCCACTCGGCGTGCTGGAGAACACCGAGGCGCTGCACAACCTGGTCGTCTGCACCCTGTGCAGCTGCTACCCGCGCGCCGTGCTCGGCTATCCGCCGTTCTGGTTCAAGTCGGCCGCCTATCGCGCGCGGGCGGTGCGCGACCCGCGCGGCCTGCTCGCCGAATGGGGCACGGTGCTGCCGGACGCGATGCAGGTCCGCGTGGTCGACTCAACCGCTGACTATCGCTGGATGGTGCTGCCGCGCCGGCCGGCGGGCACCGAGGCGTGGCGCGAGGAGCAGCTCGCGGCGATCGTGCGCGAAGGCGACATGATCGGCGTGACGGTGCCCACCAGCTGACAGGGAGAGGACCATGACCAAGGGCTACATCGTCGCCGAGGTCGAAGTGACCGATCCCGAGCTCTACGCGACCTACGCGCCGAAAGCCGCCGCCGCCATCGCCGCGTTCGACGGGCGCTACCTGGTGCGTGGCGGTGACCCGCAGGTGGTCGAGGGCGAGCGCCCCGCCCGGCGAATGGTGATCCTCGAATTCCCCAGCCGCGAGCGCGCCCGCGAGTTCTACCAGTCCGCCCAGTACCAGGAGGCGCTTGCCATCCGCACTCGGGCATCCAAGGCGGATCTGGTCATGCTGGAGGGCTACGACCAGTAACGCCGGCTCAGCGGCGCCACCAGCCGCGCTTTTTCGCCACCGGCTCGCCCTCCGCGCCGACGATGATCGGCTTGGTGGCGGGTTCGGGCTCGACATCATTGGCCGGCTGCGGTGCCGCTGCGGCGTCGGCCGGATCGAGCGGCGGCTCGGGGACTATCGGCGGCTCCGGGGGCGCCGCGACCTCGGCCGCCTCCGGCTCGGCGCCACCGGGCTGATCGACCAACGGCTCGGGCCCCAACGCTATCTCGGCCGCGACCGCCACAACCTCGGGCTCCGAGACGGGATGGACCAAGGGTGTCGCCATCGGCGCCTCGGCGGCCGGCGCGCCCGTCGATGCCACCGGCGCGGCGCTCTCGGGTGTCGGCTCCGGGGTTCCGACCGGCTCGCCGGCGCTGTCGATCAGATCGAAGATGTCGAACGCCTGGCCACCGAACGGATTGGCCGGGGTCGGGCCGGCATAGGGCAGGTCGGGCTGTTCGGCACCGGGCTCGGCGACGGCCACCACCGGCTCGCTTGCGCCCTCGTCGCGCCGCCGCCGACGTCCGCCGCGACGGCTGCGGGAACGCTCCCGACTGGGCTCGGCCGCCGCGCCGGGCGGCGTCTCCTCGATCTGTTCGGGAGCACCCTCGATGTGCCAGGGGCCGCTGCCGGGCTCGACCGGCGCGGCGTCCGCTTCCATGCCGGCGTCGGCGGCCGAGGACGCGGCCTCGCTAGCCTCGACCGACTCATCGCCATCTTCCCGTCGACCACCACGCCGGCGCCTGCGGCGACGACGGCGGCGGCGCTCCGCCTCGCCGGCGTCCTCCCCGACGGCGTCCGCCTGAGCCGGCGCTCCCTCGGCGGCAACTTCGTCTTCCTGCTCCTCGTCCGGCTCGTCCACCGTCTCGGCGGTTTCGACGAGGTCGGCGGGAGGCTGCGCGGTCGAGGTCTCCGGCGTGATCGCCGGCGGCAGCTCGCTGGCGGTAGCCGCGCGGATGCGCTCGATGCGGATATCCGGCGGAATCAGCGCATCGTCCGTGGCGAACGAGACGTGCAAGCCGTGCCGCGCCTCGATCTCGGCCAGGCGGGCGCGCTTGTAGTTGAGCACGTAGAGCACGATCGCAGTCGCCGCGTGGACCACAACCTCGGCGCTGCGGCGCTTGGCGGCCTCGTCCTCGATTTGGCGCAGCACGTGGATCGCCGAGCTTTCCGTGCTGCGGACGTGCCCGCTGCCGCCGCAATGCGGGCACGGCGAGAAGCTGGTCTCGGCCAAGCTGGGCCGCAGCCGCTGACGGCTCATCTCCAGCAGGCCGAAATGGCTGATATGCCCGACCTGGATGCGCGCCCGATCGTTCTTCAGCGCCTCCTTCAGCCGGCGCTCGACCGAGGCGTTGTTCTTCTTCGACTCCATGTCGATGAAGTCGATCACGATCAGGCCGGCGAGATCGCGCAGGCGCAACTGGCGCGCCACCTCGTCGGCGGCCTCCAGATTGGTGCGTAGCGCGGTCTCCTCGATGCCACGCTCGCGGGTCGACCGGCCGGAGTTCACGTCGATGGCGACCAGCGCCTCGGTCTGGTTGATCACCAGATAGCCGCCGGACTTGAGCTGGACCGTCGGCAGCAGCATGGCGTCGAGCTGCGCGTCGACCTGGTAGCGCGACAGCAGCGGCTGCCCGCCATCGCGCCAAAGCTGTACCTTCTTGGCGTGACTTGGCATGACCATGCGCATGAAGTCGCGCGCGGCGCGCCAGCCATCCTCGCCGTCGACCACGATTTCCTCGAGGTCGCGCGAGTAGACGTCGCGGATGGCCCGCTTGATCAGGCTGGCTTCCTCGTAGATCACGGCGGGAGCGACCGAGCGCATCGTATGGTCGCGGATGTCGTCCCACAGCCGCATCAGGTATTCGCAATCGCGCTTGATCTCCGGCTTTGGCCGATTGGCGCCGGCGGTGCGCACGATCAGCCCCATGCCGGTCGGGATCTCGAGCTCGGCGGTGATATCCTTCAGTCGCCTCCGATCGGTGGCCGAGGTGATCTTGCGGGAGATGCCACCGCCGCGCGGCGAGTTCGGCATCAGCACGCAATAGCGGCCAGCGAGCGACAGATAGGTGGTCAAGGCGGCGCCTTTCGTGCCTCGCTCCTCCTTGACGACCTGCACCAGCAGGATCTGCCGACGCTTGATGACCTCCTGGATCTTGTAGTTGCGCAGGTAACGCGGCGGGATACGGCGATCGCGCGCCTCCTCGCTGCCGTCGCCGTCGCCGCCGACAATCTCGGGCGGCGGCAGATCGGCGGAAGGTTCGGCGTGCGTCTCCCCGGTTTCCTCGATCGCCTCGCGTTCGGCATCGCCCAGGGCTGATGGGGCATCGACCTCAGCAGGGGCGAGTGTGGCTGCGGGTTCGCCATCCGCGTGCCGCACGACGGGAGCCGCCTCGAAACCGAAATCCGCTCTCGCAGCATCCGAAGTCGCGGCGCCGACCAAATCGGCGACCGCGCCGACGTCTTGCTCGCTTGCTATTTCGGTGCTCGGATCGGGCGCGGTCTTGATCTCGATCGAGCGCGCACTGGCCCGACCCTGATCCGCGCCCGTGCCAACATCCTCGGGCGCCGTGTCTCCCGGCTCGTCGCCCACCGGCTCCCCTGGCGGCTCCCCTGGCGGCTCCCCTGACGATCGATCCGAGGCGACAGCGTGCTCGATCGCCGCCGGTTGCGCCGAAGAAGACTCCAATCCGGGCTCAGGCGCCGCCTCACCATTCGGCTGCTCGCCGTCATGGGCGTCGGGCATGGTGGCGGGCTGCACGGCGGAGGCGCCCATCGCCTCGCCGTTCGTGCTCGCGTCATCGGTGATGGCCGGTGAACCGCTCGACGGGGCAGGGGGCTCGGAGCCGCGCGCTTCGTCGGCCGCCGCCGCCCGGTCCTCTTCCTCCTCGTCCCGGCGCGCCTCTTCCGCCTGCATGGCGATAAGGCGCTGCCGATCGGCGACCGGTATCTGATAGTAGTCGGGGTGGATCTCGCCGAAGGCGAGAAATCCGTGCCGGTTGCCGCCGTATTCGACGAAGGCAGCCTGTAGGCTGGGCTCTACCCGGACGACTTTGGCGAGATAGATGTTGCCCTTGAGATAACGCTTGGTCGATGTCTCGACGTCGAAATCCTCGAGGCGGTTACCATCCAGCACCACGACGCGGGTCTCTTCCGCGTGCGTGGCGTCGATCAACATACGCTTGGTCATAGACGTGTGAACTCCGATACGCCGTCCAGCACAGCGTCGCGGACCCTTGGGGGGCAGGCGGCGGCATACGGCGAGAATGTTTGGAAGGGACCGGCCGACCCGCCCGCGTTCGATCGCCATCCGCCACGCCGCGCCCGCCGGAGAGCGGGCCCATGCGACGTGGAAAGGTGGAGGGGGTGACGATCATTAATCCCTGCAAGGTGGGCCGTCGTTCGGGTCGAGAACGTGGCCTATCGAATGAGTGCTCTCGCCGGGCTTTTGCTCCAGGCCCAGACCCGGATCGCTGCATACCACGGCAAGGCGTTTGGGCGGGGCGGATCTGCCTAGCTGGCGGGCGCCCCTCACCCGGTCGAGCCCCGAGCGCCGTGACCATGAAGGAAACTCCGGCGAACCGCAAGGGAACTATCGACCCTGGCCCTGTTCGTCCGATGAAAGTCCGTTAATCAACATGCAAGGTGCGCTTTCCGAGGTCTCGTGTTAAGTTTGCTCATGGTTGCGCGGGTGCCAATCGGGCGGCGGCTGTTCCTTGGGTCGGGGGTGATGGGGGCTTTCCTGCTGCCCGCCTGGCTGGAGACGGCGTTGGCCGCAGAGCACCTGGGTCGGCACCATGCCCGCAAGGCTCGCCGGTCGCGACTAGCGGGCAAGTCCGCCCCGCTCGTCATGCTGGACCCCGGCCATGGCGGCAAGGATCCGGGCGCGATCGGCATCTCCGGAACCTTTGAGAAGCACATCTCGCTGGCTGCCGCCCGGGAGCTGAAGCGCCGACTCGAGGCCGACGGACGCTACCGGGTGGCGATGACCCGGGCCCGCGACGTGTTCGTGCCGCTCGATGAGCGGGTCGGGCGTGCCCAGGCGCAGGGTGCGGCGCTGTTCGTCTCGATGCACGCCGATGCCGTCGCGAACCACGCCGTTCGCGGCGCCAGCGTCTACACCCTTGCCGAGGCCGCCTCGGATGCGCAGACAGCCGCCTTGGCCCGGCGGGAAAACAGCGTCGACCGCTACGGCGGAGCGGCATTTCGCAACACGCCGCCCGAGGTGGCGCAAATCCTCGCGAGCCTGGTCCGGCGGGAGACGCGGATCGGTTCCGCCCGAATGGCGCGCACTTTGGTTGGCCAGCTGGAACCGGACTTGGCGTTGCTGGAGAACCCGTCCCGTCACGCGGGGTTCGTGGTCCTGAAAGCCGCCGATATTCCCAGCGTCCTGGTCGAGATGGGCTTCATGTCGAACCGACAGGATGAAGCGGCGCTGGGCCGGCCTCGCTATCGGGCGAAGGTTGCCGAAGCCATGCACCGCGCGGTGGACGCCTATTTCGCCGCTACCTACAACGTTGCTGGCTGATCGTTCGCTCAGCACTCGACAACACCCCGGATCGAGCGGGTCAGGGCTGGCCTGAGCCAAGGAACAGTGTAAACGGCAGCAATGAGCCGCCCTCTCAGAGCCGGCGCGCCCCTGGCGCCCCCGACACCACCCGAGCCGCCCCGGCACGACCGGAACAGGCCCCTTCGAACCCCAGAGAAGCGGCGCTCGCCCCTGCGGTGGTTCGCGCGTCTGGGTGGCGCCCTGTTCGGCTTGCTGTTCATCCTGTTGCTGGTCGGTGGCGCGGTCGGCTACGGCGCGTACCGGCACTTCGCGGCCGACCTGCCCGATGTGGATGGGCTGCGCGGCTATCAGCCCAAGCTGATGAGCCGGGTCTACGCCGGCGACGCCCGCCTGCTCTCCGAGCTGGCGACGGAACGGCGGATCTTCGTGCCCTACACCGCGATCCCGGAGATCGTGAAGCAGGCGTTCGTCTCCGCCGAGGACCAGAACTACTGGAGCCATCGCGGCGTGGACCCGATCGCGATCGCGCGGGCCGGCATCACCGACGTGATGCAATGGGGTCAGGGGCGCCGACCGGTCGGCGCCTCGACCATCACGCAGCAAGTCGCCAAGAACATGCTGCTGGACAACCAGATCTCGCTCTCCCGCAAGGTCAAGGAGGCGATCCTTGCCATGCGCATCGAGGAGACCCTCAGCAAGGAACGCATCCTCGAGCTCTACCTCAACGAGATTTATCTCGGGATGCACTCCTACGGCGTGGCGGCCGCGGCGCAGGCGTATTTCAACAAGCCGCTCGATGACCTCAACGCGGAGGAAGCGGCGTTCCTCGCCGCGCTTCCCAAGGCGCCGAACAACTACAATCCGCTGCGCTACCCCGATGCCGCCAAGGCGCGGCGGGATTGGGTGCTGGACCGGATGGCCGATGATCGGGTGATCACCGTCGCACAGGCCGCCGCGGCCAAGACCCAGCCGATCATCCCGGCGCAGTTCCACCGGCCCGAGCCGATCGTCGGCGCCGATTGGTTCGCCGAGGAGGTTCGCCGCCGTCTGCTCGATCGGTTCGGCGCCGACACCACGACCCAGGGCGGACTGATGGTGCGCACCAGCCTCGATCCGGCGCTCCAGCTCGCCGCCGACAAGGCGCTGCGGGATGGCCTCAGCGCCTACGACCGCAAGCTGGGCGGTTGGCGCGGCCCGGTCTCGCATGTGCAGACCGCTCCCGCGAGCTTGCGCGCCAACTGGGCGGAGGCGGCCGCCGGAGTGAACCGGCCGGCCGGGATGGCACCGGACTGGAAGCTCGCGGTGGTGTTCGAGGTCACTGGCACCGAAGCCCGTGTGGGCTGGCTGGAGCCCGACCTCGGTGCGGGCGGGGACGCTCGTTCGCAACCCCGGACCGGCGCGATCCAGCTATCGGATCTCGGCTGGGCCAAGTCGGTCCGTGACGGTCGGCTGGGTGGCGCCCCAAGGCGGATCAGCGATGTCGTCCAGGTCGGCGACGTGGTGATGATCGAACCGGTCTCCGGGCAGTCCTCCCCGCAGTCGCCGAACAGCGCGAGCCGCCCCGGCGCACGGCTGGACCGGGTCCAGCTTCGGCAGATACCGCAAGTGCAGGGGGCGTTGGTCACGCTCGACCCCACGACCGGGCGCGTTCTCGCGATGGTCGGGGGCTGGAGCTTCGAGAGCAGCCAGTTCAATCGCGCCACCCAAGCCGTCCGCCAGCCTGGCAGCTCATTCAAGCCGCTGGTCTATCTGACCGCGCTCGAACAGGGCATCTCGCCGAGCCAGCGCTTCATGGATGCGCCGATCGTGGTCGACCAGGGTGCCGCCGGCCAGTGGCGGCCGAACAACTACGCCTTGACGTTCAGCGGCCCGGTGCCGATGCGGATCGCGCTGGAGAAATCGCTCAACCTGGTCACCGTGCGCATCGCCCAGCGGGTCGGCATGGAGGCGGTGGCGCAAACCGCGATCGGCTTCAATGTCGTCGACAACATGCCCCGCGTGCTGCCCGCCTCGCTTGGCGCGGTCGACACGACGGTTTTGCGCATGGCCGGCGCCTATGCGGGCCTGGCAGAGGGCGGCCGCGCGGTCGTCCCGACCTTGATCGACAGCGTGCAGGACCGCGACGGCCACGTCGTCTGGCGGGCACCGGGTCGCGAGTGCGGAACCTGCGAGGATGCGGCCAACCCGCCGACCCTGGAGGACACCCGCAAGCAGGTTGCCGACCCGGCAAGCGTGTTCCAGATCGTCACCATGATGCAGGGGGTGGTGCAGCGCGGCACCGGCCACGCGGGCGGGCAAGGGCATGAACCGGCCGATCGCCGGCAAGACCGGGACGAGCCAAGACTACAACGATGCGTGGTTCGTCGGCTTCACCCCCGATCTGGTCACCGCCGTGTGGATCGGCTTCGACAACCCGACCAGCCTCGGCGACAACGAGACCGGGGGCTCGGTTGCCGCGCCGATCTGGCGCAACTTCATGATCGCTGCCCTGAAGAACCACCCCCCGCTCAGTTTCCCCGTCCCCCCCGGGGTGACCCTGGCGCGGTGGGATAGCGGCTACGGCTCGGTCGTCGATGCCTTCAAGCCGGACCAGGTTCCGGGCGCTTCCAATCCGATCGGTGGTCAGACCGCATCGGCCGACGACGGCAGCGGCGGCGGCGGCGGGCACGCATCCACGCCCGCCGGCGGAGTCGACAGTGGCATGGGCGGGTTGTATTGACCGCGGCCCGTTTCGTCCCCTCATAAGCAGCCATCATGTCCACCGAAGCAGACGCCCTCAACGAACAGATCAAGCAGTCCGTCGCGCTGCTGAGGAGGCATCTTTGACTGGGATGCCGCGCAAGCCCGCCTCGCGGAGCTGAACGCCCGCGCCGAAGATCCGGCGTTGTGGGAAAAAGCCGACGAGGCGCAGAGGCTGATGCGAGAGCGTAATCAGCTCGCCGGCCAAGTCGAAGGCGTCCAGACCCTCGATCGGGATGTCGCTGATACGCTGGAGCTGATCGGGCTCGCCGAGGCCGACGGCGACACCGCCATGGTGAGCGACGGGCTGGCGACCCTGCGGAGCCTGGCCCACGAGGCCAAGCGCCGCGAGATCGAAAGCCTGCTCTCCGGCGAAGCCGACCCCAACGACAGCTATATCGAGATCAACGCCGGCGCCGGCGGCACCGAGGCGCAGGATTGGGCCGAGATGCTGATGCGCATGTACATGCGCTGGGCCGAGCAGCACGGCTACAAGGCGCAGTTGCTCGAGCAGAGCGAGGGCGAGCAGGCGGGCATCAAATCGGTCACCTTGCAGGTCAGCGGCGCCAACGCCTATGGCTGGCTCAAGACCGAGGCCGGCGTGCATCGGCTGGTGCGGATCAGCCCGTTCGACGCCAACGCCCGCCGCCAGACCAGCTTCGCTTCGGTCTGGGTGTATCCGGTGGTCGACGATACGATCGAGGTCGAGGTGAACGAGAGCGATCTCAAGGTGGACACGTTCCGCGCCTCGGGCGCCGGCGGGCAGCATGTGAACAAGACCGAGAGCGCGATCCGCATCACCCACCTCCCGTCCGGCATCGTCGTCGCTTGCCAGACCGATCGCAGCCAGCATCGCAACCGGGCGACGGCGATGGCGATGCTCAAGGCGCGGCTCTACGAGCAGGAGTTGCAGAAGCGCGAGGCGGCGTCGCAGCAGGTCGAAAGTGCGAAGACCGACATCGGCTGGGGCCATCAGATACGCAGCTACGTGCTGGCGCCCTATCAGTTGGTGAAGGACCTGCGCACCGGCGTGGAGACGGGCAACCCCGACGGCGTGCTCGACGGCGATCTCGACGCCTTCATGGCGGCGGCGTTGGCAAGCCGCGTCGGCGCCACCCGCTCGGAAGCCAGCGCACAGGCCCGCTAAAGATCAGCTCGCCGTCCCAAACGCATGAGTTCCGACATTCTAAATAACAGTTATTGACATCACGGGTAACCAAACCTATAGTTCGCCCATGTCCCCAGGCGCTTCCACCCCAACCGGCTTGATGTGCCGCTTCGGCCTGCTCGTCGAGCGGCTGAGGTGGACGCTTGCCGATTGGGTCGACCGGAACCCCCGGAAGCGCGACGTGCTGGGGCCGCTCGCCTTGCTGCTGTGGAAGTACTTGCAGCGCACGACGCGCAAACTCGCCGCGCTGCATGCGCAGTTCGCCGCCGGGACGCTTGCGCCGCGCAAGGACCGGGCGCCGCGCCGGGCAGCCGAGCCGGCCGAGTCGACACCACCCGAGCGGTCGAAGCTGCCGGGCGGCCCGGTGCTGGCGCGGTTCGGCGCCGGGTATCTCGGCGCCTGGCTGCTGGCGCTGGTCGAGGATGCGGAGATGCAGGCGCTGCTCGCGGCGTCGCCGCAAGCGGGTCGGCTGCTGCGTCCTCTATGGCGGCGACTGACCAACGATCCGCTACCCGCGCCGCTGCGGCTGCCGCCAAAGCCGCCGCGTTTGGAGCCACCGCTCGCTCCGGCGGCGCTCGCCGAAGCGCCGGGCGAGGCAACGCCCTACGCTTCACCCCACGCTCCACCCCAAATCCCACCCCACGCCCGGGCCCAAGTCCCACCGGGGGCTCGCCGGGCCGCTTCCGCCAAGCGTCCCGTCTCCCTGCCACCCTGGCCACCGCCACTTTTCCGGGCCTGACGCGGCACAGCCTTGGCGCGTCGATAACGTTCCGCTTACGAAACGAAATTCCTTCTTAGCCCAGACCTGAGCGAAGCCGCGGGTGCTGGGCCTTTGCCGGGCATAGCTCGAATGGAATGCTCTGCTCCGCGAGCGCGTTCCGCACCTTGCGGGCGTAGGGGCTCGGGGGCGCGCTGATCAGTCGCATCACGGCCCTAGCTCCCGACCAGCCCACGGGCGAACTCGCCGGCGTCGAACGGCCGCAGGTCACCCGCCTGCTCGCCCACTCCGACCGCGTGTACCGGCAAGCCGAACTCCTCGGCCAACGCCACGACGATGCCGCCACGCGCGCTGCCGTCAAGCTTGGTCACCACCAGCCCGGTGATCTCGACCATCTCGCGGAACACCCGCACCTGCTGGACCGCGTTCTGACCGGTGGTGGCATCCAGCACCAGCAGGATTGAATGCGGTGCCTCCGGATCGTGCTTGCGCAACACGCGGATGATCTTGCGCAACTCCTCCATCAGCACGGCCTTGTTGTGCAGCCGACCAGCGGTGTCGATGAGCAGCACATCCGCGGCCTCGCCCTGCGCGCGGATAAGCGCTTCGAAGGCCAGGCCCGCCGCGTCCGCGTTGGGCGGCCCGGAGATCACCGGCGCCTCCGCGCGCTGACCCCAGATTTGCAACTGCTCGACAGCGGCGGCGCGGAACGTGTCGCCGGCGACCAGCACGGGGCGCAGGCCCTGGTCGCGATAGAGTTGTGCGAGCTTGCCGATCGTGGTGGTCTTGCCGGTGCCGTTCACGCCGACCACAAGCACGACGTGCGGCTTGCGCGCGCGATCGATCACCAGCGGATGCGCCACGTCCGCCAGGATATGCGCAACCTCCCCCGACAAGGCCGTCTTGATCTCGCTGTCGGTGACCTCGGTGCCGAAGCGGGTGCGCCGAAATCCCTCGATCACGCGGCCTGCGACCACCGGACCAAGATCGGCGGAGATCAGCAGGTCTTCGAGCTCCTCCAGCGCCGCGTCGTCGAGCCGCCGCTTGACGAAGACCGTGCTGATGCCTTCGGTCAGCTTCTGCGTGCTGCGCGACAGCCCCTGCTTGAGCTTGTTGAAGAACCCGCCAAGCGCCATCAGACCGGCTCCGCGAGCAGCCGGTCGGCCTCGCTGTCGAGCACCCGAGCGGAAACCAACGCTCCGGTGCGCGTCGGACGCGAGAGCCGGACGGCGGCGAAATGCGCGCTGCGACCGGAGAGAGGCGTCTCCGCCAGCACCTCGACAATCTCGCCGCGTTGCGCCGCGAGGAAGCAACCAAGCTGCTCCTTGCCCGCCGCGCGCAGTCGGGCGGCGCGCTCACGGCGCTGGGGCGGCGGCACGCCGGGCATCCGGGAAGCAGGCGTACCCGGGCGCTCGCTATAGGGAAACACGTGGAGCAACGGCAGCGCCGCCTCCTCCACGAAAGCCAACGTCTCCTCGAACATCGCGTCCGTCTCGGTCGGGAAGCCGGCGATCAGATCGGCACCGATCGCCAAGCCCGGCCGCAGCGCGCGCGCGCGCCGCACCACCGCGAGCGCATCCGCCCGCGAATGCCGCCGCCGCATTCGCTTCAGCACGAGGTCATTGGCCGCTTGCAACGACAGATGCAGATGCGGCATCAGTCGCTTCTCGGTCGCCAGCAGGCGCCACAGATCCTTGTCGATCGCCGCCGGATCGAGCGAGGAGAGGCGCAATCGCGGCAGTTCTGGCACCAGCGCCAGCAACCGACGGGCAAGCTGGCCGAGGCGGGGCGAACCCGGCAGGTCGGCGCCGTAGCTCGCGATGTCGACGCCGGTGAGCACGAGCTCGCGATAGCCGGCGTCAACCAGCGCGCGCGCCTGCGCCACCACCGCGCCCATTGGCACACTGCGATTTGGACCACGCCCGAACGGGATGATGCAGAACGTGCAGCGATGGTCGCAGCCCTGCTGGATCTGCACGAAGGCGCGGGTACGGCCGGCGAACTCGGTCACGAGCTGCGGCGCCGTCTCGCGCGCGGCCATGATGTCGGAGACCATGTCGCCGGCATCGGCCGTCCAGCTCTCGGGTTGGAGCTTCTCGACATTGCCAAGCACCCGGGTGACTCCGGGCAGCGCTTGCCACGTCGCCGCGTCGAGTTGGGCCGCGCAACCGGTCACCACGATGCGCGCCTCCGGGCGCTCGCGGCGCACCCGGCGGATCGCCTGCTTGGCTTGCCGCTCGGCCTCCGCCGTCACCGCGCAGGTGTTCACCACCACCGTGTCGTCCAGCGCCCTGGCGTGCTGGCGGATCACCTCGCTCTCGTAGGCGTTGAGCCGGCATCCGAAAGTGAGCACATCGAGGCTCATGGCGCGAATGTCGCGAGGTCGATCGTTCCCGTGTACGTGGTGGCGACCGGACCGGTCATCAGCACGTGGCCATCGGCGCGCCAGTCGATCTCCAGCTCGCCGCCATCCAACTGAACGGTTACGCGGCGTCCGGTGAGACCGCGCCTGCGGGCATTGACCACGGCGGCGCACGCGCCCGAGCCACAGGCGAGGGTAAGCCCGGCGCCCCGTTCCCACACCCGCAGCCGAATGCGGTCGGGTGACAGGATCTCGGCCACCCCGACATTGGCGCGATCGGGAAACAAGGGGTCATGCTCCAGCACGGGGCCGAGCTCCTCCAGCGGCAGTCGCTCGACGGAATCGACGAAGAAGGTGGCGTGCGGATTGCCCATGCTCGCAGCGGCCGGATCGGCGAGCGGCCCGCGCGACAGATCGAGGTGCAGGGTGTCCATCGGCCGCGATAGCGGGATCTGCCGCCATTCGAGACGCGCCGGCCCCATGTCCACCTGGATGCGCCCATCGGGCAGTGCCAGCGACGGCAGATCGCCCGCGATGGTGCGTATCACCTGGGTTCGCCGTCCGCTTTGGCGCGCCAGGATGTCCACCACGCAGCGCGTGGCGTTGCCGCAGGCGCCCGCCTCCAGGCCATCGGGGTTGCGGATGCGCATGAGAGCATCGGCATTGGCGTGTGGCGGCAGGGGTTCGATGGCGATGAGCTGATCGCAGCCGATACCGGTCCGTCGGTCGGCGATCGCCGCCGCCCGGCGCTGGGTCAGGCCAAGCGGCGCCTGACGCTCGTCGAACACGACGAAGTCGTTGCCGCAGCCATGCATCTTCACGAAGCGAACCAGCATCGGCTGGTTATATTTGTCGCCTCGGGCCGCGCGATAGCCCCGTCCTTGCATAAGCGACCTGCCCCGGCTATATCCGCGCCCCTGTTCGCGCGCCCGGGCCTGGAATGGGCATGCCCGGCCGCGACGCTCGCGTGCACGTTCATCGCACAGCGCGAGCCTAGTGGCGAAGGAGATCGAAATGCCCAAGATGAAGACCAAGTCATCGGTCAAGAAGCGATTCAAGATCACCGCGACGGGAAAGGTTCTCGCCGGGCCGGGCATGAAGCGCCACGGGCTGATCAATCGGCCGCAGAAGATGAAGCGCCAGAACCGCGGCACGCAGGTGCTGTGCGACGCCGACGCCAAGACGGTGAAGCAATGGGCGCCGTACGGGCTCGGGTGAGGAGATAGCGCATGGCACGCGTCAAGCGCGGCGTCACCACCCACGCCCGCCACAAGAAGGTCCTCGGTCAATCGAAGGGCTTCTACGGCCGCTCGTCCACCAACTATCGGATCGCCCTGGAGCGGCTGGAGAAGTCGCTGCAATACGCCTATCGCGACCGGCGCAACAAGAAGCGCGATTTTCGCGGTCTATGGATACAGCGCATCAACGCCGCCGTTCGCGAGCACGGCCTGACCTATTCGCGATTTATCGACGGGCTGAACAAGGCTGGCATCGAGATCGACCGCAAGGTGCTGGCCGCGATCGCCTACGACGATTCCGCCAGCTTCGCGGAGATCGTCAAGAAGGCGCAGGCCGCCCTCGCTTAACGCCAGCCCCGCTTGCGGAGCCGACGCTGAGACCAAGGGCTGCCCCGCGCGGGCAGCCCTTCTCGTGTGAAGAACCATGCAACACGACCTGCTGGATTTGAAAGCCGAAACCGACGCCGCGCTCGCCGCCGCCGCCGACATGCGGGGCTGGGACGCGGTGCGCGTGGCCGTGCTGGGCCGCAACGGGACGCTCACGACGATGCTCAAGGAGCTGGGCAAGACCCCGCCCGAGCAACGCCGCGAGCGCGGCAGCGCGCTCAACCGGCTGAGGGACGAGCTCGCCGCCGCGATCGAGGCGCGTCGCGCGGAGCTCGAGGCCGCCGAGCTGGATGCGCGGCTCGCCGGCGAGCGGATGGACGTCACCTTGCCGCCGCGCCCGTCGCCGGCCGGCTTGGTGCATCCGATCAGCCGGACCATGGATGAGATCGCCGCGATCTTCGGCGCCATGGGGTTCGCGATCGCCGAAGGCCCCGACATCGAGAGCGACTGGCACAATTTCGGCGCGCTCAACATCCCCGGCCATCATCCGGCGCGCGCCGACCACGACACGTTCTATCTGCCGCCGATCGGCAACGCGCCGCCGCGCGTGCTGCGTACCCACACCTCGCCGGTGCAGATCCGCACCATGCTGCAACAGCCGCCACCGCTGCGCGTCATCGCGATGGGGCGGACTTATCGCGCCGATCACGACGCGACGCACAGTCCGATGTTCCACCAATGCGAGGGCTTGGCGATCGATCGGGACATCACGCTCGGTCACCTGAAAGGCTGCCTGATCGATTTCCTCCGCGCGTTCTTCGGCATCGGCACGCTGCCGGTCCGCTTCCGCGCGAGCTACTTCCCGTTCACCGAGCCATCGATGGAAGTCGATATCGGCTGGAACCGCGCGACGGGCGAACTCGGCAGTGGCGGTGACTGGTTGGAGATACTGGGCAGCGGCATGGTGCATCCGCGCGTGCTGGCCAATTGCGGCTTGGACCCGCGCGAGTGGCAAGGCTTCGCCTTCGGCATGGGCGTCGAGCGGATCACGATGCTCAAGCACGGCGTTCCGGACCTGCGGCCATTCTACGAGAGCGACATTCGCTGGCTGCGCCATTACGGGTTCAATCCCTTGGCTCCCGTGATGCTGCACGAGGGGCTGTAGGCGTGAAATTCACCCTCTCCTGGCTGCGGGATCATCTCGACACCGGCGCATCGCTCGCCTGCCTGGTCGAGACGCTGTCAACGATCGGTCTCGAAGTGGAGGGGGTCGCGGATCGCGGAGCCGCGCTCGCCCCGTTCCGCATCGCCCGCGTGATCGAGGCCAGACAACATCCGAATGCCGACCGATTGCGTGTCTGCGAGGTCGACGCCGGCGAAGGCACTGTCTCCGTGGTGTGCGGTGCGCCCAACGCGCGCACCGGCCTGGTCGGTGTGTTCGCACCCCCTGGCAGTCACATCCCCGGATCGGGCGTCGACTTGAAGATCGGCGAGATCCGTGGGGTGCAGAGTGCTGGAATGCTGCTCTCGTACCGCGAGCTGGGGCTGGGCGAGGACCACAGCGGCATCATCGAGCTGCCACACAACGCGCCCGTCGGGACAAGCTATGCCGCTTGGGCCGGCCTCGACGACCCCGTGGTCGAGATTGCCGTCACGCCTAACCGGGGCGACGCGCTGGCCATCCGGGGTATCGCGCGCGACCTCGCCGCCGCCGGGGCCGGCACGTTGCGTCCCTGGAAACCTGCTCCGGTCCCCGCCGCCTTTGCCGACGGATTGCGCTGGCAGATCGCCTGGCCCGACGCCTGCCCGTGGGTGATCGGCCGAACCATCCGAGGCTTGCGTAACGGCGCCAGCCCTGACTGGCTGCAGCGACGCCTGGTGGCCCTCGGTCTGCGCCCGATCAATCGGCTGGTCGACATCACCAATTTCTTCACGTTCGATCTCGGCCGGCCGCTGCACGTGTTCGATGCCGCCAGAGTGGCGGGCGACGTGCTAACCATCCGCCCCGGCGCCGGCGAGACGTTCCGCGCGCTCAACGGACGTGACTACACCGCAAGCGCCGAGGATTGCGTGATCGCCGACGCGGCCGGGGTGCAGTCCTTGGCCGGTGTGATGGGCGGCGAGGCCACAGGCTGTGACGAGACGACCCGCAACGTGTTCGTTGAATGCGCGTTGTTCGACCCCGTGCGCATCGCATTAACCGGCCGGCGGCATCAGATAGTCTCCGACGCACGCCAGCGCTTCGAGCGCGGCATTGATCCGGCGCTGATGCCCGACGCCATCGAGGCGGCCACCCGGATGATCCTCGACTTGTGCGGCGGCGAGCCCGGCACGGTCGAGGCGGCCGGCGCCGAACCCGCATGGCGGCGCGACGCCACCATGCGGTTTGCCCGGCTGGCCGGACTTGGCGGCGCCGAGATCGCACCCGACGACGCCATCGCCGCCCTCGAACGGCTCGGCTTCACCGTTCGGCGACGCGATTCGGAGCGGGTCACCTTAGCGGTGCCGCCGTGGCGCAACGACGTGGCCGCGCCGATCGCGCTCGATCAGGCGACGGCGCTGCCGGTTGCCGGCATCGCGGCCGAGGGATGCGCCGAGATCGAGCCGGAATGCGACCTCATCGAGGAGGTTCTGCGCTTGCGTGGCCTCGACGCGATCCCCGCCGTCTCGCTGCCGCGCGCCGCGCCGGTTCCCGCCGCCACGCTCTCCGCCGAGCAGACCCGGACCGCGCTGGCCCGCCGCACCCTGGCAGCGCGCGGGCTCGCCGAGTGCGTGACATTCAGCTTCATGTCGCGGCAACACGCCTCGCTGTTCGGCGCCGCGCCCGAGGCGCTTCGGCTGACCAATCCGATCGCCTCCGACCTCGATCAGCTCCGCCCGACGCCGATCGCCACCCTGGCCCTAGCCGCCGGGCGCAACGCCGCGCGCGGCTTCGCGGATGTCGGCCTGTTCGAGATCGGCCCCGCCTTCGACAATGAGGCGGCCGATTTCCAGCGTCCCGTTGCCGCCGGGCTGCGCATCGGCGCCACCTCGCGCCACTGGGCAACGCCGCGACGCGAAATCGACGCTCTGGACGCGAAAGCCGACCTGCTGGCGGTGCTCAGCGCACTTGGTCTGCCGATGGAGTCGCTCGGCGTCACGCGGGATGCACCCGGCTTCTATCATCCCGGCCGATCCGGCACCGTCCGGCAGGGCCCGAAAATGGTGCTCGGCCATTTCGGTCAGCTCCATCCCCGGGTCTGCACCGCCCTCGACCTCCCCGGTCGCGCGGTCGCTCTCGCCGTGTTCCTCGACGCCGTGCCCGCGCCCAAGCGACGGCGCCGACCGACGCCCGATCTCTCGCCCTACCAGCCCATCCGACGCGACTTCGCGTTCATTGTCGATCGCGCGACCGAGGCAGAGGTGCTGCTGCGGGCGGTCCGGGGCGCCGATCGCAACCTGGTCGCCGGAGCGGTGCTGTTCGACGTCTACGCAGGCGATCGGCTCGCGGGAGGCAAGAAGTCGCTCGGTGTCGAGGTCACCTTTCAGCCGCGCGAACGCACCCTGACCGACCAGGAGATCGAGGCCGCGTGCGACAAGGTGGTCGCGGCGGTGTTCAAGGCGACCGGCGCGGCGCTGCGCTGAGCCGGCCGGCTTAAATCATTCAGGCGGCGCGTCGTGGCTGACACCGCCGAGCGGTTGCCCTATCTGAACTGCAACGGCCGACGACTACTCCGCGCGGCCATGTTGGACATCCGATGACCGAAACCGCCGTCGACCATATTCGCAATTTTTCCATCATCGCGCATATCGACCACGGGAAATCCACGCTCGCGGACCGGCTGATCCAGGCCACCGGCGGACTGACCGACCGCGAGATGACCAACCAGGTCCTCGACAACATGGAACTGGAGCGCGAGCGCGGCATCACCATCAAGGCGCAGACCGTCCGGCTGGTCTACAAGGCGAAAGACGGCCAAGTCTACGAACTGAACTTGATGGACACCCCAGGTCACGTTGACTTCGCCTACGAAGTCAGCCGCAGCCTCGCCGCATGCGAGGGCTCGTTGCTGGTGGTCGATGCCAGCCAGGGCGTCGAGGCGCAAACTCTTGCCAACGTCTATCACGCGCTGGAAGCCGGGCACGAGATCGTGCCGGTTCTCAACAAGGTCGATCTCCCGGCGGCCGAGCCCGAGCGGGTCAAGCAGCAGATCGAGGATGTGATCGGGCTCGATGCGTCCGACGCGGTCGAAATCAGCGCCAAGACCGGGTTGAACATTGACGGCTTGCTGGAGGCGCTGGTCGCCCGGCTACCGCCGCCGAAGGGCAACGCGGCGGCCCCGCTCAAGGCGCTGCTGGTCGATAGTTGGTACGACCAATATCTCGGCGTGGTGATCCTGGTTCGGGTCAAGGACGGGCGTCTCAAGCGTGGCCAGAAGATACGTATGATGTCGAGCGGCGCCGTCCATGCGGTGGAACAGGTTGGCGTGTTCACGCCGAAAATGATCCCCGCCGATGACCTTGGCCCGGGCGAGATCGGCTACATCACGGCGTCGATCAAGACCGTGGCCGACTGCAATGTCGGCGACACGCTCACGGAGGACCGGCATCCGACCGCCGAACCGCTGCCCGGCTTCAAGCCCTCGGTGCCGGTGGTGTGGTGCGGACTGTATCCGGTGGATGCCGACGATTTCGAGAAGCTGCGCGACAGTCTGGGTAAGCTGCGGCTGAATGACGCCTCGTTTCATTACGAAGCGGAGACATCAGCGGCGCTCGGCTTCGGCTATCGCTGCGGCTTTCTAGGTCTGCTGCACCTGGAGATCATCCAGGAGCGTCTGTCGCGCGAGTTCGATCTCGAACTGATCGCCACAGCGCCGTCGGTGGTGTATCGGCTGCATCGCACCAATGGCGAGGTGCAGGAGTTGCACAATCCCGCCGACATGCCCGATGGCAGCGTGATCGATCACATCGAAGAGCCCTGGATACGCGCGACCATATTGGTCCCGGATGATTATCTCGGTGCCATCCTGACCTTGTGCAACGAGCGCCGTGGCGAGCAGGTGGACCTCACCTATGTCGGCAACCGCGCCATGGCGGTCTACCGGCTGCCGCTCAACGAGGTCGTGTTCGACTTCTACGACCGGCTCAAATCGGTTTCGCGCGGCTATGCGAGCTTCGACTACCAAATGGACGGGTACGCGGAGGCCGACCTGGTACGTATCTCGATCCTGGTCAATCAGGACCCGGTGGATGCGCTGTCGTTTGTCGCTCACCGCAGCGTCGCCGAGACGCGAGGGAGGTCGATCTGCGCAAAGCTGAAAGATCTGATACCGCGACAACTGTTCAGGATCGCAATCCAGGCCGCGGTCGGCGGCCGTGTGATCGCGCGCGAGACCATCAGCGCGCTGTCGAAGGACGTGACCGCGAAATGTTATGGCGGTGACATCTCGCGCAAGAGAAAACTGTTGGAGAAACAGAAGGAGGGCAAGAAGCGGATGCGTCAGTTCGGCAAAGTCGAGATACCGCAATCAGCCTTTCTCGCGGCTCTCAAGATGGACAGCTGACTGGTTACTCTTGTCTCCATGTGTTCGCCTGCTATTTTGCGGGCGGCGAACGCTTTCGCGGAGGGATGGCCGAGCGGCTTAAGGCGCACGCTTGGAAAGCGTGTGTGCGTTAACAGCGTACCGTGGGTTCGAATCCCACTCCCTCCGCCAGCTATCTAGTATGCTGTTTATTTTGCTAAGAATATCAGAGATTTAGGGTGGTGTGGCCGCTTCGCAATCACCCTCACGTTTCACCCCTCACGGCACCGGACGATTTGCAGCACAAATCCGAAAGCCCTGCGAGGCCAGGCGGCGAGCGACTTTACCCCCGTGGCCTTGGCCCGGCCCTCGCCTAATGATGCAGCGTGTAGACGGACCCGGTGAGGATGGCGGCCAGCGCCGCGACGCCAAGCAGGCCGATGCAGAGTTGGGTGCAGAACGCCGAGCCGTCGCAATGACCGAGGTAGGCGACGGCGAGCGCGCCACCGTAGGCGAACGCCACCTCGTTGAACGTCATGAGCCACCCCACGGAAAGCCGCCTTGAAGCGCATGTCCGGTAAGGGACCGCTTACCGTGTCACAACCGTCCATCGTCGGTTGGTCGGTCTTGACACGGAAGGGGCGCCGCGCTGTCCTGTGGTCGGATAGCCGGGACGGACCAATGACCACCTACGTCGCATATCTCCGCGTCAGCACGGATCGTCAGGGGCGGAGCGGGCTGGGGCTGGAAGCGCAGCAAGCCGCCGTTCGCGCCTTCATGCAGCCCGGAGACCGGCTGATCGAACCGCCTTACGTGGAGGTGGAAAGCGGGCGCGTCGTTGATCGGCCTCGCTTGCTGGACGCCTTGGCGCGGTGCTGGGAGACCGGGGCCACGTTGCTGATTGCCAAGCTGGATCCGCTCGCCCGTGACGTTCACTTCATTGCCGGCCTGATGAAGCAGAGCGTCCCGTTCGTCGCCTGCGACATGCCCAACGCCACATCGTTCATGCTGCACATTCGCGCCGCGGTCGCCGAGGAAGAACGCCGGGCGATTTCGCAACGGACGCGAGCGGCGCTTGCAGCCGCGAAGGCGCGGGGCACGAAGCTTGGGGGAGATCGGGGCTATCGCCCGGAGACACCGCCCGATAGCCGACTCGGCGTGAAGGCCCGGCAAGCGGAGGCAATGCGGGCGGCGCACGCAGCGTTGACGGCAATCGAAGCGGCGCGGGCGGGCGGAGTGACGACCCTCGGCGGGATCGCGCGGGCGTTGAACGATGACGGTCGGAAGGCCCCCGGCGGCGGGGCTTGGACAGCAACCGCGGTGCGCCGAGTTCTTCTTCGCGTGGAGCACGGAAACGCGGCGGAGACCGCAGCATGAGGCGGTTGGCGGCAGACTTGGCGGTTGGGATCGCTGCGTGGGGCGGTCGTGTCCCCGGTGGTGGTGTAGGAGCGGTGGGTAACTCGCCCGCCGCAGCGACCGGCGAGAGTCTGGCGTAGGCGGGCGACTTATCCACGGCGGTGGCCACCGCGGCGGTGCTGGGTAGGGTTGGGTTGCGAGACGCAACTCTGACCCGAGGACCACCACGATGACCGATGACAAGATCGCCCTTCGCGCGCTGCTGGAGAAGGCCTCTGACGCCAGCATGCTGCGCGAGATGATTGGGTTCGCCGCCGAGCGCCTGATGGCGCTGGAGACCGAAACCCTATGCGGCGCCGCACCCGGCGAGCGCAGCGCAGACCGGATCAATCAGCGCAATGGGTATCGCGACCGCGACTGGCAAACCCGCGCCGGGACGGTCGAGCTGCGCATTCCGAAACTGCGGCGCGGCAGTTACTTTCCCGGCTTCCTCGAGCCGCGGCGCATGGCCGAGAAGGCACTGACCGCGGTGATCCAGGAGGCCTACATCCAAGGCATCTCGACCCGCTCGGTCGACGAGCTGGTCAAGGCGCTCGGCCTGGAGGGGATCAGCAAGAGCCAGGTTTCGCGCCTGTGCGAAGAGATCGACGAGCGCGTCCACGCTTTCCTCGACCGCCCGATCGAGGGCGATTGGCCCTATGTCTGGCTGGACGCCACTTACGTGAAGGTCCGTCGCGACCACCACATCGTCTCGGTCGCGGTAATCGTCGCCGTCGGCGTCAGTGCCGACGGCCGGCGCGAAGTGCTTGGGATGACGATCGGCCATAGCGAGGCCGAGCCGTTCTGGGTCGAGTTCTTGCGCAGCCTTGCTCGCCGTGGCCTGCGCGGCGTCAAGCTCGTCGTCTCGGACGCGCATGAGGGGCTGAAGGCGGCTATCACCAAGGTGCTCAGCGCCACATGGCAAAGGTGTCGCGTGCATTTCATGCGCAACGCGCTCGCATATGCGGGCAAGAGCCAGCGCCGCATCGTCGCCGCCTGGATCGGCACCGCGTTTGCCCACGACGACGCGGCCGCCGCCCGCAAGCAATGGCGCGAGGTCGCCGACCAGGCTCGGCCGCGGCTGCCGAAGCTGGCGGCCCTGATGGACGAGGCCGAGGCGGACGTGCTGGCCTATATGGGGTTCCCGGTCCAGCACCGGGCCAAGTTGCACAGCACCAACCCGCTCGAACGCCTCAACGGCGAGATCAAGCGCCGCTCCGATGTTGTCGGCATCTTTCCGAACGAAGCTGCCGTTACCAGGCTCATCGGCGCGCTATTGCTCGAGCAGCACGATGAATGGGCCGTTCAGCGCGCACGCTACATGACACTGGAAACCATCGCGCCGCTCAGCGATGATCCTCGCGTCAGCTTGCCAGCCCTGGCAGCCTGATCGCGGTTCAGCCCCGCTCAGGAACGCAGTGCGCTCCTACACCGCGGCTGGGGACACGACCTCACCGACCTGCGGATAGACGTAGCGCTCGAGCGTGCTGGTCCATTGCTAGGCGTCCTTGGCGTTGCGCCATCCGGGGCGATGCGCCTCAACGTATGCAGCCGCGCAAACGCGGAGGGTGGTGGCGTTCAATGCTTGCCTGGCTGCCGTCCGCGCGGGCCTCAATCGGATCGACGCCCTCGCGTACTTGACTGCGGCAAGCGGTTGCAGCAGCTCGGGCTTGCGCCAACGATGCCGCTTGAAAAGATCCCAGCCCCATCTCGCGGGCGCGTCCATGGCGTGTGTAGCGGAAAATCCAGGATTTGGCCCCCGTGCTCGTTACCTGAACGTAGAGCACCATCTGGGTGATAGCCAGGTTTGACCGACGTTGCGACTGCTCGAGCGCTTAGCCGGTTCAGGATCCGAACCATCCTACCCACGATCCTACCCACAAGTCAGACGTGGATTGTGCCGGATTGTGTTGGACGATGCCAGCCAAACTCGGTTCAGGAACTATGGAAAATCAAACATCTACGGGTCTCTTCGGGCCGTCCTGGACGTTGGATTATAGGACACCCTCTCCGCCATCGTTATAAGTTTTTCGGCCTAGCGGCTACGGCTCGCCAGATCGTCGAGGAATTCCGAGCCTGGCTTGACGCCGGAGACGAGCAGGCGGTCGCGGGCGCGGGTGCAGGCGACGTAGAACAGGTGCCGTTCGGTCTCGTACACGTGGTCGAGCTCGACCTCGTCGGCGACGGACTCGATCCGGGAGCGCAGCGGCAGCGCGTCGTCGTCGCACGCCATCACCGCCACCGCCTTGAACTCCAATCCCTTGGCGAGGTGCATCGCGCCGATCGGCAAGCGCGCGCCGGGCGCCTCGTCGCGGTCCGACAGCTCCAGCGGCAAAACGCCCAAGCCCGCCACGACGGCGCGGGCGCGGTCCATCTGGTCGCGGCTGCGCACGAACAGGCCGATCTCGGCCGGCGCGACCCCCTCTTGCATCGCCACGCGGAGCCAGGCGGCGACACCCTCGATCTTCTCCTGGGGTGAAGCGAACCGGTGCAGTTCCGGTTCGGGGCCGCTGAAGATGGAGACCGTGCGGTCGCGCTCGTCGCCGCGCTCGTCCGCCGGGTCGTCGACGTCGCGCACCGAGGACGGCAGCAGCCGGTCCGCCAAACGCCTGATCTGGTGCGAGGTGCGGTAGTTCACCGTGAGCGTGGACGAGCGATCCCGCACCTCGACCCCGAGCTCCTTCCAGGAGAACGGCTGCTGGAAGATGCGCTGGCCCAGATCGCCGGCGAAGAACAGCGCGTCCGGCCCGGCTGGCGCGATGGCGGCGAGGAAGCGCAACTCGGGCACGCCGAGATCCTGCGCCTCGTCCACCACCACGTGGCTGAACGGCTTGTGCGTCTGAGCGGCGAAGTGGTCGGTGGCGCGGCCGAAAATTTCCGACCAGGTGAGCAGGCCGCGCTTGGCGAGCGAGGCGCGGGTCGCGGCGAACACGGGCCATAGCCGCTCGCGCTGCCCGGCACTCATCCGGCTCTTGCGACCGAGACGCGGCACCGAGGCGTAGGCGTCCACGCTGTCGATCTGCCAGGCGTCCACCACGTGCCGCCACTCGGAGAGTAGAAAACGCAACGGGTAGCCGGTGTCGCCGACGCTCTCGGCCGCCTTGGTCACGGCATGGCGTATCTGCTCGTCCGAGGCGGGAAACGGGCGACGACCGAAAGCGAGCTGAAAAAGTTCGTCGGCGACGGTGCGGAACGGTGCCACGGTGATACGCGACACCACGCCGGCGGCGCCCGCCGCCAGGGCCGCGACCCGACGTTCGAGCGCGCTCGCCAGCGGCTGCGAGAAGGTGGTGAGCAGCACCCGCCGATCGGCCGAGGCGCGGGCGAGGCGGACGGCGCGATGCAGGGCCACCACGGTCTTGCCGGTCCCGGCCGAACCGGCGACTCTAGCCGGGCCGTTGAAGGCGCGATCGACCACGCCCTGCTGGGTTGGATGCAGGAAGACGATCCAGCGCTCCCAGGGCGCGTCCAGCGCGCGCGCCAGTTCCTCCTGGTTCTCGACGACGCGAAAGCGGCGTTGCGCGTCGGGATGGGCGAACGGATCGGGTGCGACGCCCGGCGGCATGGGCATTGTCGGTGCGGGGCGCAGGCGGCCGGAGACGGCGTAGTCCAGCAGCGCCTCCGCCGCCTCGGCCGGCAGGTGCTCGGCAACTTGCAAGAAGCTGTCCTCGGTGGCCGCTTGCACGTCGGCGAGCCAGTCGGGCGGCACGCCGATGCCGAGCAGGTCGTCGGCGGAGAGATCGGCGAACACGGGCGACGCGGGCGCGACCTCGGGCGGGGTGCCGGGCGCGGCGGCGGGCGGGGTGGCGATGTCCTCCACCCGCTCGCGCACCTCGACAAGCTGGATCGCGCCGGTGCGGGGGTGGGCTTCGAGTCGGCGCCGCTCGGCCCAGGCGTAGGCTGCGTCGTGGTGATCGACGTAGGCGAGCAGAAAGCTGGTTTCGGTCTTGTGGACGATGATGCGGATGTCGGAGCCGGCGCGGATCGACCAGAAGTTCGGATCGCGCGAGTCGGTGATGCGATGGAAGCGCAGGCCGGGTGCCGCCGGGTTGAGTTGCAGGTCGAGCGTGGCGATTTTCGCCGCTTTCTGCGACTGCCCATCGAGCCGCGCCAGCGACTGGGTGAACGTCTCGGCGAGGCGGAACTCAGCCATGCGGACGGCGCGCCATCATACCGCGAACACCTTCATCACCTCGTCGCCGAAATGGTTGATCACCTTTACCGCGATGCGGCCGCTTTCGGGGCGGGGGAACGGGCGGGAGGTGTCGCGGTATAGGGTGGCCCAGGCTGTCTCGTCGATCTCGGCTCGCAGCGCGGTTTTCAGCGACTTGTAGGGATCGTTGGCGCCGAGGAAGTAGGCGTGACGCACGCGGAAACTTTCCTCGTCGTACATGGTGTCGATGAACCAGGCGGCGATGCTGTCGGTGCCGCCGGAGCGGATGTCGCCGGTCTGCGGGTCGAACACGTCGACGCCGAGCACCTGCACCTCGACCATGCCGTCGGCGGTGTCGCGCACGATCACGTCCGGCTCGCCGAACACCACGAAGAGGTTGCCCTTGCCGGTGTTCTTGAGGTCGTCGGCCATATGCAGATCGGGGTTCATGCGCGCTTTGACGATCGGCAGCGGGCCGAGCCTGGTGAGGTCGGCGGTGTGGGCGTCGTAGTTGAAGGCGCAGGCGATCAGCAGGTCGAACCGCGCGTCGGCGGCCTCGCGCGCGGCGGCGACCAGATCGGGGCGCGAGAGGGTGCCGAACTCCGGGCCGATCAGAATGCCGGCGCGACGTTCCTGCTCGGCTTCGGTGAAGCGGCCCTCGGCGGCGATGTAGCGGCCGGGCCAGCCGGTGAGGCTGGTGAAGCGGATGCTGTCGGCTTTCTGGCTCTGATGCACGCCGGCGGAACGCAGGTGTTCCAGCACGATCTCGGCGAAGTCGGTGGCCGGGGCGGCGTTGCGCGGGCCGAGCTGCGCCCGCCGGCCGCCGGCGGCGTCCAGCTCGCCCGCCAGCTCGGTTTCGTCATGCGGCAGCACACGGTGCGGCGAGAGCGATTCCACGGTGAACGGCCCGGCGACGCGCACGCGGCTCTTGTCTTCGTACGGGCGGTCGTAGAGCAGTTCCACCTCGGCGCGCTTGGCGATCGAGGCGTCGATCGCGGTCTGCCGGGCGATGCGGGCGGCCCACCATTCGGCGTGCGCGCGGCGGGCTTCGGCGGGCCAGGCGGCGCCGGCCTCGCGCGGGATCTGCCACTCCTCCCAGGTCTCGCCGAGAGCGGCGTTGAGCGCGGCGCGTTGCGGTTCCAGCGTGCGTTGCGCCTCCTCCCACAGCACGTCGATCTCGGCGTTGTTGGCGATGGATTTCAGGGTGACGTGCGGCGCGCGGTCATAGACGAAGCCTTGGCGCAGGTCACCCTGGGTGGGCGTATCGGGCGCTTGGGTGCCGGTGAGCTGCGCTTCCTTGGCGCGCCCCTCGCGGCTATCGGCCAGCAGGTAATAGGGGTAGCGCGCGGCCATCAGCCGGGTGCGCGCCAGGGCAAGGGCGACGCGGGACGTGTCGATGGTGATCCACCGTCTTCCCCACTGCTCCGCCACGGTGGCGGTGGTGCCGGAGCCGCAGGTGGGGTCGAGCACAAGATCGCCTGGGTCGGTGGCCATGAGGATGCAGCGGCTGATTACCTTAGCCGACGTTTGAACGACGTAGCTTTTTGCCTCGGCGAACCCGGAGATTACGGTGTCTTCCCACGCGTTGGCGATCGGAACATATGGAAAGTCATCCGCGTAGCGCTTGTAACGCAGACGTTTCCCTAAACCAATGAGTCTACTTGCGGCACCCAGTCTGAGCATCCCGGACCGTCCGGCCTTCCAATGCGTATTCGGCGGGAGACTGAAAACCTTGCCAGCAGACGCAAAGGGGTAAGTTCCCGCTGGCGAAGCTCCCTGGGAACTCATGTCTCCTGCCATATACCGCTTGTCACCCTGCCCGACGCGGCCTTCATCCATTCGATGATATTGTTCCTGAATCAGTGCATCAGATTTGTCTTCATACAGTGTCCTAAATTTCAGGTCTGACATCCTTTTCGCGTACCACAGTAGATAGTCTGAATTAATGTCTAGGAACTTTGATCCTGTCGCTGACGTCTTAACGAAAGAAATCATGGAGACGAAATTCTCTGCCCCAAATACCTCATCCATTACCGCCCGCACGCGATGCACGTTCTCGTCGCCGATCTGCACGAAGATCGACCCGCTTTCCGTCAGCAGCTCGCGGGCTACCGTCAGCCGATCGCGTAGATACGTCAGATACGAGTGGATGCCCTCCTTCCACGTGTCGCGGAATGCTTTCACCTGTTCCGGTTCGCGGCTGATGTCGGTCTGCTTGCCGTCCTTCACGTCGCGGCTCTGGGTCGACACCTGCCAGTTGCTGTTGAACTTGATGCCATACGGCGGGTCGAAATAGATGCACTGCACTTTGCCGCGCAGCCCCTCGCGCTCGGCCAGGCTCGCCATCACTTGCAGGCTGTCGCCCAGGATCATGCGGTTCGACCAGTGCTGGTCGTGCTGGTAGAACTCCAGCCGCGCTTCCGGGTCCGGCAAACCGTTTCCTCGCGTTCCGCCCCGGTGATGATTTCCGCCTCGCCGGGGTTTTCGCGGTAGCAGTGGTGCGCCTCGTCGTTAATCACCACCACGCCCTTGATGTCCTTCAGCTCGCCGACGGCGCGGTTCACCATCTGCTCTTCGGTTTCCAAGGTGTCGAGCGGGTCGTCGCGGCCCTGTAGCAAGGAGCGGCCGACCTTGGAGACGTCCATGGTCTCGCGCCGCTGGAACGCGTGGTAGTTGGTGATGACGATTTTTGCCCGGTCGATGTCGGCCAGCATGTCGGCCGGCACCAGCTCGCGGTCGCGGTAGTAGCTAAGCGGGTCATTGGTGCGCAGGACGCGCAGGCGGTCGCGGATGGTGATGCCCGGGGTGACGATCAGGAAATAGCGGCTGAACAGCGTGCTCGCGGGCGAGCGGGCGGCGTTGACGGCTTGCCAGGCGATCAGCATCGCCATCACCGTCGTCTTGCCGCTGCCGGTCGCCATTTTTAGCGCGATGCGGAACAGCTCCGGGTTAGCCTGCTTGTTGGCCTCGCGCAGATACGTCCAGATCGAGGCGTAGCGGCGTTGGTCCCGCGCCACCTCGGTGAGCCAGATGCAGGTCTCGATCGCCTCGATCTGGCAGAAGAACGGGCGAGTGCCGGCGAAGTCGGGCGCGCGCCAATGCTGGAGCAGCCGTGCCGTGGTGGGTGTCACGCCCCAGTCGTTCGGGTTCGGGATGGCGCGCCAGGTATCCACGTGGCCGCGGATTTCGTTGATGATCCGGTTGAGGTCGTAATCCTGCTCGGCGGTGGACAGACCTGCGGCCTCGGTGAGGCCGAGGCTGGCCTGCTCGGCTTTCTTGCTCTTCTTCTTCGCCCGAGGCACCGGCGTGAGCAGTTTTGAGCGGCGGCGGCCGGCGATCGGCGCCAGATCGAGCGGCTGCCCGTCATCGTCCAGCGCGTGATGCCGGGTCGGCGCGTGATAGGGCGAGTTGAGGATCGGTTCGTCGTAGAAGCTCATGGAAATGCGTCCGACTATCGGATCAACGAGGCGGTTACGGCTGGCAGCGGCAGACGCCGGCACGAGGCGGGGATCAGCGGATGTGGCATGGACCTCAAGAGCAGCGGCGGCGGTCAGCGACCTCACCTTATATCGAGACTGAATGGCACACACTGGTCATCGCGGCGAAAATCCACCCCCGGTTGCAAAATGGTGGGGGAACATGGTGTCCGGTGTGACAGAGAGTGACAATTCTGGTTGAAACGTTATTCCAACTCACTTATACACGCCATCCATGAGCTACGTCGTCCTCCCCGCCGCAGACCGCTTCGCCTACATCATAGGAGTACTGTGCCAGGCCGTTGCCGCGCGGGGTGCGGTTATCGGGCCCATCCACATCTTGATCTGGAAGCGGCTGAGCCGCACGGGCCAGCGGTTCGCGAGGCTTGTCGCCCGGGTCCGCTCGGGCGAGCTGCCGTCGGCGACGTCGGCTGGTTCCCGCGCCACCCGGCAAGCCAAGCGGCGCAAGTCGGATGACCCGGCGGATCGTCCGGCTGAGCGTCTGCCGCGCGGCTTCGCCTGGCTGTTTCGGCTGGCGCCGGAGGCAGGGGCCTACGGTACCCAGCTTAATCATCTGCTGTCCGACCCGGAGATGGTGGCGCTGCTGCAAGCCGCGCCGCAGATGGGGCGATTGCTGCGCCCGCTCTGCCAGATGCTGGCCATAAGGTTATCCGAGCACCCTGTCTTGCACACGCGGCGTATGCGCGAGGCGGCCACGCCCGCCGCCGCGCCCCCCGGCTATGGTGCGTCCGCTGACGCTGTAGCGTCCGCCGACGCCGTAGCGTCCGAGCGAAGTTCCGCCAAAACGCCCGCGAACGGCCGCTCCCGCCGTCTCGCCATCCGCCCGGCAAGCAAGTCGACCCGGGCCGTCCGCGACTCACCAAGCGGAATTTTCGAACCCTGGTAACGCCCCACGCCGACGCGTGACCTAATCGTTCCGGATACGAAACTAAATCAGCCGCCTCAGGTGCCGCAGAAGGTTTGCAGCACACGCTCCTCGGCTCGCGGCGGCGCGGCGTAGCGCTCCAGGTCGGGCCTGTCCTCATAGGGGCGTGACAGGACGGCGAGCAGGTCCTCGAAGCGGGAGAAATCCTGCCGGGTGACCGCCGCCTGGAGCGCGGCCTCGACGAGGTGGTTGCGCGGGATGTAGGCCGGGTTGACCGACTGCATGGCGGAGCGGCGCGCTGCCGGCGACCCGGGCTCCGCGTCGAGACGTTGCCGCCAACCCACGACCCACGAGTCGTAGGCGTCCGGGTCGGCGAACAGCTTTCGCACCGCCGCGTCGCCGGAAAACCCCGCCGCCGCGTCGCATAGCAGGCGAAAGGTCAGGGTGAAGTCGGCGCCGTTCGCCGCCATCCGCTCCAGCAGGTCTTTCGCCAGCGCCGCATCCTCCGCCTGCTCGGTGGACAAGCCGAGCTTGCGACGCAGACCGCCGAGATGGGCCGCCTCGAAGCGTGGCGCGAAGGCGGCAAGCGCCTCCCGCGCCGATGCCAACGCGACCTCCTCGTTGTCGTCCAGCAGCGGCAGCAGCGTCTCGGCGAACCGCGCGAGATTCCATTGCGCGGCCAGCGGCTGGTTGGCGTAGGCATAGCGGCCGAGCTGGTCGATCGAGCTGAACACCGTCGCCGGGTCGTAGGCGTCCATGAAGGCACACGGGCCGTAGTCGATCGTCTCGCCGGAGATCGCCGTGTTGTCGGTGTTCATCACGCCGTGGATGAAGCCGATCAGCATCCATTGCGCGATCAGCTCCGCCTGACGCGCGATCACCGCTTCCAGCAGCGCCCGATATGGGTGCTCGGCCTGGCCGGCCCGGGGATAGTGGCGGGCGATCGCGTGGTCCGCCAGGGTTCGCAGCGCCTCGATGTCGCCCCTGGCGGCGAAATACTGGAAGGTGCCGACGCGGATGTGGCTGGCGGCGACGCGGGTGAGCACGGCGCCGGGCAGCATGGTTTCGCGCCGCACGGGCTCGCCGGTGGTCACCGCGGCCAGGGCCCGGGTGGTCGGCACGCCCAGCGCCGCCATCGCCTCGCTCACGATATACTCGCGCAGCACCGGTCCCAGCGCGGCGCGGCCGTCGCCACCACGCGAGAACGGCGTCGGCCCGGAGCCTTTCAGCTGGATGTCGCGCCGGGCGCCGTCCCGCCCCATCACCTCGCCGAGCAGGATGGCGCGCCCGTCGCCGAGCTGCGGCACGAAATGGCCGAACTGGTGGCCGGCATAGGCCAGCGCGATCGGCTGCGCGCCCTCGGGGATGCGGTTGCCAGCCAGCACCTGCACCATCGCGGGGTCAGCCAAGGCGTCGGCGTCGAGGCCGAGGCTGGCCGCCAGCGCCCGGTTCAGCTGCACCAGACGCGGGCTGTCGACCGGCGTCGGATCGAGCCGCGCGAAGAGCCGCTCCGGCAATCGCGCATAGGTGTTGTCGAAGGGAAAGCCGTGCGGCCTGATTTGGGCGTGGGATACGGACATGATGCCTTCGAGATCGGCCCGCGCCACCGGCATGGCAAGGCGGCTCCCATCTCCGCGGCCGACAAATCTTTGCAAACGTTTAAGCCAGGGATATTGCGGTCGAGCGCCGCCTTGGGGCGCCGAGGATCAGGGAGGAGCGAATGGACCTCAGCGGCAGGATCGCGCTTGTCACCGGCGGCGCCTCGGGGATCGGCCGGGCGGCCTGCGAGCTTCTCGCCGAGGCCGGCGCCGCGGTGATCGTGACGGATATCGATCACGAGCAGGGCAGCGCGGTCGCGTCCGGCATTGTCACAAGCGGCGGCGCGGCGCGTTTCCAAGCACTCGATGTCACCGACGATGCGGCGATCGCGGGTGTCGCGGCGTCGATCGGCGCCGAGCCCGGCAAGCTCGACATCCTGGTGACCGCCGCCGGCTGGGACATGATCCAGCCGTTCCTGAGCAACACGGCCGACTACATGGCGCGGATCGTGGCGCTCAACTACATGGGGCCGGTGCACGTGGCGCACGCGCTGCTGCCGCTGATGATCCAGGGCGGCGGCGGCAGGATCGTTACCATCGCCAGCGATGCCGGCCGCGTCGGCAGCACCGGCGAGACGGTCTATGCCGGCGCCAAGGGTGGCGTGATCGCGTTCACCAAATCGCTCGCCCGCGAGACCGCGCGTTACGGCATCACTGTGAATTGCGTCTGCCCCGGTCCCACCGACACCCCGCTATTCGCCGCGCAACCGGAGAAGATGCGCCAGGCGCTGATCCGGGCGATCCCGATGCGCCGGCTGGCACAACCCCGCGAGGTCGCCGACGCGGTGGTGTTCTTCGCCTCCGACCGCGCCTCCTTCATCACCGGACAGGTGCTGAGCGTGAGCGGCGGCCTGACGATGGCCGGCTAGCTGATCGCGCCGCCGAGGAAGGCGTCGATCCGCGCGCACGCCCCCTTCGCCAGCTCGCCGGCGAACGAGGTGAAGCCATGCGCGCCACCGGGGTAGATCGCCAGCTCGGCCGGGTTGCCGGCGGCGATCCAGCGGGCGTGCATGAACAGCGAGTCGTCGACCAGCGCGTCGGCGGTGCCCACGGTGAACAACGCCGGGCAAAGATTGCGCAGGTCGGCGTAGAGCGGCGAGATGTCGGGATCGCGCCGGTCGACTTGGCCCGGGAGGAACGCCTCGGCGAAGCGCTCGATGTCGGTGGTGCGCAACACCAGCCGCTGCTCGCCGAACGCGCGCTGGCTCGGGGTCATGCCGAGGTCGAAGGCGCCGAATACCAGGTTGGCGCCGCGAAAGCCGGTGAAGCCGTGCCGGTCGCGCAGCCGCAGCAGGGTCACCGCCGAGAGATGCCCGCCCGCCGACTCGCCGCCGATGGTCAGCGCGTCGGCGCCGAACTCGGACCGCGCGTTGCGCACCAGCCAGATCGCGGCGTCCTCGCAATCATTCGGCCCGGCCGGATACGGGTGCTCCGGCGCCAGCCGATACTCCACGCTGACACAGGCAAGGCCGCAATTGTCGGCGATGCGCTCCAGCATCGGGTCCTGCATGTCGGCATTGCCGAGCACCCAGCCGCCGCCGTGCAGGTGCAGGTAGACCCCGCGTGGGCTCTGCGGCGCGACGATGCGGAGGGAGATCTTGTTGCCGTCGCGCCCGTCAATCTCGCGGGTCTGGGCACGAGGCGATTTGGGCGCCAGCGGCAACGGTCCCTCGCCGCGCCGTCGCGCCGCGCGAAACGCCTCCGGCCCGACCTGCCACCACTCGTCCATCCCGGTCATCAGCCGGACGATCGTCTCGTTGATGGTCCGCGTCTCCGCCGAGACGGCGTCCGGGCCGAACAACGCCGGGGTGAGGCTCTGGCTCGATGTGCTCATGCGCGAACTCCTGGCCTCATGCGGTGGCGGCGCGGGCGGCTTCGATGAAGCGGTGGATCAATGCGGGGTCCTTCACGCCCGGCGCTGATTCAACGCCGGAGGACACGTCCACCGCGGTCGCCCCGGTGGCATGGATCGCCGCCGCCACGTTCGCCGCGGTGAGGCCGCCGGCTAGCACCCACGGAGCCGGTGCGCGCCACCCGGCGAGAAGCGACCAGTCGAACCTCGTGGCGTTGCCGCCCGGCCTGGTGGCACCGGCCGGCGGTCGAGCCTCCAGCACCAGCGCATCGGCGCCTTCGCCGGCGGCGGGCAGCGACCCGCCATCGGTTACCCCGACGGCGCGCCAGACCGGAACGCCGAACCGCGTGCGCAAAGCGGCGGCGCGTTCGGTGCCGACGTAGAGTTGCAACGCGTCGAGGCGCAGGGCGGCGAGTGCGGCCGCCACGGTGGCATCGGTCGGGTCGACGAACAAGCCGACCCGGCCTGGACCGCCGGGCTGGCGGGCCGCGAGCGCGGCGGCCTGCTCGGGGGTGACGTAACGCGGTGAGGCCGGAAAGAAGTTGTAGCCGATCCACGCCGCGCCGGCCGCCAACGCGGCGTCGAACGCGGCGGTGCTGTTCACGCCACAGATCTTCACCCGCACACTCACGCGGGCGGCCCAAACCGGGTCACGCGAGGCTCGCGGCGATCGCGGCCGCCGCCGCGGCGGGATCGGGCGCGGCGGTGATCGGGCGGCCGATCACCAGCCAGTCGGCCCCGGCCGCGATCGCCTGGCGTGGCGTCATGGTGCGCGCCTGATCGCCCACCGCCGCGCCGTCCGGCCGGATGCCCGGCACCACCAACGCCGGCCCGGAGCCCAACGCATCGCGCAACGGAGCCACTTCCAGGGGGCTGCACACCAGCCCGTCGGCCCCAGCCAGCAGCGCCAGCCGGGCCAGTCGCAGCACCTGTCGGGTCGGCTCGTCGGCAACGCCGATCGCGGCGAGATCGGCGGCCGTCAGGCTGGTAAGCACGGTGACCGCGAGCAGCAGCGGACGGCTGGCGCCCGCCTCCTCCGCCGCGCGTCGCGCTGCCTCGATCATCGCCGCGCCGCCGGCAGCATGCAAGGTGAGCAGGCGGGGCGCCCGCGGCAGCACGGCACGAACCGCGCCGGCGACGGTGTTGGGAATGTCGTGCAGCTTGAGATCGAGGAATACCGGGCGGGCGAGCGGCTCGGTGACCTGGGCGTAGCCGCTCGCCCCGTTGGCGAGGAAGAATTCGAGCCCGAGCTTGACCATGCCGAAATGCGGCGCCGCCGCCAACGCCAGATGCCGCGCCCGCGCCGGGTCGGTCGTGTCGAGTGCGAGGATGATGCGACCGGCGGCGGAGGGGGTGGTCATCACGGTCAGCCGGGCGGCGGCACGGCCGGAGCGGCGGCGCGGGCGTGCAAGGTCTGCACCTGCTCCTCGAGCTGACGCACCATGTACTCCGCCCGCCGCGCCCGCCGCCGCTGCCCGAGCGCGCTCACCCACATGAACAGCGCTCCCAGCAGAAAGGCGATCGCCATGCCGACGAGCACCGCGATCGAGAGCGGCACCATGATCAGGACACCGGTTGGCCACAGGGTCAACTGGACCAGCGTGGTGTTCGACAAGGCGAACAGCACCAGCACGATCAGGAACGGCAGCGCGATGATGAGGCGGATCATGCCGCGACCCGAGCCCATGCGGTCATGCCGACACCCGCTCGGTCTTGGCGCCGCCCCGCGCCGGCTTGCCGCGATTGACCCGCTCGCGTAGCTCTTTGCCCGCCTTGAAGAACGGCACCGCCTTTTCGTCGACCGGAACCGCCTCGCCGGTGCGCGGGTTGCGCCCGGTCCGCGCGTTGCGGCGCTTGACGGTGAAGGCGCCGAAGCCACGCAGCTCCACCCGCTCGCCGCGCGCCAACGCGCCGGTGATCTCGTCGAAGATCGTCGCGACGATCAGCTCGACGTCGCGCCCGGTGAGATGCGGGTTCGCTGTCGCAAGCTCAGTGATCAGTTCGGACCTGGTCATGATGGGGTTCCAGAATCGGCGGCTCCGGGGAGCTGCATCCCCGGCGTCCCGCCCCGTCCTCAGTGCTCGGAAGGTTGCCAGAGCGCCCAGGCCCCGTCAACGGTAACCCCTTGCTGCACAAGCGTTTTATGCACCGCTTGCACGGCGGAGCCGAACAGCGCACCAAACGCCCGCTCCGACCAGCTGCCGACGCTGATATCCTGGACCGGAACCTCGCGGCCGATCTTGCGTTTGGCGGCGAGCCAATCCCTCGCCTCCGGCTCGCCACCGAGCTGGTCGATCAACCCGAGCTTGAGCGCTTGGCTGCCAGTGTAGGCCCGCCCGTCGGCGAGCTCGCGCACCCGGTCCTCTTGCATGTGGCGCCCGGCGACGACCATGCCGACGAACTGGTCGTAGATGTCCATCACCAGCCCGTGCAGCACCTCGCGCCCCTGCGGCGAAAGCGGCTTGATGAAGCTCGGCTGGTCCTTCAGCGGCCCGGAGACGATCGCGTCGGCGGAGATGCCCAGCTTGCCGAGCAGGCCGGATATGTCACCGGTCTGCAGCAGCACGCCGATCGAGCCGGTGAGGGTCGAGGCGTGGGCGAAGATGCGGGTGGCCGGCAGGGCGATCATGTAGCCGGCCGACGCCGCCGTTCCGCCCATCACCGCGACCACCGGCTTCTTCTCGGCCACGCGGGCAACCGCGTGGTGCAGGCTCTCGCCACCGCCGACGCTGCCGCCGGGGCTGTTGACCAGGACGATCAACGACGACACGCTGCTGTCGTCAGCCAGCGCCGACACTGCCTCGGTGAGCTTGCGGTTCTCGGTGATGATTCCGCTCACCGTCACTCGGGCGATATGCTTGCCGCGCACCGGTAGGCCCTGCCCGCCGATCGCGACAAGGATCGCGGCCAGCACTCCGAGTATCGCCACCACCCGCCAAGCGACCAGGCGACGCTTGAGGCGCCGCCGGTCCAGCAGGAGGTCGGTCTCCATGGTCATGCGAGAGACACCCGGCGGCGGTCAGCCGAGCGCGGGGTCAGGAGTTCTCCGACTGGGATTGCTGATTGCGCCGGCGAATCGCGGCCCCCAGGATGTCGCCCAGCGAGGCGCCGGAATCGGAGCTGCCGTATTCCTGAACCGCCTGCTTGTCCTCCTCGACCTCCTTGCCCTTAATGGTCAGGGCGAGCTTGCGCGCGGCGCGGTCGATCGCGGTGACCTTGGCGTCCACCTTCTCGCCCACCGCGAACCGGTCCGGCCGCTGGTCGCCCTTGTCGCGGGCGAGCTCGGCGCGGCGAATGAAGCCGCTGAGCACGTCGTTCACCTTCACCTCGATACCGTTCTGCTGAATCGCGGTGACCACGCAGGTGACGATATCGTTCTTGTGCACCGTGTCGAGCACGGTCGCGGCGGGATCGTCCTTGAGCTGCTTGACGCCCAGACTGATCCGCTCCTTCTCGACATCGACATCGAGCACCTTGGCCTGGACGATCTGGCCCTTGTCGTATTTCGCCATCGCCAGCTCACCCGGCTCGTCCCAGGACAGGTCGGACATATGCACCATGCCGTCCACGTCCGGGGCGATGCCGATGAACAGGCCGAACTCGGTCATGTTGCGGATCTCGCCCTCGACCACCGCGCCGATCGGATGCTCGTCGACGAACTGCTCCCACGGGTTGCGCTGGACCTGCTTGAGGCCGAGCGAGATGCGTCGCTTGCCGCTATCGACGTCGAGCACCATCACCTCGACCTCCTGGGAGGTCGCGACGATCTTGCCTGGGTGAACGTTCTTCTTGGTCCACGACATCTCGGAGACGTGCACCAAGCCCTCGACCCCCGGCTCCAGCTCCACGAAGGCGCCGTAGTCGGTGATGTTGGTCACGCGGCCGCTATACTTGGCGCCCGGCGGATACTTCGCCGCGACACCCTCCCACGGATCGGCCTCGAGCTGCTTCATGCCGAGGCTGATGCGCTGGGTCTCCGGATTGAACCGGATGACCTGCACTTTCACCTGCTGGCCGATCTGCAACGCTTCGGACGGATGGTTGATGCGCCGCCAGGCGATGTCGGTGACGTGCAGCAGGCCGTCGACGCCGCCGAGATCGACGAAGGCGCCGTAATCGGTGATGTTCTTCACCACGCCGTCGAGGATCATGCCTTCCTTGAGGCCCTGGATCAGCTCGCTGCGCTGCTCGGCGCGGGTCTCCTCCAGCACGGCACGGCGCGAGACCACGATGTTGCCGCGGGCGCGGTCCATCTTGAGGATTTGGAACGGCTGCGGCGAGCCCATCAGCGGGCCGACGTCACGCACCGGGCGGATATCCACCTGACTGCCGGGCAGGAACGCCACGGCGCCGCCGAGATCGACGGTGAAGCCGCCCTTGACCCGCCCATAGATCGCCCCGTTGACCCGCTGGTTGCCCTCGAACGCTTTCTCGAGGTTGGTCCACGCCTCTTCGCGCCGCGCCTTCTCGCGCGACAGCACGATCGCGCCGTCGCGGTCCTCGTAGCGCTCGACATACAGCTCGATCAGATCGCCGGGCTTGACCTCCGGCTTAGCGCCTGGCGGGCCGAATTCCTTGAGGGCGACGCGGCCCTCGCTTTTCAGCCCGACATCGACAACGGCGAACTCGTCGGTCAGGCGGACGACGCGACCGGTGACGACCGAGCCGTCGAAGCTGGTATCCCGTCCAAGCGTCTCGTCGAGCAGCGAGGCGAAGTTCTCGCCGTGGAAGTGATCATCCATGCTCTCGGGAGCGCGAGCGGTGGCAGATGCTGACATGCGGTGAACTGTTTCCGTGACGGTGGTCCGAGCCGTGGCTCGAATATGTTCGTCGATGGCGCGCTCACTTGCTTTTGGAACGCGACTTGCCCGCGCCTCGAAGATTGTGGGCGCAGGCCGGGTTGCTTGGGAGGGCTCGGATCGGTTGATCCTGAGGCCCGTATACATTGATAGGTGTTGGCGCACGAGAGTCAAGCTCGCGCGTAGCGCTGGCGCACCGTGGCAAGCGCTACCGCGAAGGCAGCGTCCGGGTCAAGCATGGTCGTGTCCAGCAGCACCGCGTCCTCGGCCGGGCGCAGCGGCGCCGCGGCGCGGGATGCGTCGAGCGCGTCACGCGCGCGCATCTCCGTCGTCACCTTGCCGATATCGAGCGTCGTGCCGGTCGCCCCCAGCTCGCGCCAGCGACGCTCCGCCCGCGCCTCCAGGCTAGCGGTGACGAACAGTTTCACCGGTGCGTCGGGAAAGATCGCCGTGCCGATGTCGCGACCGTCCAGCACCGCGCCATGCGTATCGCCGAAGCCGCGCTGGAAGGCGAGCAGCGCCGCGCGCACCGCCGGGATGGCGGCGACAGCGGCGGCGGCGGCGTCGGCCACCGGCCCGCGCAGGTCGGCTCGGTCCAGATCGGCGGGCGTGAGTGTCCGGGCGACGGCCTCGGCCGTCTCCGGGTCGCGCGGATCGCCGCCGGCATCGAGCACGCGTCGGCCGACACCGCGATAGAGCAGGCCGGTGTCGAGATATGGCAGGTGCAACGCGGCGGCCAGCCGACGGGCCAGCGTACCCTTGCCGGCAGCCGCCGGGCCGTCAATCGCGATGACCAGCGGGCGACCGCCGGCGGCATCATCAGACACCGGTGAACAGCCAGTCGATGCCGCGCGTGATTTCGTCGCGATATGCCGCGGCCGAGCCGAGGCAATGCCGAAGCACCCCGTTGGAGATCGAGAACATGGCGGCGAGAGCGATCAGGAACGGCTGGCCTGCGTGCCGGATGGCAGGCATGAGGCGGCCGCTTGCCCGCTGCATCGCGTGGGTCAACACCAGTGGAAGATCACCGTGAGCGGCTATGTCCGCGTGCAGAACCACGATGAACGGATAGGCCGCCCGCATTGCAGGGACCGGATTGGCAGACACGTCATGCTGCATCCGGCGGCCCGAACATGGCGCGACACGCCTCGCCAGGGTCGCCGGCGAGCGCCTGCTCGACAAGGCGGGACACATCCAACCCCAGCGCCTGCGTCCTCGCATACAGGTCGCCATTGATGCTGATACTGACCTTCCGCTTGGCCGCGCCGGGATCGAACAGCGTCTCCGTCATGATCACTCCTGCTCCTGTTCAATCATGCTCGCTCCAAGGTCGCCCCGACGCCATTCATCAGCGTGACGAAGCCGGGAAAACTGGTGTCGATGAAGGCAGCGTCGTCCACCGTCACCGGCTGCCGGGTTGCCAGGCCCAGCACCAGCGCGCTCATCGCGATGCGGTGGTCCATGTGGGTGGCCACCACTCCACCCCCGAAAGGCGGCCCGTCGCTGCCTTGCACCACCAGGTCGTCGCCCTCGATTGCCACGCCGATGCCGTTGGCCGCCAGCAAGGCGGCGGTGGCGGCGAGGCGGTCGCTCTCCTTGACCCGCAGCTCGCCGAGCCCGCGCATCCGCGTCACGCCGGTGGCGCAAGCGGCGGCGACCGCGAGGGCCGGGTATTCGTCGATCATGCTCGGCGCCCGCTCGGGCGGCACGTCGACGCCGCGCAAGCCGCCGGCACGCACCAGCAGATCGCCCACTGGTTCGCCGCCCTCCTGGCGCTGGTTCTCCACCACGAGATCGGCCCCCATCTCCCGCAGCGTGGCGAGCAGCCCGATGCGCAGCGGGTTGAGCCCGATCCCCGCGAGGCGCAGCACCGAGCCCGGCACCACCAAGGCGGCGACCAGCGGGAAGGCGGCCGAAGAAGGATCGCCCGGCACGACGATATCGGCGGCGCGCAGCTCCGGCTGGCCCTCCAGTTCGATGACCCGGCCAGCGGCCTCGGGCTCCACCCGCACAGCGGCGCCGAAATGGCGCAGCATGTTCTCGCTGTGGTCACGCGTCGCCGCCGGCTCCACTACCCGCGTCGTCCCCGGCGCGTTGAGGCCGCACAGCAGCAACGCCGACTTCACCTGTGCCGAGGCGACCGGCAAGCGGTATTCGATCGGCAAGGCGTCGGCCGCGCCCAACACAGCGAGCGGCAGCCGGCCGCCGTTGCGGGCGATGAACCGGGCACCGCACGCGCTCAGCGGGTCGGTCACCCGGCGCATCGGGCGACGTCGCAGGCTGGCGTCGCCGGTGAGCACAGCGAACAGGTCGTGGCTCGCCAGGATGCCGCACAGCAGCCGCGCCGCGGTGCCCGAGTTGCCCATGTCGAGCACATCCTCGGGCTCGACCAGCCCGCCGATCCCGCGTCCCGCCACTCGCCAGGCGCCCGGTGCGTCCTGCACCAACTCGGCGCCGAGCGCGCGCATCGCTGCGGCGGTGCGTAGCACGTCCTCGCCCTCCAGCAGGCCCTCGATGCGGGTCTCGCCCACCGCCAGCGCACCGAACATCAGCGCGCGATGGCTGATCGACTTGTCGCCGGGCACGCTCAGCGAGCCGGCGAGCGGCGCGGTGGCGCGGGCGGCGCGAAGCGGGCGAGGCGGGGCGTTCATCGGCAGCGATCCGTCGAAACGCGCCGCTTAGCATGCCGGATTCTGGTTTGATACCAGAAGCCCGATTCCCTGACCGTGCCGCACGGGTGGGTAGGAACTTACGGCGGCGGGGAAGCAGGGGAATCGCATTTGAAAACTCGGGGTAGCGTCGGCTCGGATTGATGGCTTCTGTTCTGCTCTCCTTTGATGAGGAGCGGGCGTGTTGTCGATCTGGTCGAGTTTTGCGGACCTGTCGGACCCCAGAAGTGGCAATGCGCAGCGCCACAATCTGCTGGACTTGTTGACGATCGCTTTGACGGCGACGGTCTGCGGCGCGGAAAGCTGCGTCGATTTCGCCGACTTCGCGCGTGACCGCGAGGAACTGTTTCGTGACTTCCTGGCCTTGCCCGGCGGTCTGCCGAGCCATGACACCTTCTCGCGCCTGTTCCGCCTGCTCGACCTGCGGGGAAGCCTCGTTACCGGTGACGCGCTGCATTGCCAGGCCGAGACGGCGCGGCTGATCCAGCAGCGCGGCGGCGACTGGCTGTTCACCCTCAAGGACAACCGGCCAGGCTTGCGCGCCGAGGTGGCCGCCTGGTTCGCCGACCCGCTGAGCCGGCCCAAACTCGAGCACCGGACCACCGATGCCGAGCACGGCCGCATCGAACTGCGCCGTTGTCAGCCATGACGTCGGTTGGTTGCTCTCCGATCGCCGCTATCCGGGCGAGGCAGCCATGCCCGGACTGGCGATGATCGGCATGGTCGAGGCGACCGTCACCCGCGATGGCAAGACCAGCACCTTGCGCCGGCTCTACCTTTCCTCCACCCGGCTGGATGCCGCAGCCTTTGCCGCCACCGTGCGTGCCCATTGGCGGATCGAGCACAGCCTGCATTGGGTTCTTGATGTCGGCTTCGATGAGGACCGTGCCCGCAACCGATGCGACAACGGACCGGAAAACCTCACGACGCTACGGAAACTCGCACTGAACGTTCTGCGCTCCGCCCGGCCAGACATCTCAATCCGGCGAAAACGAAAGCGATCCGGATGGTCCGATGAGTTCGCCCGATCCGTCCTCGGCCAAATGCGATAGCCCTGGGCGGGGAGGTGGCGGGGAGGACAGGCGCGTTGACAGGCGCGTCCTCGGGTGGCATGGGCCGCCGCTGCCCTACATCCGGATACGAGTGCTCTCGATGGTCAAGCCAGAACTCGGCACCAAACGCGTGTGCGTTTCGTGCTCGACGCGCTTCTACGATTTGCTCAAGAGCCCCGCGGTGTGCCCGAAATGCGGCACCGAGCAACCGGTCGAGGTGCCGCGCCCGCGCCGCTCCGGCGGCAACGTTGTCGAGGACCGCCGACCGAAGAAACCGGTGCCCGCACCCGGGGAGGCGGATGCCGAGGTCGAGGGCGTCGAGGAGACCGAGGAGGAGGACGTGCTCGAGGACACCAACGATCTCGAGGACGACGCCGACGCGATCGGCCCCGACCTCGAGGTCCCGCCCGACACCGGCGAGGACGATCGCTAGCTGGCATGTGCCCGCCAGGGGGTCAGGCCGGGCCGGGTAGCGCCACCGTGCCGCCGCCAACCACCGAGAGCTCGCCGTCCTGGTTGCGCGCCTCCTGCTCGATGTCGACCAGATGGCGCCCATCCTCGACCCGCTTGCCGACGACCCGCCCGTCGATGAACAGCAGGTCCCCCTCGGGGTTGTGCCGGCGGATGCGGCAATGCGCGCGCACCAGGAAACCGTCATCGCCCATCCAGTTGGTCAGGTGATGGGTGAGCCAGGAGCAGCGCTCCGGTCCGTAGTCGTAGGCGCCGGGTGCGCCGACCATCAGCGCCATCTCCGGCTCCCAGTGCACCCGCTCGGGGCAGTCGGGAATGCCGAACCGGTTCGGGATGCCGAGCCCGGGATGCCGGTCGATCATCTTCCAGGCAAGCTTGTTGGCGCGGATGTAGAGCCCGCCCCAGCCCTGCGCGTAGGCGATGAAGCCGGTGACCGTCATCGGCCCCTTCGGCATCGTCGGCAGTGCCTCGCCGATCTGTATCTCGTCGAACCGGCGCGGCGTGGTGCCGCGAATCCGCTCGGCGGCATAGAGCTGGTAGACGCGGTCCAGTTCCTCGCGGCTGTAGCGCCGGGGCGCCCTCGCCTCTCCGGCCGCATCCTTGAGCGCGGCGTATTTGGTGCCCTCCTCGCGCGCGATGTCGCGGTCGGTGCGGAAGCACCAGCTATCCGCCTCCGCGACCATGTCGCCATCGGCGCCGAAGAAGCGCACCTGGTAGATCTGCTGGATGGCGCGACCGGCAAAGCGGGTCTGGTGCTCGACCAGATCCTTTAGCGATGCCTCGGTGGTGATCGCCTCGCCCCGGCGCACCCAGCGATGCCAATGCCAACTCGCACCCGCCCACATCGCATGCACCCCGGCCAGCCCGCCCACGTAGCCCGAGATGATCCGGCTGGTCGCGAACAGAAAACTCGGCAGCGCCACGATGCCGCCCAGGCTGGAGCGCTCGGCGTAGGCGGGGTCGCACCAGAGCGGATTGTCGTCGCCGATGCCGTGCGCGTAGTGGCGGATGTTGTCGCGCGTCGCCTCGTGGCACCACGGCTCCAAGGTGTCGGTGATGGTCACCCCGATGCGGCGACGCAGCTGATCGAGCGCGGCCTCTGTGATCTTCGGGAACATCGCCTTGGACTCGGACATGACCGGGTTTCCTCTGCTGCTTTTCTGGGCTGCTTGTCTGGCCGGACCGCTCAGGCCACCGGCTCGCGATCGCGCAAGGTCTTGCGGTTCACCTTGCCCGCCTCGGTCTTCGGCAGTTCCGGCACGAAGGCGACGACGCGCGGATATTCATGACGCGACAGACGCTGGCGGGTGAAATCTTGCAGCTCGCGGGCGAAGGCGTCGTCGCCCGGCCGGTCGCTGACGATGAACGCCTTCACCACCTGCCCGCGCACCGCGTCGGCGACTCCAATCGCCGCCGCCTCGCGCACGGCGTCGTGCTTGAGCAGCACGTCCTCGATCTCGACCGCGCTCATGGTCCAGCCCGCCGAGATGATCACGTCATCGGCCCGGCCGGCATGGAAGAAGTAGCCGTCGGCGTCGATCCTGCCGAGATCCTTGGTCGGGAACCACGCGCCGCGGCGCAACACCTTGATCTCGCCGATCTCGCCGGGCGGGCAGACGCCGCCGTCGGCGCTTTGCACCTGCACCTCGACGCCCGGCACCGGCTTGCCGAGCGAGCCGGCGCGCACCGCGAAATCCGGCGCCCCGGGATAGCTCACCAGCAGCACGCCGACCTCGGTGGTGCCATACATGCTGCAAACCGGGGTGCCGAAATGCGCTTCGGTGAACGCCTGCGTCGCGCTGTCGATCGGCTCGCCGGTGAACGACAGCTTCTCCACGACGTGGGAAAAATCGCCGGCACGGCCGCAATTCATCATCATCCGGTAGTGCGTCGCCGCCGCCGACAGGTTGGTCGCCCCGAAATCCTGGATCGCGCGCAGCAGACGCACCGGATCGAACCGTCCGGCATAGGCGCCGGTGGTCACGCCCAGCGCCAGCGGCGCGAGCGTGCCGTGCCATAGCCCGTGGCCCCAGGCCGGCGAGGACGGGCAGAAGAACGTGTCGCCCGGCCTGATGCCGGTGCCATAGAGTGCCGCAATCATCAGCACCACGATTGCCCGGTGCGTGTGCTTCACCGCCTCTGGCAGCGTCCGCGTCGTGCCCGAGGTATACTGAAAGCAGGCGAGGTCGTCGGCCGAGGTGCTGGGCGCGTACTGATCCGGCAGGTCCGCGATCGCGCGCATCAGCTCGTCCGCCGTGAGCACCTCGATGCCGGCGATCTCCCGCGCCATCGCCGCCTGCTCGGCGCCGCAGATCAGCAGGCGGGGCTGGCAGTCGAGCACGCGCAGCCGCAGCCCGTCGGGGCCGAACAGGGTGAACAGCGGCACCGCCACCGCACCCCGCTTCATCGCGCCGAACAATCCGACATAGAAGGCGAGCGAGGGTTCCAGCATGAAGGCGACACGCTCGCCCTTGCTGATCCCGCGTAGCTCCAGGAAATGCGCGAAGCGGGACGACCAGGCGGCGATCTCGGCGAAGCTCAGCGCCAGCTCGCCGCCTGCCGCTTGCGCGATGCGCACCGCGATCCGTCCTGCGTCGGCGGCGGCGTGGCGGTCAATGCATTCATGCGCGATGTTGAGCCGCTCGCGATCGCCGTCGAACAGCTCCCACAGCCTTGCCTGCGAAAAGCAACGCTGCGCCTCGTCGTAACGCACAAGCTCGGTCAGCCTGGCCATCCACGCTCTCCGTCCCTGCGCAGTTGTAACGCAGCGTTAGTGAGGTCGGCATACACGTACGTAGCGCGGGCCGATCCCGCAATCGGCGGGCGGCGATTGACGGGCGGTGATTGACGGGCGGTGATTGACGGGCGGTGATCGGCGGCGGAAAAGCCGGCCGGTGGCGTCCTGGATCATCAGCGAGGGTTATGCCGGGTTGCAGGCGCAAGCGCTCGGCCTGGCCGAAGCCGCCGCGCTCTCCCCCGAACTGCAAGTGCTGACGCCGAGATGGCCGTGGCGGAAGGTTCCCGCCGCGCTGTGGCCGGCGCCACGCGCGGCGGTTCGCCTGCCGCGGCCTTTGCCCGAGCTGGTGATCGGCTGCGGCGGTGTCGCGGCGGCGGTGGGTGCCGGGCTGCGGCGGCACGGGACACGCGTGGTCCAGGTGCAGCATCCCCGCATGGACCCGAAGCGGTTCGATCTCGTGGTGGTGAACCGTCATGACGAGCTCACCGGCGCCAATGTCGTGGTCACCCGCACGGCGCTGCATCGGGTCACCCAGGCGCGCCTGGCCGAGGCCGCGACGCACTGGGCCACCCGCTTCGCCCACCTGCCACGACCGCTGGTCGCCGTGCTGGTGGGGGGCAGCAACGGGCGGTTCCGGCTCGACGCGGCGGTCGGCGCCGAGCTGGCCGGCAAGCTCGCCGCGATGATGCGAGCGGACCAGGTGGGTGTGGCACTCACCCCCTCCCGCCGTACCGAGCCGGCGGTGATCCGAACGCTCACCGGCACCCTAGCGCCGCTCGGCGGCTGGGTCTGGGATGGCGCCGGGGAGAACCCCTATTTCGGCCTGCTCGCGCTGGCCGATGCGTTGGTCGTGACGGCTGACAGCATCTCGATGGTGTCCGAGGCAGTGGCCACGTCGGCGCCGGTCATGCTAGCCCGGCTGCCTGGCCGGAGCCGACGAATCGGGCTGTTTCTCGCGGGTTTGACCAGCGAGGGCCGAGTGCGGGATTTCACGGCGCGCTTCCAGAGCTGGCCGGTCCAGCCGATCAACGATACTCCGGCGGCGGCGGCCGAAATGCGCCGACGCCTCGGCCTCTAGCTTCGGGATGGACATGCTGCAGATCCACACCTTCGACCAACGCGCCGGCGGCAACGTGATCTACAAGGCGCTCAGCCATCCGCTCGCCGCCGAGGCGCTGGCGCGGCTCGGATCTCGGCTGCGCGGCTGCGGTCCGTTCGCGCTTTATGACCCGGACGGGATGGCCGACGCGCTGTTCGCCCTCAATCCCGCGATGCCCCAGCCCGAAGCAGTTTACGTGCACGACGTGCTTGCCGTCGGCGACACGCGCGCCGGCCTCGTGGCCCGGCCGCTCGCGGCTCTCGCCGCCTCCGACATCCGCGCCGTGCTGGTCGCCGCGTTCGACGCGTCGCGGATCAGCGCGCGGATTGGGCATCTGCTTCCGCCCGGGGCGGAGCTGATCACGCTCGACGCGGCGCGATTGCCCGAGGCGATGCTCACCACACGTGGCCGCTATCTCGACCGGCTGAACTTCGCGACCAACTTCGCCTTCTTCCGCGACGGCGACGGGCTGTCGACCCGGCTCGCCTCGGCGAATTACTGGTCCGGCTACGGCGCAGGCGCGATCCGGCTGTGGCTGCGGCTGTTCGACGCGAGCGGTTTCGCGCTGGCGACATGGGAGCAGCACGTGCCGCAGGGTCCCGGCGGCGTCGCCATCGACAGCCGCGAGGTCCGCAACCGCTTCGAACTGCCGCCATTCACCGGACAGTTGTTCGTTCACGCGATCGGCGTCGCTGGCCACGATGTGGTGAAATACGCGCTTGACATCTTTGCCTCGGACAACGGTGCGAGCCTGTCATGCACGCATGACGCGAACGCCTGGCCGTCCGAGCACTACGCCGGCCTGCCCGCACCCGATCGCGACGAGCGGGTGATCCTGTGGGTGCAGAACAGCCACGCGGCGCCGATCCCGCCGGGTGCGATCGCGCTCGACCGGATGGGAGCGGAGCAGCCGGCCGCCCTCGATCGCGAGATCGGCCCGTTCGCCACCGTGCCGCTGGATGTCGCCACCTTGCTGCCCGACGTGCGCTGGCCGGCGCAGATCGAGGTGCGGGCGGGACGGCACATGGTTCGTCCGCGCTACGAGGTGATCCGCCAGGAGCGGACCCGGATCGCGCATGTGAACGTCGAGCGCGCCGATCTGCGGCCTGATCCGCTGATCGCGTCGCTGCCGCCCGAGCTCGGCCGCGGCTACCTGTTGCCGTTTCCGGTGCTCGACCGCGAGCGATTTCGCACCATCGTCCAGCCCACGCCGATGGCGCGCACGCAGCAGGATCTGCCACTACGCCTCGACGTGTTCGCCGAGGCCGGCGAGCAGGTCGCCGAGCGCTTCCTCGGTCGCCTGTCGCGCGACCATGAGACGGCGGTAGACCTCGACTGGTTGCCAGGCGACGGCGCCGGCCACGCCGAGCTGGTGTACGATTTCCGTGATGGCGGCGCGGCCGATGGCTGGATGCACGCGCTGGTCCGGTTCGAGGACCGCCAATCCGGCCACGCCGCCGAAACCAGCTTCGGCGCGCATATCTTCAACACGGTGATGACCTACAAGGACGAGCCGCAATCCTACTCGGGACCACCACCCGGCCTGTCGACGCGGCTCTTCCTCAAGCTAGGGGATGGGCGCCGGCGCAGCTTCGGCGTGCTGATCTATCCGGCCTCGGCGCCGTGGCACCGGCAATCGCGCACCGCGCTGCTCTTACACGACGCAGACGGCAGATTGCTCGCCGAGGCGGCGCTGACGATTGCCTGCTCCGGTTCCGCGACGATCTGGCCGGATGCGATCTTCGGTCAGTCAGCGCTCGCGCAGGCGGGCGGGCTCGGCTACGTGCTGATCCGCGACGCGACCTGCCGCCTGTTCGGCTACCACGGCCTGATGGATGACGGCGGCGGCTTCTCGATCGACCACATGTTCGGCTTCTGAGCGGAGCGCCCGGCCCCGAGAAGGACCGGGCTACGGACCTGTCAGGCCGCCATGCTCCGCGCATCCGCGCTCGCCGTCTTGACGGGCGCGAGTTGGCTGCCGGTGAGGAAGCTCCAGACTTCCGGCCGCTCGATGGCGACCCGGTCGAGCAGCCTGGTGAGGCTGTTGAAGCAGGGCTGGCGCGGTCCGTGGTAGTCGACCACCGGACCGAGCGGGCGGAACTGGATCGAGCTGCTGAGCAGCAGCCGCAGCAGGCTGCGTTCCATGACCGCGCACCAATGGGTGATGCCGAGATCGCCACTCAACCGGACCAGCCCCTGCACCAGGCCGAGCCGCATCAGCGGTGCCGCGGTGCCGGACCGCCGCGTCTTCGAAATGGCGAAGCGGGACACCTCCGCCGTAGTCTCTATCGGCAGCTGCGACAAGGTGCCGGGCCGGCAGACGCGCTGCATCGGGAAACTGTCCTCCGGCCGTTCCGGTGAGCCGAGCACCAAACGGACCGTGCCGATCACCTCATCGGAGTCGCGGCTGACCAGCACTACATGCTCGGAGCGTTCGTCGAACTCGTCCACTTCGAGGCCGGCCGACCCGCCGAGATACCCGCGTTCGACGCAGTATACCTGGTGTCGCAGCTCATAGGCTTGGCGTACCAAAGAGGGTGTATCCGCCACCCGCACATCGAACTCTTCCTGCACGGCAAAGATCGCCTCGGCGACGGAAACGGCGGTCATACAGTGTCCCCCAGTGGTGCAGACGCCCGGACATCTAACCGGACAGAGCTTAAATCTTTATCTCTTTTTTGAGAATTCCTGTGCATGCGAGGAGATAATTCGGTGCTTTGCCGGGAAGCGTCCGCCGCACGATCTGGATCGAATGGATCAACGCTGCTGCTCCCATGCAGTGTGCTCGGATGAATGCTCAATCCGGCCTCTCCGAGGCATTCATCATGGGTGCTTTAGCGCATACCGCCCCTAGCGTCCATCACTGAAACGTGATGCAGATCGAAAACCGGCTCTTTCGCGATCGGGTCTATTGGATAGAAGCACAGTTTATTGTCTAACCGCTAAAAATTGGCCGTTGCAGCCAGGCTTTTCACTTCGCACTTCCATTCTACCGTTGAATTTTTCCGCTACCTCTCGCGAACACACCCATCGTGTATTGTTTTTGTCGAGCCGCGTGTCGCCATGTTTCTTTACTGCTTGTTAGCCCAAACCGCTTCCGCCCATTGCTGCAGCACGGGCTCGCTGAGGAGGGCGGCGGCCGTGACGGCGCTCCATCGCGGCTGACCCAGTGCTCGGCGGGCGGCCCAATCACGGCTGACCGCTTCGCCGACGCCCTGCGCCAGGTCTGCATCGGCGCCCACCCAGCCGAACGCGCCACTTGTTGTGGAACCGCTCCCGCCGAGCGAGGATGAGACGGTCAGGATCACCCGATCGGTCGCCGGCAGCGGCGTGGCTCCGTAGGAAAGTGTCAACCGCGGCTCGCTTCGAGAATCGGCCCACTCCACCGTGAACAGGTCCCGGGTCAGCGGCGCGATGCGACGGCGGCCCCGGTTTTGCGGTCTCATTTCGAAAGAAAAGATTGTGTGACCGCCCGCGTCGCGCGCCGGCCGAACCTCGGTGCCCAGGGCTGGACGTCGATAGGGCAGCCGCTCCAGGAGAATATTGCCGACCGCGACGTCGTGCCCGGAGAGTGGCGGGGCGATCGAGTTGCCGAGGTTCCAGGATGCGATAATCCATTCCACTTCAGTATCGGTGACGCCTGCGAGCCAGGATGCGATCACCCGCGCCTCATCGGACGAAAACAACTCTGGGGAAGGTCCGGGGCTAGGCCACGAACGGAGCATCCGGGCGGTCCCTCATGCGAAACCGGTCGGCCTAATCGGGAACGACAGGGGAATTGCGGCGATCCCTCGATCATATAGGGTGGGCTCGGCGCAGTGTGGAAAATCCGCGTGACGGGAACCCGAAATCGCCCGCGTGCCAAGCCCGCTCCCGCCGGCGAGGGCGAGGAGAGTGAGGCGGTGGCATCTCCGATCACGGCAGCAACGGGCAAGGCCCGGATCGGCAGAGGCCATGGTCCCAGTTTTCATGCTGCAGGTTCGCGGTCAAGGAGGCAAAGCGATGAAGGTCTACGAAGCAATCGCCCAGTCGATCGTCGCCGAGGGAGTGACCGACTTCTTTGGTCTGATGGGCGACGGCAATATGTGGCTGTGGGGAGCGTTGTGCCGCGATCCTTCAATCAAGGCCTACTCGGCGCGCCACGAATCGATGGCGGTATCGATGGCGGACGGCTATGCCCGCACCACCGGCAAGGTCGGCGTGGCTATGGTCACCTGCGGCCCTGGCTTGACGCAATGCGGCACCTCGCTGATCGCCGCCTGTCGCGGCAAGACGCCGGTCGTGCTGATCGCTGGCGAGATCATGCCGGGCGCCAAGAACCGCACCCAGACGATGGACCAGCGCCGCTTCGCCGAAGCGAGCAGCGCCCGTTTTCACACCATCACCAGCATCGACAACATGGCCGAGGAGATCGCCGAGGCGTTCTACGCCGCCCGAGTGCATCGCTGCCCGGTCGTGCTGAACCTCCCAATGGACCTGCAGGAGGAGGAGTTCGACTGGGAGTACGACTACCGTCCGTCGGCGCAGTTCCTGCCGCCCCGCGTCGAGACGCCGAACCCTGACCAACTGGCGCCGGTGATCGAGAAACTGATCGCCGCCGAACGCCCGGTCATCATCGCCGGGCGCGGCGCCATCGCGGCCAAGGCAAGGGACGAGATCGTCAAGCTGGCCGACCGCGTGGGCGCGCTGCTGGCCACCTCGCTGCAGGGCAAGGGCCTGTTCGCCGGCCACCCTTGGGATGTCGGCATCGCCGGCGCCTTCGCCTCCGCGCCGTCCGAGCAATTGCTCGCCGAAGCCGATTTCGTGCTCGGTGTGGGAGCAGAGCTCGGCTACTATACCACCGAAGGCGGCTTGCTGTTTCCCTCGGCCGAGGTGGCCCGCATCGACATCAGGCCGCTGCCCGACGAGATCGGTGTGATCCCTGGCCTCTACGTCCAGGCCGACGGGCGCCGCGCGGTGGCGGCGATCAATGAGGCGCTGGAAGCCCGCCAGGTTCGCCGGGATGGTTTGCGCACCGCGTCGACCAGGGCCGTGCTGGATGCGCCGGCGCATCAGTTTGAAGCGCCGTCCGACGGTCTCGATCCGCGCGCCCTCGCCAGCCGCTTGGGGGCCGCCTTGCCACAAGGCGTGTTGCTGACCTGCGGCGCCGGCCACTTCTTCTCGTGGATCGGGATGTACATGTCGCTGCCGCAACAGTCCGAGATCCAGTACTCGTACAATTTCGGCGCAGTCGGTCAGGGGCTCGGCGTGGCGATTGGCGTCGGCGCGGGCAACCCCGGCCGTCAGCATGTCGTCGTCGAAGGGGATGGCAGCCTGATGTTCAACATCCAGGAACTGGAGACGGTGGTCCGCCACAAGATGCAAATGGTGCTGATCGTCTGGAACGATTCCGGATATGGCGCCGAGGTCCACAAGCTCGTCGCCAAGGGCTTCGACGAGACCTTGGCACGATGGGAGTCACCAGATTTCGTGGCGCTCGCCAAGGCGTTTGGCGGCGACGGCGTGTTGCTGTCGGAAACATCGCAGATCGGCCCCGCGGTCGCCGAGGGTCTGCGCCGGGGCGGCCTCTATCTGATCGACGCGCGCGTGTCGCCCACCACGCCGACGGAGCCGTATGCCAAGGTGTATTTCGGCCGCGAGAGCCAGGCGCCGCTGCTTCGTCCGGCCTAGCGACGAGCGATGCATTTCGAGGGCCACTTCACTGTTCCCGGCGCGCCGCCGGATGTCATGCGCCGCTTCGCCGACGTGCCGCGCATGGCGCGCTGCATGCCCGGCGCGGTGTTGCAACCCCAGGCCGAGGACGGATCCTGGCCCGGTGCGATGGTCGTCTCGTTCGGCCCGAAGAAGCTGAACTTCAAGGGCCGCGCGACCTGCCACTTCGACTTCGACGCATTGACGGGCAATGTGCAAGGCCGCGGAGCCGCGGACCAGCGCGCAGCGCGCATCGGGGTCAAGGTCTCGTTTGCGCTGGAGAACGATCCCGCCTCGGCCGAGCCGACGACCTTGGTCAAGATCGTCTCGGATTCCGAACTCGGCGGCGTGCTCGCCGATTTCGCGCGCACCGGCGGGATCGCGGTGGCGAACGCGATCATGGCCGACTTCGCTCGCCGAGCGGCCGAGGAGTTCGCCAGGGATGACAGCCCAGCGCAACCCACCGGCGGCGAACCTGTCCCGCCCGCGGCCACGTCCGGTGTGCGGACGCCGGAGGACGCCGCGGCGGTTCCGGCGCATCTCGCAGCCACTCCGGCCAATGCACCGCCGCTCGCGGCAGGCGGGCTGTTGTGGATCGCCGTGAGGGCATACCTCGCCCGCCTGCGACGTTGGCTGGGTCTTGGCTGATTGGTCGGCATAACGGCGAAATCCGCGCGACGGTGGTGAAGGGACGGTGGACGCCTCTGGCGCACGCCTTCCAGGCGGCTGCCTGGAACGTGACCGCCCGGCAGAACTGGTCCGGCACGGTCGCATCCTGCCGCACACGGGGGCCTCGGGCATGCCCGAAGCCGGCTGCGAGACCCGCATATGAAATCGTGCAGAGAACGTCTCGCAGAGCAAGCCATCAGGCGAACGTCTGCCGTGATGCACAACTTTTCTTCAAAGTAGTCGGTCGAACTTCATGTCAGGATTGTAATGGTCAGTATTGATTGCAGCTTTGAGTAACTTGTGCCGCAAAAATACTAAGTCAAAAGGAGAGTAAATAGCCCAACTTACCACTCGGGCTAGTTTCCCTTCGCAAAATAGTTCACTGCACTTCTTGGCGTCTGGCCTTGCCTTTCAGATTAATTTGAAGCAATGAATGGGCACCGTTGAAGCCCATTGAAGTGGACTGTGGCCAGACAGCATGTCGATGATCGCCCCGTTGAAACAAGCGTCGACGCGCTCCAGGGCCTCGGTGGAGGCGGAGACATGATCTCTATCGGTGAAGGCCGGCTGACCATTTTCGGCCTTCCCCTCTCACGGTCGTACTCGCTGGACCATGCCTTCCACATGACTCGCAACGTCCTTGCGTCGGCACCGACGCGACCTCGCATGGTGACCTTCGCCAATCCGCTTGGTGTCCGCATCGCACGACGTGACGCCGACTACCGCGGCCACCTGCAGCGGATGGACCTGGTGTTCTGCGACGGGATCGCGCTCGTGTTGGCGGCTCGCCGGATCGGTGGTTTTCCATTGGAGCGGATCAGTTTTGACAGCACCTCCCTTGCGCCGCTTGTGTTCGAGTATGCGCGAGCCAATGGCAAGCGTATCGCGCTCGTCGGCGGTCGGCCGGGGGTCGCGGACGTGGCCGCGGCGCGCATCGGTGAGTCGTATCCCGGCATACCGATCGTCGGCGCTACCGACGGGTTCAGGTCGCAAGAAACATTGGTCGAGCATGTGCGAGCGCTTTCGGCGGATATCGTGATCTGCGGCATGGGTGCGCCCGCGCAAGAGGCGTTTCTGGTGGCGTTGGCAAGCGCCGGTTGGCTCGGGGTTGGTTTCACCTGCGGCGGCTATCTTGATCACCTCGGCCAGCGTTTCCACTTCTATCCGCGCCTGATCGACCGCTTCAACCTGCGCTGGCTGTATCGCCTGGCTCGGGAGCCACGCCGGATAGGGTATCGGTGTGTCGTGGAGTACGGGCCGTTCTGGCGCGGCCTGATGCGGGAGATCCTTAAACCATCGCGTGAGAAGAACGAAGTCTAACGATCGCGATGAACATGAACTCCCTGGTTCGGCCACCACAAGATGTTTCGTTCTACGATCAGGGGAAAGGTTCCCTTCCGAGCGAGGATCGTCCCGACTATCTGAGCAGAGTCTGGTTTGCCCTCAAGCGCTTTCGCCTGGTGGCTTTGGCGATCCTGGTGCTCGGCATCCTCCTGACAGTGATCGGGCTCGCTGTCGTTCGCCCCATCTACAGTGCGACGGCGACAATCATGCTTGATGGCAGTCGCGCACAGGTCGGGAGTGTTGGCGGCAGCGTCGTTCCGGGCCTGCCGATGGATTTGGATACGGTGACCAACGAAGTGCAGGTCATCACTTCGCGAACGCTGATCAGCGATCTCGTCCGTCAACTGCGCCTCGACCAGGACCTGGATTACGATCCCAACCGTATCGGCCCGCTCCGCTCGCTCGCGCAGTCTGGCCTGAGGCTCGCCCAGCCTTGGTTGCCACGCGGGATAGCTGACGAGATCCGGTCGGTGATCGAGAAGCCGACACTGCGAGGCGACGAACTGACCGACGCCGTCATCGCTGACGTCGCGAGCAACCTCAGTGTGGGGGCGGTGGGGCGTTCGCGCGCCATCTCGATCACCTTCCGCTCGCCGCGCTCCGTGACCGCCGAGACGGTGGCCAACACCTTGGCTCAGCTCTATCTCGCCAACCAGAAGGAAATGAAGCAGCAGGCGGCAGCAGCCGCCCACACACAGATTTCCGGTCGGCTTGCGGAGCTACGCATCGACGCCGCGGAAGCCGCGCAACGGGCCGAACAGTTTCGCGCCAAGTCGGGTCTCATAGACGGGCGCGACACAACTCTGGTCAGGCAACAGATTTCCGAGTTGAGCACGCAGTTGGGCCAGGCCGGGCTCGATCGCCTCCAGACCGCGTCACGGCTACGGGAGGTAGAGCGTGCCGCGGCGGGCCCGGGCGGCGACAGCAGTGCCGAGGTGCTGCGGTCCCCTCTCATCCAGCAGTTGCGCTTGCAACAATCCCAGATAGCAAGAGACGCCGCTTCCGCAACTACTTTATATGGCGAACGCTATTCGCGTGCAGAAGTGGCGAGCGCGCAACAAAGCGCCATACAACGCGCCATTGCCCAGGAGATACAGAAGATCCTGTCCGCCGTGCGCGGTGAACACGAGGCTGCGCTCGACCGCGAGTCGGGATTGCAGGCTCGAATGGAAGCGCTCAAGACGGAGATGGCGAGGGTTCGTGCAAGCGAAGTGTCGTACGATCAGCTTGCGCAGAATGCTGGCGCGGCACGGGAGATCTACGAGGCATTTCTTCGCCGGGCGAAGGAAACCAGCGTCGGGAGTTCGATACAATCTCCCGACGCCTACATTATCTCCCAGGCGAGAGCCCCGATTACTCCGGTGTTCCCCAACCGGAAGCTCGGCCTCGCCGTCGGAGCGGCGCTGTCGGTCGTGCTCGCGCTCGTCGCGGTGTTGTCGCTCGAGGCGAGAGACAGCGGCTTTCTGAGCCAGACACAGATCGCCCGCGTGCTCGGGCTGGCGACGATCGGGGTTATCCCCAGGCTGCGGCGAGGTGATCGGATTCCCGCTCCGCTCTCGGTGATCGGGACGGCTATCACCGACCTTTATATGCGGATCGTCCGAACGCCTGAGAACAGATGCGTGTTGATGACATCGGCGTTTCCCCGAGAGGGCAAGACGTCCGTGAGCCTGACGCTTGCCCGGATAGCGGCTCACAATGGCAGGAAGACGCTTTTCATCAACGCCGATCTGCGCCGCCCTCGCCAGCCCTCGACGGCTTCGCGTTCCGTGCAACCGGGGCTCTCCGAACTGCTGGCGGGAACCGCTTTGCTCGAAGAGGTCGTCCGTCTCGACGAGGTCGTCCGCGGCGTCTCCGTTCTCGAGGCCGGGGCATCCGTCGACAACCCTGCGGCGCTGATCTGCTCGACCCACATGCGGGACCTGTTGAGCAAGGCACGACGCTCCTACGATCTGATCATCATCGACTCGCCACCCGTCCTTGTCGGCCCAGAAGCTTGGACATTGGCCTTGCTCGCAGACACGACGTTGCTGTTCGTCAGATGGGCCCACACCCCGTGCAAAGCCGTCCTGATGGCGTATCGGACGCTCAGTGAGGCTGGTGCCAGTGTATCGGGCGTCGTGTTGACCATGGTCGATGTCAAACGCCTGGTTCGCTACGGCAATGCCGGTGATGCGATACAGTATGCCAGGGAAATGGGTGGTTACTACGGGAGGGACGCCGCCTGATGGCAACCGGGCGCCATCCGGTCCTGACCTTCTTGGTTTGGCAAGCCTTGGGGCTAGCGTTGCTGTTTCTCCACCTGGGCCTGGTCGTGCTCAGTGGGAACGTGTTGCTGCCGTTGGTTGTCACCGCATCGCTGGTTGGTCTGCTGTATTACGCCGACCCTATGGCCGGGTTCGCCGTGTTCCTGCAGATCCTGCTCTATCAGAACCTGTCGGTTAGTCTCTGCTCCACCTCGCTCAGCCCGGACCTGTTCCGCGCCTCGCAAGGCACCGGGTTTGCATTGACACTGGTCCTGGCGGCGATAGCGGCTTGCCAATTGTGGCTGTCGGGCCGTAATCGGAACCTGCTTCTTGGTCTCGGCTTGGTCGGCTGCATCATTCTCGCGTACACAGCGCTGGGCGCCACGCGATCCTCGCCCGGCTCTGCCATCCCCTATTTTCGCAGCAGTAGCATCGCCCTGGTCGGACTGCTGATCGGCTGGGACGTTGGACGGAGCGCCGGATACCGTTCCGTGGCTGTTTGTTATTTGGTGTCACTTGGGCTTGGTCTCGGCGTGGCACTGTTGGAAGTGTTGGCTCCAATCCCGTACTATGAATGGATCAACGCACCACGCTACTACTCGCTCAGCCTGTCTGCCGCTTCGAGCGTCGTTTCCGTCGAAATGAGTCGTGCGCAGGACGTCTTGGCATATCAGACGGGCGGTTTCTTCAACCTCGTCGGTGGCGGCTGGCAAACGGTCCGATTTGGTGGTCCGAACATGCACTCCGTCAGCTACGCCTACGTCATGTCGGTCGGTGCGATCGTGGCTGCCTCCTTGGGGGCTTACTGGTGCGTCTTGGCGATTGCTCCACTCCTGTTCCTGGCGGGAGTGAAGGGCGCTGCCATCCTGCTGCTGTGGAGCTTGTCGCTTTCGCTATTGGGCCGCTGCTGCGGGCCCAGGGTTCTGGTCGTCCTGGGCTTGGCGCTCGGTTCGGCGTATGTGGGATTCGCGATCTGGTTTGGGCTAGCCGCTGGCGATTACCACGTCATTGGGCTGATCGGCGGGGTCAACGGCTTCTTGCATAATCCTCTCGGCCACGGGATCGGCGTCGGCGGCAATCTGTCCGTGGACGTTACGAGATCGGACCTTACAAGCCAGTGGGACTTGAACCAGCGCTACGGCGCCGATGTCCCCTTGGAGAGCGCGATCGGGGTGCTTCTATATCAGATGGGCGTTGGTGCCGTGGCGGTTGCCGCCGTTCTCTGGCTCGCGTTCGCGGCCGGCTTTCGTCACATCAGGCGCACTACCAACGTCATACCGCTGGCTATTGCCATCGTCACCATGAACGGCCTCCTGCAAGAAGAAGCTTTTTCCCCGTTTGCGATGGGGCTTCTGACGATCTTCGCGGGAGTCCTGTCAGCTGGCTTTTCCCCCCAGGGAACCGAGGATCGCCGTGAAAGCAGTCGCCCCACAACTCGCCGTGCTGACCATTCTCAGCGTCCTGCTCATCAGCTCGGCTAAAGTTCATGCGCCGCGCTTAAACCTGGTGGATCGGCCGGCCGGCCGCAAGCAGCATATCGGCGAGGTTCCCACGGTGGGGGGCGTCAGCATCTACTTGGCCTTCGTGCTGGGAACGATGCTGCAATTCGAGCTTTTTGAAGCCTACATCGTGCTGATAATCGGCATGGGCTTCCTGGTCGTCGTTGGCGGTCTCGACGATGCGCTCGATCTCAGCGCGACCACGAAGCTCATCGCACAATTGATCGCGGCGGCGCTGCTGGTCCTGGCTAGCGGTCTGCCGCCATTCTCCCTGGGTCACATCGCGGCGTCGAACGAGCTGGCGATGCTGGTCAGCGCCGGCATGACGCTGTTTCTCATCCTATGGATCGTGAATTCCGTCAACATGGTCGACGGACTCGACGGGCTTGTTGGTGGACTTGCGATCGTAAGTTTGGCTTGGTTGGGTGTCGGCGCGGCGTTGGTCGGTTCGACCGACATGCCGACCATCGTCATTCGTTTGATCGTTCCCACCGTCGCGTTCCTTGCATTCAATCACCGCGGGCCCTGGCGAAAGCGAGCGTCGGTATTTATGGGCGACGCTGGGACAATGATGCTGGGATACGCCATCGCCTGGTTCTGTCTCGAACTACGCAGTCACGGCTTGCCGATGCTCGCCTGCACCTTGGTGATCGCCATCCCGCTGATCGACACAGCTAGCTTGTTCTGTCGCCGCCTCTATGCGGGCAAGAGCCCATTTCGAGGCGACCGATACCACCTGCATCATCTGATGGAGGCGGCACGCGTTCCGACCGCCACGGTCCCGCTGCTCATGAACGGCGCTGCCGCAGTTGTCGGTGGGTTCGGCATTCTCGGCGCCTATTACGGGCTACCACCGGTGGTCTTCGCGGCTGTCTGGCTGTCGCTGGTTGTCGCACACACAATCCTTGTTGGTTTCCTGCTCCACCGCTCAGCGTCGGCAGCGAACGCCGCAGCCATTCCCGAGGCCACTCAATGACGGACACGGAGGCTCGGCCGCGAATGTCCCTGGAGAGTCGCACAATGATTCCGCGGAAGATCCATTATGTCTGGGTTGGCGGCCCACTGCCGGAACTCCAGAAGCGCTACATTGAAACCTGGCAAATGCACAATCCGGACTACGAACTCGTCCGTTGGAGCGAGGATAACATCGATTTCTCACGGCCCGCGATACGTCAGGCGTACAAGCAGCGCCGATGGTCGAAGGTTGCCGATATCGTCCGCCTCATGGCCGTGCATGCTCAGGGCGGGATCTATCTGGACACCGACTTCCAGGTGCGCCGGCCGCTCGACCGATTACTGCGGCATCGAAGTTTCTGGTCGTTCCAGTTCAAAGCCAATCCGACGGATCTGGTGTGTAACGGCGTCTTCGGCGCGGAGCCTGGCCACTGGTTCATTGGCGAGGCCATCGATCGGGTCTTGAGTATGCGGCGAATGCCGTTCGGGCTCGAGCGCCCCACGCGGACGGGTCCCAAACTCATCACAAGCATGCTCTACAGATACGGGCTGCGTGGCTACAGCGAGGAGGGCGCGCAGATCCGGGACATGTTCATTTGCCCCACTCACGTGTTTTTTCCGTTTGGGCCTGCGGAGGAGTTCACCGAGGCGTGCGTCACACCGGATACTCTCGCGGTGCATTTCTGGGAAAAGTCGTGGGCCAAGGACATCCCTAAGGTCGTGCGCATGGCGCTTGCCGCCAAAGCGCGTCTCGTCCCGAGACATGGGTGACAACCTTGCCGGTCACAGCAGCGAGTGGGTCCATGTCGGCTCCATCTTTAAAACCCTGGATGTCGCAACCCATGCCCCGCCTCGACACCGCCACCATGACGGATGTCTCCTCGACGATAGAGGTGGAGGGCGATGTCGCTGCTCCAGTGCTGACAACGATCTGCCTACTGGGTATCGATTTGGCATCGCCACTTGCACAAAGCTTGGCGCTGGGGCTGCAAGGCTCGGCGCACATCACCTCATCGCGGTCATTGCCTCCCATCACTGCGGCGTGGCGCGTGAAACTCACGAGCACCCTCCTGCAATACTGGGGAGACACCGCCTATACTCTGGACACCATTGCGCCGACGGCCGACGTGACGGTCGACCTGCATGGCCTGGCCATCTCATCCCCGGGTCGGATCTGGCGTGTGGTCGACTACGCAGGGCGTTGCGCCCTCAGCCCCTTCTTTGCACGCGACTGCTGCCACCAAGGCAGGAGGGTAGCCTCATTGTTTCTCATCGAGAGCACGGATGGGGGCACTAGCTGGGGCGTACTCGATGATGCGCATCTTTCGGGGGCGGTGAAGTATCGGGATCTCTTGCAACGGATCGGCGCGGCGATACCGATGCTTATCGCCAACGGATTACGGTCGAGATCAAGACCGGTGACTTGGCGCCCCGAGAAACCCGGCTCGACACTAGGAGCAAGGTTCGGTCATCCACTATCGCGCCTGGTAGCCTGGTGCAGGAGCCATCTCACCAGCGACGTCTGGGCGATCGGCGTGTCGGATCGCAGTCTTGAAGACCTCGTCGAAGGTGGCAAGGTTTTGCCTCGGTACTGGCTAAGGGTCCCCGAGCAAGAAGGCTACATCGCCGACCCGTTTCCATGGCCGGGCCGAGAGAACGTAATCCTCTGTGAACGTTTCAGTCTCGAGACAGGACGGGGCTCGTTGCAGTGTCTGACCATCCGCGGAACACAGATCACCCATACCGAGGAAGTCGACCTAGGAACCGACTGTCACCTATCATATCCGTCCACCTTCAAGGACGGCAACCGGGTTGTTTGCCTTCCCGAGATGGGAGCGTCTCGGCACCAGGTCATCTACCAGCTCGAGCCAGGTCAAGCCGCTCGACCGATCTGCGTCATAGCAGAGAACCGAGCACTGGCCGATGCCACCCTGTTCAGGCATGCCGGCCTGTATTTCATTGCTTACACCGACATGGATCTCGGTGTGCATGACAACCTATGCCTGCTTTGGGCGACTCGGTTGGAGGGACCTTGGACCCAGCATCGTCAGAACCCGGTGAAGATCGATGTACGCTCCTCGCGTGGAGCAGGCTGTCTATTCACTGTGAACGACCGACTTCTACGTCCTGCCCAGGATTGCTCGCAAACCTATGGTGGGGCACTCGTTATCAATCGTGTCGTCGTGTGCACCACGGAGGAGTATCGCGAAGAGCCAGTCGCACGGCTCATCGCGGATCCGTCGGGCCCATTTCCCTCGGGCCTACACACGTTGTCGGTAATAAACGGGGTGGTTCTAGTCGACTGTAAGAAGATCATTGTCAATCCACGTATCTTGGCGCAGAGGCTACGACGGCGTATGCGTCTCTATCGCCCGGCTGGTTGGCCTTCAACACTCCTCTCGTGTGTCAGACGCCGGCCGGAAACACCATACGCACCACAGCAACAACTGTAACTTTGGACCATCGCAGTTGTCGCGGTTCTTTCATCGGTCGGAGCTCAGCTTCATGTTTGGCAGAAGCCTGAACGACTGTCTTGGCGCGAGCAATCGTTTACCTCTGAGATCGCTCGCAGCCTCGGTCTCGATCCGCGGATGACGCCATGACCGACCGTACTGCAAAGGCAGTGCTCTGGATGCTGGTCGACGTAGGTGGCAGCCAAGGGCTCTCGTTTGTCATTTATGCCGTTCTCAGCCGCGTTCTAACTCCCGGCGAATACGGGGTGTTCGCGCTGGCGCTGGGTATCACGGCCATAGCCAACGTCGTCCTTTTCCAAGGGTTTGGTGACGCGCTGATCGAACGCAAAGTTGTAAACGACGACGATCTTAGCACTGCCTTCTGGACCAATTTGGGCCTGGGTGTCGGCATCGCGGCGGGATTGTATCTGTCGGCCCCCTGGCTCAGTGCTCTCTTTCACGCGCCGAGGCTCGGGCCGGTCATCGCGGCCATGGCTGCTTTATGCGTGCTCCGGGCATTGGTAAGCGTCCATTCGGCGCTGTGCCGACGAGAGCTCAAGATGTCGCTGTTCGCGGCTCGGGCGCTCACGGGCTACGTCCTCGGCGGCGCCGCCGGAATCACGCTGGCGCTGTTGGGTTGGGGAGTGTGGTCGCTGGTCATCTGCCAGATCGTCCAGGCTGTCGCCATCCTGGTGGTGATGTGGATGACGATCGCCTGGCGCCCGCAACTCCGTTTTTCGCTGACATCGTTTCGCGAGCTAGCGGCGTTCAGCGGCAGCTTTATCACTGCGAGTGTCCTGACATCGATCACCGACAAGATCGACAATCTGATAATCGGCCTGTTTCTCGACGTCACCGCGGTCGGCTACTATGCCCTGGCGTTCAAGCTGCTGCAGGCCATCGGACTGATTACGATGAGCCCGCTTCAGGCTGTCATGATGCCAGTGCTCGCACGCCTGGCAAGAGACCGACAGAAATTCGCGGACGAGTATATTCGCTTGGTGACAGCATCCACGGCAACGTGGGTACCGGTGGTCGCGGCGGTCGGCGTAGTCGCCCCCACCCTGCTGCCACTGGCATTCGGCGACCATTGGGATGGCGCCGTGCCGGTGCTCCGTGCCATGTGCTTTGCATGTTTCAGCGTAACTTTGTGGAGTTTCACCGGGCAGGCGTTGTCCGCCCTCGGCCGCCCGCAGTTCTACGCCGGATTGGCGGCCCTGCAACTGATAGTCGCCGGACTTTCCTTTGCCGTTGCGTCCCAGTTCGGGATCGTTGCAGTCGGAGCGGCATGGGCGGTAGTGTCCGCGCTGATCGTGCCGATCCATCTCCTGGTCTTGCGTCGCGGTTTGGGCATCCCGTTGACAGCTCTGATGGCAAACGCGACGGGCATCTCGATCAGCGGCATTTTGATGGCCGTGACCATGACGGTCGCTCGGCACATTCTAGGTGTCGGCGTGCTGGCGATGTGCATCGAGATTATCATCGGAGGCGTGATCTATGTGGCGATGCTCGAGCTCGCCGTCATGCCGGGGTACGCCTCGAACCTGATGCGCGTGGTTCGTGTCTCCCTTCCCTTTCCCGGCCCGGCGCGATGATCTCCGTCAGTTCACATGGCAATGGTCGCCCACCAGGCAATGGTCGCCCACCAGGAGGTGCTCGCCGCGTAAAAGTCGTAGAGCTCATGCCTTCCCTTGCTCAACCCGGCGGAACGCACCGATGACGGCAGTGGCTGCATTCGTGGATTCAGTTCGCGACAGGGTGACATTGGGCAATGCGATTGCCCTTGGCCTGCTATTCTCTAGTTCGCTGATTGCATCCGTGGTCATGTACGTTCACGCCAGTTCCTCGGACCGTTCGATGAGCGGCTTCGCGCGCTTTGCAATGCCACGGGGTATTCTGAGCCATCCCTCGGCCCGAGCCGACTTCCTGTTCTGGGTGACCAGGAAGGTGCTCATGCCGTTGCTGCTGGTGCCCTCCGCGATAACCATGATCATTGCGGTCGGCTACGCGACACACACAACGCTGGCCTACCTTATAGCTCCGGGATCAAACAGCGCTGGACCAGCCGGACCGCTCACCATGTGCCTGTTCACGCTCACTATGCTGCTGGCGTACGATCTTTCCTACTATGTCTATCACTATGCGCAGCACCGCTTTCCTATCCTGTGGGAACTGCACAAGGTGCATCATTCCGCAGAGGTGTTGGTCGGCGTCACCAAGGACCGGATTCATCCGCTTGATGAGATCATGAACCGGACGTGGGACGGGCTGGTAGTGGGCGTGGCCTACGGCGTTTGGCTGTTTTTCGCCCTCGACCCGGTCGAGGCCACCATCTTTGGCATCAACGTCTACGTCATGCGTAACATTCTCATGATGGATTTCGTGCGGCACACGCATCTTAAGGTGTCGTTCGGACGCTGGATAAACGCGGTCATCATCTGTCCGCACTATCACCAACTTCACCACAGCACTGACACGAGGCACTTCAACAAGAATTTCGGACTGATGCTGTCCGTGTGGGACCGGCTGTTCGGGACCCTGTCGATTCCCCAGTCGGGTGAAAGCTTCAGTTTTGGACTTGGCCAGGAGAGCCGGGAGTATCAGTCGATGTCGGGACTTTATCTGCTACCATTTTCTCGCGTGACTGCCCACTTGATCCCCGCTCTGCGCCGGACACACACCGGCAGCAGGCAAACGAGTGATGTACCGCTCACGGTCGAAATCGCGCAGACTGAAGCGCGATTGGCGGAGATCGAAGCGGCTTGGAGAGAGCTCTGGCGAAAGTCCGAAGGCGGCATTTTTCAGTCGTTCGACTGGATCAGCGCCTGGTGGCACAGTGCCGGCGCGCGCGACGGGTACCGCCTTCATTTCGGCCTCGCCTGGACCGGCTCACAGCTTATCGCGGCATTTCCACTCGTCAGCCGCCGCTACCGTGGCATCCGGGTGCTCGAGTGGGCGGCCAAGGACTGCAGCGACTATTGCGACGCTCTCGCTGCCCCAATCGCCACAGATGCGGTGCTCGGCGAAATTTGGCGAATGGTGGGTGCCGCAGGCGGCTTCGACCTCGCTTACCTTAGTCACGTCCGCGATCAATCCAGACTGTCGCGCGCCATAGGCCAAGGAGGCGCGATATCCAAGCTGCGGCCCGCCAGGCGATACGCGGTCTCCACTGGAGTTCAGCTTGGAGGCTGGACTGATGGCCAAGCGTGGCTGAAGGATCTAGGCAAGAAGCGCCGCAACAATCATTTGCGTGGCTGGCGTATATTGGAACAGGCTGGAACTGCCAGCTTCCGGCTGGTGTCATCCGGCCCAGAGATCGAGCCAGCGCTCGACCGGCTGTGCGCGCTCAAGCAGGGTTGGCTCGAGGCGCAGGGGCTTTCTTCCCCTGTGTTGCGACACCAGGCGATCTTGCTGCGCGCACTCGTTCGGGCCCTTGCCGCAACCGGCCGGCTCCGGTTGTTCCTGCTCGAAATCGACGGCCAAGTCGTTGCCGGCTCAGTCAACGTCCGCGAAAACGATGCGCTGATGGCCTTCTTCGCCGCGTACGACTCCAGCTATAGTCGGGCATCGCCGGGTACGTTATTGATGATCGAATATATTCGCTGGTCGTTCGAGAACGGCGTGTCCGAGGTCAGCTTTCTGTGCGGTGATGAAAGCTACAAGGATCGCTTTGTAAACGTTCGTGAGCGACTGACCTCGTTCACCGGGGCGCCAACCTTGCTCGGATGGTTGGCGATGATCGCTTACGAACGTGCTGAGCTAGGAAGGCTGGTCGCCCCAGTCCGGCTGGGCATATCGGGGACGACGAAGGTGGAGCGAGCCAAGCGCACGATGATTCCGTCACAAGGCGGAACTTGACAGCGGTCGCGGATCGTGTCCTGCCGCGTGGTGTAGCAGCGGCGTTGCTGGGCAGCGCTGAGCTGCCTGTCAGGCTGCCAGAGCTGGCAAGCTGACGAGAGGATCATCGTAACCGTCCGGCGAATACCGCGGGATCAGTCCGAGGTGCTTGCGGCTATGCGGGTGGTCGCTTCGGCTTGAGGCCGGCGAGGAGCTCCTTGAGGTTTTCGACGCCAAACGCCGTGAACGCCGTCGTGGACACGTCGTCGTCGAGGTCTATGACGGCGAGGCAACCATCTTCCGGGTCCATGTCGGCGGCGATGTCCTCCAACAGCGCCTCGTCCACGCCCAGCATCCTGGGTAGTGTCTCGTGGCCGCCACGGTCAGGCTGCTTGATCGACGGCGCCGACCTGGGATGCGGCCCAACGCCACGGCAGCAGGTCGTCGAGGCGCTGGGCTGGGTGGTCCGCGATGCGAGTCAGGATGTCGGCAAGCCAGGCCTGTGGGTCCACGCCGTTCATCTTGGCCGTGACGATTAGGCTATACATCACCGCGGCACGCTGTCCGCCGCGGTCCGAGCCGCAGAACAGCCACGACCGGCGCTCCAGGGCGATGCCCCTCAGCGCGCGTTCGGCGGCGTTGTTGCTGATGCAGATCCGCCCATGGTCCAGGAACCGGGTGAACGCTGCCCACCGCTTGAGCAGGTCGCGCGAGTAGTGAAACACCGCCCCCGGCGGCGCGGGACCGCCGAATGGCCGGTCGTTGTAGCGCGACACGAAGGATGGCCGGTGCGCGACAGCGGGATGGCCGGTCGCTGCGCGCGGCGATGATGGCCCGCGCCACCCTCGAACGACAAGTGGAGATGTCGCCGTCGGTGAGGGACGGCCGGGAATTTGTGGCTGACTTTAACCTTTCTCGTTGTCGCGCCTCGTGTCGCTGGCGGCTTTTGTTTTGCGTGACGAGCGATTGATGGCGACCCTTCGACGGTAGCTTTCGACGTTCATCTCGAAGATGGTTGAATGATGAACCAGGCGGTCGACTGCGGCGAGCGTCATCGCGGCATCCTGGAAAACGCTCGTCCATTCACCAAACGGATGATTTGCGGTCACCATCAAACTGCGCCTCTCGTAACGCGCAGCGATCAGCTCGAACAGGACGGATGTCTCAGCCTGATCCTTCCTCACGTAGCAAAGGTCGTCGAGGATCAGCAGATGGTATTTGTCGAGCTTGTCGATGGCGCTCTCCAGCGACAGAGCCTGACGGGCCTGCTGCAGACGCTGCACAAGATCGATCGTTCGGGTGAACAGCACGCGATAGCCGCTCTCGACGAGGGCATGACCCAGGGCGGCACCGAGATGCGACTTCCCCGAGCCGCTCGGGCCGAACAACAGGATCGTGCCGCCTCGGTCGATCCATCCATCGCCGCTGGCGAGCGCCGTAACGTGCGCACGGCTGATCATCGGCACCGCGGCGAAGTCGAAGCTGTCGAGCGTCTTGTCGGGTGGCAGATGCGCCTCGATCAGATGACGCTGGACGCGGCGCTGAACACGTTCGGCCAGTTCCAGTTCGGCGAGGGTTGCCAGCAGCCGTGCCGCCGGCCAGCCCTCACGGTCGGCACGCTCGGTGAAGGTCTGCCACATGGCGGCGATGGTCGGCAGCCGCAGCTCGCGAAGCAGCAATGGCAAGCGCGCGGTGTCCACCTTGATGGTGTCGCCGGTGTTGTCGTTCATGCGGCGGCTCCCACGGACGGCAGAAGCGCGTCATAGCTGGCGACCGACGGAAACATGACGACGATGTCGGGCAATACCGTGGCCGTCGGCGCGAAGCGCAGCCGGAGTGCCGGAACATCGATGGCGGCAGAACCGGCCGCCCGCGGGCGCTGCATCTGCTCGGCGAGCGCCGCGGCAAGTTCCGCCTCGCAACCGCGGTCATGCGCGAGCGCCAGCAGCGACACCATCGACTTGCAGGCCGCTCGCGGGTCGCCGCTTGCCAGCAATGTCTCCCAGGCCAAACGATAGGCGGGACGCGGGAACAGCGCGTCCCGGTAGACCAGGTTGAGCAGCGCCATTGGTTTGCAGCGCAGGCTGTGGATGATGTGTCGGTAGTCGACAACGTGCCCATGCCGCCCCTCGCTGTGGCTGCGGCCGCGGGGCAAGGTCAGCGCCTGGCTCTGTCCGACGAAGCATTCCAGCCGGTCGTCATACAGCCGGACCCGCAGACGGAAGCCGATCAGGCGCGAGGGCACGGTGTAGAACACCTTTCGCAGGACAAAGCCGCTACTGGAGGTCACGAACACGGTGGCCTCGTCGTAGTCGGTGGTTCGGGCAGGAGGCAGCGGACGCAGGGCGGCGCATTCCAACTGCACCATCTTGCCACGGCGGGCGTTGCGGCGGCCGACGAGGTCGGCGATCCAGGCACGGTAGGCATCGAGGCTGTCGAAATCGACGGTTCCGCGCAGCAGCAAGGCCTGGGCGACCGCGCGCTTGAGGTGACCGTGCTGGCTCTCGATGGCGCCGTTCTCGTGCGCCACGCCGACGTTGTTGCGGGTCGGCGTCATCTCGTAGTGCGCGCACAGCGCGTCATAGCGGCGTGTCTGGTCGGCTCGGGCGTCGTCGGCGAGATTGCGAAACGCGGCGGAGAGGCTGTCCGAGCGGTGCTCGACCGGTACGCCGCCGAGCGACCAGAGCGCGTTCTGCAAGCCGCCGGCGAGGGCGGTGAAGCTTTCACCGCCGAGCACCGGCTCGACGTGTTCCCATGCAGAGTAGGCAAGGACGAAGTGATACAGCCGATGGCTCAGGGGCTGCCCGGCGATGCTGACACCGACATCGCCCATGTCGGTGAAGTCCGACAGCGCCTGCTGCCCCGGCACATGGTCCTGACGGAAGATCACCTCACGATCGGCGCCATGTTCGGCCCGCCAGGCGCGAACCCGTCGCTCCAGGCTGCGCCGCAGCCGACCCCAGTCGTGATCGGGGTGACGGCGCTCCATCTCCTCGAGCAGGCCGATCGGCCTGAGGCCGGGCTGACCCTCGAGCAGTGGAAGGATCTCGCGCTCCCACAGTCCCTCGAATGGATCGGGACCCTGCCGACGGGCTCGGCGATCGACGATCTCTCGTGGTGGACCGCGCTGATCCGTCTCGATGCGGCGGGACGTCCGCTCGCTGAACCCGGCCTTGGCGGCCGCGGTGCGCTGCGGATACTGACGACGGAACTCCATGAATAATCTCACCTGCTGGCTTGTGACGTGTCGTCCGGGCACTGCGGTCCTCGTCTCGATCGAGGAACCGATCCTGCCCGCACACGCCGCGGCCCGCAGACGAGGGTGGAAACCCGCGTCGCCGGTTGGGCTGCCCTACGGTCGGGCTTTGCCCTCCCTCCGGCCACCCCAACCGGCCATCCGTTCGTGTCGCGCACCGGCCATCAGAGCTGTCGCGCGACAGGTCCGGCCACCCCAACCGGCCATCCGTTCGTGTCGCGCACCGGCCATCAGAGCTGTCGCGCGACAGGTCGTCGCGTACGTATGTCCAGAGCCGGGCGATGTCGGTCTTGTTGCGGGCAAGGACAGGCACCGTGGTGTCGTCGCCGTGCAACCGCTCGGCGGCCATGGCGTGGGCCTGCAGGCGGTGGAACAGCGGCCGCCAACTCGTTCTCGGAGGCGGACGCCTCGAGCTCCTCGAGTTGCAACTCCATCTGGTCCAGCAGGCGGGCGGTGCGCTCGGAGCGCGGGCCGAAGCGGTCGCGGTTTGAGCTTCTCGATCTGCAGCTTGAGATGGGCGATCAGGGCGAGGTTGCTGGATTTCTCCGCCAGGGCAGCGGCGGCCTCCGCGGTGACCCGGGCGACGTCGGCCCGTGCGGCCAGGAGTGCTGCCTTGAGCGCGTCGACGTCATCCGGCAGGGGGAGCAAGCTCGGCCTCCATGCCGAGAATTGATCACGAACCGGGCCGCCATGGTACCGTTTTCAGCAGCCTGCGAACGATCACCCTGCCGATTTGGGCCGCCAGGTGAGCTGCGGATTACGCCAATCAATGCCGTCCAGCATATAGCCGAGCTGGGACGCGGAGATCGCCACGCATCCATCGGCTGGCGACGGCCAGAGAAAGCGACCCTGCTCGAGCCGCTTGGCTTAGAGCGACATGCCGAGCCCGTCGTGCCACAGGATCTTCACCAGATCGCCCCGATGTCCCCGGAAAACGTAGAGGTCGCCCGCGTGAGGGTCGCGCTGCAACGCCTGCTGCACCTGCAGAGCCAGCCCGTTCATGCCACGACGCATATCGGTATGGCCGTTGGCCAGCCAGACCCGCACGCCGGTCGGCGGCACGATCACGGCGCACCGCGGACATGATCCGGCGTAAGTTCGCCAGACCCACGCCTGTGCCCACTCGAACGCATGTGCCGTCCGGCAAAGTAATTTCGACCCGGGCGTCCTCCGCTGGCGGTGTGTTCTGAGCGAGGCTCGCGGACGGCAACGCCACCGGCGGATCGGGCGTGATCTGCACCGGCACAAACATCGGCATCGGCTCTGCCACCAGCGCGCCACGTCGGACTTGCTGGCGCCAGTTCCACAGCAAGCCTCTGCTGATCTCGTGCCGACGTGCCACGGCGGCAAACGACGCGCCAGGTTGCTCGGTCTCGGCAACGATCCGAAGTTTCTCGTCAGCGCGCCAGCGGCGCCGACGCTCAACGCCGGTGATAATCTCCATCCAGCCTGCCTCTGATCTTAACGGCGCTCGTACAAGCGCCGCTAAGATCACCCAGCTACCTCACCCCAGGTAGGCGGCCCTCGCCGGGCGGATACCAGCAACGGGCCTTTCCCGTCGTCACGCCGCCCGCCCGCGCGGCAGGTCAACCCGGGCCGTCCGCGGAGCTATGCGGAAATATGGGTGACGCCGTGATCAGGCGGCGCTCTGTGCTGGCGTATTGGTGACCTCGACGCCGTTGGTGAATTTGACGCCCTGGACGACCTTGGGCAACTGGTTTTCGCCCTTCAGCCGGCGCCAGGTTTTGGCGGCGGCCATGACCAGCTTGAACACCATCAGTCGGGCGGTGTCCTGCGATAGCGCGCCCCTGGTCCGTACCGTTCGGTGTCGGACCGTTGCGAACACGCTCTCGATCGGGTTCGACGTGCGCAGGTGATCCCAGTGCTCGGCCGGGAAGTCGTAGAAGGTCAGCAGCGCGTCGCGATCCTTGATCAGGCAGGTCACCGCCTTCTCGTATTTGGCGGCGTACTTGTCGGCAAACGTGGCGATCGCCGCCTCGGCCGTCGTGCGGTCCGGCGCCGCCCAGATCTCGCGCAGATCGGCCTTCGCCGCGGGCTGCACGGACTTGGGCAGTTTGTCGAGCACGTTGGCGGTCTTGTGCACGGTGCAGCGCTGGTGCCTTGTCGTCGGGGACACCTCTTCGAGCGCCTTCCAGAAGCCCAGCGCGCCGTCGCCGGTGGCCAGCTCGGGGGCGATCGCCAGGCCACGCGCTTTTAGGTCGACCAGCAGCTCGCGCCAACTCTGCGCACTTTCGCGAACGCCCACCTGGAACCCGAGCAGTTCCTTCTTGCCCTCGGGCGTCGCGCCGATCAGCACCAGCATGCACTCGGCCTGCGGCTCCATGCGCGCCTGCAGGTAGACGCCGTCAGCCCAGACGTAGACGTAGCGCCGAGCCGACAGGTCGCGCCGTTGCCATCCGGAATAGTCGGCCTCCCACTCGCTGCGCAGCCGCGCGATGTCCGACGGCGACAGGTTCGGAGCGTCCTTGCCCAGCAGGGCTCCGAGTGCCTCCTGGAAGTCGCCCATCGAGACTCCGCGCAGATAGAGGATCGGCAGCAAGGCATCGAGGCTGCGCGTCCGCCGGGCCCAGCGCGGCAGGATGGCCGACGTGAAGCGGATGCGCTCGGCGGCCTGATCGGCGCCGCGGTCGCGCAGCCTGACCCGTTGCACCGCGACCGGACCGATCCCGGTCTGCACCACGCGCTTCGGACCGTGACCATGCCGGACCAGGCGGTCGCGGCCATCTGGCAGTTGCATGCCCTTCATGGTGGCAAGGAACGCGTCGGCTTCCGCCTCAATGGCTTGGGCCAGCAGCCGGCGGGCGCCGCTGCGAAGAATGGATGTCAGCGGATCGTCGATGGTGTCGGGCTGACGCAACGAAACAACACTGCTACTACTCGTCATGGCGTATCGGCTCCTTCGGGAGTTCAGGCAGGCTCTCACCCGCCTCGATACGCCGCCTCTCTCAAACCGTCGTCACCCAGGTTCGGCCATAGCTCCCGTCCGCGATCCACCGGGCGGAGTTTTCGAACCGTGGTGAACGCGTCACCCGGACGCGTGAGCTGATCGTTCCATATGATCAACGTAAGGGCAGCTGCGCAAAGGAATTCGCGGCGGCCGATGCAGCAACGGCGCTACTCCGCCGCCTCCGCCGGGGTCGGAACCGGGGAGAGCGTGCCGGGACGACCCTCCTCGCGGCGGAATACAAGACGCTGGTCGTGAAACGCGGCGACGGTGGGCCGGTGCGCGATCGAGACGATCGTGGTATCCGGCAGCCGCTCCTTCAAGGTGCGATAGAGCCGCGTCTCCGAATCAGGGTCGAGGCTCGCGGTCGCCTCGTCGAGGAACAGCCAGTCCGGCTTGGCGAGCAGCGCCCGGGCGACAGCGACGCGCTGCTGCTCACCGCCGGAGAGGCGCTGCGGCCAGTTCTCGTCCTCGTCGAGCCGGGCGGCGAGATCGGGCAGCCCGACCTCTTCGAGCACCTTGGCGATCTCCTCGGTGGCGTAGGCGCCGGTGTCGGCCGGGTAGCTCACGACATGGCGCAAACTGCCGAGTGGAATGTAGGGCCGCTGCGGCAGGAACAAGCAACGCCCTGGCCGCTCGATCCGGCCGCTGCCGAACGGCCAGATGCCGGCCAGCGCGCGGAACAGGGTCGACTTGCCCGATCCGGACCGGCCGGTGACGACAAGCGAGCGGCCGGGGGCGAAGCTCAGGTCGGCGTCGTCGAGCAGCTTGGTGCCATCGGGGAGCGCCAAGGTGAGGTCGCGGGCGGCGACCTGATCACCCGTGCCCGCCGTGGTGACCAGCCCCGTGCCATACCCGGCGCGCGCCTGCACGATCGCGCCGTGGAACGTGGTGAGGCGCTCGACCGTGGCGCGCCAGGCAGCCAAGGTGGCGTACGAGGAGACGAACCAGGAGAGTGAATCCTGCACCCGGGAAAAGGCGCCCGCGGTCTGCGTCAGCCCGCCCAGCTGCATCTGCCCGGAGAAATAGCGCGGCGCGGCGACGATGATCGGGAACACCACGGCGACCTGGTCGTAGCCGGCGATCAGGCTGTTCAGCAGCTTGGTGCGCCGCATGATCCCCCACCAATTGACGATCACGTGGCCGAACCGCTCGCGCAGGTTCGTCTTCTCCTCGGCCTCCCCGCCATGCAGCGCTACCCCTTCGACGTTCTCGCGCAGCCGCACCAGCCCGTAGCGGAAATCCGCCTCGAAACGCTGCTGGCGAAAGTTGAGCGCGACCAGCGGGCGGCCGACTAGATGGGTCAGCGTGGTGCCGACCACGGCGTAGAGCACCGCCGCCCAGACCATGTAGCCGTAGATGGTGATGCCAAGCAGCGTCACCGATCCCGACAACCCCCACAGGATGCCGACGAAGCTGGTCAGCGAGACGACGTTGGAGAGCAGGCCAAGGCCGAGCGAGAGCGTGTAGTCGACGAACTCGCGCAGATCCTCGGCGATGCGCTGGTCCGGGTTGTCGGTGCCGACCGCCGCGCCCTCGGTGGTGAGGCTGATGCGGTAATAGGCGCGGTCGGCGAGCCATTCGTCGAGGAAGCGGCCAGTGAGCCAGCGCCGCCAGCGGATTTGCAGCCACTGGTTCAGATAGGTGCGGTACACCGCGACCAGGATGAACACCGCCGCGACCTCGCAGAAGCCCGGCATCAGCCCGCTGTCGGTGCGCCGATAGAAGAACAGCAGGTCGATGAAGGCGTCCCAGTTGCGCGCTTGCAGCGCGTTGTAGAACTCGCGATTCCAGAAGTTCAGCACCACCGTCATGCCGACCAGCAGCAGGTTGAGCGCCACGATCGAGGCCAGCAGCAGGCGCGCCGACCACTTCTCCTCGGACCTGAAATACGGCAGCGCCAGCCGCCATGCACTTCTGAGGAACGGACCGAGACCGCGCATCGTGCTGCTTATCTTTCGGGCTGAGGCTTGGCCTGCGACGACTCGGCCTGGGGCGACTTGGCCTGGGGCGGAAGGGTAGCGTCGAGCGCGGCCAGCCAAGCGCGCACGCGTTCGCGGTTAACCCCCAGATCAGAACGTCCGTAGACGCTATGCGAGTAGATCGCCAGCGTGCTCGCGGCATCGCCATGCGGCGCGACCCGCACCGAGACGATATCGGGGAAGTTGAACACGGCGCTGCGCACGACCCAGCTCGACTGCAAGCCGGGCTCATCGCGTGCCAGGGCGTAGGTGCGAGGCCACGTCGCGGCGACGTGGTTGATCGCGGCGAACAGCCTCGCCGCCGGCACCGGGTAATCAGGGGTCACGATGTCGGGCCGCGCCCCGCTTGCCTCGGATGCGGCAAGGACCTCGTTCGCGCTCGATGGCCGCTCGATCCGCGCGAGGTCGAGCGGGGGAGGGACCGCGACACCCTGGGCGCCCGTCGCCGCGCAGGCCGGCAGCACCAGGCCGATCAACCACGCCAGCGGTGTCATGCGCCGGTGCCGGGCCGAGCGCGGAGTCGGATCACACCCTTGATCTCGCTCCCCGTCGCGGACACCGGCTGGCCTTTGCGCAGAATCTCGATCCGCCCGGCCGCCGCCAGCCGGATCGCGGCGCGACGGACCGCGCTCATCAGCCGGTGCCAGTCGGAATCGAGATCGCGCGCTACCTCGCTCGGGCAGATCGAGCGGTCCGCGCCGCGGGCTTCGGTGAGGCGCAGGATCGCGGCCTCGATGCGAGCGGTCTCCACCATGCCGCCGAGATGGCGTGGATGGTCGAGCTCGGCAAGTTAAGGAAGGGCAATCGGCGGCAACGGGGTCGCACCCGTGGCCGCGGCGCCAAGGCTCGCCCGCAACGCCGGCCCATCGAGCGCGCGACTGAACAGGTAGCCCTGGCCCTGCTCGGTGCCGATCGCCGCGAGGAAGTCGCGCTGGGCGTCGGTCTCGATCCCTTCGCCGACCACGGTGAGGCCGAGCGCGTGTCCGGTGGCGACGACCGCGCGCACGATCTGGCTGTCTTCCGGATCGTGCGGCAGGTTGCGGACCAGCGAGCGATCCAGCTTCATCACCGACAGCGGCAACTGCCGCAGCATCCCGAGGCTCGCGAAGCCGGTGCCGAAATCGTCGAGCGCCACCCCGATGCCGCGATCGCGCATGGCGCCGAGCACCATCAGCACGTCATCGTTGAGGTCGAGCAGCATCGATTCGGTGAGCTCCAGCTCGAGCCGCTCCGGCGCCAGCCCCGACTGGCCGAGCGCGCGCGCCACCTGAGCGATCAGCGAGCCCTCGCGAAGCTGGCGCGCCGAGACGTTGACCGACACGCTCGTGGCGCCCGGCCACGACGCGGCCTCCCGGCAGGCGGCACGCAAGCACCAGCCGCCGATTTCGGTGATCAGGCCGGTCTGCTCCGCCAGTGGGATGAAGGCGCCGGGCGAGACCAGTCCTCGCCTGCGGTGCGGCCAGCGGATCAGCGCCTCCGCCGCGACGATGGCGCCGCTGAGCAGGGCGACACGCGGCTGATAGTGCACGATGAAGCTCTCGTCCTCGATCGCCGCGCGCAGCTCTTGCGTCAGCCGTCGCCGCTCCGCCGCCGCGGCGCGTTGCTCGGAATATTCCTGGGAGCGTCGACGGTCGAGCGCGGCGCGTGCTGCCTCCTTCGGCGGCATGGTCGGGGAACCTTCGGATGGTCGGCCCCGGCTACACCGAATTGGTGAAGATTGTCTCAACTTCTGGCACGAGGCGCGGTCGGTGCCGGCCCGCGTCAGGCGCCGAGCGCGCGATCGAGCACCAGCACGGAGTGCACCGCCGTACGGCCGGCGAGATCGCGGATCTGATGTCGGCAGGAGGTGCCGTCGGCGATGATGATGTCGGATGCGGCGGCGGCGCGGATCGCCGGCAGCAGGTCGCGCTCGGCCATCGCTTGCGAGACCGTCTGGGTCTCCGCCTGGTAGCCGAATGTGCCGGCCATGCCGCAGCAGGACGCGTTGATCGGCCGCACCGCCAGCTGCGGCACACGTTCGAGCGCTGCGAGTGCTGCGGGAAACGCGCCGAACGCTTTCTGGTGGCAGTGGCCGTGCACGTGGGCGGTGCCGACGATCGGCTGGAACGGCAATGCGGGGGCGTGGCGTTCGAGGAACTCGCCGAGCAACATCGCGCGCTTGGCCAGCGCGTCGCTTTCCGGTCCGGGCAGCAGCGAGCGGAACTCGTCGCGCAAGGTGAGCAGGCAGGATGGCTCGAGCCCGATCACCGGCGCATCTCCGCGCAACGCCGCCAGGGTGCGGCGCGCCTCGGCGCGGGCACGCTCGACCATGCCGGCGGCGAGCCAGGTGCGTCCGCAGCAGAGCGGTCGCCCGGGGAGGCGAGGCAGCACGGTCCGATAGCCCGCTGCGGTCAGCACCCGCATCGCCGCGCGCAGGTTCTCGGGTTCGAAATAGCGGTTGAACGTGTCGGCGAGCAGCAGCACGTCGCCGACCGACGCGGCGGGGCGGATGGCTTCTGCCTCTCGGTCGGCGAACGCGTCGCGCCGCCAGCGCGGCAGCGGGCGAGCGGCGAGCCCGAGGCGCCGCCGCAGCACCGGGATCGCGCCGCCCCAATTGGCGAGCGGCGCGATCCGCCGCAGCGTGGGCGCGAGGACCGGCAGCGCCGCGATCAGCCGCTCGCGCGGCGCAAACCCCCGCCGGGCGGCGCGCGCGGCTTGCACCTCGATCTTCATCTTGGCCATGTCCACCCCGGTCGGGCACTCCCGCCGGCACGCCTTGCAGGAGACGCAGAGCTTCATCGCCTCGGCGAGCGCGTCGGAGGCCATCGCGTCGGGGCCGAGCTGGCCGGTGAGCGCCAGACGCAAGGTGTTGGCCCGGCCGCGCGTGACGTGCTGCTCGTCGCGGGTGGCGCGGAAGCTCGGACACATCACCCCGGCATCGAAGCCGCGACAGGTGCCGTTGTTGTTGCACATCTCGACCGCGCCCAGCATGCCGCCGAGCGGGCCGGGGTGATCGGACCAGTCGAGGCGCGGCGTGAACCCGGCCGCCGGCTGGTAGTCCGGGCCGTAGCGGAACAGCCGCCGGTCATCCATGCGCGGCGGATGCACGACGCGGTTCGGGTTGAGCAAGCCGGCCGGGTCGAAGGCGTGCTTCACGGCCTCGAAGGCGCGGGCGATGCGCGGGCCGAACAGGGTGGCGTTGAACTCGCTGCGGGCGATGCCGTCGCCGTGCTCGCCGCTGTGCGAGCCCTTGTATTCGCGCACCAGCGCAAAGCACTCCTCGGCCACGGCGCGCATGGTGGCGACATCGACTGGGTCCTTCATGTTCAGCACCGGGCGGACGTGCAGGCAGCCGACCGAGGCGTGGGCATACCAGGTGCCGGTGGTGCCGTGCCGGGCGAACACCTCGGTCAGCTGCTCGGTGTAGTCGGCGAGGTCGTCGAGATCGACGGCGCAGTCCTCGATGAAGGAAACCGGTTTCGCGTCGCCCTTCATCGACATCATGATGTTGAGCCCGGCTTCGCGCACCGCGGCGATGCGCGCCTGGAACGCCGCATCGGTCGCGCGCACCACCGCGCCGGGGAAGCCAAGATCGCCCATCAGCGCCTCCAGCGCAGCGAGGCGAGCCAGCAGCGGCGCATCCGCCTCCCCGTGGAACTCGACGATCAGCAACGAGCCGGGCTCGCCGATCAGCATCTGCTCGATCGTCGGGCGATAGATCGGGATGTTGCGGCCGAGGTCGATCATCGTGCGGTCGACCAGCTCGACGGCTTCGGGGTCGAGCGCGACGATGTGCCGCGTCGCCTCCATCGCGGCGCGGAAGCTCGGGAACTGGCAGACGCCGAGCACCCGGCGCGGCTTGATCGGCGCCAGCGCGAGCTCGACGGCGGCGGAGATGGCGAGGGTGCCTTCGGAGCCGACCAGCAGCCGCGCCAGGTTGTCGCGGCCCGTCGCGCGCGCGGACGGGGTCAGCGCGTCGATGTTGTAGCCGCCGACGCGGCGGAGCTGGCGCGGGAAGCGGGCGGCGATTTCCTCCGCCGCTGCCGCCCCCAGCACCCGCAGCCGCTGCGCCAGCTCGGCGATCCTGGGCGGGATGTCGGCGCCAAGATTGTCGGGCAGTGCTGCGAAGCGATGCCGCGTGCCGTCGGCCAGGATCGCGTCGATCGCGCGTACGTTGTCGGCCATCAATCCGTAGCGGATCGACTTCGAGCCGCACGAGTTGTTGCCCGCCATGCCGCCGATGGTGCAGCGGGCGTGGGTCGAGGGATCGACCGGGAAGAACAGCCCGTGCGGGCGAAGCGCGGCGTTCAGCGCGCCCAGCCCCAGCCCGGGTTCGACCAGCGCCGTGCGAGCCTCGGCGTCGAGGTGCAGCACGCTTCGCAAGTGCTTGCTGCAATCGACCACCACCGCCCGATTGACGGTCTGGCCGCACTGGCTGGTGCCGCCGCCACGCGCCAGCACGGGGACGCCCTGCTCGCGCGCGATCGCCATCGTGGCGGCCAGATCGTCGCTGCTGCGCGGCACCACCACCCCGAGCGGCTCGACCTGGTAGATCGAGGCGTCGGTCGCGTAGCGGCCGCGGCTCGCCGGATCGAACAACACCTCGCCCGCGACGGCGCGGCGCAGTCTGGCGGCGAGGGACGAATCGCCGGGAGCGATGGCAGACATGCGATCCCTTCTGGATGGCCGCGCCAAGGCGGGCTGGCTTCGGGCGCTCACTCGTGGTCAATGAGCCGGCGAATACGCCAAGGCAATCCTCCAGACGAGGACAGGCCGGAGGACAGTGCAAGATGGTCGCTTATCAATCTCGCCACGTACCCGGACGGCACTTCCTGCACGTTCCAGGGCCGAGCAACATTCCCGACCGCGTGCTGCGCGCGATCGACAATCCGGCGATGGATCACCGCAGCGCCGATTTCGGCAGGCTCGGGCTCGATGTGCTGGACGCATTGCGGCCGGTGTTCGGCACCGACCAGCCGGTCATCATCTATCCCTCCTCGGGCACCGGGGCGTGGGAAGCGGCGCTAGTGAACACGCTCTCGCCGGGCGACGCGGTGCTGATGTGCCGCACCGGCTGGTTCGCTTCCCTCTGGCAGGGCATGGCGAGCAAGCTCGGGCTCGAGCCGCGCATCATCGAGACCGACTGGCGGCGTGGCGCCGATGTCGAGGCGATCGCGGCGGCGCTGGCGGATGATCACGGGCATCGGATCAAGGCGGTGTGCGTCGTCCACAACGAGACCTCGACCGGCTGTGTCACCGACATCGCGGCGGTGCGGCGTGCGCTGGATGCGGCGCGCCACCCGGCGCTGCTGATGGTGGACGCGATATCGTCGATCGGCAGCATGGCGTATCGCCACGACGAATGGGGGGTCGACGTCACCATCTGCGGCTCGCAGAAGGGCCTGATGATGCCGCCCGGGCTCGGCTTCAACGCGATCAGCCGCAAGGCGCTGGAGGCGTCTCGCGCCGCGCGACTGCCGCGTTGCTACTGGGACTGGACGGCGATGCTCGAGGTGAACGCCACCGGGTATTTCCCATACACGCCGGCGATCAATCTGCTCTATGGGTTGCGCGAGGCGATGAAGATGCTGGAGGAGGAAGGTCTCGCCAACACTTTTGCACGCCACGATCGCCTGGCCGAGGCCACCCGTCGCGCGATGCGGGGCTGGGGCCTGGAAAACCAGTGTCTCGATCCGCGCGCCTATTCCGCCTCGGTCACCGCCGTGCGGCTGCCGGAGGGGCATGGCGCCGACGCGTTCCGTGCGGTGGTGCTCGACAAGTTCAACATGAGCCTCGGCACCGGCCTCGGTCAGATGAAGGACCGCGCCTTCCGCATCGGCCATCTCGGCGACCTCGGCGAGCTGCAGATGATCGGCGTGCTGGGCGGCGTGGAGATGGGCTTGCGGGCCTCCGGCGTTCCGCATCAAGCCGGCGGCGTTCAGGCGGCCATGGAGTATTTCACCGGCAACGCCTGACGCTACGCTGGCGTGTTGCGCCACACGCTGGCCGGCAGGACGTTGAACCGGGTCAGGTAGCGACGACGGAGCCCATCTGGGATGGGTTGTTCAGCCAGCGGCGTCAGTTACTCCGGTGTTGCGATGCGCCGCTTCGGTGGCGCGGTTCATCGTTTGGTCACTTTCGCTTGCTAGGGTTGGAGGTGGACCTATGCAGTGCCGAAACAGGCTTGGACGAGGAAGCGTGTCCCTTGCTTTCGTCGGGACAGGACAGCCGATATCGTGCCGCTGACACGTGCCCCGCATCCCGCTGCCAATCATCCGACGGTATGACGCTCGCCAATGACCGCCCGCATCCTGATCGTCGATGATGTGGCTTCCAACACCAGGCTGTTGGAAGCCAAGCTCTCCGCCGAATACTATCAGATCGCAACTGGGCAAAGTGGCGCCGAGTGTCTGGAGCTCGCTCGCTCCTGGCAGCCCGACCTGATCCTGCTCGACGTGATGATGCCGGAGATGGACGGCTACGAATGCTGTCGTCGGCTGAAGGAAGATCCGCGAACGCTGCATACACCCGTCGTGATGGTCACGGCGCTGGGCGAGGCGAGCGAGCGGCTGCGCGGGCTGGAGGTCGGCGCGGACGACTTCCTCACCAAGCCGGTCGAGTACGACACGTTGCTGGCGCGGGTGCGTAGCCTGGTCCGGCTGAAGCGGCTGCTGGACGAGTGGCGGGCGCGCGGCGAGACCACGCGCGGCCTCGGGCTCACCGGTCCGCCGGCGCCGGTTCCGCCGATCACCGGAGCTCGCGCGCTGGTGGTGGATGACTGGGATCTCGGCGCTGAGCGCGTGCAGCAGGTGCTGTCGCAGGACGGTGTCGTGCCGGGTCGCGCGCGCAGCGAATTGGAGGCGATGACGCTCTCCACCGCGATCGCGTTCGATCTCATCGTGCTCAGCCTGGGGATGAGCTCGGACGACCCGCTGCGGCTTGCCTCCCGCCTGCGCGCCGCCGACACGACGCACGAGACACCGCTGCTGCTGATCGCCGAGCCCGAGCAGCGGGCCCGCATCTTGCGCGGGTTCGATCTCGGCGCCAACGATTGGCTGCTGCGGCCGATCGACGAGAACGAGCTTCGGGTGCGGGCGCGCAACCAGATCCGGCGCAAATTCTATCAGGACCGGCTGCGCGCGGATCTCGGCAGCGTGCTGGAGATGGCGCTCACGGATTCGCTCACCGGCCTGTACAACCAGCGCTACCTGCTGCAACATCTGCGCGGCTTGCTCTCCACCGGGCAGGGCACCGACATCGCCCTCGTCATTATCGACGTGGACCACTTCAAGACGGTGAATGACACGTTCGGCCACGCGATCGGCGACCGCGTGCTGCAGGAGGTATCCGAGCGTCTACGCGGCAACACGCGCGTATTCGATTCGGTCGCCCGCTATGGCGGTGACGAGTTCGTCGTGGTGATGCCGGGCACCGCGCGGTCGGACGCGCTTGCAGCGGCGGAACGGCTGCGCGGCGCCATGGCGGATGTGGATCTTGCCGAACGCGGCGGGCCTTCGCGGCTGACGGTGAGCGTCGGCCTGGCTTGCAGCGAGGGCCGTCTGATCGCGCCCGAGACCCTGCTCGGTGAGGCCGACAAGGGCCTTTACGCCGCTAAACGGGCTGGTCGCAATCGAGTTGCCGCCGCCTGAGCAAGGCCGTGATCCGAGCGAGCCGCGGCTGCGTGGAGTTGTTGCCGGCGTTCGCCCTTCGGTCTGGGTGCTACTTTATCTTTGCTTCGCGGAACGCGACATGCTTGCGCGCGACCGGGTCATATTTCTTCATCTCGAGCTTGCCGGTCTGGGTACGGGCGTTCTTCTTGGTGACGTAGAAATACCCGGTGTCGGCGCTGGAGACGAGCTTGATCTGGACCGTGTTGTTCTTTGCCATGAAACGGAACCTATGTTCGACACGGGCGCTGCCGTGCCGGCAGTGACTGGATCAGGGCCAACATGCGCAGCCGACCGGGTGGCGTCAAGCAAACTCGCGGGTGCCTTTCCGCTCGGGCAGGTCTTCGCTAGCGTGCTTGCCGCCTGGCCCCGGAGGAAGATTGATGCTCGCGCTACGCAAGACCCAGCCGGCGTTTGGCCTCGAGTTCGCCGAGCTGCCCGAGCCGCCGCCCCCGGGCGATCGGCAGGTGAGCGTGCAGGTCGAGGCGGTCGGGATTTGCGGCAGCGACGTCCACGCCTACGAGTGGACCGCGGGCTATGGCTTCATGACCAGTCGGATGCCGGTCACGATGGGGCACGAGTTCGCCGGTCGCGTGGTCGCCACCGGCGCAGACGCGGCCCTCGCCGAGGGCACGCGCGTGACCGTCGTCCCCGCGCTGCCGTGCGGGGTGTGCCCGTCCTGCCGACGCGGCGACCAACGCAACTGCGAGCGGCGCGACGCGATCGGGCTCACCGTCGATGGCGGGTTCGCCAGCCACATCACCTTGCCCGACCGGAACTGCATCGCGCTTCCCGCCACGGTCGACACGGAGCTTGCCGCTCTCACCGAGCCGCTCGGCGTCGGCTGCGAGGCGGTGCTCGTGGGGGAGGTCGGGCTGGGTGACACCGTGCTGGTGCTGGGCCCCGGCACGATCGGGCAGGGGATCGCGATGATGGCGCGTGCCGCCGGGGCGGGGCGGGTACTGATCGCAGGACGGGCCGACGCGCCACGCTTCGACGTGCTGCGCGCCCTCGGCTTCGAGGACCTGATCGACGTCGCCGAGGCGCCGCTGCGCGACCAGGTGCTGGCGGCCACGGGCGGCCGGCCGGTCGACGTCGTGCTGGAGGCGACCGGGCATCCGGCCAGCATCGTCGATGGACTGGCGGTGCTGCGCAAGGAGGGGATCCTCGTCGCGGTCGGCATCCATCCGGAGCCGGTCAGCTTCAACCTGACGGATTTCGTCCGCATGCGTCACCAGCTCCGGGCGTCGCACGGCGCGGCGCGCGCCACGTTCGATCGCGTTCTCGCGCTGGTCGGCCGCGAACCGGAGCGGTTTCGGCCGATGATTACCCACCGCATGCCCCTTGCCCGGGCGCTCGACGGCTTCGAACTCGCGCGGCAGCGGGCGGCCAGCAAAGTGATTCTGCTGCCGTGATCCTGGGCCCGTTATCATGCTGCGGCCGAGTTGTCGCCTGACGCGCGCTGCAGCCGACCGAGAACCTGCTGCAGCATCTCCATCGTGAACGGCTTGACCAGGATCGCATCGGGCGCCGTCTCGTTCGGCAGATCTGGCTCGTCCAGTTCGGCGTAGCCGGTCACCAGCAGGACGGGGCCGACGAACCCGACCGCGCGCGCACGGGCAGCCAAAGCCAGCCCGCTGAGACCGGGCATCGCATAGTCCACCACCAGCAGGTCCGGCGGCTCGGGTCGATCCGCTAGACCGTTTGCGTCGGCGAGCAACGCGAGTGCCTCCGCGCCGTCCTTCGCTTCCCGCACCCGGCAGTCGAGATCCTTCAGCATCTCGGCGGTCACGTGGCGGACGGCCTCGTCATCGTCGACCAGCAGCGCGTTCCATGGCCGGCTTGGCCCACGCGCCGGGTGGTGCGACGGCGGGCTGGCTTCGGCGAGCGCACGTGGCAGCAGCAGCGACACCGATGTGCCGGCTTCCGGCGCGGTGACGATGTGGATGCCGCCGCCCGCCTCCCGGGTGGTCGCGTAGACCTGGCTCAGCCCGAGGCCGGAGCCGGCCGCACCCTTGGTGGTGAAGAACGGGTCGAACGCATGCCGCACCACCTCGTCGGTCATGCCGGTCCCGGTATCGCTGACGGTGATGCGCACATAGTCGCCGGACGGTGGGTCATTCGGCGATAGCGGTGGGCCGCGTTCCTCGTTGGCGGTCGCGATCGTGATCGCCCCCCCGCCGGGCATGGCGTCGCGCGCGTTGAGAACGAGGTTCAGGATCGCCGCCTCGACCTGACTGGGCTCGACCATCGCCGGCCAGACGCCTGGCTGGAGCTTCATCTCGGCCCGCACGTGGCTGCCGAGCATGCTGGTGGCGAGCAGCGCGCCGAGATCGCCGATCAGCTTGTTGACGTCCGTTGGGCGGACGATCAGCCGTCGGCGGCGGGTGAAGGCGAGCAGCCGCCCGGTGAGCTGCGCGCCACGATGGACGGCGCTGGAGGCGCGCCGGATCATGCCGAGCTGGCGACCCTGATCGGCCGGCAGGTCGCGACCCAGCAGTTCGAGGCTGCCAAGGATCGTCGCCAGCAAATTGTTGAAATCATGCGCCACGCCGCCCGCGAGCTGCCCGACGGCTTGCAGTTTTTGCGCCTGCACCAACGCCGCTTCGGTCTCCCGATGCTTGACGATCTCGACTTGCAGGCGGTTGTTGCTCTCGGACAGCTTGGCCGTCCGCTCGACGACGCGGGCTTCCAGGAGCTGCGCCTGCTGGCGCAACTCGGCTTGGCGCTTTTCCAGCTCCGCCGCCATCGCGTTGCAGGCGCCGGCGATCTGGCCGAACTCCGAACCCGGGTCGGGCACGACGGCGCGAGCGCGCAGATCGCCCGTCCGCCAGCGTGCGGCGGCCTCGACCAGTTTGGCAGTGGGGAATCCGATGAAGCGCCGGCCCACGGCGAGGGTGAGCGCGATTGCGGCCAGCGTGGTGGCGGCCAGCAGCAGCGCGCCCCGCCGCGTGGCACGATTGATATCCTCCATCAGGTCCGGTTCGGAAAAACCCGCCGAGACGATGAGCCCGGAGCCGGACCGGCTCGCCGGCACGAAGCCGATGATGCGGTCTCGGCCGTCGATGCTCTTGAGCCGCGCGATCCCGGGATCTGCGCCGCTGATGATCTGCATCACGGCTGGCGGGAACCGCTGGCCCACGAAGGTCTCCGCCTGCGGCAGCCGGGCCAGGATGACGCCGTCCGGGTCGGCGACGGTCAGCACGCTGCCGTGCGGCAGGTGCGTGTCGACGAGCCTGAAGTCCCGCAGGTGCTCGGTGAGCCAGGGCAGACTGAGGGCGGCGACTATCACCCCGTCCCGCTCCGGCCGACCGTCGATCGGCAGGAAAAACGGAACAAACCCGGTGTCCGCCGCCCCGCTTTGGGTCGCATAGCGGCCGACCGCGAAACCATCCGCCGCCAGCGCGTCCCGCACCCAGGCCGGGCGGCCGGCGATCCCGCCGTCGAACGTCTCGCGCGAGCTGCACACGAGCTGACCGGACCTCCCGACCACCGCGAGGAAGGCGTAGGCGGGCAGTCGGGCGTTGATCGTCTCGAGCAGCTTCTGACAGCTCTCGTCCGACCGCCGGACCGCAGGCAGCTCGGTTGCGGTGGTGAGCAGACCGTGCGCCCCCTCCGCGATGCTGCTGATGTCGCCGTTCAGCAATTCCGCCTGTCGCAACACGAGCTCCTCAAGCTGCACCTTGCGCTCGGCCCGTTGGTCGAGCTGGACGGCGATGCCCAGCGTCACGGTCGGCAGCAAGCAGATCAGCACGAGCAGCAATAGTCGCCGTATCAACCACGTGCCTTTGCGGGCAACGATGGTCGTCCCCGGCAAGCGGGCCGCGGGCAGTGTCAAGTGGGGCGCCCGGCTACTCAGGACGCCGGCCTTTCGTCCACCGTCTCCCGATGCGACACACGGCACGTCCTTGGCTTATGGTTGCGGCAAAGGTCCAGGTCTCGACGATAACACGGATCGGCATCGATTGCTCGCGATTCCGTGATCTAGAAGCCTTGACCTAGAAAGAAGGCTTTTGGGAGGAGAACACCGGTGAAGTTTGGTATCGCCATCCCGACGGATGCGGAGTCATGGCGCCTGGTCCGCCGGGCTGAGGAGCTCGGTTTCAGCCACGCCTGGTTCTACGACACGCAGATGCTGAGCGCCGATTGCTTCGTGGCGATGGCGGCGGCGGCGATGAAGACCACGCGCATCCGGCTGGGCACGGGTGTGCTGATCCCGTCGAACCGGATCGCGCCGGTCGCCGCCAATGCGTTCGCCTCGCTCAACAAGCTGGCGCCGGGCCGGATCGATTTCGGCGTCGGCACCGGCTTCACCGGTCGACGCGCAATGGGGCTCGGGGCGATCAAGCTGGCCGAGATGGCGAGCTACATCGAGCTGGTGCAGGCGTTGCTGCGTGGCGAGACTGTGGAGACCGAGATCGAGGGCCAGCGCCGGCTGATCCGCCTGCTCAACCCCGAGCTTGGCCTGATCAACACGCGTGACCCGATCGCGTTGCATGTCGCCGCCTCCGGGCCGCGCGCCCGCGAGCTCACCGCCCGGCTCGGCGCCGGCTGGCTCGACACCGCGCCGAACGTGGAACGGGCGGAGGCGGGGCTGCGGCAGATGGAAGCGGCGTGGCGTTCGGCCGGGCACGCGCCGGAGACGATGAGTTCGGTCGCCTTCGTCGCCGGGGCGGTGCTGGACGAGGGCGAGGCGTTCGACAGCCCGCGCGCGATCGCCCAGGCCGGTCCACGGGCGGCGACCTCGTTGCACCGGGCGGCCGACGCGGCGCTGGCGGGATTGCCCAACACGGTGCCGGTGCCGCCGGCGCTGGAAGCCACCGTTGCGGGCTATGTCGAACATGCGCGCGGGTTCCGCCCGCAAGGTGCGCACTACCTCGAGAACCATCGCGGTCACCTGATGGTGGTGCGGCCCGACGAGCAGCCGTTCATCACCGCCGAGCTGATCCGCCGCATGACCTTCACCGCCACCGCGAACGAACTCCGCGAGCGGGTGGCGGCGTTGGCGGCGGCGGGCTACACGCAGGTCGCCTTCTCGATCCCGCCCGGTCAGGAACACGCGATCGAGGATTGGGGCCGCATCCGCCGCGCCTTCGGCTGACGCTGTTGCGGCTCGCGGCGGGGCGCGGCAGGCTGGGCCATTGCCGAGGATCGCATGCACGCCACCAACCTGAACCCTGATGTCGCCCTCGCCGAGCGGCTATTCGTCGCCATTCACGAGCGCACCGCCGATGGCGTCGGCGTGACCAGGGAGGCGTATGGCCCTGGCGAGCAGGTGGCGCACGAGCTGGTCCGCGCGGAGGCGGTGTCACTTGGGCTGGAGACGCAGGTGGATCACGCGGGCAATCTCACCATGACCTTGCCCGGTGCCGATCGGGCGGCGAAACGCATCGTGCTCGGCAGCCATCTCGACTCGGTCCCGCAGGGCGGCGACTACGACGGCGTGGCTGGCGTACTGGCGGGGCTTGCCGTCGTCGCCGGCCTGCGCGGCGCCGACTTCGTGCCGGCTCGCGACATCACCGTCGTCGCGATCCGCGCCGAGGAGGCCGGCGCCTGGTTCCCGACCTCCTTTCCGGGCAGCCGCGCCGCCCTCGGCACCTTGCCGCAGGAGGCGCTGGCGATCCGCCGGCAGGACAGCGGCGAGACGCTGGAGCATCACATGCGCGCGGCCGGGTTCGACCCGGATGCGGTTCGGCGCGGCGCACGGAGCATGGGGCCGGACGATGTCGCCGCGTATGTCGAGGTTCACATCGAGCAGGGGCCGGTGCTGGACGGGGCCGAGATCCCGGTCGGCATCGTCACCGCCATCCCCGGATCGCGACGGCTGCGCGCCGCACGGGTGCTGGGCGAGTACAACCACTCCGGTGCGACGCCCCGACGCTACCGGCGCGACGCGGCGATCGCGCTGGCCGAGTTGGCGCATCGGCTGGACCAGACCTGGTCGGGACTGGAGATGGCGGGCCACGACCTGGTCTGCACCTTCTGCGTCCTGGCCACCACCGCCGAAGCCGGGTTCACCAAGATCGCCGGCGAGGCGCGTTTCGAGCTCGACATCCGCAGCGTAAGCCCGGCCAGCGTGGATGCGATGTTCGCGGCCTTGCATCGCCTCGTGCCGGCGATCGCGGTGCGGCGTGGCGTGCGCTTCGAGCTCGGCCCGGAGAGCGGCAGCGCGGCGGTGGCGATGGACGCGACGATCCAGGACGGGCTCGCTCGCGCCGCCGACGCCCTCGGGATCGGCCACCGACGGATGGCGTCGGGCGGCGGCCACGACGCGGCGGCGTTCGCCCAGGCGGGCATTCCCGCCGGCATGCTGTTCGTGCGCAACCAGAACGGCAGCCACTCGCCGCGCGAGGCGATGCGGATGGAGGATTTCACCGCCACCGCGTCGGTGCTGACGCGCTGGACCGCCGAGATGGCGTCGTAGCGCGGCGCGATGAGCATCGCCCGGCTTGCCGTCGATATCGGCGGCACTTTCACCGATCTGGCACTCGAACATGCTGGCGGGTTGGCGACCCTCAAAGTTCTCACCACACCGACCGCGCCCGAACAGGGTGTGTTGGCGGGGGTCGCGGCGATCCTGCGCAGCACCGGGGTCGCGGCGGCGGAGATCGGCCTGCTGATCCACGGCACCACCTTGGCGACGAACGCGATCCTCGAGCGCAAGGGCGCGCGCACCGCGCTGGTCACGACGCAGGGGTTTCGCGACGTGCTGGCGATGGGCACGGAAAGCCGTTACGACCAATACGATCTCAACATCGTGCTGCCCGAGCCGCTGGTGCCGCGCCACTTGCGGCTGACCGTGCCGGAGCGGCTGGACAACGAAGGCAACGTGCTGCTGGCGCTCGATGAAGCGGCGGTGCGCGCGCTGGTGCCTAGGCTGGAGCAAGAGGCGGTCGAGAGCCTCGCCATCGGCTTGCTGCACGCCTTCGTCAATCCCGCGCACGAGCAGCGCATCCGCGACATCCTCGCCGTCGCGCTGCCGAATTTGCCGGTGTCGCTGTCATCCGAGGTGTCGCCAGAGATGCGCGAATGGGAGCGTTTCTCGACCACGGCGGCCAACGCCTACGTGCAGCCGCTGATGGTGCGTTACCTGCGGCGGCTGGAGGCCGGACTGCGCGATGCCGGCGTGGGTGCGCCGATCTTCCTCATGCTGTCGGGCGGTGGCTTGACCACGGTGGAGACCGCGTGCCGCTTCCCGATCCGCCTGGTCGAATCCGGCCCGGCGGGCGGGGCGATCTTTTCCGCCGACATCGCCCGCCAGTGCGGGCTGGAGCGGGTGCTCTCCTTCGACATGGGCGGCACCACGGCGAAGATCTGCCTGATCGACGATTATCGGCCGCAAACGGCGCGCAGCTTCGAGGTGGCGCGGGTCGGCCGGTTCAAGAAGGGGTCCGGCCTGCCGTTGCGCATCCCGGTGATCGAGATGGTGGAGATCGGCGCCGGCGGCGGCTCGCTCGCGCACCTGGATACGATGGGTCGCATCGCCGTGGGGCCGGAAAGCGCGGGCGCCGATCCGGGGCCCGCCTGCTACGGCCGCGGTGGCGCGCGCCCGGCGGTCACCGACGCCAATCTGCTGCTTGGTCGCTACGACCCGACGCAGTTCGCCGGCGGGACCATGCTGCTGGACACCGGCGCGGCGGCGCGTGCCCTGGTCGACGGGGTCGGCGCCGGGCTGGGGCTCGATGCGCCGATGGCGGCGCTCGGCGTGGTCGAGATGGTCGACGAGAACATGGCCAACGCGGCGCGCGTACACGCGATCGAAGCGGGTTCGTCGCACGAGGGCCGCACGCTGATCGCGTTCGGCGGCGGCGGCCCGGTGCATGCGTGCCGTGTCGCCGAGAAGATCGGCATCGCCCGTGTGCTGGTGCCGACCGGCGCGGGTGTCGGCAGCGCCATCGGGTTCCTGCGCGCGCCGATCGGCTACGAGGTGGTGCGCAGCCTCTACCAGCGCTTCTCCGCCTTCGATGTCGCCGCGGTGAACGAGTTGCTCGCCGACATGGCGCGCGAGGCCGAGGCGGTGGTGGCGCAAGCTCACTTGGGGGCGGTGCTGCGTCAGACGCGCACGGCGTTCATGCGCTATGTCGGGCAGGGTCACGAGATCCCGGTGCCGCTGCCCGCGCGCGCGCTCGACACCGACGAGGTGCCGGCAATCCGCGCCGCTTACGACACGGCCTACAGCCGGTTCTACGATCGGCCGGTGCCGGGCTCGGATGTCGAGATCATGAGTTTTTCCGTCGTCATCGCGACCGATGTGGAAGCGGGGGCGCCCAGCAGGCACGAGCCGCCATCCGAGCAAGCCGCCGCCCCGATGGGGATGCGCGCGGTGCGCGACACCGCAACCGGCGAGGTGGCGCAGTGGCCGGTCTACGAACGCGCGGCACTCGTGCCGGGCGCGCGCGTCGACGGTCCCGCAATCATCGTCGAGGACGAGACCTCCACCCTGGTGGGGGCGTCCTGGCACGCGCGTCTCGACGCGTCCGGCTACATCGAGCTCAGGCGGGAGATGGCATGATGGCGACGGGAGCGGCGGCGGACGCGTTGGCGCGCATCCAGCAGCAGATCATGTGGAACCGGCTGATCGCGGTGGTGGAGGAGCAGGCGCAGACCATGATCCGCACCGCCTTCAGCACGACGGTGCGCGAGGCGGGCGACCTCTCCGCCGGCATTTTTGACCCGCAAGGGCGGATGATGGCGCAGGCCGTCACCGGCACGCCGGGCCACGTCAACTCGATGGCCGAGAGCGTGGGCCACTTCCTCGCCAAGTTTCCCGCCGGGACCATGCGGCCGGGTGATCATTACATCACCAACGATCCCTGGCTCGGCACCGGCCACCTGCATGACCTTACCGTGGTGACCCCCACCTTCCATGACGGGCGGATGGTGGGCTTGTTCGCCAACACCGCGCACGTGATCGACATCGGCGGGCTGGGCATGGGGCCGGAAGGGCGGTCGGTGTTCGAGGAGGGGTTGTACATCCCGATTGTGAAGTGCTTCGAGCAAGGCAAGCCGAACGAGACCTTCTTCGACTTCATCCGCGCGGGATCGCGGCTGCCGGTCGAGCTGGAGGGCGACATCTATTCGCTGTGCGCCTGCAACGATGCCGGCGCCAAGCGCCTCGCCGGCATGTGAAGTGCTTCGAGCAAGGCAAGCCGAACGAGACCTTCTTCGACTTCATCCGCGCGGGATCGCGGCTGCCGGTCGAGCTGGAGGGCGACATCTATTCGCTGTGCGCCTGCAACGATGCCGGCGCCAAGCGCCTGAGATGATGGCGGAGTTCGGCATGGCGAGCCTCGACGCGCTGGCGGCGTTCATCTTCGACAGCTCGCATCGCGCCACGATGGCGGAGATCGCCAAGTTGCCAAAGGGCACCTATCGCGCCGAGATCGGCTCCGACGGCTACGACGAGCCACTCGTGTTGCAGGCGGCGATGACGGTGCGCGACGACGCGATCGAGGTGGACTACGCCGGCACGTCCGGCCTCGCGTCGCGCGGCATCAATGTGCCCCCGGCCTATACGCGTGCCTATTCCTGCTTCGGCATAAAAGTCGTGGTGGCGCCGGAGGTGCCGAACAACTGGGCGAGCCTGGCACCGTTCCATATGAAAATACCCGAGGGGTGCATCCTCAACGCGCCGCGACCCTATCCGGTGTCGGTGCGTCACGTGATCGGCCACCTGCTGCCCGATCTGATGATGGGCTGCCTGCATCAGGCGGTGCCGGACCGCGTCGCGGCGGAGGGTTCGGCTTGCTTGTGGAACCCGCCGTTGCGTGGTGGCGGCTCGGTCTCCGGCCAAGCGCGCGGCAACCGGCCGGTGATCGCCGATTTCGAGATCATCACGTTCAACTCGGGCGGCACCGGCGCGCGCCCTGGCCTCGACGGGCTCGACGCGACGGCGTTCCCCTCCGGCGTGCGCACCATGCCGGTGGAGGCGACGGAGAACGTCGCGCCCGTCGTGTTCTGGCGCAAGGAGTTGCGACCCGACAGTGGCGGCGCCGGGCGGACGCGCGGCGGCATGGGGCAGGTGATGGAGATCGGCACCAAGGGTGATCTCGAATTCGCGGTCAGCGCCACGTTCGACCGGGTGCTGCACGCGCCGAAGGGACGCGACGGCGGCGAGGATGGCGCGCCGGGCCGGGTCACCCTCAAATCGGGCGCAGTTTTGCGGCCAAAAGGGTTTCAGATCATCCCCGACGGCGATCGGCTGATCCTGGAACTCGCCGGCGGCGGCGGCATGGGCGACCCAGCAGAACGCAAGCCGGAGGCGGTGGCTCGGGACGTGCGGGACGAGCTGGTTACCGGACCCAACCATCCCTAACCGCAAGACCGCAACCATCCCGGCCTAAACTTCGAGAAACTGCATGGACCGGGTAATCTTTACTCGCTTCGGATCAATGCCGGTGACCGGGCTTCTGCCAATAGGGCCTACCCGGCTTAGATGGTCATACGACCCTGTCCCGTCACGCGGCTGCCGTGAACCTGTGTCCGAATAGTGCACAGGGGCCTCGCCTCCCAAACACATGAGCTTTGGAACCGGTAATAACAATCATTGACATCATGGGTAACAGAAGCGTATAAACTCCGCCCATGTCCCCAGCCTTCTCCACCCCAACCGGCTTGATGTGCCGCTTCGGCCTGCTCGTCGAGCGGCTGAGGTGGACGCTTGCCGATTGGGTCGACCGGAACCCCCGGAACCGCGACGTGCTGGGGCCGCTCGCGCTGCTGCTGTGGAAGTACCTGCAGCGCACGACGCGGCGCCTCGCCGCGCTGCATGCGCAGTTCGCCGCCGGGACGCTTGCGCCGCGCAAGGACCGGGCGCCGCGCCGGACGGCCGAGCCGGCCGAGTCGACCTCGCGAGGGGAGAAGCTGCCGAGCGGCCCGGTGCTGGCGCGGTTCGGCGCCGGGTATCTCGGCGCCTGGCTGCTGGCTCTGGTCGATGATCCCGAGATGCAGGCGCTGCTCGCAGCGTCGCCGCAAGCGGGTCGGCTGCTGCGCCCGCTGTGGCGGCGACTGACCAACGACCCGCTGCCCGCGCCGCTGCGGCTGCCGCCGAAGCCGCCGCGTTCGGAGCAACCGCTCGCTCCGGCGGCGCTCGACGCAGCGCCGGGCGAGGCGTCGCCCAACACCCCACCCCAATCCCCACCCCACGTCTCATTAGGACGTCGCCCGGCCGCGCCTGCAAAGACGCCGCCCTCCTTGCCCTCCTGGCCACCGCCGTTTTTTCGAGCCTGACGCATCGCCCGCCTTGGCGTGTCGATAACGTTACGATCCCGTAACGAAATACCAGTCCGAACATGAGCATCCGGCTGGGAACTTACGGCGGCTGGGATCAGCTGGTGGATCGCGGATCGAAGGCGTGCTGCAAGCCATCGCCGAGGAAGTTGACCGCGATCACGGTGAGGAAGATCAGCAGGCCCGGGTAGATCGCCAGCGCCGGCGACGTGGTCACCATCTCCTGAGCGTTGTTCAGCATGTTGCCCCAGCTTGGGGTGGGCGGAACGATGCCGAAGCCGAGAAAACTGAGCACCGACTCCAGCAGGATGACCCGCCCCACCGTCAACGTGGCCGCGACGATGACCGGTGTCGCGATATTCGGCAGAATGTGGGTGAGCATCACGTAGCCGGCGCCGCCGCCGCTTGCCCAAGCGGCGCGCACGTAGTCGCGCTCGCGAACCGAAAGGGTGGCCGCTCGCACCTGTCGCGCGATGCTGGTCCAGTCGACCAAGGTGATGACGATCACGATGCGCCAGAAGCCGGCCGCGCCGGAATGGGCAAACGCCGCGGAGAAGCCGAGCTTGGTGAGATCGACCGCGCCCAGCACGATCAGCAACGGCAGCAGCGGCAAGGCGATCATGCCGTCGGTCACGCGCATCAGCAGCGCGTCGGTGCGCCCGCCGAAATAGCCCGCGAGCAGGCCGATCAGCAGGCCGAGCGCGCCGCCCGCCGCGGTCGCGAGCACGCCGACCAGCAGCGAGGTCTGCCCACCGAGCATCAGCCGGAGCAGTTCGTCGCGCCCGGCCTCGTCGGTGCCGAGCCAGTGCCGCGCCGAGGGCGGGTCGTAACGCGCGAGCAGGTCGGTCGCATTCGGGTCGAGCCCGAGCGCGGCCTGCAACGGCCAGGCGGCGAGGGAAAACACGACCAGCGTGACCAACAGGATCAGGCTGGCCACCCCGGCGCGATGCCGCCGGAACCGGCGCCAGCGCAGTCGCCAGCCCGCGTAAGCCTCGATCAGCGGGACGGGCAGGGTGGCGCTGTCACTCATCGCAGCGCGATCCGTGGGTCGAGCCAGGTGTAGGTGAGATCAGCGGCGAGGTTGCTGAGCAAGGTCACCAGGGTGGCGAACAGCAGGCCGCTCAGCGCGAGATTGTAGTCGTTGCCCTGGATGGCGTCGAAGATCGCCTTGCCCATGCCGGGCTGGCCGAACATCGTCTCGGTGATCAGCGCGCCGGAGAACAGGCCACCGAAGCTCAGCGCCATCACCGTCATCACCGGGATCAGCGCGTTGCGCAACGCATGGGCCAGCACGACGCGACGCTCGCTCGCCCCTTTCGCGCGCGCGGTGCGGATATGCTCCAGCCCCAGCGCCTCGATCATGCTGGCCCGCATGAAGCGGATGAACTGACCGGTGGTGGCGCAGGCGAGTGTTGCCACCGGCAGGATCAGGTGGCGGAGCTGATCGAGCACGCCGCCATCGCCCACCGTCGCCGCCCCGCTCGCCGGCAGCCAGTGCAGCCAGACCGCGAACACCAGGATCAGCACCAGCGCCAGCCAGAACACCGGCACCGAGATGCCGGCGAAGGCGAACAGGTTGATCACGGTATCGGCCGGCCCGCCCGGTCGCAGCGCGGCGATCACGCCGAGGCCGAGGGCGAGGGCGACGCTGAGCGCAAACGCGGCGAGCATCAGCCGGCAAGTCTGGCCGAGCGCCGGGCCGAGTACGTCCAACACCGGCACCGCATGCAAGCGGGACTGGCCGAGATCGCCGTGCAACGCCGCCACCAGCCAGTGTCCGTAACGCAGCAGCAGCGGCTGATCGAGGCCGTAGATGCGTCGGAGCTGGGCCACCATCTCCGGCGTGATGTTGGGCGTGTTGGCGAGCATCACGTCGATCGGATCGCCCGGCATCAGCCCGATCAGCGCGTAGATCACGAACGACATCACCAGCAGCACGATGAGCGCCTGGATCGCGCGGTGCAGGATGTAGCGCCCCATCGCCTCAGCCCGGGAAGTGGCAGGCGGCGCGGTGACCGGCCTCGCCGTGGACCGGGGCGAGCACCGGCCGGTCGACGCGGCAACGCGCCTGGGCCTTGGGACAACGGGTGTGGAACGGGCAGCCGGCGGCTGGCGCGAGCGCGCTCGGCATCTCGCCCCGGATCGCCTCACCGCGCGGCCGCCGTCGGCCAATGCGGGGCACGGCTTGCAGCAGCGCCACGGTGTAGGGATGCGCGGGGTGGGCGAACAACGCGGTGCGCGGCGCGAGCTCGACGATGCGGCCGAGATAGAGCACCGCCACCCGGTCGGCGAGGTGGCTCACCACCGCCATGTCGTGGCTGATGAACAGGTAGGCGAGGCCGCGACGCTCGCGCATTTCCTGCATCAGGTTGAGCACCTGGCTCTGGATCGACACGTCGAGGGCGGAGAGCGGCTCGTCGGCGACGATCAGGCGCGGGTTGGGCGCCAACGCGCGGGCAATGGCGATCCGCTGTCGCTGCCCGCCGGAGAACTCGTGCGGATAGCGGTTCAGCGCGTTCGCCGGCAGTCCGACCTGCCGCACCAGGGCGGCGACGCGCGCCCGCCGATCCTGGCGCGCACCGATGCCGGCGATACGCAACGGCTCGGCCACAATGGCGCCGACCGACATACGCGGATCGAGGGCGCCGAACGGATCCTGGAATACGATCTGCACGGCTCGCCGCGCCGCCCGGTCGAGCGGCTTGCCGTCAAACCGGAAAGCGCCTGCGGTCGGCACCTGCAATCCGGCCACGACGTTGCCGAGCGTGCTCTTGCCGCTGCCGCTCTCGCCGACCAGGCCGAGCGTCTCGCCCGGCATCACGGCGAGATCGACCTGATCCACGGCCCTGAGCACGCGCCGCCGGCCGAACCAGCCCGCCCGCACGGGGAAATGCACGCTGATCCCGTCGAGCTCGACAAGCGGGGTCACGCGGCCACCTTGATGCAAGCGACCTCGTGGCCGGGCGCGTATTCCTCCAGCATCGGCTCGCTCACGCGGCAGGCTGGATCGGCCCGGGGGCAGCGCGCGGCAAAGCGGCATCCAACGGGGGCGACGAGGCTCGCAACCGAGCCGGGAATGACCGGCAGGCGGTCCACCCGTCGGCCGAGATCGGGCAGGGTGGCGATCAACCCTTGCGTATACGGGTGCAGCGGGTCGGCGAACAGCGCCTCGGCCGGCGCACGCTCGACGATCCGCCCGGCGTACATGACGATGATCTCGTCGGCGATCTCGGAGACGACCGCGAGATTGTGGCTGATGAACTGGATCGCCATGCCGACCTCGTCCTGCAACCCGAGTATCAGGTCGAGGATCTGCGCCTGGATGGTGACATCGAGTGCCGTGGTCGGCTCATCGGCGATCAGCACCGAGGGGCGGCAGGCCAGCGCCATCGCAATCATCGCGCGTTGCCGCATCCCGCCCGAGAGCTCGTGCGGGTAGTCGGAGGCGCGCTCGCGCGGCGCGGCGATGCCGACCGCGTCGAGCAGGTCCACCGCGCGGTCCAGCGCTGGTCGCCACCCCACGGGTTCATGCAGCACCACGGCCTCGGCGATCTGTCGCCCGATGCGCATGGTCGGGTTGAGCGCGGTCATCGGCTCCTGGAACACCATCGACAGGCGATCGCCACGCAGCGCGCGCCAGTCCGCCGGGGGCAAGCCGATCAGCTCGCGCCCGCCGAGCCGGACCGAGCCGGAGACCACGCCTGGAGCCGGCACCAGGCCCATCAGCGCGAGCGCGGTCATTGACTTGCCGCAGCCGCTTTCGCCCACGACGCCGAGCGTACGACCGGCGTGCAAGCGGTAGCTCACCCCGGCGACCACGTCACGCAAGCCAGGCTCGGCGGGGAAGCCGACCGTCAGCTGATCGACGAACAGGGCGGGTGGCGGCAAGATCGGCTCAGCCCGGGTGCCAGTACTCGGCCCATTGCGAAACGTAGCCGCTGTGGCCGGTCGGCTCGTAGCCCTTCAGCCAGGTGGGCACGACATGCGCCTCCGCGCGGAAGAACAGCGGCAGCGCCGGAAGCTGCTCGGCGTAGATGCGCTGCATCTCGGCCCAGATCGGCTTCTGCTTGGCGGGGTCCAGCTCCTGCGCCGCCCGATCGATGTCGGCGTCCATCGTGGGATTGTCGAAGGCCACCATGTTGGAGCCGCCATAGCCGTTCGCGGCGGTCGGGATCATTCCGCTCGACAAGGTCTGGCGCGGTGACCCGCCGACCGAGCTGCTCCAGGCATACATCACCATGCCCTTGAACAGCCGCTGCTTCAGCGTTTCGCCGAACAAGGTGCGCGCCGGCTCGTTCCTGATCGTGGCCTCGACGCAAGCGGCCTTCCACTGGCTCTGCAACACCTGCTGCACCAGCTCGCGCAGCCGGTTGCCGGCGGTGGTCTGGAACTCGAGCGAGAGCCGGTGACCGGCGGCGTTGCGGCACACCCCGTCGGGTCCCGGGCTCCAGCCGGAATCGGCCAGCAGCCGCTTGGCCCGTGCCGGGTCGTAGCTGTAGTGCGGCACGTCGGGCGCGTAGTTCCGCTCGAGCGGGTTCACCCAGGTGGCGGCGACCGGCTGCAATCCCTCGAACAGCTTGTCGGTGAGCGTCTTGCGGTCGAGTGCCAGCAGCAGCGCGCGACGGACCCGCACGTCGGCCAGGATCGGATTGTCCCGTTGCAGGTCGATATGCTCGTAGACCAGTCCCGGCTTGAACAGATACTGGAAGCGATCCGGGTAGCCGCGCCGCAGCGCCAGCACCTGGTCGATGGACAGGCCGATACCCTCGCCGCCGACCATGTCGATGTCGCCCGATAGCAGGTTGGCCTGCAACGCGGCGGTGTTCTCGATGGCGCGGATGACAATGCGCTTCAGCGCCGGCTTCGGGCCCGGCCAGTGCGGGTTCGGCTCCAACACGATCCGCGCGCCGGACTGGTAGCCGGCGATCACATAGGGTCCGTCGTAGAGGCCGGGTGTTGTCGGGGCGCGATTGTAGAGGGTCTGCTTGCCGTAATCGCCGGGATTGGTCGCGGCCGCGAACGCTGCTTGATCGAGATGGGCCGGCAGCAGGTAATCCCACTGGTTGTACTCGGTGTTGACCTTGGCGAGGTGCAGCGTCGCGGTGCGCGGACCCAACACGTCCACGGCGGTGACCCGGGCCCAACTATGCGGATTGGCGAAACCCGATTTCGGGTCGCGGCCGACCTTCCAGGTGAACAGCAGGTCCCGCGTGGTGACCGGCTCGCCGTCACCCCAGGCGAGGCCGGGCCGCAGCTTAAAGGTGACCGCCATCCCCCTTGTGCCGTCCGCCCGATCTTCGAACTTCGCCAGCCCGTTCTTGATGGTGGGCAATTCGACGCAGAGCAGGCAGACGAGCTTCCAGTCCTTGTCGAAACTGGTCAGCGGCCGCGTCGTGAAGTCGAGCACGTAGGCTTTGACGACCTCGGGGTCGATATAGGGATTGAGGCTGGACGGGAACTGCGACACGCCGATGACGAGGTGATCCCTTGCCGCCGCTGCGGTCGCCGCTGCGGCCACCGCTGCCGCCGTGACGGGCCGCAACCCGGCGAGCAGGCACAGGGCGAAAAGGAGCGCCCGGATCGTGAGTCGTCGGGTTGTTCGCATAAATCAGATAAACCGGACTGGTTGCCTCTTAGTCAACCGTCGCGTGCGTTGGCGATCACGCCGGTTGCGGATAGGCTCGGATTGGCAGCGATCCGGGGAGAAGACAATGTCGGCCAGCAGCACCGCGCCCGAGAAGGTCACCCGCGCCGCGGAGATGCTGATCGCCGTGCGCCGCACCGGCGAGCGCATCGCCGATCTGCCCGAAGCCGTGGCGCCATCCAGCGAGGACGAGGCCTGGGCGGTGCAGCGCGAGGTCGTGCGCCTGATGGGTGACCGCATCGGTGGCTGGAAATGCGCGGCACCGCCGGGGCGGCCGCAATCGGGTGCGTGCATGATGCAAGCCGGCTTCCAGCGCAGCCCAGGGCGGGTCTCGCTCGCCGCTGGCGACGAGATGGGGATCGAGGGGGAGATCGCGGTGCGGCTCGGCACCGATCTGCCCGGCCGCCCGGATGGCCAGCCCTACACCCGCGAGGATGTGGTCGGCGCCATCGCGGCGGTGATGCCGGCGATCGAGCTGGTGCAGAGCCGCTACTCCGACTTGCGTGCCGTATCCAACCTCGCGACCATTGCCGATAGCGTATCCAATATCGGCTTCGTCCACGGCGCGGATGCCACCGATTGGCGCTCGCTCGACCTGTCCCGGCTTAAGGTGCGCCTCAGCTTCGGCGACAAGGTCGAGCTGGAGCAGGTCGGTGGCAATCCATCCGGCGATCCGTTGCTGCCGGTGGCCTGGCTCGCCAACCGGCTGATCGCCACCGGCACGCATCTACGGGCGGGCGAGATCATCACCACCGGGAGCTGCACCGGCCTCATCTTCACCGGCCCCGGCAAGCGGATCTCGGTCACCTTCGAAGGGCTCGGCGCGGTGGAGCTCGACCTGCAGGCGGGCTGACACCCGACCTGCAGGCGCCGGCCCTTCAGGCGTGTGGGGTCTGGCTGACCCGATTGCGCGTGATCATGTGCCAGATGAACAGCACGATGACCGCGCCGACGATCGAGGCGATGAACCCCGCACCCTCGCCCGGACCATACCAATGCAGGGCCCGGCCGAGCCAGGTGGCGACCACGCCACCGACGATGCCGAGTATGGTGGTCAGGATGAAGCCCTGCGGATTGTTCGGGTGCGGCGAGATCAGCCGGGCGATGAACCCGGCGATCGCTCCGATGATGATGGCCCAGATGATGCTCATGTCTTCCCCAATCTTCCCCAGGAGTTGCAGCTTGTTGTTCCCACCAGCTCAACCGTGAGCGGGTCGCGGGATGGCACGATCTCGTCCGATTATCAGTCGAGGAACGTTTTGACCACATCGATCTGTTGAGCGACGTTGAGGCCCGGCGCGTGGCCGCAGCCCGGGATAGGTATCACCTCGGCGCGCGGACCGCACTCATGCATCCGGCTCGCATCCTCGCGCGACACCAGCGCCGAGCTTTCCCCGCGTAGCAGCAAGGTGCGTGCGGTGACCGCCTCATACGTCTCCCATTGCTCGAAATCGCGGGGATGCGCGATGAGCTGCCGCGCAATGGCGGGGTCGTGGTGCGTGGTGAAACGTCCGTTCGGCAGCCGGCGATAGCCAGTCTCGGCCATCCGTCGCCATTGCGCATCGGTGTGCTCGCCGAAACCGACATAGAGCGCGCGGTAGTATGCTTCGAGCTCGCTTAACGTGGCGAAATCGGGTGGACTGCCGACATATTCGCCGATCCGCTGCCGGGCGGCGTCGGGCATGGTCGGCGCGATGTCGTTCAGCACCAGATGGCTGATCCGCTGCCGCAATACGCCGCCAGCCACGGTGATGCCGAGCGCGGCGCCCATCGAGGTGCCGACCCAACGCAGTCGCTCGAGCCCGAGCCGGTCAGCGAAGTCGCACGCCAGGTCCGCGTAGAAAGCGAAGCAGTATTCCGTCTCCGGCACGGCGCTCCACGCCGACAACCCGCGGCCGATCGTGTCGGGACACAACACGCGGTAACGCTCGGCCAGCACCGCGGCGAGGTCGTCGAAATCGCGTCCGGTCCGCGCCAGCCCGTGCCACAGGACGACCGGCGAGGCATCGCTCGAGCCCCACTCCATATAGTGCAACTCGTGCCCGAGGCAGCTCACATAGCAGGAGCGTGGCCGGTTCGTGGTCATCGCTGCCCCCTGGGTTCGTGGATTTGCCGGAGCATGCCCGATTCGGGAAGGGCCGGGGAGGGCGGCGGTTGATGGGCGAGGGCTTTCTCCTTAGCTTTCGCTCATATCGGGACGGGAGAACGATCGTGCTCAAGCTCGGATACAAGGCCTCGGCGGAGCAGTTCGCGCCAACCCCGCTGCTGGATTTCTCCGTTTTGGCCGAGGAGGTCGGCTTCGATTCCGTCTTCATCAGCGACCACTTCCAACCCTGGAAGCACACGGACGGCCACGCGCCGTTCTCGATGGCCTGGCTCGGCGCGCTGGGTGCGCGGACCTCGCGGGTGGTGATGGGCACGAGTGTGCTGACCCCGACCTTTCGCTATCACCCGACCATCGTCGCGCAGGCGTTCGCCACGCTCGGCGCGATGTTCCCCGGTCGGGTGATTCTCGGTATCGGCACCGGCGAATCACTGAACGACGTGCCCGCGACCGGTATGGTGTGGCCGGAGTTCAAGGAACGCTTTGCACGGCTGCGCGAGTCGGTCGGCTTGATGCGCAAGCTGTGGACCGAGCAGCATGTCACCTTCGAGGGCCAGTATTACCAGACCAAGGACGCGACGATCTATGACCGCCCGGACCAGCCGGTGCCGATCTATGTCGCGGCGGCCGGGGCGCTGGTGGCGAAATACGCGGGGCGACAGGCCGATGGTTTCATCTGCACCAGCGGCAAGGCGCGCGAGCTCTACACCGAGACGCTGCTGCCCAATGTCAAGCAAGGGCTTACCGATTCGAGCCGCCAGGCGTCCAATTACGACATGATGATCGAGGTGAAGGTTTCGTTCGACACCGATCGCGAGCGGGCGATGCAGGATACCAAGTTGTGGGGCGCGCTGGCGCTGAGCTCGGACGAGAAGATGTCGGTGCATGATCCGCGCGAGATGGAGCGTCTGGCGGACGCGCTGCCGGTTGAGCGGACGGCGAAACGCTGGATCGTCTCGACCGATCCCGAGGAGCATGTCGAGCAGATCGCGTATTATCACGGGCTGGGTTTCAACCACCTCGTGTTCCACGCGCCCGGCCCTGATCAGCCGCGTTTCCTCAAGCTTTATGGCGAGATGGTGCTGCCGTTGTTGCGCAAGCGCTTCGGCTAGGCCGTGCGCCCGCCGGCCCTGGGGTGAGGCCGCCATGATTCCGGCCCTCACCCTCGCCGCCGTTCCCGGCCTGCCGATCATCAAGGCGGGCGACGAGCTCGCCGAACTGATCGTTGACGCCATGGCGCGCGCGGCTATCGCGCCCGCAGCGGGCGACGTCCTCGTCGTGGCGCAGAAGATCGTCTCCAAGGCGGAAGGGCGCTTCGTCACCTTGGCCGACGTGACGCCCTCGGCCGAGGCGGTGCGGCTGGCCGGCGCGGTCGGCAAGGACCCGCGCATCGTCGAGGTGATCCTGTCGGAATCGACGCGTGTCGTGCGTTGCCGGCCGAACCTGATGATCATGGAGCATCGGCTCGGCTTCGTGATGGCGAATGCCGGAGTGGACCACTCCAACGTCACGCAAGTGGGCGAGGCGGACCGGCTGCTGCTACTGCCGCTGGACCCCGACCGCAGCGCTGCCACTCTGCGCGACGCGCTGCAAGCGCGTTTCGGCGTCGAGCTGGCGGTCGTGATCAGCGACAGTTTCGGCCGCCCGTGGCGACGCGGCACGGTGGGTGTCGCGATCGGCGCCGCGGGGTTGCCGGCCCTGGTCGACATGCGCGGCAAGCCCGACATGTTCGGCCGCACGCTGGAGGTGACGGTGGTCGGGCTCGGCGACGAGATCGCCGCGGCGGCGGGGCTGCTGATGGGCCAGGCCGACGAAGGCCAGCCCGTGGTGCTGCTACGCGGGCTCGCCTGGGACGCACCCGTGGTGCCGGCACACGAGCTGGTGCGTCCGCCGAGCGAGGATCTGTTCCGGTGAGCTGCGTCGTGGCGCTGTCCGGCGGCATCGGCGGCGCCAAGCTGGCACTCGGGCTCGCCCGCGTGCTGCCGGCCGACGAGCTGGTGATCGTCGCCAACACCGGCGATGATTTCGAGCATCTGGGCCTGCGTATCTCGCCCGACATCGACACCCTGATCTACACGCTGGCCGACGTCGCCAACCCCGAGACCGGTTGGGGACGGCGGGACGAGACCTGGTCGTTCATGCAAGCGCTCGGCGAGGTTGGCGGCGAGACCTGGTTCCGACTGGGCGATCGAGACCTTGCCACGCATGTCGAACGCACTCGGCGTTTGTGGGCGGGCGAGACGCTCTCCGAAGTGACCGCCGATCTAGCCCGTCGGCTCGGCGTGCGGCCGACGATCCTGCCGATGTCCGACGACACGGTGAGCACGCGCGTTGGCACCGAGGAAGGCTGGCTCGACTTCCAGGACTATTTCGTGCGGCTGCAATGCCGGCCGGTGGTTCGCGAGATTGCGTTTCAAGGTGCTGCGACGGCGAAGGCGCAACCGGATTTTCTCGAGGTGCTGCGCCGGCCGGATTTGCGTGCCGTGGTCATCTGTCCGTCGAACCCGTTCATCAGCGTCGAACCAATTCTCTCTCTGCCCGGCGTTTCAGATGCGTTGATGAGGTGTGCCGCTCCGGTCCTGGCTGTCTCGCCGATCATCGGTGGGCGAGCGGTCAAAGGTCCGACGGCCAAGATGATGGCGGAGCTCGGCCTTGACGTGACCGCCGCTGCTGTGGCGCGTCGCTACGGCACGCTGCTGGATGGCTACATCCTCGACCACGCCGACGCCGATCTGGCGATCGAGATCGAAGCGTCGGTGTTTCTCGCCGAGACGATGATGACGACGTTGGAACACCGCGAGGTGTTGGCCCGCACGGTGCTGGCGGCGGCCGACGAGCTGCGCGCGTGAGTTCATCCGATATCTGGGCGGTGGTGCCGATCAAGGAGATCGATGGCGCCAAGCAACGCCTCGCCGGCCGCCTGACGTCGGAGCAGCGTCGCACTTTGGCCGCGTTGATGGCGGAGGATGTTCTGCACGCGCTGGCGGCGACGCGCGAGCTGGCGGGGATCATCGTTGTCACCCTCGACCCCGCCGCGACGCGGCTCGCCGGACGGCTCGGCGCGCGCGTGCTCATGGATGGCGCGCGCGACGGACACACCGGCGCGGTGGCGGCCGCGACGCGACTGCTGCGTCGCGAGGGGCGGGGCGGGATGCTTCAGGTGCCCGGCGACATTCCCCGCATCACCGCCGCCGAAGTCGCCACCGTGCTGGCGGAGCATCGCGAGGCGCCGGCCTTCACTATCGTGCCGGCCCACGACCAGCGCGGTTCCAACGCGGTGCTGCTCACGCCGCCAGACGCAGTGCCGCTGCAATTCGGCGACGACAGTTTCTTCCCCCATCTCAGCGCGGCCCGCGCGCGCGGCGTTGACCCAGCTATCGTGCGGCTGCCCGGCATCGGCATGGATATCGACCACCCCGCCGATCTCGACCTGTTGCTGCAAATGTTGCCACGTCAGGAAACCCGCACTCTGGCGTATCTGGAAGCGATCGGCCTGACGCCGCGTTCGCGGCGATAGAATTCAGTCGGCGATCGCGGCGTACACCATGTCGCGGAACAGCACCCGATAGTGCTCGCGTTGCGCCGGCGCCTGGATCATCAGCACCGCGTATAGCCGCTCGGCGGGATCGACCCAGAACGTGGTGCCCGCAGCACCACCCCAGTAGTATTGGCCGACGGCACCCGGTATCGGCGCGATGCCACGCTCCTTGCGCACCGCGAAGCCGAGCCCGAAGCCGTAGCCCGGTGTCAACAGGTCGGCCGGGCCGGTGACCGGGCCGAGGTGATCGGCGGTCATGAACTCGACCGTGGTGCGGCTGAGCAGCCGGGTTCCATCGAGCAAGCCGCCGTTCAGCATCATCTGCAGAAACCGCGCGTAATCGAGCGTGGTGGCGACCATGCCGCCGCCGCCCGATTCGAAGGTCGGCTTCTCGCGCACTTCGAGCAGCTGGACGTCGGTGCCGCCCTCGGGGTCCTTGGCGAAAGCCTGGGCAATGCGGCCGTGATGCGCGGCTGGCACGTGGAACGCGCTGTCGCTCATGCCGAGCGGCTTGACGATGCGCGCGTCTATGAACTCGCCCAAGGTCCGGCCGGAGACCACCTCGACCAGCCGGCCGAGCACGTCGGTCGAGCGGCTGTACTCCCAGCGCGCACCGGGCTGGTGCATCAGCGGCAACTTGCCGAGCATGGCCACTTGGTCGGCGTTGTTCTGGCTGCGCCGGTAGATTTTCGCGTCCATGTAGGCTTTCTGCACCGGACCTTCGCCGCGGAACTCATAGGTGAGGCCGGAGGTGTGACGCAGCAGGTCCTGGATCGTGGCGTCGCGTTCGACCGGCTCGTGATCGGTGGTCCCATCGCGGCTCACCAGCACCTTCTGGTTGGCGAACTCGGGCATGTATTTCGCCACGGGCTCGTTGAGCAGGAACTTGCCTTCCTCCCACAACATCATCGTTGCAACCGAGACGATTGGCTTGGTCATCGAGTAGATGCGAAAGATCGAGTCGTTCTGCATCGGGTCACGCTGCTCGGGGTCGCGCGCGCCGAAACTCTCGTAGTAGGCAACACGGCCGCGGCGGCCGATCAGTGCGACGGCGCCGGGAATGTGCCCGCGCTCGATCTGGCTGCGCAACACCTCGGACAAGGTGGCGAGTCGTTCGGTGGAGAGCCCGACCTCCTCCGGTGACGCGGTCGGCAGCATGAATGTCGTCATGGCAATTTCCCTCTGCTCTACGCGTTGCTTGTCACGCCTCGGCCCGGGCGAGCTTGCGTGGCGGTGTGAGCACCACCGACGCCAGTTCGGGCGCGGCGAAGGAGGCGGCGCGCCGTTCGTCGGTGACCGGTCGATACAAGGTGTCGCGCTGCTGCGGCGTCCGGCCGATCAAGCGGATCAGCGCCTCCATTGCCCCGGGTGGAAACTCCTGCCCGTGCTGTGTGCCGGCGGCGCGCGAGATGCTCTCGTTCATCAACGTGCCGCCGAGATCGTTGGCGCCCGCGTTGAGACAACGCGCGGCGCCCTCCGGTCCCATCTTCACCCAGGAGACCTGGATGTTGGTGATCAGCGGATGCAAGGTGAGGCGTGAGACCGCGTGCATCAGCACCGCCTCGCGCACGGTCGGGCCGCGACGCGACAGGCCGCGCAGATACATCGGCGCTTCCATGTGAACGAAAGGCAGGGGCACGAATTCGGTGAAGCCGCCGGTCTGCTGTTGCAGATCGCGCAACGCGAGCAGGTGGCGCGCCCAGGAGAGCGGCTGCTCGACATGGCCGAACATGATTGTCGAGGTGGTGCGCACGCCGAGCCGATGCGCCGCCGCGACGACGCCGAGCCACTGGTCGGTCATGATCTTGTCCGGCGCGATGACCCTGCGCACGGTGTCGTCGAGGATTTCCGCCGCCGTTCCAGGGAGCGTGCCCAGCCCGGCTCCCTTCAGCTCGGCGAGGAAGTCTGGGATGGTGCGGTCGAGGGTGGCGGCACCCTGCGTCACTTCGAGCGGCGAAAAGGCGTGGACATGCATGTCCGGCAGCGCCGTCTTGATCGCACGCGCGATGCCGACATAGGTGGCACCCGTATAGTCCGGGTGGATGCCGCCTTGCAGACAGACCTCGGTCGCGCCGCGATCCCACGCTTCGCGCGAGCGACGGACGATCTCCTCGAGCTCGAGGTCGTACGGCGTGCCCCGCAGCGCCTCGTGCGTCTTGCCCTTGGAGAACGCGCAGAACTTGCACTTGTAATAGCAGATGTTGGTGTAGTTGATGTTGCGGTTGACCACGTAGCGGATCACGTCGCCGCTCACCGCCTGTCGGAGCGCGTCGGCGGCCGAGACCACGTAGTTGTAATCCGCGTCGCGCGCCGCGAACAGTCGCACGATCCGGGGTTCATCCAGCCGTTCGCCATTGGTTGCCCGGGCAACGATATCGACGATGTGGGCGTCGGCCGCGACGAGCCGCGAGGTGCCCTGGGGCGGTGGCACGGTCAGGCCGGGCGCCCAGTCGTCGTCGCGCGCGAGCCCATCGGCATCCATCGCCCGGCGCACCTGGGTGGCGACCTTCGGCGCGAGCCAGCGATCTGCGTCCCGCGCGTAGGCCGGGTAGACCGGCAGCCGCTGGACCAGCACCTTGCCCGCCTCGGCGGTGCGTTGCGCAAGCTCCTCGATCTGCGGCCACGGTGCCTCGGGATTGACGTGATCCGGCGTAACCGGCGAGACGCCACCCCAGTCGTTGATTCCCGCCTCGACAATGCGCTGGTAATCGACGGGCGTGAGGTTGGGCGGAGCCTGGAGGTTCATCGCCGGCCCCAAGATCAGCCGCGCGGCGGCGACGGTCCACAGCAGGTCGTCCAGATCGGGCTCCGGCGCGTGTTCACGCTTGGTCTTTGGCTTGGCGCGAAAGTTCTGCACGATCACTTCCTGGATGTGACCGTAACGCGCGTGCAGGTCGCGCAACGCGAACAGCGATTGCAGCCGCTCGGCGCGGGTCTCCCCGATGCCGATCAGGACGCCGGTGGTGAACGGCACATCGAGCTCGCCGGCGAGCCGGATCGTCTCCAGCCGCACCGCCGGGTGCTTGTCGGGCGAGCCGAAATGCACCCCGCCGGGCTCGCACAGCCGCGCGCTCGCTGATTCCAGCATGATGCCTTGGCTGGCGTTGACCTCGCGTAGCCCGGCGATCTCGTCGCGCGTCATCACGCCCGGGTTGGCGTGCGGCAGCAGCCCGGTCTCCGTCAATATCAGCGCGCACATCGCTCGCAGGTATTCGATGGTGGTCGCGTATCCCAGCTCCGCCAGCGCCTCGGACGCGGCGCGGTAGCGCAGCTCCGGCTTGTCGCCCAAGGTGAACAGTGCCTCGGTGCAGCCCGCCGCCGCCCCGGCGCGGGCGATCGCCAGCACATCGTCGGGCGCGAGATAGGCCGGCCGGTCGGCGCGCGGACGCTCGGCGAAGGTGCAGTAGTGGCACACGTCGCGACACAACTTGGTCAGCGGGATGAACACCTTGCGCGAGTAGGACAGGTTGCGCCCGTGGCCCGCATCCCGCATCGTGGCCGCTTGCCGCATCAGTTCGGGCAGCGGCGCGTGCTCGATCCAGCGCGTGGTCTCGTCGTCGTTGGTCATCGTATGATCATGCTCGGCGCCGACCCCGCCGCGTGCGCGGGACGAGGGTCCATTGCCGATCCCCCTGCCTGGTTGGCTTGCCGTCAGTCTGTACCCAGGGCAGGGGGGAAGCCAACGCGAAATCGTGTGCTATCGTGGCGGGCAGCCATGAGGGGGAGGGATGGATCATGCAGTACGGCTTCAACTTGCCGACCGCCGGAGACCTGATCGCGCCGGACAGCCTGACGCGGCTCGCGGTCGAAGGCGAGGCGATGGGCTATGAGTGCTGCCAGGTCAGTGATCACGTGGTCATCCCGGCCTCGATCGCCAACAAATACCCGTACGCCGATAGCGGCGAGTTTCCAGCGGGCGCGCGGGCGAAGCGCCACGAGCAACTGATGGAGATGATGTTCGTCGTCGCCAAGACGAAGAAGATCCGCATTCTGTCTTCCGTGACCGTCGTGCCGCATCGTCCGGCGGTGCTGACCGCGAAGATGATCGCCACGATGGATGTGCTCTCCGAAGGCCGGATCACCTTCGGCATCGGCGCGGGCTGGATGCGCGAGGAGTTCGAGGCGCTCGACACCGAGCCGTTCGACCATCGCGGCACCGTCACCGACGAATACCTGCTCGCCTGCAAGGAGCTATGGACCAAGGAGAACCCAAGCTTCTCGGGCAAATACGTGCAGTTCTCCGACATCATCTTCGAACCCAAGCCGGTGCAGCGGCCGCATCCGCCGATCTGGGTCGGCGGCGAGAGCGGCCCGGCGTTGCGGCGGACGGCGCGGCTTGGCGATGGCTGGTATCCGCTCGGCACCAACCCCGATTTCAGGCTGGACAGCCTGCCGCGCTACCAGGCCGGCGTCGACAAGTTGCGCGGGCTGGTCGAGAAGGCCGGTCGCAAACCATCCGACGTGGCGCTGGCCTATCGTGTCGCCACGCATGGGGAGCGCTTGCCGGACAAGGCGGATGACGGCGAGCGGCGGCTGTTCTCCGGCGGCAACCAGGACATCATCGGCGATCTGCGCGCGCTGCGCGATGTTGGCGTGGTGGCGGTCGACTTCACCTTGGTCGGCGCCGATGTCGAGGCGTCGCTCACCACGATGAAGCGCTTCCGCGAAGACGTTCTGAACAAGGTCTGACAACCATGCAGCTCGGAATCACGCTAAAAGTCTCGGCCGGCAATCCGGTCGACATGGACAAGGTGCTGGAGGCGGAGCGTCTCGGCTACTCGCAAGTCTGGAGCGGCGAGGCGTATGGGACGGACGCGGTGACGCCGATCGCCTGGGTGCTGGCCCGAACCACGAAGATCAAGGCGGGGACCGGCATCATGCAGATGCAAGCCCGCACGCCGACCTGCGCTGCGATGACGGCGATGACCTTGCAGATGATGTCGGGCAATCGCTTCCTCTGCGGCATCGGGCCTTCCGGGCCGCAGGTGATCGAGGGTTGGCACGGCGTCGCGTTCGGCAAGCCGCTGGCGCGCACCAAGGAATACGCCGCGATCATCCGCCAGATCCTGCGTCGGGAGGCGCCGCTGAGCTTCGAGGGCGAGCACTATCAGATCCCCTACAAAGGGCCGGATGCGAGCGGGCTCGGCAAGCCGCTGAAAAGCATCGTGCATGGCGATCCGAGCCTGCCGATCTACACCGCGTCGATCACGCCGGCCGGACTGCGTACTGCGGGCGAGGTGGCCGACGGCACCTTGCCGATCTTCTTCTCGCCCGAGCAGCCAAACCTCATCACCGATGCGATCGAGGGCGGCATGAAGAAGGCGGCCAACAGCAAGACGATGGCCGATTTCGACAACGCGCCCTACGTGCGCATCCGCATGGGCGACGATCTCGACGCCTGCCGCGACGCGCTGCGGCCGGAGCTGGCGCTGTACATCGGCGGCATGGGCGCGCGCTCGAAGAATTTCTACAACGACCTCGCCAAGCGCCTCGGCTACGAGGAAGCGGCGATGAAGATCCAGGATTTCTACCTGGATGGTAAAAAGAAGGAAGCGGAGGCGGCGGTGCCGGCGGCGCTGATCGACGAGATTTCCCTGGTCGGCTCGGCGGACCGCATCAAGGACCGCATGCAGGTCTGGAAAGAGGTCGGCAAGAGCCACAAGGTGCGCACGATGGTGCTGACCGGCGGCAGCGTCGAGGCGCTGCGTGTGGCGGCGGAGGCCGCCCTATAGGATGAGCGATCTCTACGAAGCGGACATCGTAGTGTGGAGCGAGGAGCAAGCGGCGCTGCTCCGACGTGTTGCCGCCGGCGAGCGGCTGAACGATGCCCATCCGGACTGGGAGAATATCATCGAGGAGATCGAGAGCGTGGGCCGCGGCCAGGTCGAGGCGGTGGAGTCGCTGCTGTTCCAGGCCCTCGTCCACTGGCTGAAGGCGCAGGGTTGGCCGACGTCGCTTTCAGCACCTAGCTGGCGCGCAGATGCCAAGAACTTCCGCTCGCAGGCACGCCGGCGGTACTCGCCTTCCATGAGTAAGAAGATCGACGTGATGGACCTCTACAAGGATGCCTTGCGCGGCCTGCCGGAAGCAATGGACGGTCAGCCGGCGTCCTCCGTGCCGGCTAGCTGCCCCTTTACGCTCGGCGAGCTACTCGCGCGAGAGCCGTAGGGCAGGCGGTTCAGACTTCCAGCCACTCCTTGCGGATTTCCTCGTTGGCGGTGAGGTCACCCGGCGTGCCCTGGAACACGATGCGGCCGTGGCCCATCACGTAGAGCCGCTGCGAGATTTTGAGCGCGATGGTGAGCTTCTGCTCGATCAGCAGGATCGCGACGCCGCGATTGGCGATCTCCGAAAGCAGCACGCCCACCTGCTCGACCAGACGTGGCGCAAGACCCTCGGTTGGTTCGTCGATCAGCACGAGGTCGGGGTCGCCCATCAGGGTGCGACACATCGACAGCATCTGCTGCTCGCCGCCCGACAGCACCCCCGCCGCCGTATCCTGCCGTTCGCCCAGATTGGGGAACAGCCCATACACGTCCTCGAACTTCCAACGCCCGAACACCCCCGCGCGCTTCAGCCCCAGTTCGAGGTTCTGCCGCACCGTGAGGGTAGGAAAGATCTGCCGGTCCTCCGGCACGTAGCCGATTCCCGTACGCGCAACCAGGTCGGAGCGCAGCCCGGCGATGTCGCGTCCCTTGTAGCGGATGTTGCCGTGTGGCGGGACCAGACCCATGATCGCCTTGCACGTCGTCGAGCGACCGACGCCGTTGCGCCCGAGCAGGCTGACGATCTCGCCTTCGTCCACACTGAGATCGACGCCATGCAGGATGTGGCTCTTGCCGTAGTAGGCGTGCAGGTCGGCGACTTCGAGCATCATGCGGCGAGCTCTCCGAGATAGGCTTCCTGCACCGCTGTGCTGGCCCGGATCGACGCGGGTGGTCCCGATGCGATCACCTCGCCGTAGACCACGACGGTGATCGTGTCGGCCAGATCGAACACCACCTGCATGTCGTGCTCGACCATGACCAAGGTCTTGCCCTCGGTCATGCGACGGATCAGCGCTATCGCGTAGTCGGTCTCGCTGTGGCTCATGCCCGCCGTCGGTTCGTCGAGCAGGATCACTTTTGCATCACCGGCGACTGTCATGCCGATCTCGAGCGCGCGCTGCTCGGCATAGGACAGCAAGCCGGCGGTGAGATCGCGACGGCTCGCGAGGTTCAACTCCTCCAGCAGATGCTCGGCGGACTCGTTCAGCGCCCGTTGACGAGCAAGCGGCGACCAGAAGGAGTACTTGTAGCCGCGGCTCCACAGCAGACTACAGCGGATATTCTCGAACACGCTGAGCCGGTGATAGATGGAGGTGATCTGGAAGCTGCGCGACAGCCCGAGCCGATTGATCCGGTGCGCCGGCAAGGCGTCGATACGTGAGCCGTTCAGCGCGATGCTGCCCGAGGTGATCGGGAACCGTCCGCTGACGAGGTTGAACAAGGTCGTTTTGCCGGCGCCATTCGGGCCGATGATGGCGTGTCGTTCGCCGCGGACGACGTCGAGGTTGATGCCGCGAATGATCTCGGTTCTGCCGAAGCTCTTCTTGACGTCACGCAGCTCGATTGCGTTTGCGGTGGGCGCGTGCGCGCCGGTCGCATTCATGCGGCTTCGATCTCGAGGTCCGCGGTGACCGTCCCCCAGACCCGGCGGAACGCGCGCCCCTCGAAATGCAGCCAGATGCCGCCGCCGATCAGGCACACCGTCGCCACGATCCATGGCCGCGCCGCGTCGGCATTGATGACGTAGCCAAACAGCTCCAAGGTCTTGCCCTGCGCCGCGCCGATGGTGAGAAACGAAAGCAGCTCCACCAAAGCGACGACGCCGAACACCGTCGCCAGGGCCGGTATCACCATGCGGAGATACGGGACGGCGAGGCGTCCCATGCGGCCGGTCCGCAGCACCGGATCGTGCGCGGCAATGATCCCGGCGATCCCGCCCGGCGCGAACATGACCATGGCGATGAACAGCACGCCCACATAGACCAGCCACGCATTCGACAGCAGGCTCAGCCCGCTTTGCAGCAAGGTGATGAGCACGGCGCCAATGATCGGACCGGCGAAGACGGTGACGCCGCCGATATAGGCCATCAGCAGCGCGTTCGCCGAAAGCGGGGCGGCAACGGCGTCAAAGGTGACGATCTCGTAGGTCAGCGCGTACAACCCTCCGCCTATGCCGGCGAACAGGCCGGCCAACGAGAATTGCAGAAAGCGGACGACCTTCGGATCGTACCCCATGAACTGCGCCCGCTCGTGGTTGTCGCGGCACGCATTGGCCATGCGCCCGAGCGGGGTTCCGGTAAGGTATGCCATCGCCGCGACCGAGATCACCATCCAGGCGATGATGAGGTAATAGACCTCGATCCCGTGCAGGTACTCGATCCCGAACAGGCTGTTGTCGATCACCCGGTTGGTGGTGATACCACCCTCGCCGCCGAAAAAGGCGTGGAACATCACGGCGGAAACCGTCACGAGCTCGCCGAAGCCCAAGGTGATCATGGCGAACGCCGTGGCACGCTGTCGGGTCGCCATGTAGCCGAACACGATGGCGCAGCAGAGCCCGCCGAGACCCGCCACCAGGGGAACCAGCTCGACCGGCACGACGGTGGGCGCGCCGTTGAGCACGTGCGCGGCGAAATAGCCGCCAAGGCCGAAGAACGCCGCATGGCCGAACGACAGCAACCCCGCCTGGCCCATCAGCATGTTGTACGACAGTGCGAAGATCACCATCATGCCCATCTGACTAAGCATCGACACCGTGAAGCCGGACTGGCGATCGTGCGTCCAGTCATAGAAAACCCACGGCATGACCAATGCCACGATGAGTGCGGCTATCCATGGCCACTGTCGCAGCCAGCCGGATTTGCGCCGGAGGGCAATCGTTTCGACCGGCCGGACGGTGGCATCCATCATGTGTCACGTGTTCCCAGCAGGCCACGCGGGCGGAACAACAGGATCAGGATCATCAGCACGAACGGCAGCAGCGGCCCGATCCGCGCGATCGGCACGGCAAGGAACTCGCCCAGCAGGTAGTCCGGCGACAGCGCCACGCCGAGTGGTCGAAGCAGGTCGCTGAGCGACCAGTCCATCACCACGGCGAAGGTCTGCACCAGACCCATGATGAGCGAGGCGATGAAACAGCCGGCGAGCGAACCGAGGCCGCCGAACACCACCACGACAAACACGATCGGCCCCATGGCGAACGCCATCGACGGCTCGGTGGTCTGGTAGTTGCCGCCGATCACGCCCGCGAGCCCGGCCAGCGCGCAGCCGCCGGCGAACACACCGGTGAACACCCGTGGCACGTCATGACCAAGCGCGCTCACCATGTCGGGGTGAGTGAGCGATGCCTGGATGATGAGGCCGACGCGCGTCCGCGTCAGCAGCAACCAGATCGAGACCAGCATCCCCGCCGAGACCAGCAGCATGAAGGCGCGGTAGGCGGGGAACTGGATGCCGTACAGCTCGAACAGCGGGAAGTCGAGCAGCGCCGGCACCCGGTAGGGCACAGCGATCATGCCCCAGGTCATCTGCACCGCGCGCTCGATGATGAAGGCGATCCCGAACGTGAACAGCAGCTCGGCGATGTGGCCGTTGTGATGGACTCTACGCAGCCCCCACACCTCGATCGCCGTGCCGACCAGGCCGCACAGCACCGGGGCGATGATCAGCGCCGGCCAGAAGCCGACATAGAGGCTGGTGGTGAAAGCGAAATAGGCGCCCAGCATGTAGATGCTGGCGTGCGCGAAGTTCAGCACCCCCATCATGCTGAAGATCAGGGTGAGCCCGCTCGCCAGCATGAACAGCAGCATGCCGTAGACGAGGCCGTTCAGGGTCGAGACGAGAATGACCTCCACGCGCGCGCTCCTTGTCTAGCGGTGCCGGATCAGGACGTGGGCCGCTTCATCTTGCAGATCGTCGGTTGCGCCAGTTGCGCAGCGCTCTGCTCGCCTTCGGTTTTCCAGCCGAGCCCCGTCTTCTCGGAATCGTACTTCACGCCCTTGGTGAAGACGCCCTCGTAATAGGGCATCAGCAGCTGATGGTCCTCCTTGCGCATCTCGGTCGGCTTGCCCATCAGATCGTCGGTGCGCATCCCCTCGAGTGCCAGGGCCACCTTCATCGGATCGGTCGAGCCCGCCTTGGTGATCGCCTGGCCCAGCATGTCGAACAAGGTGTAGAAGTTGATCTCGGTGAAGTCGAACCCGTGCTCCTTGCGAAAACCCTCGTCGAACGCTTCCATGGCGGCGTTATGCTGCTCGACGGGAACGTTCTCGTTGAACTCCATGACCGAATGCAGCCGGTTCTCGCCCGTGCCGCCGACCGCGCTCGGGCCGCCGATCAGATGAGCGAGATAGGTGTAGTAGCCGATGTCGAGCCCGGCATCGGCGCCGGCCTTCAGCAACAGGTTGAGGTCGGGTCCCCAGTTGCCGGTGATGAGGCCCTGCGCGCCGGACGCCTTGATCTTGGCGATGTAGGAGGAGAAATCCTTCACCTTGCCGAGCGGGATGAACTCGTCGCCGACGATCTTGATGTCGGGCCGCAGCTTGGCGAGTTGCTCCTTGGTGTCCTTCTGCACGGACTGGCCGAACAGGTAGTCCTGGTTCAACAGGTAGACGGTCTTGAGATCCTTCGGCAACGCGGCGACCAAGGTCTGCGCGCGCATCCCGACATTGCCGGCGAAGCGGAAATGCCAGAAATCGCACTGCTCGTTGGTCAACTCGTCGGCCAGCGCGCCGCAGTTCAGATACAGCACGCGGTGGTCCGGATTGCGCCGGTTGTGCTTGGCCACCCCGTCGATCAGCGCCGCGCCGACATTCGAGCCGCTGCACTGCATAATGAAGGGGATGTTCTGGTCGGTGATCTTCTTGAGCGCGATTAGCGCCTCGGAGGGCTGCGACTTGTCGTCGAACGGCACCAGCTCGAACTTGCGGCCGAGCGGGCCGCCCTTGGCGTTGATCTTGTCCAGGACGTATTGGAACACTTTCAGGAACTGGTCGCCGGATTGCGCGAAGGTGCCGGACAGCGGATCGACATAGCCGACCTTGATCGTCTCCGCCGCCAAGGCCGGGCGCGCCGGTGGTGCGACGAGGCAGGCGAGAGCGCCGAATGCAAGCAAGCGCCAAGCGCGACCCACCATATTCCCTCCAACAAAGCACCGGTTTTTGGATATTTACGTAAGTTGAACGTAAGCGGCGCCCCGGGACGAGTCAACGTGACTCGCCCCGGCAAAGGCGGGCGGCAAGCCCTAGGAGGTGGGCCGCTTCATCTTGCAGACCGTCGGCTGCGCCAGATCGTCGGCCTTCACCGTCACCTCGGTCTTCCAGCCGAGGCCGGTCTTTTCGGAGTCGTATTTCACGTCCTTGACGAAGATGGACGCGTAGAGCGGCTCCATCAGTTGATGGTCGTCCTTCCGCATCCAGTATTCGTTGCCCATCATGTCCTTGGCGTGCATGCCCTCGAGCGCCTCGGCCACTTTCAGGGCATTGGTCGAGCCGGCCTGATCGATCGCCTTGGCCAGCATCTTGAACATCATGTAGCCATTGATGGCGATCAGGTCGAATTCGTGATCCTTGCGGAACTCCTTCACGAATGCCTCGCCGGCCTCGTTCTTCTGCTCGACAGGAACGTTGGGATGGAACTCGACCACGGTGTGCAGCCGGTTCGCGCCCAGCTGACCGATCGCGGTCGGGCCGCCGATCAGATGCGCGAGGTAGGTGTAGTAGCCGATCTCCAGCCCCGCATCCGCGCCGGCCCGCATCATCAGGTTGAGGTCGGGGCCCCAATTGCCGGTGAGCAACGCCTGTGCTCCCGACGATTTCACCTTGGTGATGTAGGGCGAGAAATCCTTTACCTTGCCGAGCGGGACCAGCTCATCGCCAACCACCTTGATGTCGGGGCGAAGCTTGGCCAGGTAGTGTCGCGTGTTGCGTTGCAACGCCTGGCCGAACAGATAGTCCTGGTTGATAATGTAGACCGACTTCAGATCCTTCGGCAGCGACCGCACCAACGTCTCGGCGCGCTGGCCGGTGTTGGCGTCGAAGCGGAAGTGCCAGAAATCACACTGCTCGTTGGTCAGGTCGTCGGCGAGCGCGCCACAGTTGAGGTAGAGCACGCGCCGATCTGGATTGCGCCGGTTGTGCTTGGCGACACCCTCCAGCAGCGCGGCGCCCACGTTGGAGCCGGTGCACTGCATCACGAAGGGTATGTTCTGGTCGGTCACGTTCTTCAGCGCGATCAGCGCCTCGGCCGGCTGCAGCTTGTCGTCGAAGGTGACCAGCTCGAATTTGCGGCCCAGCGCGCCGCCTTCGGCGTTGAGATGGTCGATGATGAAGTTGTAGGTTTTCAGCGCGGAATCGCCGACCTGCGCGAATGACCCTGAGAACGGATCGATGTAGCCGATCTTGATGGTTTCGGCGGCACTTGCCGGCCGACCCGAACCCCAAACGACTGTCAACGCCACAATAAAAGCCGCTCGCAGCAGCCACGCCCGCATGTCAAACCTCCCCTTTATCACTTTGTCTTGTAGGCTGCACGCTAGGGAGGCCGCACTGGTAAGTCAAACCTGCATCCGGTGCTCCGCTTGACCCCGCCTTGACGCGCGCGGAGGATCGTCGCGTTGGGGCAAAGGAGAGCAGGCGATGCCGGAGGTGCGAAACGTCGCGCGCGAGCGACTGGATGACGGTCAACTCTCGCTCGGCGTGGGCATAAGGCTGATCCGCAGCGTCGAGATCGCCAAGACGATGCAGGTCGCCGGTTTCGACTGGCTGTTTCTCGATCTCGAACATGGCACCATGTCGCTCGACGCCGCGGCGCAGATCGCGGCCGCTTCACTGGACGCCGGCATCGCGCCGTTCGTGCGGATTCCCAACGGGGAGTATTCGCTTGGCACGCGGATGCTGGACAACGGGGCGCTTGGCGTCGTCGTCCCGCATGTCGACACCGGCGACGAGGCGCGCGAGATCGTCCAGAAGCTGAAATATCCGCCGATCGGCCACCGCTCGGTCGGCGGGTGGGGACCCCATCACGCGTTGCGCTCGGCCTCGATCGGTGAGGGCGCGCGAATCCTCAATGCGGCCACGACGATCGTGGCGATGCTCGAGACGCCGACCGCGATCGACAACGCGGACGCGATCGCGGCCGTTCCCGGCATCGACGTCCTGCTGATCGGCACCAATGATCTGTGCGCGGAGATGGGTATTCCCGGCGAGTTCGGCCATGAACGGGTCGGCGAGGCGTATCGGCGGATGATCACCGCCGCCCGTGCGCACGGCAAGCATCCCGGCATGGCCGGTGTCTACGATCACGCCCTCATGCCGCGCTACATCGAGGCTGGCGCGCGTTTCATCCTGTCGGGCAACGATGCCGCGCTGGTGATGGCCAGTGCGTCCAGCCGGTCAGGATTTTTGCGTGGCATCAAATCCTGATCGCGTCGGCTGCCTGGCCGCCTGGTTTCAGTGCAGCTCCGCCAGATCGAACGCCTCGCCGAACCGTCGACTTGCCTCGAACCGGTCGCCGTACTTGCGATGCACCGCCGTGTGCTGCGCGGCGGCGAGCAGCAATCGGTCGCGATCTGGCGACGTGCTCTTGCCGTAATCCTCCAGCATGCACTGGGCGATTTCCTGGTTGTGCGGATCGTTGCCGATGCGCGTGGCGATGAGCGCGAGGCTTTGCACCAGCGGCGCGCGGTCGGCGCCGCTGTCGAGGTAAGCCTGGGTCCAGGCCAGCCCCTCGGGACCGTTGAGCTCGCCCACCGCAGTCTCGACGCGATCCAACAACTGCGCGCTCGACATCTTGCTGGCACTGCCGGGTGCGCGGATGGCGACCGGATTGAGATCGCCGCTGTGCCTCTGGTGCGCGGCGTTGCGGTTGAGGAAGGACGCCGCGACCCAGAGCAGCTTGAGCCGCTGCGGATGCTCGAAATTGTCGTAGAACCAGCCGAGCGTGTTGCAATATTCATAGCAATGTTGCGGCATCGAGAAGTTTGTTTCTGTCTGTGTCTCCAGCACGACCTGGGCGGCGGCGATCTGGAACACGTCGATGATCCGCCGAGGGCTCTTGCCGGCGAGCAGCAGCTTGGCGAGGTGTTCCACGTAGGCGGGTTCCGGCTGGCGGATCACCACGTCGATCAGTTCGGCGACCTCTTGCTGGTCGAGCGAGCCGGTGTTCGCAAACAACTGCCGCTCGCGCTCGGTGGTGCCCGAATAGGGCACGGCGTGCAGGCTGTGGCCTTCGATGAACAGCGTGACCGCGTTGCACGCCATCTCGTACGTCGAGTACCAGCGCGGTCCGACGGCGATGTCGAGCGCGCCCGCATAGACCACGTTATGCGCGTTCTCCCAGCCGACGAACGTGCCGAGCTCGACAGTGGCGCGCGCGCGGTAGGATTTATGGCCGGTGGTGTAGGAGCGATTGTACAGCATGCGGTCCTGCACATCGATCAAGCCAGCAAACACCAGTTCCGCCAGGATTTCTCGCCGGTTCGGCACGTCCTGCATCAGCCCGAGGAAATGCCGGTACGCAGCGATAACGTCACCGCGATGCACCAGGGTGATCCACTGATCGAGACGGTCGCGCAGTGGCCCGGCTGTCGGCAGCGGCTCCTGGTCCTGCCAGAAGACGGCGGGCGCTGGCGGGTTCTCCATCTTGCCGGTGAAGCCGCGCATGTAGTGGCCCGGTGCCAAGCCGACCTTCTGGTTCCAGATATCCAGCCCCGTCGGGATGTACCAGATGGTCTGCGCCATCGGCAGGTTGCCGAGCGAGGCAGGCAGCATCCGGCTCAGGTTGAGACCCGCACGGGCGCTGAGCAGGCAGTGATCGTTGTTGACGAAGTTCGGAAAGCCGTTGTCGATGCGCTCGTGATACGGCACGTGCGTGTAGGGGGCGTGGATGCGAACCGCCTCGGCGACGATCTCCGGCATCGGGCGACCGGCCCGCAGCAGATCGTAATAGACCTTGCTGGCGCCGACCTGGTCACGCGCCAGGATACGGTCTTCGAGCCTGTCGTAGAGCCCGGCCGCCGCATCACGAGGGCGTTCGGCCAGCGCTGCTGAGACCTGCGCGCTCATCGGCATTCCTCCGGCTGCTTTCCAGGTTGCGATCCTAGACGCTGGCCGCTGCCGGGGCAACGAAGCCGGGCAGCACCCGCAACATGTCAAGGCGAGGTCTGGACCCGACGAACCGGCTCGGCCAAACTCACTTTGCACCGACACAGGGGAAACGGAACTCATGCTCGAACCGGGACGCGCCAAACCCGTGCCAACGCCGGAGACCCAGCCATTCTGGGACGGCACCAAGGCGGGGGAGCTGCGCCTGCAGCGCGACAATCAGACGGGCGAGGTCTATTTCCCGCCGCGTCCGTTCTGCCCCGGCACCGGCTCGACCGATGTGAGCTGGTTCAAGGCAAGCGGTCGCGCCACGCTGTACAGCTATGTGATCCACCACCGCCCGGTGCCCGGCTTCAAGCCGCCCTATGCCATCGCGGTGGTCGAGCTCGAGGAAGGCCCACGTTTGATGACAAATATCGTCGAATGCGAGCAGACGCCCGAGGCGCTTCAGCTCGACATGAAGCTCGAGGTGGTGTTCGAGAAAATGGACGACGACATCACGCTGCCGTTGTTCCGTCCGGCGAAGGGTTGAGAGCATGGGTGCAAGATCGGTCGCCATCGTCGGCGCTTCGGAGACCTCCAAGCTCGGCGTCGTGCCGGACATGTCGCAGATCCAGTTGCACGCCGACGCGGCGTTGCTGGCGATGAAGGATGCCGGGCTCAAGCCCTCCGACATCGACGGTGTCGCGACGGCGGTGGAGACGCCGCAGCAGATCGCGCACTATCTCGGCATCACGCCATCCTGGGTGGACGGCACCTCGGTCGGTGGCTGCTCGTTCATGATCCACCTGCGGCACGCTGCCGCGGCGATCGAGGCGGGGCTGGCGAAGACCATTCTCATCACGCATGGCGAGAGCGGCCGCTCGCGCGTCGGCCAGCCCGGCCGCAGCGTGGCGGCGAACAGCCTCAACGGCCAGTTCGAGCAGCCGTTCGGCCCGTTCGGCCCGCCGACCATGTTCCCGATTCCGGTGCTGCGCTTCATGAAGCGCTACAACGTCAGCCACGAGCAGATCGCGATGGTCTCGGTGGTGCAACGCGAATGGGCGGCGAAGAACCCGCGCGCGACTTTCAAGGACCCGATCACGGTCGATGACGTGCTGAATTCGCGCATGATCGCCTACCCGTTCCGGCTGCTGCAATGCTGCCTGGTCACTGATGGCGGTGGCGCGTTGATCGTCACCCATCGTGATCGCGCAAAGGATTTCCCGCAGAAGCCGGTCTATGTGCTCGGCACCGGCGAGAGCGTCGAGACGCCGATGATCAGCCAGATGAAGGATTTTACCTCCTCGCGCGCGTTCAGCGTCGCCGGCCCGACCGCGTTCAAGGAGGCCGGCATCAAGCACGGTGACGTCGATCACCTGATGATCTACGACGCGTTCGCGCATCTGCCGATCTACGGGCTCGAGGATCTCGGCTTTGTCGGGCGCGGCGAGGGCGCGGCGTTCATCGCCGAGCGCAACACGGCACCGGGCGCCAAGCTGCCGGTGAACACCAATGGCGGCGGACTCTCGTACATGCACTCCGGCATGTACGGCATGTACGCGTTGCAGGAGAGTGTACGTCAGATGCGCGGCATCGCGCCGGCGCAGATCGAGGGTGCGGAAATCTCGGTGTGTCATGGGGTTGGCGGCATGTTCGCGGCCTCCGGGACCATCGTGTTCAGCAACCAAGCGTCCTGAGATGCGCGACGGCGATGAAGCGGGCCTGGTGTTCGCCGGGCTCAAGGTGATCGACTGCGCGAGCTTCATCGCGGCACCGGCGGCGGCGACGATCCTCGCTGACTTCGGCGCCGACGTGATCAAGCTGGAGCCGCCCGGTGCTGGCGACGCCTATCGCGGCCTCGGTGATCGGCCGGGGATGCCGATGGGCAGCGCGCATGACTGGGCGTGGCTGCTCACCGGGCGCAATAAGCGCAGCCTGGCGATGGATCTGAAACTCGCCGAAGCGCAGGCGGCGCTGCACCGCCTCGTCGCCTCGGCCGATGTTTTCGTCACCAATTATCCACTGCCGGTGCGCAAGCGCCTGGGGATCGACTGCGCCACCTTGTCGGCACTCAACTCGCGGCTGATCTACGCCTCGTTTACCGCCTATGGCGAGATCGGCGAGGAGGCGGACAAGACCGGCTTCGATTCCACCGCCTACTGGGCGCGCTCGGGGTTGATGGACCTGGTGCGCTCGGACGCCGCCGCTCCGCCGGCGCGATCGCTGCCCGGCATGGGCGACCATCCCAGCGCCTCGTCGCTATACGGGGCTATCGTCACCGCGCTCTATCGACGCGAGCGGACCGGGCGCGGCGGCCAGGTCAGCACCTCGTTGCTGGCCAACGGTCTGTGGGCCAATGGCTGCTACGCGCAAGCCAGGCTGTGCGGCGCCGAGGTGGTCGGCCGGCCGCCGCGCGAGCACTCGCCGAATGCCTGCAACAATATCTTTCGCTGCCGCGACGATCGCTGGTTCATGCTCACCATGCTCAACGAGGAGCGCCAGTTCGCGCCGTTCGTGCGCGCGCTGGATCGGGCGGACCTGCTCGACGATCCGCGTTTCGCCGAGATCGGCCCGCGTCGCGAGAACGCGCGGGCCCTGACCACCATTCTCGACGCCACCTTCCTCACCCGCGACCTCGCCGAGTGGCGGCAGCGTCTCGACGCGGCTGGTGTGACCTTCGGCGTGATCGGCACGCTCGACGACATGCTGCATGACAGCCAGATGCGTGCCATCGAAGCGCTGGTGCCGTTCGAGGGCGAGGACCTGCTCACCGTGAACAGCGCCATCCAGATCGAGGGCGAACGCAAGGTGCCGCCGCGCCGGGGCGGGGCGGTGGGCGAGCACGGCGAGGAGATCTTGCGCGAGGCGGGCTACTCGGAAGGCGAGATTGCCCGCCTGCGCGCGCTGAAGGTGCTCGCCTAGACTACCAGATCCAGCGCCAGATGCCGGCCGCCCAGCCGGCGAGCGGGATGTGCGCCCAGGTCGCGACGAGCCAGACCACCGTGCCGCCAGCCAGCGCGTGCATGCCGAAGCCGCCAAGCCGCGCACGCCCGGTCGCGATCGCGGCGAAGGGCCAGTAGCTCGTCCGCGCCTCCCAGGCGCGCCACGTCTGTGGCTGCAGCGCCTCCTTCTTGCGGTCCTGCAACGCGGCGCCGACCAGGGCGAGCACGGTGATCGCCGCCGCGACAATAATGTTCTTGCCGACCGGATAGACCGCGACGTGGCACACGCCCCAGATCGCAAACGCCCACATCATCGGGTGTCGGGTTATCGCGAACACCCCGCGCGCGACAGGCGCCGGGCCGGCGGGTTTCTGTCCCGGCAGCGCCGGGTTGCCGACGAGCGAACCCATCAGCAGGATTGAAGCGACCAGCATCAAGACCGTCACGATGGCCCACAGAACGTTGCCGACCGGCCACAACAGCGCCGTGGTAGGGGCCGCCAGGTACGCCAGCACCAGCCACACCAAGGTCGCGGCTGCGACCAGGGAGTAGACGCCGAGAAACCCCCCGTCGCCAATCGCCGCCACGATCGGCCGACGCAGCGGGTGCGACAGCAGAAAATGCGTGCCGACGAACGCGACCGAAGCGGCCAGAACCCACCCTAACCCGTCCATGTTTGATCTCCGTCGCGGGCAGGGCGCGGCAGTGCGTCAGCCGCAGGCCAGGGCGTAGACCTGCTTGACCTGCGCGGGAAGCGGGAACTCGGTCCAGCTCTTGCCACCATCTTGCGTCCCGAAGACCTGCCCATTGCGAGCCGCGGTGTACACCTGGTTCGGGTCGCGGTCGTGCAGCGCCACCGCCATCAGGGTGGAGCGCGGACTGGTGCCTTCGTCGACCCGCTTCCAGCTCTTGCCCACATCGTCGCTGCGATACAGCGAGCCGAAATTGCTGTTCGCCGCGACGCTGAGGCAGGCGTACATCACGCGCGCATCCTGCGGCGAGACGCGGATGTCGCGCCCGTAGGTCACTGGCGAGAAGCGGCCGACCTCCATGTCCTGCCAGCTGTGCCCCTGGTCCTCGCTGCGAAACAAACCCATGCGCACGGCCAGGAACACCGCACCCGGATCGGCCGCGGTCATCGTCATCGCGTGGCCGTCGAGCATGCCTTCGATCTCGGTGTCGCTGACAATGCGGCTCTTGAGGTGCGGCTGCTCGGCGAGCTTGACCAGATCGGCGCTGCAATCCTCCCAGCTCTCGCCGCGATCGCGCGAGCGCATCGCGCCACCTACCTCGAGCGTGGCGTAGATCTCGTCGTCCTTGGTCGGGTCGGGCGCGAACCGCATCACGCGGCAGGCGAACGGCATTTTTACCCGCTCCGGCAGCGGCGGATCGGCCATGCGCCGCCAATTGTCGCCGCCGTCGTCGCTGCGATAGACCGCGACCGGCGAGGCGCCGGCGAACAGCGTTTTCGGCCGGCTCGGGTGCACCGCGATCGACCAGATGCCCATGTCGCGATCCGGGAAGCCGAGCCGCTCCCAGTGCGCGCCGCGATCGCTGCTGCGATACGGCCCGTCGGCGGTGCCGGCGTAGACCACGTCCGGGTCGTTCGGATCGACGGTGACGGCCTGGACGTTGAGATCGGGCAGGCCATTGCTCAGCCGCTCCCAACGCTCGCCGCCGGCTTCGGCGCGATACAGGCCGCCGATCCCGCCATCCTTGGTGCCCCAGGCACCGGCATAAACGTGTGTCGGCGCTGAACTGCTCATGGCGCGCTCCTCCCCCTTGTTCCGTTCCGCGCGGAAAGGCTAGCACCTTTCCCGGCGGGCTCCATACTGCTGGGAGGGACGGCACCTGCCGGCTCTGGAGCTAGCGAACTTGTCCGCCGGATGGGAGTCGCCTTGAAAGCACGTCTTAGCCAACTGATGAGTTACCTGCTGGAGACTTTCTGGGTATTGCCCGCGATCATGGTGGCGGCCGGCGTGCTATTGGGGGTCGGTCTGATTAACTACGATCGGTATGGCCTGATCCCCGACTGGCTGATCACCAGCCCGTGGCTCTACAACGGCGGCGCCACCGGCGCCCGCACCCTGCTTGGCGCGGTGGCCTCCTCGACCATTGGTGTCGCGGGCACCGTGTTCTCGATCACCATCGCCGCCCTGTCGCTCGCCGCTGGCCAGATGGGACCGCGGCTGCTGCGCAACTTCACCCGCGACCGCGGCAACCAGTTCACCCTCGGCATCTTCCTCGGCACGTTCTCCTTTTCGCTGATGGTGCTGCGCAGCGTGCGTACTCATGACGAGGGTGCGTTCGTCCCGCATCTCTCGCTCAGCGTCAGCCTCTTGCTGGCCTTCGTCTGCGTCGTCACGCTGGTCTTCTTCGTGGGCCACATGGCCGGGCGCATCAACGTCAACACCGTGATCGGGCTGGTCAGCGTCGATGTGAGTGCCACGATGAAACGCTTGACCACCGCCGAGCCGCAGCCGCAACCGCCGACTCTCAGCATGTGGCGATCAGCGGTGCCGGTGGTGGACACAAGACGCGGCTACCTGCAGCAGCTCGACGAGGAGGGTCTGGCCGACTGGGCGGCCGAGCACGGGGTCGCGCTGCGGCTGCTGGTGCGGCCGGGTGACTACGTGTTTCCCGGCGCGCCGATCGCGTTGATGGTTCCGGCGGTGGCAGGCGTCCGGGAGGCGATCCGAAGCGCGACCGCGCTGGGGGAGGCGCGTGCCAGCTCGATGGACATGGAATTCGCGGCTCGCCAACTGGTCGAGGTGGCGGTTCGGGCGTTGTCCCCCGGCATCAACGACCCGCACACCGCGATCGCCGTGATAGACCGGTTGGGCGCGGCCTTGTGCGAGTTGGCCCCAGTCCACCTCTCCTCCGGGGTCTCGATCCGAAACGGCCGCCCCGTGCTGGTGGTCCCCGCAGTCGGCTATGGCGGCCTCACCGACGCGATGTTCCACTTGATCCGGCAGAACGCCACGGAAAACCCCACCGTGCTGATGCGGATGCTGGAAGCGCTGACCGCGGTGGTGAGCTGCGAGCAGGATGCAGCACGCATGGCCGAGCTGCAGCGCCATGCCGACCTGATCCTGCAGGACGCGGAGCGCGACATCGAAACGCCCGCCGACCTGCAGGACGTCCGCACACGCCACGAGGGCTTCAAGGTGATGCGGGAGCGCGGCGCCGTCGCCTATGTCGGCGCGTTGCAGGGCTGACCGGGCGGCGGCCCAGTCGAGCCAAACGGTCCAACGGAGCGAGAACGAGGCGGTATGCACTTTCTTGGAATCGACTGGGTCGGCGTGAACCCCGAGAACGGGCGCAAGCTGCTGCTCTCGATCATCTTCGTCGCCATCGTGCTTGCATTGAGCCGCGTCATTCGCGCGATCGTCGGCATGGCGCTGGGCAAGACGGATTACGCCAGCGTCCAGTCGCGGTTCTGGACCCGGCAAGGCGTCAGCCTGATGGCGGCGATCGCCCTGATCCTGGGCTTGTTGTCGATCTGGTTCAACGACCCCACTCGCCTGACCACCGCTTTCGGGCTGATCTCGGCCGGCCTGGCCTTTGCGCTGCAACAGGTCGTGACCTCGCTCGCCGGCTACTTCGTAATCCTGCGCGGCTCCACCTTCACGGTCGGCGATCGGATCTCCATGGGCGGCGTGCGCGGCGACGTGCTGCGCCTGGGCTTCATCCAGACCACGATCATGGAGATGGGCCAGCCGCCCAGCGTGCAGGGCGCGGACCCGGCGATGTGGGTTCGGAGCCGACAATTCACCGGTCGTATCGTCACGGTCACCAACTCGAAGATCTTCGCCGAGCCGGTCTACAATTATACCCGCGACTTCCCGTTCATCTGGGAGGAGATCGCCATCCCGATCACCTACCAGGCCGACCGCGCGCGCGCCGAGGCCATCCTGCTGGACGCCGCCAGGCTGCACGCGGTCGACCCGGACGCGATGGCCGGCGGAGCGAAAGCCGATCTGCAGCAGCGTTTCAGCGTGGACCTGCCCGACCTCGAGCCGCGCGTGTTCTACCGGCTCACCGACAACTGGCTGGAGTTGACCGTGCGCTTCATTCTGAGCACCCATCAGATACGGGGAGCGAAGGATGCGATGAGCCGGCACATCATCACGGAGCTGGACCGTGCTGGCATCGGCATCGCCTCGTCGACCTACGACGTGGTCGGCTTGCCGCCGGTCGAGGTGCGTCTGGCGCGCCGCGACAGGGAGCGGCCGGAGCAAGCGAGCCAGCCCGCGATCGAAGGCAGCCACGGTGTTGGCTCGGGCGCAGCGCAAGCCTCGGCCCAGGCCGTCACCGCCCGGTGATCCGCCCGCGAGGGGTGATGAAGATCCCGTGCCTTGGCAGGCCGAGCCGGGGGATTGGGGTATCGGAACAACCCCGCACCTCAAGGTCTCCGGGCAGGGACCCCGCCTAACATTGCGCAAGACCGTCCACCTGATGACTGGGCTGGGTGTCCTGCGCGTGCTCGTGAAACTGCATCGCGAGGAAGGTCGCAACGTCCGGGAGCTGAAGCTCTATACCACGGACGATCTACGGCGGCTCTATCAAGCGACGGAAAGCGACATCATCCGCCTACGGGACGGCATCATTAGACCCAAATAGGTCTGGGCAGAATCGCCTTTTGGGTTCCGGCGCGGGCGGGTGATGTGATTCATCGGTCTCCGGCAACGACCGGAGGCGAGGATGAGCAGGCGGCGTGGGCAACCCTACTCGCAGGATCTGCGGGATCGAGTTTTGGCGGCTGTCGGCGAGCCGATCCGCTCGGTGGCGGCGCGACTGTCGGTGAGCGCGTCCTACGTGTCGAAGGTCCAGAGCAAAGCCCGCGAGACGGGTGAGACCACGCCGGGTCCGCAACGCAATCACGTTCCGCCTCGGCTCGAGCCGTTCTACGGCGTGTTGCGGGCACGCGTGGCCGAAGAAGCTGACGCCACCATTGCCGAGCTGCGCGCCTGGGTCGCGCGCGAGCATGGCGTGACGGTCAGCCATCCGGTGATGTGGCACACGCTGGCCAGTCTCGGCCTGACGCTCAAAAAAAGCGGCTCCGCGCGGCCGAGCAAGACCGCGCCGATGTTGCCGAAGCGCGCCAAGCCTGGGCCGAGATGCAGCCCAGGCTTGATCCCGCCCGGCTGATCTTTCTCGACGAGACGTGGGCGTCGACCACCGCGCGGCCAGCGACTGATCGCGCCGGTGCCACACGGGCACTGGCACACGACGACGTTCCTGTGCGGCCTGCGCCATGACGGCCTGGTCGCGCCGCTGGTGCTCGACGGCGCGATTAACGGCGCAGCGTTCCGCGCCTACATCGAGCAGATGCTGTGCCCGACATTGCGGCCGGGCGACATCGTGATCTGCGACAATCTCCCCAGCCACAAGGTCGCGGGCGTGCGCGAAGCTATCGAGGCATGCGGCGCGTCGCTGCTGTATCTGCCTCCATACAGCCCGGACCTCAACCCGATCGAGCTGGCCTTCAGCAAGCTCAAGCGCCTGCTGCGCTCCACCGCTACCCGCACCGTCGATGCGTTATGGAGCGCGATCGGCAGACTGCTCGACGCGTTCGAACCCGGCGAGTGCGCCCGCTATCTCAGGCACTGCGGCTATCCACACACAGCCCTATAAGGGTCTAGTCGCGTCCAACTCGTCGCCGTAATTCGTTGGCGCATTTTTTTGGCGCAGGCTAGTTACGGCCTACTGCTACTCGTTTTGCTATGGTCGCTTCCGTCATTGCCGCTGCTGAGGGCTGGAAATTCTGATGAGCGCAAGCGAACTGCTCCAACGGCTACGCTCGCTGCCGACCGGCGCCGAGCTGGATTGGGCAAGCGTTCGCCACGAAGTCGCGGCCGAATACGACCACGCTACCCCAGCCGACCGTGCAACACTGCTCCAGATTTACACCGCCGTCTTGGATGCGGCGGAGCTGGGCTTGCCTGTGGCGGAGCTGATGACCTTTCGCACCGCACGACGGCAGGACTACAACCGACTGCTAGTGAGCGAGTGTGTTGACGCCAGCGGAAACGTCTCAACCGAGGCGTTACGGGCGGTCACGGAACGAGAGATCGCAACCGGCCGCATGGCATGTGACGATGAGCTTCGCCGCCTCGCGCTCGGTGGTCCCGAAGCGTTCCAGCTGCCCGAACCCCCCCGGACGGGGTTGCGTGGGCTATTCGGTCGAGGGCGTCGTAGCAAGTAGTTGACTCTGCCGGCGCTACCGCAGCTCCACCACCACCGGCACGTGATCCGACGGTTGCTCCTCGCCGCGCTCGTGGCGGTCGGATGAGGCCGAGACCAGGCGTTCGGCGAGCGTCGGTGAGAGCAGCACGTGGTCGATGCGCAGCCCGGCATTGCGACGCCAGGCGCCGGCCTGGTAGTCCCAGAACGTGTAAATCCGCTCGCGTGGATGCAGCATGCGGATCGCGTCGGTCATGCCGGACCAGATCAGCCGGCGGAAGCGCCCGCGTATCTCCGGGCGCACCAGCGCGTCGTTCGGCGGCAGGGTGCCGGGGGCCAAGTCCTCGTCGGCGGGACAGACGTTGAAGTCGCCGGCGATCAACAGGTCGGTGTCGGCCTCCAGCAGCGCCTCGGCGCGCTCGGCCAGCCGGTCCATCCACGCCATCTTGTAGGCCAGCCCCGCCTCGCCGCCGGAGTTGCCGTTCGGCAGGTAGATGCCGATTACCGTCAAACCCGCCGTGGTGAGCTCGATGTAGCGCGCCTGCGCGTCGTCCTCGGGCAAACCGGGGAGCGCGCGTTGAGCCACCGCGAAGTCGCCACGCACCAGCGCGGCAACGCCGTTATACGATTTCTGCCCGACCGCCTCGCAGCGATAGCCAAGCTCGGCGAACGACGCGGCGGGAAAGGCCGGCGCCTCGCACTTGATCTCCTGCAGCAGCAGGAGGTCCGGGCGCTCGCGTTCCAGCCAGGCGCGGACGTGGCGCTCGCGCTGCCGGATCGAGTTGACGTTCCAGGTGGCGAGCCGCATGGCGGGTCAGCCGAAAGCGGCCTCAGTCGATCGCGAAGCTGGTGCCGCAGCCGCAGGCGGATTTGGCGTTCGGGTTGCGCACCGCGAAGTAGCTGCCCATCAGCTCGTCGGCGTAGTCGAGCTCGCCGCCGGCCAGCAGGTCGAGGCTCGCCGGGTCGACCAGCACCGTGGCCGCGTCCCGGCGGATCACCAGATCGTCGGGCGCGGGTGCGGCATGGTCGAGCTCGAAGCGATACTGGAACCCGCTGCAACCGCCAGCGAGCACCTGCACCCGCAGCGCCGCCTCCCGCCCATCGGCGGCGATGATCTCGGCGATGCGCGCCGCCGCACGATCGGATAGGCCGAAATTGGTCTCGGAGATTGCGTCCATCGGCGGAACATAGCGCGTGAGGGGGTCGATTTGAAGCGGCTGGCATCACCGTTCGCGGCCAACGCTGCCGCATTGAAGCGGGCGGCGGCGGGGTGTAAGCGGCGCCATGACCCGTGCCCCGTTCGCCGTGCAAGCGGAAACCGCCCGCGGCCGGCTCCACCCGGAGCCGGAATCGGCGATGCGCACGCCGTGGCAGCGCGACCGCGACCGCATCATCCACAGCCAGGCGTTTCGCCGCCTGCAATACAAGACCCAGGTGTTCGTCAACCACGAGGGCGACTTCTTTCGCACCCGGCTCACCCACAGCATCGAGGTGGCGCAGATCGCCCGCTCGATCGCCCGCGCGCTGGCGCTGGACGAGGATCTGGCCGAAGCGCTGGCGCTGGCGCACGATCTCGGCCACCCGCCCTTCGGCCATTCCGGCGAGGACGGGCTGAACGCGGGCGCCAAGGCGTTCGGCGGCTTCGACCACAACGCGCAGAGCCTGCGTATCGTCACCATGCTGGAGAGCCGCTACGCCGCGTTCGACGGGCTCAACTTGACCTGGGAGACCCTCGAGGGGCTGGCCAAGCACAACGGCCCGCTGCACCGGCCACCTGCGTACATCGCCGAGTACGACCGCCGCCATAAGCTCGACCTCGCCACCCATGCCAGCGCCGAGGCGCAGGTGGCGGCACTCGCCGACGACATCGCCTATCACAGCCACGACCTCGACGATGGGCTGCGCGCGGGGCTGTTCACGCCTGATGATCTCAACCATCTGCCGGTGGTCGGCGAGGCGCTCGCCGCGGCGCGGGTGGCGAGCCTCGACGTGCCGCCGCCCCGCTTGCGTCACGAAACCATTCGCCGGGTGATCGACACCCTGGTCACCGATGTGCTGAGCGAGACGCGGCGGCGGATCGCCAAGCTCGCGCCGGCTGATGCCGATGCGATCCGTCGTGCCCGCAAGCCGGTGGTAGGGTTCAGCCCGGCGATCGCCGAGGCCAACGACGTGATCAAGGAGTTTCTGCGGGCGCGGATGTATCGCCATTGGCGGGTCAGCCGCATGGCACGCAAGGCGCGGCTGCTCACCGAGGACCTGTTTCGTATCCTGCACGGCGAGGCCGGGCTGCTGCCCGATGATTGGCGCCCGCGCGCCGGCGAGGCGGGCACCGCGCGCGCCGCCGTCACGGTGTGCGACTATATCGCCGGCATGACCGACCGTTTTGCCATGGACGAGCATCGCCGGCTGACCGATCTGACGATTTCCGGCTGAGGCAGCAGCAGATGAGCCAGGACATTTTCGCCCGGATGCGTGCCCACGTGATGGACGCCTTGCGCCAAGCAGTGCCCGACTTGCCGGCCGACATCGCCGCGCGCGTCGAGGTGACGCCGGCGCGCGAGGCGGCGTTTGGCGACATGGCGACCAACGCGGCGCTGGTCGCCGCCAAGGTCGCGCGGCGGGCGCCGGCGGTGCTGGCCCAGGCGGTGGTCGCGCATCTTAGAGCGTGCCCCGAGGTCGCCGAGGCCGAAGCGGCCGGTCCGGGCTTCGTCAACCTGCGCCTGCACCCCGCGACGTTGCGTGCCGAGCTGCCGGTGATGCTGCTTGCGGCCGAGGCATACGGCGACAGCCGGTTGGGCGAGGGGAGGCGGGTCAACATCGAATATGTCTCCGCCAACCCGACCGGCCCGATGCATATCGGCCATTGTCGCGGCGCGGTGGTCGGCGACGCGCTGGCCAATCTGCTGCGCAAGGCCGGGTTCGACGTGAGCAAGGAGTACTACGTCAACGACGCCGGCGCGCAGGTCGCCGCCCTCGCCTGGGCGACCTACTGGCGCTACCTGCAAGCCATCGGCACCACGCTGACCGAGGAGGATTTCGCCGCCGAGGTGCCGGGCGGGTTGCAGTATCGCGGCGACTACCTGGTGCCGCTCGGCTTGCAGCTCGCCGCCGCGCACGGCAAAGCGCTCGCCTCGCCGACGCTCGGGATCGCCGCGCCCGAGCTGTGGCTCGACACCGTGCGCTGCTTCGCCATCGAGACGCTGATGCAAGGCGTGCGCGAGGATCTCGCATTGCTCGGGGTGAGCCACGACGTGTTCGTCTCCGAGCGCGGCCTGGTCGAAGCCGGCACGGTCGATGCCGTGATCGAGCGGCTCGCCGGTGACGGGCTGGTCTACCAGGGCGTGCTGGAGCCGCCGAAAGGCAAGACCCCGGAGGATTGGGAGCCGCGCGAGCAGATGCTGTTCCGCTCGAGCGGGTTCGGCGACGATGTCGATCGGCCGCTGCGAAAGAGCGATGGCTCGAACACCTATTTCGCCAACGACATCGCCTACCACGCCGACAAGGTCGCGCGCGGCTTTCCGCTGCTGATCGACGTCTGGGGCGCCGACCACGGCGGCTACGTCGCGCGTATGAAGGCGGCGGTGTTGGCGGTCTCCGGCGGCGCGGCGCGGCTCGATGTGGTGCTGTGCCAGATCGTCCACGTGTTACGCGGCGGCCAGCCGGTGCGCATGTCGAAGCGGGCCGGGACGTTCGTCACCCTGCGCGACCTGATCGACGAGGTGGGGCCGGATACCGTTCGCTTCACCATGCTGACCCGCAAGGCGGACGCGCAGATGGAGTTCGACCTCGAGCAGGCGGTCGCCCAGACGCGGGACAACCCGGTGTTCTACGTCCAGTACGCCCATGCGCGGTGCCGCTCGGTGCTGCGCGCCGCCGGGGAGATGTTCGGCGCGGACGCGACCAGCGCGGCGGCGCTTGCCGGCGTGCCGCTCGACACCCTGGACGCCGAGCCGGAACTCGCGGTGCTGCGCCGGCTGGTGGCTTGGCCGCGCCTGGTGCAGTCCGCTGCCCAAGCGCGCGAGCCGCACCGAATCGCGTTTTTTATGTATGACTTGGCGGGCGACTTTCATATGTTGTGGAACCGGGGCAAGGACGACTCGGCCTTGCGCTTCCTGCAAGCCGACCGGCCAGCGGCGACGTTGGCGCGGCTGGCTTTGGTCGCGGCGGTGGCAAGCGTCATCCGCTCCGGATTGGCCGTGATGGGGGTCCAGCCCGTCGAGGAAATGCGCTGAGCCGGGCCAGCCTCCCGACCAGCGCGGGAGAGGTGGCGTTGTCTGACGATCTGCATGAACCCGGTCCCGTCTATCGCGTGCGCCGGAGCGGCATGGACGCCGCGACCAAGCGCCTCGCCCTCATTGCCAGCGGGCTGGGCGGCGCGTTACTGCTGATTGTTGGCCTCTGGTCGGCCTCCAGCCATCGCGACACGGCGATCCCGGTCATCGAGGCGGATGGCCGGCCGCTGCGGGTCAAGCCCGAGCATCCGGGCGGCCTGCAAGTGGCCGGCGCCAATGACGAGATCCTCTCGGGTGAAGCCGGGCCGCAAGCCGAAAAGCTGCTGCCGCCGCCCGAGGCGCCGGACCCGCTTGCGCTCAGGAGCGAGGCCGCGCGTCGACCCGAGCCGGTCCCGGCGAGCCGACCCGCCGCACCGGAGCCAGCACCGCCCGCGCAATCGGCCTCGGCGACGCCCACGCCCGCCGCCCCAGCGCCCGCCGCCGAGCCCACCCGAGCTGCGATTCGAACCAAGTCGAGCGCCGGCGGGGCCGACAAGGTGACCCAGGTGCAGCTCGCTGCCCTGGCCAGCGAGCAGGCCGCGTTGACCGAGTGGCAGCGGCTCGCCAAGCGGATGCCGGACGTGCTCGGCGGCAGGCAGCCGGCGGTGGTGAAAGCCGAACACAACGGGCGCACCATCTGGCGCCTGCGGACCGGCCGCTTCGACGACAGCGCCGAGGCCAACGCGTTCTGCGAGCGGGTGCGCTCGAAGGGCGCGGGCTGCGCCATCGCCTCGTTCTGACCATAGACCGGCCGGTGCGGGCGGCGATCGTCGGCATCGCCGGCCCGGCGCTGACCGAAAACGAGGTGGAGCTGTTGCGGGCTTGTCCGCCGGCCGGCGTGATCCTGTTCGCCCGCAATGTCGAGGCGCCGCGCCAGCTTCGCCAGCTTGTCGCCGCGCTGCGCCGCGTGCTGCGCCCGGAGGCGGTGTTGATGGTCGACCAGGAGGGCGGGCGGGTGGCCCGGCTGCGGCCGCCGTTCTGGCGCGCCCACCCGCCGGCCGGCGCGGTCGGTGCCTGTTTCGCCCGCTCGTCCCGCGCCGGCCTGCGTGCCGCCTGGCTGCATGGCGCGCTGATCGGGCTGGAGTGCGCGGCGGCGGGTCTCGATGTGGTGTGCGCCCCGGTGCTCGACCTGCGCTGGCCGGGTGCGCATGAGGTGGTAGGGGACCGCGCCTTTGCCGCCGAACCCGGTGTGGTGGCGCGGCTCGGTCGCGCCTTGGCCGCCGGGTTGCTGGCGGCCGGCATCCAGCCCGTGGCCAAGCACGCGCCGGGGCACGGAAGGGCGTTGGCCGACAGCCATCATGCCTTGCCGCGCATCGAGGCCAACGATCTCGCCGCCGACCTGCTGCCCTTCGCCTTGAACACCGACCTTCCGTGGGCCATGTCGGCGCACATCCTCTATAAAGGATGGGACGCCGACCGACCGGGCACCTTGTCCTCGGTCGTGATCAAGGACGTGATCCGGCGGCGGATCGGCTTCGCGGGAGTGCTGGTGACCGACGATCTGGCGATGCGCGCCCTCAGCGGGGCGCCCGACGAACTGGCCCAAGCGGCGCTCAAGGCCGGCTGCGATCTCGCGCTGTATTGCACCGGCGAGCTCGCCCCCACCGCCACCCTGTTGCGGAGCTGCCCCGAGGTCACGCCGGAGGCCGCCGTCCGGCTCGCCCGCGCCCGGGCACTCGCGACGGCACGGCGTCTGCCGCTCGATGCCACGGCGTTGGCGGCGGAGCGCGCGCGGCTGCTGGCGGTGGGCGGGGCGGTGGCGTGAGCGACTTCATCCTGCAGATCGCGATGGTGGCGATCCCGGCGATCCTGGCGATCACCCTGCACGAAGCGGCGCATGGCTACGCCGCCCTGGCGATGGGCGACGACACCGCGCGTCGCGCCGGGCGGCTGTCGCTGAACCCGATTCGTCACATCGACCGGGTCGGCACCATCCTGCTGCCCGGCCTGCTGCTGCTGTTCCAGTTGCTGACCATCCACCGGGTCGCCTTCATGTTCGGCTGGGCCAAGCCGGTGCCGGTCGCCGCCTGGAAGTTTCGCGACCCACGGCGCGGCATGATGGTTGTCGCGGCGGCGGGGCCGGCGATGAATTTCGGGCTCGCGATCGCCACCGCCTTCCTGCTGCCCCGGCTGCCGGTGCGCACCGCGATGGACTATTTCGAGGTGCTGATGGCGTTCCATCCCATCCTCGGCCCGTTCGCGTTCTATTTCATCCTTACCAACCTGGTGCTCGGCCTGTTCAACCTGATCCCGATCCCGCCGCTCGATGGCGGGCGCATCGCCGTCGGCCTGCTGCCGATGTCCATGGCGGCGGGGTGGGCCCGGCTGGAACGCGCCGGCATCGTCCTGGTGATCGTCCTGGTCTTTCTCATGCCGCGTCTGCTGGCCGAGTTCGGCATTACCTTCGACCCGTTCGGTCAGGCGCTGGAGACCGTGGTACCGTGGGCGCTGCGGCTGGTGTTGTTGGCGGGCGGGCATCACGTGGGCGCGGTCGGTGGACACTTCATCTGACGCGGCGGGGCATGGCCCCGTGTCTGACAAAGCGGGGCATGGCCCCGTGTCTGACAAGGCGGGGCATGGCCCCGACAGCTTGCGGCTCGAGCTCGAAGGTTTCGAGGGTCCGCTCGACCTGCTGCTCAATCTCGCCCGGGGTCAAAAGGTCGATCTCGCACGCATCTCGATCCTCTCGCTGGTCGAGCAATATCTCGCCATGGTCGAGAGCGCGCGTAGCCTGCGGCTGGAGCTGGCGGCCGACTGGCTGGTGATGGCCGCCTGGCTCGCCTGGCTGAAATCCCGGCTGCTGCTGCCGGCCGGCAGCGAGGCGGCCGAGGAAGCGGAAGCCGCCGCCGACATCCTCGCCGCCCGACTGCGTGACCTCGCGGCGATGCGGGTGGCGGCGGCTTGGCTCGCCGACCGCCCGCTGCTCGGGCAGGTCGTGTTCGCGCGCGGCGCGCCGGAGGATCTAGTCGAGACCGACCGTTCGCGTCTCGCCGGCGACATCACCGCGTTGCTGCGCGGCTATCTCGCTGGTCTGCGTCGAGGCGGCACGCGACGCCGCTATCGACCGACGCCGATCACCCTGTGGAGCGTGCAGGACGCGCTGCGTCGGCTTGCCTCGCTGGTCGGCGGCCTGCCCGACTGGACCGCGCTCGAACGTTTTCTGCCGGACCATGTGCCGGGACCGCTGGGCCGGCGCGCGGCGGTCGCCAGCACATTGATGGCCGGGCTGGAGATGGCCCGGGGCGGGCAGATCCGGCTGCGACAGGAGCAGGCGTTCGGCCCGATTCTGCTGCGCCGCGCCGATCAGATCGCCGCTCGGACGGAGGACCCATGAGCGAATACACCGGCCCGAGCGAAACCCCTGCTCCAAGGCCAGACGAGGCGGCGCCGGACGAGACATCGCTGCGGCTGGCCGAGGCCCTGGTCTTCGCCAGCGCCGAGCCGGTCAGCCAACGCGCGCTGTCGCAGCTTCTGCCGGAAACGGTCGATGCCGAGGCGGTGGTGTCGGCGTTGCGCGCGCGCTATGCCGGGCGAGGGGTGGAACTGGTCGAGGTCGCCGGCGGGCTGCAATTCCGCACCGCACCCGACCTGGCGCCGAGCTTGCGAAGAGTCGTGCAGGTGCCGCGTCGCCTGCCGCGTGCGGCGATGGAGACCTTGGCGATTATCGCCTATCATCAGCCGGTGACCCGCCCCGAGGTCGAGGAGATCCGTGGCACCACCCTCTCGCAGACGACCCTGGACGCGCTGCTCGAAGCCGGGCTGATCGCGCCGCGCGGGCGGCGGGAAAGCCCCGGCCGGCCGACCTTGTGGGGCACCACGCCGGCCTTTCTCGTGCAGTTCGGGCTCAACGATCTGCGCGAGCTGCCCCGGCGCGACGATCTGCTGGTCGAGCCGCCCAGCCCGGTCGCGGGCGTGGCCGACGCGGATCAGGTGGCGGGCGCCGAGGGGTGAAGGCTGGGGCTGAGTTTCGTGCCGCCTACGTTGCGTGCTAGCTAGCTGGCGGAGCTCAAAGACAGAGATGTTCGATTTCGCGTGGTCTGAGATTGCTTTGATCGGCGTGGTGGCGCTGATCGCCATCGGGCCGAAAGACATGCCGGTCGCCATCAAGGCGGTGACGACCGCGATCAAGAAGGCGCGCCGCATGGCTGGCGAGTTCCAGACCCATGTCGACGACATGATGCGTGAAGCCGACCTGCACGACGTGAAGAAATCGTTCGACGAGGTGCGCCGCTTCGACTTCAAGGGCACCGTCGAGCGGGCGGTCGATCCGGATGGTTCGCTGCGTTCCACGCTGGCGAAAAAACCGCTGGCGGCCGATCCGGTGATCAACGTGCCGCCCACCATCCCGCCCGAGGTGGTCGAGGGGAACGCGGCGGTCGCCGAGCTGGCCGATCCCGAGGCCGCCGGTACGGTGTCGCTGCCGCTCGGCTCGGCGCACGGCGCCTCGCAGCCGTGGGAGGCCGAGGCCGAGGTTGGGGCGGAGGCGCCAGCGTTCATCCCGCCGGCTTTCGCGGTCAGGCCGGAGCCGCCCCCCGATTTCGTGCCGCCGAACGTCACGCGCCGATCCGTCGCCCGCGTCTGACATCAGCGACGGCTCGGCAGAACCACAGGACTGAACGCGGTGCCGCGGGACGAGAACGACACGATCGAAGACAAGCCGATGCCGCTGCTCGCGCATCTGGTCGAGCTGCGCACCCGGCTCATCTGGTCGATGGGCGGCTTCATCCTGTGCTTCTTCCTCTCCTACTACTTCGCGGGCGACATCTACTACTTCCTCGCCGAGCCGCTGGCGAAGGTGCTGCGTGAGCAGGGCAACCCCGACCCGCACCTGATCTACACCCAGCTCTACGAGGCATTCTTCACCCGGGTGAAGGTGGCCTTCTTCGGTGGCGCGTTCCTTGCCTTTCCGGTGATCGCCTCGCAGATCTGGCTGTTCGTCGCCCCCGGCCTGTATCGCAGCGAGAAACGCGCGCTGCTGCCGTTCCTGGTGGCGACGCCGGTATTGTTCTTCCTTGGCGCCGCGCTCGCCTACTACTTCGTGTTCCCGTTCGCCTGGCGCTTCTTCGCCAGCTTCCAGTCACCGACTGGCGGCGGCGGCGTGCCGATCGAGCTGCTGCCACGGGTGAGCGAATACCTCGATCTCGTGATGAAGATGATTTTCGCGTTCGGCATCGCCTTCCAGCTCCCGGTGCTGCTGACCCTGCTCGCCAAGGTCGGCATCGTCAGCTCCAAAGGGCTGCGGCGGTTTCGCCGCTATGCCTATGTCGGGATGTTCGTGATCGCCGCCATCCTGGCGCCACCGGATGTCATCACCCAGTGCGGCCTCGCCGTGCCGCTGATCGCGTTGTACGAGATCTCGGTATGGTGTGCCCACTTCGTCGAGACGAAACCGGTGGAAGCCTGACCGATGCATGATCTCCGCGCGATCCGCGCCGACGGTGCCGGTTTCGACGCCGCCCTTGCCCGTCGCGGCTTGCCGCCGGCCGCCACCGAGATCCTGGCCAATGATACCGAGCGGCGCGCGGCGTTGACCGCGCTGCAAGAGCTCCAGGCCCGGCGCAACGCATTGTCGCGCGAGGTCGCCCAGGGCCGACGCGCCGGCGGCGATACCAGCGCGCTGGAAGCCGAGGCCACCAGCCTGCGCGCCGAGACCGAAGCGCTGGAGCGGCGCGCCGAGCTGCTCGACGGCGAGATCCGCCTGATCCTGGAGCAGCTGCCCAACCTGCTCGACCCGGCCGTGCCGGACGGGGCGGACGAGACCAGCAACGTGGTGCTGGCCCAGCACGGCGAGCCGCGTGATCTCGGGTTTCAGCCGCGCCAGCATTTCGAGCTCGGTGAGGCGCTCGGGATGATGGATTTCGCCACCGCGGCCAAGTTGTCCGGCGCCCGCTTCGTGGTGCTGCGCGGCCTGCTCGCCCGTCTGGAACGAGCGCTCGGCCAGTTCATGATTGACCTGCACACCGCGCAGCACGGCTACGTCGAGACCACCGTGCCGCTGCTGGTCAACGGAACAGCGGCGTACGGCACCGGCAACCTGCCCAAGTTCGAGGAAGACCTGTTTCAGACCACCGACGGGCGCTGGCTGGTGCCGACCGCCGAGGTGCCGCTCACCAACACGGTGGCCGACGAGATCGTGCTGGAGAAGCAGTTGCCGCTGCGCCTGACCGCGCTGTCCGACTGCTTTCGCAGCGAGGCCGGCTCGGCCGGTCGCGACACGCGCGGCATGATGCGCCAGCATCAGTTTCGCAAGGTGGAGCTGGTCTCGATCACCACGCCCGAGCAGAGCGTTGCCGAGCACGAGCGGATGACGGCGTGCGCCGAGGCGGTGCTCTCCCGGCTCGAACTGCCGTTCCGCCGCGTCGCCCTCTGCGCCGGCGATATCGGCTTCGCTTCTTCGCGCACGTTCGATCTAGAGGTCTGGCTGCCGGGCCAGCAGGCGTGGCGCGAGATCAGCTCCTGCTCGAATTGCCGCGACTTCCAGGCGCGGCGGATGAACGCGCGATACCGCCCCAGCGACGGCAAGGGTGTTGCCCACGTCCACACCCTCAACGGCTCCGGAGTCGCGGTCGGCCGAGCGCTGATCGCGGTGATGGAGAACCACCAGCAGGCGGATGGCTCTATCCTGCTCCCCGAGGCACTGGTTCCCTACATGGGCGGGGTCGAGCGCATCGGCTGACCGCTACTCCGCCGCCTGCGCCTTGGCCCGCCGCTCCGCCTCGTGCTTGGCGAACATCGCATCGACCGCCGCCATGCGCTTGGCGCCGAACTCCTCCGAGTTTGTGTCGGCCCACTCGATCGAGGCCACCCGGTTGGCGTTGGCGCGGCGAAAGTGCGGCATCACGAAGCGGGCATAGAGCTCGTAGGATTTCTTGGTGTCTTCCCAATCCGCCCAGTCATGCGCCTGCTGGCAGAACACGCCGAAATCGCCCTGCTTGGCCTGTAGCCGCTCGATCATGGCGATCGCGTCGTCCGGGGTGCCGACCACGCCAAACCCCTTGTCGACAAACCAGTCCACCGGGTCGGTCCCGGCCGGCACCGGGTAGCGGCCCGGCGCGCGGGAGATCTTGTTGAAGTAGCCGAGAAACTTCTCGAAGCCGAACCGCACCTTTTCGCGCGCCGCTTCGCGGGTCTCGGCGATGAACAGCGGCCCGACCAGGCGCAGCTTGTTGGGGTCCATCGCCCGGCCATGCTCGGCGGCGATCTCATTGGCCACCGCCCAGTTGGTCGCCAGCGCGTCGAACCCGCCGCTCGGGTCGGTCGCGGCGAGACAGAGCATGTTGAACCCGTACTTGCCGGCGAGCCGGCCGCCGGAGGGCGTCACCGCGCTGGCGACCGCGATCTCGGGATACGGTTTGGTGTAGGGCAGCAGATGCGCCCGCGCGTTGTTCAGGGCGTACCACTCGGTCTTGCGGGTGACCGCCTCGCCCTTGAACAAGCGTAAAATCACGTCGAGCGCGTCGGCCATGCGATCGCGCTGGGTGTTCGGGTCGATGCCGAGCATCATCGCATCAGTGGTCAGCAGTCCAGGGCCGGCGCCGAACATCACCCGGCCACGGGTCTGGTGGTCGAGCTGGATGATCCGGTTCGCCACCATCAGCGGGTTGTGGTAGGGCAGGGACACCACGCCGGTGCCGAAACGCAGCCGGCGCGTGCGTTCCGCCGCGGCGGCGATGAACAGCTCGGGCGAGGCGATGATCTCGAACCCGGCCGAATGATGCTCGCCGATCCAGGCCTCCTCGAAGCCGAGCCGGTCGAGCCACTGCATCAGCTCGAAATCGCGCTGCAGGCACTCCGTCGGGTCCTCGTCGGTCGGATGGAACGGGGCCATGAACACCCCGTGGCGAAGGACGACATCGTTCATGCTCGGCTTTCCTGCTTGCTGTTCCCGTCGAGGGTACTCGACAGGTGCGTCGAGGTCGATCCGGCCAGCTCAATCGCGGCCGGCGTCGTCGCGCACGCCGAGCCGTCCGGCCAAGTCCTGGATGAACTGCCACGCCACCCGACCGGAGCGCGCGCCGCGCGTGACCGACCACTCGACGGCTTGCGCGCGCAGCTCGTCGGCACCGATCGGCAGTTGAAGGCGCGCCGCGTAGCCCTCGACCATGGCGAAATAGGTCTCCTGGTCGCAGTTGTGAAAGCCGATCCACAGTCCGAACCGATCGGATAGCGAGACCTTCTCCTCGGTCGCCTCGGACGGGTTGATCGCCGTCTGGCGCTCGTTCTCGATCATGTCGCGCGGCATCAGGTGGCGGCGGTTCGAGGTGGCGTAGAACAGCACGTTGTCCGGCCGCCCCTCGATGCCGCCGTCGAGCACCGATTTCAGCGCCTTGTAGTCGGCATCCTCGCGCTCGAAGGAGAGGTCGTCGCATAGGATCAGGCAGCGTTGCGGCTGCTCGCGCAGCAGGTTGAGCAGGTCGGGCAGGGTGGCGATGTCCTCGCGGTGGATCTCGATCAGCGCCAGGCTGCCGGGCAGCGCTTTCTGTGCCGCCGCGTGTGTTGCCTTCACCAGCGACGACTTGCCCATGCCGCGCGCGCCCCACAGCATGGCGTTGTTGGCCGGCAGGCCACGGGCGAAGCGCAAGGTGTTGTCGAGCAGGATCGCTTTCTGCCGCTCGACCCCTTGCAGCAGCTCGATCGGCACGCGCGAGACGCGGCGCACCGGGGCGAGAGTGCCGGCGTCGGCCTGCCAGACGAACGCCTCGGCCGCGTCGAGCCGGAGCGTCGGCGGCTTGGGTGGGGCGAGCCGGTCCAGCGCATCGGCGATGCGGCCGAGGAGTGCCAGCAGCGTTTGGTCCATCTTGGTGCCAAGCTTGACGTGAGGGGGGCGGAAAGTATGGTCCCGGCTCATTCCCCGCAACCTGGCACGGCACCGTCATGTGTCCGGGACAAGGACCGCGACCATGTTGATTTCACCCGCCTACGCCCAGGAAGTGTCCGGCATGCTCGGCAGTGCCACCCAATTCCTGCCGCTGGTGCTGATCTTCGGCGTGTTCTACTTCCTGCTGATCCGACCGCAGCAGCAGCGGCAGAAGCAGATGAAGACGATGCTGTCGGCGCTGAAGCGCGGCGACCGGGTGGTCACCGCTGGCGGCATCCTCGGCACCGTGCAGCGCGTGCCGCCCGATCGGGATGGCAAGCCGTCGAACGAGGTGGAGGTGGAGATCGCGCCCAATCTGCGGGTGACCGTCGTGCGCGACACCATCAGCAGCGTGGTGCGCCAGACGCCGGCGAACGACGTCAAGCCGGTGAAGGATCGCGCGTCGTAGGGTCACCCTCACCCAACCCTCTCCCTGAGGGAGAGGGCTTTCTGCTCCCTCTCCTTCAGGGAGAGGGCCGGGGTGAGGGGTTTTGCATCAAGCCGCCTTGAGCTGCGCCTCAGCGAACTCGTAGTTGGCGATCTTGTCGATCCAGTTCTGCAGGTAGTCCGGCCGGCGGTTGCGGAAGTCGAGATAGTAGCTGTGCTCCCACACGTCGATGCCGAGCAGGGCCTTGCCCTCGCCGGTGGCGAGCGGGTTGGAGCCGTTGGGCGACTTGGTGACCTTCAGCTTGCCATCGCTCGCCAGCACCAGCCAGGCCCAGCCGGAGCCGAACTGGCCGGCGCCCGCCGCCTTGAAGGCATCCTTGAACTGCTGCATGCCACCGAAATCCTCGGCGATCTTCTTCTCCAGCGAGCCCGGCATGCCGCCACCCTTCGGTGACATCGCCTGCCAGAACAGGATGTGGTTCCAGTGCTGCCCGGCATTGTTGAACACCGGCGCCATGTTTTCCTTGCCGTGCGAGAGCTTGATGATCTCCTCGAGCGACTTGCCCTGGAGCTGCGAGTCCTTTTCCACGAAACCGTTCAACGCGGTGACATAGGCCTGGTGGTGCTTGTCGTGATGCAGCTCCAAGGTCTCCTCGCACATGCCCTTATCGGCCAGCGCGGTCTTGGAATAGGGAAGCGGGGGAAGTTCAAAGGCCATGGTCGTTCTCCGGTTGATTTTTTCGCGGTCCAGCGGCGCGACGGGCCGTTCGGTAGCTATGGCCCGGCGGCAGGGGCGTCAAGGTTGACCGTCCGACCTCGGCGGCTCACCTGCTTTCAATGACTGACAGCCTCGCCGGTTTCGTCCGCCGGCACGATCCCGACCGCTTCCTCACCGCGTTGTTCGCGCCCGCCGCGAAGCGGGAGGCGCTGTTGACCCTGTTCGCGTTCAACCACGAGCTGGCCCGGGCGCGCGAAGTCGTCTCCGAGCCAGCGCTCGCGCTGATCCGCTTGCATTGGTGGCGCGAGGTGGTGGAGGGCGCCGACCGACGACATGAGGTTGCCCGCCCGCTGCGCGCGGATCTCGAGCGGGGCGCGCTCGATGCGGCCGATCTGCTGGCGCTGATCGACGCACGCGAGATCGAGGCCGAGCCGGAGATCCCGACGTTGGACGCATGGCGAGCTTATCTGCGCGGCACCGCCGGTGGTGTAGCGGTGGCGGCGGCGCGGCTGCTCGGCGCGTCGGACCCCGAACAGCTCCGCGAACCCGGCGCCGCCTACGGTGCCGCTGGCGTGCTGCGCAACGCGCCGCTGCTCGCCCGCCAGGGGCGCTCGCTGCTCCCCGCCGACCTGCCGGACCGGCCCAAGGCCATCGCGCGTCTGACCGCCGAGGGCCGGGCGATGGCCGACACGCGCCGGCTCGTGCTGCCGCGCGAGGCGATCGCCGCCGCGCTGCCGGTGGTGCTGGCGCGGCGTGACCTGCGCCGGCCGAACCGCCCCGCCGGCCCGCGTGGCCTCGGCGACCGGCTGGCGGTGATGCTGGCGGGGCTGCGCGGCCGGGTGTAGCCTCGAACGCGGTTGCAGCGGTTCGCGGGAGGCGCGCCGGAGTCGAAGGGACAACGCCGAGGAAGCAGCCCAGCAGGAGCAATCCGGTTCCGGCGAAAGGCGCCCACGGCTCTGCAACCCGGGGGAGGTCATTTGCTATGAAATATTCGCGCGCGACGCTCGTTGCGGCCGCTTCCCTGCTGGTGACAGCGCCGGCGGTGTTCGCACAAGCGCCGTTGATGACGATGAAAAGCGGTCCGGCGCAGCTCACCGCGAAAGACAAGGCGTTTCTCGAAGCCGACGCGCATGGTGCGGCGTATGAGCTGCAACTGGCGTCTCTGGCGAAAACCGAAGCGCGCAGCCCCGAGGTCCGTCAGTATGCCGAGATGATCGTCAGCGACCACACCAAGTACAACCAGGCGCTGGAGCGGCTCGCGCAGCAGCAGGGTATCAAGCTGCCCGACGCGCCCACCGACCAGCAGCAGGCCAAGATCAGGATGCTGCGGGACTTGAACGGCACCGCCTTCGATCGAGGGTTCGTGGAACAGGCAAAAGAGATCAACCAGCAGGACGCCAAGCGGTCGCAGCAGGAGGAGCGGACGACCGGCAATCAGGCGATCAAGCAGTTCATCAACGACTTCAAGCAGGTGGACCAGAAGCACGCCCAAGCGGCACAGCGCCTCAAGGTGAGCGGCGCCAACTGACACTTACTCGTCGCGAATGTAGTTGCCCGCCTCGAACACGACGGGCGGCTTAGCCGGATCGAAGCCCACTCCGAGCGGGTCGCGTCCCTCCGCGACCGCGCGCACCTGGTCCTGCAACATTCGGCGCAGCAACGTGATCCCGCGGTCCGACCCCGCGAGGTGCTCCTCGGAGTGGATGGTGATCGACCCTTGCCCGACCTGCGCCTCGTAATCGCCGGGAAAACGTTGGTGCTCCGCCTCCGTCAAGTCACGCCACGGCTTGCCGTCGAATGTCGAGCGCATCCGCCCGATCTCGCCGGTCTCGCGCACCCGGCCGGCGACGTAGATGCGGTAGGTGGTGTCGTCGATCGGCAGCACCCAGCCGATCGACTCGACTCGCGCGAACTGCGCCACGCGCGGGTTCGGCACCACGCGCAGAGTAGGCAGCGCTGCCTCGGTCACACGGTGGAACGTGCGGCCGTCCTCGGCCTTGCGCGTCGACCGCACGGTCACGCCGCGCGGCGAAGTTTCGAACGAAACGTCCGGCATCGACGCCATCGCCTCGGTGAACTGCGCGCCACTGAAGGCGCCGTGCAGGATGGGGACGTGGAACGGATCGACCACGTTCTCGTAGTGCTGCAGCCAGTTGCAGGGCACGATCGCCGGGCCGCCGCTGCCGAGCGAGGTATCGTCCGCCTCGATGAACTCGCCCGGCTCCAGCACCTCCAGGCACTCGTAGCGCGGCAACAGCGGCTTGCGATCGGGCGGCCCCATGTAGGCGAAGATCAACCCGTAGCGTTCTTCCAGCGGATACCAGGGTTGCCGGACATTCGACTTGATGCGGCGACCCGGGGGCTCGCAGGGCTGTTCGAGGCAGTGCCCCTGCGCGTCGAACAGCCAGCCGTGATAGCAGCAGCGGATGCCACGCGGTTCCACCCGGCCGTAATACAACGTCGTGCCGCGATGGCAGCAGCGCGCGTGCACCAGCCCGGCACGACCGGAGCCATCGCGGAACAGGATCAGATCCTCGCCGAGCACCCGCACCGGGCGTGGCGCCGTGCCCGCGTCGGCGGCAAGCCCGATCGGATGCCAGTAGCGGCGCAGCAACTCGCCCATCCCGGTGCCGCGCCCGACCCGAACAAGGTCGTCCCTCCGGATCGGCGGGCGGATGGTGTAACCGGTCCCTTCGTCAAGTGAGCGCCGCGTCTCGGACATCACTCCCCCCTTTGGGTGTGTCGAACGAAAGACTGACACCGGCCGGAGGCAGCAGCCAGCCGGAGGTCGGACTCTGACGGGGCTCCCAATCGCACTCTAAGCCCTCCGCCGCACTCGCCCCGCCTTCTCCCGCGCCAGCAACGGCGCCAGGAAGCGGCCGGTGTGGCTCTCGGGGTGCGCCGCGATCGCCTCCGGTGTGCCTTGCGCCACAATTCGGCCGCCGCCGTCGCCGCCCTCGGGGCCGAGATCGAGGATCCAGTCGGCGGTCTTGATCACTTCCAGATTGTGCTCGATCACCACCACCGTGTTGCCCTGCTCGACCAGCGCGTGCAGCACCTCCAGCAGCTTGCGCACATCCTCGAAATGCAGCCCGGTGGTCGGCTCGTCGAGGATGTACAGCGTGCGCCCGGTCGCGCGTCGCGCCAGCTCCTTGGACAGCTTGATCCGCTGCGCCTCGCCGCCCGACAGGGTCGTCGCCTGCTGGCCCAGCCGGATATAGCCCAAGCCCACCTCGCGCAGAATTTTTAGCCGGTCGTGGATGCGCGAGACGGCGGAGAAATACGGCACCGCCTCGTCCACCGTCATGTCCAGCACGTCGGCAATCGCTTTCTCGCGAAACTTTATTTCCAGTGTTTCGCGGTTGTAACGCTTGCCCTTGCACACGTCGCAGGTGACGAACACGTCGGGCAGGAAATGCATCGCGATCTTGATCAGCCCGTCGCCCTGGCACGCCTCGCAGCGACCGCCCTTGACGTTGAAGCTGAACCGGCCCGGCTTGTAGCCGCGCGCGCGACTCTCCGGCAGCTCGGCGAACCAGTCGCGGATCGGCGCGAACAGATCGGTGTAGGTCGCCGGGTTGGAGCGCGGCGTGCGGCCGATCGGCGACTGGTCGATATCGATGATCTTGTCGAGCAGCTCGAGCCCCTCGATGCGGTCATGCGCCGCCGGTGACTCGCCCGACCCCATCAGCCGACGCGACGCCGCCTTGTATAGCGTGTCTACGACCAGGGTCGACTTGCCGCCGCCGGAGACGCCGGTGACGCAGGTGAACGTGCCCAGCGGGAAACCCGCTGTCACGCTCTTGAGGTTGTTGGCCCGCGCGCCGATCACGCGCACCACGCGATCCTCCTGCACCGGGCGCCGCAAGCTCGGCACCTCGATCCGGCGTCGCCCGGACAGATAATCGCCGGTGAGCGATTTGGGATTGGCCGCGACCTCGGCCGGCGTGCCCTGCGCCACGACGTTGCCGCCGTTCACCCCGGCGAGCGGCCCCATGTCGATGAGATGGTCGGCGGCGCGGATCGCATCCTCGTCGTGTTCCACCACCAGCACCGTGTTGCCGATGTCGCGCAGCCGACGCAAGGTGCCGAGCAGTCGCTCATTGTCGCGTTGGTGCAGCCCGATCGACGGCTCGTCCAGCACATAGAGCACGCCGGTCAGGCCGGAGCCGATCTGGCTCGCCAGCCGGATGCGCTGGCTCTCGCCGCCCGACAAGGTGGTCGAGCCGCGCGCCAGGGTGAGGTAGTCGAGCCCGACATCCTCGAGGAACTGCAAGCGCTCGACGATCTCGCGCAGGATGCGTCGGGCGATCTCCTGGCGCTGCGGCGTCAAGGTCGGCATCACCGTCTGGAACCACGCCAGGCCGGCGCTGATCGACAGCTCCGACGCCTCGGCGATGTTGCGGCCGGCGACCCGCACCGACAGCGCCTCGGGCTTCAGCCGCGCGCCGTTGCAAGCGACGCACGGCTTGTCCGCCTGGTAACGCGACATCTCCTCGCGCACCCAGGCGCTGTCGGTCTCCTGGAACCGGCGTTGCAGGTTGCGGATCACGCCCTCGAACGGCTTGGTCACCGTGTAGGACCGCACGCCGTCCTTGTAGGTGAAGGCGACCGCCTCGTCCCCGGTGCCGAACAGGATGGCGTCGCGCACACGCGGCTTGAGCAGCTCCCAGGGTGTGCGCGTGGTCTCCTTGAAATGCCGCGCCAGGCTTTGCAGGGTCTGGTCGTAATACGGGCTCTGCGAGCCGGCCCAGGGCATCACCGCGCCATCGGCGAGGCAGACGCGCTCGTCCGGCACCACCAGCGCCGGGTCGAAGAACGTCTCCACACCGAGACCGTCGCAAGCCGGGCAAGCGCCTTGCGGGCTGTTGAAGCTGAACAGCCGCGGCTCGATCTCCTCGATGGTGAAGCCGCTCACCGGACAGGCGAAGCGGCTGGAGAACACGGTGCGCTCGCCGCTTTCCGCGCCCTCGGCGTAGACCACCCCGTCGGACAGGCCGAGCGCGGTCTCGAAGCTGTCGGCGAGACGCGGCTCGATGCCGGCGCGCACCACCAGCCGGTCCACCACCGCCTCGATCTCGTGCTTGATCTTGCGGTTCAGCGCCGGCACCTCGCCGATCTCGTGCAAGGTGCCGTCCACCTTCACCCGGGTGAAGCCGCGACGCTGCAGCTCGGCCAGCTCCTTGCGATACTCGCCCTTGCGGTCGCGCACCACCGGGGCGAGCAGCAGCAGCCGGGTGCCGTCGGGCATCGCCAACACCCGGTCGACCATCTGCGACACGGTCTGCGCCTCGATCGGCAGCCCGGTCGCCGGTGAGTACGGCACGCCCACTCGCGCCCACAGCAAGCGCATGTAATCGTGGATCTCGGTCACCGTGCCGACGGTGCTGCGCGGATTGCGGCTGGTGGTCTTCTGCTCGATCGAAATCGCGGGCGAGAGGCCCTCGATGCTGTCGACGTCGGGCTTGCCCATCAGCTCGAGGAATTGCCGCGCATAGGCCGACAGGCTCTCGACATAACGGCGCTGCCCCTCGGCGTAGATTGTGTCGAAGGCGAGCGAGGACTTGCCGGAGCCGGACAAGCCGGTGATCACGGTCAGCCGATCGCGCGGGATCGCCACCTCGACGTTCTTGAGGTTGTGCTCGCGCGCTCCGCGCACATGGATCGACCCCGGCATGCCTGCTGTCCCGTTTTGGAAATCGACTCGGTCGTTCTTGAGATGTTCGCACCTGTTGTGGCATCTTGCCACACTTGTTGCCGAATTCTTATGGATCAGGGTGGATGATGGTCGTGATAGGATCGCGTCTTCCAACCCACGCGCTCCGTGTGGATCAATGAGGGATTTGATGGATGGCTGGTAGCGTCAACAAGGTGATCCTGGTCGGCAATCTGGGCAAGGACCCGGAAGTGCGGAATACCCAGGCGGGCGCCAAGATCGTGAACTTCACCCTCGCCACCAGCGACACCTGGAACGACAAGGCCAGCGGCGAGCGCAAGGAGCGCACCGAGTGGCACCGGGTGGTGATCTTCAACGAGCGGCTGGGCGACGTCGCCGAGCGTTTTCTGCGCAAGGGCCGCAAGGTCTATGTCGAGGGCGCGTTGCAAACCCGCAAATGGACCGATCAGTCCGGCCAGGAGAAATACACCACCGAGGTGGTGATCGACCGGTTCCGGGGCGAGCTCACCCTTCTCGATAGCAGTCGCGGCGGCGAGGCTGGCGGCGAGAACGAAGGCGGCGGGTATGGTGGTGGCCGTGCCCCGGCAGCCTCCTCCCGAGGCGGGGCACGGGGCGGCTCGGGGGGCGGTTCCGGCTGGGACGCGCCGAGCGGCGGCGACCTCGACGACGAGATCCCGTTCTAGCGCCGGCTTCACGTCATCCAGCACCGCCGAGAGCCGCGCGGCGGCTTGGCGCGGGGATCAGCCGAGCGAGACGTCGACCGCTTCGGGACCCTTCGGTCCCTGGCTCACCCGGATCGACACCGGCTGGCCCTCAGCGAGCTGCTGGATGCCGCAGCGGTTCAGCGTGGAGATATGGACGAACACGTCCTTGCTGCCGTCCGCGGGCGTGATGAAGCCGAACCCCTTGCTGGCGTTCCACCACTTCACCGTGCCGTGCGTCTCGACGGTCGGGCCGGAACTGGCGCCCGGATAGGGCCGGCCACCGCCCGGGCGCGGCCGGCTCGGCGGTCCGCCGAAACCCGGCGACCTGCGTTGCGGCGCGCCCGTACCGGGCTGCACCTCCAGCACCTCGGACACCTGGCGCCCGCGTGGACCCTGGCCGACGCGCACGCGGACGGTGTCGCCCTCGTTGACACTGAGACCCGCCCGGGTCAGCGCCGAGGCGTGCAGGAAGCAGTCGGACCCGTCCTCCAGGGTGACGAAGCCGAACCCCTTGTCCGGGTTGAACCACTTCACGCTGCCTTGGGTGGGCAGCGGATCATCGGAGAACCCGTGATCGGGACGGGGCTGGCGGTATCGCGAGCCGCCATCCTCCGGATTGTCTCGGGACTGGGCTCGGAAGCGACGGTCGGGATAACTCATAACGGTCTCGTGGAATGGACATTGCGGTCCAGGGCTCGGCCGATTCGCTCATCACGTTTCGCGCAGCGCTGGGATGCCGGGCCCGGCGCCCCCGGGCTGCGCGCAATATAGGTGATCTCCGGCCAAATTGCTCCCCCCATGTAATAGCATTTGCGCTATCGAATCCGGCCCGGCTGCCGGCAACGCCGAGCGGCGCAACCCCGGCAATGTTCAATCGCGGCCCGGTGTGCTACATCGTCCCGGTGAACCCGTTACGGGGGGCGCTCCGCCACAACTCGACGTCCGCAGCCGCGACGTGGAACCGTTTGTCGCGCGCGCTCGCCGGCACAAGCGGGTTGCTGATCGGAACGACATAGCTTGAGCGACACGCCTAATCCTCCGCCCGACCCGCCGTCCTCCGAGCCGCCGCGCGACCTGCAGCCGGTGATGCTCGAGGAGGAGATGCGCCGCTCCTACCTCGACTACGCGATGTCGGTCATCGTCGCGCGCGCGCTGCCCGATGCGCGCGACGGGCTCAAGCCGGTGCATCGCCGCATCCTCTATGCGATGCAGGACATCGGCAACACGTCCGACCGGCCGTACCGCAAGTCGGCTTCGGTGGTCGGCGAGGTGATGGGCAAATACCACCCGCACGGCGACGCGGCGATCTACGACGCGCTGGTGCGCATGGCGCAGTCGTTCTCGATGCGGGTGCCGCTGATCGACGGGCAGGGCAATTTCGGCTCGGTGGACGGCGATCCGCCGGCGGCGATGCGCTACACCGAGGTTCGGCTAGCGCGGGCCAGCGCGTTGCTGCTCGCCGACATCGACCGCGACACCGTCGACTTCCAGCCGACCTACGACGAGAGCCGCGAGGAGCCGCGGCTGCTGCCGGCGAGCTTTCCGAACCTGCTGATCAACGGCGCCAACGGCATCGCCGTCGGCATGGCGACCAACATTCCGACGCACAACCCGACCGAGATCATCGACGCCACGCTCGCCCTGGTCGACAATCCGGACACGCCGCTCGACGAGCTGATGCGCATCGTCCCCGGTCCGGATTTTCCGACCGGTGGGCTCATCCTCGGCCGCTCGGGCATCCGTGCGGCGTTCGAGACCGGGCGCGGCTCGGTGCCGCTGCGGGCGCGCGCGGAGATCGAGGAGATCCGCCGCGACCGGCAGGCGATCATTGTCACCGAGCTGCCCTACCAGGTGAACAAGGCGACCCTGCTGGAGCGCATCGCCGAGCTGGTTCGCGCCAAGCAGATTGAAGGCATCGCCGACCTGCGTGACGAGAGCGACCGGTCGGGGATGCGCATGGTGGTCGAGCTCAAGCGCGACGCCACCCCCGAGGTGGTGCTGAACCAGCTGTTCCGCTTCACCCAGATGCAGATCAGCTTCGCCGTCAACATGCTGGCCCTCGACGCCGGCCGGCCGCGGCTGATGGGACTGCGCGACGCGCTGCTCACCTTCATCGCCTTCCGCGAGGACGTCATCCTCCGGCGCAGCCGCCACGAGCTGGGCAAGGCGCGGGACCGCGCGCACCTGCTGGTCGGCCTGGCGATCGCGGTCGCCAACATCGACGAGGTGATCCGGCTGATCCGCGCCAGCGCCGATGCCGCCACCGCGCGCGCCGCGTTGATGGACCGCGACTGGCCGGCGGCCGATATCGGCGCGCTGCTCGCGCTGATCGACGAGCCCGGCAACGTCATCACCGAAGCCGGCACGGTGCGGCTGACCGAGGAGCAGGCGCGCGGCATCCTGGAGCTGCGGCTGGCCCGCCTCACCGGGCTCGAACGGGAAAAGATCCAGCAGGAGATGACCGAGGTCGCGGCGCGCATCCGCGACCTGCTGGAGATCCTCGGCTCGCACATCCGGCGCATGGAGGTGATGCGGGGCGAGCTCGCCGAGGCGCGGCGCGAGATCGACGCGCCGCGCCTCACCGCCATCGTCGACGCCGTCGCCGACGCGGACGACGAGAGCCTGATCGAGCCCGGGCAGATGGTGGTCACCATCACCCGCGACGGCTTCATCAAGCGCACCCCGCTGGAGACTTTTCGGGCGCAGAACCGGGGCGGTCGCGGCCGGACCGGTGCCGGCACGCGCGGCGACGACGTGGTGACCCGCAGCTTCAATGCCCACACCCATCAATGGGTGCTGTTCTTCAGCTCGGGCGGCAAGGCGTTTCGCGAGAAGGTCTGGCGGCTGCCCGAGGCCGGGCCGGCCGCCAAGGGCCGCGCGCTGGTCAACCTGCTGCCCGAGCTCGGCGGCGACGGCATCACCACCGTGCTGCCGCTGCCGCAGGACGAGACCTTGTGGGACAGCCTGCACCTCGTCTTCGCCACCGCCTCGGGCAATGTGCGGCGCAACCGGCTCGGCGATTTTCGCAACGTCCGCGCCTCCGGCCTGATCGCGATGAAGCTCGACGAGGGCGATCGGCTGATCGGGGTCGCGACCTGCCGCGACGGCGACGACGTGCTGCTCGCCACCCGCAAGGGCCGGTGCATCCGGTTCCAGATCTCCGACGACATGCTGCGCGTGTTCGCCGGCCGCGACAGCTCCGGCGTGCGCGGCATCCGGCTCGGCAACGGCGACGAGGTGATCAGCCTCTCGGTGCTGCGCCATGTCGAGGCCAGCCCGGGCGAGCGCGTGGCCTACCTCAAGGCCGCCGCCGCTCAGCGTCGGACCAACGGCGACGTCGAGGTCGAGCCAGAGGGCGACGAGGCAGCCGCCGAAGCGATTGTCGAGCCCACCGAGCTTCCCGACGAGCGACGGCAGGCACTGGCGGAGCAGGAGGAACTGCTGCTGGCGGTGACCAACGCAGGCTACGGCAAGCGCTCCTCGGCGTACGAATACCGGGTGACCGGTCGCGGCGGGCAGGGCATCGCCAACATCGCTCTCGGCGGCCGCAACGGCACCGCCACGGTCGCCACCTTCCCGGTTCGCCCGGGCGACGACGTGATGCTGGTGACCGATGCCGGGCGGCTGATCCGGGTGCCCGCCGACCAGGTGCGCATCACCGGACGACTCGCCATGGGCGTGACCCTGTTCCGGCTCAACGCCGGCGAGCACGTGACCAGCGTGTTCCCGATCCTTGAGGAAATCACCGACGACACTGGGCCGGGCGAGGCTGGACCCGACCCTGAGCCCGACGCTGGGCCAGAGGGCGAGACGGAGGACGGAGTTGATGGCTGAGGCGGCCCAGGCGCAGCAAGCCGGCAAGCAACGGATCGGGATCTATCCCGGCACGTTCGACCCGGTGACCAACGGCCATGTCGACATCATCAGCCGCGCCGCGCGCCTGCTCGACAAGCTGGTCATCGGGGTCGCGATCAATGCCGCCAAAGGCCCGCTGTTCGCGCTCGACGAGCGGGTCGAGCTGGTCCGTGCCGAGATGGACGCGATCACCGAGCGTAGCGGCGGCGCCTTGATCGAGGTGCTGCCATACGACACCTTGCTGATCGACTTCGCCCGCAGGGTGGGCGCCGAGGTGATCTTTCGCGGCCTGCGCGCGGTCTCCGATTTCGACTACGAGTTCCAGATGGCCGGAATGAACTACCGCCTGGACCCGGAGATCGAGACCGTGTTCCTGATGGCCACCGAGCGGCACCAGTTCATCTCGTCGCGCTTCGTCAAGGATATTGCCCGGTTCGGCGGCGACATTTCGAGCTTCGTTCCGCCGCTCACCCTGGAACGTACGCTGCGCATGCTGCGTAGCTGATCGGAGACGCCATGCGCCGACGCGCTTTCCTCCTCACCTCATCCGCTGTCTTGGGAGCTCTCATGAGCGAAGCCACATCCGCCCAGCCCACGCCCGATCCGGACAACACCGCCATCATGGAGCTCAAGGGCGGCCATAAAGTGGTGATCCAGCTGCTGCCGGACCTGGCGCCGAAGCACGTCGCCCGCGTCAAAGAGCTGATCCGCGAGGGGTTCTATGACGGCACGCCGTTCCATCGCGTGATCCCGGGCTTCATGGCCCAAGGCGGCGACCCGACCGGCACCGGCACCGGCGGCAGCAAGCTGCCCGACCTGCCGGCCGAGTTCACCAACAAGGCGCACTTCCTGCGCGGCACGGTGGGGGCGGCCCGCACGCAGAACCCCAACAGCGCGAACAGCCAGTTCTTCATCATGTTCGCGCCGTCCACCCATCTCGACGGCCAGTACACCATCTGGGGCCGGGTGATCTCCGGCATGGAGTATGTCGACCAGATCAAGCCCGGCTCCGGCTCGGGCGGCACGATGAGCGACCCGGACCGCATCGTCCACATGACCTTGGGCTCCGCCAAGCCGAGCTGACCGGCCTGTCTTGACCTGTTGCCCGCCTTGGCGTTCAAGGCGGGCCCGAGAGCCCGTAGCTCAGCTGGTAGAGCACGAGACTTTTAATCTTGGGGTCCTGGGTTCGAGTCCCAGCGGGCTCACCAATCCTTGCTCGAAGGTCGTGCTCGGCGCTCGGCCTTGGCAGGCGCTACAACAAGCCTTCCTGGCGCAGGCTGGTCCAGCGTCCGTTGCCGACGATGAGATGGTCGTGCAGCACGATCGAGAGGACCTGCGCCGCGGCCTTCACCTCCTGCGTCATCTCGATGTCGTCGCGTGAGGGAGTGGGGTCGCCACTCGGATGATTGTGCACCAGGATCAGCGCGGTCGCGTGCAGCTCCAACGCGCGTTTCACCACTTCGCGCGGGTAGACCGGGGTGTGGTTCACCGTGCCGCGCGCCTGCGCCTCGTCGGCGAGAAGGCGGTTCTTGTTGTCCAGGAACAGCACCCGGAACTGCTCGATCCGCTCGCGCGCCAGCACCGCGTGCAAGTAGTCGAGCAGCCGGTCCCAGTTGTTGAGCACCGGCCGGTCCATCACCTCGGCGCGCGCCAGACGCTGGGCCGAGGCTTGCACCAGCTTCAGCGCCGCCACGCTATGCCGCCCCAGCCCCGGGGTTGCGAACAGATCCTTTTGCGGCGCGGACAGCACCGAAGCGAAGCTGCCGAACTGGTTGATCAGTCCTTTCGCCAGCGGCTTGGTGTCGCCCTTCGGCTGCACGAAGAACAGCAGCATCTCCAGCAGCTCGTAATCGGCCAAGGCGTCGGGTCCGCGGTCGAGCAGCTTGTCCCGCATACGCGCCCGATGACCTTGCGGGCCGGTCGTCGGGAACGGCTGCCCGCGCACCGGCTGACCCGCCTCGAATGCCTCGTCCGATATCCCGTCGCGGGCAAGCAGGCCGGCGATGCTCTGCGCCGCCTCCGCCAGGCCCGGCGCGCGTCCGGGCTGGCCAACGATCGCCGCCGTCTGCTCGGCAAAGCCCCGCCGCTTGTCGTCATGCTTCTGGGCGCCGGTGTCCCGCTTCGACCACCACACGGTTTCGTATCCCGCTATCGTATTCGGCAGATCGCGATACTCGATATGCTGAACTCAACTTAAGGGCGAGTTAACCGCCTGGCCTGTGATGCCCTCCGGCATTGCGCCGATGCGGGTCGGTACCTAGCTTCCGGGCAACACCGAACGGGAGCAAGAAGCACATGCTGGAGAAGACCCCGGCTGCGGCGACGATCGAGCGGGCGAAAATGCTGATCGACGGCGCTTGGGTGGAGGCCGCGAGCGGCGCCGTCCTGCAAGTGGAGAATCCGGCGAACCGCCAGCCGATCGGCGAAACCCCGCGCGGCGGTGCAGAGGATGTTGACCGCGCGGTGCAGGCCGCCGCCCGCGCGTTCCCCGCCTGGAGCAAGGTCGCGCCGCGCGATCGTGGGCGGATGCTGCTGCGCATCGCCGACGCGCTGGAGGATCGGGCGGAGGAGCTGGCCCGCCTCATCGCGCGCGAGACCGGGAACGCGTTGCGCACCCAGGCGCGGCCGGAGGCGAAGAACACCGCCGACATTTTTCGCTATTTCGGCGGGCTCGGCGGCGAGCTGAAGGGCGAGACCATCCCGCTCGGCGAGCACGTGCTGAGCTACACAAGACGCGAGCCGCTTGGCGTGGTCGGCGCCATCATTCCGTGGAACGCGCCGGTGCTGCTCGGCGCGCTGAAAATCGCGCCCGCGCTGTGCGCCGGCAACACCTTGGTGATGAAGGCGGCCGAGGATGCGCCACTCGGCGTGCTGCTGCTGGCCCGCACCTGCCAGGACTTCCTGCCGCCCGGCGTGCTCAACGTGCTCACCGGGCTCGGCGAGGAATGCGGCGGCCCGCTGGCGCAGCATCCAACGGTGCGAAAACTCTCGTTCACCGGCTCGACCGAGGTCGGCAAGATCGTGATGCGCGCCGCCGCCGACCGCATCGTGCCGGTCTCGCTCGAGCTCGGCGGCAAGAGCCCGTCGATCGTCTACCGCGACGCCGACGAGGATTGGGTGGTCGACGGCATCGTCGCGGCGATGCGCTTCACCCGGCAGAGCCAGTCCTGCACCGCCGGCTCGCGCCTGTTCCTGCACGCCGACATCTTCGACAGCTTCCTCGACAAGCTTACCACCAAGGTGCAGGCGCTGAAGCTCGGCGATCCCTCGGACGAGGCCAGCGATATCGGCACCATCATCAACGAGAAGCAGTTTCGCAAGGTGTGCGGCTACGTCAACGAGGGTTTGCAACGCAAGGACGCGCGTCTCGTGTTCGGCGGCCTGCCACCGAAGGAGGGGCCGTTGAGCGAGGGCTACTACGCCATGCCAACCGTGTTCGCCGACACCTCGAACGAGTGGCGCCTCGCCCGCGAGGAGATTTTCGGCCCGGTGCTGGTGGCGATCCCGTGGCGCGACGAGGCGGAGGCGATCCGCATGGCCAACGACAGCCATTACGGCCTCGCCGCCTATGTGTGGACGCACGATGTCGGCAGCGCGCTACGCGCCGCGCACGCGATCGAGAGCGGGTGGGTGCAGGTGAACCAGGGCCTCGGCCAGGTGCCCGGCCATTCCTACGGCGGCTATAAGCAGAGCGGCATCGGCCGCGAGTTCTCGCTGGAGGGCATGCTCGACAGCTTCACCCAACGGAAGAACGTGACGGTAAACCTGAACACGCCGGTGCCGTACTAAACCCCATTTCGTTCGTTAAGAGTAGCGGTGGCCGGCTCAACCGGCCACTTCCGACCAAAGCCGGACATTCCCGTGTTCCGTGACGGCCACGAGGACGTCGCCGGCCTCGACCAGATTGGGGCCGGAACAGCTCTAGTTAGTCGAACTCCGCATCCGATGTTGGCAACATCTCCATCGGTCGGCGAATTTGCGGCCGGGTTTCGATCCGCGCCGCCCAACGCGCTACACTGGCCCAAGCGCCGATGTCGATGTCACTCCGCCGGGCGAACGCGACGTCGGCGTAGCAGGCAATGTCGGCGATGGTGAGCGCATCCCCCACGAGGTAAATCCGTCCCTCCAGGATGCGATCGAGGATGGCGAGCGCGGTTGCCGCGCGAGCGTGGTGATGCGCGAGCAGCACTGGATCGCCGTTGAGCGGGATCAGTCCCATCGCGCCGAGCTTCATGCCGTAGCTGTGATAGATCGGCGGGGCGAGGCGGTCGGTGTCCCAGAACAGCCACTCGCGGATGTCGAGGCGGGCCGGCGCGTCCTTGCCGCCGAACCGGCCCAGCACCTCGCTCAGATGCTCCAGGATCGCGCCGGCCTGCACCAGCGCCCGGCCGCCATGCTGCAGCACCGGGACTTGGCCGAAGCGGCTGAGCACGCGAAACGCCGGCTTGCGGTGCGCGCCGGCGCGAAAGCTCGTGTAGCGGAACGAGAACTTGGCACCACACAGCGCCAGCATCAGCGCGACCTTGTAGGTGAACTGCGAATGCGGTGTCCCGTAAAGGACGAAACGGTCGCTCATCGCGATGTCCGCCGCACGTCGGACAACACCTCATCGGTGTGTTCGCCGAGACGGGGCGCGGGTCGGCGGATCGCGCCGGGAGTCTCCGACATCTTCACCGGCACGCCCAAGGTACGAAATGGTCCGGTCTCGGGATGCTCGGTCTCAACGACCATGTCGCGCGCCAGGATCTGCGGATCGGTGAACACCTCGTCGTAATGCAGCACCGGGCCGGCAGGGATGCCCGCCTTTTCCAACATCGCCAGCCAATCCGACGCCGGCCGGGTGCGCAGTCGCTCCTGCAGCAGCGCGGCCAGGGCCACGTTGTTGGCGACCCGGTCGGCATTGCGGCGGAAGCGGGGATCGTCCTTCAGTTCGGGCGCGCCAATCAGCTCACACACTTTTTCGAAGAAGCGCTGCTGTCCGCCGCCGATGGTGATGTAGCCCTTCGCCGTCGCGAACACCTGGTAGGGTGCGCTGCCGCGATGACGCTGGCCGATGCGCTCCGGCCGTGTGCCGACTGCGAAGTAGTGCGCTGCCTCATACACGCCGAACGCGGTCGCCGCTTCGAGCAATGACGTCTCGACGACCTGGCCGCGCCCGGTGCGGTGCCTGGCCTCCAGCGCCGCCGTGATGCCGAACGCGAGAAACATGCCCGCCGCCACGTCGGAGATCGCGATCGGCAGCCGGTGCGGCGGCCCGTCCTCCGGCCCGTTGGTGCTCATCAGCCCCGACATGCCCTGCGTCATGAGGTCGAACCCGCCCCGCCCGCGATAGGGGCCGGTCTGACCGAAGCCCGAGATCGCCGCGTAGATCAGCCGCGGATTGCGCTCATGCAGCACCGACCAGCCGATGCCCAATCGGTCCGCGACACCGGGCCGATAGTTCTCGATCAGGATGTCGGCGGTGTCGGCGAGCGCCAGCAACGCTTCTCGGTCCGCATCTTGTTTAAGGTCGAGCACGACCGACCGCTTGTTGCGGTTCCAAATCATGAACGGCGCGCCCTCGCCGTTGACGAAAGGCGGGGCGCCGCGGATCGAATCCCCTCCGGGCGCCTCGATCTTGATCACGTCCGCGCCGTGGTCGGCGAGCATCATCGCGGCATACGGGCCGGATAGATGGCTCGTGAGGTCAAGGACGATCAATCCCTCCAGGGAACCGCTCATGCTTTGCTCCGTGCCGGCGGGATCGGCGCGTCCGCCTGTGCAAGCCCCGCCGCTCGGGAAACTATGCCCGGCTCGCCCGCGGCCCGAAAGGGTCTCGCCTGATCGAGCATTTCGGGCTAGGCAGGAAGCTTCGGCAACCAAGGTTGGCAAGTGGATCAGATCACCTCGGATCAGGTTTCTTCCGTCGAGCGGGTGGAGGCCGGTCTCGTCTCCGCCGGCTACATCCCGTCGCGGCAAATCTGCACCGCGCTGTTCCTGGCGATCCGGTTGCAGAAACCCATCCTGGTCGAAGGGCCGGCCGGCGTCGGCAAGACCGAGCTCGCCAAAGCCACCGCGCAGTTCCTCGACCTGCCGTTGATCCGCATGCAGTGCTACGAGGGGCTGGACGAGTCCAAGGCGCTGTATGAGTGGAAATACGGCAAGCAGCTCCTCTACACCCAGATCCTGCGCGACAAGCTCGCTGACACGTTCCGCGACACCGACTCCCTCGAAGCCGCGATGGCCAAGCTTGGCGACACCGGCGAGCTGTTCTTCTCCGAGCAATTTCTCGAACCGCGCCCGCTGCTCAAGGCGCTGCAAGAGCCGCAGGGTGCTGTGCTGCTGGTCGATGAGATCGACAAGGCGGACGAGGAGTTCGAGGCTTTCCTGCTCGAAATTCTGTCCGACTACCAGGTGACGATCCCCGAGCTCGGCCCGCACAAGGCGGTGGTGCCGCCGATCGTGCTGCTCACTTCCAACAACACGCGCGATCTCGGCGACGCGATGAAGCGGCGCTGTCTGCACCTGCATATCGGCTACCCGGAGCCCAAGCTCGAGGAGCGCATCATTGAGACCCGGGTGCCGGACGCGCATGCCAGCCTGCGTCGCCAGCTCGTCAGCTACGTGCAGCAATTGCGCGGGCTCGATCTGCGCAAGCTGCCCTCGGTCAGCGAAACGATCGACTGGGCGCGCGCGCTGCTGCTGATGCACGCGAAAGATCTGGAACCCGAGCTGGTGCGAGACACGCTCAACGTGCTGCTGAAGTTCGAGGGCGACATGGCCTCGGTCGGTCCCAAGGTCGGCGAGCTCACGCACAAGGCGCGCGACGCCTGATCGCCCCGGCATGATACGACGGCGATGAACGACGTCCTGCTTCGGCTGCTACGTGCCGCGCGCGGCGCCGGTGTGCGTATCTCGGTGGCCGAGGCGATCGACGCGTTCCATGCGGCGGACGCGGCCGGCTTCTCCGACCGCACGCTGCTGAAAGATTCGCTGTCGCTGACCTTGGCAAAGACGGTGGAGGAGAAGCAGCTCTTCGAGCAGTGCTTCGATCTGTATTTCAGCCGCGACGCGGTTGGCTCCGCTGGCGCGCCCGAGCCGCCTTCCGACAACCAGCCGCCGGACGCCGACGGTGAACCCGGCTTCGGCGCGCCATCCGGCGAGGGGGGCAGCGGCCCCAGCGGTGATGGCGGTGGAGGTGGGCAGGGCGATCTGTCGCGCATGATGCTGGAGAACGATCAGGCCGGCCTGACCGCGGCGATGGAGCAGGCGGGCGAGGCGACCGGGGTTTCCAACATCAGCCTGTTCACCCAGACCAACCTGTTCGCCCGTCGCATCCTTGAGCAGATGGGCATGCGCGCGCTGGAGCGCGAGATCGAGCACGCCAAATCCATCGAGGACTACGCCCTGGCGGGGAGGCTCGAACAGGCGCGTACCGAGCTGATCGGCCAGGCCCGCGCCTTTGTCGAGCGCCAGCTCGCCTTGTTCGCCGCCGGCACCACGCGCGAGCTGCGCGAACGCGTTCTGCGCGCCGCGCGACTGTCGGACCTCGACCGGCGTGACTTCACGCGAATGCGCGTGTTGGTGCGCGAGATAGCCAAGAAGCTGGCCTCACGTTACGGACGGAATCGCAAGCGCGACCGCAAGGGCTATCTCGACATTCGCCGCACGCTTCGTCGCAACATGGCGTTCGAGAGCATCCCGTTCCGCACCGTCTGGAAGCGGGAGCGGATCGACAAGCCACGGGTGATGGCGATCTGCGATGTCAGCGGCTCGGTCTCCAGCGTGTCGCGCTTCCTGCTGATGTTCCTCTACTGCCTGACCGACGTGATGTCCGACATCCGCTCGTTCGCGTTCTCGACCAACATGGTCGAAGTCAGCGGCATCATGCGGAAGGAGGAAACCGAGGAGGCGATCACCCAGGTGCTTGAACGGATCGGTTTCGGCTCGACCAATTACGGCATGTCGCTGGAGGATTTCGAGACTTTCGCGATGCGCGACCTCGACCGCAAGACCACGGTGATCATCCTGGGCGACGCGCGCGGCAACCGCACCGAGCCGCGCACCGACCTGATGAAGCAGATTTTCGATCGTGCCGGCCGGGTGATCTGGCTCAATCCGGAATATCGCGCGTCCTGGGGAACCGGCGATTCCGACATGCTGAAATACCTGCCGTTCTGCCACCAGGCGACGGTTTGCAACACCGTCGCCACGCTCGAACGAGTGGTGACCGACCTGCTGAAGGACTTCCGGTAGGCGCTTGTTCGCCGGTCAGCGACCGCGAAACACCGGCCGCCGCTTCTCCATGAAGGCGCGACGGCCTTCCACATAGTCCTCACTGGCGAAGCACTCCGCGACCAGTCGCTCGCACAGCGCGTAGTCGGTCTCGGTCGAGGTTTTCACCAGCTCACCGACCGTGCGCTTCAGCGCGTGCATGGTTTTCGGCGCGTTGTCGGCGATCGTCGCGCAATACTCGCGCACCTTCGCCTCGAGCTCGGCTTCCGGCACCACCCAGTTCACCAGCCCCATGGTCAGCGCCTCGGCGGCGGAGAAGTGGCGGGCGGTGAAGAAGATGTCCTTGGTGTAGGCGGGACCCACCAGATCGAGCAGCTTCTTCACCCCCTTCGCACCATAGCCCAGCCCGAGCCGCGCGGCGGGCACGCCGAAGCGCGACGTGTCATCGGCAATCCGCAGATCGCAACCCACCGCAATGCCGAGGCCACCGCCGATGCAGTAGCCGTGGATCATCGCGATGGTCGGCTTGCCACAACGCGCGAGGGCCTGCTCGGCCACGCCGGAGATGCGGTCATAGGCGGCGACCGTCTCCGGCGAGGAACGCTGCTGCTCGAATTGCGAGATGTCGGCGCCGGAGACGAACGCCTTGTCTCCGGCGCCGCGCAGCACCACGACGCGCACCGCGCTGTCCGCCTCATAGCGCGCCAGCAGCTCCGCCATCCCCTCCCACATCTCGACCGAGACGGCGTTGCGTCGCGCCGGGTTGTTGAAGATCACCCAGCCGATCGAACCCTCGATCCTGCCTATCATCCGCTCGGTCTTGAGCGGGATGGTCTGCGCCTCGGTCATGCGGAAGCTCCTGCGAAAGATTTAGGCGGCGATGCTCGGACGCGCCTTCACGCGCTCGAACCAGGCGTTGATGTTCTTCAGGTTCGGATCGAGCGGCTGGCCGACATTTGCGCCGAAATCGAGGAAGCAGAACAGCAGGATGTCGGCCAAGGTGAAACGATCGCCGCAGACAAACTGCTTGCCCTGCATCTGCCCGTCGAGCCACTTGATCTTGTCCTGCGCGATCTGCTTCAGGCCCGAGGCTGCTTCCGGCAGGCAGCGCATGCGCTCCTGAAACATTTTCAAACCTTCGGAGAAGCGGAAGCCGGTGGTCAGCGGCTCGCAAATTCCGAGATCGATGCGACGCACCCACATCCGCGTCTCCGCGCGTTGCTCCGGCGTGGTGCCGATCAGCGGCGAGTGCCCGTTCTTCTCGTCGAGATACTCGCAGATCGCGGTGATCTCGGCGAGGTAGGTGCCGTCATCGAGCTCCAGGGTCGGGCTCTGGCCCGACGGGTTGCGCGACAGATGCGGTTCGCGACGGTTCTCGCCACCCCGGATGTCGATGTCCTGCTTGTCGAGCGAAAGGCCGCGCTCGGCCATGAACACGCGCACCACGCGAGGGTTGGGGCCGACGGAGTTGATGAGTTTCATTTCAGCGATCTCCCTTGAGGCTATTGCGCGAGGGCGGGCTCGCCCTCCGCCTGCACGACGCCAAGCAGGCGCGCCTGCAACGCCGTATCCATCTGCAGCGCCCGCGCGCTGCCCTCATAGGCCGACCGACCATTGACCAGCACATAGGCGCGGTCAACGATCGGCAGCACGGTCTCAGCATGGTGCTCGACGATCACCATGCTGACCCGGCCGCGCAGCCTCACCAGCGCGTCCATCACCTCCTTGACCAGCGCCGGCGCCAAGCCCTCGAACGGCTCGTCGAGCAGCACGATCCGGCTCGGCACCATCAGCGCCCGGGCGATCGCCACCATCTGCCGCTCGCCCCCCGACAAGCTCTCGGCGCGCGAGCGACGCAACGTGCCCAGTCGGGGGAACAGCGCCAGCGCCGCGTCGAGCGAGATGCCGCCGCGTCGCGCGCCGATCCGCAGGTTCTCCACGACGGTGAGATTGGGAAACAGGCGACGCCCCTCGGGCACGATGGAGATGCCGGCGCGATTGATCGCGTGCGGGCGCGCACCGGTGATCGGTTTGCCATCCAGCACGATCTGTCCGGCGTCGACCTGCGCCACGCCCATCACGGCGCGCAGCAGGGTCGTCTTGCCCACACCGTTGCGTCCGAGCAGCGCTACCGCCTCGCCCTCATGCACCACCAGATCGAGCCGATCGAGAATGCGGCTGCCGGCGTATCCGGCGCAGACCTGCTTGAGCTGCAACACCGGCTTGGCCGCCGCGAGCTCGCGCCGTTCGACAGAAGGAGCGGCGGCCGTGCGCGCGGCGCCGAGATAGGCGGTGACAACCGCCGGGTCCCGCGCCACTTCGCCCGGTGGGCCATCGGCGATCAGGCGACCCTGATGCAACACGCTGATCCGGTCCGACAATGCGAGGACGCGGTCAATGTCGTGCTCGATGAGCAGCACGGCGTGCTGCTCCGCCAGGCGCCGGATCAACGCGCCGACGACCTCGCGGTCCGCCTCGGCGAGGCCCGCCAACGGCTCGTCGAGCAGCAGCAGCTTCGCATCCGCCGCCAGGGTGATGGCGATCTCCAGCAGGCGCCGCGCGCCATGCGGCAGGCTGGCGCACGGCTCGGCCGCCCGATCAGCCAGCCCGACCGCGTCGAGCAGCGACCAGGTGCGCTGGTTCACATCGCTGAGGCGATACGCGTCGCGCCACACATCGAGGCGAAACCGGGTTTGCGCCTGCACGGCGATGCGGACATTCTCGAACGCGCTGAGTGCCGGAAACACGCTGAGGATCTGGAACGAGCGGCTGATGCCGAGCCGGGCGCGCCGGTGCGTCCGCATCCGCGTGATCTTCTCACCGGCGAAGCGGATTTCCCCGGCGTCGGGCGCAAGCAGACCGCTGAGGATGTTGAACAGCGTGGTCTTGCCGGCGCCGTTCGGGCCGATGAGGCTGTGCAGCCGGAACGGATAGACGTCGAGCGCGATGTTGTCGGCTGTTACCAACGAGCCAAACCGGTTATGCAGCCCGCTGACGGTGAGCAGCGGAACGTGTGGGTCGAGCGCCCCCGCCGCGCTGCGCCAGGGCGTGATGCGGGCGGGGCGGAGCGGGATGCCGGGACGGACTAGGGTCCAGCGCTCGCGGCCGAGGAAACGCTGAGCGAGACCCTGGATGCCCTCCGGCGAGCCGAGCGCAAAAAGCATGATGATCGGCGCGAAGAACAGCCACCAGTTCTCGGTGAGTGAGCTCAGCTTGTCCTCGAGCGAGAGAAAGGCGATCGCGCCCCAGAGCGGGCCGAGGAACTGGTGGATGCCGCCAAGCACCGCCATCAGCAGCGCGTCGCCGGCGTGCTGCCAGCTCAGATTGTCCGCGTAGGCGCCGCGCAGCAGCAGGGCGAGCAGCCCGCCGGCGTAACCGACCAAGGTCGCGGTGATCGCGAAGCCGAGCAGCTTGATCGCGAACGTGTCGTAGCCGAGGCAGGTCGCCCGCTGCTCGTTGTCGCGCACCGCCTGCAACACGCGGCCGAACGGCGTGTGCACGAGATGCCACAGCAGCCACATAGCCAGCAGCACGGTGATGATGACGAAACCATGCAAGGTGCCGCCGCCACCGAGCAGGCGCACGGGCACATTCTGCAAGCCGTTTTCGCCGCCGGTGAAATCGGTCCATTTGTAGGCGATCTCGAAGGCGATCTGCGAGGCGGCGAGAGTGAGCAGCGAGAAATACAAGCCGCGGCGGCGCAGGATGATGAGCCCGAGCGCCAGCCCGAGCAGCAGCGAGAAGACCACCGCCAGCCCGAGCGCCACCAGCTCGCCGCCCGCGCCGCGTAGCAGCACGATGGCGACCACGTAGGTGGCGCAGCCAAAGAACACTGATGCGCCGAACGGCACGAGGCCGGTGTAGCCGACCAGCAGGTTAACCGCCGCGCCGTACAGCGTGTAGATCGCGATCTCCGTCACCCGGCTGAGCGGCAGCCCGATCAACGGTGCGAGCAGAGTGAGAGCCACAAGCACGGCCGTCATCGTCAGTACCGGATGCAGCGCGAACCGCCTCACTCGAAGCGCTCCCAGCGCTCGCCCAGCAGGCCGCGCGGGCGCACCAGCAGGATCAGCGCCATCAGGACGTACATCGCGGCGTTGGACGCGGCCGGTGCGAACTGGATGGTGAGCGCGGTGACGATCCCGACCAGCAAGCCGGCGATGATCGCGCCGACATAGGAGCCGAGACCGCCGATCGTCACCACCACGAAGGCCGGCATGATCGCCGCCGTGCCCATCGACGGCGTTACCGTCCAGAGCGGCGCCGCCAGCAGCCCGGCGATACCGGCGAACAGGCAGCCGAGGCCGAACGTGAAGGTGAGCACGCGCGGCAGATCGATGCCGAGCAGCCCGACCATCTCCGCGTCGCGCGCGCCGGCGCGTAGAATGCGGCCGAGCGGCGTGAACCGCAGGAACGCCCACAGCCCGACCAGCAACGCGGCGGTGACGGCAAGCACGGCGAGCCGATACTTGGTGATCAGGATCGGGCCCCAGAACAGCGCCCCGCGCAGGAACGCAGGCGGGTTGAACGGCAGACCCGCCGGCCCCCACACTTCACGGATCAGCGCCTCGATCAGCATGGCGAGGGCGAAGGTGGTGATCAGGCTGATCAGCGGGTCCTTGCCGTAGAGCCGGCGGATCAGCAGCATCTCGACCGCCATTCCGACGACGCCGACCAGCAGCACGGCGAGCACCACGCCCGGCCAGCCGAGCACGCCGAACAACGTCACCGCGAAGTAGGCGCCGAGCGCGAAGAACGCGCCGTGGGCGAAGTTCACCACGCCGAGCAGGCCGAAGATGATCGACAGCCCGATCGCGATCAGCACGTAGAGAAAGCCGAGAACCAGCCCGTTGGCGGCCTGCATCGTCAGCATGCCGAGCATCGCGGCGGCCCGTCTCGTTCAGCCGGACTGCATCTTGCAGTCGCTGTCCTGCTTGGCGCCGAACGCTTTCGCCAACCCCTCCTCGCTGTCCGGCACCGACGCCAGCACGTCGAAATAGTCCCATTTGTTGGGAATCTGCTGCTTCACGCCAAGCACCAGCATGCGATGCACGAGCTGATGATCCCACGGGCGGAACCGGACCGTCAGCTTGCCGTCCATCACCTGCCAGTTCTCCAACGCATGCACGATCGCGTCCGCGTCGGTGGACTTGGCGGTCTCGATCGCCTGGAACAGGGTGCGCGCGGCGAACCAGCCCATCCACGCCTTGTCGGCGGCGGGCCGGTTGTATTTCTTCTGATAGGCGGCCGCGAACGCCTTGTCCTGCGGCGAGTTGTTGGGGTCTCGATACCACCACAGCGACGTGTAGATGCCGGTCGCGATATCCGGCCCCACCGCCCACAGATCGGTGTCGCCGATGGCGATCTCGGTGAACGGGATCTGCTCCCTCATGCCAAGCTCGTTCCACTGCTTGAGGAAGTTCGACAAGTCGCCCGAGGTGAGGCCGCCGATCACCAGGTCGGGCTTGGCCTGGCGAATTTTCAGGATGAACGAGCTGTAGTCCGCCGTCCCGAGCGGCACCTCGTCCGCGCCGACATTGGTGCCGCCGATTTCCTGCAAAAGGTCCTTGAACGATCGCGCGATGTCCTGCCCAAACGCGTACGAGGCGGTGAGGAAATACCAGCGCTTGCCGATCTTGCTGAGGTAGTCGAGCATCGCGCGCGCTTGCACCGGCACCGGTGGATTGAGCCGGAACGTGTAGCGGTTGCAGCTCGCCCCGGTGATCTCGCGCGCCGCCGCGTTGTTGACGAAGAACGGCGTCTTCAGTCGACCGGCGACGGCCTCCTCGGCGAGCGCGGTCGAGCTGAGCGATCCGCCGAGCAGCGCCACGACCTTCTGCTGCTCGATCAGCTTCTGCGCGTTCTGCGCGGCACCTTGCGGCGTCGCCTCATCCTCCCAGAGGATTTCGAGCGGGCGGCCGAGCAGCGTCCGATTGACGTCGTCCAGCGCCATGAAGGTGCCCTGCTGCAAGTACTCGACTTGCTGCACGATCGGCCCCTGCTTGGCGAGCAGCAGCCCGATGCGGATCGGCTCGGCCGCCGCCGCGTTTCGTATGAAGGGCATTGCCAGCGACGTTGCGCTCAGCGACGCGGCACCGAGCAGCGCCCGACGACGTGTTGTCGCGAAACCCGACATGCGTCCATCCTCCCGCTTACGCCCGCATTGCGAGGCCCGTTGATGGACGACTAGCATGAACGCAAAACCCCGCCTAGGCGCTGAGCGGTATCAGGAAATGTTGGGCGTGCAGCCGCGCTGCGCTCTGGTGCTGACCCCCGCTGGCGGACGGTCGGCGGTGATGTCGCGCAGAAAGAACTGGGTGAAATCACCGGCTGCCACCGCGTCGAAGTCGCGGCCGGCGACATCGCTCAGCGTACCCGCCCCATTCACCTCACGCACGGTCACGCCGCCATCCGAACCACGCACGCTGATGCGCCCGCACAAGGCATAGACGTGACTCACGCGATCATCGGTCGTGATCGGCATCACCGCGTCGTCATGGCCCGCGTCGAGCCGGAATGTGCCGATCAGCTGCCCGTCGATATAGACCCGCGTCACTTCCTCGACTTCCGCCGGATCGCGGTGGTCGTGGATGCGGAAAGTGACCGGCTCGGCCGAAATCGACCCCGGGATCGAAGCGAGCCACGCGACAAGCGCGGCGCGAAGTCCGATCAGAGAAAGCGCCCGGCGGCCGGCAACCCGAGGAAGTGCTGGCCGACCGTCTCGAAATGCGACGAGCGCCCCTGCGCCTGCTGGGTGACGGTGTGGATGTCGCGGAAGCGGCGCTCGAACGGGTTCTTCTCGAAGATCGCGGTGGAGCCGGCCTCCTGCCAGACGAACTCCGCGACGTCACGCGCTTCCTGGATCGCGAAGGTCGCGGCCATGCGGATCGTGATGCGCTGGTCGAGCGTCATCTCGCCGCTCTCCGCCACCGCGTCGTAGATCTCCCGCAGGCACTGATGCAGGTGGGCGCGGGCCGAGCGCAGCCGGGCCTCGGCGCGCCCGACCTGGTCCTGGATCACCGGATTGTCGCGCAACGAGCGCGCGACCGCGGTCGGCGTCTTTGTACGGGCCAGCGCCAGGAACGCGTCGAGCATCGCCCGGCCGAGCCCCAGCGCGACGCCGCCGAAGCCCGCCGCGTACATGTTCAGCGAGGTGAAGCGATAGAGATTGCCGGGCTCGCGTCGATCCTCATCGCTGTCGCGCGCGGCGGAGTATCCCGCTGGGACAAAGAGCTCGGCGACCGAGTAGCTGTCGCTGCCGGTGCCCCGCAGCCCCATCACCTGCCAGTCATCGATGATCGTCGCCTGCTCGCGGGGAAACAGCATGGTGCGCTCGATCGGCTGCCCCTCCGCGTCCAGGCGCGGCGTGCCATCGGCATTGCAGACCAGCGAGTGACCGCCGAGCCACGTCGCGTGCCGGCTGCCACTGGCAAAACTCCATTTTCCGGTGACACGATAGCCGCCGTCGCATTCGGCCGCCTTGCCGTTCGGCCCGTAACCCCAGGCGAGCACCGCTTCGCGGGGGCCGAACACCTCGCGGGCGATCGGCGGCGCCAGATAGGCCGCGGTCATCGAGCAGCCCGAGCCCTGGCACAAGCACCACCCGGCGCTGCCGTCGCCCATCGCGATCGCCTCGGTCACTTGCACGAAGCTCGCGGGATGCACCTCGCTGCCGCCGACCGATCGCGGCAGCAAGGTGCGGAAGATCGCCGCGTCGTGCATGGCATCGAGCAGATCGGGCGGGAGCTCGCGTCCGGCTTCGATCCGGGGCGACGCGGCGTCGATGATCGGGGTCAGCGCGCGTGCCCGGGCGATGATGTCGAGGTCGCTGGCCCGGTGCCTGGCCGGGATCTCCGCCACGATCACATTCATCTGTCGCTCCTCTGTCCCCGCCTGTCATCCAGCGCGGCTGACGCCTCAGCGCGTCACGATACCATCTTGCCCGAAGTTGTCATGCCCGGGATGGATCTCGGCTCAGAACCACGCCTGCTTGTCGACCACGTTGCGCAGCGGCCGGCCCGCCGCGAAAGCGCGCAGATTGTCGAGGATGATCTGGAAGCGCCGCTCGTCGAGATGCGGTCCAAAACCGGCGGTGTGCGGCGTGAGCAGCAGGTTCGGCGCGCGCCAGAGCGGATGCTCGGGCGGCAGCGGCTCCTGCTCGAACACGTCCATGCCGGCACCGGCGATCTCGCCCTCGTGCAGCGCGGCGGCCAGGTCCTCGCCGCGTGTCGTGCGACCCCGGCCGATGTTGATAAAAAAGGCGGTTCGCTTCATGCGACGGAAACGGGCACGGTCCATAAACCCCTCGGTTGCAGGCGTGTGGGGAATGGTGAGGATCACGAAATCGGCGCGCGGCAGCAGCTCGTCGAGCGCGTCCGGCCCGTGCAGTTCGGCCACCCCGGCCGGCTTGTCGGTGCGCCGAGCGTCGGTGGCGATCACCCGCACGCCGAATGCGGCCGCCAGCCGTGCCGCCTCGGCACCGATCCCGCCAAGCCCGACGATCAGGGCGAGCGCGTCCGGCAGATGCACCACCCCGGTATCCAGCGGCGCCGGTCGCCATTCCCGGTGCAGTTGACGCGGAATGTAGACGTGCAGACCGCGCGCGAAAGCGAGCACGAAAGCCATGATGTGAGCGCCAATGTGGTCGTTGTAGATCTCCCGCATGTTGGTCACGACCACCGGGTGAGACACGAGCTCGGGATAGTAGAAGCCGGCCGGCGGAGCGGCTTGCGGGGCTTGCAGCCAACGCAGTTTTTTGGCGAGGGGAAGTAGATCTTTGGTGAGAGTTCCGAACGCGGCATCAGCCGTCGGCAACTCACGCGCAACGGTCTGCGCCTCATCTGCAACCAATATTCGCATATCCGATAGCTCTGCGCGCAACCGATCGGCCCAGTTGCGGGTCGCGTCCGATTGCGGCGGCAGCATCAGAAACGTAACCGTCATATCGCCATCCTCGGTTTGCCGCCCTGCTTTTGTCGCAGCGTGCGTCAGCGCGGGGGGAGGCCGCAAGCGGACCAATTTCGTGGGGACAACTCGGCTTTACACGCGTGCGTGATCGGGTGCCCCCTGGTGGAACGCACCGGGTTGATGGTCTAACCAAACGTCCACGTTCGGAATGGAGCGGACGTGATTCCTGAAAGGCGAAGCAGGAAGGCGGGTCGCGCGCATGGGGCGAATGTTGCAGCCAAGCGACACGACGATTCTGGTTGTTGATGACGACCCTGAGATCAGGGACGTGTTGCGCGAGTATCTGGAAGATTTCGGCTATCGCGTGCTGATCGCCGAGAACGGCTCGGCGGCGCTGGGCATCTTGGCGCGCGACCGCTCCCCACATCTCGTCATCACTGACATCCGCATGCCCGAGATGTCGGGATTGGAGCTGGCCGAACAGATCGCGCGAGAGCGACACGACGTGAAAGTGATCTTCATGTCTGGTTTCACCTGGCAGAACCAGCTCTCGTGCCGTTTGCTGCGCAAGCCGTTCCGCCTGGCCGAGCTCGAAGCGGCGGTTCGCACGGAACTGACAGCGTAGCGGCCGCAGCTGGATACGCCTTACCGGTCCAGCCAGACGTCCTCGAAACGCCAGTGATTGTAGATCGTGTTCACCGCGATCTTGATCCCCTTGACGGCCGGATACCAGCAGGTCGCGGCTGCCCCGTGGTCGAGCACCGGGCGGGCGCCGTCTTCCTGCAACGCCTTGTCGATCTGCCAGACCAGTTCCCGACGCTTGCTCATGTCGGTCATCTGCGATTGCTGGTGGAATAGCTTCTCCAGATCGGCATTGCAGTAGTTCGTGTAGTTCCGCTCCGAACCGCAGGCAAAAGTCTCGAAGAACACCACGTCGGGGTCGTCGATGCCGATGCCTTGCACGTTCACGCCGACCGAATAGTCCTTGCGCGCCATCCGCGCGTACCAGACGGCGCTCTCCAGCGGCTCCAGCTCGCCCTCGATGTAGACATGCTTGAGCTGATCGATCAGCAGCACCGAAGCATCGCGATACTGGCCGAGATTGCGCGTCGCCACCTTGATGCGCAGCGGCTTGTCCGGGCCGTAGCCGAGCTCGCGCATGAGGCGTTGGCCTTCGGCGCGGCTTTTCGCCACGTCGGTTGAGTAGCCGGGAATGGTCTGCAACATCTCCGCTGGCATGCCCCAGACGCCATCCGGCGGCGGCAGCATCGTCGCGCCGATCTTGTCGTAGCCCTTGCCGAGTATGTCGACGAAAGCCTGGCGGTCGAATGAGAGGACCATCGCCCGGCGGATGCGCGCATTGTCGAAGGGTGGCTTGTCGCGGTTCACCAGCAAGTTGGTCTGCGTGTTGGTGGGCTGCATCTCGCAGATCGCCGACGGCGCCTGCTGCTTCACATCGTTCAGCATCGCCGGCGACACCTCGGCCGTGAACGTCATGTCTACCTTGCCGGTGACGAACGCCAGCAGCGCGGTCGCCCGGCTCGGAATGATGGTGTATTGGATGGCGTCGAGATAAGGTCTGCCTGACTTGAAGTAGTGCGGGTTTTTCACCACCCGGATCAGCTCGTTCTGCTTCCATTCGGAGAACATGAACGGACCGGTGCCGATCGGGTGCGTGCGCATCTGCGGCGCGCTGACGTGGCACGGATAGACCGGCGAAAACCCGCCCGCGAGCATGCCGAGGAACGAGGGCTCCGGCTCCTTGAGGTGGAAGCTCACCTCGTTGTCGCCGTTGGTGGTGACCTCGGCGAGGTTGAAATACCAGGATTTGCGCGGGTTCTTGCGCATTGCCGTCTCGCGCTTGCCGGTCAGCATGTCCCAGGTGCACTTCACGTCGGCGCTGGAGAACGGCTTGCCGTCGTGCCACTTGACGCCGTCATGCAGGGTGAAGGTCAAGGTCCGACCGTCATCGCTCCATTTCCACGCCGTGGCGAGGTCGGGGATGATGCGATCAAGCCGGTTCTGCCGGCTCTCCGGATCGAACACGACAAGGTTGTTGAACACCGCCATGAACGGCATGTCGGTCGAGATCGTCGCCTCCTCGTGGATCGACGCCGAGGGCGGGTTCTCCCGATGCGTGATGCGCAGCACGCCGCCGGATTTCTGCGCGTGCGCCGGAATTGCCGACAGCAACAGCAGCAGAACGACGGCGATCCGCCGCAAGGATTTCAGCATCACTCGTTTCTCTCCCAAGCTCACTCGCCACCCGGTTGCGGCAATTCGATCCCGGTGAGCGCCTGCCACACGCGGATCACGAAAGCGTCGTCACGCCCGCCGTGACCCGATGCGGCGGCGGCCAGAAAAAGCTGGTGCGCCGCGCTGGCCAGCGGCAGCGGAAAGGTGAGCGCGCGCGCCTGGTCCAGCACGATGCCGAGATCCTTGACGAAGATGTTGACCGCCGAGTGCGGCGTGTCGTCGCCGTCGAGGATGTGCGGCACCCGGTTCTGCCACATCCAGGAGCTGCCGGCCGACGAGGCGATGACCTCGAACAGGGTGCGCGGATCGGCGCCGGCGCGAATGCCGAGCGCCAGCGCCTCGGCGGCGGTGGCGATGTGCACGCCGGCGAGCAGCTGGTTCACCATCTTCACCGTGCTGCCGACGCCGATCTCCTCGCCGAGCCGCCACACCTTGTCGGCGATCGCGTCCAGCACCGGCTGCGCCCGGGAGAAGGCGAGGTCCGAGCCGGCGGCCATCACCGTCATTGTGCCGACGCGGGCGCCGATGGCGCCGCCGGAGACCGGCGCGTCCAGCATCAGCTTGCCCGCCTCGGCCAGCCGGCGGCCGAGCGTGCGTGCCGCCTCGGGTGCGACTGTCGTGCAGCACAGCACGACCGTCTCGGCGGCAAGGCGCGCCACGCAGCCATCCGGGCCGAACAGCACCTCCTCGGCCTGGAGGGCGTTCACCACGAACACGATCACCGCCTCGGTGTCGCGCGGCAGCTCGGCGGCCTTGGCCACCGCCGAGCTGCCCGCGGCGGCGAGCTCCTCGCGCGCCGCCGCGCGGATGTCGCAGCCGCTCACCGCGTGGCCCTTGCGTTGCAGGTTGAGCGCCGCGCCCATGCCCATGCTGCCGAGGCCGATCACGCCGACGCGCATCGCCGCACCCCTCCCTGTCCTTTCAGCGACCCTGTGCTTTCAGCGCCCCTGTGCTTTCAGCGCCCCTGTCCTTTCAGCGACCGTGCCGGAAGCGCTCGACCGCGGCAACCAGGGCGCGACGGATGCCGGGCTCCAGCGCCGAATGTCCGGCATCGGGCACGATCGTCATCCGCGCCGCTGGCCACGCCGCGGCCAGCTCGAATGCGGTGCAAGGCGGGCAGATCATGTCGTAACGCCCCTGCACAATCTCGGCCGGGATGTGGCCGATCTGGTCCATGCGACCGAGCAGCCCCTCCGGCGGCAGGAACAGGTCGTGCGCGAAATAATGCGCCTCGATGCGGGCGAGGCCGAGTGCGGTGCGGTCCTGCGCGAACGAGGCGACCGTGTCGGGGCTCGGCAGCAAGGTGCTGCAGGAGCCCTCGTAAATCGACCAGGCGCGGGCGGCGGGAATGTGCACCGCCGGATCGGGGTCGGTCAGACGACGCAGGTAGCAGCCCAGCACGTCGCCTTGTTCGGCAACGGGCAGGTGGCGCACGAAACTGGCGTGGGCGTCAGGAAAAATCATCCGCAACCCGTCGAGGAACCAGCGCACCTCCTCGGGGCGGCCGAGGAACACGCCGCGCAACACGCAGGCGGCGACCCGCTCCGGCTTGGCTTGCGCATAGGCGAGGGCCAGGGTCGATCCCCACGAGCCGCCAAACAGCAGCCAACGCTCGATGCCGAGATGGCGACGCAAGGTTTCGATGTCGTCGACCAGGTCCGGCGTGGTGTTCTGCGCCAGGCTGCCGAGTGGTCGCGAGCGCCCGGCGCCACGCTGGTCGAAGATCACCACGCGCCAGAAATCGGGGTCGAAGAAGCGTCGATGCACGGCGCCGGCGCCGGCGCCGGGGCCACCGTGCAGGAACAGCACCGGCCTGCCGCGCGGATTGCCGACCTGCTCCCAATACATCACGTGCCCGGCCGAGAGTGGCAGGTAGCCGGTCTCGAACGGGCCAATCTGAGGAAACAGGTCGCCACGCGGCATGGCGCGGATGCTAGGCAATCCCGCGCTCCGGCGAAACAGGGTGCCGGAGCACAGTCGCCCGAACCGTGCTCGCGCTGGCTCGGGGCTGGCCCTACGCTACGCCGATGCATCGGATCTGGATCGGCCTCGGCTCGCTCGCCGGGCTTGCGGGTGTGGCGATGGCCGCCGTGGCGGCGCATGGGCTGCCCGGACGCCTCGACCCCGCCGCGCTGGAACTGGTGCGCAGTGCCGTGCAGATGCAGGTCTGGCACGCCCTCGCGCTGCTCGCTTGCGGCATCTGGCGCGCGCGCGCGCCCGGTCGGCTGGTCGATCTCGCCGGCGCGGCATTCGCGCTCGGCATCGTGCTGTTCTGCGGCGCGGTCTATGCGCTGGCATTGGCCGGGCTGCGGCTGCCGGCGGTGGCGCCCACTGGCGGGATGTTGCTGATGCTCGGCTGGGCGCTGCTCGGCGGCTCGACGTTGCGCCGGGGCTGACCGGTCCTCGCGAGCAGTCGCATTTTCTTGACGGTCGATCGGGATTCCGCCACACACGCCGCGCCCGGCATCCGGCCGGGGCGGCGGCCGGACGCGCCGGGCCATGCTCCGCGACACCGAGGACCACCTGAATGCGTGACACGGGCGAGTTCCTGTTCACCTCCGAATCCGTATCCGAGGGCCATCCCGACAAGGTCGCCGACCGGATCAGCGACACGGTCGTCGATGCCTTCCTGGGCGCCGATCCGGTCAGCCGGGTGGCCTGCGAGACCCTGGTGACCACCAACCTGGTGGTGCTGGCCGGCGAGGTCCGTGGCCCCGCGAGCGTCACGCCGGAGCTGCTGACCGAGCTCGCGCGCGAGGCGGTGCGCGACATCGGCTACGATCAGGAGGGGTTCAGCTGGCGCAAGGCGAAGATCGAGTGCCATCTGCACGCCCAGTCGGCCGACATCGCCCAGGGCGTTGACGCCGAGGGCAACAAGGACGAGGGCGCCGGCGACCAGGGCATCATGTTCGGCTATGCCTGCCGCGAGACCGACGCGCTGATGCCGGCGCCGCTTTATTACGCGCATCTGGTGCTGCGTCGGATCAGCGAGCTGCGTCGGGCCGGATCGCGATCGGTGGCCGGCCTGCTGCCGGATGCCAAGAGCCAGGTCACCTTGCGTTATGTCGACGGCAAGCCGGTGGCGGCGACCAGCGTGGTGGTGTCGACCCAGCACGAGGAGGGGATCGAGCAGGGCGAGATCAAGCAGATGCTCTGGCCGATCGTCGAGAGCAGCCTGCCCGATGGATGGATGCCGCCGGAGAGCGAGTTCTACGTCAACCCGACCGGCAAGTTCGTGATCGGCGGCCCGGACGGCGATTGCGGCCTCACCGGGCGCAAGATCATCGTCGACACCTATGGCGGCGCGGCCCCGCATGGCGGCGGCGCGTTCAGCGGCAAGGACCCGACCAAGGTGGATCGCAGCGCCGCCTATGCCTGCCGCTATCTCGCCAAGAACGTGGTCGCCGCCGGCCTGGCCGACCGCTGCACCCTGCAGATCAGCTACGCTATCGGCGTGTCGCACCCGCTCTCGGTCTATGTCGATCTGCATGGCACCGGCCAAGACGTGGACGAGGCGCGGCTCGAGAGCACGCTGCGTGACCTGATGAACCTCACCCCACGCGGCATACGCGAGCATCTGCGGCTGAACCGGCCGATCTACGTGCCGAGCTCGGCGTACGGCCATTTCGGTCGCGCGCCGGACGAAGCGAAGGGCACGTTCACCTGGGAGCGGACCGACCTGGTTCCGGCGCTGCAGGCCGCGTTCGGGCGCTGACCAGCAAGCCTCCGGCGCTCAAGCCGCCGCCCGATCGCCTCTACGGCCGCGCTCGCGGCCACGCGCTGCGTCCACGCCAACGTCTGCTGCTCGACGTCACCCTGCCGCGTCTCGCACTCGGCGAGGCGGCGATCGCCGACCCGCGTGCCGCCTTCGCCACCCCGGTCGAGGCGCTCTGGCTGGAGGTGGGTTTTGGCGGTGGCGAGCACGCGCGGTCGTTGGCCGACGCGTACCCGCGGGTCGGCCTGATCGCCTGCGAGGTGTTCGAGAACGGCATCTGCTCGCTGCTCTCGCGCATTGTGCCGGAGGGCGGCGAGGCGAGCGCGCCGGTGCCGGGCAACCTCCGTTTGTGGCCCGACGATGCCCGCGCGTTGCTGCGCCGACTGCCCGATGCCTGCCTCGACCGGCTGTTCCTGCTGTTTCCCGATCCGTGGCCGAAATCGCGCCACGCCAAGCGCCGGTTCGTCCATCCCGACCTGTTGCCGCTGCTCGCCCGCGTGCTGAAGCCGGGGGCGGAGTGGCGGGTCGCGAGCGACGACCCGACCTACCAGACCTGGGTCGGCGAGGTGATGGGGGCGCAGGCATGGTTCGACATCAAGCCGCTCGCCGAGACCCGCCCGGCGTGCTGGCCGGCGACGCGTTATGAGGCGAAGGCGCTACGCGAAGGCCGGCAACCGCGGTATTGGCAGTTCGTCCGCAAGCCGCCGCCCGATGGCCGCATCGTCGCGCTCGATGCGGCATCCTAGGCTTTTGTCAACACCCTGCGCGGGCTCGCGAGCCTGCCGGTCACGGTGCGTCGCACCAACCGATACTAGCAGCTGCATATGACAGACGCACCGTTATAACGTAACGCTTCGAGCGCAAAAGGCGGCGCCGCGTCAGGCCAGCGAGAACGGCGGTGGCCGGGAGAACAGGGAACATGGCTGCTTGCGCTTGGCGGGCGCGGTCCGGCGACGCCCGTGTGAGGCGTGCGGCGACGCATGGGACGGGGAAGCTTGGGGCGGGGAAGCTTGGGCCCAATCGTCGGGCGGCGCTTCGGCGAGCACCACCGCAGCGAGCGGTTGGCGCGATCGGCGCGGCGCCGGCGGCAGCCGAAGCACCTCGGGCAGCGGATAGGTGACCCGTCTGCGCCAGAGCGGGCGCAAAAGCCGGCCCGCCTGCGGCGACGCCGCGAGCAGCGCCCGCATGTCTGGATGCTCCACCACCTCCAGCAGCCAGGCGTGGAGATACCCGGCCCCGAACCGCGCAAACACCGCACCGGTCGGTATTCCGGGCGGCCTCTCTCGCAATGTCAACGCCTCCCGCTCGGCGGCCGGGCGCGACGCTGGCCGCTGGCGCGCCGCGACAGACTTGCCGGCCACGAACCGCGCATGCAGTGCGACGAGGCGATGGTGGGTGCGCGAGAGATAGTTCCACACCAGGATGCCGAGCGGCCCCCACCCGTCGCGGTTGCCCTTCCGGTCGAGCCAATCGACGATTGTCCAACGCAGCCGCTCGACGAACTCGCCGAAGCGGCCCATCGGATCGGGTGGGGTGGAGGGGCCTGGGGTCATTGGCGGTTTATACGTATGGTTACTATATGTGTCAAGAAAATGTTTTTTACCCTGCCGCATTCGGCGAAGACCGACCATCCACGGGCCACGAACACGGGCCACGAACACGGGCCACGAACACGGGCCACAAACACGGGCCGGGCGCTTGGGCCGATTCACTCTCCGGGATTGATCCATTGCGCTTCGCTGGCGGAGCACTTGCCTGGCCAGTCCTCAACCTTCCCACGACAACCTTCCCATGTCTGTCGGCCCGCCCTGGCCATGGCGGAACGGCAAGGGGTAGGTGCCTACGCCATCATGGAACACAACCGTGGCAATGGTACTCCGAACTGTCCTAACATTGTAGAAGATCGGTCAAAGCCTCGCGAAAGGCCGGCGTGGAGGGGAGGACCTGATGGCGGAAACAAGTCGCGCGAGCGCGCGGCGTACCCCGGCGTCGGCCAACGTCATGGATGCGGCCGCGGCGGCACGCGGCGCGATCGGCGGGCAGGTGGCGGCTCGCGTCGACCGCTTGCCGCTGACCCCCGTGCAGTGGCGGCTAGCCATCCTCGTCGAGGTCACCTGGGGTTTCATTGTGTTCGACACCGATGGGATCGGCGCGCGGCTCTACCCGTTCGTGTGGCGTCCGAACCACATGATCACGGTGGTCGAGTATTCCGTCATCCAGGCGCTGCAGGTCGGGCTTGGCGTGCTGCTCGGCGTCTATCTGATGAGCTGGGTGGCTGATCGCTACGGACGGCGGCCGGCGATCCTGCTGTCCACGCTGCTCGGCGGCTTCTGCATCTGGCCATTCGCCTACGTCACCGACTTCAAGTGGCTGGTGGTGCTGTCCGTGCTCAGCACCTTGGGCGTTGGTGGGATCGTCGGCACGCACTCGGTCTATCTCTCGGAGCTGACCTCGCCGCAGGTGCGCAATCGGGTGCTGCTCGCATCGCAGGGCGTGACGGCGCTGGTCGCGGTGAGCGTCAACCTGCTGGCCTTCTGGCTGGTGCCGAAGCAGTGGCAGTTGTTCCTGTGGATCAGCGCCGCGGTCGAGGTCGTCATCCTGCTGCCGCTGCTCTACTGGAAGCTGCCGGAGTCGCCGCGCTGGCTGGAGGCACGCGGCCGACACGCCGAGGCCGAACGTGCCATGCTGGACCTTGAGCAGCGCTGCCAGCGTTACAGCAACGTGCCGTTGCGCGAGCCGGACGCGTCGAACAACCCGGTGATCGTCACCGTGAAGGCCAACTGGCGAGAGCTGTTCGGCAACCCGCGCTATCGCGGCCGCACCCTGCTGCTGATCGCGGTCTGGGTGCTCGGCTACGCGGGGCTGATCTACGGCGTCGGCGCGTTCCTCGCGGTGTACATGGTCGACCACGGCGGCACGCCGCATCAGGTGTTCCTCACCATCGCCGTGGCCTATGGCGTCCTGTTCCTCGGCATGATCGGCAACTCGCGACTGGGCGAGCGGGTCGAGCGGCGTGACGTGATCTGCGTCATGGGCGTGCTGTTCGCCATCTCCTGGGCGGCGGCGTGGGCGTGGCCGAGCCTGCTGGTGATCGCGATCTGCTTCATCGTCAGCCGGGTCGGCACCGGCATCTACCTGTTCAATCTCTACAACTACACCGCCGTGGCCTATCCGACGCGGATTCGCTCCACCGCCTTCGCCTGGACCGACGGGCTCGGCCATCTCGGGGCCTGGGGCGGGGTCACCCTGCTCGGCCCGCTCTACGCCCTGGGGCCCAATCATCTCGGCTGGATCCTCTGGATCATCCTGCCCGGCTCGCTGCTGCCGGCCCTGCTCATGCGCGTCTTTGGGATGCGCCAGTCGGAGGCCGTGCTGGAGCAGATCTCCATGTGACCGGCAAAGTGCTCGGACCCGGCTCTTGCAACCGTGCGGACACAAGGCTATGTGCTTGGTTAACTCAATCTCCGCGGACTGACGGGGGGTGGCCTTAACCGGCCGCCTTTTTTTATTTTTGCAAACTGACCAGCCTCGCCATGCCGGGCTCGAAGCCAGGCTAGCCGACATCATCACGCCGAGCCTCGTCGATATGGGCTACGAGCTCGTGCGCGTCGCCATCTCGGGCAAGGACCGCCCGACGGTGCAGGTGATGGCCGACCGGACCGATGGCGCGCCGATCGAGGTCGGCGATTGCGAGGCGATCAGCCGCGCACTCGGCGCGGTGCTGGACGTCGCCAACCCGATGCAAGGGGCCTGGACGCTCGAGGTCAGCTCGCCCGGCATCGACCGCCCCCTGACGCGCGCCAAGGATTGGAACCGCTTCACCGGCCACCTCGCGCGGGCGGAGACCGACATGCCGATCGACGGGCGCAAACGCTTTTCCGGCATCGTGCTCGGCGCCGACGCGGAGCAGGCGCGGCTGCGACTCGACGACGGGACCGAGGTGTCCCTGCCGCGCGCGCATCTGCGACGCGCTCGCCTGGTGCTCACCGACGCGCTGATCGAGGCCACCACCACCCCACCCCGGACCAACTGAGAGGTCGACCCGATGGATACCGCCATTGCCCGTCCCGAGCTGCTGCTGGTGGCCGACGCCGTCGCACGCGAGAAGTCGATCGATCGCGAGGAGGTGCTGGAGGCGATGGAGCAGGCCATCCAGAAGGCCGGCCGCGCCAAGTACGGCCACGAGAAGGACATCCGCGCGACGATCGACCGGCGCAGCGGCGATGTGCGTCTCTCGCGCTGGACCGAGGTGGTGGAGCAGGGCGGCGAGGAGATGAACGAGGAGACCCAGATCCCGGTCACCATCGCCCGCAAGTTCCGCCCCGAGCTCAATGTCGGCGAGTTCATCGTCGATCCACTGCCGCCGATCGATTTCGGCCGCATCGCCGCGCAGACCGCCAAGCAGGTGATCGTGCAGCGCGTGCGCGAGTACGAGCGCAAGCGGCAATACGACGAGTACAAGGATCGCGTCGGCGAGATCATCAACGGCGTGGTCAAGCGCACCGAGTACGGCAATCTCATGGTCGAGCTGGGTCGCGCCGAGGCGTTGCTGCGGCGCGACGAGCTGATCCCGCGCGAGAGTTTCCGCAACGGCGACCGGGTGCGCGCCTACATCTACGACGTCCGCGATGAGCCGCGCGGGCCGCAGATCTTTCTCTCGCGCACGCATCCCGGGTTTCTCGCGAAACTTTTCGCCCAGGAGGTGCCGGAGATCTACGACGGTATCATCGAGATCAAGGCGGTGGCGCGCGATCAGGGCAGCCGCGCCAAGATGGCGGTGATCTCCCGCGATTCCTCGATCGACCCGGTCGGCGCGTGCGTCGGCATGCGCGGCTCGCGCGTCCAGGCGGTCGTGCAGGAGTTGCAGGGCGAGAAGATCGACATCATCCCCTGGTCGTCGCAGGCCGCCACTTTCGTGGTGAACGCGCTGGCGCCCGCTGAGGTCACCAAGGTGGTGATGGACGAGGAGGCTGGGCGGGTTGAAGTCGTGGTGCCGGACGACCAGCTCAGTTTGGCGATCGGCCGCCGTGGCCAGAATGTCCGTCTGGCCAGTCAGCTCACGCGCTGGGACATCGACATCCTGACCGAGGCGGAGGAGAGCGATCGGCGGCAGGAGGAGTTCCGCCGGCGTAGCTCGCTGTTCGTCGAGGCGCTCGATGTCGACGACGTGATCGCGGGATTGCTGGTGACCGAGGGTTTCACCACCCTCGAGGAGCTGGCTTTCGTCGACGAGGAGGAGCTGGCCTCGATCGAGGGGTTCGACGAGAGCGTCGCCGCCGAGCTGATCCGGCGCGCCGGCGCCTCCCTCACCAAGCGCGACGCCGAGCTCAACGAGCGCCGGGTCGAGCTGGGCGTGAGCGACGATGTGGCCGCGATCGAGGAGCTGACGCCGGCGATGCTGGTGGCGCTCGGCGACAAGGAGGTCAAGACGCTAGACGACCTGGCCGACCTGGCATCGGACGAGCTGACCGAGATCGTCGGCACCGACAACATGGACGAGGACACCGCCAACGCGGTGATCATGGCCGCCCGCGCGCACTGGTTCGAGGATGGCGTTGCTAGCGAAAGCGCGTCCGAGCAGGTCGAGGAGGCGGGAGACGACTGACCATGCCGGGGAGCTGACCGCGGCGGAGGAGGCCGAGGAGACCGAGGAGACCGGCCCGCTGCGCCGCTGCATCCTGACGCGCGAGCGGCAGGGCAAGGAGCGGATGATCCGCTTCGTGCTTGGTCCCGAGCGGGTGCTGGTGGCCGACATTGCTGCAAGCCTGCCCGGCCGGGGAATCTGGTTGAGCGCGCGAAAGGATGTGTTAGAAACCGCGCGCGCCCAGGGCACGCTGGCCAAGGCGTTCGCCAGGGCGGCTCGCGGTCCGGTCACGGTGCCCCCCGATATCGCCTCTGTGCTGCAGGCCGGCCTGGTCCGCCGAATTGGTGATCTGCTTGGCTTTGCCCGTCGCGCCGGTCAGGCCGTCGCCGGGTTTCAGAAGGGGCGCGAATGGGTGCGCGGCGGCCAGGCGGCCCTGGTCGTGCAGGCCTCGGACGGCAGCGCCGCCGAGCGGAGCCGGTTTCTCTCGGGCGCGCCGGCGGAGACCGTGGCGCGGACGCCGCTGCCGGCCGCGGCGCTGGGGCGCATCTTCGGCCGGGACCACGTCGTGCATGTCGCCGTGGGACGCGGGCGACTTGCCGAGGCGCTGGCGGTCGAGTGCGAGCGATTGTCCGGGCTGATCGGACAGGACGAACAGGATTTCCCTCCGGCTCCGCCGATGGGGAAGATACGATGAACGAGCGGACGGGTGCATGAGCGAAGGCAACGATCAGGACGCGGGTAAAAGCCGGCTTTCCTTGCGGCCAGCAGGGCGCTTGGAGGTCGGCCGGACGGTCGACGGCGGTTCGGTCCGGCAGAGCTTCAGCCACGGCCGGTCCAAGGTGGTGCAGGTCGAGGTGCGCAAGAAGCGCGCCCTCGCGCCCGGCGGCGCGCCCGCTGCCGAGGCCCAGCCGGCACGTCCAGGCGCGCCACCGGCGGCGCCCTCAAGCCGCGCCGCTTCCGCCCGACCCGGCCAGTCCCCCGGCCAATCCGGCCCGGTTCGGGCATTGACCGCGACGGAACTCGCCACCCGCCAGCGCGTGCTGGCCGACCAGCAGCGCGAGACCGCTCGGCGCGAGGCGGAACGACGCGAGCAGGAGAAGATCTCGATCCTCTCGGCCGCCGAGGAAGCGCGCAAGCGCGCCGAGGAAGAAGCGCGGCGCACGGCCGAGAATGAGGCGCGCCAACGCGAGGAAGCGGCGGAAGCGGCGCGCGTGGCGTCCGAGGAGGAGCAACGCCAGGCGGCGATCGCCACCGCCGTGGCGGCACCGCCGCCGGCGCCCACCGCGCGTGGCGGCGAGGAGGTGCGTCGCCGCCCGGCTCCCGCGCCGGCCCCGTCGGCAACGCCAGCCGCTCCCAGCGAGACCTTGCGGCTGCGGACCGGTCGAGCCGACGAGGACGAGGAGGCGCGGCCGGTCCGCCGGCCCGGCTCGCCGCTGCCGCCGCGCAAGCCCGCGGTCGTGGCGCCCAAGAAGGGGCTCGACGACCGACGCCGGGCCGGGCGCATCGACGTGCAGGCCGCCATCGAAGGCGAGGATGAGCGGGTCCGCAGCCTCGCGTCGGTGCGACGCCAGCGCGAGCGCGAGCGGCGGCAGGCCGAGCTCGAGCGGCTGCGCTCCGACCAGGTTCGCGTGGTGCGCGACGTCATTCTGCCCGACACGATCACCGTCCAGGAGCTGGCCAACCGCATGGCCGCCCGTGCGCCGGAGGTGATCAAGACCTTGATGAAGCTCGGCGTAATGGCGACGGTGACGCAATCGCTCGACGCCGACACCGCCGAGCTGGTGGTGCAGGAGTTCGGCCACCGCGCCCGCCGGGTCTCGGAATCCGACGTGGAGATCGGTCTCGAAGGCGCGGCCGACGTGGAATCCGAGCTGCTGACGCGCCCGCCGGTGGTCACCATCATGGGCCATGTCGATCATGGCAAGACCAGCCTGCTCGACGCGTTGCGGGCCACCGATGTCGCGGCGCGCGAGGCCGGCGGGATCACCCAGCATATCGGCGCCTACCAGGTGGAGATGCCGTCGGGCGACCGTATCACCTTCGTCGACACGCCGGGCCACGAGGCGTTCACCGCGATGCGCGCGCGCGGCGCCAGCGTGACCGACGTGGTGGTGCTGGTGGTCGCCGCCGATGATGGCGTGATGCCGCAGACCGTGGAGGCGATCCGCCACGCCAAGGCGGCGAACGCGCCGATCATCGTGGCGATCAACAAGATGGACAAGGAGGACGCCAACCCCGACCGGGTGCGCAACGAGTTGCTGAGCTACGACATCGTGGTGGAGAAGCTCGGTGGCGAGACGCAGGATGTCGAGGTTTCCGCGCTGCGCAAGACCGGCCTCGACGAGCTCGAGCAGGCGATTCTGCTGCAAGCCGAGATCCTCGATCTGAAAGCCAATCCGGACCGCAGCGCCGAGGGCGCGGTGATCGAGAGCCGGCTTGATCGCGGCCGCGGCCCGGTCGCGACGGTGCTGATCCAGAAGGGCACCTTGCAGCAGGGCGACATCATCGTGGCCGGCGCCGAATGGGGCCGGGTGCGGGCGATGCTCGACGACAAGGGGCGGCAGCTCAAGCAGGCCGGGCCTTCAGCGCCGGTGGAGATCCTCGGCCTCGCCGGGGTGCCGTCGGCCGGCGAGCCGCTGGTCGTGGTCGAGGCGGAAGGCCGGGCGCGCGAGATCAGCGAGTTCCGTGGCCGCAAGCTGCGCGACACGCAGGCGGCGGGCCATGTGGCGGCGCGCGGCACGCTCGACGAGATGCTGGCGCGGATCGTCGCCGGCGAGCAAAAAGAAGTCGCCGTCGTCATCAAGGCGGACGTGCAGGGCAGCGCCGAGGCGATCGCCGCGACCGTGCTGAAGCAGGCGCACGAGGAAGTGCGGGTGCGGGTGCTGCACAGCGCCGTCGGCCAGATCACCGAGAGCGACGTCCAGCTTGCCAAGGCGTCCAGCGCGGTGCTGGTCGCGTTCAACGTGCGCGCCACCAGCCAAGCGCGCGAGATGGCGCAGCGCGACGGTGTCGACATCCGCTACTACTCGATCATCTACGAAGTGTCGGACGACATCGAGAAGCTGGTTCGCGGCAAGGTCGCGCCCAAAGCGCGCGAGCGCTTCCTGGGCTACGCCGAGGTGCGTCAGGTGTTCAACATCACCAAGGTCGGCAAGATCGCCGGCTGCATGATCACCGAGGGCATGGTGCGGCGCGGCTCCGGCGTGCGCGTGCTGCGCGACAACGTGGTGATCCACACCGGCGAGCTGTCGCAGCTCAAGCGCTTCAAGGACGACGTGCGCGAGGTGGCGCGCGGCTACGAATGCGGCCTCTCCTTCGCCAACTTCCACGATCTGCAGGAAGGCGATCGGGTGGAGTGCTACGAGACCGAGATGGTCCCGGGATGAAGGCCAAGCGGGGCGGGGCCGAGACCGGTCCGTCGCAGCGGCAGCTACGCGTGGCGGAGGAGATCCGTCACGTGCTGGCCGGCCTGTTCGCCAGAACCGATTTCCGCGACCCGGAGCTGGTGGGTGAGCACATCACCGTCACCGAGGTACGTATCGGTCCCGACCTGAAGCACGCGACAGCTTTCATCGCCGGCTGGGACGAACCGATGTCGCGGCGCTGCTGCCGGCGCTACGTCGGGTGACACCGTTCCTGCGGGCGCAGGTCGCGCACGCGCTGCCGCTGAAATTCGCCCCCGATCTCTCGTTCCAGCCGGACACCGCCCTCGAATACGCGAGCAAGATCGACCGGCTGCTGCACTCGCCCGAAGTTGAGCGGGACCTGAAATGATGGCTTTCGGCATTTCGGGACAAAGCTGACCCACCAGCGGACAGCCAGAAGGGCAGGGTAGATGTCGCGCCGTCGTCGCGGCCGGTCGCTGGACGGCTGGCTCATCATCGACAAGCCGCCGGGTCTTACCAGCACCGACGTGGTGAACCGGGTGCGCCGTCGGTTCAACGCGCAAAAAGCCGGACACGGCGGCACGCTCGACCCGCTGGCGACGGGTCTGCTGCCCATCGCCTTCGGCGCGGCGACCAAGACGGTGCCCTACGTGATGGATGGCGCCAAGCTATACCGCTTCACCCTGCGGTTCGGCGAGGCGCGCGATACCGACGACGCCGACGGGCAGGTGACGGGCGTGTCCGACATCCGCCCGCCGGACGCGGCCATCGCGGCGGCACTGCCAAGTTTCCGGGGTGCCATCATGCAGGTGCCGCCGGCGTTTTCCGCGGTGAAGGTCGCGGGCGAGCGCGCCTACGACATGGCCCGTGAGGGACGCGCCCCGGTGCTGGAACCGCGACCAGCGCGGATCGACCGATTCGATCTGGTCGAGCGCCCCGAGGCCGATACGGCGGTGTTCGAGGTTGAATCCGGCAAGGGCGTCTACATGCGCAGCCTGGCGCGCGACCTGGCGGCTTCGTGTGGCACGTTGGGTCATATCGTCGCGCTGCGCCGGCTGCGGGTCGGTCCGTTCCACGAGGCGCAGGCGATAGCACTGGACAAACTCGTCGCAGGGGAGGATACCGCGCCAGCTTCCCCGGATCTGCTGCTTCCGGTCGCGACCGCGCTGGCCGACATCCCGGCGCTGGCCTTGACCGAGGCGGAAGTCTTCGGCCTCTCGCATGGCCAGGCGATCAGCCTGGTTTCCCTGATGGGCCGCATTCCACGGGCAGCCGACCCCGAAGGCGGGTTGGCGCGCGCCATGGCGGGGAACCGCGTCATCGGGTTGTGCCGGCTGGAAGATGGCTGGCTCCGACCCGAACGGCTCCTCTAGAGCAGCCGGACGCGCCGCACCTCACCCGAACTAGGAGATTAGCTCGATGTCGATTACCGCGGAGCGTCGCACGACGCTCGTTTCCGAATACGCGACCGGCACGGCCGATACCGGCAGCCCGGAGGTGCAAGTCGCCATACTGTCCGAGCGGATCGGCAACTTGACCGAGCATCTCAAGACGCACGCCAAGGACTTCCACTCGCGACGTGGCTTGCTGATGCTCGTCGGCCGCCGCCGCCGCCTGCTCGACTACCTCAAGGCCAAGGACAATGCTCGCTATGCGACGTTGATCGGCCGGCTGAATTTGCGTCGCTAGTCGCTGAACTGGCCGGTCGGCACTCTTATATGTGAACGGCTGGCGAGATCTCCGTGCCATGGGGGCACGGGGCAAAGCCTAGGGGTGGCAAACCCCGAACGCCGCGACGCGGCGGATGACAGATCGCCGATCCGGCAGCCCCAAGGCGGGAGCCGCGACGGCGTTTCCGGCCACATGGCCGAGGCCGCGCTGCCGCGGGGCCTCCAGGGTACGGGACGCAGCGAGCGTCGTGGTGCCCGGTCCATGCCGCCCGAGACGCCGTCTTCCGCCGGGACCTCGGATCGTATCGAGAGACGTCCGTCCGCGTCGCGCTTCCCGAAGGAACTACGACAACCGATGTTCAACTATTTTCGCAAGGAAATCGATTGGGGCGGCCGCCCGCTCATCCTGGAGACAGGCAAGATCGCCCGTCAGGCCGACGGCGCCGTGCTCGCCCGTTACGGCGACACGATCGTCCTCTGCACCGCCGTGGGTGTGCGCTCGGCACGGCCGGGACAGGATTTCTTCCCGCTCACCGTGAACTACCAGGAGAAGACTTTCGCCGCCGGCAAGATCCCGGGCGGGTTCTTCAAGCGCGAGGGTCGTCCCTCCGAGAAGGAGGTGCTGGTCAGCCGTCTGATCGACCGGCCGATCCGGCCGCTATTCCCCGAGGGCTTCCGTAACGAGGTCCAGGTCGTCGCCACCGTGCTGAGCCACGACCTTGAGAACGACCCTGATATCGTCGCGATGGTCGGCTGCTCGGCGGCATTGACCCTCTCCGGCATCCCGTTCTTCGGCCCGGTCGGGGCTGCGCGGGTCGGCTACAAGAACGGCCAATACATCCTCAACCCGCTGATCACGAAAGGGGAAACGCCCGAGCTTGATCTGGTTGTCGCCGGCACCACCGACGGCGTGCTGATGGTCGAGAGCGAGGCGCAGGAACTCAGCGAGGAGGTGATGCTCGGCGCCGTGACCTTCGGTCACACCGCGTTCCAGCCGGTGATCCAGGCGATCGTCGAGCTGGCCGAGCGTGCCGCCCGCGATCCCTGGCCGTTGCCGGAACCCTCGCCGGAGCAGCAGGCGCTGGCCGAGCGCGTCGACGCGCTCGCGCGCGGGCCGCTCGCCGAGGCGTACAAGGAGAGCCAGAAGCTGCTCCGCCAGGAGAAGGTCGGCGCGGCCAAGCAGGAGGCGATGGCGGCCCTCGCGGCCGAGGGATCGGACGGCGAACGGGCCAAAGGTCTGCTGAAGGACCTCGAAGCCGATATCGTTCGCAACGCCATCCTCGACACCGGGATGCGGATCGACGGGCGCGACACACGCACCGTCCGCCCGATCGCCGCCGAGGTCGGCGTGTTGCCGCGCGCGCATGGCAGCGCGTTGTTCACCCGCGGCGAGACGCAAGCCCTCGCCGTAGCCACGCTGGGCACCGGCCAGGACGAACAAATGATCGACGCGCTGGCCGGCGAGTACCGCGAGCACTTCATGCTGCACTACAACTTCCCGCCCTACTCGGTTGGCGAGGCGGGCCGCATGGGCTCGCCGGGCCGGCGCGAGATCGGCCACGGCAAGCTGGCCTGGCGCGCGCTGCACCCGCTGCTGCCCACCAAGGAGCAGTTCCCCTACACCATGCGGGTGGTGAGCGAGATCACCGAGAGCAACGGCAGCTCGTCGATGGCGACGGTCTGCGGCACCTCGCTGGCGCTGATGGATGCCGGCGTGCCGCTCAAACGCCCGGTCGCCGGCATCGCCATGGGGCTGATCAAGGAGGATCAGGGCTTTGCGGTGCTGTCCGACATCCTCGGCGACGAGGACCATCTCGGCGACATGGACTTCAAGGTCGCCGGCACCGAGGAGGGTGTGACCAGCCTGCAGATGGACATCAAGATCACCTCCATCACGCCGGAGATCATGCAGATCGCGCTGGCCCAGGCGCGCGATGGGCGGATGCACATCCTGGGCGAGATGGGCAAGGCGATCGGCGGGGCGCGCGGCGACGTAGCCGCGACCGCGCCGCGCATCACCGTGATCAATGTGCCCAAGGAGAAGATCCGCGAGGTGATCGGCACCGGCGGCAAGGTGATCCGCGAGATCGTCGAGCAGACCGGCTGCAAGATCGACATCAACGATGACGGCACGATCAAGATCGCCGCGACCGAGCAGGACAAGGCGCAGGCGGCGATCGACTGGATACGCGGCATCGTGGCCGAGCCGGAGATCGGCGTGATCTACCCCGGGAAGGTGGTCAAGACCGCCGATTTCGGCGCCTTCGTGAACTTCCTCGGCTCGCGCGACGGGCTGGTGCACATCAGCGAGCTGGCGCAGGGGCGCGTCGCCAAGACCGGCGACGTGGTCAATGTCGGCGACCAGGTGAAGGTGAAGGTCCTCGGTTTCGACGATCGGGGCAAGGTGAAGCTGTCGATGCGGGTGGTGGATCAGGCCACCGGCGCCGACATCACCGAGCAGGTCGGCGCCCGACCGGGTCGCGGCGAGCGCCGCGAGCGCGGCGACGCCGCCCCGGCGCCGGCGGACCAGCCGCAGCCGGCGATTGGCGAGTGAGCCTGTCCCGGATGTGGGCGGGGGCCACATCCGGGACACGCTGCGAAGTTTTAGCCAGCTATCGCCTGCGGGCGAGCGCCAAGGAAATCGCGTCCATGAAGCTGATTAATGCGATCCGGATGGGCGGAGTAGACGTGCTGCCCGTTGTGGAGGGCGGCAAGGGCATCTCGGTCTCGAACGGCATCTCGTCCGGCAACTGGGCGTTCGCCGGCGGCGTCGGCACGTTCAGCGCGGTCAACGCCGACAGCTATGACGCCAACGGTCGGCGAGTGCCGCAGGTCTATCACGGCCGCACCCGCCGTGAGCGGCACGAGGAGCTGGTGGCGTACGCGGTCAAGGGGGCGGTGGCCCAGGCGCGCCAAGCCTATGAGCTCGCCAGCGGTCGCGGGCGCATCCACGCCAACATCCTGTGGGAGATGGGGGCCGCCGAGCGTATCATCAGCGAGGTGCTGGAGCAGGCGAAGGGGCTGGTGCACGGCATCACCTGCGGCGCCGGAATGCCCTACCGCCTGTCCGACATCGCCGCGCGGTTCGGCGTCCACTACTATCCGATCGTTTCTTCCGCGCGCGCCTTCAACGCGTTGTGGAAGCGCGCCTACAGCAAGGCGGCGAACCTGCTGGGTGCCGTGGTCTACGAGGACCCGTGGCTCGCCGGCGGCCATAACGGCCTGTCGAACAGCGAGGACCCGAACCGACCGGAGGATCCGTACCCGCGGGTGCTGGCGCTGCGTCAGCAGATGCGCGAATTCGGCCTCGACGAGACGCCGATCATCATGGCCGGCGGGGTCTGGTGGCTCGACGAGTGGCAGGACTGGATCGACAATCCGGAACTCGGACCGGTGGCGTTCCAGTTCGGCACCCGGCCGCTGCTCACCAAGGAGAGCCCGATCAGCGACGCCTGGAAACAGCGGCTGCTGACCCTCAAGGAAGGCGATGTCTTCCTCAACCGGTTCAGCCCGACCGGCTTCTATTCCAGCGCGGTCAATAACGGGTTCATCCAGGAGTTGCGACAGCGCAACGAACGCCAGATCGCCTACAGCAGCGAGCGGGTGGGCGAGCACGTCGCGGAATACGGGATCGGACCACGCAAGCGGCTGGTCTACGTGACGCCCGGCGACCTGCAACGGGCCCGCGCCTGGGAGGAAGCCGGCTTCAGCGAGGTGCTGCGCACCCCGGACAGCACGCTGATCTTTGTCACGCACGAAAAGGCGCGTGAGATCGTTGCCGATCAGGTCGCCTGCATGGGATGTCTCAGCCAGTGCCGTTTCTCCAACTGGAGCCAGCACGACGCCGAGCACAGCACGGGCAAGAAGGCCGACCCGCGCAGCTTCTGCATCCAGAAGACGCTGCAAGACATCGCGCATGACAGCGACTCGCCGGGTGCGCTCGATGCCAACCTGATGTTCGGCGGCCACAATGCCTACCGCTTCGCCGGGGACTCTTTTTATTCCAATGGGTTCGTCCCGACCGTGAAGCAGTTGGTCGAGCGGATTCTCACTGGCCGCTGACGGAGGCGGGACATGGCATGTGCTCTGAAGATCGCGGTCCAGATGGACCCGATCGAGACCGTGAACGTCAACGCGGATTCCACCTTCGCCCTCATGCTCGAGGCGCAGGCGCGGGGCCACGCGATGTGGCATTACGAGGTGCGGCACCTGGCGTTGCGCGAGGGCGTCGCGCGTCCCGGCACGCGCCGGGAGGAGCGGCTGACAGCGCGCGCCCGGCCGGTGACGGTGCAACGCACGCAGGGGACGCACCATGCATTCGGCGCCGACCCGGCATTGCTCGACCTCTCCACGATGGATGTCGTGCTGATGCGGCAGGATCCGCCATTCGACATGGCGTATATCACCGCCACCCATATGCTGGAGCACATCCAGCCCGGCACGCTCGTGGTCAACGACCCCGCCGCGGTGCGCAACGCGCCGGAAAAGATCCTCGTCACGCATTTTCCCGAGCTGATGCCGCCGACCATGATCACCTGGGATCTCGAAGCGATCCGCAACTTTCGCGACGAGCACAAGGACATCATTGTCAAGCCGCTGTTCGGCAATGGCGGCGCGGGCGTGTTCCGCATCCGCCCCGATGACGAGAACCTCGCCGCCCTGCTGGAGATGCATTTCGCCCGCTCGCGCGAGCCGCTGATGTTCCAGCGTTACGAGCCGGCGGTGCGGCGGGGCGACAAGCGCATCATCCTGATCGACGGCGAGCCGGCCGGCGCGATCAACCGCGTGCCCGCGTTGGGCGAATCGCGCTCCAACATGCATGTCGGCGGCCGGGCGGAGAAATCCACCCTGACCGCGCGCGATCGCGAGATCTGCGCGCGCATCGGTCCCACCCTGCGCGAGCAGGGCATGATCTTCGTCGGCATCGACGTGATCGGCGACTGGCTGACCGAGATCAACGTCACCTCGCCGACCGGCATCCAGGAGGTCGGTCGGTTCGACGGAAGCAATCTTGCCGGCGCGATCTGGGACCGGATTGAAGCCAGGCTGGCCGAACGCGCGATCGCCGATCAGTCGTCGTGAGCGCCTGACCCACGGCGACCGATCATCGCCAGCAACTCGCGGCGCGTGCTCGGATCGTCGCGGAACGCGCCGAGCATCCGGCTGGTGACCATCGTCACACCCGGCTTGTGCACGCCGCGCGTGGTCATGCACTGATGCGCCGCCTCGATCACCACGCCGACCCCGCGCGGCTGCAACACGTCCTGGATCGTGTTGGCGATCTGCGCCGTCAGTTTCTCCTGGATCTGCAAGCGCTTGGAATATGCGTCGACCACGCGCGCCAGCTTGCTGATCCCGACCACGCGTCGTCCGGGCAGATAGGCGACGTGGGCGCGTCCGATGATCGGCCGTAGATGATGTTCGCAGTGGCTCTCGAGGCGGATGTCGCGCAACAGCACGATCTCGTCGTAGCCGTCCGTCTCCTCGAAGGTCCGCTCCAGCAGCGCGACCGGGTCCTCGGCGTAACCGGCGAAAAACTCCTCGAACGAGGATGCAACGCGACGCGGTGTCTCTAGCAGGCCCTCGCGAGCCGGGTCGTCGCCAGCCCAACGCAGCAAGATGCGCACGGCGTCCTCGGCCTGTTCCCTGGTCGGGCGGCCGGGATCGGACAGCCGATCGAACGGCTCTCGGTAACTCAACGGAGATTTCCCCCTATCGTGGCTCTCAATGGATACGGCCGCTCTGGTGCGGGCTGTCTAGGCTGAACGCGGGGATCGCCACGTCGAAACTCTCGCCCGAGCCTGTCGCCACCATGTGGTAGGCGCCGACCATGAAACCAGACGGCGTATCGAGCGGGGTGCCGGAGGTGTATTCGAAGCTCTCGCCGGGTTCGAGTACAGGCTGCTCGCCGACCACGCCGGCGCCGTGTACCTGTTGCGTGTGGCCGCGTCCGTCGGTGATCCGCCAGGTCCGGCGCATCAACTGCACCGGCTCGCGCCCGCAATTCTCTATCCGCACGCGATAAGCCCAGACATAGTGGCTTTCCTCCGGCTTCGACTGGTCCTCCAGGTAGAAGGAGCGGACCGTCACGCGGATGCTGCGCGTCGTGCTTGAATAATCCTCGGCCATGGCGCGCTCGTCTCTCTGCTGCCGGTGGATTTCCTCGACGCCCGATTCAAGGCGCCAGCGCGGGGATTGTCCAGCGCCGCTCACCCGGTGGCGTGCACGAGCCCGCGGCTCAGATCGTCGATCAGATCATCCACGTCCTCGAGCCCGACCGAAAGGCGCAGCGCACCGTCGCCAATGCCCTGGCGCGCCCGTTCCTCGGCGCCGATCCGCATATGGGTGGTCGTGGCGGGATGGGTGATGAGCGACTTGGAATCGCCCAGGTTGTTGGACAGCGCGATCAGCCGCAGTCCGTTCAGTGCGCGGAACGAAGCTGGCTTGCCGCCCGCCATCTCGAACGTCACCATGGTTCCGCCGGCCAGCATCTGTCGCCGTGCCAGTTCGTGCTGCGGGTGATCGGACGCGGTTGGATACAACACCCGGCTGACTCCCGGATGGCCGCTCAGGAAGGCGGCGATGCGCTCGGCGCTGCGGCTCGCGGCGTCGACCCGCAGCTTCAACGTCTCCAGCCCTTTCAACAGCAGCCAGGCGTTGAATGGCGAGAGTGTCGGGCCGGTGTTGCGCAAAAAGGGCTGCAAGGTCTCTCGCACCCATTGGCGCCGGCCCAGCACCGCGCCGCCGAGCACGCGGCCCTGGCCGTCGATGTGCTTGGTGCACGAATAGACCACGACGTCGGCGCCGAGCTCGAACGGCTTTTGCAGCAGTGGGGTGGCGAACACGTTGTCGACCACGACGATGGCGCCCGCCTGATGGGCGAGCTCGGCGACCGCGCGCAGATCGACGATCTCCAGCATCGGGTTGGAGGGCGATTCCAGCAGCACGAGTTGCGCCGACTTGGCGAGCGCTGCCCGCCATTGTTGCAGATCGGCACCGTCAACAAACTCCGCCGTGATGCCGAAACGTGGCAGCAGGGTGGACACGATCCAGAAGCACGACCCGAACAAGGCCCGCGCCGCCACCACCCGGTCGCCGGCCTTGAGCTGCGCAAACAATGCGCCGTGTACGGCGGCCATGCCGGTCGCGGTGACCTCGCAGGCTTCGGCGTCTTCGATCTGCGCCAGTCGGTTGGCCAGCATCGCCACGGTCGGGTTGCCGAAGCGCGAATACTGGTAGTGCTCGACCTCGTTGGTGAAGGTGGCCTCGGCCTGCTCGGCGCTCTCGTAGACGAAGCCGGAGGTGAGATAGAGCGCTTCGGCGGTCTCGGCGAAGTTGCTGCGTTGGATGCCGCCGTGGACCAGCACCGTGCTGGGGCGGAATTGCGGGGCGTCGGTCATCGGACGTCAGGGCCTCTCTCGCGGTGGGCCCGACCGTTGAGCAGCCTTCGCCCGGAGCACGGGCGTGAGGCTGGCCTCTTTAGCGCGCTTGTTTAACCTCGCCGCAAGCTGGCCGGACAAATCGCGAGGGATGCCGGCCGCGTGGCGGTCCGGCATCGGGCGCAACCTAGGCTTGCCCGGATTGCGCCGTCAACCGGGGTTTCCTATGATCGCGCCGCGCGGACGCGACAGCGTGCGGGTGTAGTTCAATGGTAGAACATTAGCTTCCCAAGCTAAATACGGGGGTTCGATTCCCCTCACCCGCTCCAGCTCTGCAACCGGGCCGCCGCGGACAACAGGCTGGGCGGCGGAGGTAGAGTGCGCAAGCGTGGACGAGCTGGCCGACCTGCCGATTGGCATCCAGGAGCAAGCCGGAGATGCGCTTGAGGCGCTGACGGCACAAGCGCTGGAACCGTTCTTCCGTCGGCCCACCCGTGTCGGCGTCGATAGCGCCTGGTACGGCCACCTGCCGTTTGCGGCCTGGCTGGTCCGGATGGCGCGACCCCGGGTCATCGTCGAGCTCGGCACTCATGCGGGCGTTTCCTACGCGGCGTTCTGCGAGGCGGTGTTGCAGGAGCGGCTGGATACGCGCTGCTACGCGGTCGATACGTGGAGCGGCGACGAGCACGCCGGTTTCTACGGCGAGGAGGTCTACGCCGATTTCCTTGCCTTTCACAACGTGCGCTACGGCGGGTTCTCGCGGCTGCTGCGCGGCAGTTTCGACGACGCGCTGGTCCATGTCGGCGACGGCACAGTCGATCTGCTGCACATCGATGGCCGTCATCGCTACGAAGACGTCGCGCATGATTTCGCGAGCTGGGTGCCGAAACTTTCGCCGTGCGCCGTGGTGCTGCTGCACGACACCAATGTACGCGAGCGTGATTTCGGCGTGTGGCGATTCTGGTCCGAGTTGCAGGCGCGCCATCCGGCGTTCGAATTCCTGCACGCCCACGGCCTTGGCGTGCTGGCGGTAGGGGCGCAAGCGCCCGCCGCCGTCGCCGCGCTGTGCCGCTTGGGCGACCCGAGGAAAATCGGCTTGTTGCGCGACCGCTTCGCCCTGCTCGGCGAGCGCTGGGCGCTGTTGCAGGAGCTGTCCGAAACGCGCCGCTCGTTGCAGCGCCACGAGGCGGCGGCACGGCACGCGGCCGGATTGCAGAATGAGATCGACACCTTGCGTGCTGGGCAGACAACGCTAATTGCCGCGCGCCGCAGTCTGGCGATGCAGCTTGCCGAGGCACGGAACCAGCTTGTGGTGGCCAGCGAGCCGCCACTCACGCCGGGGTTTGAACCACCCGAACCCGAACCGATCGAGATCGAGCCACCCGCGCCGGAGCCTGAACCGCCCGAGCCCGAGCTGCCGCCAGAGAAGGTGATCGCCGAGCCGGTCGAGCCGCCGCCCGAGCCCTCATGGCGGGATCGGCTGCGCGCGAAACGCGCTCCCTCGGAGCAAGCGGTGACAATCGAGCCGCCACCGGAGCCGCAAGTGGAACCGCCGCCACCTACGCTCCCGGAACCGACGCAGGAGCCCGAGCCCGAGCCTCCCATCGCGCCCTCGCGCGACGAGCGGCCACGCATCCTGTTCATCTCCGGCGAGCCCACCACGCCGGGCCACCAATATCGCGTGGTTCGCGCCATGCGGCTCGCCGAGGCGGCGGGATGGCGAACCGATTGGTCCGAGGTCGCACCGGTCGGGCCGCACACCTTGGCCGAGGCGAAGCTGGTAGTGCTGTGGCGGGTGCCGTGGAGCACGCATGTCCAGGGCATCTTCGACGCCTGCGAGGAGATCGGCGCTCGCGTGCTGTTCGATGTCGACGACCTGGTTTTTCGGCCGGAGCTGGCGCGGGTCGAGCTGATCGACGGTATTCGCAGCACCGGAACCACGGAAAGCTCGATCGCCTCGTTCTTCGCCATGATCAACCGCGCGCTCGACATGTGCGAGCTCACCACCTGCACCACCGAGGAACTCGCCCAGCAGGTCCGCGCGATCGGTCGGTCCGCGACCGTGCTGCCGAACGGGTTCGACGACCTCACCCATGCGGCTTCGCGACTCGCGGCGCGGAAATGGCGACGACTGGGCGACGGCCTGATCCGCATCGGCTACGCCAGCGGCTCGCGCACGCATCAACGCGACTTCGCGCTCGTCGCCGACGCGGTGGCGCGGGTGTTGCGCGCGCGTCCCGCGACGCGGCTGACCGTGTTTCGCGACCCGCGCAGCAACGAGGGCGTCGTGTTGCTGCACGAATTCTCCGAGTTGGCCGACCTCCAGGAGCAGATCGAATGGCGCGATATGGTGCCGCTCGCCGAACTGCCGAAGGAGATGGCGCGGTTCGATGTCAATCTCGCCCCGATCGAGACCAGCAACGTGTTCTGCGAGGCCAAGAGCGAACTGAAATATTTCGAGGCCGCGTTGGTGGACGTCGTCACCATCGCCTCGCCGACCGGGCCGATGCGGCGAGCAATGCGCGACGGCGAGACCGGGTTCCTGGTCGACACCAGCGACGCATGGCACGACCGGATGCTCGCTTTGGTCGACGATCCCGCGCTTCGGCACCGCATCGCCCGCAACGCCTATCACGACGCGCTCTGGCGTTTTGGGCCGCAGCGGCGCGAGGAGATGTATCGCGCGCTGCTCGCCGAGTTCCAGGGTGGCGCGGACGCCGCCCGTGCTTTCGAGCTGAAGCTGCGGCGCGGCGATCACGCGGCGCGTGGCCTGCCGCATGTGCCGCAGGCCGAGACGCTGTTCGAAGCGGACGCGCAACGCGAGGCCGAGCTCAGCGTCATTGTGCCGGTCTACAACTACGCGGAATACGTGCTCGAAGCATTGGAATCGGTCCGCACCCAGACCGTGGACGTGCTCGATCTGGTGGTGATCGACGATGCCTCCACCGACGATTCACCCTCGCTGGTGCTGGAGTGGGCGCGCCGGCACGCCAATCGGTTCAACCGCATCATGGTGCGGCGCCATCGCGCCAATGCCGGCCTGGGATTCACGCGAAACAGCGGTTTCGCCGCCGCCGAGACGCCGTTCGTGCTGCCGCTCGACGCCGACAACCGGCTACGCACTGCTTGCTGCGCCACGCTCTTGCAGTGTGTGCGCGGATCGAGCGCCGCGTTCGCGTATCCCTCGTTGCAGCAATTCGGTGACAAGCAGGCGGTGTTTGGCGACGCGCCGTTCACGCCGAGCCGGCTGGTCAACGGCAACTACATCGACGCGATGGCGCTGGTCGCGAAATGGGCGTGGGCGGCGGCGGGCGGCTACGACAACGTCCGCTATGGCTGGGAGGATTACGATTTTTGGTGCCGCCTGATCGAGCTGGGCTTGTGGGGCACGCATGTCGATGAGGTGCTGGCCGAGTATCGCGTGCATCGCGCATCCATGCTGTTCCGCTCCACCGACAAGCGCGAAAACAAGCGGACCCTTATCGAAGACATGCATCGTCGCCACCCGTGGTTGCGCATCGCACCACCCGCGTAGCGGTTTCCCTTGCCCGCGCTGCTTGATACCCCGATCATCACGGCTGACGAGCCGAAAGGAGCCAGAGTGGCCAGCTTCAAGAGCACCGAGCGTTATATCGCCTCCCGCGATCTCGAAATCGCGGTCAATGCCGCTGTCACCTTGCAGCGCCCGCTGCTGGTCAAGGGTGAGCCGGGCACCGGCAAGACCGTGCTCGCGCACGAGGTGGCGGAGGCGCTCGGCTTCCCGCTGATCGAGTGGCACATCAAGTCCACCACCAAGGCGCAGCAGGGGCTCTACGAATACGACGCGGTCTCGCGCCTGCGCGACGGGCAGCTCGGCGACGAGCGGGTGCACGACATCGCCAATTACATCGTGCGTGGCAAGCTGTGGGAGGCGTTCGAGAGCGAAACTCCCGTGGTGGTGCTGATCGACGAGGTCGACAAGGCGGACATCGAGTTCCCCAACGACCTGCTGCTCGAGCTCGATCGGATGCAGTTCTTCGTCTACGAGACGCGCAAGACCGTGGTGGCGCGGCAGCGGCCGATCGTCATCATCACCTCGAACAACGAGAAGGAACTGCCGGACGCGTTCCTGCGCCGTTGCTTCTTCCACTACATTCGCTTCCCCGACCGCGAAACGATGGAGCAGATCGTCCAGGCGCATTATCCCGATATCAAGCAGGAGCTCGCCCGCGAGGCGCTGACCGTGTTCTTCCAGGTACGGGACGTGCCCGGCCTGAAGAAGAAGCCGGCGACTTCCGAGCTGCTCGACTGGCTCAAGCTGCTGATGGTCGAGGACCTCGCACCCGAGGTGCTACGCTCGCGCGAGACGCACGTGGTGATCCCGCCGCTGCATGGCGCGCTGCTGAAGAACGAGCAGGACGTGCATCTGTTCGAGCGTCTGGCGTTTCTCGCCCGCCGGAAGTCCTAAGTGTTCGCGGGGTTCATGTTCGCCCTCAAGAAGGGCGGGGTGCCGGTCTCGATCACCGAGTACCTGGCGTTTCTCGGCTGCATGAAGGCGGGTGTGGCCGAGTACAACCTCGATGATTTCTACTATCTCGGCCGCTCCACCTTGGTGAAGGACGAGCGTCACCTCGACCGCTTCGACCGCGTGTTCGGCGAGTTCTTCAAGGGGCTCGAACCATCCGAGGAGCTTTCCGCCCGCGAACTGCCCGACGAATGGTTGCGCAAGATGGCGGAGAAGCTGCTGACCGAGGAGGAGAAGCAGCAGATCGAGGCGCTCGGCGGCTGGGACAAGCTGATGGAAACCCTGCGCCAGCGCCTCGCCGAGCAGAAGGGTCGCCATCAGGGCGGCTCGAAATGGATCGGCACCGCCGGAACCTCGCCGTTCGGCGCGCATGGCTACAACCCCGAAGGCGTGCGCATCGGCCAGGACGAGAGCCGCCACCGGCGCGCCGTGAAGGTGTGGGACAAGCGCGAGTTCAAGGACCTCGACGACGAAGTCGAGGTTGGCACGCGCAACATCAAGGTCGCACTGCGTCGCCTGCGCCGCTTCGCGCGACAAGGTGAGGCGACGGAACTCGATCTGCCCGACACGATCCGCTCGACCGCGAACAATGCCGGCACGCTCGACCTCAAGTTGGTGCCGGAGCGGCACAACCGGGTGAAGGTGTTGCTGTTCCTCGACATCGGCGGCTCGATGGACGAGCACGTGCGCGTCTGCGAGGAGCTGTTCTCCGCCGCCCGCAGCGAGTTCAAGCACCTCGAATATTTCTACTTCCACAACTGTCCCTACGAGCGGGTGTGGAAGAACAATCGTCGCCGCCAGGAGACGCAGATTTCCACCCTCGAGCTGCTGCGCACCTACGGGCCGGACTACAAGCTGATCTTCGTCGGCGACGCCTCGATGAGCCCGTACGAAATCATGGTGCCCGGCGGCAGCGTCGAACATTGGAACGACGAGGCCGGCAATGTCTGGTTGCAGCGCCTCAGCGAGCACTATCGCCGCTCCGCCTGGCTGAACCCGACGCCGCCCGAGTCCTGGGCCTACACGCAGTCGATCGGTCTGGTGCGGCAGTTGCTGGAGAACCGGATGTACCCGCTCACCCTCGGCGGGCTGGACGAGATGACCAAGGAGCTGAGCCGCTAGCTCGCGCGCACCACCGGGTTGCGCAAGGTGCCGATGCCGGTGATCTCCACCTCTACCGTGTCGCCGTGCTTCATGTCGGCGGTCTCGCCTTCAGTGCCCATCCAGATCACGTCACCAGGGTGCAAGGTGACGTAGCGCGACATCGTCGCGATGAATGTCTCCACACCGAAGATCATGTGGTTGGTCGGGAACTGGATCAGCTCGCGTCCATTCAGCCGGATCCTGGTGACCAGGTCGGGCAGCTTGATTTCGGTCTCGATCCACGGACCCATCGGCTTGAAGGTGTCGGTGTTCTTGGCGCGCCATAACGTTCGGTCGGATTTCTGCCAGCTTCGCTCGCTGACATCGTTGCCAATCGTGTAGCCGAACACGCAAGACAGCGCGTCCGCCTCGCTGAGGTTTTTTGCGGTCTTGCCGATCACCACCACCAGCTCGCCTTCGTATTGCACCTTGTCGGTGGCGTCGCGCGGAATGACGATCGGCTCGTCCTGCGCGATCAGGGCGTTGTTGGCGCGATACCCGACATCCGGCTGGGTCGGCAGGTTCGGCGACTGGCCGATCTTCGCCGCCACGGCGCGAATGTGCTCCTCGTAATTGAGGCCGCACGCGTAGAACGTCACCGGCACCAGCGGGACCAGCAGCTTCACCTCCGACAGCTTCACCCGAGGGCCGCGCTTCTCGCCCGGCTCGAACATCGTTCCGCTGACCGGCTGGACCTCATCGCCCTCGACCATGCCGCAAGCCGTCGTCCCGTTCCGCTCAAAACGCGCCCACCGCATGATCCGCCTCCCTCTCGCGCCGAGCGAGCATGACAAAGCATTTCGCGCCTCCCGACAATGGGGCGAGGGCAGGGCAGCAACCGGAGAACCCTGGCGACGTTGGCGCTGCGCGACCCTGAGGCGAACCAAGAGATATGCGCCGCTGATGCGAATGACGATCTTTGGCCTCGCCGTGAGCTCCACCTGGGGCAATGGCCACGCCGCGTTGTGGCGTGGGCTGATCGCGGCGCTGCTGCGCGACAAGCATCAGGTGACGTTCTTCGAACGGGACGTCGACTATTACGCGGCGCATCGCGATCTGCACCAGCTTCCCGAAGGCGGTCGCCTCGTGTTGTATCGCCATTGGGTCGAGGTGGTGGCCGAGGCGCGGCGCACGCTGGCCGAGGCGGATATGGGCATGGTCACGTCCTACTGTCCGGACGCAAGGGCGGCGGAGGAGCTGATGGGCGAGGCCCAGGTCGGTGTGCGCTGCTTCTACGACCTCGACACGCCCGTGACGCTCGCGCGCAAGCGGGCAGGGGAGGACGTCCCGTATATCGGCCCCAACGGTCTCGCTGGATACCATGTTGTGCTGAGCTATACGGGCGGCGGTGCGTTGACCGCACTTCGCGAGGAACTCGGCGCACAAATGGCCACGGCACTGTACGGCTCGGTCGATCCTGACCTGCATCACCCGGCCGAACCGCGCGCCGAGTATCGCGGCCAGCTCTCCTATCTGGGGACCTACGCCGAGGATCGTCAGGCGGCGTTGGAGCGGCTGTTCGTGGCACCCGCGCGTCGGCTGCCCGCCGCGCGGTTCGTGATCGGCGGCGCGCAATATCCGCAGGCGTTCCCCTGGACCGAGAACATCTTCTTCGTGCGTCACCTTCCGCCGGCGGAACATCCGGCCTTCTACAGCTCGTCCCGGATGACGCTCAACGTCACGCGGGCGGCCATGGCGAGCATGGGATGGTGTCCGTCGGGCCGCCTGTTTGAGGCCGCCGCATGTGGCGCACCGATACTCAGCGACGCCTGGCCTGGTCTCGACGCGTTCTTTGAGCCCGGCGAGGAGATCATCGTCGCCAACGACACGGACGACGCGATGGCGGCACTCGCGCTCTCCGATGCGGAGTTGACCCGGATCGCCGCGCGGGCGCGCGAGCGCACTCTCGACGAGCATAGCGCGACTCGCCGCGCCCGGGAGATGGTCGCTATTCTCGAGGCAGCGCGCCCGTGTGGCTCACCCGAGCGGGCCGTCGGGGAGCAGGTGTAGCATGTGGGGCATCGTGCCGGCCGCCGGCAGCGGCACTCGTATCCAGCCGCTCGCCTTCTCCAAGGAGCTGCTGCCAGTTGGCAGCTGGCTGGACCCGAACGGGGTCGAACGGCCGCGTGCGGTGAGCGAGTATCTGGTGGACCGCATGGTGCGGGGTGGCGCCGACAAGATCTGCTTTGTGATCTCGCCGTGGAAGTCCGACATCCTGCAGTATTACGGCGGCGCGCTCGACGAAGCGAGCATCGCCTATGTCATTCAGGACCAGCCCGCCGGCCTGTGCGACGCGATCTTCCGCGCGCTGCCGCTGATCGGGCCGCAGGAGCCGGTGATCGTCGGCTTGCCCGACACGATCTGGTTCCCCGAGGACGCGTTGCGCGCGTTGCCGGATGACCGCCTGTCGTTCCTGCTTTTCCCGGTCGAGCACCCCGAGCTGTTCGACGCGGTCGATATCGACGAGGCAGGTCGGGTGCGACAGATCCAGGTCAAGTCCACCGCGCCGACGTCGCACTGGGTTTGGGGCGCGTTCAAGATGCCGGGTGCGCTGTTGCACCGGCTCCATGCGTTATGGGTGCAACGAGGTCGGGAGGACCAATTCATCGGCACGTTGATCAATGCCTGGCTCGCAATCGGCGGCAAGGCGGAAGGGGTGCGGGCCGGCGAGAGCTACGTCGATGTCGGCACCTTGCACGGCTATCGTGAGGCGATTGCGCTGCTGGATCGGCGCGAGACGGCTCAATCGCCCCCGCTGTCGCGCGCGCGGCTGGCGAGCACCCGTCGATGAGCCGGCGCTGGACTCCCGACGAGATACGCGAGCGTGCCCGCGCGCTTGGTCCGTGGTTCCACAATCTGGATCTCAACGGTGTGCGCACGGCGCCGGAGCACTTCCTCGGCGACTATCCTGCGGTGAAGTGGCGTCGTTTCGCCGACGCGCTGCCGACCGATCTCAACGGCATGAGCGTGCTCGATATCGGCTGCAACGCGGGATTCTATTCATTGGAGATGAAGCGACGCGGTGCCGCGCGGGTGCTCGGCATCGACCACGATCCCGACTATCTCGCTCAGGCGCGCTTCGCCGCCGAAATCGAAGGGCTCGACATCGAGCTGCGGCAGCTCTCGGTCTATGATGTCGCCGCGCTTGGCGAGCGCTTCGACGTGGTATTCTTTATCGGCGTCTTCTACCACCTTCGTCATCCGCTGCTGGCGCTCGACCTGATCCATGAGCACGTGACACGAAACCTGCTGGTGTTCCAGTCGATGCAGCGCGGTAGCGATTGCGTCGCCGACGCGCAGCCGGATTACGAGTTCTGGGATACCGAGATCTTCGACGATCCCGGCTGGCCGAGGCTGCACTTCATCGAGCGGAAATACGCCAGCGATCCCACGAACTGGTGGGCGCCAAATCGGGCGTGCTCGGAAGCGATGCTGCGCAGTGCCGGCTTCTCGGTGATCAGCCACCCCGAGGAGGAGGTGTTCATCTGCCGCCGGGAGGAGCGGTCTTCCGAAAAGTACGGCGCGGTCTACCCGACCCGTGCGGGGGAGCGGCCGCGATGATTGAAGCGGCAATGATCTGGAACGAACCCAACAACAAGTCGCATTGGGACTTCGAGAAGGACCCGGGTTGGGCGGTGTTCGCGCGGATGACGCGACTTGCCTGCCAGGCCATCGCGGCGGAGCGACCGGGCTTGCCGCGCGTTCTCGGCGGCATGTCGCCGATCGACCCCGATTTCATCCGATTGATGACCGGTCACGGCGTGCTCGACAATCTCGAGGCCGTCGCGGTGCATGGCTTCCCGCTCGATTGGAACCACTGGCTGATCCATGACTGGCCGGCCAGGCTGGCGGAGATCGCTTCGGTAACGCACCTTCCGGTCTGGGTCTCGGAGGTCGGCGTCTCGACCTTCGGCGCCGAGGAGGTGCAGGAATGGGGGCTCAAGCGCACCGCCGAGCTGCTGACTGGACGCGCGCCGCGCATCCACTGGTATAGCCTCTACGATCTCCCCGCGGCGTGGCCGGCGACGACGCGACACAAGGAAGCCGAGGGGTCGTCGTATTACCGGCACTTCCACATGGGGCTGCTCGACGAGCACGGCAGGCCGAAGCTTGCAGCGCGACACTTCCACGACTGCACGCCGGAGCTGGGCATCTGCCAGTGGTTCCATTTCGAGGATCATCGACTGGACGACGCGGTGCGCTGGTTGCGAGATCTCGGTGTCACCTATCTGCGCACCGGATTGAGCTGGGCCGACTGGTTTCGCCCCAATGCGCTCGACTGGTTCGACCGGCAGATGCGCGCGCTGGACGGTTTCGATGTGACAATCACCTTCTGCTTCACGCCCGAGCACGAAGGAACCTGGGAGCACCACACCGCGCCGCCGCGGAATCCAGAGGCGTTCGCCGAGTTCTGCGCGGCGATGATCCGCCGCTACGCTGCCTGAGAATGCCTTCGGCCGAGGCGCGCTGGAAAGCGGCGATGCGTCGCGCCGATTTTGCCGCCGCGCACCAGGTCAGCGACGAGGTGCTCGCCGGCCGTGACCCGAGGGCGGCGGACGATCCGCGCCTGCCCTACCACCTGCGTTGGGTTTGGGATGGGCGTACTCTTGCCGGTCGGCACGTGCTGGTGCGGTGCTATCACGGGCTCGGCGACACCGTGCAATTCGCCCGCTTCCTGCCCGACCTGGCGGCGATTGCCGCTTCGGTCACGCTGGAGGTGCAACCCGAGTTGCTGAGCTTGCTTGCTGGCATCTCGGGTGTGGATCGCGTGATCGCGTTCCGCACCGATGCTCCGCTGAAGCCAGCGGAGTGCGACATCGAGATCATGGAGCTCGCGCACGCATTGCGCGTGGAGGCGGTCGGCGGTCGCGTGCCCTATCTCACGGTCCCGTCGGCTTGCCGCGACGAGCGAGCCGACCTCGAAGTAGGGCTGTGTTGGCGCGCCGGTGACTGGGACCCCGCCCGCTCGGTGCCACGGCACGGGCTGGAGCAGGCGTGCGACATCGGCGGCGTTTGCCCGCGCGATCTGACCGTGTATCCACCGAGCGCTGATGTGCTGTCGACAGCGATCCTGGTGAAGGCGCTCGACCTGGTTGTCACCGTCGACACCATGATCGCGCACCTCGCCGGCGCCTTGGGTCGTCCGACTTGGTTGCTATTGAAACGGGACTGCGACTGGCGGTGGATGGACGAGGGTTGCGTTTCGCCCTGGTATCCGACGGTGCGGCTCTATCGGCAGGAGGTGGCCGGCAACTGGAGCGCGCCGCTCGACCGGGTGCATGCCGATCTCCGGCTCATGGTGGCGGCAGGTTGACCGTCAGCACGCGTGCGTCTTCGTCGGTAACGGTGACCACGCTGCGCGAGGCGGGACCGATGTCGAAACGGCGGAACATGTCGAGCGGGATCGTCAGGAAATGCGCGAGGATCGACTTGATCACGTCGCCGTGGCTGACGATGACCACCTCGCCCTCGGGGTAGGTCTCGCGCAAGCGAACGATCGCGGCGACGCTGCGCGCTTGCACCGCCAGCATCGATTCGCCGCCGGGAACCTGGGCCGTGCTGCGAAAGCGGGTGAAGTTGGGCCAGCCGGGCCAGGTGCGCAGCGACTCGAAGGTGCGTCCGGTCCACTCGCCGAAATCGATCTCGATGACGTCCTCGTCGATCGTGACCGGCAGCCCGAGCGCCTCCGCGATCGGCTCCGCCGTCTCGCGCGTGCGTTCCAGCGGGCTCGAAACCACAGCGAGGATGGGCAGGAATGCGAGCGCCTCGGCAACGCTGTGCGCCTGCGCCAGCCCGGCCTCGCTGAGCGAATAGCCGCTGGTACGTCCAGCGAGGACGCGACCCAGCAAGCTGTAGTCGCCGTGCCGGATGAGGTGGAACGTGGTGGTGCCTGGCATGGCGCCTAGGCTAGCGTACTGCGGCACCGCGAATGAAGGCCTCGGTACGCTCGCGCGCCTCGTTGTCGGTGAACTGCTCGGGCGGGCTCTTCATGAAGTAGCTGGACGGACTGGTCAACGCGCCGCCAATGCCACGGTCGAGTGCCAGCTTGGCGCAGCGAACCGCGTCGATCACCACCCCCGCCGAGTTCGGCGAATCCCACACTTCCAGCTTCAGTTCGCACGAGATGGGGACGTTGCCGAACGTCGTGCCTTCCATTCGGATGTAGGCCCACTTGCGATCCTCGAGCCACGGCACGTGGTCGCTTGGCCCGACATGCGCGTCGGCGTTCGACAGCGGCTCGGCAAGCTGGCTGGTCACTGCCCTCGTCTTGGACAGCTTCTTCGACTCCAGCCGGTCACGTTCCAGCATGTTCATGAAGTCGGTGTTGCCGCCGAAATTGAGCTGGTAGGTCCGGTCGAGCCGGACGCCGCGCTCGCGAAACAGGTTGGCGAGCGTACGATGCACGATGGTGGCACCCACTTGCGACTTGATGTCGTCGCCGATCAACGGCAGCCGCTTGGCTTCAAAGCGCGCCCGCCATGCCGGGTCGGAGGCGATGAACACCGGGATGCAGTTGACGAAGGCGCAACCCGCCTCCAGCGCGCGCTCGGCGTACCAGCGTGTCGCGGCCTCGGCGCCGACCGGCAGGTAGGAGACGAGCACGTCGGTCTCCGAGCGACGCAGCACGGCGGCGACGTCCACCGGTTCGGCCGTGGATTCCTCCACAACGTCGCGTACGTAGCGGCCGATGCCGTCGAGCGTGGGGCCGCGTTGGACGCGTATGCCGGTGGCGGCGACCTCGGCGAAACGCGCGGTGTTGTTGGGCTCGGCGCCGATCGCTTGCGCGAGATCGACGCCCACCTTGCCCACCGCGACGTCGAACGCGGCGCAGAATGTCACATCGGCGATGTGGTAGCCGCCGAGTTCGACATGCATCAGGCCGGGCACGGTGCGCTCGGCGGCGGCGTCGGCATAGAAGGTGATGCCCTGCACGAGCGACGACGCGCAGTTGCCGACACCAACGATTGCGACGCGAACCTTGCCCAAATCCAGCCCTCTCCGTCCGGGCCCGAAGACTACCCGTATACCGCAACGTCGGTAAGTAGCTGGCGGTTCCGCGCCGGGTTGGCCTTCAATGCGGCCCTGAGCGCGGCACGATGCGCCAGGTCGGGTCGGCGCCGAAATTGACCTTGCTCTCGCGCTCGTTCAGTGCGTTGAACAGTTCCCGCGCACCGGGATAGTCCACGTCCGACAACACCGCCGCCGCCGCCATCGCGTTGATGATATAGCCCAATGGCGAGCCCTCGTAGGCTTCCTTGGGAAAGCTGGTCGGGCAGTCGACCTGCTGCGGGAAGTTCAGTTTCTGCAACTCCGCCCAGGAGGTCACGAGATCGCCCCCGCTTGGTCGGCGTATCGTCAGCCCGCCCGGCGGGGCGTTCATCCGGCAATAGCCGTTCTGCTCGTTCATCCACACGCCCATGGTGGGGATCGCGATCCAGCGCATGAACGTCTCGGCGCTGATGTAGCCATCGTTGTGGACCTGCGACAGTACGAGGATCATGAAATCCCCCTGCCACGGCGCGAAGCGGTTGCCGCGATTGAACACCGCGTCGAGGCCGAGCGGATTGGAACGCTTTTCATAGCGCGCGTTGGCCCAGGTCAGGTTCTGCTCCAGCTTGCCCTGATAATAGTGTTTCAGCGGGTCGCGGTCCGGGGTGATCTCCGCCGCTTCGGCGAGGGCACGGAGCGACCAGGCATCGTTACGGGTTTGCAGCGTGCCCAACACGATGCCGAGCGTGCCCGATTCGGTGGAGAGCAGGTTCCACGTCGCCCAGAACTGCACCTCTTCGAGGTAGTAGCGATCTCCGGTGACCATGTAGGGCACGTAGACGAGCGACGGCTGGTGCGCGCGTTCGGGGCTCCAGGGGGTGTCGCCGTTGACCACTTTGGGCAGCTTCTCGCGCGCATGGTCGTCGACATTCACCGGCAGGCCGGTGCGGCGATCGCGGAAATGGATCGGCACGCTGCCGCTGGCATTCGCGTTGGCCATCATGACCGTGTATTCGCGCGGGTCCATCGACAGCAGGTAGATTGTCGTCCAACGCGGCACCGGACCGATATCCGGGCGTCCGCCGGTGGTGCCGAAATAGAACACCACATTGGCGTTGCCCATGATCGCCGTATCGGCCTTGGCAAGATTGTTGAGGTCGTTCTGGATCACCGCGGAGGGGATGACCAGCCGCTCGTCATAGTGCTGCACCGCGTAGCTGTTGAGCAGGTGGTGCCGGTCGTATTGCACGAACAGCTCGGGATCGGCGCCCGACCAGAGCACCTTGTGCCAGCGCGCGTGATGGTAGTGCGTGACATCCTCGTCGTGGAAAACCCTCTTGCCGTCCTGCTCGATCGCGACGTCGTAATGCCAGTTGCGCGGATCTGGCTGGTAGGCCCAGAGATCCTCGAGGATCACGTCGGTGCGCGTCTGCGGCACGCCGGCATAGGCACGCACGTTCATGCGCGCGGTCAGTCGCGGATGCGGCGAGCCGTCATCGGCGACCAGCGGACCCGCGAGCAGGACCTCGCCGGCTTGCGAGCCGGACAGCCACGCGGAGCGTTCAGCCCTTCCGAGCATCGCGTGCGCCGAGGCGGTGTAGCGTCGCGGCGCCTCGTAGGGCTGCAAGGTCTCGGTGCGGATGGGAGCGGCCGAACTGGTTTCGATGCGTATCGCAAATGGTTTCGCGTTGTCGCCGCCGCGCGTGGTGAGCCAAAGGGTCTCGTAGCCGCCACCCTCGCCGATCTTGTAGGGTCGGAATCGGCTGCTGTGACTGATCTTCTCGACCAGTTCCCTCGATATCTGGCTGAGCGTGCCGAAGCCGCCGCCTGCGGTCTTCTCCGTCACCGTCACGGTGTATGTCTCACCGGGATCGTCGCCGAGATGGACCGTGATGGTCTCGCCGGCCTGGAACGGCGTGCCGGCCTGGGTTCCCCGCCGGTTGCCGAGGGTGATGGTGGAGACCTGCGGCGAGTAGAGGTTCAACACCAGACGCACGTCGTGGCCCGCGTTCAGCCACGCAGCCGGATCGACCGGAGCTCCGCCGGCCGAGCCGCCGCGTATCAGCGAGACAACCTGTCCGGCATCGCCGGCCGGCAGGGCGAGACTGAAGATCGCGAAACGCAACGATCCGTCGGGATAGGTCGATGGCTGGTCCATCTGCAACGGCAATGTCCGGCCGCGCACGCTGGCCGCGAGCGTGGTCCCCGACGGCACCTGGCCCGGCGCGAACGGCACGCCGAAGGTTGCCGGCAGGATGCCGCCGCCAGCATCGCGGCCGTTGATGCGCATGCAGGTGACGGCGGACGGGGCGCAACTGAAGTCTGGCGCGCCGGATCGGTAGGCAACCTGCACCGCTGGCGCGGCCTTGTCTCGGTTCGACGCGGACCGGTGGCGGGGCTCGGCGGCGCTGGCGCTGCCGCTCGAGCTATACAGCGAGGCGTCTCGGCCGATGCGTACCGGGCCGCAATTGGTGAGCGCTATCAAGGCGGCGAGCAGAAGCGGTCGCGTGAGCCTCATGGGCGCTCCAATACGAGTGTTTGAATGAATTGCTGAATTCGATGCGGCCGAGATCAGAGATCGGCAATGCGTATCCAGGCGGCGATCAAGGCGGCGACGAGCACGCCGACCAGCACGGTCGCCGTCGATGCGATCGCGAGGTCGCGCGTGATCAGCACCCAGAGCATGAGGACGGCGAAGCCGACCGCGATGCCGCCGACCAGGCTGGCCCGGCCGCGCTTGAGCTCGCCCTGCAGCGACGCGTCCACCCGCGCTACTCCGCCGCGCCCACGCGCACCTGGCCGGCGCGGACATCATCGGCGCTGTGGCGCACGCGTTTGAGGTTCCGCCGCACGAAACGCGTCGAGGTGCCGTTGAACACGTGCCCCAGCAGCCCGCGATCGAGGTCCGACGTGCCGAACACCCAATCGGCGATCGGGTACGTCAGGTTGAAGTTGCGCTCCATCATGATCGCCGGGTTGTGGTGCGCGATGTGGTGGCGGCGGATGCTGTTCACCAACGGGACATGGCGCACCAAGCCGTCGTTCTTCACGTGGCAGCAATAGTGGAACAGCTCGTAATTCAGGTACAACCCGACATTGGTGATGACCAGCAGCCAGCCGGCGTTGGGCAGGCCGACGATGGACAGCACCGCCGCCGGCACGATCGACATCGCGATGAACGCGACCAGCGCGTAGGGCGGGAAGAACACGATGCGGAAATCCCGCACCGTGTCGATCGTCGGCTCGGCTTCGGTGAAGAACTGGTGATGCGCCAGGGTGTGGCGCTTGTAGATGCCCATGAAGCCGGGCACCGGGCGGTGCATGACGTATTTGTGGATCCACCATTCGAAACCGTTGGCGATGCAGAAGGCCAGCGGAATGACGAGGAACTCGTACCAGGCGGGCGCCTCGATGCGTCGGGCGCAATACCAGATCACCGCCGCGCCGATCGCGAAGATCATCGCCACGTGCGCCCAGCCGGAGTAGGCGCGAGCGATCTTGTCGCGGAAATCGGCGCGGAATGCCTGTTGGCGCAAGGTCATTCGATCGGCGCTCATCGCGAGCCCCCGGTTGTTGCAGCGGGCGCCGATCCTACATCCGAGCGGGACGGGGCGGAAGCGGCGGGTTCGATCTCGGCCAGCGCCGCTTCGATCTCGGCGGAGTCCAGCCGCCAGGCGTTGTCGAGCGTGGCGACCACCCGGCGCATGAACGCCTCACACCCGCGCAGCGCCGCCGCGTCGTCGCCAAGATGGTCGGCGAGCAAGGCGAGGGCGAGCTGGCGCGGGCCATCGCCCTCGTAGGTCCACTCGAACCCGGCCCGGCTGAACCGGCGTAGATCGAAGCGCGGGTCGAGCGGGCGGCCGTCCACCGTCACCACCGCCCCGCTCAGCCCGCGGCCGCCCTCATAGATCCTGTTGCCGGGCGGGTTCATCGCGGTTTCATCCTGCGTCTGCGCCAAGTCCGATCGCGCGGCTCTGGTCAGCGGCCATCGCTTATCATACTGCAAGCGGCGCATCGGCCCGCAAGCGGAGGATCGTTCATGGCGGAGATCGCGGCACGGCGTGGCCGATGCTCAACCTCAGCTGTGTTGGTCGCGGCCGTGCTGGTCTTGTCCGGCTGCGCCTACGACCCGCCGATGAAGGCCGATCACGCCTCGGCGAAGTACCGCGCCGATCTGGCCGCCTGCCAGGAAAGCGGTGATCGCGAGGCGAACCGGCGCGTCAAGGCGCGTGGCATCCTGTTCCTGACCTATCCGATGTCCTTGCCGATCGAGCGACGCGTCCAGACGCGGCGGTGCTTGGAAGGCAAGGGCTATCAGGTGGCAGACTGAGCTTTCGGAGGCAGGCGATGGATCGACCAGGTGGCAGACTGAGCTTTCGGAGGCAGGCGATGGATCGACGCGAGGCGATGGATCGACGCGAGGCGATGATCGAGGCGATCGAACGCGACGCGCGCGAGACCGGCGGCGTCACCGGGCGACGGGTACTCGCCGCGCCGGTTCTGTCGGCGTTGCGCGACGTCCGGCGCGACGCGTTCGTTCCCGAGGCGGCCGAGACCGTTGCCTGGCAGAATCGGGCGCTGCCGATCGGCCACGGTCAGACCATCTCGCAACCCTTCGTCGTCGCCCTGATGACCGACCTGCTCGACCTCTCGGCGACGGATCGCGTGCTGGAGATCGGCACCGGCTCGGGCTACCAGACCGCGATCCTGGCCGCGTTGGCCGGCGAAGTGTTCTCCGTCGAGATCGTGGCGCCCTTGGCGGAGCGCGCGCGCGCAGCGCTCGAGCGGGCCGGCTGCGACAACGTTCATCTGCGCATCGGCGATGGCGCGCGGGGCTGGTCGGAGCAATCGCCGTTCGACGCCGTCATCGTCACCGCGGCCGCGCCCGAGATCCCGCCGACCTTGGTCGAACAGCTACGCCCCGGCGGACGCATGGTGATCCCGCTCGGCGCGCCGCACGGCGATCAGGAGTTGGTCCTGGTCACCAAGGACGCGGCAGGGGCGGTGAGCCGCCACGACATTCTGGCGGTGGCCTTCGTGCCGCTGACCGGGGGAGGAGACTTCCCACCCGCCGCCGGAACGGCCTAGGCTCGGTTTGGCCGCGAAGAATCGCGGCACGCCATCAAAACGGGGACAGGCTCATGCTGAGAAGGATTCTGCTGGGAGCGGCGCTATCGGCCGCCCTCGTGCCGTCGCTCCCGGCGGCGCAAGCGCAGACCCGCATCGCCGTGGCGGGGCCGATGACCGGCCAATACGCGGCGTTCGGCCAGCAGATGAAGGAGGGCGCCGAGCAGGCGGTCGCCGACATCAACCAGGCGGGCGGCGTGTTGGGCCAGCCGCTCCAACTCGTGGTCGGCGACGATGCGTGCGATCCGCGTCAGGCGGTCTCGGTGGCCAACAACCTGGCCAGCCAGGGTGTCAAGCTGGTGGCTGGGCATTTCTGCTCCGGCAGCTCGATCCCGGCCAGCAAGGTCTACACCGACGAGGGAATCCTGGAGATCTCCCCAGCTTCGACCAACCCGAAATACACCGATGACGGCGCCTGGAACACGTTCCGCGTGTGTGGTCGCGACGACCAGCAAGGTGAGATCGCCGGCAAGTACCTGGCCGAGCATTTCAAGGGCGAAAAGGTTGCGGTCCTCAACGACAACTCCGCCTACGGCAAGGGGTTGGCCGATCAGACGGCGAAGGCGATGGCGGCGGCCGGGTTGAAGCCGGCGATGGAGGCGGCCTACACGCCCGGCGAGCGCGACTACTCGGCGCTGGTCAGCCGGCTGAAAGCGGCGGGCATCGCGGTGATCTATGTCGGCGGCTACCACACCGAGGCTGGCTTGATCATCCGCCAGGCCAAGGAGCAGGGGATGAAGGCGACCCTGGTCGGCGGCGACGCGCTGGTCACCAACGAGTTCTGGCAGATCGCCGGCGATGCGGGGAACGGCACGATGATGACCTTCCCGGCCGACCCGCGCAAACGGCCGACCGCGAGCAAGGTGGTCGCGGAGTTCAAGGCCAAGAACATCGATCCGGAAGGCTACGTGCTCTACACCTACGCCGCCATCCAGATCTGGGCGGACGCCGCCAAGAAGGCGAACTCGACCGATCCGAGGAAGGTCGCCGCGGCGATGAAGGCGAGCGGCCCGTGGCAGACCGTGCTGGGGCCGATCAGCTTCGACAAGAAGGGCGACGTTACCTCGTCGGACTACGTGTTCTACGTCTGGAAGAACGGCAGCTACGCGCAGATGTAGCCGCTCGCACATGGCTCCTCGCTCGCCGCCCAAGTGGCGGGCGAGGCAAGCCCGATCAGTCGCTGCGTATCAGGCGGTGATAGTTTCGACCGTAATAGATCAGCGCCTCGCCACCCTCGCCGATCTGGATCGCGTCGACCTCGCAGAAGAACACTGTGTGCGTGCCGATCTCGACCGAGTTGATGATGCGACAATCGAACGCGACGGTTGCATCGGACAGCACCGGTGAACCGCTCGACAAGGTATGCCAGATACCGCTGTCGAAACGGGCCGATGCCTCGTGCTCGGTCAACCCGGCGAAGATGACCGAAAGGTCTTCGTGCGCGCCCGCCAGGGTGTTGACGCACAGCACATTGTTCTCGATCAGCGGCGGATACGAATCGTTGGTGCGATTGACGCACACCAGCAAGGTCGGCGGCGTGTCGGTTACGCTGCACACCGCCGAGGCGGTGAAGCCGCACCGTCCGCCCGGCCCGTCAGACGAAACGACGTTCACGGCGGCGCCGAGCTGGGCCATCGCCTCCCGATAGGCTTGTCTGCTTACCGTCACGCTTCGCTCCGTCTGTACGCGCTCCGCTCTCTCATAGTATGAACCAGCGCGCGCCCACAGGCAAAACCGGCGTCACAAGAAAACACGGGCGCCCCGGTTTCCCGCGGCGCCCGCCTAGCAACTCATCAACGTCAGGTCAGTCGACGGCGTCGCGTGCCGCGTCCTTGGCCCCGCCGACGGTGTTCTGCACTTTACCGCCGGCCTTTTCGGCCTTGCCTTCGGCTTCCGTCTTGGTGTCGCCGGTCACCTTGCCGACACCTTCCTTGACAGCGCCCTTGATCTGGTGGCCGACGCCTTCAACCCGATCCTTGTCCATGCGACATCTCCCTGTCAGTCATTGCCTGTGGACATAACGGCCCCGCCCGTATCGGGTTCCCGCCGGACCGCCGAAAGTGGCGGTGCGACATCCTCGAGCGAGCGACGCTCAGCGTTCACTCCGAGCACGGCTTCGAAGATCGCCGCCACCACCATCAGCCCGCCGCCGAGCAGATAGCCCCACAGGATTTCATAACGCGAACCGGTGTCGATCAGGGCGCCGAACAAGGTCGGCCCGGCGATGCCGCCGATGCCGGTGCCGAACGCATAGAACAAGGAAATCGCCACCGCCCGTACCTCCAGCGGGAAGCTTTCCCCGACTGTAAGATAGGCCGAGCTCGCCGCGGCGCTGGCGAAGAAGAAGATGATCGTCCAGGCGATCGTCTGCTGCACTGCGTCAAGCACGCCTGTCGCGAACAGCCAGCCGGTGACCGCCATCAGCACGCCGGACAACGCGTAGGTGAAGGTGATCATCACCTTGCGGCCGAGACTGTCGAACAGGCGCCCGAGCAGCAGCGGTCCGGCGAAGTTGCCAAGGGCGAAGGGCAGCATGAACAACCCGACCTTGCCGGACGGGATCGCGTAGAACTTCGTCAGGATCAGCGCATAGGTGAACAGCACCGCGTTGTAGCAGAACGCCTGCGCCGCCATCAGCGCGGTGCCGAGGATGGTCCGGCTGAGATACTGCGCGAACAGCGCGTGGACCGACGCGCGGAACCACTCGTGCACGTCGCGGCGCAAGGCGAGGTGCTGCTCCGGCACCGGGGGCAGCTTCTCCCCGGTCTCGCGCTCGATGCGCTGCTCCAGCTCGTGCACCACCCGGTTGGCCTCGTCGGGATAGCCGTGCGTCATCAGCCAGCGCGGGCTTTCCGGGATGAAGCGGCGCAGCAGCAGCACGATGAAGCCGATCACGCCGCCGAGGACGAAGGCCGCGCGCCAGCCGATCTCGGCGGGCATGATCGCGGGGTCGAGCACCACCAGCGCGCCGACCGCACCGAACGCCGCGCCGAGCCAGAAGCTGCCGTTGATGCAAAGATCGGTAAAGCCCCGCCGTCGTGCCGGGATGAGTTCCTGGATCGTCGCGTTGACCGCGGCATACTCGCCGCCGATGCCGGCGCCGGTGATGAAGCGGAAGATTGCGAACGACCAGAAATTCCAGGAAAGGCCGGTCGCGACCGTGGCGAGGAGATAGATCAGCACCGTGATCGTGAACAGCTTCTTGCGGCCGAGCCGGTCGGTGAGCCAGCCGAACACCAGCGCGCCGAGCACCGCGCCGGCAAGGTAGGCGCTGGCGGTGATGCCGATCTGACCGCTGGAGAGGCCCATGGTCGGGCTTTCGGCGATCGCGCCGGACAGCGAGCCGACCAGCGTGACTTCGAGCCCGTCGAGGATCCAGGTGATGCCGAGCGCGCCGACCACGAGCCAATGGAAGCGGCTCCACGGCAGACGGTCGAGCCGGGCCGGCACGTCGGTGTAAAACACCGCATCCGGCGGTGGCGGGGGGATGTCCGGGTTCGGTGGCGGCGGAGTTTCGGGCATGGACGGATCCTGTCACTCTCACGATCGAACGACCGGCACAAAATCATGGTTGCGATCAGCTGGCTATTGCCGTGTCATGCCGCAACGCAGCAAACACAGCCGAAGGAGAGCCGGATGAGCGACTTCCTGGCACGCACCGAGGCGATGATCAGCGCCTGGCACGGCGTCGACGCGCCGAACGAGCCGGCCCGTCGCATGGCCGCCGATCTCACAGAGGTGATCCGCGCGTTCGAGGCGTTGCGTTCCAGCCTGCGCTTCGAGGACGAGCCCGCCAGCTTCGAGGCGGCGCTGCTCGAAGCGATGGAGCGGCCGAACGAGGAGAGCAGCCGATGACCGATCTCGCCGATCTCTCGTTGACCGAGGCCGCGGACGCGGTGCGCGACGGGCAGGCGAGCGCGACCGAGCTGCTCGACGCGTGTCTCGCCAACATCGATGCGGCGAATGCCGACGTGAACGCGACGATCTGGCTCGATCGCGAGGCGGCGGCGGCGGCGGCGCGCCACGCTGATGCCGCGGTACGTGCCAAGCTGCCGCTCGGCAAGCTGCACGGGATACCGCTTGCGCACAAAGACATGTACTACCAGGCGGGCAAGCCGAGCACTTGCGGCTCCGCCATTCGTCGCGACTTCGTGCCCGACACCACGGCGACGGTGATCGAGCGGCTCGCCATCGCCGGCGCCTACACGTTCGGCGGGCTCAACATGGCCGAGTTCGCGCAGAACCCGACGGGGCACAACGCGCATTACGGCGATTGTCACAACCCTTGGAACCTGCCGTTTATCACCGGGGGCTCCTCCTCGGGCTCGGGTGCGGCGGTGGCGTCGCGCTTCACCTACATGGCGCTCGGCTCCGACACCGGCGGATCGGTTCGGCTGCCGGCGTCGGCCTGCGGCGTGACCGGCATCAAGCCGACGCAGACGCGGGTCAGCCGCGCCGGCGTGATGCCGCTGTCGTTCTCGCACGACAATGTCGGCCCGCTCACCCGCACCGCGCGGGATTGCGCGCGGGTGCTGAGCGTGATCGCGGGTCATGATCCGCGCGACCCGACCAGCGCGCGCGTGCCCGTCCCCGACTACGAAGCAGCACTCGACGGTGATCTGCGCGGCCTGCGCGTCGGCGTGCCGACCAATTACTTTCGCGACGACGCCGATGCGGAAATACTCGAAACGGTGGAGCGCGCGGTCGAGGTGTTGGCCGCGCGCGGGGCAATGGTGGTGCGTCTCGCGCTGCCGCTGATGGACGCGGTCGCGGCCTATGGCGGCATCGTCTCGCGCGTCGAGGGTGCGGCGATCCACGCGCAATGGATGCGCGGGCGGGCCGGCGACTACGCGACGCATCTCAGCGCGCGCATCTATGCAGGGTATGCGATCCCCGGGGTCTACTATGTCGAATCGCTGAGCCGGCGTGGTCCCATCCTGCGCGAGTTCGCCGCCGAGGTGTTCGGCCAGGTCGACGTGCTGGTCACGCCGACCATCCGCTTCCGCTTGCCGACCTTGGCGGAGACCGATATCGACCAGGGGCCGCCGGGCACCGAGCACCGCTTCATGTCGGTCTCGGCCTACACGCGCCCGTTCAACTATCTCGGTCTGCCGGCGGTGAGCGCGCCGTGCGGGTTCGACAGCAACGGCTGCCCGGTGGGCTTGCAGATCGCCGGACGCCCATTCGCCGAGGCGCGCATCCTCAAGGTTGCCGATGCGTATCAGCGCGACACCGATTGGCATCGGCGGCGCCCGCCGGTGCTGGGAACGCGCGCTCGCCCCGAGGCGGTTGCGTGAGCAAGCCGAAGGTCGCGTTCATCGGCACCGGCGGCACCATTGCCTCGGTCGGTCCGACGCCGCTCGAGTTGCAGGATTACAGCGTCACCGGCACGGTGCTGCACGCCGACGAAATTCTTGCGCGCTTTCCCGAGACCGCGCTGGTCGCTGACGTGTTGCCCGTCCGCTACCGGAACGTGCCCAGCACCGCGATCGCCTATCCAGACTGGAAAGAGCTGGTGCTGATCTGCGACCGGCTCGCGGCCGAACAACCCGATCTCGCCGGGATCGTCATCGGCCACGGCACGGCGACCCTGGAGGAGACGGCGTATTTCCTCAATCTCACCCTGAAAACCGCGTTGCCGGTGGTGATCGTCGGCGCGCAGCGGCCGAACAGCGCGTTGTCGACCGATGCCGGATTGAACCTGGTCAACGCGATCCGCACCGCCGCTTGCCCTGATGCGCGTGGCATGGGCGTGCTGGTCGTGCTCAACGACGAAATCCAGGCGGCACGCGATGTGACCAAGACATCGACGCTGCGGATGCAGACGTTCCGCACCGCCGATTTCGGCGTGCTCGGGCAAGCGGATGGTGACGCGATCGCCTTCTATCGTCGACCGCTGCGGCGCGCCGCTCCCGAGACGGAGTTCGACATCCGCCAACTGGACGCGCTGCCCCGCGTGGACATCGCGTATGCCTACGCGGGAGCGGATGGGGCCGAGGTGCGAGCGTTCGTGGCGGCGGGCGCGCGCGGCATCGTCTCGGCTGGCTTCGCGCCGGGCTTCGCGCCGCCCGCGCAAGCGGAGGCGTTGCGCGCGGCGGTTGCAAGCGGTGTGGTCGTGGTGCAGTCAACTCGCGCAGGCAGTGGCCGCACGTTTCGCGGCCAGCGCTTGCGCGAGGCTGGCTTCCTCATCGCCGATAATCTGACGCCGCAGAAGGCGCGGCTGCTGCTCGCCCTGGCGCTGACCCGGACCGATGAGGTCGCCGAGATCGACCGGATGTTCCGGACCTATTGATCGTCGAGGCGGAACCCGACCTTTATTGTCGCCTGATAGTGCTTGACCTTGCCGTCCTGCAGATGTCCGCGTACCTGGACCAGCTCGAACCAGTCGAGATTGCGCAACGTCTTGCTCGCCCGCTCGATGGCTCGTTCGATCGCCTTGGTCACGCTCTCTTCCGAGGTGCCGACGACTTCCGACACTCTGTAGACATGCTCGGTCATGGAGAATTCCTTTCGTTACGGGCAGGCTCTAAAACAGGACAACGCACGGGCTTGGCGGTGACGCCTCGGTGCAACGCGAACGTGATCGCGTTTGGGATGAGGATGGGTGGGTGGATATCTACCATGCGTGGTGCGACCTCAATCCCGGGGTCGACGACATCACTTTCAGCGAACGGGTGGGCACGTATCTGGGGCATCTGCGTGAACAGGGGCTCATTGAAGCGTGGCGCCTGACCCGGCGCAAGCTCGGGCTTGGCGCGCCCGGCCTCGGCGAGTTCCACCTGATGATCGAGGTACGTGATCTTGCCCAGCTCGAAGCCGCGTTCCAGCGCGTCGCCGGCCGGGCGGAGCCGACGGAGGGATTCCATTTCGGCGTCAATTCGTTGGCGCGCAATGTGGTGTTCGCGCTCTACCGGGATTTCCCGGACCTGGTCCGAAAGCGGGGCGAGGAGCGGTTCTGATCAGGCCGAGCGTTGCTCCCGGAGCCGTCGGCGCTACCTCGGCGACCGGATATAGGCAGCGGCACCCAGACCGGCCGGCCGAGCGCGCCGGCGAGGTGGGCGACCGGGGCGTTGACCGTGACCACGGGGTCGTGCGAGGCGACGAGGCGGCGGTTTGGCGTAGTTGGCGCGGACGTGATCGCGTATGGGATGATGCGAGGCGCCGCAGGGCTACGAACTCATGATCCGACCGCGGTGCGGCCCGCGACAATACGCACCGATCTCGCGGTTCCGAACCCATGAGTTCCGACATTCTAAATAACAGTGATTGACATCACTGGTAACCAGACCTATAGTTCGCCCATGTCCCCAGCCCCCTCCACCCCAACCGGCTTGATGTGCCGCTTCGGCCTGCTCGTCGAGCGGCTGAGGTGGACGCTTGCCGATTGGGTCGACCGGAACCCCCGGAACCGCGACGTGCTGGGGCCGCTTGCCTTGCTGCTGTGGAAGTATCTGCAGCGCACGACGCGCAAACTCGCCGCGCTGCATGCGCAGTTCGCCGCCGGGACGCTTGCGCCGCGCAAGGACCGGGCGCCGCGTCAGGCAGTCGAGCGGGCCAAGTCGACACCACCCGAGCAGCCCAAGCTGCCGAGCGGCCCGGTGCTGGCGCGGTTCGGCGCCGGGTATCTCGGCGCCTGGCTGCTGGCTCTGGTCGAGGATGCGGAGATGCAGGCGCTGCTCGCGGCGTCGCCGCAAGCGGGTCGGCTGCTGCGCCCGTTGTGGCGCCGGCTGACCAACGATCCGCTGCCCGCGCCGCTGCGGCTGCCGCCAAAGCCGCCGCCGCGTTCGGAGCAATCGCTCGCTCCGGCGGCGCTCGCCGACGCGCCGGGCGAGGCGTCGCTCGACACCCCAACCCACGCCCCGCCGCAAGCCCCACCCGGACGTCGCCCGGCGAAGTCTGCCGGGAAGTCCGCCAGCCCGCCGTCGTTCCTGCCCCCCTGGCCACCGCCGCTTGTCCGGGCCTGAAGCGTCGCAGCCGTCGCACGTCAAAAACGTTGCTTAATCGCAATAAAATGCCCAAGGTTCCGGCCCCAGCGAGCTCCACCTGATCAGGCCGCGCGTTGCTCCCGGAGCCGCCGGCGCACTTCGGCGACCGGATCGGACCAGTCGCTCGGCCGCTTCTGACGGAACAGTCGCATGGACCCGTACCAGGGCGAATCGTCGCGGCCGAGCAGCCAGCGCCAGTCCGGGGCGTAGGGCAGCAGCACCCAGACCGGCCGGCCGAGCGCGCCGGCGAGGTGGGCGACCGAGGTGTCGACCGTGACCACGAGGTCGAGCGCGGCGACGAGGGCGGCGGTCTCCGCGTAGTCGACCAGCCCCGCCGAGAGGTCGGCCACGCCGGCGAGCGTCGTCGCCTCGCTAGCGCGCGGGCCGACCTGGAGGTTGACGAAGCGCACGTGATCGACCGCGAGCAGGGCGGCGAGGCTGTCGGTCGGCAGCGAGCGGCGGTGATCGTTGGAGTGCAACGGGTTGCCGGCCCAGACCAGCCCGACCTTGCGGCCGGCGCCGAGGCGGGCCGACCAGCGCGCCACGCGGTCCGGCTCGGCGCGCAGGTAGCCGAGCGGGGCAGGGATGGTGTCCGGCCGGGTGCCGAGGCGCAACGGCAGGCTCATCTGGTCGATCCAGAGATCATAGGGCGGCAGCGGCGCGTCCTTGGCGACAATTCCAGCAAGTTCCGGGATCGTGCCCAGCAGCGGGATCAGTCGCTTGTCGCAGGCCAGCAACACCCGGGCACCCCGCGCCGCCAGGAGCGGCAGGTAGCGGGCCAGCTGGATGGTGTCGCCGAGCCCCTGTTCAGCCTGGACCAGGATGGTGCGGCCGGCGAGCGCTTCCGCTTCCCATGCGGGCCCGGGCAGGGTGCGAAACTCGTGGCGGTAGCGTTCGTGGCGCTTGCGGTACTCGTAGCCACGGAAGCCCGCCTCGAAGTTGCCATCGAGCAGTTGTGCGACGGCGCGGTTCCAGTGCGCTTGGACGAAATCGGGCTGGCGGGCGATGGCCGCGTCGCAGGCCGCCACGGCCTCGCGCAGCCGCCCCCGGCTGGTCAGGACGAAGCCGAGACTGGCGTGCGCCTCCAGCAACTGCGGGTCGAGCGCGATTGCCGCGCGGCAGCCGCGCTCCGCCTCGTCGAAGCGATCGAGATCGGCGTAGGCGTTGGCGAGGTTGAGATGCGCGGGTGCGAGGTCCGACGCCAGCGCGATGGCCCGACGCAGCGGTGCCACGGCCTGGGCCGGCTGGCCGATCGCGTTGCAGGCGGTCCCGCGCAGGAAATGCAGGTGCGCCACGGAGGGGTCGAGGGCCAGGCCACGCTCGGCCGCCGCGAGCGCGTCGCCGGCTTCACCGAGGGCGAGGTGGGCGCGGGCGAGGTTGGTCCAGGCGCCGACATGCTCGGGCTGGACGCGCACCGCGACTTGCAGGCGCTGCACCGCTTGGACGTTGCGGCCGAGGCGAAGGTGCAGCAGGCCCGCGAGGTACAAGGCGTGGCCATGCCGCGGCTCGCGCGCGAGCAGGGCGTCGTAGAGCGCCTCGGCCTCGGCGTATCGGCCGGAGCGCTGATGGTCGAGGGCCACAAGGAGGGGTTCGTCGACCGCGAGCATGGCGTCGTGGCTGATACCGACCGGGTCTGACCAAAGCGTTAACTTCGCTTTCGACCGCGCCTGGCGGTCATCACTGCGTCGCGCTCAGCGCCGATCGACGCTGAACCGGCCGGCGCCCCAGGCGGCGAGTTGCAGGAAGCCCCCCGCCATGCAGACGTTCTTCATGAAGTGGATCATCTGATTGCGGTCGCCCGGGTGGTAGTGGGCGATCAGCGCCGTCGCGACGCACCAGGCGGCCATGATCCAGCCCGCCCACCGGGTGCGCCAGCCGATCAGCACCGCGATGCCGCCGAGCGTCTCGACCACGACCGCGACGAAGAAGCCGAGCTGTGGCAGCGGCAGATTGTAGTGCGCCATCATGGTGATGGTCGCCGTCGGCGCGAGCGCCTTGTCGATGCCGGCTTGTATGAAGATCGCGGCCAGCAGGACGCGGCCGAGCAGGGCGACCGACGACGATCCCATGCTCAGCCGACGATCTCGGTCCCGGCGAAGAAGAAGGCGATCTCCATGGCGGCATTCTCGGCACTGTCGGAGCCGTGCACCGAGTTGGCTTCGATGTCCTCGGCGAACAACGCCCGGATGGTGCCCGCGTCGGCCTTCTTCGGGTCGGTCGCACCCATCACGGCGCGGTTGCACGCCACCGCGTCGGCGCCCTCGAGCACCTGCGCGACCACCGGTCCCGAGGTCATGAAGCTCACCAGCCCGGCGAAGAACGGGCGCTCCCGGTGCACCGCGTAGAACTGTTCGGCCTGCTCGCGGGTCAGCCTGAGCCGCTTCTGCGCGACGATGCGCAGTCCGGCTTCCTCCAGACAGGCGTTGACCTTGCCGGTGAGGTTCCGCCGCGTGGCGTCGGGCTTGATAATCGAAAGCGTGCGCTCGGTCGCCATAAGGGCCTCTTCTGCGTGATGCGGCATCGGCGCGGCGGCTTTAGAGCACGCCTTCCGCCCCGGCAAGCCCCGCCCGACGCGGGTTAGGCGTGGGTTGCGGTGGCGCGATCAGAACTCGACGGCCTCGATTGAGGCGACGTCGAGCAGCCGCTCGATCACCTCCGGCTCCTGCGCGCCGGCGATCGCGTGGCGACCGGCGATGACGTAGCAGGGCACGCCGTTGATCCCGAGCCGATGGGCGCGGAGGTTCTCGCCATGCACCGTGTCCACCTCCGCCTCGCTGGCGAGGAAGCGGCGCGCGGCCGGGCCGTCGAGGCCGAGCGCGTGCGCGATCGCCGTCAAGGTCTCGATCTCGCCGACATCGAGCCCGTCGGTGAAATGGGCCGAGAACAGCGCCTCCACCGCTTCGCCGGCGCGTCCGAAGCGATTGGCCCAACGCACCAGGCGGTGGGCATCGACGCTGCTGGGCGTACGTCGGATGCGATCGAAGCGGAACGACACGCCCTCGGCCCGGCCGAGCTCGCTGATCGAGGCGTAGAGCCGGCGTGCCCGGTCCTCGCCGCCGAACTTGCGCACCACGTAGTCGGGCCGCGACATCCCCGCGCGCGGCATGTCCGGATTGAGCAGGAAGGGTCGCCAGGACAGCTCGAACAGCAGGTCGGGGCGGCGCCGCAAGGTGCGTTGCAGCCGGCGGACGCCGAGGTAGCACCAGGGGCAGACCAGATCGTGCACGATCTCGATCGAGAGCCGTCCCTGCGTTGGGGCGACGACGTTCATCCGGGTGCGACACCGGGCATCAAGGGGGCGAGCGGGACGGATGAGTGCGGGGTGGGCGTCACCTCGCCATCATCGGAGCTGGCGCGGCTCGGGGCAAGCGGCCCCAGGCACGTACCCGCGCCCCGACTACTTCACCGTCACATAACGCAGGGGAAAGTAATTGTCGGCGCGTTGCACGAGCTCGATATTGCTTCGGGCGGCCCAGGAGATCACCTGCTGGTGCAGCGGGATGTAGCCGAAATCGTGCTGCACGATCCCGGCGGCGTCGTGGATCATCTCGGTCCGCTTCTTGGAATCCTGCTCAATACCGATGCGCCGGGTCAGCTCATCCACTTCCGGGTTGGAGTATCCGGCATAGTTCACCTCTCCCTGGGGCAGGTCGCGCGTCGCGATCAGGTTGTAGAGCACGTTTTGGGCGTCGTAGGTCAGCGGGGTCCAGCCGAGCAGGTAGAAATCCGTATCGTAAGCTGGCGGTCCGATCTTGTTGAAATAGCGCACCTTTGACATGGCGTTGAGATCAACCTTCACCCCGATCCGCGCCAGCATGGCGACCACGGCGGTGCAGATCGCCTCGTCGTTGACGTAGCGGTCGTTGGGACAATCCATGCCGAGGGAGAAGCCTTGCGGGTAGCCCGCCGCGGCGAGCAGCTGCTTGGCGCGCGCCGGGTCCGGCTGCGGCCGCACATCCAACGCGGCGTCGTAGCCGTTGACCCCCGGACCCCACATCAGCCCGGTCGGATGCGCCTGGCCACGCATGATCCGGGACGCGATCGCGGGCTCGTCGATGGCCAGCGCGAAAGCCTCGCGCACACGCGGGTCCTTGAACGGGTTCTTGCCCTTGACGTCGGAGTGCAGCAGCTCGTCGCGCCACTGGTCCATCCCGAAGAAGATGGTCCGTAGCTCGGGCTCGGTGACCAGCCGCAAACCGTCGGTGCTAGCGATCCGGTCGCGATCCTGCGGCGGCACCGCGTAGATCATGTCGATCTCGCCAGAGAGCAGGGCCGCCACCCGGGTCGCCGCATTGCCGATCACGTTGAACTCCGCCCGGGTCACGTTGCCCTCTCGCTTGTCCCACCAGAGCGGGTTGGCCTCGATCACGGTGCGGCGGTCGGGCTCGCGGCTGACCAGCATGTAGGGTCCGGTCCCCATCGCATGGCGGACCGCGTAGTTCTCCTGGCCGGAGCTGAGGTTGACCGGCTGTAACGATTGGTGCTGCTCGGCCCAAGCCTTGTTCATGATCAGCCAGGTGGTGAGTTCCTGCGGCAGGATCAGGTCCGGCTGCTCGGTCTCAATGTCGACCGTCAGATCGTCGATGCGACGCACTGCCTTGACGGTGCCGAGCACGGCGCGGAGCACGGATGTGTCCGACTTCACCCGCTCGGCGGAGAACACGACGTCGGTCGCGCTGAATTTGGTGCCGTCCTGCCACTCGACCCCGGGCCGCAGGTTGAACCGCCAGGTCGTGGGGCTGGTCTGCTCCCATTTCACCGCCAGCGCCGGCTCGAGGCGGAGGTGGCGGTCGCGGCGGATCAGCGGCTCGTAGATGTTGGCAAGGAGGGAGAGCTGGACGGTCTCGTTGCGGGTGTATGGGTCGAGCGCGCTCACGTCGCCGTCATTGGCCCACCGGAAAGTGGCCGCTTGGCCGGAGCCGCCGAAGCCAAAACCGAGGGTAACGGCTGCCGCGAGCGCAACTAGGCGAGGAGCAATCATCGGTCGATCCCGTCTTGTGCAATATCCGGCTGGCCCGCAATGACGCAGCATTAACGGCTAAATCACGATTTGCAAGTTTAGCGTGTGTCCCGTTGCGCGTTCGTAGTAGTGGGTGGACCGTATCAACCAATTCGGGCACGCTGTCGCCATGCCAATCTTCATGTACGATCTCGCCGGACGAGATCCCGACCTCCGGTTCAGCCCGTATTGCTGGCGCACGCACCTGGCGCTCGCGCACAAGGGGTTGGAGGTGGAAACAATCCCCTGGCGGTTTACTGAACGGGACAAGCTGCAATTTTCCGGTCAAGGCAAGGTTCCAGTCATTCGCGATGCGAATACGACGGTATGTGATAGCTGGGCCATCGCCTGCTATCTGGAGCGTGCCTATCCGCAGCGCCCGAGCCTGTTCGGCGGCGCGCTCGGGCAGAGCCACGCTCGCTTCGTCAATGCCTGGGCCGACGCGGTGATGATGGGCGGGATCGCCCGGCTGATCGTGCGCGATCTGGTCGACGTCATCGATCCCAGGGACGTCGGCTATTTCCGGTCCAGCCGCGAGGAGCGCTTCGGCGCCAGCCTCGAGGCGGTCCAGGAGGGGCGCGAAACGCGGGTGGCCGAGTTCCGCCAGGCGATGCTGCCGGTTCGCCTGGTGCTACGTGGCCAAGCCTTTCTCGGCGGCGACTCGCCGAGCTACGCCGACTTCATCGTTTTCGGCACCTTGATGTGGCCGCGTTGCACCAGCCGCTTCGAACTGCTGGCGGCGGATGATCCGATCGCCGCCTGGCGCGAGCGGATGCTCGACCTGTTCGGCGGCCTCGCGCGCCACGCGCGGACGGTGGCGGCCGGCTAAGCCGCCTTCGCTTGTCCGGCGATCTGCGTGAGGTTGCCCAAAATGTCGCGGGCGAACTTGACCCGGGTCGCGACATCCATCTCACGCACCAAAGCCAGCTTGTGGTCCGGCCGTAGCCGCATCAGCCCACCCTTGCTGGACAGCCACGAGACCAGCCCGGCCGGGTTGCGGAAGGCGTTGCCACGGAAGCTCAGCACCATCCCCTTCGGGCCCGCCTCCAGTCTTTCCACACCCGCCTCGCGGCAGGCACGTTTCAGCGCCACCACCTGCAGCAGGTTGTCCACTTCCGGCGGCAACGAGCCGAAACGATCGACCAATTCGGCGGCCATCGCCTCGGTCTCCGCGTCCGAGGCGAGCGCGCCGATCCGGCGATACAGGCCGAGCCGCACTGGCAGGTCGCGCACATACGTCTCCGGGATCAGCACCGGCAGCCCGAGGCTGAGATTGGGCGTCCAGTCGCGATCTTCCGAACGGCGGCGACCTTCGCTGGCGCGCAGCTCGGCCACCGCGTCGTCCAGCATCTGCTGGTAGAGCTCGATGCCGACCTCGCGGATGTGGCCCGATTGCTCGTCGCCCAGCAGGTTGCCCGCGCCACGGATGTCGAGGTCGTGCGAGGCCAGGGTGAAGCCGGCGCCCAGCGCGTCCAGGGTCTGCATCACGGTCAGCCGCTTCTCGGCCGCGACCGACAGGCGGTGGTTCTGCGGCCAGGTGAGATAGGCGTAGCCGCGCTGCTTGCCGCGCCCGACCCGGCCGCGCAACTGGTAGAGCTGGCCGAGGCCGAACATGTCGGCGCGGTGGATCAGCAAGGTGTTCACCGCCGGCATGTCGAGGCCGCTCTCGACGATGTTGGTCGAGAGCAGGATGTCGTGCTTGCCGTCACCGAACTCGGTCATCACCCGTTCGAGCTCGGTCGGCGCGAGACGCCCGTGCGCTTGCGCGGTGCGCGCCTCGGGCACGATCTCGCGCAAGCGATCGGCCATGCGTCCGAGATCCTCGATGCGGGGCACGACGCAGAAGATCTGGCCGCCGCGGAACCGCTCGCGCTGGATCGCCTCGCGCACCACGACGCTGTCGAACGGCATGATGAAGGTGCGAACCGCCAGCCGATCGACCGGCGGTGTCGCGATCAGGCTCATCTCGCGTACCCCGGTCAGCGCCAGCTGCAAGGTGCGCGGGATCGGCGTCGCGGTCAGGGTCAACACATGCACGTCGGATTTGAGCTGCTTGAGGCGCTCCTTGTGGGCGACGCCGAAATGCTGCTCCTCGTCGACGATCAGCAGGCCGAGCTCGGCGAAGTTGATCGATTTGGCGAGCAGCGCGTGGGTGCCGATGACGATATCGACCGTCCCGTCGGCAATGCCCTGGCGCGCCTCCGTCGCCTCCCGCGCCGGGACCATCCGCGAGAGCTGGGCTAGTCGCACCGGCAAACCCTCGAAGCGCGCCGAAAAAGTACGAAAATGCTGGCGCGCGAGCAGGGTGGTCGGCACCACCACGGCGACTTGCGCCCCCGACAACGCGGTGATGAAGGCGGCGCGTAATGCGACCTCGGTCTTGCCGAAGCCGACATCGCCGCAGATCAGCCGATCCATCGGCCGGCCAGAGGCGAGGTCCTCCATCACGTCGGCGATGGCGCGCGACTGATCCTCGGTCTCGGCGAACGGGAAGCGGGCGCAGAACTCGTCCCACGCGCCCTCGGCCGGCGCCATGCTGGACGCCTCCTTGAGCCGTCGCGCGGCGGCGGTGCGGATCAGCTCGCCGGCCATGTCGCGGATGCGCTGCTTCATCCGCGCCTTGCGGGTCTGCCAGCCGGCGCCCCCGAGCTTGTCGAGCGCCACGCCACCGCCCTCGCTGCCGAAGCGCGACAGCAGCTCGATGTTCTCGACCGGGAGAAAAAGCTTCTCGTTGCCGTCGTAGATCAGCCGCAGGCAGTCATGCGGCGCCCCGGTGACGGTGAGCGCCTGTAGCCCGTCGTACCGGCCGATGCCGTATTCCTGGTGCACCACCAGGTCGCCCTCGGCGATCTCGGTGGCCTCGGCGATGAACTGGTCGGCCCGCTTGCGGGTGCGCGGCGGGCGACTGATGCGCTCGCCCAGCAGGTCCTGCTCGGAGACCACGACGAGGCGCTCGGCGGTGAAGCCGCGCTCGACCCCGAGCGTTACCAATGAAACCGCGCCGGCCGGCTTGCGCCGTACCGCAGCCCAACCTTCCTCCTGGGCGGCGTTCTTGAAGCCGTGCTCGCGCAGCAGGTGGGCCAGTCGCTCGCGCGATCCACGGGTCCAGGCGGCGACCACGAGGCGCTTGCCCTCGCCGGCCCAGCGCTCGGCCTGCGCCCGCAACTGGTCGAACGGGTTGCCGCCCGGCGTCGCGGCCGCCGCACTCGATTGGGCGAACATCGGGCCGGGCCGGCCGCCGCCGTCGACGCCGACCGCCCCCTCGGGCTGGGCGAACGGGCTTATGGCGAAGAGCGGGCCGCCCGCCAGCATCGTGTCCCACTCCGCCCGATCGAGGTAGAGGCGTTCGGGCGGCAGCGGCCGGTAGGGCACCTCGCCCTCGCGCGGTGGCGCCCGGCGGGCCGCATAATGATCGGCGATCATCTCGATGCGTCCGCTCAACGCCTCCTCGGACTGGTGGTCGAGGCTGACCGAGGCGCCGGGCAGGTAGTCGAGCAAGGTCTCCATCTCGGCGTGGAACAGCGGCACCCAGTGCTCCATGCCGGGATGGCGTCGCCCCTCGGAGATCGACAGGTAGATCGGGTCCTCGGCCGCTTTCTGTCCGAACAGCTCGCGCCACTCGGCACGGAAACGGGCGACGGCGTCACGGTCAAGCGGCACCTCGGAGACCGGGCGCAGGATCAGCCGCTCCAGCCGGGCGGCGCTGCGTTGGCTGGAGGGATCGAAGCGACGGATCGACTCGATGGTGTCGCCGAACAGGTCGAGCCGCACCGGCTCCGGCTCGCCGGCCGGGAAGACGTCGATGATGCCGCCGCGCATGGCGTATTCGCCCGGCTCCATCACCGTGGCGGCGCGCGCGTAGCCATGTGCCTCCAGGAAACGCGCCAGCGACTCGGGCTCGAGCGTGCCGTTCACCCGCAGCGCCAGGCTGGCGCCCCGGAAGGTGTTTCGCGGTGGGGTGCGCTGGACCAGCGCGTTGACGGTGCCGAGCACGATGCGCGGTCGGTCGGCCGGCTCGCTCAGCCGTGCGAGGGTGGCGATCCGCTCGGCGACCAGCGCCGGGTTGGGCGAGACCCGGTCGTAGGGCAGGCAGTCCCAGGCCGGGAAGCGCAGGATCTCGGTTTCGGGGGCGAAGAAGGCGAGCGCCTCGGCGAGCCGCGCCATCCGCGCGTCATCGCGCGCGATGTGCAGCACAGGACCGGCAAATTCGGCCCGCCGCCGGGCCAGCAGGAGCGCGTCGAACCCCTCCGGCGCGCCGTACAGCGGGATCGCGCTCAAGGTTCCCCTCCCCCAAGCTTGGTCTGCTTCGCAGCCCAATCCCGCAAGGGGAGGGGACTCTCATCGCCTCCTCCCCTCAGGGGAGGAGGCCGGGAGGAGGGGGCCGCGGCCGCGTCGCGAATCCGCCGCAGCATCGGGCTGTCCACCTCGGTTGGGATCGGCCGGCGGCCCGTGAGCCAGTCGGACAGCTCAACATCCGGCAGCTCCAGGATCGCCTCGAGGGCGTCGAGCTCGGCTTCGTCAAGTGTCGCGATTCGCGCGGCGACGAAGCCGCCGACCAGCAGATCGTTCTCGTGGGTGCCACGGTGGTTGGCGCGGAACAACAGGCGTCGCCGTCTCGCGTCCAGGGCTGCGTGTTCTGGCTGACTCATGGGCTGGGTGTCATATAGCGGCGAGATCCCTGGGTGTCAGCCTTGCAGCACGATCCGCTTGCTCCGGTTTTCGCGCCTCTGACCTCGCTGCGCGGCGTCGGGCCGGCGGTGGCGAAACTGATCACGCGGGCTGTCTCCGGCGAGCGGCTGATCGATCTGCTGTTCCACATGCCCGAATCCTATCTCGACCGGCGCGAGCGGCCGACCATCGCGCGGGCCCAGCCCGGGCAGATCGCCACCTTGGAAGTGGAAGTCGTGCGTCACGACCCACCGGCCAACGCGCGGCAGCCCTGGAAGGTGGTGGTGCGCGATGCCAGCGGCTTCGCCGAGCTGGTGTTCTTCCGCTTCACCCGCCAGGCGCAGATGCCGCCCGGCACGCGGCTGCTGGTCTCGGGCAAGGTGGAGCGGTTCGGCGACCGGCTGAGCCTGCCGCATCCCGAACACCTGCTGCCGCTGGAGCAGGCGGAACGGCTGCCCGCGTTGGAGCCGGTCTGGCCGCTGACCGCCGGACTCTGGCCGCGCCAGGTCGCCAGTGCGATGGCCGGCGCGCTCGAGCGGATGCCGCCGAGCCTGCCGGAGTGGCATGACCCGGCGCTGCTGCGGCGCGAGCGCTGGCCCGACTTCGTCGCCGCGCTGCGGGCGGTGCAGACACCGGCCGAGCCGCCCGGGTCGCAACCGCGTCGCCGCCTCGCCTATGACGAGCTGCTGGCGAACCAGGTGGCACTCGCCCTGGTGCGCGGCCGCGTGCGCGCGCGGCCCGGTCGCGCCCTGCGTTGGTCGGGCGCCTTGTGCGACACCGCGCGCACTCGGGCCGGGCATGCCCTGACCGGCGCGCAAGTCCGGGTGCTCGGCGAGATCGAGGCCGATCTCGCCGCGCCGCGCCGGATGCTGCGCCTGCTGCAGGGCGATGTCGGATCGGGCAAGACGCTGGTTGCGACCTTGGCGATGCTGCGCGCCGCCGAGGCCGGGGCGCAGGCCGCATTGATGGCGCCGACCGAGGTGCTGGCCAAGCAGCACCACCGCACCCTGTCGCAGCTCTGCCCGGTTCCCGTGGCGCTGCTCACCGGCTCGGTGAAGGGAGCGGCGCGCGCGCGCACCTTGCGCGGGCTGGCCGATGGCTCGATCCCGCTCGTGGTCGGCACCCACGCGCTGTTCCAGGAGGCGGTGGCGTATCACGACCTGGCGCTGGCGGTAATCGACGAGCAGCACCGGTTCGGCGTCGACCAGCGGGTGCAACTCGGCGACAAGGGCGAGCGCACCGACGTGCTGGTGATGACCGCGACCCCGATCCCGCGCACCATGCTGCTCACGCAATGGGGCGAGATGGATGTGAGCCGGCTCGACGAGAAGCCGCCCGGGCGCCAGCCGATCCGCACCACCCTGCACTCGCTGCCGACCCTGCCGGACCTGCTCGACGCGTTGGCGCGCAAGCTCGAAGAGGGCGGGCAGATCTACTGGGTGTGCCCGCTGGTGGCCGAGAGCGAGGCGCTCGACCTCGCCGCCGCCGACGCGCGCTTCGCCGCCTTGCGCACCCGGTTCGGCGACGCGGTGGGGTTGGCGCATGGGCAGCAGGACGCGGCGGTGCGCGACAGGGCGCTGGCCGATTTCGCCGCCGGTCGGGTGCGGCTGCTGGTTGCGACCACGCTGATCGAGGTCGGCGTCGATGTCCCGCAGGCCAGCGTGATGGTGATCGAGCACGCCGAGCGATTCGGGCTGGCGCAACTGCACCAGTTGCGCGGCCGGGTCGGGCGTGGCGCGGCCGCAAGTTTCTGTCTGCTGCTGCACGAGGAGTGGCTGCACGAGACCGCGCGCCGCCGGCTGCAACTCCTGCGCGATACCGAGGACGGTTTCCGCATCGCCGACGAGGATTTCCGGATGCGTCGTGGCGGTGATTTGCTCGGCACCCGGCAGTCGGGCGACCCCGGCTTCCGCCTGGCCGACCTGGCCGAGCACGACGACCTGCTCCACATCGCCAACCGCGACGCCGCCCTGCTGCTGGAGCGCGATCCGAAGCTCGAGAGCGAGCGCGGTCGGGCGGTGCGGCTGCTGCTGCGGCTGTTCGAGCGGAGTATGGCGATGAAGACGCTGGTGTCGGGGTGAGACGAAGCACCGCGTGCTCGGGTTGGGCTCGGCGATTTCCGCCTTGCCTCGGGGGCACTGCCTGGACGGGAGAATAGCGAAAGACTTACACCCGCTTTAGTAGTAATCTATGCCCCCACCTATCGGAAGAAGACAATCGGTGCGGAGGCTGAGCTCGGTGCAGGCGTGGCAACGATTATTGACCGTGGCGGGCCTATGCGGCGCGGCGCTTCCGACCACCGGCCGGGCGCAGCAGGGCTCGGCCGATATCGACCAGCTGCGCGCCTCGCTGCAACAGGAGATCACCAGCCTGCGCCAGCAGGAACAGCTTGTGCATCAGCAACTCCTGATGCTCGATCACAAAAGCCGGCTGCTCGACCGCCAATTGCAGAGCTTGCGCGGCACTGGAACCTCGCCGAGCGCAAGCCGGCGGCGGCCTGGCAACCGCACGACGACGACCGCCCAAGCGGCTGCGCTTCCTGCCGTTCCTGCTGCCTCATCGGCCGAAGCCCCGCCCGAGCCGGCGGCGGCCGCTAGCTCTGCCGAAGCCGCGACGCCTCGGCCGGCGGCGGCGGCGAAGGGTGAATCGGCCTCGATCAAGGGACCTTCCGCCGAGGAGCAGCAAGCGCGGCGCGTGCTGGAGAGCACGCCCACCTTGTCGAATACGGGGGGCGTCCTCACACCGCGCGGGCAGTTCATCATCGATCCGTCGATCGAGTACGACTACTGGTCGCAGAACCAGCTCGGCGTGAACGGCTTCCAGATCATCCCCGGAATCACGTTTGGCAACATCTTCGTCAACCGGGTGGAGCAGAACATCGCCACCGCCGCCGTCACGGTCCGGGCGGGCGTCACCGATCGGCTCGAACTCAACCTCAAAGTTCCATATGTTTACAACGAGACCGACACGAACAGCCTGATTCCGCTGGGCGCGAGCGCGCAGTCGCTTTCGGTCAGTGCCTCCAACCAGGATATCGGCGACATCCAGTTCGGCGCCAGCTACCAGATCAATTCGGGCAATGGCGGCTGGCCGGTGTTCGTCGCCAACTTTCTCTACAAGTCGGATACCGGGGTGGGTCCGTTCGACGTGCCCGTCTATACCCCCACCGATCCGAACGGCCAGTTTCTGCGCGGCGTGCAGAAGAGGACGGCGACGGGGACCGGCTTCAACACGTTCCAGCCCAACCTGACGGTGCTGTATCCAACCGCGCCGGGGATCTTCTTCGGCAACCTGCTGTTCATCGGCAGCCTGGGCCGGGATGTCGAAATCCCGGACAGCGGCGGCGGCCCGCCGACCCGCACCCGGCTGACACCCGGCATCGGGCTGGCCCTCACCTTCGGCTTCGGCTTCGCTCTTAACGACCGCGCCTCGATGACGCTGAGCTATCAGCAGCAGCACGTATTCGACGCCTCGCAGGAAGGCCACGCGATCCCGGGATCGGCCTACAGCTTCGGCACGTTCAATTTCGGCCTCGGCTACGCGTTGTCGGAGCGGACGACGGTCAATGCGAGCGTCGGCATCGGCGTCGGTCCGAACGCGCCGGCGGCCCGGCTGCTGCTCGAGGTGCCGTATCGCTTCTCACTCTGAGCCGGGCCGAGTGGCGAGAGCAACGCACGGGCGGTGCCGCGTTAAGGCTGTTTCGCGCGGACTGGAATCAGCGATGAACCAATCCGGGGAGTGTCTCAGTTTCAAATCAGGTCCGATACGGCCCGCTTACGGTTTCGCTTGCCGCGCCGAGCCGATTGCGCGCGAACTACCGTAACCATCGGCGGCAGCGGCGGAATGCGTCGGATTTCGGGCTTGTGCGCTACGCTCGGGGCAGCGGTTATCGGATTGTCGTTCCCGACGACAGCGCAGCAGGAGCAAGCACGGCCTCACCTCGTCCTCCGCGAAACCGTTGAGGGGATGCCTGTGGGCGGACGGCCGGAAGTGCAGGTTCTCACAGCCACCATTGCTCCCGGCCAGAGCACGGTGTTCCACACGCACCGCTTCCCCGTGACTGTCTACGTCGTGGAGGGTGCCTTCGCGCTGGACATGGAAGGGCGCGAAACGGTGACGGTTCAGGCGGGCGGCGCCATGGTGGAGCCGCCCAACGTCCGCATGACCGGCCACAACCGCAGCGCGCGCGAAGCGACGCGCGTCGTGATCGTGTATGTCGCCGACCCGGGCACGCCGTTCTTGGACCAGATCCACTAATTAGCGGCGGTCGTCGCTTGCAGTCGTGTGTCCGGCCTTTTAACGCGCACCACGGCCGCTGGCCCTGATGGGTGTTCGCAGGTTGGGGCCTCATCGGCCTCGCGGGCTCGAGAACCCAGAACATTCTTCAGGCAGCGGCGACTGCGCTCCGATGATGAGCAACCGGCGAACGTATCGGTCGCCCTGACGGCTGGTCCGGCCCATGCGACACGACCAATCCGACAGGCTGCTTAGCGAAACACGGTGTTGCTGGTCGCCAGCCGGTTCGCGACGCCGGCAGCGGCTTGCTGCTGTATCAGTTGCGACACCCCGCTGAGCCCGAGATGGAGGTTGACCGTCTGCTGGACCAGCCGGTTGTTCGCCGTGTTGGTGACCAGGTTGGTCAGCCCGTTGCCGGCGAGACTCGACGTCACGGTGGTCCGGCCGCTGTTTTGCACCGAGGCGGCGCCGCCGGTTACGAGCGGCGGCAGCCCGCTATCGACCAGCCCCTGCACGAGCGGGGAGAGCGAGGTAACCTGACTATGGGCAGCCCCGTTGCTCACGACAGTGGTGGCGGTCAGCCCTTGGCCGCCCGGGCTCGACGGCGTCGTGGTCGAGCCGAGCAGGCCGAGCGGCAGGGCTGCACCGCTGAGTCTCGCGGCGCCACCATTCGAGCTGCGAAGCGAACCGGCGCTGACCAATGTCGGCATGGCGTTGCCCATCCGCCCGAACGGCGATGGCGCGGTCGAGATCGCCGAGCCGGTTGCATTGCTGGCCAGGGTGATCGTCGGCACAACGATCGTCTGCACCAGATTGTGGTCGATGAAGGTCTGTTCCTGGAAGGCGAAGCTGAACTGTACGCCGCCGGTGTCGAAGCCGCCCCGTACTGCTCCCAACGTCGTGTCATCGATGGTGTTCGCCGCGAGCCCTGTCGCAAAGGGCGCGCCCGCTGCCGGTGCTCGACCTTGCAGGGCGGCGAAACGATCGGCCGACCGGCTCGCCTCGGCCGAACGACCATCGCGCGCCGCGTCCGAGTGTCGCGTGAAGGCCGGCTCGCCGGGTGACCGACTTGCGTCATGCGAGCAGCCACCGAGCGCGCCGGCGATCATCATCGCGCTGGCCAGGCCCAGTACCGCACGCCGTCTCACGACACTCTCTCGCGCGACATCGCTCAGAACCGTCCGGGGGTCAGCAAGGCGGGTCGCGCCAGTGTTATCTGGTCGAGCGCGAAGCGGGCCAGGTTCAACGGCAACTGCGGCGCCATCGCCCAGCGCTGCCTGTCATTGAACGTGGCCTGCGCCTCGTCGACGTTGTTGAGGATCAGGAAGAAAACCCCGCCCCATTCGCCCTCGAAGCGCGCGATCGACTCGCTGCGGCTGCCGACGGCGGGATCGGAGATCAGCACACGGCCGTCGCGGATGCCTTCCACGATGACGAAATGATTGTAGCCGCGCACGGTGATCAGGACGATCGCCGGCAATCCCACGTCCTGCAGCTTGTCGAGCGAAGCGCGGAACCCCTCGGAGGCGATCTTGTTGCGGGCGAGATAGTTCTTCATGTCGAGCAGCGAGAAGCCGGACTCGCTGATGACCGACTTGTCGCCGTTCTTGTACATGTCGTCGAAGACGTCGGCCTCGCTGACCGCTACCTTGTAGTTGAAGGTCAGCAAGGTCGCGAGTGCCGCCGAGCCGCAGGAGAAATCGTGCTGCTGTGCCAATGTGCCGACGAACCGGCGCTGCTGGAAGCTCTCGATCGGCAATCGCAACCCGAGCGGCCCACCGCCGATCGCCGGTCCTGACAGATAGACCGAACCAGCGCTCGCGGCGACCAGGCGAGGCTGCGACAACGGGGCAAGACACAGCAGCGCGATGGCGATCAGTGTTGCGCGAACGCTGGTCATTGCCACTGCCGACACCGTACGCTTCCCCGCTCGGATGATTTCAACGCACACTGATGTAGATCGACGTACTGCTTTGCAGCAGCGAGTTGTTGCCGGTGTTCTGGAATACCGTGGTTATCCCTACGTTGTTGTTAATCGAGTTCTGGTTGCCGATCGTGCCGGTCACGTTGTGCGGCCCGACAGTGTTGCCGAAGACGGCGCCGCTGCTGGCCGCGCTGTTGACGACGATGCCGCGGGCGCGTTCACCCGCGAGCTGGGATGTGGGGACCGCCTGCCTCATCAGCGCGCCGAGCGCCTCGCTCGATCGGCTCGGTCGGTCTTGATCGGCTGCGAGGCAGGGACTCTGCACCCCAAGCAGCAGGGCGAGCGTGATCCAGCCCGACAGGGAGTGTGGCGTTTTCATCTTGCTCGGGCCCCGGTCGACTTGGTCTGTCGACTTGGTCTGTCGACTTGGTCTGTCGACTTGGTCTGTGGGAAGGCTGGATCCACACCGCCGGCAAGCGGCGTGGATCCGACGCGATCGAAGCCGGTGGTCAGCGACCGAAGCTGGGGCTGAAGCCGGCCAGGCCGCCGCCATTGCCGCCGACGCTGGAACCCAGCGCGACGGATTGCTGGTTGAGTGCCGCGTGACCGCTGTTGAGCGAGGCCTGCAGGATGCCCATGCCGCTCATCGAGCCGTTCATCGATACGCCGCCATTGGTCAGGCCGCTTTCACGCGGCGCGGCGATGTGGTTGCCCGACACCGATCCCTCGGTCCGGGTCATCGCCAGCATGTTGGTGGTGTGGGTGTAGGTGGTCGAACGGCTCAGGCTGCCGCTGCCGAGAACGCTGTCCTGCAGCTTGCTGAGCACCTTGGTGGTGCTGTCGTGACTGTCGCTGCTGATCGCGACGTTGTGGCTGTCGTTGGAGCTGGACGACTGGTTGTTCGCCAGGCTGGTGCTGGTCGTGTTGTAGCTGCCCTTGGCGGTGTTGTTGTAGCTGCCCTGGGTGGTCGCCGTGTTCTTGGCCGTGTTGGTCGTCTTGGTGGCGGTGATGGTAATCGGGTTGGCGGCGTTGTGGCTGTCGGTGCTGGTGGCCGTGCTGGTGGTGGTCGTCACCGGCTTGGCGGTGTTGTAGCTGCCGATCACCGGGCTGCCGTTGCTGCCCCCGGTATTGCTGTTCAGGCCAATGCCCGTGCTGGCAAGCGCGCCCTTGTCGGCGGCCGATCCGGTGAGGTCGGCCGCCATCGCGCCGCCGGCGGAGAGTGCGAGCACTGCGCCACCGGTCATGAGAAGCTTACGCATCGTGGTTCCTTTCCTGTGCCGTCCTGCCGACGGCGTGCGCTACACCCACGCGGCGTGCGGCCGAACTGGCCGACAACCGCACGAAAATCCCCCGCCGTTGCGTGACTCGGTCAGGTACGAGCACCCGATCTCATCTAATTCGATACTCGTCGCAAGGACGTTGGTGTAGTCGAGAAAAGCAACCTTTGTGCCAAGGGACGCACCACACGTCTGAACAAAGGGTTAACCCGGGTTAATCTCGGTTGGTGCTTTGGACCATGTAAAGTTTACCGAAGGGTGCGCATCCGACGTGCCGGTTCTGGGTAACAAGTCCTCGTCATTTTCGCCTACGTAGGGTCCGCTTTGATGTGAAAACGCCGTCGGGACTCCCGAGCTGGGCCGATTTGTGCGCGTTCCACAACTGTGGTGCATATTCTAGGTGGGCGTAGCAACCGGGCCGCGATGAAGCCTCGTCGGTGCACCGACGGAAAATTTGACGGTCGCGCCGTGGCGTCGGCCCGGGTTCCGACCTATCACCCCTGCTTGGGTGCGCATGGCGGGCGGAGCACCCAATCTGAAACGGCCGGGTGCAGAGGCAGAATAGCCGGGTGGAGCGGCATCATGCTGGCGAAGCTGCTGGATCTCTAGGCCCGGACAAGCATCGGAGAGCGCACATCGTGATCTTGCTACCGCTTTCGCGCCTGAGCCGCGCCGCATGAAGGTGCCGCGGCGCCCCGGTGATGCCGCCGCCGTCCCGAGCCGCGACGAATTGCGCCGCTTCCTCCGTGGCCAGACTGGGCGGGTCGGAAAGCGGGAGATCGCACGGGCGTTCGGCCTTGGTCCGGAGCATCGGGCCGAGCTGCGCGCGGCGCTGAAGGAGCTGGAGGCGGAAGGCATCATCTCGCCCGCCGGCGCCAAGCGGTTCCGCGAGGCCGGGCGCCTGCCGGAAATCATGGTGGTGCAGGTCAGCGGCACCGACCCGGACGGCGACTCCCTGGCCCGGCCGGTGGGCTGGACCAGCGACGGGCCGGCGCCGTTGATCCTGATGGCGCCGGAGCCGCGTGGCCGACCCGCCCTGGCCCCGGGTCAGCGGGTGCTCGCCCGATTGCGCCCGATCGGCCCCGGCCGCTACGAGGCCCGCACCATCAAGCGCCTCACCGACGCACCCGGACGCGTGCTCGGCATCTTCCGCCCCGGCGGGGGCGGCGACCCCGCTGGCGGCCCTGGCGGGCGCGGCAGTCTGGGCGGGCGTGACAGCCCCGGCGACCGGATCGTGCCGACCGATCGGCGCGCCAAGGCCGAGTGGCTGGTCCCCCCCGGCGAGACGGGCGGCGCGATGGCGGGCGAAATCGTCCTGGCCGAGCCGCTGCCGCATCACGGCTTCGGCTTGAAGCCGGCACGAGTGGTCGAGCGGCTCGGCAGCATGGGCGATGCCCGCTCGATCAGCCTGATCTGCATCCACACGCACGACATTCCGCAGGAGTTCTCGGCCGACACGCTCGCCGAGGCCGCGCGCGCCGGTGCGGCTCCCCTGGATCGCCGCACCGACCTACGGCACGTGCCGCTTGTCACCATCGACGGCGCGGATGCGCGCGATTTCGACGACGCGGTGTTCGCCGAGCCCGACGGCGACGGGTTTCGCCTGATCGTGGCGATCGCCGACGTGGCGCACTACGTCCGGCCCGGCTCGCCGCTCGACCGTGACGCGCACCGGCGCGGCAACAGCGTCTACTTCCCCGACCGGGTCGTGCCGATGCTGCCCGAGGCGCTGTCCAACGGCTGGTGCAGCCTGCGTCCGGGCGAGGAGCGCGGCTGTCTCTTTGTCGAGATGCGGGTCGACGCGGCCGGACGCAAGACCGCGCATCGCTTCGGCCGCGGTCTGATGCGCAGTGCGGCGCGACTGACCTACGAGCAGGTGCAACAGGCATCCGACGCGGGCGACGATCTCGATTTGCCGTTGCCCGCGCTCTACGCCGCGTTTCGCGCCCTGCTGGCGGCCCGGACCGAGCGCGGCACGCTCGACCTCGATCTTCCCGAGCGCCGGGTGGTGCTCGACGACGCCGGTCGGGTGACGCAAGTGGCACCCCGGCCGCGCCTCGACAGCCATCGCTTGATCGAGGAATTCATGGTGCTGGCCAATGTCGCGGCGGCCGAGGAACTGGAACGGCGACGCATGCCCTGCATGTATCGCGTCCACGCCCCGCCATCGGAGGAGAAGCTGGCGGCCTTGCGCGGCTTCCTGCACGGCTTCGACATCGCCCTGCCGCCCGGCAACCAGGTCCATCCGCGCGACCTCGACCGCGTGCTACAACGCGTGGCCGGCACCGAGGCGGCGCCGCTGGTCAACGAGGTGATGCTGCGTAGCCAGTCCCAGGCGGCGTACAGCCCCGACAATATCGGTCATTTCGGCCTGGCCCTGCCGCGCTACGCCCATTTCACCAGCCCGATCCGCCGCTACGCCGACCTGCTGGTCCACCGCGCGCTGATCGACGGGGTGCGACTGGGCGATGCTGGCCTGCCTGGAGACGCGGCTTCCCGCTTCGCCGACACGGCGGAGCACATCACCGCGACCGAACGCCGCGCCGCACTGGCCGAGCGCGACGCGATCGACCGCTATCTCGCCGCCTACATGGCGGACAAGGTCGGCGCGGTGTTCGGCGCGCGCATTTCCGGCGTGACGCGGTTCGGCATTTTTGTCACATGTGTGGCAAGCGGCGCGAGCGGGATCGTCCCGCTGTCCACGCTGATCGACGATTTCTGGGTCCACGACGAAAGAACGCAGACGCTGACCGGTCGCCGCACACGTTTGGTGTTTCGCCTCGCGCAGGATGTCGAGGTCAGGCTCGCCGAGGCCAGCCCGGTGACCGGCGGGCTGGTGTTCCACATCGTGCCGGACAGCGCCGTGTCTGACACCGGCGCGTCCGGCACCGCCGGGTCCGGCCGCGCGAGGCAGGCGGCCACCAGACAGGCGGGAAGGCGGTCGCGCGGCAGGTGAGGCGGGTCACCCTCATCTTGCTCGTACTTCTCATCGTCCCCGCGCATGCCGAGACCGCCGCCCGAACCGAGTTCGAGGCGCGGCTCGCCTCCGAAGTGTATGCCGCCGCGCTCGGCTTCATGGCGCCGCGCATCCTCGAGCCGGTGCCGGTGCCGCAGCTCACCATCTGGGGGCTGCGCGGCCTCACCGCGCTCGACCCCGATCTCAGCATCGCGGTGAGCGGCGGCGCCCTCGTGCTGGGCCAACGCGATCGCATTGTGTTGGCGCGCCCGTTGCCGCAAGGCGTCGCTCCCGCGTCCTGGGCCGCCGCCGCCGCCGATCTCGCCGCCGCCGCCTGGCCGGTCTCGGCCGCCACCCGACGCGCCGGCACCGACGGCCTTATCCAGAGCTTCTTCGACGAGCTGTTCAACCATCTCGATCCGTACAGCCGCTACGTCGGCCCGGTCGACGCCGAGGAGGATCGCGACCGACGCACCGGCCAGGCCGGGCTCGGGCTGAGCTTGGCGCGACGCGGCGGCAGCGTCGTCGTGGTCGAGGCCGTCCCGGACGGCCCTGGCGCGGTCGCCGGCATCCGGGTAGGCGATCGGATTGTCGCGGTGGACGGCGAGCCCGCCCGAGGCGGGGATCTGGACGCCGTCGCCGATGCGCTCACCGGCGACGAGGGCAGCCCGGTCACCATCGAATGGCGCGGGCATGACGGTCGGCGGCATAGCGCCGCGCTGGAGCGGGCCTTGGTGCCGCCGGAGACGGTGTTTCCCGAGCGCGTCGGCAGCGTGCTGTTCATCAAGGTCTCGTCGTTCAGCCGGCGCACCGACCAGCGGTTCGCGCGCGGCATCGACCACGCGCTGTCCGGCCCGACGCCCATCGAGGGCATCGTGCTCGACCTGCGCGGCAATCGCGGCGGTCTGCTGCGTGAGGCGGTGACCGCCGCCGACATGCTGCTGCCGGAGGGCGTGGTCACCATCACCGCCGGGCGCGACCCCGAGGCGTCGCGGGTGTGGCGCTCGGTGGGCGGGACGCTCGCCCGGGGCATCCCGCTGGTGGTGATGGTCGACGGCACGACCGCCAGCGCCGCCGAGATCCTGGCCGCCGCGCTGGCCGATCGGGGCCGCGCGGTGATCGTCGGCAGCACCACCTTGGGCAAGGGGCTGGTCCAGACCATCGCCCAGTTGCCGAATGGCGGCGAGCTGTTCGTTACCTGGAGCCGCGTGCTCGCGCCGCTTGGCTGGCCGCTGCAGGGGCTTGGAGTGTTGCCGCAGGTGTGTACCAGCCTGGGGCGGCGCGAGCTCGACCGCGAGTTCGCCGAGCTGGCCGTCGGCCGACAACCGATGGCCGCTTCACTCGCGCTGCATCGCCGGGCCCGGGCGCCGGTGCCAGCGGCGGAGGTCTTGGCGATCCGCAGCGCGTGCCCGGCGGCGGAAGGCCGCGATCTCGACCTCGCCGCCGCTCGCTTCCTGATCCGCAATCCCGCTGCCTACGCCTCGGCCCTGCTGCCGCCGATGCGCGAGTCGGTGCTCGGCTCACCGCGACCATGAGCGACGCGCGCGGGCGCCAGTCCGGCGACGCGCTCGGGCCACCGCGCTGTCGCGAGGCAGCAAGCCAAGCCATCCCCACCATAGCTGGCCCATCATAGCTGGCGAGGATCGCAGCACGGGCGCCGGTTCCCATGCCTCTGCCGAGCACCGCCGGCCCTATTCGTGATTCAAGTTCGGACTGCGAAACGCTCAGTCCGTTTCGAAAACGCAACATTATCGACGTGCCAAAGACTGCGCCGCCTCAGGCCCGGAAAAGCGGCGGTGGCCAGGGTGGCAGGGAGACGGGACGCTTGGCGGAAGCGGCCGGACGACGCCCAGGTGGGGCATGGGATGGGACTTGGGGTGGAGCGTGGGGTGAGGCGTGGGGCGTTGCCTCGCCCGGCGCTGCGGCGAGCGCCGCCGGAGCGAGCGGTTGCTCCGAACGCGGCGGCTTCGGCGGCAGCCGCAGCGGCGCGGGCAGCGGGTCGTTGGTCAGTCGCCGCCACAGCGGGCGCAGTAGCCGACCCGCTTGCGGCGACGCCGCGAGCAGCGCCTGCATCTCCGCATCCTCGACCAGAGCCAGCAGCCAGGCACCGAGATACCCGGCGCCGAACCGCGCCAGCACCGGGCCGCCCGGCAGCTTCGACCGCTCGGGTGGTGTCGACTCGGCCCGCTCGGCTGCCCGGCGCGGCGCCCGGTCCTTGCGCGGCGCAAGCGTCCCGGCGGCGAACTGCGCATGCAGCGCGGCGAGGCGCCGCGTCGTGCGCTGCAAGTACTTCCACAGCAGCAAGGCAAGCGGCCCCAGCACGTCGCGGTTCCGGGGGTTCCGGTCGACCCAATCGGCAAGCGTCCACCTCAGCCGCTCGACGAGCAGGCCGAAGCGGCACATCAAGCCGGTTGGGGTGGAGGGGGCTGGGGACATGGGCGAACTTGTATCACACGGTTAGCGAGAGTTGCAACATATTGTTAGAAAATTCCAGGCGGAACCGGGAACAGACGGCGCCAATCCGGTTACCGCGAGGCGCGAAGCGCGGTGGCGATCCACGGGTTGCGCACGACGTGCTCGCCGGGAGGTCCTGCTGGGGGACGGCCCCGAACGGCATTTGTGTGCCAGGGCTTCGGCTGTTGAGATCCAAACGAGGGAGGCCGCCCGTGAGCCGCGACTGGTATCACGCTCAGACCACGGGGGAGGTGCCGCCGTCGACGTTGATCGCGGTGCCGGTGACATAGCCGGCGGCGTCGGAGGCGAGGAAGCACGCCATGTTGGCGAACTCCTCCGCGGTGCCCATCCGCCCCAGCGGCACGTTGGCGCCCATCTTGCTGGTGAACTCCTCGAACGGCGCGTTGCTGCCTTGCGCCTGGTGGCGCCGAACCCACTGATCGCTGACGATCACCCCGACCAGCAACGCATTGACCAGCACGTTGTGCGGCGCGCCCTCGCCGGCCAGCACCTTGGTCAGCGCCATCCCCGCCGCGCGTGACACCACGGTGGGCGCGCCGCCCGCGCGCGGCGCCTTCGCGCCGATGTTCAGCACGTTGATGATGCGCCCCCAGCGTCGTTGCTGCATCCCCGGCATCGCCAAGCGCGCGAGGCGGATCGCGGCGAACAGCTTGAGGTCGAGATCGGCCTGCCACACTTCGTCGGTGATGTCCTCGAACTTGCCGGTCTGCGAGGTGCCGGCGTTGTTCACCAGTATGTCGATCTGGCCCAGCTGCTCGGCCGCCGCATCGAAGGCGCGCTTCACCGCATCCGCCTTGGCGACATCCGCCGCGACCGTGACCACCTTGCCCTTCGCGGTCGCCGCGATCGCTCGCTTGGCTTCCTCCAGCGCCTCGGGTCGGCGCGCAACGATCGCGACGTCGGCGCCCGAGGCGGCGAACAAGGTTGCCATCGCCAGGCCGAGGCCCTTGCTGCCACCGGTGATCAGGGCCGTCTTGCCATCGAGGCGGATGTCCATCGTCGTTCTCCTTAGTTCTGCTCGGTGCGGTTGAAGAAGGCGGTGAGCGCCTCGGTTTCGGTCTGATCGTCGGCGAGGCGCCGGTACAGCCCGGCGGCACCCTCGAGAATGCGGCTGCCCGCCGAGGGGTCGTCGATGAAACCGGCGATCTCCTCCATCTCCGCGACCCAGCGATAGGCTTTGGAATACATGCGCGGCACCTGGCGGGACAGCCAAGCGAGCAGCTCGGGCTGGCTGTCGGCGAGTTCGCGGTGCAGTGCCGCGTCGGCCCCGGCGTGCGTCGCGGCGAGCGCCATGACGGCGCCCAACGCAGTGAAACCCTTGGTGATCCCGGCGTATGACATTTTTAGCGCCGATGCCGCGCCGATGTCGCCGGTCAACACGCGGACATCCAGTCCGTACTCGCCGAGCGCCGTGACCGTCGGCGCGGCGGACCCCGATACATACAAGACCGGCGACTTGCCGTCCGGGGTTGGCGGGCCGCCAATGATGCCGCCGTCGACGAACCGGCAGCCGGTCGTCGCGATCCGTGCCGCGATGCGCGCCACTGTCGGCGGGCTGACCGCGTTGCAGTCGATATAGGTCGGCTTGGTCGTGCTGGCGGCGAGGACCGGTGCCAGCCGCTCGGCCAGCGCCTCGGCGTCGCCCGGTGGCACGATCGACAGCAGAAATTCCTTGCCGGCGATTTCATTGAGCTCGACCGGCCGCATGCCCGCCCGACGCGCGCGCTCGATCGTCGCCGCGCCGCGCCCTTCGAGCCACGTGCAAACCTGCGCACCGCGTTCGACCAGGCGCTGTCCGACCCCGGCACCCATGTTGCCGGCCGAGATCACGGCTACAGTCGTCGGCATGAGCCAGCTCCATTCATGCTTGTTTCGCCGAGCGTGCAGAAGCTCGGCCGATCCTGCAATGCAGCGTCCGCAAGTTCGCTTGACTTGCCCGCGACCGACCGTATCTTCGACCGCGATGTTGCGGCAGCCTGAACGGGTGCCAGCCAAAGAGCAGGGAGCACGTTTTTGGGAAGCCTCCATGGCGCCGGCATGCCGCGCCATCTTGCCGTGGTCTCGTTTCGAGACGAACATCGATGAACGCCGCTCCTAGCGCGTCTGGCGCCGGGGCGGCCTTGCTCCAGGTCCGCAACGTGGTGGTCCGGTTTGGCGGCGTCGTCGCGCTGGACGGCGTCTCGTTCGATGTCGGCCGCAACCAGATCTGCGGGCTGATCGGGCCGAACGGGTCCGGCAAGACCACGCTGTTCAACTGTATCAGCGGCATCTACAGCTATATCGAAGGCGAGATCCGGTTCGAGGATCGCAAGCTCGCCAATACGCCGCGACACAAGCTGATCGACCTCGGCATCGGCCGCACGTTTCAGAACCTGGCACTGTTTCGCTCATTGTCGGTGCGCGACAACGTGCTGGTCGGCGCGCACCACCTTGCCCGGTCGGGGTTCATCAGCAACGCGTTGCGCCTGCCCGCCGTGCAACGGGAAGAGCGCAAGGCCGACGAGATGTTGCATCGGCTGCTGCACCTGCTCGAGCTCGAGGACGTCGCCCACATCACGGTCGCCTCGCTGCCGTTCGGGACACAGAAGCGGGTCGAGCTGGCGCGGGCGTTGATCAGCGCACCGAGCCTGCTGCTGCTGGACGAGCCGGCGGGTGGGCTCAACCACGGCGAGGTGGACGAGCTCGCCGATCTGCTGGTCTCGATCCGCGACCAGTTCAAGCTCAGCATCCTGCTGGTCGAGCATCACATGAGCCTGGTGATGCGGGTGTCGGACAAGGTCGTGGCGCTGGAGTTCGGCCAGAAGATCGCCGACGGCACGCCTGACGAGGTGCGCGCCGAGCCGGAGGTGATCCGTGCCTACCTAGGAGAGACCGAGCATGCCGGCGCTGCTTGAAGTCGCGGACCTGACCGCGTCATACGGGCAGACGAAAGTCCTGCACGGCCTCAGCTTCGTGGTGGATGAAGGCGCGGTAACCACCCTGCTCGGCGCCAATGGCGCGGGCAAGACCACCACCTTGCGGGCGATCTGCAACATGGTTCGCACCACCGGCGAGGTGCGGCTGGCGGGCGAGCGCATCGAGGGCAAGGCGACCGAGGACATCGTCCGACGCAAGGTGGGCCACGTCCCGGACGGGCGCGGCACCTTCATGGAGCTCACCGTCGAGGAGAACATGAAGCTCGGCGCCTACACCCGCGGCCGACGCGGGGTGGCCGAGGATTTCGAACGCATGTTCGGCTATTTTCCGCGCCTCAAGGAGCGGTATCGACAACAGGCAGGCACGTTATCGGGCGGCGAGCAGCAGATGCTGGCGATCGCCCGGGCGCTGGTGTTGCGACCGAGGCTGCTGCTGCTCGACGAGCCATCGGTGGGCCTGGCGCCGCTGATCGTGCGGGACATCTTCGACATCCTGCGCCGCATCAACGCGGAGGAGCGGGTCAGCATGCTGGTGGTCGAGCAGAACGCCAACATGGCGCTGAACCTCGCCTCCCACGCCTACCTGCTGGAGACCGGCCGGATCGTGATGAGCGGTCCGGCAAAGGAAATCCAGAACGACGAGGCGATCCGCCGCTCCTACCTGGGCTATTGAACGAAAGGTCGCCGCGAGCATGCAGGGTGTTCTCCATCAGATCCTGTCGGGACTGGCGACCGGCGGGATCTATGCCAGCGTCGCCTTGGCGCTGGTCATGATCTACCAGGCCACCCATCACGTGAACTTCGCGCAAGGCGAGATGGCGACTCTGTCGACCTACATCGCCTACACGATGGTGACGGCCGGCTGGTCGTATTGGGTCTCGTTCATCGCCACCGTGATCGTATCGTTTTTCATCGGCGTGCTGGTCGAGCGTATCCTGATGCGTCCGATGGAGAACGCGCCCGTGCTGGCATCGGTCGGGGTGTTCATAGGATTGCTGCTGATCGTCAACGCGATGACCGGCTGGATCTGGGACTTCACGATCAAGACCTTCCCGAGCCCGTTCAGCAGCTCCACGCCGCTGTTCGGCGGCTTCATCTCCGGCCACGAACTCGGCTCGACCGTCGTGACACTGATCGTGCTGCTCCTGGTCTACCTGTTCTTCCGCCACACCAGTCTCGGGCTGGCGATGCGCGCCGCGGCTTACAACCCGACCTCGAGCCGGCTGGTCGGCGTGCGGGTCGGCTGGATGCTGGCGTTGGGCTGGGGACTTGCCGCCGCCATCGGCGCCATCGCTGGCATGATGATCGCGCCGGTGGTCTTCCTCGACCCGAACATGATGGCCGGCGTGCTGCTCTACGCCTTTGCCGGCGCGTTGCTCGGTGGGATCGAGAACCCGCTCGGGGCGGTGATTGGCGGGTTCGCGGTGGGCGTGATCGAGAATTTGGGTGGCGCGTACGTGGTCGGCACGGAGCTGAAGCTGTCGCTCGCACTGGTGATCATCGTGGCGGTGCTGATGATCAAGCCGACGGGTCTGTTCGGCCGCGTTGTGATGAGCAGGGTGTAACGACATGAGTGGTGAAATCGCAGCTGAAGCCAGGGAAGCGGCGGCGAACCCGATCCAGGTTCAGCCCTCGACGCGGAGCTGGCTTTCCGGTGTCGTCACCGTGCTGTTCCTGATCTTCGCGGTCTCGCTCACCTTCCTGGTCAGCGGCTACCACCTGTTTCAGCTCACCTTGCTGGTGGCCTACGCGGTGGCCATTCTGGGGCTCAATCTGGTCACCGGCTACAATGGCCAAATATCCCTGGGGCATGGCGCATTCTACGCCGTGGGCGCGTACACCGCCGCGATCCTGATCTCGGAGTTCAACGTGCCGTATTGGGCAACGCTCCCGGCCGCGGCCGTGGTCAGTGCCTTCATCGGTCTGCTGGTGGGATATCCGGCGTTGCGTTTCACCGGGCTCTACCTCGCGTTGACCACGTTCGCGCTCGCGGTGGCGGTGCCGCAGCTCCTCAAGTTCAAGCTGATCGAGGACTGGACCGGCGGCGTGCAGGGGATCGTCATCTCCAAGCCGAAAGCGCCGTTCGGCTTGCCGCTCACGGCGGACCAGTATCTCTACCTGTTCTCGCTCACCGTCGCGGCGCTGCTGTTCCTGCTGGCCTGGAACCTGATACGCGGACGGGTCGGCCGAGCGATGATGGCGACCCGTGACCACGCGCTCGCCGCCGAAGCGATGGGCATCGACATCGCCTCGGTGAAGACGCGAACTTTCGCGGTCAGCGCGATGTACACCGGCGTTGCCGGAGCGCTCAGCGCCATCGCGGTCGAGTTCGTTGCCCCGGACAGCTTCACCATATTCCTGTCCGTGTTCCTGTTCGTCGGGCTCGTGGTGGGCGGCGTCGCCTCGATCGCCGGCGCGATCTTCGGCGCCGCGTTCGTCGTGTTCATCCCGAACATCGCCGAGCAGGTCTCCAAGGCCGCGCCCGGCGCCATCTACGGCGTGATCCTCATCGCCTTCATGTATCTGATCCCCTCCGGGGTCGCGGGACTGCTGCGCCAGATTGTCCACCGCGTCTTGCCAGGCGGGCGCCAGGACGCTCGGCTAACACGACCAGGCGGAAAACCGTAAAGGAAACCATTCACGATGTTGCGTAGACGTACTTTGCTGACCGGCGCCGCCAGCGCCAGTTTTCTGCCGATCGCACCGGCCCTGCTCCAAGCCGCGGAGACGCCGGGTGTCACCGCGAACGAGATCAAGATCGGCAACACGATGCCGTATAGCGGTCCAGCCTCCGCCTACGGCATTATCGGCAAGATGGACGCGGCCGTGTTCGAGATGGTGAACGCGAAGGGCGGTGTTGCCGGCCACAAAGTGAATTTCATCAGCTACGATGACGGTTACAGCCCGCCCAAGACGGTTGAGCAGGTGCGTCGGCTGGTGGAGCAGGATCAGGTCGCCTGCTTGTTCAACACGCTCGGCACACCGACCAACTCGGCGATAGTGAAATACTGCAACGCCAAGAAAGTGCCGCAGCTTTTCGTTTCCACCGGCGCGGCCAAGTGGGGCGACTACAAGAAGCAGCCCTGGACCATCGGCTGGCAGCCAAGCTACCAGACCGAGGCGCAGATCTACGGCAAGTACATCCTGAAGGAGAAGCCGAACGCAAGGATCGGCATCCTCTATCAGAACGACGACTTCGGCAAAGATTACGTGATCGGGCTGAAGGACGAGCTCGGCGCCAAGTTCGATCAGGTCAAGCAAGTCTCATTCGAGGTGACCGACCCGACGATCGACTCCCAGGCCGTTTCTTTGCAATCTGCGGGCGTCGACGTGCTGGTGACTGCCGCGACGCCAAAATTCGCCGCGCAGATGATCCGCAAGGTCGCTCAGATGAATTGGAAGCCGCTGCACTTGATGACCAACGTCTCGGCCTCGGTGGGTGCGGTGATCGAGCCCGCCGGGAAGGAGAACGCCGTCGACGTCATCAGCTCGGCTTATCTGAAGGACCCGACTGATCCCAGTTGGGATGACGACGCCGGCATGAAGCAATGGCGCGACTTCATGAAGCAGCACATCCCGGACGGCGATCAGTCCGACAGCGGCTACGTGTTCGGCTACGGGGTCACGTTGACCATGCTCCAGGTGCTGAAGCAGTGCGGCAGCGACTTCTCGCGCGAAAACCTGATGAAGCAGGCGACGAGCCTGAAAGATCTCGATCTGCCGGTCTTGCTGCCTGGCATCAAGGTCAACACCAGCCCGACGGACTACCGGCCGATACGCCAATTGCAGCTTATGAAGTGGACCGGCCAGCGCTGGAACCGCTTCGGCGACATCATAGAGGGTGCCAGCGTCTAGACTGCCGACCGCCGCCGGCGCGCGCCGGCGGCGGCTGGTTTTCCATCGCGCGAAGTTGCCAGCAAGGCTAAGCTTCCCTGAAGCCCGATCAACGGGCCGCATGCAGGGAAGGAACGCTCATGATACGCCGACGCTCATTGCTCACCGCCGCCGCGGCTGCCAGCTTCGTGCCGGCCGCACCCGCCATACTACGCGCTGCTGACACCACCGGCGTGACCGCCACCGAGATACGCATCGGCAATACGTGCCCCACCAGCGGGCCGGCCTCGGCCTATGGCACGATCGGCAAGGCCGACGCGGCGGCGTTCCGTATGGCGAACGACATGGGCGGCTTCGCCGGCCGCAAGGTCAACTTCATCACGTACGACGATTCCTACAGCCCGCCCAAAACCGTGGAGCAGATCAGGCGCCTAGTCGAGCAGGATCGGGTGGCGTGTCTGTTCAACACCCTCGGCACCCCGAGCAACACGGCGATCGTCAAATACTGCAACAGCAAGAAGGTGCCGCAGATGTTCGTGTCGAGTGGCGCGGACAAGTGGGGCAACTACAAGGAGCATCCTTGGACGATCGGCTGGCAGCCGAGCTACGTCACCGAATCGCAGGTCTACGCGAAATACATCCTGAAGGAGCAGCCGGACGCGAAAATCGGTATCCTGTACCAGAACGATGATTTCGGGAAAGACTACCTGACCGGCTTTCGCGACGTGCTGAAGGACCGGTTCGAAGCGGTGGTCACGCTCGCATCGTACGAGGTGACCGACGCCACCATCGACTCGCAGCTTGTCAGCCTGCGAGGTGCGGGGGTGACTGTCTTGATGACGGTGGCGACACCGAAATTCGCCGCACAGACGATCCGGCGGGTGGCCGACATGGGTTGGAAGCCGATGCACGTGCTCACCGGCGTATCGGTCTCGGTCGGCACCGTGATCGAGCCGGCGGGACGCGAAAAGGCCGTCGGGATCATCAGCTCGTCGTACGCCAAGGACCCGACCGATCCGCAATACGCCAACGATCCCGGCATGAATGAGTGGCGCGCCTTCATGGCCAAGTATTACCCCGAGGGCGACGTGAAGGATGCCAGCAACGTCTTCGCCTACGGGATTTCGCTCACCATGATGAAGGTCCTGAAGCAGTGCGGCAACGACCTGTCGCGCGAGAACATGATGAAGCAGGCCGCGAACCTCAAGAACCTGGAAAGCCCGATCCTGCTGCCGGGTATCCGGATCAATACCAGCCCGACCGATTTCCACCCGATCCAGCAGCTCAAGCTGATGCGTTGGAACGGCAAGATCTGGGAGTTGTTCGGCGACATCATCGACGGCGCTTCGGCCTGAGACCGCGTACGGTCCGGTCGCGCTGTCCGCGTGGCCGGACCGAGCCATGCCGCGCCCTTGCTCCGACCACATAACTAGAACACGCTCGAACCAACGTTGCCACCAGGGAAGGATATACGTCCATGCTTCGTCGGAGGACTCTGCTCACGGGCGCCGCGACCGCGGCGTTCGTGCCGGCCGCCCCGGCCATCCTGCGTGCCGAGGAGACACCAGGCGTCACAGAAACTGAGATACGCATCGGCAATACGATGCCCTATAGCGGGCCGGCCTCAGCTTACGGGACGATCGGCAGGGCTGACGCTGCCACGTTCCGTATGGCCAACGACGCGGGCGGGTTCGCCGGGCGCAAGGTTAATTTCATCTCCTACGACGACAGCTACAGCCCACCCAAGACGGTGGAGCAGGTGCGTCGCCTCATCGAGCAGGACAAGGTGGCGTGCCTGTTCCACACGCTCGGTACGCCGTCCAACACGGCCATTGTCAAATATGTGAACCAGAAGAAGGTGCCGCACCTGTTCCTCGCCACCGGCGCCGATAAATGGGGCGACTACCGGGAGCATCCGTGGACGATCGGTTGGCAGCCAAGCTACGTGACAGAGGCGCAGATCTACGCCAAGTACATCCTGGCCAAGAAGCCGGACGGGAAGATCGGGGTCCTCTATCAGAACGACGATTTCGGAAAGGACTATCTCAGCGGCCTCAAGGACATCCTGAAGGATCGCTGGGACAAGGTGACATTCGCCTCGTATGAGGTGACGGATGCAACCGTCGACTCACAGCTCGTCACCCTGCAGAGCGCCGGTACCGACGTGCTGGTGACGATCGCGACACCGAAGTTCGCCGCTCAGACCATTCGCAAGGTCCATGAGATGAACTGGAAGCCGATGCACATCCTCACCGGCGTCTCGGCTTCGGTCGGCGCGGTGATCCAGCCGGCGGGGCCGGAAAAGGCCGTCGGCATCATCAGTTCGACTTACGTCAAGGATCCGACTGATCCTGCTTGGGACAACGACGCGGGAATGAAGGAGTGGAAGGCCTTCATGGCGAAATACTATCCCGACGGCGACCTGAAGGACGGCGGCAACGTGGTCGGCTACGGGGTCCCGCTGACCATGATCCAGGTGTTGAAGCAGTGCGGGAACGATTTCTCACGCGAGAACATCATGAAGCAGGCGACCAACCTGAAGAACTTCAAGAGCCCCATCCTGCTACCGGGCATTCTCATCAACACGAGCCCGACCAACTACCACCCGATCCGTCAGATGCAGCTGATGCGCTGGGGCGGGAAGATCTGGGAGCGATTCGGAGACTTGATCGAGGGCAACAGCGCTTGAACCGCGCGCGAGGGAAATGAGGATCGACAATGCGTAGACGAAGCTTGCTTGGAGGAGCGGCGGCAGCGGCGTTCGTGCCGGCCGCCCCGCTGATTGCGCGCGCCGAGGAGACGCCGGGTGTCACCGCTACCGAGATCCGCATCGGCAGCACGGCGGCCTATAGCGGTCCGGCGTCGGCGTACGGCGTGATCGGTCGCGCCCACACCGCGACATGGCAATGGTTCAATGACCAGGGCGGCATTGCCGGTCGAAAGATCAAGTTCATCTCGTATGACGACTCGTATAACCCAGCGAAAACCGTCGAGCAGGTGCGGCGGCTGGTCGAGCGCGACGAGGTGGCCTGCCTGTGCAACACGCTGGGCACCGCCGCTAACAGCGCCATCTTGCAATACGTCAACCGGCGCAAGGTGCCGCACCTGTTCGTCGGCAGCGGGGCGGATAAGTTCCAGGACCCGAAAACCTACCCCTGGAGCATCGGCTGGCAGCCGAGCTATCGCGTCGAGGCGCAGATCTTCACCAAATACATGCTGAAGACCAAGCCCGACGCCAAGATCGGCATCCTGTATCAGAACGATGATTTCGGTAAGGACTACCTCGACGGCATGCGCGACGTGCTGGGCGAGCGCTTCGGCAAGGTGACCACGGCGTCCTACGAGGTGACCGACGCGACGATCGACAGCCAGGCGATATCGCTGCAAGGCGCCGGGGTGGATGCGCTACTCACCGCCGCGACACCGAAATTCGCCGCCCAGATCATCCGCAAGCTGGCGGAGATGAACTGGAAGCCGCTGCATGTGCTGACCGACGTGTCGACCTCGGTCGGCGCGGTGATGGAGCCCGCCGGCATGGACAAGGGCATCGGCCTCATCAGCTGCGCCTACTACAAGGACCCGTCCGATCCGCGCTGGCGGCAGGATCCTGGCATGGTGCAGTGGCGCTCGATCATGCAGAAATACCTGCCCGGTGCCGACCTCAACGACGCCTTCTATGTCTATGGCTACGGCGCGGTGCTGACGATGATCGCCACGCTCAAGCAGTGCGGCAACGATTTCTCGCGCGCGAACCTGATGCGGCAGGCGACCAATCTCTCGCATGTCGAGATTGCCTCGTTGCTGCCCGGCATTCGGGTCAACACCAGCCCGACCAATTATCACACCATCGGGCAGGTGCAGCTCATGAAATGGACGGGCAAGAGCTGGGACCTGTTCGGCGACGTGCTCTCCGCCGCGTCGGTCTAATAGAGTAGTTGGCATTTCCAAGACGCGGGAAGGGAAGATAGATGCTCAATCGACGAACAGTTCTCGGGGGTGCGGCGATCGCCGCCTCGGCGCTGGCGGCGCCCCGCCTGGCGCGCGGCGCCGAGACACCGGGCGTAACCGCGACCGAGATAAAATTCGGCAACACCTACGCCTATAGCGGACCGGCTTCGGCCTACTCGGTCATCGCGCGCGCCGAAGCGGCAATGTTTCGAAAAGTGAACGACGAAGGCGGCATCAACGGCCGCAAGCTCAATTTCATTTCCCTCGACGACGGCTACAGTCCACCGAAGACGGTGGAACAGACGCGGCGGCTGGTCGAGCGCGACCGCGTGGCGTTCCTGTTCGACCCGCTCGGCACCGCGTGCAACACGGCGATCACGCGGTATTGCAACCAAAAAAAGGTGCCGCAGCTCTTCGTCGGCAGCGGCGCCGACAAGTGGGGTGATTACGCGGAGCACCCCTGGACGATCGGCTGGGCCCCGAGCTATCGCACCGAGGCGCAGATCTATGCGCGTTACATCCAACGCGAGCGGCCAAACGGCAAGATCGGCCTGCTCTATCAGAACGACGATTTCGGCAAGGACTACGAGGCGGGGCTGCGCGATGTGCTCGGCGACAAGTTCGACCGCATGGTCGTCACGACGACATACGAAGTGACCGATCCGACCATCGACAGCCAGATCGTCGGGCTGCAAGCGGCGGGTTGCGACGTGTTCGTTTCGGCCACCACGCCGAAATTCGCGGCGATGACCATCCGCAAGGTCCATGAGATGGCGTGGAAGCCGCTCTATCTCAACAGTTTCGTCTCGATCTCGGTGGGATCGGTGATCAAGCCCGCCGGGCCGGAGCGCGCGGTCGGCATCATCAGCGCGACGTATCAGAAGGACCCGACCGATCCAGGCTGGAAGGACGATCCCGGCATGCGCGAGTGGCGCGAATTCATGGCGAAATACATGCCGGACGCCGACGCGACCGACCTCGGCTATGTCTCGGGCTACGGCTACGCGACCACCATCCTGCATGTGCTGCGCGCCTGTGGCGATGACCTCTCGCGCGAGAACGTGATGCGCCAGGCGACCTCGCTGCACGGCGTGGCGATCCCGACCCTGCTGCCCGGCATCACCTTGAACACCAGCCCGACCGACTACCGGCCGATCAAGAAACTCGGCCTGATCCGCTGGACCGGCACCGTCTGGGAGCGATTCGGCGACCTGCTCGACAGCGCCGGGACCTGACACGTTCCGGCCGCCTTGCCGGAGCGGATGCGGCGGCGGATCATTGGTTCGGAAGATCGCGCCCACAATGGCGGGATCGCGATAGGGGGGGCGAGCATGATCCGTCGACGTTCATTGTTGGGCGGCACCGCCGCTGCCGCGCTGATGCCCGCGCTGTCGCGCCGGGCCCGGGCCGACCAGGCACCCGGGATCACCAACAGCGAGATAAAGTTCGGCAACACCTACCCCTATAGCGGGCCGGCCTCGGCCTACGGCACGATCGGACGCACCGAGACGGCCTACTTCAGGATGATCAACGAGCAGGGCGGCATCAACGGTCGCAAACTCAATTTTATTTCTTACGACGATGCCTACAGCCCGCCCAAGACGGTGGAGCAGACCAGGCGTCTGATCGAGCAGGACGGCGTTGCGTTCCTGTTCAACCCGCTCGGCACCCCCACCAACACGGCGATTGTCAAATACGTCAACCAGAAGAAGATCCCGCACCTGTTCATAGGGAGCGGCGCGGAAAAGTGGGCGAACTACAAGGAGCATCCCTGGACGATCTTCTGGACGCCGAGCTATCGCATCGAGGCGCGCATCTACGGCAAATACATCCTGCGCGAAAAACCCGATGCGAAGATCGGGTTGTTCTACCAGAACGATGATTTTGGCAAGGATTACGCGCTCGGCTTGCAGGACGTCTTGGGCGACCGGTTTGCCAAGGTGGTGCAGAGCACCTACGAGGTGACCGATCCGACGATCGATTCGCAACTCGTCTCGCTGAAGGCCGCGGGTGTCGACCTGCTGGTCAGCGCTTGCACCCCGAAATTCTCCGCCATGGTGTTTCGCAAGAAATACGAGCTGGGCTGGCAGGCGACCCACATCGCGAGCAACGTCGGCGTCTCGGTCGCCGCCGTGATGGAGCCGGCCGGGCCGGAGAAGGCGATCGGTGCGATCAGCTCCTATTACCTGAAAGACCCGACCGATCCGTCCTGGAAGGACGATCCCGAGATGAAGGAGTGGCGGGCCTTCATGATGAAGTACTATCCCGATGGCGATCTCGCCGATGCCGGCAACGTGTTCGGCTATGGCTGCGCCTTCACCATGTGCCACGTGCTGAAGGCTTGCGGCGATGACCTCTCGCGCGAGAACATCATGAAGCAGGCGTTGAGCTTGCACGAGGTGCGTTGCCCGATCCTGCTGCCCGGCATGACTCTCAACACCAGCCCGACCAATTATCGGCCGATGCGACAGCTTCAGCTCATGCGTTGGACGGGCAAGACATGGCAGCGGTTCGGTGATCTGATCGAAGGTTCGGAGCTGACCTGACGGTCAGTTCTCCAGGAAGACCTCGAAGGGCCGGGTGAACAGGGCGACGAACTCGTCGGCGAGGCGGAAGCCTTCCGGGTCGTCGTCGATCAGGTCGGTTGTCTGTGAGCGATGCGCCGCGATAGCGCGCCGCTTGGCCGCGAGGTGGGGCGTGATGTCGAGGCGAAGGCCGCGTGGCGGTGGGTCGGGCAGCTCGCGACTGGCCGGCAAGGTCCAGCCCCACACCGGATAGGAAAGCAGCCGCGCGTCGGCCCGCCGCGCCGCCTCGCGGGCGAGACGATCGACGGCGACATGATCCGCGTGCGGGTCATGCCGCCACGTCGCCAGGATCGTGCGCGCCGACCGGGCCGTTGCGTGGGCAGCGATGCGGGAGGCGGCGTCGTCGAACTCGGCTCCCGCGTGCGGCGCGTCTGCATCGCGCAGCCCGAGAAAGTCGATGCGGTCGGCGGCGAGACCCAGTTCCCGCACGGCGTCTCGGGCCTCTTGCTCGCGTTGCGCGCGCAGTCGCGGCGCCGGCCAGGCGCGCGAGTTCGGATGCGATCCGGTGCCGTCGGTGGCGACCAGCACGTGGATGTCCCGACCGCGCGCGCAGGCCTCGGCGATCAGCCCACCGCAGCCGAGCGTCTCATCGTCGGGGTGTGGCGCGAGAACGAGAGCCGCGCCGGGTGCGAGGACGCGGTCGAGATCGCCAAACGGCAACGCCGCGATCAGCGCCAGGAATCTCGCCGCATCAATCATAGGTGCGAATCGTCCAAGGTGGGCCGCGTGAGGCTAGAGCGGCGCGAGGAGATCGTCGACCTCGGCCTACAAGCTGGACGGGCATCAACGACATGATTAGGTTACAGGCATATCGGTGACCGTCGACCCCGTGCGTGACACTCGGCGGCACTTATGCCTATCCAATAGGCGCGTTTGACTGAGTTCAGACCACATGCCGCGTCGGAGCGTGGCAAAAGGAGCCCCGTCGCATGGATATCGGCGTCTTCATTCCGATCGGTAACAATGGCTGGCTGATCTCCACGACCTCGCCGCAATACAAGCCGAGCTTCGAGCTGAACCGCGAGATCGTGCAGCGCGCGGAGCAGTATGGGCTCGACTTCGCGCTGTCGATGATCAAGCTGCGCGGCTTCGGCGGGCCATCGGAGTTCTGGGACTACAACCTGGAGTCCTTCACTCTGATGGCCGGCCTCGCGGCGGTGACGCGGCGGATCAAGCTGTTTGCTTCGGTGGCGGTGCTGACCATTCCGCCGCCGATCGTGGCGCGGATGGCGGTCACGATCGACTCGATTGCCCCCGGTCGGTTCGGCATCAACATCGTCTCCGGCTGGCACGGGGCCGAGTACGCCCAGATGGGGTTGTGGCCGGGCGAGAAGTTTTTTGGCATTCGCTACGACTACAGCACGGAATACGTGCAGGTGATGCAGGAGCTCTGGGAGACCGGTCGGTCCGATTTCAAGGGCAAGCATTTCAGCATGGATGACTGCCGATTGCTGCCCAAGCCGAGCGGCAAGATCGAGATCGTCTGTGCCGGGCAGAGCGAGCGCGGCATGCGCCTCACGGCCGAGCTCGGCGATTACAATTTCTGCTTGGGTAGCGGCCTGAACACGCCGGCGGCAGTGGCACCGCTCAACGCGCAACTGATCGAGGCGGCGAGGCGGAGCGGGCGGGATGTCGGCGCCTACGTGCTGTTCATGGTCATCGCCGACGAGACCGACGAAGCGGCGATGGCCAAGTGGACGCACTACAAGTCCGGCACCGATCGAGAGGCGCTGAGCTGGATGAGTGACCAGGCCCACGCCGACCCTGGCGCTTCGGCGCAGTCGACCGCAAAATCCATTTCACTTCCCGAGTCGGCAATCAATTTCAACATGGGCACCTTGGTTGGCTCGTATGAAACCATCGCGCGCCTGCTCGACGAGGCGGCTGCCGTGCCGGGGACCAAGGGGCTGATGTTGACCTTCGACGACTTCCTGATCGGCCTCGAGCAGTTCGGCCAACGCATCCAGCCGTTGATGCGAAGCCGCGCGCAGGTTTGTGCCGCCGCCTGACGCGCGGCCGTCGTTGCCTCCGCGAAGCATGGTCAGCGTTGGGGAAGCAGCCGTTTGAACGCCCGCAGCGGTGTCGTGAGGCGCCAGGAGGTTGAGTTGTAGACCGCTTCAAGCTCGCGGCTGAGCGCGGCCTCTTTCTCGGTCACTCCAACGGCCATCGCCACTGCTGCGGCTTCAAGTTCGGCCGGTGTGATGATGACGGAGCTCGGAACGACCGGCGCCTCTGTGGTCGCCGCGAGATCGAGATCCGTGCGGCGTGCTTCCCACACGGTGGCCCAGAACGGGTCGGCGCAGGGATGCTTGCGCGCACTCCACCCGGTTCGCGCCAATGCTTCCTGGAAATACGCCTCGTCGAATCCGAGTTCCAGCCAGCCGAAGTTGCGGATCGCCCACAGGGCCTCGCCGTCCATCCGCAAACCCCAGGGCACCGGATACTCCGGCAGGATCGGTTCCGACGCGAAGTAGACTTTTCCGTCCGGCTTCACCGCGGTGCGCAGGGCTCGCAGCAAGCGGAGGTGATCGTCGCAGTGGTGGAAACATTCGAAGAAGATCACGGCGTCATACGGCTCGGTGACGCTCTCGGCCCAGAAGAAATCGGCTTGGACGACCTCGATCTCGACATCGTGCTGCGCCGCGCGGGAGCGGATGAGCTCGCAGAAATTCGGCTCGATATCCACTGCCGTGACCTGCATTCCGAGCAAGGCGAGCGAGAGCGTGGAATTGCCCCAGCCTGGCCCGAATTCCAGCACGCGGGCACCAGGTGGGAGATCGAGGGTGCGCAGCATGAAGCCGATCCCCAGCAGGTGGTTGCCGGCGGTGGTGGCGCTTTGCACGTAGTAGGGGAACGGCCGGCGGATGTGCTCGGGGGTGATGTATATGGTTCGCTCGTTGCGCAACTCGTAAGGCCGGCCGGTGAGCTTGCTGTAGAGCTCCATCTGGAAATCGCGAAACGCCGGGCTGAACGGGTCTGGCGGCAGCTGGTCGGAAAAATCCATCCGGAACTCGTTGAACAAGCGCCGCATGGCATCGTCGGATTGATGATCGAGCGCGTGGTTGCACTCGAGGATCTTGGCCTCCAGTTCCTCGAGGCTGCGGATGACCTGCACTGTTCTAGCCTGCTGCGACCCGCTTGCGCTGCGGCGCCCCGCCCTTGCGGCGCTTGGCCTTGCGGGCCTTGGCTGGCTTGGGCGCGGCCGCCTTGCTTGGCTTCGCCGTCGCCTGCTTGGCCGCTTGCCGCTGCTTCGGCGCGGTGCTCGCGCGCCGGCCCGAAGTGGCCGCTGCGGTACGCTCTCCCTTCGGCGCGCTCGTCGCCGGGCCGCTCGCGCCGGCCTTGCGCTTGCCCGCACCGCGCGCCTTCAGCGGCTTGCCGCGCTCGGCCAGCAGCCCTAGCGCCGCGTCGAGCGTCACATCATCCATGGCGAGATCGCGCGGCAGGTTGGCCACCGTCTTGGCGTGTTGCACATACGGACCGAACCGGCCCTTGCGCACCGTCACCAGCTCGGCGTCCTTCGGGTGCGGACCCAGGTTGCGCACGCTGGCGAGCTTCTTGGCGAGCACGTCGACCGCGCGATTGATGCCGACGGAGAGCACGTCGTCATCGCGATCGAGCGAGCCGAACACCGCGCCCATGCGTACGTACGGACCAAAACGACCGATCCCGACCTCGATCGGCTCGCGCGTCTCCGGATGAATGCCGATCGGGCGCGGCAGGGACAACAGGCCGATCGCCTGATCGAGCGTGATCGTCTCGCCCTCGATGCCGCGTGGCAGGGAGGTTCGGCGCGGCTTCTGTTTCTTGTCTTCGCCCGGCTCGCCTTGCTGGACATACAGCCCATACGGGCCACGTCGGACGGTGACCTCGTCGCCGGTCTCCGGATGCGGACCGAGGACGCGCATCCCCTCCTTAAGGGTCTCGCCCGATTCCTCACCTGCGCCGATCGCGAGGCGTCTTGTGTATTGGCAATTCGGGTAGTTCGAGCAGCCGATAAAGCTGCCGTAGCGGCCGAGCTTCAAGCCGAGCCGTCCGGCATGGCAGGCCGGGCAGGCGCGGGGATCGCTGCCATTTTCGCTCTGGGGAAAAAAATGCTCGCCGAGGTCGTGATCCAGCGCGTTGATCACGTCCGAGATCTTCAGGTCCTTGGTCTGGTCGACCGTACGGGAGAATTCCTCCCAGAAGGCATGCATAACCTGCCGCCAGTCGGCCCGCCCGTCCGAGATGTCGTCGAGCTTCTCCTCGAGGTTGGCGGTGAAGCCGGTGTCGACATAGCGCTCGAAGAAGCTGGTGAGGAAGGCGGTGACCAGCCGGCCACGGTCCTCGGGGATGAAGCGCTTCTTGTCCAGGCGGACGTAATTGCGGTCCTGCAGCACCGAGAGGATGGAGGCGTAGGTCGAGGGTCGGCCGATGCCGAGCTCCTCCATCTTCTTGACCAGGCTCGCCTCGGAGTAGCGCGGCGGCGGCTGGGTGAAGTGCTGGTTGGCGGCCACGTCGCCCCGCTTGAGCGGATCGCGCTCGGCCATCGGCGGCAGCATGCGGCTTTCCTCGGCTTCCGCGCCGGGGGCCTCGTCGTCCTGATCCTCGCGATACAGCTTGAGAAAACCGTCGAACGCCACGATCGAGCCGGTGGCGCGCAGCTTGAGCCCGCGTCCGTTGGTCACCTCGACGCTGACCTGGTCGAGCTCGGCCGACTGCATCTGCGAAGCGACAGCGCGCTTCCAGACCAGTTCGTAGAGCCGGCGCTGGTCCGGGTTGAGCGCATGGGCAACGCTTTCCGGCGTGCGCGCCACGTCGGTGGGACGGATCGCCTCGTGTGCCTCCTGGGCGTTCTTGGCGCGGCTGGAATACTCCCGGGGGGCGACCGGCAGGTAGTCGCGGCCATAGACCTCGTGGACGTGCCCGCGTATCGCCGAGACCGCTTCCCCGGCCATCTGCACGCCGTCGGTGCGCATGTAGGTAATCAGCCCCACCGTATCGCCGCCGAGCTCGACGCCTTCGTAGAGCTGCTGGGCGAGGCGCATCGTCGCCTGGGCGCCAAAGCCGATCTTGCGCGAGCTCTCCTGCTGCAAGGTTGAGGTGGTGAACGGGGGTGGGGGGTTACGCTTGACCCGGCGGCGCTCGACCGAGCCGACGGTGAACTGGTCCGCCTCGACCGCCGCGCGGGCGCGCATCGCCAGCGCCTCGGTGTTGAGGTCGAACTGGTCGAGCCGCTTGCCGTCCAGATGGGTGAGCCGGGCGGTGAATGGCGCCCCGGCCGGCGTGGTGAACAGCGCCTCGATCGTCCAGTATTCGCGCGGGCGGAAGATCTCGATCTCAGCTTCGCGCTCGCAGATCAGCCGCAACGCGACCGATTGCACGCGGCCCGCGCTGCGGCTGCCAGGCAGCTTGCGCCACAGCACCGGCGAGAGGGTGAAGCCGACCAGGTAGTCGAGCGCCCGTCGCGCGAGGTATGCCTCGATCAGCGGCTGGTCGAGGTCGCGCGGATGGGCGATCGCCGCCTGGATCGCACTTCGGGTGATCTCGTTGAAGGTGATGCGCTCGACCCGCACGCCTTTCAGCGCCCGCTTCTCCTCCAGCATGGCGCGGACGTGCCAGGAGATCGCCTCGCCCTCGCGATCCGGGTCGGTCGCGAGATACAGCGTGTGCGCGCCCTTCAACGCCTTGGCGATTGCCGCCACCTGCCGGTTGCCGCGATCGTCGGATTCCCAATCCATCGCGAAATCCTGCTCGGGACGCACCGAGCCATCCTTCGGCGGCAGGTCGCGCACGTGCCCGAAGCTTGCGAGGACGGTATACTTGTCCCCCAGGTATTTGTTTATTGTCTTGGCCTTGGCGGGGGATTCGACGACGACGACGTCCGGCATTGGATCCTCGCGGGCTATTGCCCGCCGCCTGAAATGAGAGCGACGCGGTTGCCGGGGAACGCCTCGACGCGCCCGGCGAGTTCCAGTTCCAGCAGCGCGGCCATGACCGCGGCCGGAGAGAACTGGCAGTCACGGATCAGATCGTCAACCAAAGTCGGCGATGGGCCGAGCAACTCCACCACCTGGGCGCGGGCACCTGGCACGTCGGCCGCCGCCTCCGCGATGGGCGCTGGCGCCGGGAAATCGGGCGTCTCGGCGAGACTGGGTGCCGGGCCGCGAGCGAACAAGGGCGCCCGGGCGATCCCCTCCCGCAACGGGTGATCGGGCAGGTTATCGAGCACGTCTTCTATGGTCTCGGTCAGGTGCGCCCCCTGGCGGATCAGGTCGTTCGAGCCCCGGCAACGCGGGTCGAGCGGCGAACCAGGCACGGCGAACAGCTCGCGTCCGGACTCCTGGGCCATGCGGGCGGTGATCAGGCTTCCGGAGCGCGGCGCTGCCTCGGCCACCACCACGCCGAGCGCCAATCCGGCGATGATCCGGTTGCGGCGCGGGAAGTGGCGCGCTTGCGGCGCGGTTCCAAGGGGTGCCTCGGCGACCACCGCGCCGCCGGCGGCGATCTCGGCTTGCAGAACGCGGTGCTCGGGCGGGTAGGGGTGGTCGAGGCCACCAGCCACCGCCGCGACGGTCTGGCCCGCGCGCAGAGCGCCGCGATGCGCGGCCGCGTCCACCCCCCGCGCCATGCCGGAGACCACGACGAAGCCGGCCTCGGCGAGCTGCTGGCCGAGCGTGTGGGCGATCCGCTGTCCGTTCGAGGACGCATTGCGCCCACCGACGATCGCCACCGCGTTGGCCGAGAGCGCAGCGACATTGCCGGCCACCGCCAGGATCGGCGGGGCGTCCTCGATCAGGGCCAGGAGCGGCGGGTAGTCGGGGTCGCCGAGCGCCAGCAGCCTCGCATCCATTCGGTCCAGCGCGGCGATCTCCCGCTCGATCCCGGGCTTGCTCGGCACCGCGGGCGCCTTGCGACGCCCACCGGCGCGGGCGAGCTCCGGCAGGGCGGCAAGCGCCGCGCCGGCGGAGCCGTAGCGGCGGATCAGGCGGCGATAGGTGATCGGCCCGACGCCCTCGGCGCGAGCCAGGCGGAGCCGGTCGACCGCCTCGGCTCCCGTCATGAGCTGGCCCCGATGCGCGGCTCGGTTCCGGCGAGCAGGCGGCGCAGGTTGGCCGTGTGGCGGGCAAACACCAGCAGGGTAATGGCCAGGGCGAGCAGCGCCATGGGTCGGCCGGCGAGCAGGTAGGCGGTGATCGGCGTTACCGCGAAGGCGGCGAGGCCCGCGAGCGAGGAGATGCGCGCAACCGCCGCGACCACCAGCCAGGTCGCGCAGGCGATCAGTCCGACCGGCCAGGCGGCGGCGAGCAGGGCACCGAGCCCGGTCGCCACCCCTTTTCCGCCCCGGAAGCGAAGCCAGGGCGGGAACAGGTGGCCGAGCACGGCGCCGAGGCCGGCCCACAACGCGGCGATCGGCCCGCCCCACGCCGCCGCGACGAGCACCGCCGCCACCGCCTTGCCGCCGTCTAGCAGCACAGTGGCGGCGGCCAGGCCGCGACGGCCGGTCCGCAACACATTGGTCGCGCCGATACTGCCCGACCCGATGGCGCGGATGTCGCCCAGCCCGGCCAGGCGGGTCAGCAGCAGCCCGAACGGGATCGAGCCGAGCGCGTAGCCGAACAGGATGAAAATCACCGGAGTCATCCGAACACCCGCCGGCCTGCCTTCCAGGTTCCCAGGACCCGTCCCTCGAGCGCGCGCCCGTCGAACGGCGTGTTCTGCGCCTTGCCCGGAAGCGTGCCTGCCTCGACCTGCCAGATCCGCTCCGGGTGGAACAAGCACAGATCCGCCGGCGCCGCCTTGCAGAGACGCCCGCCCGCGTAGCCGAGCAACCGGGCGGGTCCGGCGGTCAGCAGGGCGATCGCCTGGCGCAGCCCGATCGCGCCGGCATGGACATGCGCCAGGGTCACGGCCAGCAGGGTGGCGAGGCCCGATCCGCCGGGCGCGGCCAGGGCGAAGGGCAGCCGCTTGTCATCGGCGTCGCGCGGCTGGTGATCGGAGGCGATGGCGTCGATCGTCCCGTCGGCCAGCCCCTCGATCACGGCACGTCGATCGGCGTCCTTGCGCAGCGGCGGGGAGAGCTTGGCGTAGGTGCGGAAATCGCCGATCGCGGTCTCGTTCAGGTCGAAATAGGGTGGGGCGGTGTCGCAGCTCACCGCCAGCCCGTCATGCTTGGCCTGGCGGATGAGGTCCAGCGCTTCACCGGTGGAGACGTGGGCGAAGTGCAGCGCGCCGCCGGTGAGGCGGGCGAGGCGTATGTCGCGCGCCACCTGGATCGCCTCGGCCGCCGCCGGAATGCCGGGCAGGCCGAGCCGCGTCGCCAGCGCGCCCTCGGTCGCGGCTCCGCCGGCGCTGAGCGACCTATCCTCCGGGTGCTGTACGATGCGGCCGCCGAAGCCGCTGGCATAGGCGAGGGCGAAGCGCATCAGCCGCGCCGAAGCGAGCGCGCGCGCGCCATCGGTGAACGCCACCGCGCCGGCCTCGCCCAACAGGCCGAGCTCGGCCAGCTCCTCGCCCTTGCAGCCGCGCGTGATCGCGGCATAGGGCAGGATGGTCAGGCTGCCGGTTTCTTCCCCGCGCGCGCGCAGCAGGCGCACCAGCGCCGGGTCGTCGATCGCCGGGGCGGTGTCGGGCAGGGCTGCGAGGGCGGTGATCCCGCCGGCGGCGGCGGCTTGCGCGGCTGAAGCGATCGTCTCGCGGTACTCGAAGCCGGGTTCGCCGAGGGCCGCGCGCATGTCGACCAGGCCCGGGCACAGCACCGCCCCGTCCTCCTCGATCACCATGGCGTCGTCCGGCGTGCCAAGCTGCGGCCCGTAATCGGCGATCCGCCCATCGCGCACCAGCAGGTCGCCCCGCTGGTCGGCGTCGGCGTCGATCAACCGCACCGAGCGGAACAGCAGGTCACGCATTCCGACCCGGCCGCGCCAGGATGTCGAGCACGGCCATCCGCACCGCGACCCCCATCTCGACCTGCTCCTTGATCACGCTGCGCACCGGATCGTCGGCGACCGCGCTGTCGATCTCGACGCCGCGATTCATCGGGCCTGGATGCATCACCAGGGCATCCGGTCGGGCGTAGGCGAGCTTCTCGATGTCGAGGCCGAAGAAGCGGAAATACTCCCGCGCGCTCGGCACCAGCCCGCGCGCCATTCGCTCGCGTTGCAGTCGCAGCATCATGACGATGTCCGCGCCTTCCAGGCCGGTCGCCATGTCGTGTAAGACCTCGACACCCAGCTCGGCGGCCTCGGCCGGGATCAGGGTGGGCGGGCCGACCACCCGCACCCGACTGCCCATCGTGGTGAGCAGGTGGATGTTGGACCGCGCCACCCGCGAGTGCAGCACGTCGCCGCAGATCGCGACCGTAAGCCCTTCGAGCCGTCCCTTGCGCCGGCGGATCGTCAAGGCGTCGAGCAGCGCCTGGGTGGGGTGCTCATGGGTGCCGTCGCCGGCGTTGATCACCGCGGCGTCCACCTTTTGCGCCAGCAGGTTGGGCGCGCCCGATTCGGCGTGGCGCACCACCAGCAGGTCGCAATGCATCGCGTTGAGGGTCGCGGCGGTGTCGAGCAAGGTCTCGCCCTTGTTCACCGAGGAGGTAGAGACCGACATGTTGAGTACGTCCGCCCCGAGTCGCTTGCCGGCCAGCTCGAAGCTTGTGCGGGTCCGCGTGCTGTCCTCGAAGAACAGGTTGATCAGGGTGCGCCCGCGCAGCAGGTCGCGTTGCGTCTTGCCAGAGCGGTTGAGCAGCACGTAGTTCTCCGCCAGGTCCAGCATCTGGCCGATTTCAGGCGGATGCAGGCCCTCGATGGCGAGCAGATGCTTGCTGTAGCGGTCGGACACACGTCCTCGTTGCAGCGTTCGGCGCAGCAGGTCAATGCCGAGATCAGGTGCGGAATGCCCAAAGCATGCCGTGCGTGCCGGCATCGAAGATCGGCTCGATGTCGAAGCCGATGGCGCGCAGGCGGCGGGCGCACCAGCGCCCGTCCCGCCCGTCCTCCATGTCGTGCCACTCCATCACGATGCGGCGTATGTCGAGCCGGGCAAACCGCTCGTCCTCCATGATCGCGTACTCGGCGCCCTCGACGTCGATCTTGAGGATGTCGATGTGCCGACCGGCCAGGCGGGCAAGGCAATCCTCGACCTGGACGTCAAAACCCTCCGCGGTGAGTGGCACCTCGGTCGAGGACGTCCCCGCATCAGACAGCCGCAGCCGCCCGTCCATCCGTCCGGCCGCCAAGGGGCGGAGCTCGACCCGCGCGCCGCCGCGATTGATCGCGAGGTTGCCTCGGCACTGGGCGACGTGGGCCGGGTGCGGCTCGTAGGCGATCACCTCCGCCTGGGGATAATTCACCGTCCAATACAGCGGGGTGAAGCCGACATTGGCGCCGAGATCGACGATCAGCCGCACCTCGTCGCGATTGATCGGCCGGGTGCAGTCGTAGAAGCGATGGACGAACACCTCGTAGGCGAGGCCGTAATCGTTCGCTCGCCGCGTGACCGGCCGGAAGCGCAGGCGCAGCCCGTCGCGCAGCCGCAAGGTGGTCGCCACGGCGCGGCGCCGCGCGCGCCACAGCAGGTAAGGCGGGAGGCTGATCGGGTTGAGAGCGCCAATGAAGCTCACATCATCACCGCTTGTGCTGGAAAAACGAGGTTGGCCTAGCGACAGGCGACCGTGATGCGGGCGATCGCTTCGTCACGACCCAGGGCCGCCAGGGTCGCGTCGATCCCCGGGCTGGTGGTGCTGCCGGTGAGCGCGGCTCGCAGCGGCTGCGCCACCGCGCCGAGCTTGCGGCCGGTCTGCTCGGCGAAGCGGCGCAAGGTCGCGTCGAGCTCCGGGGCCGCGAACTCCGTCTCGCGCAGCACGGGAAGCAGGTCGGCCAGCATCCGTTTGGCGTCCGCGGTCAGCAGCGCGGCGGCTTTTGGCTCGAGTGGCGGCGGCTCGGTGCGAACCAGGAAGCTCGCCGCGTCGGCCAGCTCGACCAGGGTGCGGGCGCGCTCCTTGAGCCCCGGCATCAGGGCGCGGATGCGGCCCTCGGCGATCGGGCCGAGCACCAGCTCCGGCCGGCCCGTCAGGCGGCGCAGCACCTCGCGGGTCAGCCGGTCGTCATCCGCCTGACGCAGATAGATCCCGTTCAGATGGGTCAGCTTGGCGTAATCCATCCGGCTCGCTGCCCGGCCAACATCGACGATGTCGAACAGGCGGATCGCGTCCTCGCGACCGATCACCTCGACATCGCCGTGGCCCCAGCCAAGCCGCAGCAGGTAGTTGCACAGCGCCTCGGGCAAGAAACCCTGCTGTTCGAACTCCAGCACGCTCACCGCGCCGTGCCGTTTCGACAGCTTGGCCCCGTCGGCGCCATGGATCAGCGGCACGTGGGCGAAACGCGGCGCCTCCCAGCCCATCGCGCGATAGATCTGCACCTGACGAAACGTGTTGGTCAGGTGGTCGTCGCCGCGAATGACGTGGGTGATGCCCGCGTCGTGATCGTCCACCACCACGGCGTGCAGGTAGGTGGGCGAGCCGTCGCTGCGTTGGATGATCATGTCGTCGAGCTCGGCATTGGCCACGCGCACCGTACCCTGCACCAGATCGTCGACCACGGTCTCGCCCTCGCGCGGGGCCTTCAGCCGGATCGCCGGCGCCACACAAGCCGGCGCCTCCGCCGCATCCCGATCGCGCCAGCGCCCGTCGTAGCGCGGCGGCCGCCCCTCGGCGATGGCACGCTCGCGCATCTCGCGCAACTCGTCGGCCGAGGCAAAGCAGCGATACGCCTGGCCGCGCTCCAGCAGGTCGCGCGCCACGTCTGCGTGCCGCTCGGCCCGGGTCGACTGGAACAGCGGCGGCTCGTCGGGCGCGAGGCCGAGCCAGGCCAGCCCGTCCAGGATGACCTGGGTCGCCTCCTCGGTGCTGCGGGCGCGGTCGGTATCCTCGATCCGCAGCAGGTATTCGCCGCCGTGATGCCGGCTGAACAGGAAGTTGAACAACGCGGTGCGCGCGCCGCCGATGTGCAGCAGGCCGGTCGGGCTGGGGGCGAAGCGGGTGCGGACGGACATCCGGCGGTTCTTAGCAGGACAGTAGTAGAAAGTGGAGGAGCATCACGGTATCTTGCGACCGGGGGTTGCATATGAGCGGCGTACTTGCCGTATTCCGGTATAGGTGGGAGGCGCGCGCCGACTGGCTACAGGCTTGGATCGCGGCGGAGCGCGACCGGTTCACCCTGTGGCTGCCGGTGTTCATGGGCGCCGGCGTGGTGCTGTATTTCGCGCAGCGCGCCGAGCCGGTCTGGTGGGCGGGTGCCGCGGTCGCGCTGCCGGCGATCCTCGCCGCCTGGCTGGCACCCTCCGCGCTGCGGGCGGTGCTGCTGCCGCTCGCCGCCGCATCGCTCGGCTTTGCCTCGGCCCAGCTTGCCACCGCCCGCGCGTTGCCGCTCGAGACGTTGCCGCGCAAGTCCGTCGTCATCACCGGCACAATACGGGGGGTCGAATTGCTGCCGGTCGGGCGGCGGGTCACGATCGAAGCGCCACGGCTGGGTGACGACAAGCCGCTGGCGCGCCGGCTGCGGGTTCGTCTGCGCAACAACGACCCGGCCGCGATCGAGACCGGCGACCGGATGCGGCTGCGGGCGCTGGTCCGCTCGCCCGCTTGGCCGGCCTACCCTGGCGGATGGGACCTGCAACGCGCCGCGTTCTACAATGGGCTGGCGGGGTCGGGCTTTGCCCTGGGCTATGCCGAGCGGCTCGGGCAGGCGCCTCCGCGCGGACCCGGACGGTGGATGCAGTGGTTGCGCGACACGATCGAGGCGCGGACCTTGGCGGTCATTCCCGGCGCCGCCGGCGCGGTCGCCGCGACCCTGCTCACCGGGCTGACCTCGGGCATCCCGCAGGTCGATCGGGCGGCGTTCCGCGATTCCGGGCTCGCCCATCTCCTCGCGGTCTCCGGCCTGCATGTCGGCCTCGTGATGGGGTTCACGATGGCGGTGACGCGGAGCGCTCTGGCGTTGTGGGAGCGAGCCGCCTTGCGCTGGCCGTGCCGGCAGATCGCCGCTGTCACCGCACTCGGCGCGGGCGGGTTCTACATGGTGCTCACGGGCATGCATGTGCCGACAGTGCGCAGCTTCGCGATGGCCTGCCTGTTCACCCTCGCGGTGGTCGCCGGCCGTCGCGCGGTATCGCTGCGCGGCCTGGCGGTCGCCGCGACGGTGCTGATGCTGATCTCGCCGCAGGAGGTCGTCGGCGTGAGCTTCCAGATGAGCTTTTCCGCCGTGCTGGCGCTGATCGCCGGCTACGAGGCGCTGCGCCCTCGATTGCGGGAAGTCCAAGGTGCCGGCAGCTGGGGTCGCCGATTCGGGCTGCACCTCCTGACACTGGCATTGACCAGCGCCCTCGCGGGCACCGCCTCCGCGCCGTTCGGTGCCTACCATTTCGGCCACATCCAGCTCTACTTCGTGCTCTCCAACATGCTCGCGGTACCTCTCACCGGGATGCTGGTGGTCCCGGCGGGGATGATCGGCCTCGCGCTGATGCCGTTTGGGCTCGAAAAGCTGGCCTTGGTGCCGATGGGCTGGGGGACGGAAGGGATCCTGCGGATCGCCCGCATCACCGCCTCGCTGCCCGCCGCCACCTTGCAGGTTCCGCACGCGCCGCCCTGGGGGCTCGCGGTGTTGACGCTCGGGGTCATCTGGCTCGGGCTCTGGCGCACGCGCCTACGCTTGGCCGGTGTCGGGCTGATCGTCCTCGGGTTGATCTCGCCGCTGCTCGTTCGCCCGCCCGACATTCTCGTCTCGGATGATGCCAAGCTGATCGGCTTTCGCACGCCCGGCGGCGTGTTCTTGCAGAGCATGCCCGGCGCATCGAAGTTCACCCGCGAGGCTTGGGAGCAGTACTGGGCCGTCGGACAGTTCCTATGGCTGCCGCGTGACGGCCTCGCGGCGGACGGCATGGTGGACTGCACCCCGCGCGACTGCCTGCTCGCGACCGAGCCCAGTCAACCGGGAGCGATGCTGGTCCGATCGGGCGGCGGCCCGGCCCGCTGCGACGACGTCGTGCTGGTGGTCTCCGCCGAGCCCGCGAAGGCCGCCTGTCGTCGCGAGCGGCCCGATCTGGTGGACCGTTTCACCGTGTGGCGGGAGGGATCGCAGGCGATCTGGCTGCGTCCCGGCGGTCCGGTGATCGTGTCGGACCGGGAGGAGCGCGGCAACCGGCCGTGGGTGCCGCCGCTGCCGAAGCCACGAGTTCGCGCGGATGCCAGCCCGAGCGTTGCACCCGCCGCCGAAGCCAAGCCGCTTGCGACCGAGCCGCTATCAGGCGAGCGGGACGGGGACGGCCAGAACTAACACCCCTTGGCGCATCTAGGTGCCTGATGCTTCGAAGTGCGCGACGTAGGCGTCGATCCGAGCCAGTGCCCTGGCGGCTTCGTCGGGCGGGATGAAAGCGGCCGTGATGCTGTTGCGCGCAAGATCGGCGATGTTGCCGGCGGATAGGTTTAGCGCGCGCTGACACTCGATCATGTTCTCGCTGACGTAACCACCGAAATACGGCGGGTCGTCGGAGTTTATCGTGACGTGCAGGCCCGCCTGCATCATTGCCCTGAGCGGGTGTTGCTCAAGCGATGGAACCGTCTTCAGCCTGACATTGGAAAGTGGGCAGACGGTCAGGGGAATGTTTCGATCAACCAGCTCCCGGACGAGAGTAGGGTCGTTCAAGCAAGCGTTGCCGTGGTCGATCCGATCCACCCGCAGCAGCTCGACTGCCTCACGGACGTAGGCTGCCGGGCCTTCCTCGCCGGCATGGATCGTGGTGCGGAAACCCCGGTTCCGGCAGGCGCCGAAGAACTCCACGAACTTCGAGGGTGGGTTGCCGATCTCCGCCCCGCCCATGCCGATCCCGACGATTCGGTCCGACCACGGCAGCATCTGTTCAAGCAACCGCAAGGCGTCGGCCTCGCTGCGGTGGCGATGGGCACTGATCAGCAGGCCGACGCTGATGCCATGCTCGCGGGCACCGTCCTCCATCGCTCCCAGCACGCCGCTCATTAACGTGGCAATGCCAATGCCGCGTTCGGTGAAGCTCTGCGGGCCGATGAAGAGCTCGGCCCGGATCACGCCGTCCTCATGCGCGCGGCGGAGATAGGCGCGCGTCACGTCATAGAAGTCTTGCTCATGGGCCAGCACTCGGCAGGCTTCGAAGTAGAGGTCCAGGAACGACTGAAGGTTGGTGAACTGATAGGCGGCCTGCAGCTCTGCCGCAGTGTGCCAGCGCAGCTTCACGCCGTTGCGTGTCGCAAGATCGAGGATCAGCCCGGGTTCGATGCTGCCTTCGAGGTGCATGTGCAACTCGGCCTTGGGCAGCCCTCGGATGAAAGCGCCAAGATCGCTCATCTCGCTACGTGGGTGACGCCCGCCCTCAGTAGCGCCGGAGCAGTGCCACCAGCTTGCCCTGCACGCGCACCCGGTCGGCCGGGAAGATGCGCGTCTCGTGCCGCGTGTTGGCCGGTTCGAGCGCGATCGAGTTGCCGCGACGGCGCAGCCGCTTGAGGGTGACCTCGTTGTCGTCGACCAGCGCGACCACGATCTGGCCGTTCTCCGCGTTCTCGGACTGGCGGATCACCACGGTGTCGCCATCGAGGATGCCGGCGTCGATCATCGAATCGCCGGCCACTTCGAGCGCGAAATGCTCGCCGCTGCCGAGCATCGCCATCGGCACCTCGATCTGCGAACCGCCGTCGCGCATCGCCTCGATCGGCAGCCCGGCCGCGATCCGGCCATACAGCGGCAGTTCCACCGCGCCGGCCTCGTTGGCGGCGTGCACCCCCGGCAGGCGCGGTGTGAAATCGCCGTGGATGACGTTCGGCGAGAAATTCTGCGCCTCGGTCGAGCGGGCCGCGACATACGTCTCCGGCATCCTGGACGTGCTTGGCGTGGCGTCCTCCGGCAGACGTACCACCTCGAGCGCGCGGGCGCGGTGGTGGCGACGGCGCAAGAAGCCGCGCTCCTCCAGAGCGCCGATCAGCCGGTGGATGCCCGACTTCGATTTGAGGTCCAACGCCTCCTTCATTTCCTCGAAGCTCGGCGAGAAACCGGTTTCCTTCAGATGCCGTTCGATGAAGACCAGGAGTTCGTGTTGTTTGCGGGTAAGCATAACGCCCTCATTACCGTGCTGGGTTGCCGTGACGGCCGCTCCGAACAAACCGGCAACCGATGCCGCGTTCTATATAAGTTCACGATGGCGCGTCAAGTATCTGCGCGATTCGTATTCAAATTCCCAGAGTGTCGAGACGAATCACACGAACCGGCGCTCCCTGGGACGCGGCGGGCGCGTACGGTTCGCGCAGGATCAACGCGTCGGCCAAGGCAAGCCGACGCAGCATGGCGGAATCCTGCTGCTCGAATGGGGTCGCGACCAACTGACCCGATTCGTCGTCGACACTGATCCTGGCCCGCAGGTGATCGGCGCGGAGATCATTCTCCCGCAACGGCGCGCCGGCCATCGCCATGACCGAGGCGGGCGGTGCTCCGAGGCCGCCAGAGAGCCGGTCCAAGGCGGGAAGCAGGAACAGGATCGCGCATACCAGGGCGGAGACCGGATTGCCCGGCAGCCCGAGCACCGGGATGGTGTCGAGCCGACCATGCATCAGCGGCTTGCCGGGCCGCATGGCGATCTTCCAGAAATCCACCATCAAACCGCGCCGCTGCAATCCTTCGACCACCAGGTCGTGGTCGCCCACGCTGGCGCCGCCGGTGGTAACGAGCATGTCCGCCCCGTGTACCTGGTCAGCCACCGCGGCGATCGCGGCGGCGTCGTCGCGGACCACGGGAAGCACGGTCGGCTCACCTCCGGCGGCACGCACCAGGGCAGCCAGGGCGTGCGAGTTGGAGCTGACGATGCCGCCGGGCGGGATCGGCTCGCCCGGCAACGCGATCTCGTCACCGGTTGCCAGGATGGCGATACGCGGCCGGCGGTGCGCCACGATCCAAGGATGGTTGGCGGCCGCCGCCAAGCCGACGTCACGCGCGGTCAGCCGCCGCCCCGCCGGCAGCACCGCGTCGCCGGCGGCGAAATCCTGGCCGGCACGACGGATGTGACGCCCGGCCGACACCGCCTCGCGGACGGTCACCTGGTCACCGACGCGTTGGGCGTCCTCCTGGAGCAAGATGGCGTCGGCGCCTGCGGGCACCAGGCTGCCGGTGAACAGCCGCACCGCCTGGCCGTCGCCCACCGACCCGGCGAACGGGTGCCCGGCCGGCGCCGCGCCGATTACCACGAGCCGCGCGTCGAGCACGCCGCCCACCGCCCGCAGTGCATAGCCGTCCATTGCCGACACATCGGACGGCGGTTGCGTCAGTCGGGCAGCGACTTGTGCCGCGGTCACGCGGCCCCAGGCATCGGCCAGCGCGACGATCTCCGCCGAGGTCGGGCGCAAACCCGCCAGAATCCGGGCGCGGGCATCCTCGACACTGATCATCGCTGCTCCCTCGATCCGCCGCCTCAGTCCTGGGTGAACGCGCCGGAATTGCCGCCGGCCTTGTGCACGACGCGCAACGACTCGATGCGCATGCCGCGATCGACCGCCTTGCACATGTCGTAGACGGTGAGCGCGGCGACGCTGGCGGCGGTCAGCGCTTCCATCTCGACCCCGGTCTGGCCGGTGGTGCGCACCGTGGCGGTGATCTCCACCGCACCGGCGGCCGGATCGGGCACCAGATCCACGGTGACGGCGGCAATCGGCAGCGGGTGGCACAGCGGGATCAGATCGGCGGTGCGCTTGGCGGCCATGATCCCGGCCAGCCGCGCCACCCCGAGCACGTCCCCCTTCTTCGCCTCACCGCGTTCGATCAGCGCCAGGGTCTCGGCTTGCATGAGCACGCGCGCCCGGGCCGTCGCCGTGCGGGCGGTGACCGCCTTGTCGCTCACGTCGACCATCGCGGCGTGACCCTGGGCGTCGAAATGGGTCAGCTTGGAGTTCATGCGGTCGCTGACCCGCTGGCCTCGCCGTGCAGCAACCGGCGGGTTGCCGCGGCGACATCGGCTTGTCGCATCAGGCTCTCGCCGACCAGGAAGCAATGGATGCCGATGGCAACCAGCCGGTTCACGTCGGAATGGTCGCGTATGCCGCTCTCGGCGAGCAGGAACCGCTCCGGCGGGACATAGGGCGCCAGCGTCTCGGACACCGCAAGATCGGTCTTCAAGGTCTTGAGATCGCGATTGTTGATACCGATCAGCGGGGTCTGCAAACCGAGCGCGCGATCGAGTTCGCGCTGGTCGTGCACCTCGGCCAGCACATCCATGTCGAGCGCCCGGGCCAGGCTCTCGAGATCGCGCGCGCGTTCGTCGGTCAGCGCGGCCATGATCAACAGGATGCAATCGGCGCCGATTGCGCGACTTTCATACACCTGCCAGGGCTCTAGGATGAAATCCTTGCGCAATACGGGAAGCTCGGTCGCCTGGCGGGCGGCGACGAGGTCGTCATCGCTGCCCTGGAAGTGAGGCTCGTCGGTGAGCACGGACAGGCAGGTAGCCCCCCCGTCACGGTAGGCGCGCGCCAGGGTTGCCGGATCGAAATCCTCCCGAATCAAGCCACTGGACGGCGATGCCTTCTTGATTTCTGCGACGAGCCCGAACTCGCCCCGCGCGGTCGCCTCCATCAGGCAGCGGCCGAAACCGCGTGGCGGACGCTGGCTGGCGATGCGGGAACGCAGCGCGTCGATACTGACCAGGGCGCGCCGCCGTTTCACCTCATCGTGGGTGTCGGCGCAAATCCGGGCCAGCACGTCGGGGACGTCCTGATCGGGTGAATCGGTCATGTGCTCTCCCAGTCCGGCCGTTCCGCCATTTCGCGCGCCGATCGGCCGTTCAGCGCGAAGCGGCCACGCTCTCCGCCAGTCCGGTTTCACGCCGGAGAGCCTCTAGCGCCTGCCAGGCGGCACCGCAGTCCAGCATCCGAGCCGCGAGCGCCGCGCCGTCCCGCAGGGTTGCGGCCCGGTCGGCGACGATCAGACCCGCGGCGGCGTTCAGCAACACCGTGTCCCGATATGGCCCCTTCGCGCCTTGCAGCAACGCCCGCAAAGCGGCGGCGTTGAACGCGGCGTCACCGCCTTGGATCGCCTCGATCGACGCCCGTGGCAGGCCGGCATCGTCCGGGGTGACCACGAACCCGTTGATCTCACCGCGCCGCAACGCGACCACCTGGTTCTCGCCGGCGAGGGTCAGCTCGTCCAGCCCCTGTCCGTGCACGATCCAGACAGAGGTGCTGCCGAGCCGCTGCAACGTCTCCGCCACCGGCCGCGCCCACGCGGGCGCGAACACGCCCACCAGTTGACGCCGCACCTCGGCCGGGTTGGCCAACGGGCCGAGCAGGTTGAAGATTGTCCGCGTGCCGAGCTCCACCCGGGGTCCCGCCGCGTGCCGCAAGGCGGCATGATGGCGGGGCGCGAACAGGAAGGCGCAGTTCGCGGCGCGCAGGATCCCCGGCAGCCGCGCCAGCGGCACGTCCACGTCGACGCCAAGTTCCGCCAGCACGTCCGCCCCGCCGGTGCGCGAGCTCAGGGCTCGATTGCCGTGCTTGGCGACCGGCACGCCGGCGCCGGCCAGCACGAAGGCGACGGCGGTGGAGATGTTGAGCGTACCCGCTCCGTCACCGCCGGTGCCACACACGTCGATCGCGTCGTCCGGGGCGTCGACCCGCGCCATCAACGCGCGCATCGCCCGCACCGCACCGGTGAGCTCGGCGACCGTCTCGCCGCGCACCCGCATCGCCATCAGCAGCCCAGCGATCTGCGCCGGCGTCGCTTCGCCCGACATGATGACGCCGAACGCGGCCTCGGACTGCTCCTCGGTGAGACTGTCACCCGCGGCGAGGCGTGCCAGGACGGGTTTGAGGTTGCTGGACACCGGCTCGGCGGGTGTCAGGCGGCCTGCGCCGGCTGGTTCGAGCCACGGGCGATGGCGAGGAAATTCGCCAGAAGCTCATGGCCGTGCTGGCTGGCGATGCTTTCCGGATGGAACTGCACGCCAAACACCGGCAGGCTGCGGTGTCGCAACCCCATAATCAGCCCGTCCTCGGTGAAGGCGGTGGCCGTCAGCACGTCGGGCAGGGTGTCCCGCTCGACTATCAGGCTGTGATAGCGGGTGGCGTCGAACGGCGAGGGCAGGCCGGCGAAGATGTCGCTGCCCTGGTGGCTCACCTGGCTCAGCTTGCCATGCATCGGCACCGGCGCCCGCCGCACCACGCCGCCAAAAGCCTGGCCGATCGCCTGGTGGCCGAGACAGACGCCGAGGATTGGCAGGTGCTGCCCGGCCGCGTCGGCGATCAGGTCCAGGCAGATGCCGGCCTCGTTCGGGGTGCAGGGCCCGGGCGAGAGCACGATCGCCTCCGGCCGCAACGCCAGCGCCTCGGCGGGGGTGAGCGTGTCGTTGCGCCGCACGTCGCACGTGGCGCCAAGATCCCCCAGGAAGTGGACGAGGTTGAAGGTAAAGCTGTCGTAGTTGTCGATCAGCAGGATCATGTCGACATCCTGCGCGGCAAGCCACGGCCGGTCAACGCGGCGGGGTCGATGCAACAGACGTATATGGTCCGCCTGCGCGCGCCTGCGCGGACCATGGCGGTGGGTGGGACAGTGGGTATTGCCAGCGGGGTGAATAACAATTGTTGACACCACAAATAACTGAGGCGTATACACTCCGCTTATGCCCCCAGCCCCCTCCACCCCAACCGGCTTGATGTGCCGCTTCGGCCTGCTCGTCGAGCGGCTGAGGTGGACGCTTGCCGATTGGGTCGACCGGAACCCCCGGAACCGCGACGTGCTGGGGCCGCTCGCCTTGCTGCTGTGGAAGTACTTGCAGCGCACGACGCGCAAACTCGCCGCGCTGCATGCGCAGTTCGCCGCCGGGACGCTTGCGCCGCGCAAGGACCGGGCGCCGCGTCAGGCAGCCGAGCCGGCCGAGTCGACCTCGCGAGGGGAGAAGCTGCCGGGCGGCCCGGTGCTGGCGCGATTCGGCGCCGGGTATCTCGGCGCCTGGCTGCTGGCTCTGGTCGATGATCCCGAGATGCAGGCGCTGCTCGCAGCGTCGCCGCAAGCGGGTCGGCTGCTGCGCCCGCTGTGGCGGCGACTGACCAACGATCCGCTGCCCGCGCCGCTGCGGCTGCCGCCAAAGCCGCCGCCGCGTTCGGAGCAACCGCTCGCTCCGGCGGCGCTCGCCGACGCGCCGGGCGAGGGGTTGCCCGCCGCAACGCCCGACACCCCGCCGCAAGCCCCACCCCACGCCCCACCCGGACGTCGCCCGGCGAAGTCTGCCGGGAAGTCCGCCAGCCATGCTGCCCCGAGTACGGCACAGACAGCGAGGCACCGACGGCTGGTTATCGGGCGCCATCACCGGCGCACCAGGATGTAATGCATCGTGAAGGTGAAGGTGATCTCGTTCTCGCGGGCGTCGTCCGGAAAGGGCGGCAGGCGGGCGCTTCGGAACATGCCTTGCAGCGCCAGGTCGAGCCACTGCGAGCCTGAGCGCGTCTCCAGCATCACCGACTGCACCTTGCCATCGCGGCGCACCCGGACCTCCACTTGCGGGCTGCCGTCCTCGTTGTTCAGCACCGCCTGCTGCGGGTAGTATTTGTGCGCCTCGACCCAGGCGGCGAGCGCGTTGCGCCAATCCGTCCCCAGGCGTTCCGCGCCCTTGATCTGTGACGCCGCCTCCGAGAGTGAGCCGGCCTGGCTCGGGCCTTGGCCGCCGCGTTGAGCGGGGGGCGTCTGCTGGCCGAGGCTCCAGTTGCGGAACATTGGCGAGAACGCCGAGCGCGGCGGCGTCGGTGGTCGAGCCGCCACGGAAGGTCGCGGCGGTGGTGGAGGCGGCGGCAGTTCGGGAACGCTGAACGGCGCCGCCGGTGTGGGCGGCGGCAGGGCCAGCTCCACCCGAGGCGGCGCGGGTGGCATCGGCGGTCGCGGCGGCATTTTGGGTGGCGCGGGCGTCGCTTGCGGCTCGGGCTCGGGCGGCGCTGGCTGCTCGGGCTGCGGTGGCGCCGCTTCCGGCTCAGCTTGTGGCGCGGCAGTGGGTGGCTGCTCCGGCGTCGGCGCGGGAGCGGCTGGCATCGCCGGCTCGGTGGAGTCTGGCACCGGGTTTGGCTGCGTCGGCCCTTGCGGCGCGCCGCCCTGGAAGATCACCGCGACCGAAGGCGGCGGCAACGGCTCGCTCGGCGGTTTCGCCAGCTTGATGCCGACCAGCAGCAGGACCAGCACCGCCAGGTGCAGCACCGCCGAACCGGCCAGCATCGGGCCAAGCCGGCGATTGCGCCGCCGCGCGGTCGCCCGGGGTCGGCTCGGTCGAAGCGGCCTCAGCGTGCGCCGGTCTTGCCTGCCGCGAAACGGACCGCCTCCTCCGCCGCCCGCAGCATCCCGCGCGCCTTCTGGCGGGTCTCCTCGTATTCCGCCGCCGGATCGGAATCCGCGACGATGCCGGCCCCCGCCTGCACATAAAGCGTGCCGTCCTTGACCAACGCGGTGCGCAGGCCGATGCAGGTGTCCATCGTGCCATTGGCGGCGAAGTAGCCGATGCAGCCGGCGTAGATGTTGCGCCGGACCGGCTCCAGCTCCTCGATGATCTCCATCGCGCGCACCTTGGGCGCCCCGGTCAGCGTGCCTGCCGGAAAGCCGCCGACCAGCGCATCGACCGCGTCGAGACCCGCCTTGAGCTTGCCCTCGACGTTCGAGCTGATGTGCATCACGTGGCTGAACCGCTCGACGGTGAAGCTGTCGGTCACCCGCACGCTGCCGATCTCCGCCACCCGGCCGACATCGTTGCGCCCGAGATCGAGCAGCATGAGGTGCTCGGCCCGCTCCTTGGGATCATCGAGAAGCTCGCGCTCCAGCGCTTGGTCCTCGTCGTGGTTCTCGCCGCGCCGGCGCGTGCCGGCGAGCGGGCGGATCGTCACGGTGCCATGGCGCAGGCGGACCAGGACTTCCGGGCTGCTGCCGACGATCGAGAAGCCGCCGAAATCGAGGAAGAACAGGAACGGCGCCGGGCTGATCCGACGCAGCGCCCGATATAACGCGAACGGGGGCAACGCGAACGGCACCGAGAAGCGCTGGCTGGGCACCACCTGGAACACGTCGCCGGCGGCCACGTATTCCTTCGCCTTCGCCACCGCCGCGCGGAATTCGTCCTCGGTGAAGTTCGAGCTCGGCGCCGGCAGCTCCGGCAGGGTGACCGGCGGGGTCGCGTGGCGCAGCGGCCGATCGAGCGCCTCCTGCGCCTCGGCCAGCATGGCCTGCGCGGCCTCCCAGGCGGCGCGGGCGTTCACGTCGGCGCGCGGGTAGACCGGGGCGACCAGGGTGAGCTCGTCGTTCACGTTGTCGAAGATCGCGAACAGGGTGGGCCGGATCAGCACCGCGTCCGGCACGTCGAGGTCGTTGTCGTTCTTCTCCGGCAGCCGCTCCATCAGCCGGACCATGTCGTAGCCGAGATAGCCGACCAGCCCGCCGGACATCGGCGGCAGCGCGTCGGCGACATCGAGCCGCGTCTCGGCGACGAGCGCGCGCAAGCTGTCGAGCGCGGGCCGATCGTCGGCGGCGAAGGCGTGCGGCGCCGAGCGGGCGTGCCGGTTGGTCTCGGCCCGACCACCGCGACAGCGCCAGATCAGGTCCGGCTCCATGCCGATGATCGAGTAGCGCCCGCGCGCCGCGCCGCCCTCGACGCTCTCCAGCAGGAAGGCGTTCGGCCGGCCATGGGCGAGCTTGAGGAAGGCCGCGACCGGCGTCTCCAGGTCCGCCACCCCGCGCGACCAGACCAGCGACCCGCGCCCGTCCTCGTAGGTGGCGCGGAACGTGTCGAAGCCGGGCGAAAAGGGAGCGTTCATCGCGGCGTCTTCCTCCTCAAGGCTGGGCTACGCGGTCGAGCGCGGCCTGATTGACCTGCGGTTGCGCCCGGTCGCGCAACCCGCGCACGTAGGCCAGCTCGATATCGTTGGCGATCGATCGGGTCAGTGCGTCGCGCACCTTCTGGTAGCCGGCCGGGTCGGCCTTCGGGTCGGACTGCACGATCTCGGCGGGCACCGCGACGATGAAGCCGTCCGGCGTCTCCGCCTCGGTCGGCTCGCCCTTCTTGGCGGCGAACAGCGGACCGATCAGCGACGCTGGCACGCCTTCCGCCGGCGCGGTGCGGGTGGTGAGCGGCGTGCGGCGAACGTGCAGCCCGGCCTTGGCCGCCGCCGCCTCCAGGGCCTCGCCGCCCTTGACCGCCGCCAGCAAGGCAGCGGCGGCGGCTTCCTGCTCGTGGCGGATCGCGTCGTGCGTCCAGTCCGCCTTGACCTGATCCCGCACGGCGTCGAACGGCTTCTGCGCCGCCGGGATCACCTCCTCCACTTGCAGCGCGTAATAGGCCGAGCCACCGGTCGATTGCGTCTGCACTTCGGTCAGCCGCGGCGGCTCGCCCTTCTGGGCTTGGAAGGCCGCGGCGGTGATCGCGCGGCGCAGCTCGGGTGCTCCGGGGAGCGGCGCGGGCTCGCCCTGCATGGTGTTGCCGTTGGCATCCAGGGTGCCGGTCACCGCGCCGAGGCCGAGATCGCCCGGCAGCGCATCGAGGCTGGCGCCGCCGCCGAGCGCGTTGTCCACCTTGTTGGCCCGATCGTACATCAGGTCCGCGGCCTTCTCGGCTAGCACCCGGTCGCGCAACGCGTCCCTCACCTCGTCGAAGTTTTTCTCGCTGCCCGGCGTGATGGTGGTGACACGGACGACGGACCAGCCGAGCGGCGTGCGTACCGGGGCGCCGACGCTGTCCGGCGCGGCGGCGAACACGGCCTGGCCGAGCTCGGGCGAGGGGAACTCGGCCCGGGTCGCACCATCGAGCTCGACGGCGGTGCCGCCTTGCGCCTGCGCCGCCTGCTGCATCTTGGCCCAATCGGCGCCGCCCGACCATGTCGCGGCGAGCGCGCCAGCCTTCGCCTCGTCCGCCACCGAGATGACCTGGGCCGACCGTTTGGCCGGGGTCACGTATTCCGACTTGTTCGCCTCGTACGACGCGTGAAGGTTGTCGTCGGTGACCTCGATGTCCTTCGCCAGGGTCTGCGGCGAGAGGATCACCGCCTTGATCCGGCGATATTCGGGGCTGCGGTAGGCGTCGGGATGGTTCTCCCACCAACGCGTCAGCGTCGCCGCATCGGGCTCGGCGGGCGGCTTGGCATCGGCAAAGGGCAGCTCGACCATGTCGGCCGAGCGCTGCTCCTCCTCGAGCGCGAACACGGCGCCGGTCAGGATGTCGGGCGAGGTGGCCCCGGCCCGCACCGCCTCGACCAGCTGGCGTTGCAGCAGGTCGGTCCGCAGCAGATCGAGAAACGCCGCCTCGCTCAGCCCGTTGGTGCGCAGCACCTGCTCGAACTGGCGACGGTCGAACTGACCGTTCGGGCCGTGGAACGCGGGCATCTGATAGACGGCGCGCACCAGGAAGTCGTCCGGGACAGCCAAGCGCATTCGCTTGGCTTCCTCGACGAGCAAGGTCTGGGCGATCAGCCTCTCGAGCGTCTGGGCGGCGACCGCGCGCCTGATCTCGGGCGAGACTTCGGTAGTGCCGAGCCGGGCGGTGACCTGGGCGAGCTGGCGCTTGAACGCCGCGTCGAGCTGGGCCGCCTCGATCGTCGTGCCGCCGACCTTCGCCACCCAGGTGTCGCTCCCGCCGCGCATCCGCAGCATGTCGCCCACGCCCCACGTCGCGAATGCGACGATCAGCAGGATGAACAAGCCGCGCACGACCCACGTGCTCAGATAGCCGCGAAGGGCAGTAATCATTCAGCCGGTCCTGTTCGGGGGCCGCACCATAGGAGCGGCGAGGCGGGTTTTCCAGTTGCCGGCGCGGCAAGCGGCGATGGCTTGGCGATTGCCGAGCCGGCCGGGCCGCGCTAGCTCAACCGCGGACCGAGGGGCGAGGGGAGCGATGCGGCAACTGATCGCGGGGAACTGGAAGATGCACGGCCTTGCCGCCGAGGCGGCTGCGCTGGCCGAGGCGGTGAAGGCGGGAGCGGCCGGCCTCGCCTGCGAGGTGCTGGTCTGCCCGCCCTTCATGCAGGTCGGGCCGGTGGCGCGCATCCTGGAGGGATCGGCGGTCGCGGTCGGCGGCCAGGATTGCCACGCGCAAGGCCACGGCGCGCATACCGGCGACATCTCGGCGGCGATGCTGGCCGATGCCGGGGCGAGCTGGGCGATCCTCGGCCACTCCGAGCGGCGGCAGAACCACGGCGAGACCGACGAGCTGGTGCGCGAGAAGGTGCTGGCGGCGGCGTCGGCGGGCCTGACCCCGATCGTGTGCGTCGGCGAGACCGACGAGCAACGCAGCGGCGGGCGGGAGACCGAGGTGGTCGGCTGGCAGATCTCCGGCAGCCTGCCAAAGGAGTTCGCCGGCGTGCTGGCCTACGAGCCGGTCTGGGCGATCGGCACCGGCAAGACCGCGACGGAAGCCGACGTCGCCACCATGCACGCGTTCATCCGCGAGGAGCTGGTGCGCCAGTTCGGTGACGCCGGTCGGTCGGTGCGCATCCTGTATGGCGGCTCGGTCCGCCCGGCCAATGCGGCCGCCCTGCTCGCGGTGGCCGAGGTTGGCGGCGCGCTGGTCGGTGGCGCGAGCCTCAAGGCGGATGATTTCCTGGCGATTGCCCAGGCTGCCACCGGCGCGCAGGGATAGCGGCGTGCTTCCCATTCCCGCTGTCCGGGTCTAGAAGCCGCGCGTTCACCTCAGAGCGTCCGATGACGACCGTCCTGCTCACCATTCACCTGTTCGTGACCCTGGCCCTGATCGGCGTCGTGCTGATCCAGCGCAGCGAGGGTGGCGGGCTCGGCATCGGCAGCTCGCAGGGCATGGGATCGTTCATGTCGGGGCGTGGCACGACCAACCTGCTCACCCGCACCACGGCGATCCTGGCGACGATCTTCATGCTGCTCTCGCTGGGGCTGGCCTTGCTCAACCGGGGCACCTCGGTCGGCTCGTCGCTGCTCGACACGCCGCCACCGACGCTGCCTTCGCCGGCGACCTCGGCGCCGGTGGCACCCGCCACCCCTGGTTCGGCGCCCCCGACGCCGGGTGCCCCCGCGCGGGGCAATTCCACCGTTCCGACCAACTGAGCCCCCGACTGAGAGCGGAGAAGGCTTTCGGGGACTCGGCGAGCGGGGTATACGGGCCCTCCATGACGCGGTTCGTATTTGTCACCGGCGGCGTGGTCTCCTCTCTCGGCAAGGGCATCGCGGCGGCCGCACTCGGGGCGCTGCTGCAAGCGCGCGGCTTCTCGGTGCGGCTGCGCAAGCTCGACCCCTACCTGAACGTCGATCCGGGCACGATGAGCCCGTATCAGCATGGCGAGGTGTTCGTCACCGACGACGGCGCCGAGACCGACCTCGATCTCGGCCATTACGAGCGTTTCACCGGGGTGCCGGCGACGCGCGCCGACAATGCGACGACGGGGCGCATCTATTCCGACGTGATCGCCAAGGAGCGCCGGGGCGACTATCTCGGCGCCACGGTGCAGGTGATCCCGCACATCACCGACGCGATCAAGGAGGTGATCCTGCGGCAGACCGAGGCGCTCGACTTCGTGCTGGTGGAGATCGGCGGCACGGTGGGCGACATCGAGAGCCTGCCGTTCCTCGAGGCGATCCGCCAGCTCGGCAACGAGCTCGGCCCCGAGCGGTCGATGTTCGTCCACCTGACGTTGGTGCCGTACATCCCGTCGGCGGGCGAGCTGAAGACCAAGCCGACGCAGCACTCGGTCAAGGAGCTGCTGAATGTCGGCATTCAGCCCGACATGCTGCTCTGCCGCTGCGACCGTCCGATCCCGGAGACCGAACGGCGCAAGATCGCGCTGTTCTGCAACGTCCGCCCCGAGGCGGTGATCGCGGCCCTCGACGTCGACACGATCTACGCGGTGCCGATCCGCTACCACGAGGAGGGGATGGATCGCGAGGTGCTGCGGCATTTCCGCCTGGAGACCTGCGCGCCACCCGATCTCGCGCGCTGGCGCAGCATCGTCGAGACGGTGCGGGCGCCGGAGGGCGAGGTCCGCATAGCGGTGATCGGCAAATACACCAACTTGCTCGACGCGTACAAGTCGCTGGCCGAGGCGCTGACGCATGGTGGCATCGCCAACCGGGTGCGGGTCCGGCTCGACTGGGTGGATTCCGAGGTGTTCGAGCAACCCGACACGGTGGTTCGGCTCGAGGGCGTGCATGGCATCCTGGTGCCGGGCGGGTTCGGCGAGCGCGGCTCGGAGGGCAAGATCGCGGCGGTGCGCTTCGCGCGCGAGCGCCGCGTGCCGTTCTTCGGCATCTGCTTTGGGATGCAGATGGCGGTGATCGAGACCGCCCGCTATCTCGCCGGCTATCCAAGCGCCTCGTCCACCGAGTTCGGCCCCTGCGAGACGCCGGTCGTCGGCTTGCTCACCGAGTGGGCCCGGGGCGAGGAGATCGAGCAGCGGCTGGAAGGCGGCGATCTCGGCGGCACGATGCGGCTGGGCAGCTATCCGGCGCGACTACGCGAGGGCAGCCTGGTGCGTATGCTCTACAATGACGCGCCGCTGATCGAGGAGCGGCACCGGCATCGCTACGAGGTGAATGTGCATTTCAAGGAGACTTTGGAGGCGACCGGCCTGCGCTTCTCCGGCATGTCGCCCGACGGCGTGCTGCCGGAGATCATCGAGATCCCCGATCATCCCTGGTTCGTCGGCGTGCAGTTCCATCCCGAGCTCAAGAGCAAGCCGTTCGCGCCGCATCCGCTGTTCGCCGGCTTCATCGAGGCCGCGGTGCGGCAGGCTCGGCTGGTGTGACGGAGTTTTCCCGCACGGTGTCGGTCGGCGGTATCGCCATCGGCAACGACCGCCCCTTTGTCCTGATCGCCGGCCCGTGTCAGATCGAGAGCGAGGCGCACGCCCTGGAGGTCGGGGCGGCGCTGGCGGAGATCGGCCGTTCCACCGATGTGCCAATCATCTACAAGAGCAGCTTCGACAAGGCGAACCGCACCAGCGCGACCGCCGCGCGTGGCATCGGGCTCCATGCCGGCCTCGCGATCCTCGCCCGCGTGCGCGAGACCCACGGCATGCCGGTGCTGACCGACATCCACACCGCCGAGCAATGTGGCACCGTGGCCGAAGCGGTCGACGTGTTGCAGATCCCCGCCTTTCTGTGTCGGCAGACCGATCTGCTGCTCGCTGCCGGCGAGACCGGCCGGGCGATCAACGTCAAGAAGGGCCAGTTCCTCGCCCCCTGGGACATGGCGAATGTCGCGGTCAAGATCGCCAGCACCGGGAACCAGAATATTCTTCTATGCGAGCGCGGCGCGAGTTTTGGTTACAACACGCTGGTCACGGACTTTCGCGCGCTGCCGATCATGGCGCAGACCGGCTACCCCGTGGTGTTCGACGCGACGCACTCGGTGCAGCAGCCGGGCGGGCAGGGGACCTCCTCGGGTGGGCAACGCGAGTTCGCCCCCGTTCTTGCCCGCGCCGCTCTTGCCGTGGGTGTCGCGGCGGTGTTCATCGAGACCCATCCCGACCCGGACCATGCCCCGAGCGATGGGCCGAACATGATTCCACTGCGGCAGATGGCGCAGTTGGTGCGACGGTTGAAGGCGTTCGACGACCTAACCAAGCGTGATCCCGCCGGCCAAGGTCCGCGCTAGCCCGGTCAGATATCCAGGAACACGGTTTCGTCGGCACCCTGCAGGCGAATGTCGAGCCGCCAGGCGGGCAACCCGTCGCGTTCGCCGACGTGCCGCGCGATCAGGGTTCCGCGTCGCGGAGGATCGACACTGGCGAGCAGCGGGTCGTGCTCGTTTAGCGCCTCACCGTCGAAGTAGGCGCGGGTGTGCAGATGCGTCAGCAGACCCCGGGCGAACAACGCGATGGCGACGTGGGGCGCCTGCGACGTGTTGGCGCCCGCAGCACCCGGCACGGGACCGGGCTTGAGCGTCGTGAACCGGAAATTGCCTTCGGGATCGGTGGCGGCGCGGCCGAACCCTTCCCAATTTTCCGTGGCCGGCGGCTCCGGCTGCCACAGCTCGACGCAGGCATCGGCCACCGGCACGCCGTCGCCATCCGTCACGGTTCCGATCAGCGCGATCCGCTCGCCCTCGGCGCCGAACCGCGTCAGGTCGGCCCAACGCGGGTCATCGAGCAGATGCCAGAACGGGCCGATCGTCTGGCCGGCGCTGGCGGGAGTCACGCGTCCGCTCCATCCTCGAACGGCGTCGCGGCACGACCGCGCAGGATGACGTCGAAGCGGTAGCCGAGCGCCCGTTCGGGCTGGGTGATGTCGAGATCGAACGCGGCGACCAAGCGTGCGCGCGCCGCCTCGTCCGGGACGGCGTTGAACACCGGGTCCAGGGTCAGCAACGGATCGCCCGGAAAATACATCTGGGTGACCAGACGTTGTGCGAAGCCGGCGCCGAACAGGCTGAAGTGGATGTGATTGGGCCGCCACGCGTTGTGGTGGTTGCGCCAGGGGTAGGCGCCTGGCTTGATCGTGACGTAGCGGTAGCGGCCCTCGGCATCGGAAAAAACACGGCCGGTGCCGTGGAAGCCCGGATCGAGCGGCGCGTCGTGCTGGTCGCGTGCGTGATCGTAGCGGCCGGCGGCGTTCGCCTGCCACAGCTCGATCATGACACCCGGGATCGCTCCGCCGTTCTCGTCCAGCACCCGGCCTTCGACGATGATGCGTTCGCCCACCGCCACATTCCCAGCGTGCGAGGTCAGGTCGTCGGTGGCGGGATAACGCTCGGCGGTGAAGCACGGCGCACCGAGTTCGGTTGGTGTATGGCCGGCGGGCAAGCGCACTGGCGCAAACGTGGGGTGGCGCTTATGGCTGCTGCCGTAATCCGGTGCGTCCAGCGGCGGCTGGCTGCCGGGCGCGTACGGACGGAATGGTGCGTCGCCTGCCTGGCTCATGATTGTCTCGGCAATCCTACTTGTTCATGTTCCAGATATCGGTGTCGAGCTTCCACGCCCCGTACTGCGGCTTCCAGATCGCGACGTACTTGCCTTCCACCTTGCCGTTTTTGCCATCCATGCTGAATTGGGCAATCTCACGCGCCACGTCGCCCATTTGATCAACTGTGCCGGTGGTGAGCGACAGGTTCTTGGCGCCGCTCTTCAAGCTGCTCTCCCAGAATTTCTGGATTCCGTCGCGTCCGCTCACCATGGGAGCGCCGGGCGGCAACAGGTGGGCGTCGTCGGTGTAAACTTTTGCGATCCCGGCGGCGTCGCCCTTGTTGAACGCCGCAACCAACTCGGCTTTCGATTTGCGAATGCCGGCCTCTGGCACGTCCGCCGCCCATGCCTGCGCCGCGAAAGCGATGACGACCAGCGCCGCAACTGCTGTTCTCATGGAAGTTCCTCCCTTGTTTCCCCGCTCGCAGCCTATGCCGCTAGGCCAGGGCTCGCAACGCGCTTGATCCCCGACGCAAGCTCCTTCACGTCCCGACCGGATCAGCGCCGCGGTTCGGGGAAGAACCGGTTCGGAACCCAGGGCAGGCCGAGGTTCTCACGCAAGGTGCGTCCCTCGTATTCGCGCCGGAAGATGCCGCGGCGCTGCAACTCGGGGACGACGCGGTCGACGAAGTCGTCGAGCCCCATCGGCAGATACGGGAACATCACGTTGAACCCGTCGCACGCCCCGGCTTCGAGCCATTCCTGCATCGTGTCGGCGATGCTCGCCGGCGTGCCGACCATCGACAGGCCGCCATACCCGCCCATCATCTGCGCCAGTTGCCCAACAGTGAGACTATCGCGCTTGGCGAGTGCCACCACCCGGTCGCGCCCGCTCTGGCTCTGGTTGGTCGGCGGCAGCTCGGGCAGCGGGCCGTCGAGGTCGAGCCCGGCTATGTCGTGTCCGAGTGCGATCGACAACGAGGCGATGCCGCTATCCGGATGCACCAGGCTGTCCAGCCTGGCCCGCTTGGCGCGCGCCTCCTCCATTGTGTCGCCGACCACGACGAAGCAGCCGGGCAGGATTTTCATGTGCTCCGGGTTGCGACCAGCAACGCGCATCCGATTGCGGATGTCGTCGCAATAGGCGCGTCCCTCTTCCATCGTGCGGGCGCTGGCGAAGATCATCTCGGCGATCTCGGCCGCGACCTGCCGCCCGGCATCGGAGGCGCCGGCCTGCACGATCACCGGCCAGCCCTGGATCGGCCGCGCCACGTTGAGCGGCCCGCGCACCGAGAAATTTTTTCCCCGATGGTTCAGCACGTGGAGCCGCTCGGGGTCGAGATAGATCCCGCTCTCGACGTCGCGGACGAACGCGTCGTCGGCCCAGCTATCCCACAGCCCCGTGACCACGTCGAAGAACTCGCGGCCGCGCCGGTAGCGCTCGTCGTGCTCGACATGCTCCTCGAGGCCGAAATTCAGCGCCGCGTCCGGGTTCGAGGTGGTGACGACGTTCCATCCGGCGCGCCCGCCGCTCAGATGGTCGAGCGAGGCGAAGCGGCGCGCGACGTGATACGGCTCGTCGAACGTGGTGGAGGCGGTGGCGATCAGCCCGAGCCGCTCAGTGACCACGGCCAGGGCCGGCAGCAGGGTCGGCGGATCGAACGAGGTCACGGTGGCGCTGCGCATCAGCGCCGCCATCGGCATGTTCAGCACGGCCAGATGGTCGGCCATGAAGAAGGCGTCGAACTTGCCCCGTTCCAGCGTCTGCGCGAACCGCTTGAGGTGGGTGAAATTGAAGTTGGCGTCGGGAAAGGCGCCGGGATAGCGCCAGGCCGCGGTGTGGATGCTGACCGGGCGCATGAAGGCGCCGAGCCGCAGTTGCCGTGTTTCGCTCATGCCGACCCTTTCTGGGGCGCCTCGCACCCGTCCCGTCCGGGAGCGCAGTTAGGGACATCCCTGCCCCGGCGAAAGGGGTGGGAGGTTTCCCGCGTCGCGGGCATGGCCCATAGTCCCGGCCGCGCCTCGGGCGGACCACTCTGCGGGAGCGACGCGACGATGGACTCGCCGGCGGAGGCCGAGGTGGCGCGCGCGCCGCATCGGAGGCGCCCCCTCATCGACACCAATAGCGAGGCGTGGGGGCTGCTCTGCGGCTGCGCCCTCGCGCTTGGCGCCGCGACCTCGTTCGCCTTCGTCCGCGCAGGGATCCTCAGCGGGTTCACGCCGGGTGATTTGATCCTGCTGCGGTTCCTGATCTCGGGGCTCGTGTTCCTGCCGCTGTTGGCGCGTTGGGGCCTGCCCTCGCTCGCCGGGATCGGCTGGCCGCGCAGCCTCGTCTTGCTGTTGCTCGGCGGGCCCGCCTTCGCGCTGATGCAGAGCGGCGGCTATGCTTTCGCCCCGCTGGCGCACGGCGCGGTGATCCATCCGGCCTCGGTCACCATCGTCAGCACGATGATCGCGGCGGCGTTCCTGCGCGAGCGGCTCGGTCCGGCGCATATCGCTGGGGCCACGGTGGTCGTGCTCGGCATCGTGCTGATCAGTTGGCACGGGCTCACGGCGCACGATCCGGGCCAGAGCTGGATCGGCGACGTGCTGTTCTTCGCCTCGGCGGTGCTGTGGGCGGTATTCGGCGTGATGGTCCGGGTCTGGCGGCTGCCGGCGATCCGTGCCGTGGGCGTGACCGCGCTGCTCTCCGCCGTGGTCACGGTGCCCTGCTATCTCGCCTGGTATGGCGGCCCACACGTGCTTGCCCTGCCGACGCGCCTGATCGTGCAACAGGCCGTCATGCAGGGGGGCGTGCAGGGGGTGATCGCGATCACCGCCTATGTTCAGTCCATCCGTGTGCTCGGCGTCAGCCGCGCGGTGCTGTTTCCCGCCCTGGTGCCGGCGGTCTCGGTGCTGCTCGGGATCATCATTGTCGGCGAGGTGCCGACCCCGGTGCAGGTCGCGGGTTTGGCAATGGTGACGGTCGGGCTGCTGACGGCGATCGGCCTGTTTCGGCGGCTGCTGCCCGCTGCCTGGACGGCGGGCGCTACCACCCGGTAAGGTCGCCCACCGCGACCCCGCGAGAGGGAGGCTTCTTCATGCGTTTCACCTGGTTCAACCTGATGCCGTGGCGCTGGCTGCCGGATGATTTCCGCGACAAGCACCGTTCGGTGTGGGTGGATATCGACAATCGGCTGTTCGATCCGGTGAAGGGACACGCGCTCTACAACGAGTACATGGACCTGCTTGAATACGCCGACACGCTCGGCTTCGACGGGATCGGCGTGAACGAGCATCACCAGAACGGCTACGGCCTGATGCCGTCGCCCAACATCATCGCCGCCGGGCTGTCGCGCCGCACGTCCAACGCGGCCCTGGTCGTGCTCGGCAACTCGATCGCACTGTACAACCCGCCGATCCGCGTCGCTGAGGAATTCGCGATGCTCGACGTGATCTCGGGCGGGCGACTGGTCGCCGGCTTTCCCGTCGGCACGTCGATGGACACGAACTACTGCTACGGCACGGTCCCGGCGCTGACGCGAGAGAAATACGCCGAAGCGCACGAACTCATCATTCGTGCCTGGAAGGAGGAAGACGTCTTCGCCTTCAACGGCCGCTACAACAAGCTGCGCTATGTCAATCTGTGGCCGAAACCGATCCAGAAGCCGCATCCGCCGCTGCACATCCCGGGCGGCGGCTCGATCGAGACCTACGATTTCTGTATCGACAACACCTACTCGTATTCGTACCTGAGCTTCAACGGCTACCTGCGCGCCCAGGCGTTGATGGACGGGTACTGGAAGCGCGTGGCCGAGCGCGAGGCGCCCGACGCCTCGCCGTATCGCGCCGGGTTCGCGCAGACCGTGTTCGTGGCCGACACCGATGCACAGGCGGAGGAGATGTACGCCGAGCACGCACACTACTTCTACAATCGCTGCCTGCACGTCTATCCCGGTTTCGCCGACGCGCCCGGCTATCGCACGATCAAGACGTTGCAGATCGGCGCGGTGAACCAGTATTCGCGCACCGACCACACCAGCCTGTCGTGGAAGGAGCTGGTCGAGGGCGGCTATATCGTCGCCGGCTCGCCGGAGACGGTGCGCCAGCAGATGGAGCACCTGATCAAGAGCCTGCGCGTCGGCAACATCTTCCTGCTGCTGCACGTCGGCAACATGCCGAAAGACAAGTGCATGTACTCGACAAGGCTGTTCGCCGAGAAGGTGATGCCGCACTCTGCGCAACATCTGGCCCGAGCACGACAACGACCCGCGCTTCTGGTGCAAGCCGCTCGCGCATCGGGTCGAGCCGGCGCCACTGCCTGCTCGTGCGCCCGTGCCGCAACTGGAGCCGGCGAAGTGATCGAGGTTCGCAAGGTTCCGACCAAGCACACCGAGATTCACGTGCTCGAGGGTGGCAGCGGTCCTGACCTCGTGTTTCTGCATAGTGCCGGCGGGGTCGGTCCGGACGATCCGTTCTGCTGAAACTGGCCGAGCGCTATCGCGTCCACGCGCCACTGCTGCCGGGCTACGGCGACAGCCCGGAGAGTGGCGACATCCGCGACATGCTCGACGTGACGTTGCTCACCTTCGACGTGCTTACAGCACTTGGCTTGTCGAAGCCGCTGCTGGTCGGTCATTCGGTCGGCGGCATGATCGCGGCGGAGATGGCGGCGGTGTGCCCGAACGAGGTCGAGCGGATGTGCCTGATCGCGCCTGCCGGGCTGTGGCTCGACGCCTATCCCGCGCCGGACATTTTTTCGATGTTGCCGCGAGAATTCCCCGAAACGCTGTTCCACGACGTGGAGCTGGGTCGCGAGCTGATCACTTCGAACGTGGACATCAAGGACCCCAAGTTCCTCATCCCGTTCCTCGTGACCAACGCGCGGCAGCTCGGGATGGCGGGCAAGCTGCTGTTCCCGATCCCCGAGCGCGGGCTGAAGGATCGTATCCATCGCATCAAGGCGCGCACCTTGCTGGTGTGGGGCGATTCCGACCAGATATTCCCCGCGCCTTACGCCCAAGCCTGGAAGGCGGCGATCGCCGGCGCCGAGCTCATCAGCGTGCCCGACGCGGGGCACATGGTGACCTTGGAAAAGACCGACGCGGTGCTGGCGGCGATCGCGCGGCTTCAGTAGAACCCCTCCCGCAACCCCCTCTCGCAAGGGAAGGGATTATCCTCTCAGGACGTATTATGAGCGCCATCGCCGACATTCTCGCCCGCGAGATCCTCGACAGCCGAGGCAACCCGACCGTCGAGGTCGATGTCATCCTCGACACCGGCGCCACAGGCCGGGTCGCCGTGCCTTCGGGCGCGTCGACCGGGGCACACGAAGCGGTCGAGCTGCGCGACGGGGACAAGGCGCGTTGGGGCGGCAAAGGTGTGAGCCGCGCGATCGGCAACATCGAAGGCGAAATCTTCGACGCGATCAGCGGCCTCGATCCGGTCGATCAGGTCAAGATCGACGACATCCTGATCGACCTCGACGGCACGCCGAACAAGGCGCGGCTCGGAGCGAATGCGATCCTTGCTGTCTCGCTCGCCATCGCCAAGGCGGCTGCGGCCGATCTCGACGTGCCGCTGTATCGCTATGTCGGCGGGGTGTATGCCCGCACCCTGCCGGTGCCGATGATGAACATCGTCAACGGCGGGCAGCATGCCGACAATCCGATCGACATCCAGGAGTTCATGATCCAGCCGGTCGGCGCCGGCACCCTGGCCGACGGGGTGCGGATGGGGGCGGAAATCTTCGCCACTCTCAAGCGCGGCCTGCACGATGCCGGCCATAGCACCAATGTCGGCGATGAAGGCGGGTTCGCGCCCAACCTGAAATCGGCCGACGAGGCGCTGTCTTTCATTGCACGCGCGTGTGAAACCGCCGGCTATCGGCCCGGCGAGGACGTCACCTTCGCGCTGGACTGCGCCGCCACCGAGTTCTTCAAGGACGGCAAGTACGAACTCGAGGGCGAGGGCAAGAGCTTCGATGCCGCCGGAATGGTGCGCTACCTCGAGGATCTGATCGGTCGCTACCCGATCGTCTCGATCGAGGACGGCTGCGCCGAGGACGACTGGGACGGCTGGAAGCTGCTCACCGACGCGCTCGGCGACCGGGTACAGCTCGTCGGCGACGATCTGTTCGTCACCAACCCCGAGCGGCTGCGCCGAGGGATCGAGACCGGCACCGGCAATGCGATCTTGGTCAAGGTCAACCAGATCGGCACGTTGAGCGAAACGCTGGAAGCCGTGGAGCTGGCGCAGCGGGCCGGGTTCCGCGCGGTGATGAGCCACCGGTCCGGCGAGACCGAGGACACCACGATCGCCGATCTCGCCGTGGCGACCAATTGCGGTCAGATCAAGACCGGCAGCCTGGCCCGCAGCGACCGCACGGCGAAATACAATCAGCTCATCCGCATCGAGCAGGCGCTCGGTCCGGCCGCGCGCTATGCCGGCCGGACCATCCTACGCCGCTGATCTAGCGGTAGAAATACACACCGGGCCGTGGGGCGACGGGGCGAGGCGCGTAAGCCGGCGCGTCGCGCACGTACCCACGCGGCGCGTAGAAGGAATGCCGCTCGCGCGATTCTTGCTCGCGCCAGTCGCGCCGCTCATGCTGACGCCAGGCGTGCTCTCGCGCCTCGCGACGCGACTCCGTCCGGCGGTCGAGATCATGCGCCTGAGCGGGGGCCACCGCGCCAAGTGCCAGGGCACCGAGTGCAGCGGCGGCGAACAGCGAACGAAACCTCATTGCTCTCTCCATGATGCGGCGGCCTCTCGCGCCGACCAGTTGATCTAACCCGGCAATTTTGACGACAAACCGGCAACTTCGCGGCAGCGCGTTCACGGCTTGGCGAGCATCGTGGTAAGCAAGGCGCCGGCGAGAATCGGACGCGGAGGCGGGATGTCACTCGGACGAAGCATCAAGCGCAGGCTGCAAGCCGTGATCGCGCCGTCGATCTTCCTGGCGCTGACCTGCTATTTCATCTGGAACGTCATGCAGGGGGATCGCGGGCTGCGCTCCTACGCCCAACGCGAGGCGTTGCTGCACCAGGCGCAACAGGAACTGGCGAAGGCGGAGAAGGAGCGCGATGCCGTGGAGCGGCGTGTCGCCGGGCTGCGCAACCAGCACATCGACCGCGACACGCTCGACGAGCGCGCCCGCGCGCAGCTCAATCTGGCCGATCCGGCGGACGTGATCGTCGCCTACACGCGCAAGGAGCGGTTGTTCTGAGCTCCCCCTCACCGGTGTGACCCCGGAGATCGCTTGTCAGGCGGAAATCCCGCCCGCTTTCTTGCTGCCAGCCGGGGTCGGGGCTAACTCTGGCACGGGATCGGCGGGGAGGGTGGCCATGGCGCAGGCGGCGGGGACCAAGAAGCGCAGCAAGTCTGCGGGCACGGGTCGATCCGGGCGAGCGACCGCGCACAAGGCCGATCCACCGCGCCGCGCCGCGCAGGCGGACCTGACCTTGCCTGACACCACGGCATCTGACACCACGGCATCGCTGACCCGAGACCAGCTCCAGAAAGCCTACCAGGACATGCTGCTGATCCGCCGCTTCGAGGAGCGCGCCGGGCAGCTCTACGGCATGGGGCTGATCGGCGGGTTCTGCCATCTTTACATCGGCCAGGAGGCCGTGGTCGTCGGTGTGCAGCTCGCCCTCGCCGATGGCGACCAGGTGATCACCTCGTATCGCGACCACGGCCACATGCTGGCGACCGGCATGGACCCGCGCGGCGTGATGGCGGAGCTGACCGGGCGTGCGAGCGGCTACTCGCGCGGCAAGGGCGGCTCGATGCACATGTTCAGCAAGGAGAGGCGGTTCTTCGGCGGTCACGGCATCGTCGGCGCGCAGGTCAGCATCGGCACCGGTCTCGGCTTCTCCAACTGGCTGCGGGAGAGCGACCACGTATCGGTCACCTATTTCGGCGAGGGCGCGTCGAACCAGGGCCAAGTGTATGAGAGCTTCAATCTCGCCGCGCTGATGCGGCTGCCGGTGGTATACGTTATCGAGAACAACAAGTACGGCATGGGCACCAGCGTCGATCGCGCCTCCGCCTCGCGCGATCTGTCGAAGAACGGCGCCCCGTGGGGCATTCCGGGGCAGCAGGTGGACGGCATGGACGTCGTGGCGGTTAGCCAGGCCGCGGCTGCGGCGCTGGCGCACGCCCGCGCCGGCAAGGGGCCGTATTTGCTGGAGATGCTGACCTACCGCTATCGCGGCCATTCGATGTCCGACCCCGCCAAGTACCGCACCCGCGAGGAGGTGCAGAAGATGCGCACCGAACGCGATCCCATCGAGAGCGCGCGGCACCGGCTGCTCGAAGCCGGCATGGACGAGGCCGCGCTCAAGCAGATCGACGACGAGATCAAGCGCGTCGTGCAGGACGCGGCGGATTTCGCCCAAAGCAGCCCCGAACCCGAACCGGCCGAGCTCTATACCGACGTCGTGCTGGGGGCGTGAGCGGGATGTCGACCGAGATCCTGATGCCGGCCCTCTCGCCGACGATGACCGAGGGCAAGCTGGCGCGCTGGCTGAAGAAGGTTGGCGACGAGGTGCACGCGGGCGACGTGATCGCCGAGATCGAGACCGACAAGGCGACGATGGAGGTCGAGGCGGTCGACGAGGGCAAGCTCGCTCGCATTCTGGTGGATGAGGGCACCGAGGGTATCGCGGTGAACACGCCAATCGCGCTGCTGTCCGGCAATGGCGAGGCTGCGGGTGAGACCCCGGCCGCCCGGCCCGAAACCGATCGGCCGGCCGTCAAGCTCGACGTCGAGGTCGCCGAAGCCAAGACGGTCGCCGATCGCGCCACGGCGGAGCGGGGTCCAGGAAGTGGCTGCCTCCGCGGCACCCGAGCAGGAGTGGGGGCCGACCAAGAGTATCACGGTGCGCGAGGCGCTGCGCGACGCGATGGCGCTGGAGATGCGCCGCGACCAGAGCGTGTTCCTGATGGGCGAGGAGGTCGCGCAGTATCAGGGCGCCTACAAGATCAGCCAGGGCCTGCTCGACGAGTTCGGCGCGCGGCGGGTGATCGACACGCCGATCACCGAGCACGGCTTCACCGGCATGGCGGTGGGTGCCGCGATGAACGGGCTGCGGCCGATCGTCGAGTTCATGACGTTCAATTTCGCCATGCAGGCGATGGACCAGATCATCAACTCGGCGGCCAAGACCTTGTACATGTCGGGTGGCCAGATGGGCTGCCCGATCGTGTTTCGTGGCCCGAACGGCGCCGCCTCGCGCGTCGCGGCGCAGCACAGCCAGTGCTATGCCTCGTGGTATGCGCATTGCCCCGGCCTGAAGGTCGTCGCGCCCTGGTCAGCGGCGGATGCGAAAGGCTTGCTGCGCTCGGCGATACGCGATCCCAACCCGGTGATCGTGCTGGAGAACGAGATCCTCTACGGCCAGCACTTCGAGTGCCCGATCGACGAGGAGTTCACGGTGCCGATCGGTCGCGCCAAGGTCGAGCGCGAGGGCGAGCACGTCACCATCGTCGCGTTCAGCATCATGGTGGGCGTGGCGATGCAGGCGGCGGAGGCATTGGCCGAGCAGGGGATTAGCGCCGAGGTGATCAATTTGCGTTCGCTGCGTCCGTTCGACACCGAGACGGTCGTGCGCAGCGTCAAGAAGACCAATCGCGTCGTTTCGGTCGAGGAGGGCTGGCCGTTCGCTGGCATCGGCGCCGAGGTCGCGATGCAGGTGGTCGAGCACTGCTTCGACTGGCTCGACGCGCCACCCGTTCGCGTTCACGGCGTTGACGTGCCGCTGCCGTATGCCGCCAATCTCGAAAAGCTCGCGCTGCCGCAGCCCGAATGGGTGGTGGACGCGGTGCGCAAGATCGTCTGAGGGAGGCCGAGCATGGCGACCAACATCCTGATGCCCGCGCTTTCGCCCACCATGACGGAAGGCACGTTGTCGCGCTGGCTCAAGAAGGAAGGCGAGGCGATCCGCGCCGGCGACGTGATCGCCGAGATCGAGACCGACAAGGCGACGATGGAAGTCGAGGCGGTCGACGAGGGCGTGCTCGGCAAGATCCTGGTCAATGACGGGACCGAGGGCGTGAAGGTCAACGACCCGATCGCCATCCTGGTCGAGGAAGGCGAGGCGGTGCCGTCGGAGGCGGGGGCGAGCGCGCCGAAGCCGCCCGCGCCGCCGGTACAGGTGGAGGCCGAAACCCCGTCGCCGGTGCCCGCGCCGGCGGCCGCGCCCACACCTGAACCGGCGCCGGCCGGGCGGCCATCCGGCAATGGGCACGCGCCGGGCGAGGAGCGCATTTTCGCCTCGCCGCTGGCGCGGCGCATGGCGCAGCAGGCCGGGATTGATTTGTCCGCCCTCACCGGCAGCGGACCGAACGGCAGGATCGTCAAGGCCGACATCGAAGCGGCCCGGCAGGGTGGGGCCCCGGCCGCGCGCGCCGAGCAGCCAGCACCCGTCGCCCGGCCCACTCCGACCGCGCCGCCTTCGCCGGCAGCACTGGCCGCGCGCACGCCGGCCACCCCGATCACGGCGCCGCACCAGCTCGTGCCCAACAGCTCGATGCGCAAGGTCATCGCGCGGCGGCTCGCCGAGGCGAAGCAGACCATCCCGCATTTCTACGTCTCGATGGACATCGAGCTCGACGCGCTGCTCAAGTTGCGAGCCCAGCTCAACGCCAGGTCGCCGAAGGACGGTCCCGGCGCGTTCCGCCTCTCGGTCAATGACCTGCTGATCAAGGCCGCCGCCGTCACGCTCCGCCGGTTGCCGAAAGTCAACGCGTCGTGGACCGACGATGCGATCGTGCAATACGAGGACGTCGATATCAGCGTCGCGGTTTCCATTCCCGATGGGCTGATCACCCCCATCCTGCGCCGCGCCGACCAGAAGGGGCTGGCGGCGATCAGCAACGAGATGAAGGGGCTGATCGAGCGCGCTCGCGCCGGCAAGCTGAAGCCGGAGGAGTTCCAGGGCGGCGGCTTCTCGATCTCGAACATGGGGATGTACGGCGTGTCCGAGTTCGCCGCCGTGATCAACCCGCCGCAGGCGGCGATCCTCGCGGTCGCGGCGGCGCAGCAGCGGCCGATCGTGCGCGACGGTCAGCTTGCCGTCGCGACCTTGATGACGTGCACGATGAGCGTCGATCACCGCGTGGTCGATGGCGCGCTCGGCGCGGAGTGGCTCGCCGCGTTCAAGGCGATCGTCGAGGAGCCGCTGAGCCTGATGCTGTGATCCGTCCGGCGACGCGCGACGATGTGCCGGCGCTGCTCGGGCTGTTGCGCGAGATGGCGGAGTACGAGCGACTGCTCGACCGCTTCACCGCGACCGAGGCGGCGCTGTCGCCGGCACTGTTCGCGGAGCCGCCGCTGGCGCATGCGGCGCTCGCCGAGGCGGATGGGCGGCCGGTTGGGTTCGCGATCTGGACGTTCACTTTCGGCACGTTCCGCTGCGAGCGCGGTTTGTTCGTCGAGGACGTGTTCGTGACGGCGGCGTTGCGTGGCAGCGGCATCGGCTACGCGCTGTTCCGGCACATGGCGCGCGAAGGTGTTGCCCAGGCATGCGCGCTGATGGAGTGGCGCGTGCTCGACTGGAACAAACTCGCACTCGATTTCTATGATCGACTCGGCGCGGCCGCGCCGACGACGAAGTGGGTCGCGCGACAGCTCAGCGGCGATCGGCTCCGAGCTTTGGCTGGATGATTGGTCGGTGCTCGCAGCCTACCCCTCCCCCAACCCGGGGAGGGGGCTTTCTGCTCCCTCTCCCCTTGTGGGAGAGGGTTGGGGTGAGGGGTTGTTTTCGTACGAAAGTGCAAGTTTGAGGTAGCAATGCCCGACCAAGACTTCGACCTGATCGTGCTCGGCGGTGGGCCGGGTGGCTATGTCGCGGCAATTCGCGCGGCGCAGCTCGGCATGCGCACCGCCGTCGTCGAACGCGAGCATCTGGGCGGGATCTGCCTCAACTGGGGCTGCATTCCGACCAAGGCGCTGCTGCGCACCTCCGAAATCAACCACCTGCTGCACACGCTGAACGATTACGGTTTCGCCGCCGACAACCCCCGCTTCGATCTGCCCGCCGTGGTGAAACGCTCGCGCGCCGTCGCCAAGCAGCTCTCCTCGGGTGTGGCGCACCTGCTGCGCAAGAACAAGGTCAGCGTGATCGACGGTCAGGGCCGGCTCGCCGGCAAGAACACGCTCGCGGTGGAGAAGGACGGCAAGCCGATTGCCAGCCTGACCGCGCCGCACATCATCCTCGCTACCGGTGCCCGCGCGCGGCAATTGCCCGGGCTGGAGACCGACGGAAAGCTGGTTTGGAACTACAAGGACGCGATGGTCCCGCCAGTGATGCCGAAATCGCTGCTGGTGGTCGGCTCGGGCGCCATCGGCATCGAGTTCGCAAGCTTCTACCTCAACATGGGCGCCGAGGTGACGGTGGTCGAGGTGGTCGACCGGGTGCTGCCCGTCGAGGACGAGGAGATCAGCGCGTTCGCCCGCAAGGCGTTCGAAAAGCAGGGCATGAAGATCCTCACCGGCGCCACGGTCAAGGCGGTCAAGAAAGCCGCGGACAAGGTGACCGCGACGATCGAGGTCGGCGGCAAGAGCCAGGACATCACCGTCGAGAGGGTGATCTCCGCCGTCGGCATCGTCGGCAATGTCGAGGGTCTTGGCCTCGAGGAGGCCGGGGTGAAGGTCGAGCGCACGCATGTGGTGGTCGACGGCTACGGCCAGACCGGCGTGCCCGGCGTCTACGCGATCGGCGATGTCGCCGGCCCGCCCTGGCTCGCGCACAAGGCCAGTCACGAGGGCGTCATCTGCGTCGAGAAGATTGCCGGGATCAACGACGTGCATCCGCTGCAAGTGGCAAACATTCCCGGTTGCACGTATTGCCGGCCGCAAGTCGCCTCCGTCGGCCTCACCGAAGCCCGCGCCAAGGAAGCCGGGCATGAGGTGAAGGTCGGTCGCTTCCCGTTCATCGGCAACGGCAAGGCAATCGCAATGGGCGAGCCGGAGGGCATGGTCAAGACGGTGTTCGACGCCAAGACGGGCGAGCTGCTCGGCGCCCACATGATCGGCGCCGAGGTCACCGAGATGATCCAGGGCTACACCATCGCGCGCACCCTGGAGAGCACCGAAGCCGAGCTGATCGAGACTGTGTTCCCGCATCCGACGGTCAGCGAGACCATGCACGAGGCCGTGCTCGCCGCGTATGGACGCGCCATCCACTACTGAACGGCGTTCGCCCGTTACGCGGGATGCTTGACCTCCGCGCCGGCCCAATCCACTTCTACGATTGGCCTTCTGCCGGGATGGAGCTGATGTCGAGCCGCGTGCTGATTGATCATCGCGCCGGCGGTGCGCAGGTGCTGCGGCACCCGGAAAAGGCGCATCGGGCGGACAATCCGATCCAACGCAAGCCGGCCTGGATCCGCGTCAAGGCGCCGACCCATCCGGTGTATCACCAGACCCGCGCCCTGATGCGCGAGAATCGGCTGGTCACCGTCTGCGAGGAAGCGGCTTGCCCCAATATCGGCGAGTGCTGGTCGCAGCGTCACGCCACGATGATGATCATGGGCGAGACCTGCACGCGGGCGTGCAGCTTCTGCAATGTCCGCACCGGACAGCCCGAGGCGCTCGACGCGGACGAGCCGAACCGGGTCGCCGACGCGGTCGCCAAGCTCGGGCTGCGCCATGTGGTCATCACCTCGGTCGATCGCGACGATCTGCCGGATGGCGGTGCGGCGCATTTCGCGGCGGTGATCGCGGCGTTGCGGCAGGCGGCGCCGGAGACCACGATCGAGGTGCTGACCCCGGATTTCCTGCGCAAGCCCGGCGGTGCCGAGACCGTCGCGGCGGCGCGGCCCGACGTGTTCAACCACAATCTGGAGACGGTTCCACGTCTCTATCCGAGTGTTCGGCCCGGTGCGCGCTACTTCCAGTCGCTACGTCTGCTCGATCAGGTCAAGCGGTTGCAACCGACATTGTTCACCAAGTCGGGGCTGATGGTCGGGCTCGGCGAGCAACGCGGCGAGATCATGCAGGTGATGGACGATTTGCGGGTGGCCGATGTCGATTTCATCACGCTCGGGCAGTACCTGCAGCCGACGGTGAAGCACATCGGAGTCGACCGCTTCGTCACGCCAGAGGAGTTCGCCGACTACGCCTCGCTAGCCCGGGCGAAAGGGTTCCTGATGGTCTCCGCTTCGCCGCTGACGCGCAGCTCGTATCACGCGGACGCTGATTTTGATCGGCTGCGCGCGGCGCGCGACGGGCAGCTCGCGCGCGCCTGATGCCAACGCACGCCGAACACAGGCTCATCGCGTATCGGCCGGAGCAATTGTTCGACCTGGTCGCCGATGTCGGTCGCTATCCCGAGTTCCTGCCGTGGTGCGTCGGCGCGCGCGTGCGCAGCCACACCGAACACGAGGTCGTGGCCGATCTGACCATCGGCTTCGGCCCGTTTCGGGAGAGTTTTACCAGTCGCGTCGCGCTGGAACGGCCTTCCCGCATCCGCGTGCGTTATGAAAAAGGCCCGTTCCGCTACCTGAACAACCAGTGGGAATTCGCACCCGACCCGCGCGGCTGTCGGGTGAAATTCTTTGTCGATTTCGAGTTCCGCAGCCGCATCCTGCAAGCAGCGATCGGTGTCGTGTTCAACGAAGCGGTGCGCCGCATGGTCAACGCGTTCGTCAAGCGCGCGCGGGAAATCTATGGGCCTCCGGAGGCGACCGTCGCGGTGACCCGACCGGTGCCGCAGCAAGGTTGAACCCGCACCCGGCATAAATCCCAGCGGAGAGCTCGCCATGTTCGCGCCGTTGCGCCCCGACCCGACACTTCCGCCGGTGCGCGTCAATCTCTACTCCGACACGCAGACGAAACCCTCGCCCGGCATGAAGACGGCGATGATGCGGGCCGCGCTCGGCGACGAGCAGTACGGCACCGACCCGACCGTGCATGAGCTGTGCGACCGGATGGCGGCGCTGCTGGGCAAGCAGGCGGCGATGTTCCTGCCGAGCGGCACGATGTGCAACCAGATCGCGCTGCTCACCCACTGCCGCCCGGGCGACGAGGTGCTTGCGCATGAGAGGTCGCACATCATCACCAGCGAAGGCGGCGGTCCCGGCGCGCTCGCCGGGGTGATGGTCAGCGGGCTTGCCGGCGAGCGGGGCCAGTTCGACGCCGACACCTTGCGGGCCGCGTTCCGGCCGCGAAGCCGCTACGCGCCGCCGCAGACGCTGGTTGAGGTGGAGCAGACCTCCAACCAGGGCAGCGGCTCGGTCTGGCCGCTCGCGCGGCTCGACGCCGTCGCGCAAGCCGCTCATGCGCAGGGAATGGCGACGCACATGGACGGCGCGCGGCTGATGAACGCCGTCGTCGCGAGCGGCGAGGCAGTTCGCGACATGGTCGCCGGACAGGACAGCGTCTGGCTGGATTTCACCAAGGGACTCGGCGCACCGCTCGGTGCCGTGCTGTGCGGTTCGACCGAGTTCATCGGGGCGGCCTGGCGCTGGAAGCAGCGGCTCGGCGGCTCGATGCGCCAGGCCGGACTATGCGCGGCGGCGTGCGTCTACGCGCTCGACCACAATGTCGACCGGCTGGCCGAGGACCACGCCAACGCCAAGCTCCTGGCGCGCGGCCTGGCGCAGATCGAGGGGCTCGCGGTCGAGGAGCCGGAGACCAACCTCGTGTTCTTCGATACCGCACAAACCGGGATAACGGCCGAGTCGCTGGCCGAGCGCGTGCGACACCAGGGTCTAGCCATCTCGGTCACGACGACCTATCGGGCGCGTGCCTGCACCCATCTGGATGTCGACCGGGCAGGGATTGAGGAAGCTGTTGCCATTGTGCGACACGCCTTGGCCGCATGACCACGATGACGAAGATGACATGAAACGCACCCCTAGCCGCGCATTAGGATGGGGTCTGCTCACAACAGGGACTTAGGACCATGCGTATTAGCCTTCCCGTAATTGCCCTCGCCCTCGCCGCCTTCCAGGCGCAGGCCCAAACTCCGCCGACGACGGTGTCTCCTGCACCGGCGACGCCGCCTCCCGCGACCGTGGCGCCGATGCCGTCCGACACGACCGCATCCCCCACGGCGACGCCCCCCGCCACCCACGCCCGCACCCATACGCGCAAGAGCCTGCAGGAGCGCTTCGATGCGGCGAACAAGACGCATGACGGCCACCTGACCATGGAGCAGGCCAAGTCGGGCATGCCGAGTGTCGCGAAGAACTTCGCGGCCATCGACAAGGACAAGAGTGGCTACGTCACGATGGACGAGATCCACACCTACAACTCGGCGCGTCGTGCCCACAGCAAGGCCGCCAAGCACCCCTCCTAGCGTCCCCTCCAACCGTCTTGGGGGACCGGGGCTCGCGCCTCGGTCCCGCCCGACTGCTTGGCTTCGGCCAGCGCCCAGCCCAGCAGCAGAAAAAACCATCCACCGATCGGCATCGACGTGAATGCGCTCGTCGAGGCGATCGGCCAGAGCTGGATCACGATCGACGCGAACAGCCCGGCCCGGAGCGGCTCGGGGTCACGCCACAGGCCGGCAGCCAGCGGGGCAAGCCACGCCAGCGCCATGGCGCAGAACAGCAGCAATCCTGGCATGCCACCGCTGTCGAGTGCCTGCATATAGAAATTGTGCGGGTGTGTGGTACAGATCTCCGCGCCGCCGCCCATCGGCTCCGCGCCGTCGAAGGACGGGCGGAAATAGCGCGGCTCGGCGCAGTTGTCGCGGAACCCGTCGAAGCCGAGCCCGGTCCAGGGATGTTGCCGCCCGATCTCGGCGGCGCGAGCGAAAATCAGCCCGTAATGGCTCGAGCCGAACCCCTCCAGCTGGTGCGAGAACTGCACGATGTAGCGCTGGTAGGTGGCCGGCGAGACCACGACCGACGCGGCGACCAGCGCGCCGCCGGCGACGATTGCGGCCAGCACCAGCGGTCGCACCCGACGCAGCAGCACGGCGCAGATCGCCAGGGCGAACGCGGTGAGCAGCAGCGGCATTCGCTGGTTGACCAGCACCATCATGCAAAGCCCGGCGAGCAGCAGCGCATAGGCCCCGATGGTGCTCATCGGCCGCCCGCGCGCCACCAGGCGGGCGACCGGAGGCACGATGGCGGGTGGCAGGATGCGCGCCAGCGCCGGCCCGGCGCGTGCCTTGTCGAATGGTCCGGTGAGCTCGCCGGCGGCACCGCGCCCGTCGCCGAACAAGTTGTGACCGGTGGCGAATTGCAGCAGCGAATTGCCGGCGATCCAGACGACGCAGGCGGCGATGATCCGGCCCAGCCAGCGCCGGATTGCGGCCTCGCGCAACACGAAGCACGCCAGGGCCGCCGTGAACAGCAGGAACCGGAGTTGCAGCACCGCTTGTCCGAGGCTGCTCGGCTGCATCAGCACCGAGCAGAAGATCACCCAGCCGAACCAGGCGAGCGCGATCTTGACCCAGGTGAGGCGCAGCCAGCGCCAGTCGCCCAGCACGGCGCAGCGGATAAGGAAGCAGCCATCGACCATGCCGATCATCGCCTCGGCGATGCCGCGGCCGTGCATCAGGAACAGCGGGGTCAGCAGGGTTGCGCCGATGGCGATCCGCTGGATCGTCGCGAGCCGCGTTCGTTGGTCAGACAAGCGCACGGATCAGCGTGAGAGCGTGGGCGACGGTTGCTTCGCGGATCGCTGTCCGGTCGCCGGGAAACACGTGTTGCTCGGTCCGGGTGCTGCCGCCCCGCTCGGCCAGGCCGAAGCACACTAGACCGACCGGCTTGCTGGCGGTGCCGCCGCCGGGTCCGGCGACCCCGGTCACCGAGACGGCGACGGTGGCCCGCGACGCCCGGATCGCCCCCTCGGCCATCGCGCTGGCCACCGGCTCGCTCACCGCGCCGGAGCTGGCGATGAGGGCGGCCGGGACGCCGAGCATGTCGGCCTTGGCCTCGTTGGAGTAGGTGACGAACCCCCGGTCCACGACATCGGACGAGCCGGCGATCGCCGTGAGCGCCGCCGCGATCAGGCCGCCGGTGCAGCTTTCGGCGGTGGCAAGGGTCACGCCGCGCGCGCGGCAGGCGGCGAGCAGCGCCTCGGCCTGTTGCATCAGGTCCGCCCCGATCATCGCAACCCCGTCGGGATCAGGTCGGACTTGCAGCACTCGGTCTGGCCGGCGTCGAACATGGCGAACTCCGCGATCGCGGCGTTCGTGGGCGCCGCGACCGCCCATATACCGGGGTACTCGGGCCGCGTCTTCTCGGCCGGCTTTCCTACCGCCGTCGCAAGCCGAGCAGTCCAAGCAGACCGCAGCCGAGCAACGCGAAGCTCGTCGGTTCGGGCACTGCCGGGAACGCCTTGGCCTGGTAACCCGGCAGGTAATCCGCCGCCACGTCGACCGGCGCGGCCGCCGCCGCGTGCCCGAGCAAGGTCGCCATCGCCAATGCCGGCAGCAGCAGCGCCGGCCGCGTGTTCGCGTTCATATCCTGGTTGCCCTGTTGCCAGAGGTCGAGCGATACGCATCCTGCGTGTCGGGCGCATTGCGGTTACGTGACAAATTTCTTGCATCCGCTGAACCGAAGGAGACCGACGATGACGGAGCCGCGGACCGCCGGCCGGACGCCGGAGTACGAGCTGATCGACCTGACAGCGCCGTGGCTGGAAGCGCCTGAGACGGTTGTGTTCCACCACGGCATCGGCGCAAACCTGGGCGTCTGGGCCGAGTGGCTGCCCGCCCTGATCGACCGCTATCGGGTGCTGCGCTTCGACATGCGCGGGCACGGGCGCGCGCCCTGGCCCGACGGCGCCGGCAAGCTGACGCTCGACGACCTGACCGACGATCTGTTCGCGGTGATGCACGCGGCCGGGGTCGAGCGGGCGCATCTGGTCGGCGAGTCGATCGGTGGCACCGTCGTGCTGAACGCCGCGCTGCGCCGGCCGGAGCGGGTCGCGACCTTGACCGTCAGCAACGGCGCGCATGTCGGCGCCAGCATCCAGTCGGTGCAGGATTGGCAGCAGATCATCGACGATCGCGGCATGGCGGGTTGGTCCGCTCACATGATGCAGAGCCGCTTCTTCGACGGTGCGATCTCCGAGGCGCAGCGGCGCTGGTTCGAGGCCGCGCAGGCGCAGGCGCACCCGCACGCGGTGCTGGCGGGGTTGGCGGCCCTGGTCGGCGCCGACACCACCGATCGCCTCGCCGGCCTGACCACGCCCACCTTGCTGCTGCACCCTGACAGCTCGCCGTTCATCCCGGTCGCGCTGATGGCGGACTTCAAAGCCCGGCTGCCGGACGCTAGGCTGCACGTGATTGGCCGGGCGCGGCACGGCATGCCGCTCTCGCACGCCCGGTTCTGCGCCGGGCTGCTGCGGGACTTCCTCGACCAGGCACAGGGGCGCGCCGCATGACCGACTATCCCGCCGACACGGTGCTCGCCCTGCTGGAGCGCGGGGCGGCGGAGGCGCCGGCGATCGCCGCACCCGGACGCCCCGCGCTGACGTTCGGCGGGCTGCGCGACCTTGCTCGCCGCACCATCGGCGACCTCAACGCAATGGGGATCGGGCGCGGCGACCGGGTTGCGATCGTGCTGCCGAACGGGCCGGAGATGGCGGCGGGCTTCGTCGCCGTGGCCTCGGCCGCCACCACCGCGCCGCTCAACCCCGCCTATCGCGAGGACGAGTTCCGCTTCTACCTGGAAGACCTGCGGGCGAGCGCCTTGCTGATCCTGCAGGGCATGGAGAGCCCGATCCGCAACGTCGCCCCGTTGCTCCAGGTGCCGGTGATCGAGCTGGTGCCGCAGGCCGACGGGCCGGCCGGCAGCTTCACCCTGCAACCGGAGACGGCGCTCGACGGCGAGCCGACCCAGCCCGGTGCGGCGACGGCGGATGACGTGGCGCTGGTGCTGCATACCTCCGGCACCACCTCGCGGCCGAAGATCGTGCCACTGCGCCATGTCAACATCACCGCCTCGGCGTACAACATCGGCGAGACCTTGCACCTCAAGGCCGACGACACCTGCCTCAACATCATGCCGCTGTTCCATATCCACGGCCTGATAGCGGCGGTCCTGTCCAGCCTCGCCGCCGGCGCGTCGGTCTGCTGCACCCCGGGCTTCAACGGGTTCCGCTTCTTCGCCTGGTTCGACGAGGTGCGGCCGAGCTGGTACACCGCGGTGCCCACCATGCATCAGGCGATCCTCGGCCTCGCGCCGCGCAACGCCGAGGTCATCGCGCGCGGTCGGTTGCGCTTCATCCGCTCCTCCTCCTCCTCGCTGCCGCCGCAGGTGATGCAGGCCCTTGAGGATGCGTTCAGCCTCCCGGTGATCGAGGCTTACGGCATGACAGAGGCGGCGCATCAGATGGCCTCCAACCCGCTGCCGCCAGCGGCGCGGGTGCCCGGCGCGGTCGGCCTCGCCGCCGGGCCGGAGGTCGCGATCATGGATGATGATGGCGGCTTGCTGCCGTCGGGCGGGCTCGGCGAGGTCGTGATACGGGGCCGCAACGTCACCGCCGGCTACGACAACAACGAGGCCGCCAATGCCGCCGCGTTCACCGACGGCTGGTTCCGCACCGGCGATCAGGGAGTGATCGACGAGCGCGGCTATCTGCGCCTCACCGGTCGGCTCAAGGAGCTGATCAACCGGGGCGGGGAGAAGGTCAGCCCGCTGGAGGTCGACATCGTGCTGATGGACCACCCCTGCGTCGCGCAATGCGTCACGTTCGGCGTGCCGCATGACAAGCTCGGCGAGGAGGTCGCCGCCGCCGTGGTGCTGCGCGAGGGGGTGACCGCGCAGGACCATGAGCTGCGCGAGTTCGTCTCCGCCCGGCTGGCCGCGTTCAAGGTGCCGCGCCGGATCATCTTCCTCCCGGAGATCCCGAAGGGGGCGACGGGCAAGCTGCAACGCATCGGGTTGGCGGAGAAGCTGGGTCTGGTGGAGTGAGGGTGGGGGCGTGAGAATCGGCATTTTTGGTGCCGGCGCGATCGGCGGCTTGCTCGGGGCGCGGCTTGCCCAGACGGGGGCGGACGTGACCTTCATCGCACGCGGCCCGCACCTCGCGGCGATGCAGGCGAATGGTGTCACCTTGGTCAGCGGCGGCGAGCGCATCACCGTGCGCCCGCGCTGCCTCGCCGACGCGGCGGAGGCCGGCGCGCAGGACTACGTGATCGTCACCCTCAAGGCGCACTCGCTGCCTGACGCGGCGCCGCAGATCGCCCGGATGATGGGGCCCGAGAGCACCCTGGTGACCGGCATTAATGGGGTGCCGTACTGGTATTTTTATGGGCTCGACGGCGAGTGGCGTGATCGGCCGGTGCAGAGCGTCGACCCCGGCGGGCAACTGTGGAAGACGCTGCCGCCGGCGTCGGTGATCGGCGCGGTGGTCTACCCCGCCGCCGAGGTGATCGAGCCCGGCGTGATCGAGCACGGCTATGGCGACCGTTTCACCCTGGGCGAGCCCGACGGCAGCCGCACGCCGCGCATCGAGGCGCTGTCGAAGGCGCTGATCGCGGCCGGGTTCAAGGCGCCGATACGGCCACGCATCCGCGACGAGATCTGGGTCAAGCTGTGGGGCAATCTTGCCTTCAACCCGCTCTCGGCGCTGACCATGGCGACACTCGACCGCATCACCGGCGACCCGTCGCTGCGGGCAGTGTGCCGGGCGATGATGCTGGAAGCCAAGGCGGTCGCCGAGGCGCTCGGCGTGCGTTTCGCGATCGACGTCGATCGTCGCATCGAGGGCGGCGCCGAGGTCGGCGAGCACAAGACCTCGATGCTGCAAGACCTTGAACGTGGCCGCCCGATGGAGATCGACGCGCTGCTCGGCGCCGTCGTCGAGCTCGGCGAGATGGTGGGGCAGGGGATGCCGACCTGCCGCACCGTGCTGGCACTGGTCCGCGAGCGGGCGCGCTTGGCGGGCTGCTATCCGTAGGGTTGCGGGGCCGAACCGCGCGGCACACATTCCCAAGACGGCTCGAGGGAGACCGACCGATGACCGAAAACCACGCCCACGGCGATCACGCGCATCACGGCGGAGCGCCGGATTGGCGCGAGAACGGCGTTCGCGTCATCAAGGCGAACCAGCTCGACACCAACACGCCGCAGACGCCGGGCATGAACCGCGCCGCCGCGATCAACGCCGCCCGCGTCGGCGCGCAGAAGATCTGGGCGGGGACGGTCCACATCCACCCCAACGCCAAGACCGGCGCGCACCACCACGGCGCGCTGGAGAGCGTCATCTACGTCATCAAGGGCAAGGCGCGGATGCGCTGGGGCGAGCAGCTTGAATTCGTCGCCGAGGCCGAGCCGGGCGACTTCATTTTTGTTCCGCCCTACGTGCCGCATCAGGAGATCAACGCCAACAGCGACGAGACCTTGGAATGCGTGCTGGTTCGTAGCGACAACGAAGCGGTTGTGGTCAACCTAGATATCGCACCGGTGGAGCAGCCGGAAGCGGTGTATTGGGTTGATCCGATCCACAAGCAACCCTGACGGCGGCAGTATCCGAGCCGCCGCGCTACTGTCCGGAGGCCGCGACCTGCGGGATGGTGGCGTCGATGATCTGCATGGTGCGCGAGCGATCACCGTTGGCGAGCGCGTGCAAGGCATCCGAGATTTGCGCCACCGCCGGGCTGGAGCTCGGGGTGTTGGTCGCGCCGTAGGCGACCGAGCGGTCGAGCAGGCGGGTCTGCGCCATCTCCAGTGCCTGCTGCGCCGCGCCTGTGCGCCCGGTGGCAAGCGCTCCGCGCGCCGCTTGCAGGTATTGCACCGGCGTGCCGTTGCCGCCGAGTCCCAGGGAGGGCAGCCTCGGCGCGACGCGCGAGTTGCCGCTGGGTTCCTCGATGTTGCTCGCATCGGGCGAATATGGATAGGACGGCCCGACGCCTGGCTCATGGCCTGGACGCGCGCCGACCGCCGGGCCCGAGGGAGCATAGGTTGGCAGCGGCGCGTAAGCCGGGGCGGGCGCGGCATAGCCCGGCTGCTGCGGCGCATAGCTTGGGGGTGGAGCGTAGGCGGGAGACGGAGTGTAGGGCGGCGACGCGTAGGCCGGCGGGGTCAGCGGTGTCGGCGCTCCCCGGCCGGGCTGGGCCGCGTAGTTCGGCAGCCGCTCGCTCCCGGCGCTTGGCGCGGGCGGTTGCGGGTAGCCGGGTGGCGGCGGCGCGTAGGGCTGATAAGGCGGCGCGCCGTAGCTCGGCGGGGCATAGGGTTGCGCCAGGACCGGCGAGCCGGCGAGAGCGGTCAACGCGGCGGCGCACGAAGCGGCGAGCAAGCGCATTGAAGCTGATCTCCTGAAACGATCGCCGGCCGCGGCAGCCGCCGGCCGCTCGATGCGGTGAACGCGCGCGGGGGTCGCAGGTTCATCGCCAGCGGCGGTGGAACCATAGCCATTGCTCGGGGTGCTCGCGAATCCAGCCTTCCAGGATCGTGGTGATCATCTGTGTCGTCGCGGCCACGTCGACGCGCCCGTCATCGGCGCGTGGCAGTTCGAGCGGGCCGACCCCGGAGATGCGGAACGTCGGCCCGCGTTGGCGGATCACGCGCACGCCGACCACCGGGCAGTCATATTGCCGGGCAAGCCGGGCCAGGGTGGGGTTCGCCTTGCAGCGACGACCGAAGAACATCACGTCGACGCCGCGCGACCAGTGCTGATCGACCACCATGCCGAGATGCTCGCCCCGGTCGAGCGATCCCGCCATCTCAAACACCGCCGCCGGACGGCTGCGGATCAGCCGGCCCATCAGCCCCCGGCGGATACGCGTGATCTCGGCGGCAACGGCGCGGCTGTTCGGCATCCGGTAGACCACGGCCGACGGCAGCCCGTGCGCGGCGGCCGCCACTGCCGGCAGCTCCCAATTGGCGAGATGGGCGGCAAAGGCCAGTCCCGGCTTGCCATCGCCCTTCATCGCCTCGAATAGCTCGGTCGCATCGGGCGAGACAATGATCCGGCCGGGCGTGGCCCGCTCGGTGTCGACGTCCCATATCCGGTCCAGATGCGGATATTCGCCGGCCACCCGGCCCAGGTTCTCCCAGGCGCCGCGCAAGGTGGCTTCGATCCAGGCCGCGTCCTTGTCTGGGAATGCGGCCCGCAGATTGGCGCGCCCAATCCGATGCGCCGGCAGCCAAGGCCCCACGGACCGGGTCACGGCACCGAACAGGTTGGATGCCCGATCGGGATCGAGCCGCCGGATTGCCGCGAGCACCGAGGCGACCAGGCGGCCGAGCAAGCCCGTCCGGGGTGCGGCAACGTCCGTCATGTCAGAGGGTGACCAGGATCTTTCCGAACACGTCGCGTTGCTCGAGCCGCTGGAGTCCGGCGCGGAAGTCGTCGAGCGGATACCGCGTGTCGATCACCGGCCGAACGCCGGCGGCGATCCGGTCGAGCGAGCGGCCGAGGCACGCCAGCGGCGCGCCGAACGATCCGATGATCCGGTACTGCTGCTGGAAAAGCTGCATGAGGTTGATACTAGCCGACGGTCCGGATGTGGCGCCGCAGGTTACCAGCCGGCCGCCGCGACGCAGGCACAGCAGCGAGCCGTTCCAGGTGTCGGCGCCGACATGCTCGAACACGACGTCGACGCCGCGCTTGGCGGTGAGCCGCCGCACCACGCCTTCGAAGCGATCGCTGCGGTAGTTGATCACGTGGTCGGCGCCGAGCGCGCGCGCCCGCTCCGCCTTGGTGTCGCTGCCGACCGTGGTGATCACGGTGCAGCCGAGCGAGCGGGCGATGCGGATCGCGATGCTGCCGATCCCCGAGCCGCCGGCGTGGACCAGGATGGTCTCGCCCGGCTCCAGCCCAGCGTTGTCGAACAGCATGTGCTCGACCGTGGCGTAGGCGACCGGCACGCAGGCGGCATCATCGAGCGACACCTGCTCGGGCACTGGCACGACCAGCCGCGCCGGATGGTTGACCAGCTCCTGGGCGAAGCCGCCCACGTGGAAGCCACGCACCCCGCCCGGGTTCTCGCAGAGATTGTCGCGCCCGGCGCGGCAGAACCGGCATACGCCGCAGGTCAGCGCCGCGTAGGCGATCACGGATTGGCCCACACGCAGCCCCGCTGCTTCGGCACCGAGTGCCACGATCTCGCCCGCCGCTTCGGCACCGACGGTGAGCGGGTACTGCCGCTTGGCGAATGCCATGCCGCGAAACCCCCACACGTCGATGTGGTTGAGCGAGACGGTGCGGACCCGGAGCTGCACCTCGCCCGCACCGGGCGCGGGCGGTGCGGGACACTCGACAAGGGCGATGTCGCGGTCGGCGCGAAGCTGTAGCGCGCGGATGCTGGCCATGCCAATCCTTCGGTTCAGCGGTCGAGACGCCGCATCAGCCGGGCGCCGCCGCCAACACCAGTGCGACGTTCTGGCCGCCGAAGCCGAAGGAGTTGGAGATGGTGCGTCGCACGACCGCGTCGCGCGCCACGTTCGGCACGCAGTCAACCGGCAGCGCCGGGTCGGGCGTGTTGTAGTTGATCGTCGGCGGCAGACGCCCGTGCTGCATGGCGAGCAGGCTGAACACCGCCTCGATGGCGCCGGCGGCAGTCAAGGTGTGGCCGATCATCGACTTGTTGGCCGAGATCGGGATCGACCCGGCCCGCTCGCCGAACACGGCGGCGAGCCCGAGCCACTCCATCTTGTCATTCTCCGGCGTGCCGGTGCCGTGCGCGTTCACGGCGTCGATCGTATCGGGTGCCACGCCGGCATCCTCCAGCGCGTTGCGCATGCAGGCGATGATCGGCTTGCCGTCCGGGCTGGAGCGGGTGCGGTGAAAGCTATCGGCTTTTTCGCCGCAGCCTTCAATGACGCCGAGGATGCGGGCGCCGCGTGCCCGGGCATGGGCCAAGCTCTCCAACACCAATGCGCCGGCGCCCTCGGCCATCACGAACCCGTCCCGATCGCGAGCGAACGGTCGCGCCGCCGCCTCGGGCGGGTCGTTGCGGGTGGAGAGCGCCGAGAGTAGCGAGAAGCGGATCAGCGCCTCCTGCGTCACCGAGGCATCGGTGCCGACGCACAGCGCCGCCTCGGTCTCGCCCCGGCGGATCGCCTCGACGCCGAGCTGGATCGCCGTGGCACCCGACGCGCAGGCGGTGGAGGTGGAGATCGGCGCGCCCTTGGTGCCGAATCGATCGGCCAGGCCGTCGGCCACCGAGGCGAACAGGAAGCGCTGGTGCCAGCGCGCGTAGTCGCCGGCATCGGCGGCGCGCAGCAGGTCGTCGTAGGTCACCGCCTCATTGGCACCCGAGGCCGCGGCCAGCGCGCGGCGCTGCGGCCAATCGACCTCGACCGGCGGCACGGCGAGGAACAGCGGGCCGGGGAAGTCGCCGGGGCGACCGATCGCGGCTTCGCTCACCGCCTCCTCGATCACGATCTCCGCCAGCTTCTCGGTCAGGCCGGCGGCGGTCGGTTCTTGTTGCTCGACGAAGTCGATCGTGCCGGCGATCGTGGTGCGCAGCCCGTCGACCGGAAAACGGCTGATCCGGCGAATACCCGACCGGCCCGCGGTCAGCGCGCCCCAGTTGTCCGCCTTGCCGGCGCCGAGCGAGGTCAGCACGCCCAGGCCGGTCACCACCACGACCGGCCGCCCGTTCCAATCGTGATCCGCACCCGCCATCATCGCCTCCGCTGCGCCGCGCCCCGATGCTACGCTGATTCGACCAGGGCCATGCTCTCGCCGCGCCAGTGACCCCAGGAGGTGACGAGAATGCGGCGGAGCGCGGTCTCGGTCGACTTCTCCGCGGCCTCCAGCGGCGCGAAGAGCTGTCCGCGGCCGAGCGCCACCACGGCAAGTGCGAGACTGGCCGAAAACGATGGCTCCATCGAGTGTCCGAGCGCGGTCGCCGACGCGCGGGTCGGCAGGCCGAGCTGGTCGAGGAACCGCCGCTCCTCTTCGGTCGCCGCCGCCGCTCCCGTGGCGCCGGAGATCACCGCGTCGGCACCGCCGCCGAGTTGCGCGAGCTGACGTTCGGCGTTGGCCGTGGCCTGCCCCGGCTCGCGCCGGCACCGATCGGTCGCCACGCCGCCGATCCGAGCGAGGGGGACCGCACCCCGCGCCTCGGCGTGCGCACGGCTTTCCAGCACCAGGAAGCAGCCGACCGCGCCGAGGATGAGCCCGCCACCGGTGGACTGGCGTTGCCACACTCCAGCGAAGCCGCCCTTATGGAGCATGTGGGCCATCGCGTATTGCAGCAGGCAGTCGGCACGCTCGGGATTATAGGCGCCGCCCACCAGGATCAGCTCCCCCTGGCCGGCCCGAATGCGGGCGTTGGCGATCCGCACCGCGTCCGCGCCCGCCAACTCCTCGCCCATGAAGGTGCGCGAGGAGCCGACCACGCCATGAACCACCGAGATGTTGCCAGCGAGCAGGTTGGAGAGCTGGGCCAGGAACAAGGTGGGCCGCAGATCGGCGGTCAGCCGCTGATTGAGCAGCACCTCCGCGTTCGGCGCCTGGGGCAGCGCGGAGAGGATCGCCGCGTCGACCGCGCAGTCGCGCTCGCCGCCGCCGGCCGCGACGATCATGTCCATCCGCCCAAGCAGCGATGCGTCGCCCTTGATGCCGGCCTGATCGAGCGCCAGCCCGGCGGCGTAGGTGCCGATGCGCTGCCACGGTTCCATCTGGCGCTGGTCGCCACGCTTGGGGATCTGGGTGTCGAACGCGAGCGGCACCATCGGATGCACCGGAAACGGCGCCAATCGCTGCGTGTTGACGACCGGCTCGAAGCCGCCCGGCCGGTTCAACGCGGCCCAATGCGCATCCAGCCCCTCGCCGAGGCTGGAGACCAGGCCGATCCCGGTCACCAGCACGTCGCGCGCGTCAGCCATCGAGCAGCTCCGCCGGAACCTGCACGCGGCGGGCGGCGCCGAGCAGCTCGCGCCGCAGCGTCTCGTTGGGGAACGGCATCACCCGGTAGGTGATCTCGGCATCCGCGACCTTGCTCTCGCCAGCATGGATGCTGCCGGCGACGACGGCGTAGCCGGAGCCGTCATGCAGCAGCCGCACCTCGGTCCGCAGCGCCTGTCCGGGTGTGACGAAGGAGCGCAGCTTGGCCCCCTTGACCTGGGCGAGGAACGCCATCCGCTCGAAGCGCATCAGGCCCATCACCAGCCAGCCGCCGGTCTGCGCGATCATCTCCACCATCAACACGCCGGGCAGGATGGGAAAGCCCGGAAAGTGGCCCTCGAACACCGGGCTGGTTTCCGGCACGGTGCAGGCGGCGCGCACGGTTCTTGCTACCGGGTCCAGTGCCTGGATCCGATCGACCATCTGGAAGTATTCGAGGCGCATCCGGCGCGAGCGGGCTCAGGCGGCCTTCGCCGCGACCAGCTGATCGATGTTCTCGCACAAATGCTTCAGCACGAAATACTGGTCCGACGAGACCTTCCCGTCATTGACTTCCTGGGTCCATTGCTCGAGCGGCATCTTGATGCCGAACGCCTTGTCGATGGCGAAGGCGACGTCGAGGAAGTCCAAACTGTCGATCCCGAGATCGTTGATCGCGTGGCTGTCGGGCGTGATCCGGTCGAGCGGGATGTCGCAGGTCTCCGAAATGATTCCGGCCACTCGGTCGAACGTGGAAGGCATCAGGCGGCCTCGCGTGACTGCGGATTGGGCAGGAGCAGCTCGGCAGCGCCCCGCATCGGTGGGCCGGCAGTAACCACACAGCTTTCCGCGCCGCAAGGGCCGGGCACCGCGTTGCCCCTTGCGGCGGCCTCTAGAGCCAATGGGCGGGCTGCCAGGCCCAGGTGTCGCGCTCGATTGCCCAGTAGCCCGGCTGCCAGGTCGTGCTGTGTCCGGCCTGCTGTACATACAAGCCGGAATACCAGACGTAACCCGCGCCATTCCACTCGTAGTGCCCGGGCTGCCAGGTCAGCGGCGTCGCCGAGACCGGCGGCTTGGGGATCACCTCCGCCCGCGTCGGCGGCACCGGCGGGTAGGGGTTGAGACCGGGAGGTCGCGTCGCGCACGCGGCGAGAACGGCACAGGCGAGCACCGCACCGAGCAGGCTTGACCGCCAGATTAGGTCACGGCTCACGACCATCTCCTCGAAAAGTGGACGGCTTGGCGGAGAATATAGGTTTCGACACGCCCGACTGTCAGGCGTCGGCGGGTCAATGCGGCAGCAGCAGTGTCGCCACCGCTTGCGCCGCGATCCCCTCGCCGCGACCGGTGAAGCCGAGCCGCTCCGTCGTCGTCGCCTTGACCGAGACCCGGCCGGGCTCGACCCCGAGCAGCTCGGTCAGCCGTGCGATCATCGCCGGCGCAAACGGGGTGATCTTTGGCCGCTCGCAGATCAGGGTGATGTCGGCATGGCAAAGCAGGCCACCTCGGGCGGCGATCCGGCCGGCGGCGTGGCGCAGGAACTGCGCGCTGTCGGCATCCCGCCAGGACGCCTCGCTGGGCGGGAAATGGCGGCCGATATCGCCCTCGGCGAGCGCGCCGTAGATCGCATCGCACAACGCGTGGAGACCGACATCGGCGTCCGAATGGCCGGCGAGACCGCGTTCGTGCGGCACCGCGACGCCGCACAGCATCAGCGCCCGGTCGGGGGCGAAGGCGTGCACGTCGAAGCCGGTGCCGACACGCGGGGTCATCGCGCCCAGCAGGGCTCGTTCCAGCCGGGCATGGTCCGCCGGATAGGTCAGCTTGACGTTGTCGTCCGATCCGGCGACCAGCAGCACCCGCTCGCCGGCCGCTTCCAGCAGCGCGGCGTCGTCGGTGGCACCCGCGTCGGCGTGCGCGCGGTGCAGCGCGAGGATCGTCGCGAACCGAAATGCCTGCGGGGTCTGCGCCCGGTGCAGCCCGTCACGCGAGACGGTGCCGGTGATCGCTCCGTCCACGCCGCGTTTCAGCGTGTCGGCCACGGGAGCCGCCGGGATCGCGCCTGGCGCGTGCTCCAACGCAGCCAGCAGGTCGCGCACCGTGCCCGGAGGAATGATCGGGCGGGCGGCGTCGTGGATCAGCACGATGTCGGGTTGGTGCGGCGCCAGCGCTTCGAGGCCGGCACGCACACTCGCCTGGCGGGTCGCTCCTCCCGGCACCGGCGGCAGGTGCGCGACACCCTGGAGTGCCGCGGCGATGCCGGCCGGGTCCCCGACCGGTTGCAGCAGCGCGACGTGCGGCGCGAGTGACGTCGCGGCGTGGTGGATCACCGGCTTGCCGGCCAAGCTCAGGAATTGCTTCGGCGCCGGTCCGCCGAACCGGCTTCCACTCCCGCCGGCGACCAGGATGGCTGCGATTCGCATGGCGGCAAACTCGCCGGCACAAAGCCGTGCGTCAACCGCGTTGCATCGCGGCACGGTGAGCGTTACTTTGCCCAATTCATGAGCAACTGTGAAACTCCTGCTGCGCCACTTCTCGCGCCAATCGTGCTCGGCGGCGGCGTGCTGATCGACACGCCGGTGATCCTCGCGCCGATGTCGGGGGTCACCGACCTGCCGTTCCGCCGCGTCGCCAAGGCGCAGGGCGCCGGCATGGTGGTTTCCGAGATGATCGCCTCCTGGGCCATGGTGCGGGAGAACCGCACTACCTTGCGCATGGCGGAGGTCGACGGGTGCGGCGGCGTCTCCGCCGTGCAGCTCGCCGGCTGCGATCCCGCCGCGATGGCGGAAGCAGCGCGGCTCGCGGTCGATCGCGGCGCCGACCTGATCGACATCAATTTCGGCTGCCCGGTGAAGAAGGTCGCGGTCGGCCAGCAGGCCGGATCGGCGCTGATGCGCGACGAGGCGGCGGCGGGGCGCATCCTCGCCGCGACCGCCGCCGCGGTGCGCGTGCCGGTCACGCTCAAGATGCGGACGGGTTGGGACCATGCTTGCCGCAACGCGCCACGCCTGGCGCGCATCGCCGAGGAGTGCGGCATCCGCATGGTGACCGTGCATGGCCGCACCCGGCAGCAATTCTACACCGGCCGCGCCGACTGGGGGTTCGTCGCCGAGGTCAAGGCGGCGGTGGCGATCCCGGTCATCGTCAATGGCGACATCATCACCGAGGAGGACGCCGCCGAGGCGCTGCGCCTTTCGGGCGCTGATGGCGTGATGCTGGGACGCGGCTGCTACGGTCGCCCCTGGTTCCCGGCCCAGGTCGCCGCGTTCCTGCGGTCCGGCCGCCACGCACCCGAGCCGCCGCTGGCCCGACAGAAGGAGGTGCTGCTGGAGCACTATCATGCCGCGCTCGCGTGTTTCGGGGTCGACGCCGGCCTGCGGCTGGCGCGCAAGCACCTCGCCTGGTATTCCCGTGGCCTGCCTGGCTCGGCCGAGTTCCGCGCTTCCGTCAACCGGCTGGGACAGGCCGACGCCGTGGTCCGGCTGATCGCTGCGTTCTACGATCCGCTGATCGCCCGGGGTGTCGGCCGCGACCGGCTGGCGGCGCGGGATGCTTTGCTGGCGGAGGCGGCATGATCAGGTCGGTGTTGCGCAAGCGGCCGGTCGCGGAGGTGGTGCCACCCGTGTCGCCGGCACGGCTGCCGGAGGCGGCGCTGATCCTCGGCGCGCTGCCGGTGCCCGTGGTGCTGCTCGACGAGACTAACCGGTTCGTCTATGTCAATCACGCAGCCGAGCAGTTCCTCGGCATCTCGGCGGCCCAGCTCGCGCCGCTGCGCCTCGAAGATCTGTTGCCGCAGGACAGCCCGATCTTCGGCCTTATCGCGTATTCTCGCCGCGGCGAGATCACCGTCTCCGACCACGATCTCACCCTGGAGAGCCCGCGGCTGTACAAGCGCGGCATCACGGTGCAAGCGACACCGGTGGCGGAGCTGCCGGGCGCGGTGCTGCTGGTGATGCAGGATGCCTCGGCGGCGCGGGCGCTCGACCGGCAGCTCACCTTTCGCGGGGCGGCCCGCAGCGTGACCGGGATGGCGGCGATCCTGGCCCATGAGGTGAAGAACCCGCTCTCCGGCATACGCGGCGCGGCGCAGTTGCTGGAGACGAGCGTCGTCGAGTCGGATCGTGAGCTCACCCTGCTGATCCGTGACGAAGCCGACCGCATCCGCGGGCTGGTCGACCGCATGGAGATGTTCGGCGAGAAGCCGATCGAGCGGACCGCGGTGAACATCCACCGGGTGCTCGAGCATGTCCGCAAGCTCGCCCAGACCGGCTTCGCGCCGCACCTCCGCTTCAGCGAGTTGTACGACCCGTCGCTGCCGCCGGTGTGGGGCAACCGCGACCAGCTCGTGCAGGTGCTGCTCAACCTGGTGAAGAACGCCGCCCAGGCGGTGACCGACGCCGACACCCCGTATGGCGAGATCGTGCTCAGCACCGGCTTCAGGCAAGGCATGCGGGTCGCGGTCCCCGGCTCGCGCAATCGCATCGACCTGCCCTTGCTGGTCAGCGTGCGCGACAACGGGCCCGGCATCCCCGACGACATCCGCCCGCACCTGTTCGAGCCGTTCGTCACGTCGAAGCCGGCCGGCAACGGATTGGGGCTCGCGCTCGTCGCGAAAGTCGTCGGCGACCACGGTGGGCTGATCGAGGTCGACAGCCGCCCGGGCCGGACCGAGTTCCGCCTGCATCTGCCCGTCGTGGTCGAGGAGTTCGACGGGCCGTAACCGAAGGCGCCGCGCATCATGACGTTGCCCACCGTCCTCGTCGCCGACGACGACCGCTCGATCCGCACGGTTCTGACCCAGGCGCTCGGGCGCTCCGGCTATCAGGTCCGCACCACCAGCAACGCGGCCACGTTGTGGCGCTGGGTTGAGGAGGGCGAGGGCGATCTGGTCATCACCGACGTGGTAATGCCCGACGAGAACGGACTGGACCTGATCCCGCGCATCAAGCGGCTGCGGCCCGATCTGCGTGTGGTGGTGATGAGCGCCCAGTCGACCCTGATCACCGCGGTCAAGGCGGCCCAACGCGGCGCCTTCGAATACCTGCCCAAGCCGTTCGACTTGCAGGAGCTGCTTTCGGTCGTCGGGCGCGCCCTGGCGGCGCCGGCGCCGCCCGCCGTCGCCGCCGAGCCGCGCGATGGCGACGAGCCGATGCCGCTGATCGGACGCAGCCCGGCGATGCAGGAGATCTACCGAACCGTCGCCCGGCTGACGACGGCGGACCTCACGGTGATGATCAGCGGCGAATCCGGCACCGGCAAGGAGCTGATCGCGCGGGCGTTGCACACCTATGGCAAGCGGCGCAGCGGGCCGTTCGTCGCCATCAACATGGCGGCGATCCCGCGCGAGCTGATCGAAAGCGAGCTGTTCGGTCATGAGCGCGGCGCCTTCACCGGGGCCACCAACCGCACGGCCGGCCGCTTCGAGCAGGCCAATGGCGGCACCTTGTTCCTCGACGAGATCGGCGACATGCCGCCCGAGGCGCAGACCCGGCTGCTGCGCGTGTTGCAGGAGGGCGAGTTCACCAGCGTCGGTGGGCGGCAGCCGATCAAGGCCAATGTGCGGATCATCGCGGCGACCCATCGCGATCTGCGCGCGGCGATCCGGCAGGGCCAGTTCCGCGAGGATTTGTTCTACCGGCTCAACGTGGTGCCGATCCGGCTGCCGCCGGTGCGCGAGCGGGTCGAGGACATCCCGCCGCTTGCCTCGCACTTCCTCGAGCGGGCGCGCGAGGACGGGCTGCCCGCCAAGACGCTCGACCAGAGTGCCATCGACCGGCTGCGCGCGCATCGCTGGCCAGGCAATGTGCGCGAGCTCGAAAATCTGATGCGGCGGCTGGCGGCGCTCTGCCCGGACGAGACGATCGGCGGCGCGGTGATCGATGCCGAGTTGTCGGAAGCGGCGGTGCCGGCCGAGGAGAATTTCCCGGGTGCCGCGGGTCCGGAGCCGCTCGCCCGGGCGGTGGAGCGGCATATCCGCCAGTTCCTCTCCGCCCACGCCGACGGCATGGCGCCCTCGGACATGTACGACCGGATCATCGCCGAAGTTGAGCGCCCGCTGATCCAGATGACCTTGTCGGCCACGCGCGGCAACCAGATCAAGGCGGCCTCGATGCTCGGGTTGAACCGCAACACGCTGCGCAAGAAGATCCGCGACCTCGACATCCCGGTGGTCCGGGGCCTGTCGTGAGCATTCGGCCGTGAGCGCGACAGGGGGCGGGCCTTGAACGTCTCGCCCGCTCCGAAGACCCTGGCCCCGGCATCGGGCGACCCGCTCGGACCGGCCGAGCCCGGCACGCGTTCGTCGCTGCGCCGCTTCGCCGACATCCTGTTCGGTAGGACCGTCACCCTGGTGCTGGTCGCGGTCGCGCTGGCGCTCGGCTTTGCCACCTTCATGCTGCTGGCCCGTGGCGCCCCGCTCGGGCTTGGGCAGACCGTCGGCGTCGGCATGGTGCTGGCCAACCTGTCGGTCGTGCTGCTGCTCGGCGCGGTGCTGGCGGGACGGCTAACCCGCGTGTGGGTGGAGCGGCGTCGCGGCTCGGCGGGTGCGCGGCTGCACGTCCGCCTGGTGATGCTGTTCAGCGTCGTCACCGTGGTGCCGACCATCGTGATCGCGGTGTTCGCGACCGCGTTCTTCCATTTCGGCATCCAGTCCTGGTTCAACGACCCGGTGCGCGCCACGCTCAACGAGTCGCTGCAAGCGTCGCGCGGCTATCTCGAGGAGCACGAGAACAACATCCGCGCGGTGGCCCTCGAGATGGCCAACGATCTCACCCGCGCCGGCACCCTGCTTTCCGCCGACCCGGACAGTTTCGGCCGGTTCCTGGCCAGCCAGACGGCGTTGCGCGGCCTCACCGAAGCGGTGATCTATGAGCCGGTGACCGGCCAGATCGTCGCCTCGGCGGGGGTGCTGGCCGGCTTGGGAGCCGAGCCTCCCGCGAAATGGGCCACCGAGCGGGCGCGGACCGGCGATGTCGCGGTGGTGCCGAGCGGCGATCATACGCGGGTGCGCGCGGTGGTCGAGCTCGCCTCGATGCCCAGCCTGATGCTGATGATCGGCCGGCCGATCGATCCGCAGATCCTCGACCACATGGTGCGCACCGAGAGCGCCGTGGCGCAATACGAGCGGCTCGACCAGAACCGCTCCTGGCTGCAGATCGCCTTCGCCTGGATCTTCGCCCTGCTCGCGCTGCTGGTGCTGTCGGCTTCGGTGCTGATCGGCCTGGTCATGGCGAACCAGATCGCCCGGCCGATCGGACGGCTGATCCACGCCGCCGAGCGGGTGCGCGGCGGCGATCTCGCGACCCGTGTGCCGGAGGCGCCGAGCGAGGACGAGATCGCCGGCCTCAGCCGCGCGTTCAACCGCATGACCGGTCAGCTCGCCGCGCAGCGGACCGAGCTGATGGACGCCTACGGTCAGATCGACGAGCGGCGGCGCTTCACCGAGGCGGTGCTGTCCGGGGTGTCGGCCGGGGTGATCGGGCTTGACGCAAGCGGCCGCATCGAGCTGCCCAACCGGGCCGCCGGCCAGCTGCTCGGCATCGACCTGATAGCAGCGCTGGGCCAGGACGCGGCGGCCGTGGTGCCGGAGTTCGCCGAGCTGCTGCGCAGCGCCATGGCGGCACCCGATCGGGCGCGCACCGAGGAGGTCCGCATCGGTCCGCCGAACCATCGGCGCACCTTGCTGGTCCGGGTCGGCGCCGACCGCCAGGACGGCCGCATCGAGGGTTTCGTGGTCACGTTCGACGATATCACCGAGCTGCAATCGGCGCAGCGCAAGGCGGCCTGGGCGGATGTCGCGCGCCGCATCGCCCATGAGATCAAGAACCCGCTAACCCCGATCCAGCTCTCCGCCGAGCGGCTCAAGCGCCGCTTCACCAAGGAGATCACCTCCGACCCGGAGACCTTCGCCACCTGCGCCGACACCATCGTGCGTCATGTCGCTGATATCGGCCGCATGGTCGACGAGTTCTCCGCCTTCGCCCGGATGCCGCAGCCGGTGATCCGACCCGAGGATGTCGGCCGCATCGCGCGCGAGGCGCTGGTGTTGCAGAAGACCGCGCGGCCGCAGATCACCTGGACCACCGACATCCCCGAGCAAGGTCCCGTCGCACCCTGCGACCGCCGGCTGCTGGTGCAAGCGTTGACCAACCTGCTGCAGAACGCCGCCGACGCCGTGGCGATGCGCCCAGGCGCCGGGCAGATCGGCCTTGCGGTGACATTGGACGACGCCGGGCAGGAGGTGCGGATCGCGGTGGCCGATGACGGCGTCGGCTTGCCGCAGCAGGACCGCGCGCAGCTGACCGAGCCATACGTTACGCACAAGCCTAAGGGGACCGGGCTCGGCCTTGCCATCGTGAAGAAGATCATGGAGGACCATGGCGGTCGCATCGCGCTCGACGACCGAGTCGAGGGGCCCGGCGCGGTCGCGACCCTGGTTTTGCCTTTGAAGGTCGCTGATGGCGCATGAGATCCTGATCGTCGACGATGAGCCGGACATCCGGCTGCTGGTGGATGGCATCCTGCGCGACGAGGGCTACGACACCCGCCAGGCGGGTGATTCGGACGCCGCCATCGCCGCGTTCCGCGCCCGGCGGCCGTCGCTGATCGTGCTCGATGTCTGGCTGCAGGGCTCGCGGCTCGACGGGATCGGCATTCTGAAAGCGCTGCACACCGAGGAGCCGCAGGTTCCGGTGGTGATGATCTCCGGCCACGGCACCATTGAGACCGCCGTGGCGGCGATCCAGGAAGGCGCCTACGACTTCATCGAGAAGCCGTTCCAGGCCGACCGGCTGCTGCTGGTGATGCGCCGGGCGCTGGAGGCGGCGGCGCTGGCGCGCGAGAACGCCGAGCTGCGCCTGCGCGCTGGGCCGGAAACCAGCCTGACCGGCGAGAGTCCGGCGACGGTGGCGCTGCGGGGTGCGATCGAGAAGGTGGCGCCGACCGGCTCGCGGGTGCTGATCAGCGGCCCGGCCGGCTCCGGCAAGGAGGTGGCGGCGCGCATGATCCATGCCCGCTCGCGCCGGGCCGATGGGCCGTTCGTGGTGCTGAACTGCGCCGCGCTCAATCCCGCCCGGTTCGAGGAGGCGCTGTTCGGCGTCGAGGCGGGAGCGGACCCGACGGTGCGGCCACGTCGCGCCGGGGTGCTGGAACGCGCGCATGGCGGCACCCTGCTGCTCGACGAGGTCTCCGACATGCCGCTGGAGACGCAGGGCAAGATCGTCCGCGCCTTGCAGGACCAGACGTTCGAGCGACTGGGTGGCTCGGCGCGGGTGAAGGTGGACGTGCGGGTGCTCGCCACCTCCAACAAGGACCTGCAATCGGAGATCGCCGCCGGGCGCTTCCGCGAGGATCTCTACTACCGGCTCGCCGTGGTGCCGCTGCGCATTCCGAGCCTGCGGGATCGGCGCGAGGACATCCCAGCGCTTGCCCAGTTGTTTCTCGCCCGCTCGGCCGAGAACTCCGGCATCCCCTCGCGCGAGCTCTCGGCCGACGCGCTCTCGGCGTTGCAAGCCTATGACTGGCCGGGCAACGTGCGCCAGCTGCGCAACCTGGTCGACTGGCTGCTGATCATGGCGCCGGGCGGCAACGGCGATGCGATCCGCGCCGACATGCTGCCCCCCGAGGTCGGCTCGAACGCGCCGGCCTTGCTCACCATCGACCCGACCGCCGACATCATGGGCCTGCCGCTGCGCGAGGCGCGGGATCTGTTCGAGACCCAGTATCTGCAAGCCCAGCTGCTGCGCTTCGGCGGCAACATCAGCCGCACGGCGCAGTTCGTCGGCATGGAGCGCAGCGCCTTGCATCGCAAGCTGAAGCAGCTCGGTGTCAACTCGGACGATCGGAACACTGGCTGATATGAGCGCCTGACGTTTTTTGGTTGCCTACCCTGTTCGAGTTATGTTCTTATATCAACGTGCAATACGTTCTCCCTTCCGCGGTCGGCCGCTTCGCCCTGATCATCGGGGCGCTACACCAGGCTGTGGCCGCGCGCGGTCCGGTCATTGGGGCGATCGTGTGCCTGATCTGCACCCGGCTGAGCCGCACCGGCCAGCGGTTCGCCAAGCTGGCCGCCCGGGTCCGCTCGGGCGCGCTGCCGGCCGCCGCGCGGGCGGGTTGCCGCCCCGCGACGTCGCGTTCGTCGGATCGTCAGGCTGAGCGTCTGCCGCGCGGCTTTGCCTGGCTGTTTCGGCTGGTGCCGCACTCGACCCCTTTTGGCAGTCAGCTGAACCATCTGCTGTCCGACCCGGAGATGAAGGCGCTGCTGGAGGCCGCGCCGCAGATGGGCCGGCTGCTGCGCCCGCTCTGCCAGATGCTGGGCATCCGGCTATCCGACCACCCTCTCTTGCAACGCACGCCGCGCAGGCGCGACGCGGCTCCGCCCGCTGGCGCCGAGGCATCCGCCGACGATGCTGCGCCCGCTGATGCCGCAGCGCCCGAGCCAAGTTCGGCCGGGACGACACAAGCGACGGGCCGCTCCCGCCGCCGCGCCGCCCGTCCCGCCGACGCATCCGCCGACGCCGTGGCGTCCGCCGACGCCATCGCGCCCAAGCGAACGCCCGCCCGGACGCAGCGGCCTGCCGAGACGCCAGCCTACGACGGGCTGCTGCCGCCATTCCGACTGCCCGACGTCCGCTCGACCGGCGAACCGTCCTGGGCCGAGCGCACCCGACCGATCGGACCACGCAAGCCGGCGTGAGGTCGTCAGGTCGAGTTGTGACCTAATCGTTCCGGTTTTTTAACGTTCTACCGGCCGCGGTGCCACAACCCCGCCGTCCCGCCGGCCGTGAAGGTCGGCAGCCGGACCACCCACGGCTGCACCCGCGGCATCGCATCCGGCTTTCCCTGCGTGCAGTGCGATCAGCCGGGATAGATCTGCACGCTGCGGGCGACGGTGTCGGCGACGTGCTCCTTGGTGATGACACCCAGCACGCGCTCCGGGTCCGCGCCTCTCGGCCGGGAGATCACGATCGCCATCGCCGCTCGCCGCTGGCGGATGTTCGTGATCACGTCGAAGGCGACGTCGCTTTCCCGCACGGTGGTGAAATTCGGCCGAACCAGGCTGCCCAGCAGCACGCCGCCCGCGGCGGCACCGAGGGCGGTGCGCAGATCGGTGTTCACCCGCAGCCCGCCGACGATCTTGCCGTCTCGCGTCACGACGACATGGCGCAAGCCGCCCTGGGCCGCGGCCATGTCCTGAAACGCGGCGAACGGTGTTGCTTCGTCGAGGACCAGAACGTCGCGCTCCATGATCTCGGCGGCGCTGCGGACCAGGAACAAGTTGGCGTGCAACGCTTTCGGGATCGGGTGTCCACGCCGCACCAGCTTCAGCGTGTAGATATTCTCGCGTGACAACATGCGTCGCACGCCGAGGGCGAGCGCCACCGCCAGGATCATCGGCAGCACGATGTCGTAGTCACGCGTCATCTCGAAGATCATGGTGACGGCGGTCATCGCGGCACCGGTGCCGCCACCCACCATCGCGCCCATGCCGACCATGGCGAAAGCCGGCAGGCTCACCGGCGCGCCGGGCCACAGCATCGTCACGACGGAGGCGAAAGCGGCGCCGAGTGCGGCGCCCATGAACAGCGAGGGGGAGAACACGCCGCCGGAGGAGCCCGAGCCAAGGCTGATGGACGTCGCCAGCAGCTTGCTTATGAACAGCAGCAAGAGGAACCACGCCCCGAGCACCTGGCCATGCAGGGTGGCCTGGATCGTCGAGTAGCCGACGCCCTCGACATAATAGTGCCCCGCCGCGCGCCAGAACCCGTACATCAGGATGCCGACGAGCAGCATGCCGAGCGCGTGCCGGAGATAGCGCCCGGGGATTTGGTCGAAGCCGTCTTCCAGCCAATGCAATCCCCGGATGAAACCCGCCGCCGCCACGCCGATGATCGCGCCGAGCAGCGCGTAGAGCACGAGCGTGAGCGCGCTGCCGGGCTCGTTCGGGATCGCCGCCAGATTGCTCGGCACGCTGAAAGCCGGTTGCGTGCCGAAGAACAGGCGACCGATGAACGTCGCCGTGCCGGTCGCCACGGCCACCGGCAGGAACGTGTTGACGCTGATCTCCGGCAGCATCAGCTCGGTGGCGAACAGGACGCCGCCGATCGGCGTGTTGAACGTCGCCGCGATGCCGGCGCCGGCGCCGGCCGCGACAAGGGTGATACGCTGGCCGGCCTGCATCCGAATGACTTGCCCGAGGGTCGATCCCAACGCCGAGCCGATCTGGATGATCGGCCCCTCCCGTCCGACGGCGGCGCCGCTGCCGATCGCCAGCGCCGAGGCGATCGATTTCACCACCGCCACGACGGGTCGGATGATGCCTCGCTCATAATAGATCGCGTCCATCACTTCCGGCACACCGTGTCCCTTCGCCTCCGGGGCGAAAGTGGAGACGATCCAGGTGACGCCGATGCCGCCGATCACCGGCACCAGGATGACCAGCGGCCCCCAGGGATTGGTTGGCGTGAAGACATTTGCGTCGTAGTCGAAGGCGAAGCGTCCAAGGAAGAGGATGTTGTGGACCAAGCCGATCAGGTCGCGGAACACGATGGCTCCGAGCCCGGTGATCACGCCGACGAGAAGGGCGAGCAGGGAGAGCGGCAGCAGCTTGACGCGCGGCAGGTTCTCCTCGGCCTCGGCTATCGGCTCCGACGGCGGCTTGACCGACGTCTCGACGGTTTGCGGCTCGGCGACAGGCGACGAAACGTCTGGCGGTGCGTCGTCGGGCATTGAGCACGTCCCCTTTGTGTCTTTTGGCCCCGACCCCGAGGCAGCGTAATCCAGGCTCGCCAGATTGCTTCAGCCGTGCCCGAACAGCCGCTGCGAGGCGATGCGCGCGCCTTCGCTCATCGACCGCAGCTTCGCCCATACCACGTCCTCGGCCACCCGGCCGCGTCCGGCGGAGGTGTCGAAGCCGCAATCGGTGCCGGCCAGCAGCCGCGTCGGATCGCCGAGCGCGCGGGCGGCTTGCTCCAGCCGGTCGGCGACCACTTCGGGGTGCTCGATATAGTTCGTCACCGTGTCGATCACGCCGGCGATCACGAGCTGGTCGTCGGGCACCTGGGCGAGCGAGCGATGCTCGTGCGCGTGACGCGGGTTGGCGAAGGGCAGCACCAGCGCGCCGACGCGGGCCTGCTTGAGCCCGGGGAGCAACTCGGCCAGCGGCACGTCGCAATCGTGCGGGCCTTCGTAATTGCCCCAGCACACGTGCAAGCGGACCTGCTCGCGCGGCACGTTGGCGAGTGCCGCGTTGATCGTGTCGATCACCTTCTCGGAAAAGCCGAGGAAGTCGCCGAGCGGGCGGTCCTGGTAGGTGATGTGTCGCTCCATCGCCAGATCGGGCGCGTCGATCTGCAACACGTAGCCGTGGCTGGCGATGGTCTCGTACTCCACGCGCAACGCCTCGCCCAACGCGGCGAGGTAGGCGTCCTCGGTGTCGTAATGGTCGTTGCGCATGGCGGCGGCGATGATGCCGGGGGAGGGAGCGGTCATGAACTTTTGGGCGAATTGCGCGCCGGTCTCCGCCAGCACCGCAGCGAAGTCCGCGCATTCGGCTTCGATCAGCGCCTGATCGAGATAGCGCACCTCGCCGACCGCCGTGGGCACGCCGCCGAGATTGCTGACATGCTCGGTCGCCGCCATCTGCGCCTGCGTCATTGCGCGGTACGCGGGATAGCGCGTCATGTCGGCGAACGGGCGGCGGTTCCAGCTCCCGCCGAACCCGCTCATGCGGTGCTGCACATAGAGAAAAAACGCCTCGCGCTGCTGCTCGCCGTTGTTGGCGATGTCGATCCCCACCTCTTGCTGCTTCGGCACCACCCAACGCAGCGCTTCGCGACCGGCCGCGTCGAGCGCCGCCGCATCGACCGGCTCGCCGCGCGCGCGTTGGGCATAGAGATGCGTCAGCCCCGCCGGTCGCGGCAGGCTGCCCGCATGGGTGGTCAGTATCCGGTCCTGGCTGCGCAGCATGGTTTCACCCCCCGATCGAGCCGCTGGTCGACAGCTTGCCACGCACGGGAGGCGAGGGGCAGGGGAGGCGAGGCCCCGGCGCGGCGACGATGATGTCAGTCGTCGCCCGGTAAGCTATGGTCGGTCCGCCGCAGCCGGAGCCGCGCATGAGTCGCATCGCCTACGTGAATGGCCGCTACCTCCCGCAGCGTGACGCCTGCGTGAACATCGAGGATCGCGGCTATCAGTTCGCCGACGGCGTCTATGAGGTGGTGCACGTCCATGACGGCCGCTTCGTCGACGAGGATCGGCATCTCGACCGGCTGGAACGGTCGCTCAAGGAAATTCGCCTGGAGCAGCCGATCGGCCGCGAGGCGCTGCGTTGCGTGATGCGCGAGCTGCTGCGCCGCAATCGAGTGCGGCACGGGCTGGTGTATCTGCAAGTGACCCGTGGCGTTTGTCGGCGGGACCACGGTTTTCCGGCAAAGCCAGTGCCGCCCACCCTGGTGGCGACGACCCGCCGCCTGCCGCCGTTCCCGGCCGACGCGGCGAGCTGGCAGGCCGCCGCGATCACCACCGCTGATCAGCGCTGGGCGCGTTGCGACATCAAGTCGACCGGGTTGCTGCCCAATGTGCTGGCAAAGCAGGCGGCGCGCGAGCAGGGCGCCCATGAGGCGATCCTGGTCGATGCGCAAGGCATGGTCACCGAGGGCGCATCGACCAGCGTGTGGATCGTCGATCGCGACGGCGCGCTACGCACCCGCCAGCTCGATCACGTCATCTTGCCCGGCTGCACCCGCGGCGCGCTGATCGACCTGGCCGGGGAGAACAAGTGGCGCGTCGAGGAGCGGGCGTTCAGCGCCGAGGAGCTGCGCCAGGCGCGCGAGGCGTTCCTCACCAGCGCGACCAACTACGTCCGCCCGGTCGTGCGCATCGACGGCGCACCGGTCGGCGACGGCGAGGTCGGCCCGGTTACTCGGCAACTGTTCGACATCTTTGCCCGTCACGTCACCGGCGGCCTGAAGAACGCCGCCTGACCGGCATGGAGCGTCCGTCGCTGCTGCTGTGGGATTGGGACAACACGCTGGTCGACGGCTGGGCCAGCATCACCGCGGCGCTGAATGCCGCGTTCACCGCTTTCGCCAAGCCGCTCTGGACCGTCGAGGAGACGCGAGAGCGGGCGGTGCTGTCGCTGCGCGACGTGTTTCCGGTGATGTTCGGCGATGATTGGCGGCGCGCGCGGGAGATCTTCTATGCCCGCTACGACGCCGATCACCTCGCCAACGTGCGTCCGATGCCCGGCGCGCTGGATGCGCTGGATGCGGGCCGGCGGTGGCCGCAGGGGGTGGTATCGAACAAGTCGGGGAAATTCCTGCGCCAGGAGGTCGGCCATCTCGGCTGGGCGCCACTGTTCGGCGCGGTGGTCGGCGCGGGCGACGCCGAAGCCGACAAGCCGAGCGCGGCCCCGATCTTGCTAGCCCTGTCCCAGCTTCATGCGGCGGCAGAGGGATCGGTTTGGTATCTCGGCGACACGGCGAACGACATGGTGGCGGCGCGCGCCGCTTGCGTCACCGGCGTTCTGGTGGGCGATGCCGCGCATGATGGCGGTGTTGCACATGTCCGCCCTGATCTCCACTTCTCCGATGCGCACGAACTGGCTGGTCGGCTCCGCGCGCTTGCGTGACGGAGGTCGATTGCTAGAGTGGCTTGGCGGCCGCACCCGCGCCACGACGGCGGCCGCCGCGATGAAGTGACACGTTTAACGAGAAGAAGAAGGACGCCACCGTGGCCAACGAAAAGTCGCAGAACGTTCAGGACGTCTTCCTGAACCATGTGCGCAAGAACAAGACGCCCGTCACCGTATTCCTGGTGAACGGGGTCAAGCTGCAGGGCATCATCACCTGGTTCGACAATTTCTCCGTCCTGCTGCGGCGGGACGGGCACACGCAGCTCGTCTACAAGCACGCCATCAGCACGGTGATGCCGGGCGCGCCGATCCAGCTGTTCGACCCGGCGAAGGTCGAGGCCGGCAAGACCGAGGTCGGCGCGGCGCGGGAGGCGGTAGCTGCCGACGGCAACTGAGCCGCGCGGAGCGGAGCCCAGGCTGAGCGGCGTCGGCGCGGGTCCAACCCGGGCGGCCGTCATCCTGCCGTGGGAGCGGGTCGAGCGGCAGGACACCGCGCGCGCCGCCGAGGCGAAGCTGGCCGAAGCGGTGGGTTTGGCCGCCTCGATCGGTCTGGTCATCGTGCACAGCGCGATCCTGCCGCTGCGCAACCGCCGCCCGGCCACCTTGCTGGGCGACGGCCAGGTGGAGGCGCAGGGAGAGGCGTTGCAAGCCGAGGGGGTGACCGTCGCCGTCGTCGACGCCGCCCTCAGTCCGGTGCAGCAACGCAACCTGGAGCGCCGCTGGGACTGCAAGGTCATCGACCGCACCGGCCTGATCCTCGACATCTTCGGCGAGCGGGCGCAGACGCGGGAAGGCACCTTGCAGGTCGAGCTCGCCCATCTCGAATACCAGCGCTCACGGCTGGTTCGCTCCTGGACCCACCTCGAGCGCCAGCGCGGCGGCTTCGGCTTCCTGGGCGGCCCGGGCGAGACGCAGATCGAAGCCGACCGCCGCCTCATCGGCGACCGCATCGTCCGGCTGAAAAAGGATCTCGAACAGGTGCGGCGCACCCGTGGGCTGCACCGCTCGGCGCGCCGCCGAGTGCCGTTCCCGGTCATCGCCCTGGTCGGCTACACCAATGCCGGCAAGTCCACCCTTTTCAACGCGTTGACCGGCTCGGAGGTCACCGCGCGCGACCAGCTCTTCGCCACCCTGGACCCGACGATGCGGGGCCTGCGCCTGCCGTCCGGCCGGCGCGCCATCCTGTCCGACACCGTCGGCTTCATCAGCGAGCTGCCGACCGAGCTGGTCGCCGCGTTTCGCGCCACCTTGGAGGAGGTCGCCGAAGCCGACGTCATCCTGCACGTGCGCGACGGCGCCCATCCGGACAGCGCCGCGCAACGCGGTGACGTGATCGCGGTGCTGGACAGCATGGCGCGCGACCACACCCTGGACGCGGACTGGCCGTCGCGCACGATCGAGGTGTTGAACAAGGCGGACCTGCTCGGCGGCGTCTCGCACGTGCCGGCACGCCCCGGCGCGGTCGCGGTTTCGGCGATCACCGGCGAGGGCATGGCGAGCTTGCTCGAAGCGATCGACACCAGGATCGCCGCCGCCATGGAGCTGGCCGACTACGTTATCCCGCCGGCCGACGGCGCCCGCCTCGCTTGGCTGTACCAGCATGGCGAGGTGGTGGGCCGCACGGACGCCGATACCGCCATTCACGTGACCGTGCGGCTGCTGCCGGCGGATCGCGCGCGTTTCGAGCAGCTCGAGTGAGCTTCGCGTCCCGCGATCTCGCTACCGTCACCGACCTGCTGCGTTCGGTCGGCCGGCGCGAGATCATGCCGCGTTTCCGTACTCTGGTGCCCTCGCAGGTCCGCACCAAGTCGGGGCCGCTCGATCTGGTGACCGATGCCGACGAAGCGGGCGAGGCAGCGCTCACCGGGGGTCTGCGACGCGCTTTCCCAGGCTGCCTGGTGATCGGCGAGGAGGCGGCCGCTCGCGATCCGACCGGCTGGGCGAACGGGCTGGGCGAGGCCGAGCTCGGCTTCATCCTCGACCCGGTGGACGGCACCGCCAACTTCGCCGCCGGGCTGCCGCTGTTCGGCGTGATGGCGGCCGTGGTGCGACGCGGCGAGATCGTCGGCGCGGCGATCCATGATCCGGTGCGCGACGACACCGCGCTGGCGGTGCGGGGCGAGGGGGCGTGGATCGAGGACGCGGGCGGGCGGCGGACCAGCCTGCGCGTTGCCGCCGCCGGGCCCGCCGAGCGCATGACCGGCTGCGTCTCGTGGCGCTACTTGCCCGACGCATCGAAAGCCACCGTCGTGGGCAACTTGCCACGCGTCGCCGCTGCCTGGGATTTCCGCTGCGCTGCCCATCAATATCGCATGGCGGCCGCCGGGCACTGCCATTTCCTGATGTATTACCGGCTGATGCCATGGGATCATGCAGCGGGTTGGCTGCTTCATCGCGAGGCAGGCGGATACGCCGCGCGTCTCGATGGCAGCGCCTACCGGGTGACCCATACCGGCGGCGGCCTGCTCTGTGCCCCCGACCGGGCAAGCTGGAACGATCTGCACGCAACGCTCCTGGAGGGGCGCGATGAAGGACAGGCACGTTCTCGAGAACGGCTACCTTAAGGCGACCATCAAGGTGGAGGGCGCCGAGCTGTGCTCGTTGCGCGACGCCGAGGATGAGGAGCTGCTCTGGCAGGCCGAGCCGATCTGGCCTCGCCATTCGCCGGTGCTGTTTCCGATCGTCGGCCGGCTGAAGAACGACACCTTGCGCCATCGCGGCCAGGAGTACCGCATGGCGCAGCACGGCTTTGCCCGCGACCGGCGCTTCGCCTGGCTGCAACGTAGCGCCACTACCTGCCGGCTCGCGTTGCACGACGACGGCGAGACCCGCGCCCACTACCCGTTCGCCTTCCGCTTCGAGGTCGCCTACGTGCTCGCCGATGACGCGCTGGAGGTCACCTACACGATCGCCAATCCCGGTCGCGAGACGTTGCCGGTCTCGGCTGGCGCGCATCCGGGGTTCCTCTGGCCGCTGGTCGATGGCGTCGACAAGACCGCGCATGTGCTCGATTTCGCCGAGCCCGAGCCGGCGCCGATCCGGCGGCTGCACGACGGTTTGCTGACCGCGATGCCGCATCCTTCGCCGATCGAAGGCGCGGCGCTGTCGCTTGATCCCGCCCTGTTCACCGCCGACGCGGTGATCCTGGACCAGCCGGCGAGCCGCTCGGTCCGCTACCATGCCCCGGGTGCGCCGACCATCGAGCTCTCCTGGGAGGGGTTCTCGCAGCTCGGCATCTGGTCGCGCGCCGGCGGGGATTTCCTGTGCATCGAGCCCTGGCAGGGCACTGCCAGCCCGGAGGATTTCGACGGCGAGTTCCTCGACAAGCCTGACCTGATGCTGATCCCGCCCGGTGAACGCCGCTCGCTGCTGTACCGCATCAGGATCTGCTAACTGGCGCGAGTCGCGATACCTGCGGCGCTACCGGGTCGCTGCTCCACCTCGCGCCGTTACTATCCAGATGGAAGCCAAGAGCTGCACCCTGGAAGGGTCGTCCAAGGCAGCCAGAGCCCCAAGGAAGAAAGTTGAAGATCGATTAGCTCATACGCCTCGGCCCACGCCTTTGCGTGGAGGAACCCGGGAGACGTGATATCCGCTGAACCATAGGCGAGCATCTGGGGGCCATAGGTCTTTAGACCTGCTCCACCTCCAGCGGGAACAGCGCTTGCAGATCATGGGCGCGCATCAGATGAAAAATGTTGAACCGGTAGGCGGGGCCGATCGAGACTTCCGGCGGGGTGAACGGGAAGGCGAGGTTGCCGGCGGTCGAGAGGCGACCGGGATAGCCGTGGTGCATCAAATACTGCTTCATCGAGCGAACCACCTCGGCGGCGCGCTCGCGGGTAGGCGCGATGCACTCGACCATCACGAACACCTCTTTCGGCGGCGGCTCGCCCGGCGGCACGTTCTCGCGCGCGCCGTTCACGCCGTAGACGCGCCAGAACAGCGAGTAATCCTGCGGCGCGTCCTCGCACACCAGATCGCGCACCAGCGCCGCCACCTCCGCGATGTTGGTCTCGGCGCGCGCGATGAAGCGTGGATCGGCGGCGCCGGCCAGCATCACCGCCCGCTCCCCCACCAGCCGCGCGCCCTCGAGCTTCACCCAGTGCTCGGACGCCTCGTGCCACACCGCGCCGGTCACCCGCGTGCGTCGCTCGTCGACCGCGTCATAGCGCGCCTCGCGCAGGTCGAGCCGGCCCTCCGGCTCGGCGACGCTGTATGGATCGCTCTGCTCGTACAGCGTGTGGGCGGCGACCGAAACGGGTGTCGCGCGTCGCTGCGGCGCCATGCTCTCCAGCACGAACCCGTCCTCGTCGAGTGTGCCCAGCATGGAATCGCGCCCGCCCGGCAGGCAACACAGCGACGCGCATTCGATGATTTTCGCCATGTGCATGGCAAGCCCGGTCGGATAGCCGAGCATCGCGGGCAGGGCGGCGAACACCGCCGTGTCGCACGAGCGGCCGGCGATCACCACGTCCACGTCCTCGGACAAAGCGCGCTCGAAACCGCTGGCACCCATCTGGCCGACGATGTTGGCGGCGGCATCCACCTCCTCGTCGGTGAGTGGCGGGGTGCCGTCGAACGGGCGCACCTCGTTGGCCGCGATCGCCGCCTTCAACGTGTCGCGCGGAATATCGGCGCGCAGCACGGCGAGCCGAAAGCGCAGTCCCTCCTCGCGCGCGATATGGCGGATCATCGCCAGGGTCGCGTCCAGGTGCGGCGCGGCGCCTGCCGAGCCGGCCGAGCCGATCACCAGCGGGATATCGTGCCGTCGCGCCCCGAGCAGCACTTTGCGCAGGTCGCGCCGGGTGGCGGCCGGCGCGGTGGCGAGCTCGCCACGGCCGAGATAGCTCGGGCCGATATCGATCGAGCCCATGTCGCAGCCGATCAGGTCGGGCTCACGTCGCAGCCCCTCCTCGAAAGCCGGCGTGGGTATGCCGTAGCCGAGCTGCCCGGAGGCGCCGAGCACGCGCATCGGCCGCTTGCGCCCGGTCAGCGCGTCGCGGACCCGACCGACCGCGCTCACAGCTCGATCTCCAGCAAGGCGCCATGCTGCTGCGCGCCGTACACGTCGCGGTCGCCCGGGTCGCCGGCGGTCACCCGGCGCGGCATGGTGATCTTGATCGCGCGGCCGAGCGGATAATCCACCACCGACACGTCCTGCGCCTCGATGCCATACAGCGCCGCGACGCGGCTGGCGTTGAGCGCGCCGGAGGACGCGACGCGGCGGTAGTCGGCGTCGCTGGCGAACATCACGTCGAGCGTCAGCTTGCGCGGCCCGGCGTTCTTGCTGCGGATGACCTGGGCGATGTCTTGCAGGAGCATGGGTTTCAGGAACGGTGTTCGACCGTCTCCTCCTCGATCTGGTAGTGCTCATCGAGGCCGATCAGGTCCTCGATCTCCTGGCGCGCGCGCACGAACGCGGCGGCCGAGATGCTGTCGACCGCGCCGGTGTCGCGCAACTCGCGCAAGCTCGCCTGCATGGCGATGAACGCCGCGCCGAGCACGATCTGCGCGTCGATGCAGGCGGCGTAGCCCATCTGCTCCAGCTCCTGGCGGCGAAGCACCGGCCGACCGTCGCGATTGCCGCGGCTGAGCACGTAAACCAGCGGCACCTTGCAGGCGTGCGGCGCACGGGCGGCCTCGTCCGCATCGCGCGGAAACAGCAGGCCCATGTCGGCGCCGGCGTCGGCGGCGCGATTGATGCGCTCGGCGGCCTCGTCCAGCCCCAATTCGCGACAGGTATCGGTGCGGGCGATGATCAGGAAGTCGGGATCGATCCGGTCCCGCTCGCGGCAGGCGTAGCGGATTTTCGCGACGAACTCGTCGGTCGGCACCGCATGCACCTGATACTTGTGATAGTGCGCCCGCTTGGGAAACAGCTGGTCCTCGATATGGATGCCGGCGATGCCGACGCGAGCGAACTCGCGCACCGTTCGCATGGTGTGCAGCGGCTCGCCGAACCCGGCGCCAGCGTCGGCGATGATCGGGATCGTCACGCTGGCGGCCGCCTCGCCGGCGATCGCCACCTGCTCGGTCATGGTCAGCAACGGCTCGGTGGTGGCGCGTGATCCGCCGCTGACGTAGCCGCCCACGTATCCCGCCTCGAACCCAGTGTGCTGCACCAGCCGCGCCCCGATCGGGTCGTAGACGGCGGGCATGTGGAGGAAGGTTCTCGAGGCGAGCAGGGCTCGCAGCGCGCTGGTCTGCCGGATCATGGGCCCCTCCCGGCTGGACAGTGGAAGCCCCGGCGCCGGCCTGTCAACGCATCGGCGCCGCCGGACGATTCACCGATCGGCAACACCCGACCAGTTAAGGAGTGCTCTCTGCCCCGCCGAAGTCCGGCGGTGGCCGCCAAAATGGCGGGGATGACGCATGTGGGTAGACCCTTTGGCGGCGGCTTCGGGTGCCACGGAGCCGGTGGCGCGGACAACGACCATCGCGACGAACGGCCGGGCCAAGCTCAGCGCCTTCGTCATCTCCTACAACCGCTCGGCGTTGCTGCGGACGTGCCTGAAAGCCTTGGCTTTCGCCGATGAGATCATTGTCGTGGACAAGTCGTCCACCGACGACAGCCTCGCAGTGGCGGGGCAGCTTGCCGACCGGGTGATCTCCGTGCCGTGGTCGCCGACGGTCGAGGAAACCCGTGGCTTCGCCCTCGCGCAATGCACGCACGAATGGGTGCTGTGTCTCGACGACGACGAGTGCCTCAGCCCCGAGGCGGTCCTCGCCATCGACCGCGAGCTGCACGCGCCACGCGCCGACATCTATTTCCTGCCGCTGCGCCACTACATCCTCGGCCGCCACGAGGAGCGCGCCTATTACTGGCCCGAGCTGCACCCGCGGCTGTTCCGGCGCGGCAGCATCTCGTTCCGCGCGACGGTGCATGCCGGGATCGTGCAACACAGCGAGCACCGGCTCGAACTGCCTGCGGATGAGGGCGTGTGCATCCATCATCTCTCGCATCACGACGCGTTTGAGTGGATCGCCAAGACCAACCGCTACACCTCGCGGCCGGACCGCCACCGGTCCGACCCCGACGGCGCGGACCTGATCGACTTCGCGCATCGGCGGATCGACTTCTGGATGGGGCGTTCGCGCGATTCCGACCGGGCCGACTACCCGGCGGCGGTCGCCGTGCTGCGCGCGATCTACGACATGATCGATCGGGTGAAGACGTGGGAGGTGGAAGCCGGCCTCGACGGGGCGGTATCGTTCCCGCGCATCACCCACCGCCTGGAGGCGGCCTACGGCGCGCGGCTGGGTCATCTGGAGCGCCGCCGCGCCGCGCCCGTATCGCGATCTCGGCCGGACGCGGCGCCCGCCCAAGATGCACCGAAACCCGAGCGCAGCGCGCGGGCCGCGCAAGCCCTGGCGACGGCATTGCGAGCGGCGCGTGAGGCGCAGGAAACGACACGCCGCAACGTCGAGGCGCAGCAACAGGTGGCCGAGCGCCTGCGCGCCGAGCTTGCCGCGTGTCACGCCAGCACATTGTGGCGTATGACCGGCCCGATACGACGGCTCGGCCGGCGTTTTCCGGCGCTGCCACGGGCGATTCACGCGGCGCGGCGCGGCGTCGTCCGGGGAGGTCGGGACGAGCGGGTCACGAAGCCCGAGAACGCATCGATGCCGCCTCCGCGTGTCGCTTTGATCGCCTCAGCCGAGCCCGAGGAGATCGCCTTTCCGCACCAACCCGACCCGGTGGTCAGCGTGATCGTGCCGAGCTTCGGGCAGGTTGGCTATACGCTACGCTGCCTCGCGGCGATGGCGCGCGACCTGCCCGCGACGCCGATCGAGGTCATCGTCGTCGATGACGCTTCGGGCGACCCGGAGGTGGCCTGCCTGCACCGGGTTCGCGGCATCCGCCTGGTCAGCCACGCCGAGAACCTGGGCTTCCTGCGTTCCTGCAATCGCGTGGCAACGCAGGCGCGCGGCGAGTTCCTGCTGTTTCTCAACAACGACACGCAACCGCAGGCCGGCTGGCTCGACCCGATGGTGTCGCTGCTGCGGGCGCGCGCCGACGCCGGCGCGGTCGGCTCGCAGCTGCTGTTCCCCGACGGGCGGCTGCAGGAAGCCGGCGGGATCATCTGGAACAACGGGCGTGGCTGGACCTACGGCAGGGACGATGACCCGGACCAGTCGGCCTACGCTTATGTGCGCGAGGTGGACTATGCCTCCGGCGCCTCGCTGCTGGTCCGGCGTGAGCTGTTTGCCGCGCTGGGCGGCTTCGACGAGGCATTCGCACCGGCCTATTGCGAGGACTCCGACCTCGCGTTCCGCATCAGGCAAGCGGGGCTGAAAGTCCTCTATCAACCAAAATCCTGCGTCGTGCACTTCGAAAGCGTGACGAACGGTGCCGATCCGGCAGCCGGGGTGAAGCGGTTCAACGATCTCAACCACCCCAAGCTCGTCGGCAAATGGGCCGACCTGCTGGCAAGCGAGCACGCCCCGCCGGGGACCGCCCTTGTGCGCGCGTGTCAGCGTGGCCGGGGCCGACCGCTCGTGCTGATCGTGGCCGATCGCTTGCCGCCCGAGCAGGAGCCGACCGTGCGGGCGCTGCTCGATGCCGGCGTGATCGTGAAGCTGGCGGCCGCCGAGGCGGAGGAGCGGCGCGAAGCGCTGCAACAGCTCGGGATCGAGGTGCTGCGGCCGGATGCGTTGGCCGGCTGGATCGAGGCGAACGGCGGCGAGCTCGACAGCGCGATCCTCGCCGGGGTGGCGAATGCCGAGGGGTGCCTGCCGGACCTGCTCACAAGGAGCGACGGGAAAATCCTGTTCGTCAGTGACGGGGCGGGGGTCGACTGGCGCGAACGCGGTGTGTGGCGCTGCGCCGATCTGGTGCTGCATCCGACCGAGCAGGACAGGCAAGCGGCCGAGCTGCTCGAACCGGCCGTCGACTCGTGCTGCGCCTCGGCGGTCAACTGGCCAGGGCTCGTCGCCAGCTCGCGAGCAGCAGCGCGATCGTGCGCTCCCACCTGAACGTGGCGGCACGCGCTTGGCCGCGTTCGCGCAAGGATCGGCTGGCGTCGCAGTCTTCCAACGCGGTTCGCAGTCCGCCGGCGATCGCTTCGACATTTTCGGGGTCGACGAGCAGCGCCGCGTCGCCGGCGGTCTCGCCCACGGCGGTGGTCGCGGAGGCGAGGACCGGCGCCCCGCATGCCATCGCCTCGATCACCGGCAGGCCGAAACCTTCATAGAGGCTCGGGAAGGCGAACAGCGAGCAGTGGGCGTAAAGGGCGACCAGTTGCTCGTCCGGCAGGTGGCCGAGCAGCCGCAGGTGCCCGGCGCGCAACGCAAGCTGCGCCCGCTCGTCACCCAGCGCCTCGCCCCAGCCTTGACCGCCAGCGATGGCAAGCGGGTGGTGCTGGCGCAGCCGGTCCGGCAGCAAGGCGTGCGCGGCAAGCAGGCGGTCGAAATTCTTGCGCGGCTCCAGGGTGGAGACCGACAGGATGAAACCGCCGGCTTCGAGCCCGAGCGCGGCCAAGGTCGCGGTGGCGTCGGCCAGCGGCAGGGGCCGGAACTGGGCGGCGGGTGCGAGCGGGACTACGTCGATTCGTTCCCGCGCGATGCCGAGCTGCGCGACCATCTCGCCCGCGGTGAACGCCGAGATCGCCACGAACCGCGTGGCCTGGGCGATGGTCGCGGGCAGGCGTCGCTCGATCCAGTCGATGCGGGCGCGCGGGTGGAACACGCCGGCGACCCGCCAGGAGAGATCGTTGACGGTGACCACGGTGGTCCCGCTGAACGGGCGGGCGACGAGGTTGGGCTCGTGGTAGACAACGGGGCCGGCCACCCGCGCCGCCTCGCGATCCATGCGGCGCCGCACCCAGGCGGCGCGGACGATCTGGGCAGCCGGAACACGGCCCAGCCGATCACGCAGCCCGGTTGCACGCGCAGCGCTTCCAGCGGCGCCGGGCATGTCGAGTAGATCGGGACCGAACGATCGGCTGCCGGCGAGCAGGCGCAGCCCGGCCACCTCGTCATGGCAACGCAGCGCGCGGGCGATCTGCCAGGTCATGCGACCGACGCCGGAGCGGGCGCCGAGCAGGCTGTCCGCCCCGAGCAGGATGGTCAGCGGGTTCGCCAAGGCACCACCAGCTTCGCCATTCAAACCTACTCTGGTATGAAAGAGGTCGTGCCGCGAGGCTTGCGCCATCCCGCCGCGCAATTGACCAGAGCAATTAGACCATGTGCAGATGCTGCTTTAAACCCGATCGAGGCGCCGATCTTGCCAAGTAACCGCGTTGTCGCGGCGCTCAGGCTTTTGACCCGACCATGATCCCGCACATCAATCCGCTCTATTCCCTGTCCGGCTTCGTCGTCGGCGTTCTCGTCGGCCAGACTGGCGTGGGTGGCGGCTCGCTGATGACGCCGATCCTGGTGCTGCTGTTCGGGGTTCATCCGGCGACCGCCGTGGGAACCGATCTGCTCTACGCCTGCATCACCAAGTCGGCCGGCACCTTGGTGCATGGCATGAACAAGACGGTGGATTGGCGGGTCACCGGTCGGCTGGCGAGCGGCAGTGTGCCGGCCACCATTGTGACCCTGCTGGTGGCCGCCAGGCTGGACCTGGTCGGACGCGCCTCATCGGGCATGATCTCGACGGTTCTCGGCTGTGCGTTGATCCTCACCGCGATCGCCCTGCTCCTGCGCCGGCGCATCCTGGAACACGCGACGGCACGCATGGCGCATCGGTCGGAGCATACGACCCGCTTGCTCACGATCGTGACCGGGGTGGTGCTCGGCGTTCTGGTCTCGATCACCTCGGTGGGCGCCGGCGCGCTCGGGGTCACCATCTTGCTGCTGCTCTACCCACGCTTGCCGACCTCCACCATAGTCGGCTCCGACATCGCCCACGCGGTGCCGCTGACCTTGATCGCCGGCATCGGACACTGGATGCTGGGTTCGGTGGACGTCTCGATGCTGGTCTCGCTGCTGGTGGGATCGCTGCCCGGGGTCGTGCTCGGCAGCTACGTCTCGGCGCACGTGCCGGACACGGTTCTCCGGGGCATCCTGGCCGGAGTGCTGGTCATTGTCGGCGGCCGTCTAGTGCTCTGACCCCGCCTGCCTTTCACCTATTCCGCCGCCGTGCCGGACTTGGCGCGCGCGACCCGCTGCATCACCTTCTCGCGCACCGTCTCGGGCAATCCGTTCGGGTCCATCGGCATGCCCCAGACGAGCTGGTTATGCGCGTGCATCATCTGATGCAGGCTGAACACGTGCATCTGCGCGTTGCGCCGCCCTTGCACATCCTGCACGTGGTTCATCGCCGCCTTCACCGTCTTCAGCGCGAAGCCGGGTTTCTTCGCGATCTTCTCGGCCAGCGCCAGTGTCTCGGCCGACAGGCGATCGCGCGGCACCACCCGGTTCACCATCCCGCACGCCTCCGCCTGCTGGGCGCTGAACTCGTCGGCGGTGAACAGGAACTCCTTGCCGCGGCGGATGCCGAGCTCCCACGGGTGCATGAAAAACTCGACGCCGGGCATGCCGAAATCGATCACCGGGTCGCGGAACGCGGCGTCGTCGCTGGCGATGATGAGGTCACACGCCCAGGCGAGCATCAGCCCGCCGGCGATGCACTTGCCTTGCACCTCGGCGATGGTCGGCTTGGCCACGTTGCGCCAGCGCTCGCACATCTCGAGGTAGATCTCCATCTCGCGCCCATAGCGGCCCTCGGCGCCGGCGGCGTCGAAATCGGCCCAGGTGCCGATGATCGGAAAGTCCCGCCAGCTCTTATCGCCGTCGCCGGACAGGTCATGGCCGGAGGAGAAGTGCTTGCCGTCACCGGCGAGGATGATGACCTTGATGTCGGCGTCCCGCGCCGCGCGGTCGAACGCCGCGTTCAGCTCGTAGGTCATTTGCAGCCCCTGGGCGTTGCGCGCCTCGGGTCGCGCCATGACGATGCGGGCGACATGCGGGGCGGGGGCTTCGAAGCGCACCTGCTCGGCGGCGGAGCTGCTCTCGTTCATCCGATTCCTCCTTGATACGGGCGCGCACGATTGCGGGGCGCATGCGCGCTTGACGCGATCAGGGTAGCATCCAACGATCAGCGCGAAAGTGGCCACGCGCCGCCCCGGGGGAAACAATGGACGAACTGGCGCATTGGGCGCGGCTGCAACCGGAGCGGGCCGCCTGCGTCTTTGTCGACCCGGAAGAGACCGTGAGCTTCGCCGCGCTGGATGCCCGAGCCGACCAGGTGGCGCGCTGGCTGATCAATCACGGCCTGCGGGCGGACGACCGGATCGCGCTGCTGCTGGAGAACCGGCCCGAGGCGCTAGAGCTTGCCTGGGCGGCGCGCCGGGCCGGGCTCTACTACGTGCTGCTCAATACGCATCTCAAGCCGCATGAACTCGCCTACGTGCTGCGCGACTGTGGTGCCAAGTTGCTGCTGACCAGCCGCGCGCTATGCGGGACCGTGCCGGCCGAGGCATGCGAGGCGATCGCGATCGCGACGGTGGACGGAGCGGCGCCGCAATGCATCGACTATCGAGGCGAGGTGGACGCATGCCCCGGCGCGAGCCCGCTGCCGGAGCGGCCGGTCGGGCGCGAGTTCATGTATTCGTCCGGCACCTCGGGTTACCCCAAGGGGGTGATGCGCGCGCTGCAACCGGCCAGCGCGCGCGGCCAGCCGGCGCCAGGGTACGAGATCATCGACACCGTGCTCGCCGGCGACGCGACCGGCATCTATCTGTCGCCCGCGCCGTTCTACCATGCCGCGCCGCACGGGTTCTCGATGAGCGCGCTCACGCGCGGCATGACGGTGGTGATGCTGCGGCGGTTTGACCCGGAGCGCGCGCTCGCCGCCATCGAGCGTTATCGCGTCACCCACAGCCAGTGGGTGCCGACGATGTTCGTGCGTCTGCTGGCGCTGCCCGAGGCGACGCGCGCCGGCTACGATCTGTCGTCGCATCGAAGGGCGATCCACGCCGCGGCACCCTGTCCCGTGCACGTCAAGCAGCGGATGATCGAATGGTGGGGGCCGATCGTCGTCGAATATTACGGCGGCTCGGAGAGTGTCGGTCTGACCTTCATCACCGCCGAGGACTGGCTCGCCCATCCCGGCTCGGTGGGTCGGCCGCTCGGCGGCGTTTTGGTCCATATCCTCGACGCTGACGGCGCGGAGTTGCCGACGGGCGAAGTCGGCGGCATCTGGTTTTCCGACTTCACCGCGCGATTCGAGTACCACAACGCGCCGGAGAAGACCGCGGCCGCGTACAACGATCGGGGCTGGGCGACCTACGGCGATCTCGGTCATGTCGATGAGGCGGGCTTTCTCTATCTCAGCGATCGGCGCACCGACCTGATCCTGTCCGGCGGCGTGAACGTCTATCCGGCGGAGATCGAGAGCGTGCTGCTGCGCCATCCGGCGGTGATGGACGCCGCCGCGATCGGCATCCCCGACGACGATCTCGGCGAGGTCGTGCAAGCCGTGGTGCAGGTGCGCGACACCGGGGCGCCGGACGCGGGCGAGCTGCTGGCTTTCTGCCTCGACCATCTCGGCCGGATTAAGGCGCCGCGCGCGATCGACATCGTCGAACGGCTGCCGCGCACCGAGGCGGGCAAGTTGCTGCGGCGCGAGCTCAAGCAGCTGTATGGCGCGCGCGCGGCATCGGCTGGCTAATTAGCTGCGTCCGGGGTTGATCGGTCGCTCGGCGTAGGTGACGCGGTCACGATCGGCCGCAGTCCACGCGAAATTGATCGTCTGCCGTTTGCCGGGTTGCCCGCCCAGGCTGCCCCAATAGCCGGTCGGATACGCGTCATGCGCCAGCGGCCCATCGACCACGACGACGACATGACCGTGCCCGTTCCGCACCGCTTGCTCCGATCCCTGCAGCCCGCCGACGACGAGATTGCCCGCCTTGGCGCTGCGCGCGGCGGCAATTCCGTCCGTCAGAGGCACCCAAGGACCGCCGCCTCGCAAGGCACCGACCATCTGGTCCGCGAGCCCGGCCATTACGATGCCGAGTGTATCGGCGACGGCTCGTACGAACCCGCTACAGTCATTCTTGTGGGCGTCGAAGCACGCCTCGCACGCTTGCTGCACGACGTCCACGCCCTGGGATTCGCCAGCCGCACCGCGGTCCGGTTCAGCGAGCGGGACATCAAGGCCGAGGCCGCGCTCCTCCAGGACCTTGAGCACGAGGCCGCAGCCGACCTGCGCCGAGACCGCATTCGGGTCGAACACGTGGTCGGCAATGAACTTGCCCTTGGAGTAGAGGTTCGAGAAGCTCCAGAGGTAGGGCGAGCGCAAGTCGCGCGAGCGGTAGCCGAACCCGTTGAACGCTTCGAGTGCGTACAGCGCGGCGGGCAGCGACCACGTGCGGACCCGGTCCAGCTTCTTCAGTTGCACCGCGTCAACCGCACTGTCCTCCCAGGTCTGGCGGGACGGGTTCCAGCCGCGTGGCAGTCCCGCCGGCACCCGACGCGTCGGCCCGGCGAGGCTGTCGCCGTTGTGCAGGTGCTTGAAGAAGTCGTAGCCGCATTCCAGGCCGTGCATGATGCCGATGAGCTGCCAAGGCACGCCGTTGGTGCGCGCGCTCACGGCCTGGTAGCGCGGCCGACCCTGCAACAGCCGCTCGGCCGATCTTTCCACGTCGGCACGTTTCTGGGGTGCGATCCGGCAGGCTTGCCAGCACAAGCTGTAATCGGCGGACAGCGCCGCCAAGGCGGTGCCGCGCACGATCGGTGGCAACGCTTGCGGTCCATCGGATGCGACCGGTGCCGATGCGATCGGCGGAATTGCCGGCGGGGCGAAATCGAGATCGGCCTCGGCGTTCGCTGTGTCGCTGGCGATGGCAGCGTCCGCCATGAACGGCTTGCTGGCCTGGTCGGCGAGCCTCACCGCTCGGTCGGCCACCTCCTGGAACGCGCCACGGATTCCGGCGTCGAACGGATTGATGCGCGCCGTCATCAGCAGCGACGCCACGGCCGACGTCGCCGTCGCGACACGCTGCGACCAGAGCTGTGCATCTTGATTGGCGAGGTCGATCAGCGCATCGCTGATCCGGTCGACCTGCTCGGCAAGTGCTTGCCTCTCGGCCGGGTCCGTGGTCGCGCTGCGTCGGCGATTGAGCGCGGCGCGCATCGTGTTCAGCGCCGCGCGGGACTCCTCGATCGTGCTCATGGTTCACCTCTTGAGGCACGCAGGATTTCCAGGGCGCGCGCCGCGGCCTGCGCCTGGATCAGGAGATTGGATGACGAGGTGGAGAGCGAGGCGAGCGCCAGCTCGGAACCGGGGTTGCTGACCGCGCCAGCAAGCGCGGTCAGCGCCTCGCGCAACGCACCGAGTAGAGCCACATAGTTCGCCACCGCCATGTTGGTGTCGCGGATCTGGATCAGCACGGCACGCCGGGCGACCTTGTTGTCGAACAGCCGCCCCTCGGCCTGTTTGGCGGGGAGCGCGACCAGGCTGGCGTGCATCGCGCCGCTCGCTTCCTGCAACGCCGCCAGCAGCGCGTCCAGCTTTGGCGCTCCGTCCAGTACGAGGCGCCGCAATTCTTCCGCGTTGCGCGCTTCCGCCCATTGCCGGATCAGCGACCGCAAGGCTTGCACGGCATCGACCAAGGGCGCCGCCGCTCCGCCGGTCGCGATCGTCGCCAGCCCGGCCAGCGAGGTTGCCAGCACGCCGATCTGCGCCTGCGCTGCTTCGATGTTGGTTCCCTCGGCCAGCAGCGTCAGCAGCCTGAAATACTCGCCCGTCACGGTCAGGCCGCGCCGGATGGAGCCGGTCAACGCCGGATCACCGATTGCGCCGTAGTAGCTCGCCCGGCCGGGCTCGAATGTAACGAAGGCCACAAGATCGTCGTCGCGCAGGCTGTCGGCATCGCTCGCCCGGGCTGCGAAGTTCCGGCGCTCGGAGATCGCGAGGTCGGTCAGCAAGGGGCCACTGGCGGCCATCACGACCTGATAGCCGGCGTTGGCCCGCTGCAATTGGTCGCGGGGCACGCTCGGCGCGCAGGCCGCGAGCAGCAGGACGGTGATCGCGGCCAACGGGCCCGGACAGCGCGTCATCTTGTATCACCTGACGAACGGTATGTTGCGCGTAGGTAACATAACACATACGATACGGTGCCGTCACGTTATTCCGTCAGTCCTCTCGGGGCGAACCGCGGGTGGGCGGCCGATGCCAAGCGCCATCGACTTTCGCTCTAGCCAACCGGCGGCGAATTACGCCACATTCGTCCGTCCGGCACGCGGCTCCGCGCCGTCGTGCCCAAGAGCAGCTACTCGGGGAGGAGAGGACATGCCGGTCAGGTCCGTGCGGCGGCTGCGCAGCTGCGCACGCGAAACCAACTGACGCGACGCACGATGGATTTCGCCCTGCTCGGCAACGCGATCGTCTCCGGGCTACTGCTCGGCGGCTTCTATGCGGCGGTGACGGCAGGCGTGACGATCTCGTTCGGCATGCTCGATATCGTCAACATCGCGCATCCTGCCTTCATCATTCTTGGTTCGTACATCGCCTATGTGGTGAACCGCGATTTTGGCCTTGACCCGATCATCGCCAGCCTGGTGGTCGCGCCGGCCTTCTACCTGCTCGGTGCTGGGCTGTATTGGGTCTACGAGATCGCCTTCGAACGACGCGGCGACCAGTCGTTGCAGGGGCTCGCCTTCTTCTTCGGCCTGCTGTTCGTCACCGAGGTCGCGCTGGTACTGGTGTTCGGGGTGGACTACCGGCTGGTGCGGGCACCTTATATCGGCCCCAGCCTGCGTCTCGGCGAGATTGACCTGCCGCTGCGTCTGCTGGTGCCGTGCCTGGTGTCGATCGCGATGATCGGCGTGTTGCAACTGTTCCTGTCGCGCACGTTTCTCGGCCGCGCGATCCTGGCGGTGGCGCAGGATCAGCTGGCGCTGCGGTTGATGGCGGCCGACCCGCGCCGCATCAAGCGCATCGCCTTCGGCATCTCGATCGCCACCGCCTCGCTCGCCGGCGCGATCCTGATCGTGATCCAGCCCGTCGAGCCGTCGATCAGTCGCGACTATATCGGTCGGGTGTTCGCAATCTGCGTGCTCGGCGGCATGGGGAGCCTGCCCGGCACCTTGGCCGCGGCGATCATCCTCGGCGTGGTCGAAAGCATCACCGCGACATTCTACGGACCCTCCTGGTCGCCGGCGATCGCCTTCGGTTTCCTGCTGCTCGCGCTGGCCGTGCGACCGGCCGGCCTGTTCGGACGCTGAGATGCGCAACGCGTTGTTCTTCGCGTCGCTCGTGGTGGTCGCCGCCCTGGTGTTCATCGTCGCGCGCTGGATCGACAACCCGTACGTGTTCTTCGCCGGCTACGTGGTGCTGCAATACATCGTGCTCAGCACCGCCTGGAATATCCTCGGCGGCTACACCGGCTACGTGAACTTTGGCACCGCCGCCTTCCTCGCACTCGGCGCCTACAGCTCGGTCATCTTGCACAAGCTCACCACCGTGCCGCTGCCGGCGATGATGCTGGCGGGCGGCGTGGTGTCCGGGGCGATCGGGCTTGGCACGGGGTATCTCACCTTGCGCCTGCGCGGCGTGTTCTTCTCCATCGCGACCCTCGCGCTGGCCGTCGTGGTGCAGACGCTGATCATCAACTGGGACTTCGTCGGCGGCTCGCGTGGCGCCTATGTGGTGAGGCCACGCCTCGCGCCCATCATCGGCGGCGGCTACATCCAGTATCTGTTCCTGCTGATGCTCGGCCTCTGCGTCGTCGTCCTCGTCGTGGCGCGCGCGATCGAGCGATCGCGCCTCGGCTACGGTTTCGCGGCGATCCGCGACGACGAGCTCGCCGCCGAGGTTTCCGGGGTTCCGACCCTGCGGCTGAAGCTGCTGGCGACCACGCTGTCGGGTGCGTTCATGGGCATGGCGGGGGCGCCGCTGCCGTACTACGTCAGCTATCTCGATCCCGCCTCGGCGTTCAGCCTGACCTACGCGGTCAACAGCATCGCAATGCCGCTGATCGGCGGCACGGCGAGCTGGATCGGGCCGGTGATCGGGGCGGTGCTGCTGGGCACCTTGCAACAGGTCGCCACGGTGACGATCTCCTCCGCCGCCAATCTGCTCATCGTCGGGCTGGTGCTGATCGGCTTCGTCATCGCCGCCCCAAACGGGCTGCTTGGCTTGGTGCGCGCGCGCCGAGATAGGGGCGCATGAGCGAAGGCGCGCTGCTCGATCTCACGGGCGTGGAGAAGCGGTTCGGCGGTTTTGTCGCGCTCAACGCGGTGGATCTGGCGGTACACGCGGGCGAGCGGGTCGGGCTGATCGGCCCGAACGGCTCCGGCAAGAGCACCTTGGTGAATTGCGTCAGTGGCACCTTGCGCCATGATCGTGGTCGCATCCGGTTCGGCGATCAGATGCTGGACGGGCTGCAACCGCACCAGCGTACCAGGCTCGGCCTGGCCCGCAGCTTCCAGTTGCCGCGACCGTTCGGCAGCCTTTCCGTCGCTGACAATCTGCGCATTCCGATCGAATACACGGCACCCGCACGCGGCAGAGCGAAGGCGGGCACCACCGAGGCAAGGGCGAACGAGCTGTTGCGTCTGGTCGGGCTGGAGGCAAAGGCGGCGCGGTTGCCGCGCGACCTCACCCAGATCGAGATGCGCAAGCTCGAGCTGGCGCGCGCGATGGCGGCGGAGCCCCGCCTGCTGATCGCCGACGAACCGATGGCGGGGCTGTCGCACGGCGAGGTTGACGAGATCATCGCGTTGCTGCTGCGGCTCAACGAGCAGGGCATGACGGTGATCCTGATCGAACACATCATGCGCGCGGTGATGCAGTTCTCGCAGCGTCTCGTCGTCCTCGTGGCCGGCAACAAGATCGCCGACGGCGCGCCGCAGGACGTGGTGCGCAATCCCGAGGTGGAGCGGGCGTATCTTGGCGAGTAGCCTCAGCATCACTGGCCTGGATGCGGGTTATGGCGCGGTGCGGGTGCTCGAATCGGTCTCGATCGAGGTCGGCGACGGTCAGACCGTGGCGCTGCTCGGCACCAACGGCAACGGCAAGAGCACACTGCTGAAATGCGTGATGGGGATCGTGCGACCCAGCGCGGGCAGCATCACGGCCGAGATCGATGGCGCGCGGCACGAGCTGGTCGGGCGCGCGACCGAGGCGATCGTCGATCTCGGCATCGCCTTCGTCCCCGAGGGGCGGCGTCTGTTTCCGCGCCTGTCGGTGACCGAGAACCTGATGCTTGGCGCGTTCCGGCGTGCGGCACGCGCCGCGATCGGGCGGAACCTGGAATTCTGCTTCGAGACTTTTCCGCGTCTGCGCGAACGACGGCGGCAACTGGCCGGCAGCATGAGCGGCGGCGAGCAGCAGATGCTGGCGCTTGCACGCGCGTTGATGTCGGCGCCGCGTATTCTGCTGATCGACGAGCCCTCGGTCGGTCTCGCGCCGCTGCTGGTCAGCCGCGTGATCGACAAGATCCGCGAGCTAAAGGAGGGCTATCAGCTCACCGTGCTGATGGCGGAACAGAATTTCACGCAGGCAATCCGTATTGCCGACCGCGGCTATGTCATCGTGCACGGCCAGATCGCCTTCGAGGGCAAGTCGGCCGCCGAGCTCAACAACAACGAGCTGATCCGACAGTTCTACCTGGGGCTTTAAACACGACCGGCGCTGTCGTTGCGAGCAGATCGCCTAGCGTTTGGCGCCGGGGTAGGGGTATTCGAGCGTGCCGGTCTTCTCGTCCGCGGGCCAGAGGGTGACCTCGGTCTTCGGATCCTTGAACTGGTCCATGTCGTGGCCTTGGATGTTCTGGAACTGCACCGCCAGCACCCGCGCCTTGGCCCACTCGCCGTTCAAGCCAAACTTTATCTCGCCGACGATCGTCTTGAAGGCGTGTGTGCGGATATAGTCGGCGAGCTTGTCCTGATCGAGCGTCTTGGTCGCCTCGATCGCCTGTTGCAGCACCTGCATGTTGGCGTAGGCGAAAGGTGGCAGGTAGTAGCCGAGCAGATCGACCCCCGCCGCCGCCGACTTCGCTTGATAGACTTTGAGGAATTCGAGCGCCTCGGGGGTGGCGAACTTGTTCCAGGGCAGGAAGTAGTCGTACACCGTCAAGCCGTTCATCAACGGCCCGAGCTGCATCTTGATCGCGGTCGATTGCAGCCCGACCATGCCGCCGCCGAAGATTTTCGGCTTGAGCCCCACTTCGCTGCTCGCGCGGATCATCCCCACCGTGTCGGGTGGGTAGGAAGCGACGAACACGATGTCCGGGTTGGTTGCCTGGATGGCGCGAACCACCGGCGTGTAATCGGCGGTCGAGGGTGGATAGGTCTTGTTGTAGACCACCTTCAATCCGTCGCGCTTGGCGATCGCCAAGACACCTTCGATCGCGTTGCGGGGATACTCCGCGTCGGCGCCGACGATGGCCACGGTCTGCGGTTTCGGGCTCTGCTCCATCGCCACCGCGAAGAAGCCGTCGGCGAACGCCTCGTTCGGCTTGGGGCCGCCGGCCGGGGACATCGAGAAATACCGTGGATACTTGAACTGCGCGTTGGCGTTCAGTCCGAACAGACCGAGGAACAGCGCGTCGTGCTGCATCGCCACGGGAATGGCGGGCGCCACCATGTTCGTCGCATAACCGCTCACCACGAAGTCGACGTGATCGACGTCGAGCAGCTTGGTGTAGATCCCCGGCACCGTCGACGGATTGCTCTGGTCGTCATAGTAGACGAGCTTGACCGGCCGGCCGAGCAGGCCGCCCTTGGAATTGACATCCGATTCCCAGATCTGCATCGCCAGCAGCGCCGCCTTGCCGTTCGGCGCGAGGCCGCCAGTGAGCGCCATGCCGAACCCGATGGTGATCGGCTCCGCCGCGCGCGCCGCCGCCGCATTGCCGGCGACCAGCGCGGCAAGCATCAGCACGACCCCGAGCGCACGTCTGGTCAGCCCGGTTCCGAGCAACATTCCGCATCCCCCCAAACTCAGCCATTCGATCGAGCCTAGAACGCGGCTTGCCCGCGCGCCAGGGCCTTCCGGGCGTCGCCGCGCCAACGTAGAGTGACGCGCTGGTTGTGCAACACGGAGAAAATTGATCGTGGAAGGTGCCGAACCCGGAATCAGTGCTACCGTGCCGGCCAGCGACGCAGCTCCCACGGAGAAGCGCAACTACCCTGCCGCGTCGACCACGCTCACGCAAAGCGGTCCGCTCGGCATCCGCTTCGACTTCAACGAGGGCGCGCGGATCGTGCTGCCGGCGTCCGATCCGCCGTGGCACGTGCGGCTGCGCGACCTCGACACCGGCAACATCCTGTTCCAGTCGACCCTGCCGGGCGGCTTCGTCAACAGCGCCAAGCGCTACTACGTCCGGTTCGGCATCGAGGTGAGCCAAGCCGAGACGCCGGTGCTGCAACACGCGTTCGACGCGGCGGGCCAGGAGGTGCTGATCCTGTTCCCGGTCGGCACCCTCGGCGACACGATCGGCTGGATGCCCTACGCGGAGCGGTTCCGCCAGGCGCACGGCTGCCGGCTCACCTGCGGCATGGCCGCGCCGCTGATCGCGTTGTTCCGCGACGCCTACGAAGCGATCGAGTTCCTGCCGCACGAGGCGGTGACGCCGGAGCGCTACTACGCGACCTACTATCTCGGCCTGTTCTTCGATGACGCCGACCATGTGTGGCAGCCGAGCGACTTCCGGCTGGTCGGGCTGCACCGGACGGCCGGTTACATCCTCGGGGTGGACCCGGTCGAGGAGCCGCCGCGACTCGGTCTGGCGGACCCGGGCCGGCCGATCGACCAGCCCTACGTCGTCATCGCCACGCAAAGCACCACCCAGGCAAAGTATTGGAACAACCCGTACGGCTGGCGCGAGCTGGTGGCGTTCCTCAACTCGGCCGGCTACCGCGTCGTGTGCATCGACCAGCGGCCAGTGCACGGGCACGGGCTGGTGTGGAACCAGATCCCGCACGGCGCCGAGGACGAGACCGGCGACCGGCCGCTGGCCGAGCGGCTGACTTGGCTGCGCCATGCCGCCGCCTTCATCGGACTCTCCAGCGGGCTGAGCTGGCTCGCCTGGGCGGCGGGGACGCCGGTGGTGCTGATCAGCGGCTTCACCCACCCGACCAACGAGTTCGCCACGCCGCATCGGGTGATCAACTATCACGTGTGCAACTCGTGCTGGAACGATCCGAGGGTGCGGTTCAAGCATGATGATTTCCTGTGGTGCCCGCGCCATGCCGGCACCTCGCGCCAGTTCGAATGCACGCGGCTGATCACGGTGGAGCAGGTCAAGCAGGCGGTGCAGCGCGTGCCGGGATTGGCATCCATCGAGGCCGCGTGAGCCAAGTCGACGCGGTGCCGTAACCCGCGAGGCCCGGAAGCCACACTCCCTTACCCCAGGCGGCTGCATCACTCACGTTTATACCACCATTGCGTGCGCACACGCTTGTGTGACATACGACTCGCAGAAGTGGTTTTGCCCGGAGGGTTTATGAGCGGCACGACGGTCAGCAACGGCCAAACCCTGGTTGTGAGTTCCGCCGTAAGCGGGGTGAATGTGCAATCCGGCGGTTCCCTCCGGGTTGTGTCAGGGGGGCAGGTCACCAGCAGCCATGTCTCGGCCGGGGGTACCGAGGTGGTGCTGTCGGGTGGCACCGACGTCGATGGCGTCCTGCTCGGGACCGGCACGCTCGTGGTTTCGAACGGCGGCACGGCGATCGACACCAACGACGCGGCCGGCGGCACGCTGCTCGTCTCCTCGGGGGGGACCGAGATCGTCTCCGCCGGTCACACCGTGTACAACGCTCAGGTGCTGTCCGGCGGTACCGCCGTCGTGCTCTCCGGCGGCAACGCCTACGCGCCCCAGGTGAGGAGCGGTGGCACCTTGGTGATCAGCGCCGGCGGGGTGGCGAACAGCGTCGCGCTCTCCTCGGGCGGCACGATCACCGAGCGGGCCGGCGGCTCGATCAACAGTATCGTCGTCAGCAGCGGCGCCACGCTCGGCGTGACCTCGGGCGCCAGCGCCCGCAATGTCACGCTCTCCGGCGGCACTCTGGTGGTCTCCTCGGGTGCGGTCGTGAGCGGCGCGGTGGCGCGGCCCGGCAGCTTGGAGATCGTCTCCGCCGGCGGAACGCTGAGCGCGAGCACGATCAATTCCGGCGCCACCGAGACCGTGCTGTCCGGTGGCACCGACATCGGCAGCCTGGTGTCGGCGGGCTCGACATTGATCGTCTCGAGCGGCGGCACCGCCATCGGCACCAAGCAGACCGCCGGCGGCCGGATCCTGGTCTCGGCGGGCGGGGCCGAGATCGTCCCGGCCGGCACCACCGTCTACAGCGCCACTGTGCTTTCCGGCGGCACCGAGACAGTGTCGAGCGGCGGCAGCGTCAACGGCACGGTGATCAGCGGCGGCGAGCTGGTTCTGCGCAACGGCGCCCAGGCGGGCGGCAGCCTCAGCTTCGCCGGCCCCGGCGGGCGGCTGGCGATCGACGCGGCCACACCCAGCACCGCCCCGATCAGCGGGTTCGTCAGCGGCGACACGATCGACCTCACCGCCGTGCCGTATGTCGCCGGCGGCACGGCGACCCTGCTCGCGGGCAATCAGCTGCGCGTCTCCGAGGGGGCGCGGTCGGTCTCGCTGAAGCTCGACCAGCGGCAGAGCTTTGCCGGACGCAGCTTCGCGCTCGCACCCGACGCCGGCTCCGGCACCAACGTCACGCTCAGCGCCGCTCCCTGTTATCGGGCCGGCACGCGGATCGCGACACCCGACGGCGAGAGGGCGGTCGAGGTTTTGCAGCCCGGCGATCTCGTGCTCACCGAAAACGGCGCGGCCGAGCCGGTACGGTGGGTCGGTTCACGCATCGTGGACGCCAACGCGCATCCGGCGCCCGAGGCGGTGCTGCCGATCCGCATCCGCCGCGACGCGATCGGGCCGGGTCGCCCGCAACGCGATCTGTGGGTCTCGCCGGACCACGCACTCCATATAGACGGGATGCTGATCGCTGCCCGGCTGCTGGTGAACGGCGTCAGCATCGCCACCGACGAGGCGGTGCGGCAGCCGCGCTATCTGCACGTCGAACTGGCGCGCCACGCGATCCTGCTGGCCGAGGGACTGCCGGCCGAAAGCTACCTCGACACCGGCAACCGGGGGGTGTTCGCCAACGCGTCCGGGCCGCTGGTGCTGCACCCCGACCTGTCGCGGCTGGATCGCGGGGCGGGGTCGTGCGCGCCGTTCGTAACCGACCCCGCGCTGGTGGCACCGATCTGGCGGCGCATTGCCGAAGTCGCCGGCACCGACGCGCCTGTCGAGGAGGGTGGCGACGCCGTGCCGCTGCTGGAGGCCGACGGTCGGCTGGTGCGGCCGGTGAGCTCGGGAAGGCGGCATGTCTTCGCCCTGCCGCGCGGCCTGGGCGCGGTGCGGGTGCGCTCGGCGGCGTTCCGGCCGAGCGACTCCCAGCCATGGCTCGATGATCGCCGCTTGCTTGGGGTCCGCGTCACGCGGATCACCGCGCAGACCAACCAGGGTAGCGAGGCCATTCCGCTCGACGGGCCGGCGCTGGGACAGGGTTGGTGGGCGGTCGAACTCACGCCGGGCTGCCACCCGACACGCTGGAGCGACGGCGCGGCGGAACTCGCCCTGCCGGAAGACGCCCTGGTGCTCACGCTGGAGCTCGCACCCAGGCGCGAGGCACCGCCCGCGCGAGTCGCCTGACGCGCGCGGGGCTCAGTCCGGCTGCATGGCCTTGTGCGCGAGCAGCGCCATCAGCCGTCGGTCGCGCCATTCCTGGCGGACGCTTTGCAGGTTTTTCGGCAGCTCGGCCCGCCGGGCGGCGTCAAGCTGGCCGATGAGCTGGTCGGTCCATTTGCGCGGCTTCATCTGCTTCTGCAGGTCGGCGTAGAGCGGGCCGTAGCGTTCGCAGTAATCGGCGAGGCCGCCAGGGGCGTTGAGGTCGATGGTCTCGAACGGGCCCATGAACGCCCAGCGCAGCCCGAGCCCGTGCTTGACGGTGGCGTCGAGGTCGGCGGGCGAGATCACGCCGTCGGCGACCAGCCGGAACGCCTCGGCGAGCAACGCGCCTTGCAGGCGGTTGAGCGCGAAACCCTGCACCTCCTTGTTGACCGTGGCCGGCACCTGTCCGGCGCGGGCCATCAGCGCGCGGGTGCGCTCGACCACCTCGGGGTCGGTCCAGGGCGCGGGGCAAAGCTCGACCAGTGGCACGAGATAAGGCGGGTTCACCGGATGGGCGACCAGGCAGCGGGCGCGGCCGGACAGTGCCTCGGTGTAGGCGCTGGCGGGGATGCCGCTCGACGAGCTGGCGATCACCGTGTCGGGCGCGGCGGCACGGTCGAGCTCGGCGAACAGCGCCTGCTTGTCGGCCTGGCGCTCGGGGCCGTTCTCCTGGACATGCGCGGCCCCTTCGACCGCCTCCGCCAAGCTCGCGGCGGCGTCGATGCGGCCGAGCACGACATCGGGCGGGTCGGCCAGCAGACCCGACTCGCGCAATTCCGGCAGCCGGTCGGCGATGAACTCGAGTGCGGCGGGCACCGCCTGCGGCGCCGGGTCCCACAGCCTGACCGCGAAGCCGGCGCGGGCGAACACGATCGACCAGGCCCGCCCGATCAGCCCGGCGCCGATAATGGCGATCTGCGTCATGCGTGCTTGCGACTCTGTTCAGGGCGGGCGGATCAGACCATCGGCGAGACACGGAAGCAACCCGGCTGACCGCGCTCGATGGGCCGCCAACCTGAAAGAACCTGCCGACTCTTCATGTCGAAAGAGTAGAAATTGCCGCCTCCGCTACCGGGCTGATCGTCATCACGGCTGATCGGCACCTCTCTCAGATGGCAGAGCAGCAAGGCGCCGACGCCACCGTGCGAGACAATTGCCACGTCGCCTGCCGCGGATACCATCGACAGGGCGGTCTCGACCGCCGCGATGATCCGGCGTTGCGCATCGGCGGCGCGCTCCCATCCACGCACACTCTCATCGGGGTGCGCGAAGAACTCATCCGCTAGCGCCTCGAACTCGGCTCGCGGCAAGTACCCGGTCGCTGAGCGGTCGTTTTCACCAAGGCCGTCAATGCTGATTGGGTTCAGTCCAAGCCGGCTGGCCAGGAGCCCGGCCGCGTCCAACGCTTTCCGCTCGGCGCTGCTGAAGATCGTTCGAACCCCGACGAGCCATGACTGCACAGCGGCAAGACGCATCCGCTGCGTTCCGACCGAGGAAAGTGACCAGTCCGGCACAGGGATCGCCGGATCAATCATGACCTCGGGGTGCGTGATGAAGTGAACGATGGCCACAATACTTCCCCTCGCCCGGTTCCGGTCAGGACCGGCTTGCGCCCACGCAACCCGCGTTCCACGCTACACCGAAGCAGACGGGAGGCGGGGATGACGCGGATCGCGGTTCTGGATGACTGGCAGGACAAGGCGCGCAGTCTGGCCGACTGGTCGGCGTTGCAGGCGCGGGCCGAGGTGGTGTTCTTCCAGCGCGCCCTGGCCGACGCCGACGAGCTGGTCGCGCAGCTGGCGGATTTCGACATCCTCCTCACCATGCGCGAGCGATCGGCGATCCCCGCTTCGGTGGTCGAGCGGCTGCCCAAGCTGAAAATGCTCGGCATCACCGGCGCGCGCGCCGCCTCGATCGACAGCAAGGCGCTGAAAGCGCGCGGTGTGGTGGTGTGCACCACCGGCTACGCTGATCCGGGCAAGCCGTCCGGCTCAGCGGCGACGGCGGAGCTGGCGCTCGGACTGATGATCGCCGCCGTGCGCCGCATCCCGACCGGCGACGCCGAAATTCGCGCCAGGCGGTTCCAGGAGCAGGTGCCGCAGGGCTTCATCCTCGCCGGGCGGACGCTCGGGCTGATCGGGCTCGGCCGCATCGGCGGGATGATGGCGCGCTACGGCAACGCGCTCGGCATGCAGGTGCAAGCCTGGAGCCAGAACCTCACCGCCGAGCGGGCGAGCGAGGTCGGTGCCACCTTGGTCGACAAGGACGAGCTGCTGGCGCGCGCCGACGTGGTGAGCCTGCACGTCGTGCTGTCCGGCCGCACGCGCGGGATCCTCGGCGCGGCCGAGCTCGGACGGATGAAGCCGGGCGCGGTTTTGGTCAACACGTCGCGCGGGCCGTTGGTGGACGAGGCGGCGCTGGTCGAGGCGCTCAATGCCGGTCGGCTGATCGCCGGCATCGACGTCTACGATCGCGAGCCGCTGCCGGAAGAACATCCGCTGCGCACCGCGCCAAACTGCGTGCTCACCCCGCATGTCGGCTACGTCGTGGCCGAGGTGATGGCCGATTTCTACCGCGAAAGCATCGAGAACGCCCTGGCGTTCCTGGACGGCAAGCCGATCCGGGTGATGCCGGCCTAGCTGTCACAAGGCGTTCGCGGCGCCACCGAGCCACCGCTTGACCCCACCAGTCGCCCGGTGTCCATTCCCGCCCTCAACATGCTTGCAATAAGGGGGGAGCGATGCGCGCCTGGGCCGTGGTCGAGAATGGAGCGCCGCTGAAGGAGATCGAGCTGCCGACGCCGGAGCCGAAAGGCACCGAAGTGCTCGTCGAGGTCACCCATTGCGGCGTCTGCCACTCGGACCTGCACATCTGGGAGGGCTATTACGACATCGGCGGCGGCAAGAAGATGTCGCTTACCGATCGCGGCGTCACCCTGCCGCTGGCGATGGGCCACGAGGTGGTCGGCCGTGTCGCCAAGCTCGGACCCGACGCGACTGGCGTGAAGGTCGGCGACCAACGCATCGTCTACCCCTGGATCGGCTGCGGCAGTTGCGAAAAATGCCTCGCCGAGGAAGACAACATGTGCTCGGTCGCCGCGCGCAGCCTCGGCGTCTACCAGAATGGCGGCTACGGTACCCATGTGATCGCGCCGCACCCGCGCCACCTGATCGATCCCGGCAGCCTCGACCCGGCGGTCGCCGCGACCTACGCCTGCTCCGGCATCACCGTCTACTCGGCGATCAAGAAGGCGATGCCGCTGGCGCCCGACGCGCCGCTGGTCGTGGTTGGCGCCGGCGGGCTGGGGCTGAATGCGATCGCGGTGCTGAAAGCGCTGAAGCACCAGAACATCATCGCCGTCGACATCGACGCGGCCAAGCGCGACGCGGCGCTGAAGGCCGGCGCCACCAAGGCGGTGGACGGCAGCGGCGAGGGGGTCACCAAGCGCATCGTCGAGGCGGCGGGCGGGCCGGTGCAGGCGGTCGTCGACCTGGTCAACGGCACCCAGACCGCGCGCTTCGCCTTCGACGCGCTCGGCAAGGGCGGCAAGCTGATCCAGGTCGGGTTGTTTGGCGGCGAGCTCATGCTGTCGCTGCCGATCATGGCGATCCGGGCGCTCACGGTCCAAGGCAGCTATGTCGGCAATCCCAAGGAGTTGCGCGAGCTGGTGAAGCTGGCGCAGGAGGGAACCTTGGAGGCGCTGCCGGTCGGCACCGTGCCGCAGGCGCAGGCGAACGACGCGCTGATGCGGCTGCGCGACGGCAAGGTCACCGGCCGGCTCGTGCTGCGCTCGGAGGCGGCCTAGATGGACCCCGTCACGCGTCGCTCCGTCGTGCTCAAGCGACGCCCCTCCGGCAGTCCGCGCCCGGAGGATTTCGAGATCGTGGAGGACCAGCTGCCCGCGCCGCAGCCCGGCGAGGTGGTGACGCGGACCATTTGGTTGTCGATCGACCCCTATATGCGCGGCCGGCTTAGCGATCGGCCGTCCTACGCGGCGCCGGTGCAGATCGGCGAGGTGATGACCGGGGAGAGCGCGGGCCAGGTGGTCGAATCCGCCGCGCCGGAGTTCGCGCCGGGCGATATCGTCGTCGGCTCGCGCGGCTGGCAGAGCCATTCGGTGACGCCGGCGCATGGGCTGGTGAAGGTCGATCGCCTTGGCCCGCCGCTCTCCACCTATCTGGGCGTGCTCGGCATGCCCGGCACCACCGCCTATTCCGGCATGACCGATATCGGCCAGCCGAAAGCCGGCGAGACGGTGGTGATCTCGGCGGCGTCCGGCGCGGTCGGCTCGGTCGCCGGCCAGCTCGCCAAGCGTGCCGGCAGCCGCGTGGTCGGCATCGCGGGTGGCGCGGACAAGTGCCTGTTCGTGCAAGAAACCCTGGGTTTCGACGAGTGCGTCGATCACCGCGCGCCGGACCTGCGGGCGGAGCTGGCGGCGGCCTGCCCCGGCGGGATCGACGTCTATTTCGAGAATGTCGGCGGCGCGGTGCAGGCGGCGGTGTTCGAGCTGCTCAACCCGCACGCGCGCGTGGTGATGTGCGGGATGGTGTCGCAATACAACGAAGCGCGCTTTCCCTCCGGCCCGAACCTCGGCTTCGTCGTGGGCAAGCGCATCCGCATCCAGGGCCTGATCGTCAGCGACAAGCCGGAACGCTTCGCCGAGTGGCGGGCCAGGGCGCGTCCCTGGATCGAGGATGGCAGCCTGCGTTACCGCGAGGACATCTATGACGGGCTGGAGAACGCCCCCGCCGCGCTGGCCGGGATGCTCAGCGGGCAGAACTTCGGCAAGCTGCTGATCAAGGTCGGCCCGGACCCTGCCTAGTGTACCGGTTTCGAAGTCCGCCGACTTTGCCGGCGTATTTCGAAGCGGTCGGCACACTGAGATATCAATAACCTAGAACCAACAAAGCTGATTCTAGGCTGGTCGGCTGAGTACTTGGATTGAGAAACGACGCGCGTTTAGCGGCTCGTGCAGAAGGAAAAAGTTCGCTTGGCCGCCTAGGACTTGGTGTCCACGTCACCGCTCCAACCATCCATGCAGGATTCGACGGGCGTATTCGATTAGAGATCATCAACCATGGCCGCATTCCGATTAGGCTTCGCTGTGGGATGCGAATTTGCCAACTCATTGTCGAGCAGACGCTTGGGACCCCGGAAACAGGTTATGGCGGGCGTTTTACCGGGCAAAACGTGTCCCGCAGGGGATGACCAGGTCGGTCGCGCCATTGACGCCACTGAGGTATGCTTCGCGCATACAGTGACAGTTGTGAGTGACAGCTCCGCTTTTGGCTGCACGGTCAGGCGGCTGACTGCGTGCAGCAGGGCGCCTCCTGCATTCTCAACCCGCGTCGTCGGGCGCGGTGCGGGCGATTGCCGGGTGCTGCGCGAACTCCTCGAACCACTTGGCGAGTTTTGGGTGCCCGGCACGCCAGGGCTCGGCGGCGAAACGGAAATCGAGATAGCCGAGCGCGCAGGCTACCGCGATCGAGCCAATATCCATCTGCTGATGCGGCGGCTCGTCCTCTAGCTGATCGGCCGCGCGCTCCACGGCCGCCTTCTGCCGCGCCATCCACGCGTCACGCCCGGCTTCTCTCGGCTTGGCCTGCTCGCCCCGTCGCCCGACCGCCGCGTCGAGGATGCCGTCACCAAGCGCCTGCAGCTTGAGCGCCCGCCAGCGCGTCGCCCCCGCCGGGAACAGCGGCGCGGCGTCGCCAACGCTGTCGAGGTACTCGCAGATCACCGGGCTGTCGAACAGCGCGAGCCCGTCATCGGTGACCAGGCACGGCACTTTCGACAGCGGGTTGTCGGCGAGCAAGGCGGGCGGCGACTCGTTGGGATTGGTGCGCATGCGCTCGATCTGCCCGTCGATGCCGCGCACGATCGCGCAGGCCATCACCTTGCGGACATACGGACTGGTCGGCGAATAGTGCAGCTTCATGGCGGCCCACTCCGTCAGAACTTGTCCTTGCGAGCGCGGATGTCGGCGAAGCTGTCGACATCCTTGGCGCGCATGAAGGGATTTGCGGCAAGCTCGCTCGCCAGGGTCGAGGGAACCGTCGGCTGGCCGGCGTCGCGCTGGCGCCGGATCTCCTCGGTGCGCGCCCGCAAGGCCGCGTTGTCCGGCTCCACCGTGACCGCGAACCTGGCGTTGGACTGGGTGTATTCGTGGCCGCAGCAGACGAGCGCCTCGCCCGGCAGCGCCGCGAGCTTGCGCAGGCTGGCGAACATCTCCGCCGGCGTACCCTCGATCAGTCGGCCGCAGCCCAGGCTGAACAAGGTGTCGCCGCTGAGCAGTACCCCGCCGTCGGGGAAGAAAAAATTGATCTGCCCGCGCGTGTGGCCGGGCGTGTCAATCACCTGGGCTTCCGACTCGCCCAGCTTCACCGTGTCGCCCTCGCGCAGCGCCTGGTCGAGGCGCGGCAGCCGGTGTGCGTCTGCGGCGGCTCCGACCACCTTGCAGCTGAACCGGGCGCGCACCTCGTCGGTGCCGGCGATGTGATCGGCGTGGTGGTGCGTCAGCAGGATCATGTCGAGCCGTCCGCCGGCCTGTTCCAGCGCAGCGATGATCGCGCCGGCATCGGCCGGGTCGACGATGCCGACCGCGCCGGTGCCGCTGTCGCGCAGCATCCAGGCATAGTTGTCGGAGAGGATCGGAACGGGGGTCGCGGTTACGGTCATGAAAACGATTTTAGGCCGCTCGCTTCGCCGCCGCAAACCGGGTTTGTGCTATAGCGTATCCAATGACCGCGGACGCACATCTGGCGGCGGACTTCTACTCCACGGCGCGCGGCCTAGTGGCGGCCCGCGTCCTGCGCCGCCGGCTGATCGAGTTCTGGCCGGGGCTGCGCGGCGCGGACGTGCTTGGTCTCGGCTATGCCGCGCCCTATCTCCGGCTGTGGCGGGAGGAGGCGGCGCGTTGCATCGCCCTGACACCGGCGCAGATCGGTGGGGCGCGCTGGCCGCCGGGTGCGTCCAACCTTAGCTGCACCGCCGAGGAACACGCGCTGCCGTTCCCCGACCTGACATTCGACCGCATTCTCGTCATCCACGGCCTGGAAGCCGCCGAGAATGCGCGCGGCCTGCTGCGCGAGATCTGGCGCGTGCTGAAGGATGACGGCGTGCTGCTCGTGGTGGCGCCCAATCGGCGCGGCATGTGGGCGCATGTCGAAAGCACCCCGTTCGGGCACGGCCAGCCCTACTCGGCGGGGCAGATCGGCCGGCTGCTGGCGAGCTCGCTGTTTCGGGTGGAGCGTCGCGACACCGCGCTCTACGTACCGCCGACCCGGCTGCGACTGGTGCTGCGCAGCGCCCCGCTGCTGGAGCGTGCCGGCCATCGCATGCTGCCGCGCTTCGCCGGCGCGACGATCACCGAGGCGGTGAAGGACGTCTACGCCGCTTTGCCGGTCCAGGCGGTGCCGCGCCGCCGGCTGGTGCTGGCCGAGGCCGCCTGATCCGCCTACCGCACCGTCGCCACCCGCAACGCGTTGGTCGTCCCCGGGTGGCCGAACGGGACGCCGGCGGCGACCACCACCTCATGGCCGCGACTGGCGAAACCCTCCGACTGGGCGATGCGCAGTGCCTTGGCGACCGCATCCGACATCGAATGCACCTCGGGTGAGATCACCGCGTGCACGCCCCACACCACGGCCAGCCGGCGCGCCGTCCCGAGGTCGGTGGTGATGCCCATCACCGGCGCCTCCGGCCGCTCGCGTGCGACCCTGAGCGCGGTGCTGCCCGAAGCGGTGAACGCAACGATCGCCTGCGCCCCGATGGTGTGGCCGACCTGACGCGCGGCGGCGGCGATCGCGTCGGCGGTGGAGCGCTCGGGGTCCGGCCGGCTCGCCTCGATGATGGCGCGCCAGCCCGAATCCTGCTCCACCCGGGCGACGATGCGGTCCATCATGTTCACTGCCTCGTAGGGGAACTGCCCGGCCGCGGTCTCGCCCGACAGCATCACCGCGTCGGCCCCGTCGAACACGGCGGTGGCGACATCCGACGCCTCGGCGCGGGTCGGGGCGGGGGCGTTGATCATGCTCTCCAGCATCTGCGTGGCGACCACGACGGGGCGGCCGAGCTGGCGCGCGGCGCGCACGATGCGTTTTTGTGCCAGCGGCACCTCCTCAGGCGGCAGCTCGACGCCGAGATCGCCACGCGCCACCATTACCGCGTCCGAGAGGCGCAGGATGGCGTCGAGGTTCTCCAGCGCTTGCGGCTTCTCCATCTTGGTCATCACCCAGGCCCGGCCGTTGATCAGCTCCCGAGCGCGCGCCACGTCCTCCGGGCGTTGCACGAAGGAGAGGCCGATATAGTTCACCCCGTGGTCGAGCGCGAAGGCGAGGTCCAAGCAATCCTTCTCGGTGAGCGCCGGGATCGGCAGCATCACGTCGGGCGCGTTCACGCCCTTGCGGTCGGACAGCACGCCGCCGACCACGATCTCGGTCTCCAACGCGTCGTCGCGCTTGCGCATGACCCGCAGCCGCAGCTTGCCGTCGTCGAGCAGCAGCGAGCAGCCGAGGGTGGCCGCCTCGATGATCTCGGGATGCGGCAGGTTGACCCGCCTTGCGTCGCCGGGAGTGGGATTGAGGTCGAGGCGAAAATTCTGGCCGGTCCGCAGGTGCACCCGCCCGCCGCCGAAGCGGCCGACGCGCAGCTTGGGTCCCTGCACGTCGGCGAGGATGCCGATCGGTCGGCCGACCTTTTCTTCGAGCTCGCGGATCATCGCGATGCGCGCCGCGTGGTCGGCATGCGTGCCGTGCGAGAAGTTCAGGCGGAACACGTCGGCGCCGGCATTGAACAGGCGGGTCAGCACCTCCGGCGTGGCGCTGGACGGGCCCAGGGTCGCGATGATCTTGGTGCGCCGGCGGCGACGCAGCTTGGGACGGGCGGCCACGTAAGTCTCCTTCAGGCGATCAGGACCGCCCGCACGTCGTTAACGTTGGTCAGGGTCGGGCCGGTGCGGATCAGGTCGCCCAACCGGTCGAACAGCGTGTAACTGTCATGCGTCTCCAGGCTCAGGTGCGGGTCGAGCCCGGCAGCGCGGGCGCGCGCCAAGGTGTCGGGTGTCACGATCGCCCCCGCGGCGTCCTCGGTGCCGTCGATCCCGTCGGTGTCGCCGGCCACCGCCCAGATGCCCGGTGCTGCTGTCACGGCGAGGGCGAAGCCGAGCAGGAACTCGGTGTTGCGCCCGCCGCGCCCGGCCGGGCCGGCGCCGATGCTCACCGTAGTCTCACCGCCCGAAAGCAGCACCGCCGGGGGGGCTGTCGGCAAGCCGTGCGCGCGAACGCTGCGTGCCACGCCCGCCATCACCGTGCCCAGCGTGCGCGCCTCGCCCTCCAGCGCGTCGCCGAGGATCAGCGGTGCGAGGCCCAGCCCGGCGGCTGCCTCCGCCGCCTGACGCAGCGCCATCATCGGCGTCGCGATGAGCCGGAAGCTGGCGTGCGGCAGGCTGCCCGGCTTGGGCGTCTCCTCCGTGGCCGCCGCCAAGCACGCGGCCACCGAGGGCGAGGGGGTGACCCGGTAGCGCAGGAGCACGGCGCGCGCGTCGGCGAAGCTGGTCGGGTCGGGCACGGTGGGGCCGCTGGCGATCACCGCCGGGTCGTCGCCCGGCACGTCGCTGATTGCCAGGGTGACCACGCGCGCCGGCGCCGCGGCGGCGGCAAGCCGGCCGCCCTTGATGGCGGAGAGGTGTTTGCGGACCGCGTTCATCTCGTGGATGTTGGCGCCACAGGCGAGCAACGCCCGATTGACCGCCTGCTTGTCGGCGAGGATCAGCCCCGGCGCCGGTAGCGCGAGCAACGCCGAGCCGCCGCCGGAGATCAGCGCCAGCACCAGGTCATCCGCCGTGAGACCGCGTACCGCGTCGAGGATGGCCAGCGCGGCCAGCTCGCTGTTGGCGTCCGGCACCGGATGCGCGGCCTCGATCACCCGGATACGGCGCGTCGGGGTGGCGTGGCCGTAGCGGGTGACCACCACGCCGCCGAGCTCCACATCCGGCCACGCCGCCTCCAGCACTGCCGCCATCAACGCCGCCGACTTGCCAGCGCCGACCACGACGCAACGTCCCATCGGCTTGGCGGGCAGGTGCGCGGCAAGCACGTCGGATGGGTTCGCCGCCGCGACGGCGGCGCCGAAGATCGCACGCAGCGCCACTCGCGCCCGGCCATCGTCCCAGACCATCCGGCCCGTCTCCTTCGTGGCGGGGGAGTATGGCGAAGCGAGGTGGGAGTCGCCATCTTGCGCGTGAACGGGCCGATGGAGGTTTGCATGACTGTTCCGCAATTCGACGACGAGACGCGCACCGAGCTCGAAGCGGCGGCGTTCCGCCGGCTGGTCGAGCACCTGCGCGAGCGCACCGACGTGCAGAATATCGACCTGATGAACCTGGCCGGTTTCTGCCGCAACTGCCTCTCCCGCTGGTATCGCGAGGCGGCCGATCAGCACGGCGTCGAGCTCGCCGACCCGCAGGCGCGCGAGATCGTCTACGGGATGCCGTACAAGGAGTGGCAGCAGAAATTCCAGTCCGACACCTCGCCCGAGCAGAAGGCGTCGTTCGCCAAGGCGAACCCCGGGCACTGATAGCGCTCTCAGGCTTGCGGGTGAGCGCCGCATTTGACCGCGACTCCGCCCCGGGGATAGACCCGCCGCCCTTGCAGACCGCCGGGGAGGGACTTGCGATGGCGTTGGATTCGACCGAGACCAAGCTTGATGACGAGGCGCAGGTCGGCGGGATCGCCGCCGATCGGCTGCGCAGCCTGATCGACCGCATCGAGCGGCTCGAGGAAGAGCGCAAGGCGCTTGGCAGTGACATCAAGGACATCTTCGCCGAGGCGAAATCCGCCGGGTTCGACGTGAAGGTGATGCGCCAGCTCATCCGCATCCGCAAGCAGGAGCCGGCGGAAGTGGCGGAGCAGGAGACCTTGCTCGACGTCTACCGGCGCGCGCTGGGTATGTAAGTTCGGGTTGGACTCGCGCGGAATTAGAAGAAGGCCGCTGGAACTCGCGCGAGTAACAGGCTAGAGATCGCGGGCGGCGTCCTGTCCGCGAGCTGACAAGGTCAAGCGAGGCCGATGAGCTGGAAAGCCCGCGCGGCGGAGGCGGCGAACCGCGCGTTGAAGCGATTCGATACCCGCCTGATCCGCGGCAGCGATCTGTGGCGACCGACCGCGGCACTGGGCAGCCAGCCGGAGCCGGGCGTTTCGCCGCCAGACTCCGGCGCGGCGTTCTTGCATGCGTTCAACGGCGCTACGGTCGCGAATAGCGCCGCCCCGTCCGACTGCGCCGTGATCATTCCGACGACCCTGAAACCGACCTTGCTGGCAGCGGTGGAGTCGGTGTTCGAGCAGCAATTCGACGGCACCCTCCAGGTGCTCATCGGCATCGACCGCATGGTCGGCTCGGTGCAACCGCTACTCGATCTGATGCAACGCATTCCGCCGAACGTCTCGGTCACGATCATGTATCCGGGCTACTCGACTTCCCGCCGGCATGGCGGGCTGCACCCCGCGTTCGATGGCGGCGCATTGCGCACGATCCTGAGCTACATGGCGAACAGCCGTCAGCTGGCCTATCTCGACGACGACAATTGGTGGGCGCCGGACCACGTCGCGACCATCCTCGCCGCGCTGGAGGGGCACGACTGGGCGTTCGCGCGCCGCGTCTTCGTCCACCCCGGTACTCTTGCGCCGATCTGCGAGGATACATGGGAGTCGATCGGCTCCGGCGAGGGAAATTTTCGTGAGAGCGGCGGCTGGGTCGACCCGAACTGCATCGCGCTCGACAAGCTGCGTTGCGAGGCGGTGCTGCGCTGGTGGTCCATCCCGCTGCGCAACAGCCGCAAGGCGATGGACGCCGACCACAACGTGTTCCGCATCCTCAGCACGGAATTCTCCGGCCGCGACACGCACAAGGCGACGGTGTTCTACGTGATCACCGAATCCGACGACCGCCACCCGTCCCGATTGCAGGCGATCGGCCAGGAGCGCTACGCGGTCGCTGGCCAGCAGGGCCGGCGCTAGGGGCTTTGCTTCGGCACCCCGCCAGCAAGCACCGGGCGGGGTGCGGCCATCCAGCGGAGAATTCCCCGGGCGGCCGGCAACTGCCTCTCGGAAAGCTGCGCGAGGGCCACTACGGCGATCCCGACGCCGAGCAGAGCCGGCCAGGACGACAGGCCTAGCCCGAGCACAGCCAGTGCCAGGAGAGGCATGTGATACAGGTACGAGGAGAACGTGTAGCCGGCGGCGATGGTAATTGGCCTCGCGCACGCCCGCAGAGGCGCGCCGAACCGGCCGACCGATGCTGCAGCCATGAAGTTGGCGGAGATGATCAAGGCGAACAGCCAGTCGCCGACGAACTGGTTGGCGCCTTGCAGGCTGACCATCGTTGCCGGGAAGAGCACGGTCATGCGATGGCGGATGGCGACCGATATGTCGAGCTGGATGAACGTGAGAGCGAGGAGAATGGTCGCGACAAACAATGCCAACGCCGCGGCTTCGCCAAGTTCTCGGCGATGATGATAGACCCCGACGCCGAGCAGCCAAGCGGGAAGCAACAGCCAGATTTTTGGCCCAGCGCCGACCACGATGATCGCCGACCACGATGATCAACGTCATGGCGGTCCGGCGATATCCGGTCAGGAACACCCAGGCGCCAAACAGCGCGTAATATCAGACCTCGAAGTTGAGTGACCAGAACGGCGCGTTGAGCGGCGGGGCGGCATCGAGCGACCAGACCTGCCCGATGAGAGACAGGTTCGCGATAAGCCGCCAGATGCCATCCGCCCACCCGCTGACAGCCGGTCCGGCATCGCCCAATCCCGCGCCACCTAGATACAGGGACATCATGCAAACCCGGTTCGAAAAATCCGCCCCATTGGGTTCGAAACGGAACATCGACCCGCCGTGGATGAAACCCGTGGGAAGGTTTCCGGGTCGTCGTCGGAGAAGTCGGCTCATCCATGGTGCGAGGGAGCCCGCGGAGAGTGGCTTCTGTTCAGTCCGGCGCGGTGCCATGGACGAGTTCGGTGATCCTGGCAAGTATGCGCTTCGACCGCCGGCACGGGGCGCCGTCGGGTAGACCTCGCGCCGGAAACCGCCCATGAACCAAAGCGAGCGCGCTTTCGTCGAGCACAGCCGGGTCGGACGGCTCGCCACCGCCGACGCCAACGGCGTGCCGCATGTCGTGCCGGTGTGCTTCCTGCTGTCCGGCAGCACGCTCTACGTGACGATCGACCAGAAGCCGAAACGTCCGGGCGCGCTCAAGCGCGAACGCAACATCCTCGCCAACCCTCACGTCGCCTTCCAGGTGGATCGCTACGACGACGATTGGTCGCGACTGGGCTGGGTGATGCTGCGTGGCCGGGCCGAAATCCTCGCCGAAGGCGTAGAGCACGACGGCGCACAGGCGGGGTTGCGGTCACGATACCCGCAGCTCGCCGAGATGGACATCGCCGCGCTGCCAGTGATCGCGTTGCGGGTCGAGCGGGTTACGAGCTGGGGCGACCTGTCACCGAGCGTATGAGGCCGCCCGAACGGCGCCGCTCCCACAGCCGCAGGCCGCGCAGCGCCAGCCCGGCGATCGACGGCAGCAGCTTCGGCTGCATCAGATTGGGATCGAAAGCGGCCATGCGCCGCGCGTTCTCGCTGTAGCAATCCGCGACGAACTTCTCGAAGCTGAAACCATCGAGAAACAGGTTGGCCTGGGTGACCGCGAAATCCTTGCCGTCATTCGGCTCCTGGCCGCGCTTGACCATGCCGAGCAGCCGCCGCGCCGCCCGACCATAGAACCAGGTCGACTTCAGCGCCCGGGCCGGCGCGCTGTGTCCACGCCGCTTCTCGCGCCAGGCCATGTAATTGATGAAGAACACGATGTGCCGGGTTTCCTCGTGCATCAGCACATCGAAGATCTCGAACATGCCCTCCGGCAGGAACTCGGATTGCCGCGCCGTCTTGAACGCGCCAAAACCGAGAAACGCGTCGAGGCACTCGCCGAAGCCGAAATCGATGAAAGCGGTCTCGAGATCGGCGGGGAACTGCTCGAGCGGCTGTTCGGTCGCGTCGATGCCGTAGCGTTCGATCATCACCCGGATGAGGTTGGCGTGCCGGGTCTCCTCGACGCCCTGCAGCGCCACCGCGTCACGCACGACCGGATCGGTGATCTGCGGCAGGAACGCATTGACGATGGCACCGGCGCGCCGCTCGGTGTGGTACACCTCCTGCCAGAACGGGATGCCGCGCAGCCGCGCGAGCTGCGCCTCGTCCAGTTCCGGCCAGGGCAGCGTCTCCGGGTCGTAGCGTTCGTGCGTGTCGATGAACTGGCGGCAGAACATCTCCTTGTGGGCCTCGGAGCCGGCCTTGATGCTCATGCAGCGGCACCCCTCGCGGCGGCCGAACGCGGTCGAGGCATGAGGCGCACGGCGAAGCGCACCAGGTTCGGCATCGTCGTCGGCCGCCGCAGGCGCGGGTCGTAGCCGGCGAAGCGGCGGTCGTTCTCGGCGAGGCAGAGCTGCATCAACTCGCGCGTGGTGACGTCGATGTCGCTGACCGCCTTGGTGCCGCTCACGGTGAAATTGTTGTCCTGCGGCTTGGCGGTCTCGCCCTTGCCATCGTCCATGCCGCGCGCCAAGCCGATCCGCTCCCAGCCGAGAAACACCCAGACCGCGGCGACGCGCAGCTCGAACCACGGCCGTTGCCAGATCGGCATGCTGCGGCGGATCGCGGCGAGCCAGTTGGCGAACAGCAGGATGTGGCGACACTCCTCCTGCATCACCGGCTCGAACGTGTCGACCAGCTCGGGCGGGAAGAAGCCAGAGCGCTTCGCCATGGCGAACAGGCCAAACGCAAAGAAACTGTCGATGCACTCGCTGAAGCCGGTGACGAGGTAGGCCCATTCGGTGCGGCGCGGCGGCGGATAGGCCGGCTCCGGCTCGAGCCTGATGCCATAAGCGGACACCAGATTGGACAACACGTCCTTGTGCCGCCCTTCTTCCCAGCCGTTGAGCTCGATCGCCTGCCGCCATGCCGGGTCGCGCAGGCAACGCGCGTAGGACAACATGCGGATGCGCGCCTTGCCCTCGGTCTGCACCGCGATGTCCCAGATCGGCAGGTTGACCAGCCTGTCGCGCTCTTCGTCGCCCAGCTTCGGCCAGTCAATGATGGTCGGCTTGTAGGGGTTGAAGGTGTCGCGGAACATCTGCGTGACAGCCTGCTTGTGCGCGTCGCTGCCAGGGCGGAGCGGGCCGGAGGTGGTGCTGACCCAGTGGCGCGCGGTGCGGTCGGCCGCCGCGATCAGCGCCGGATCACGCGCGCCGCTCGGTACCAGGTCGAGCCCATGCGGGGGCGGATCGATCGTCGACGAACTCATGCTTTGAACTTCCTTGGAGGGCGTCGCCGCCGGCGCTCACCAAGCCGCTCGCCCAGACACAGCCGAACAGATAGTCAGCCCGGCGGAGTCGTGAAGAACCACGGATGACCATCGAGATCACGCACGGTGTAGGTCCGGCCGTATTCCTCGTCGTGCGGCTCCTGCACGATCTCGGCGCCGGCGTCCTTGGCGCGGGCGTGGTGCGCGTCCACATCGGCGAGGTAGATAAACACGCCCTGCGTCACCGCCGAGGTGCGTCGCGGGCTCAACATCTTCCAGCCCTCATCGCCTTGACCCATCATGATCCGCTGGCCGTCGAGAGTCATCTGCGCGTGCATGCCGCTCGGCGTCTTGTGCCGCATCTCCTCGGCGAAGCCGAACGCTTGCGCGAGCCATTCCAGCGCCGCGGGGACGTCCTCATAGAAGATGTACGGGATGATCTCGGTCGGAACCGCGCGATCGGACGTGCTCATGGCTAGTTTCCCTTGTCATAGCGACCGAGCCACGCCAATGCGCGTTTCCAGCCGTCCTGCGCCGCTTCCGGGCGATAGCTCGGCCGGTAGTCGGCGTGAAAGGCGTGGCCAGCCTCCGGGTAAACCACAATCTCGACCGTCTTGCCCGCCGCTTTGGCGCGCGCCTCGGCCTGCTTTACCTGCTCCATCGGTATGCCGGTATCCTGGCCGCCGTAGAGGCCGAGCAGGGGACATTTGAGCTCGCCGGCCACGTCGAGCGCGGTAGAGGGATGCAGCGCGGAGGTCTGCCCGCCGATCGGGCCATAGAACGCGACCGCCGCCTTCAGCGCGGGGTTGTGCGCGGCATAGAGCCAGGTGTTGCGTCCGCCGCGGCAGAAGCCGATCACCGCTAGCCGGCCTGGGTCGCCATGATTGGACCCGGCCCATTTGGCAGCGGCGTCGAGATCGGCCATCACCTCGGCATCGGGCGTCTTGGAGATCACCTCGCGCAGGATTTGCTGCACGTCCGTCATCCCCGCGAGATTGCCGTGCCGCGCGTAGTATTCGGGTGCCACCGCGAGATAGCCCTGCTTGGCGAGCCGCCGGCACACGTCCTTGATGTACTCGTGGACCCCGAAGATCTCCTCGTTGACCAGCACGATCGGGTATGGTCCGGCACCGTCCGGTCGCGCGGCGTAGCCCGGCACCTTGCCGTCAGCGACCGGGATGGAGACTTCGCCGGCCTCCAACCCCGCATTGTCGGTGCGGATCGCCTGCGCCTCGACCCGGGCGGCGGCAAGGGTGAAGCCGGTGATGAGGCTGGTCATCATGAACCCGCGCCGAGCCAGGCCAGAACCCGTCAGCCCTTCCAGCCCGGCCATGCGCGGCGCACTGTCGTTCGGCATCAGCCCGCCTCCATCGCCGCGCGTAGGTTGTCGTCGAGCTTGGAGAGGAAGTCCTGCGTGTTGAGCCATTTCTGCTCGGGCCCGACCAGCAGCGCGAGGTCCTTGGTCATCAAGCCGCTCTCCACCGTCGCGACGCAGACCCGCTCCAAGGTGTCGGCGAAGCGTGTCACCTCGGGCGTGTCGTCGAACTTGCCGCGATAGGCGAGGCCCTGGGTCCAGGCGAAGATCGAGGCGATCGGGTTGGTCGAGGTTTCGCGCCCCTTCTGGTGCTCGCGGTAGTGCCGGGTGACGGTGCCGTGCGCCGCTTCGCTCTCCACCGTCTTGCCGTCCGGGCTCAGCAGCACGCTGGTCATCAGCCCGAGGCTGCCGAAACCCTGCGCCACGATGTCGCTCTCGACGTCACCATCATAGTTCTTGCACGCCCAGATATAGCCGCCCGACCATTTCAGCGCGCTCGCCACCATGTCGTCGATCAGCCGGTGCTCGTAGGTAAGGCCCTCCTTGGCGAAGGCCGACTTGAACTCAGCGTCGAAGATCTCCTGGAAGATGTCCTTGAACACGCCGTCATAGGCTTTGAGGATGGTGTTCTTGGTGGAGAGATAGACCGGGTATTTGCGCGCCAGACCGTAGTTGAACGACGCGCGCGCAAAACCCTCGATCGAGGCGCTGGTGTTGTGCATCCCGAGTGCCACGCCCGGACCCTTGAAGTCGTGCACCTCCAGCACCTGCGCCGTGCCGCCGCCGGCCGGCTGGTAGGTGAGCGTCACCTTGCCTGGTGCCGGGATCTTGGTCTCGACCGCGCGATAGATGTCGCCGTAGGCGTGACGGCCGATCACGATCGGGCGGGTCCAATGCGGCACCAGGCGCGGGACGTTGCTGCAAATGATCGGCTCGCGGAAGATCGTGCCATCGAGGATGTTGCGGATCGTGCCGTTCGGGCTGCGCCACATCCGCTTGAGCTTGAACTCCTCGACCCGGGCCTCGTCGGGCGTGATGGTCGCGCATTTCACACCCACCCCGTGCTCCTTGATGGCGTTCGCCGCGTCGACCGTGACCCGATCATCGGTCTCGTCGCGGTGCTCGATTCCGAGATCGAAATAACGCAGCTCGACGTCGAGGTAGGGCAGGATCAGCTTGTCCTTGATGAACCCCCAGATGATCCGGGTCATCTCATCCCCGTCGAGCTCGACGACGGGGTGCTTCACCTTGATCTTCGCCATGCCGATCCTCTCGTGCTCGGGACGCCCGCGACGCGGCTCCCCGGGGAGTCGCGACCTTTGCATCCGACCAGGCGTTGAGCAAGTCGACCAGCGAGCTCAATACGACCGGAGGTTGTGTTGAGCTGAGAAAAAAGAGTAGAAGTGGGTTTGCCGGGCTCGCGAGTGGGTCCAACGCGTCAGGTCCGCCGTATGATCTCGCATGGTCGAGGAAGCTCGATGACGATCCCGCATCGCCGCGCTGGGTTGGGCGCCGTCATTGTCCTTGTGGCGGCATTGATCCTGATCGGGCTGACCTGGTTCGGCACCCTGAGCGCGGTCGACGCCGAAACCCGCGAGGCCCGCGCGCGGGTTGCCGCGGATGTCTCCAACCAGGCGCTGGTTTTCGAGAACCAGTTGCGGCGCGAGCTGCTCGTGCTTGAGCAGACCCTGCGTATCCTGGAGCACGAATGGGAGGCCGACCCGGCCGGCTTCAACCTGTTGGAATGGCGCAAGCGCACCCTGGTTCTGCCCGACCTCGCCTTGCACATGTTCCTGACCGACGCGCAGGGCATCATCCGGTCCAGCACGCGGCCCGAGCTGATCGGGCTCGACGTGGGCGGCCGGGACTATTTCCGCGCCGAGGCTCACGCCAAGCACGATGACGGCTCGATGTTCATCAGCCCCTCGACCCGGGGGCTGGTCACCAATCGCTGGCAGATGAACATGGCACGCCGGCTCGACAACCCCGACGGCGCGTTCGCCGGGGTGATCGTGATCTCCTACGACACCAGCTCGCTCACCCGCTTCTTCCGCAAGGCGGATCTCGGCGAGAACGGCTTGATCGCATTGGTCGGCACCGAGGATGGTCTGCTGCGCGCGCTGGTCGGACCGGCCGTGGCCGAGCCCGGGCTCGATATCTCCAAGAGCGCGATGTTTGCGGCGATGACGGCAACGCCCTCCGGGCGCTGGATCGGGCCGTCGGCGCTGGACGGGGTAAAGCGGATCCACGCCTTCCGCCCGGTGCCCAATCGGCAGCTTGGCGTCGTGCTGGCGTTCGATCTGCAAGGCGGCATGCCGTCCTCGATCGCGTTCAGCAACGGCGCGCTGATCTTTGCTTCGGGCACGACCCTTTTCATCATCATCATCGCGGCGGGCGTGCTGCGTGAGCGGGAAATGGCGCGGCAGCGGGAAGCCCAGCTCGACCGTGACCGCGCCACCTTGGCCGCTGCCAACAGCGAACTCGCGATTGCGCGGATGCGCGCCGATGCCAAGACGGCGCAACTGGAGGCGACACTCACCGGCATGTCCGACGGGGTCTCCATGTTCGACCCCGCGTTGCGCCTGGTGGCGTGGAACGCGCTCTTCGCCGAATTCACCGGCGTGCCGGCCGACATGCTGGAGGTTGGCCTGCCGCTTGAGCAGATCCTGCGTCTCCAGGCTGAACGGGGCGAATTCGGCCCAGGCGATGTCGAGCAGACGGTGGCGCATCGCATGGCCCTACATCGGTCGGACCGCATGCCCAGGACCTCGGAGGAGCCACGCCCGGGCGGGCGCATCATCGAGCTGCGTCGCAGCGACCTGCCCGGCGGGGGCTTCGTCACCCTCTACACCGACATCACCGGTCGCAAGCTGGCCGAAGACGCCATGCGGCGGGCGCGGGAGTTGGCCGAGGCGGCCACGGAGGCGAAATCCCGCTTTGTGGCAACCGTCAGCCACGAGATCCTCACCCCGCTGAACACCTTGCTCAATAGCTTGCGTCTGCTCGCCGATACCGAGATCTCCGCGTCGCAGGGCCGGCTGGTCAACATGGCAAGGCAGGCCGGCGACGGCCTGTTCAGCCTGATGACCGACATTCTCGAAATGTCCAAGATGGAGGCCGGGCGCCTCACCTTGCGGCCCAGCCTGTTCGCGCTGCGCCCGCTGCTCGAGGGGGTCACCGACCTGTTTCGCAACCAGGCGGGGAAGCGCGGCATCAGCCTCTCCCTCGCCGTGGGCGCCGACGTTCCGAAGCTGATCCACAGCGATTCGGGGCGGGTGCGCCAGATACTCACCAACTTGATGAGCAACGCGGTCAAATTCGCCGCTTCCGGCGAGGTGGTGCTGATCGCCGAGACCGTGTGCCGGGACGAGGCCCTCGAGTTGCGGCTGATCGTTCGCGACCCCGGGCCGGCGCTATCGGCGGCCGATCGGGCGCGGCTGTTCCAGCCCTTCGCCCGGCTCGATCGCGCGCATGAGGAGGCCACACCCGGGACCGGCCTCGGCCTGTCCATATGCCAGAGCCTGGCGGCGCTGATGGGGGCCGAGATGGGCTGCGCTGCGAGCCCCGAGGACGGCAACGATTTCTGGCTCGTGCTGCCGCTCGCCACGATGCGCACCGAGGCGGTGCCACGGCCGGAGATCATCGTGCCGCGCACGCGCGTTCTGTTGGTGGAGGACGTCCTGCCCAACCAATTGGTCACCGCGATGATGCTGCGACGCGCGGGGCACATGGTCGATGTCGCGCAATCGGGCCTGGCGGCGGTCGAGGCGGTGACGCACGCGCCGTACGACGTGGTGCTGATGGATGTCTTCATGCCGGGGATGAGCGGGCTGGAGGCGACGCATCGCATCCGCGCGCTCGATGGGGTCGCCGGCGCGGTGCCGATCATCGCGCTGACGGCGAACGCGGGTGCCGAGGACCGCGCGCGCTACCTGCAAGCCGGGATGAACGACGTCGTCGCCAAGCCGGTCGAGGCGGGCAACCTGCTCGACGTCATTGCCCATCACGTGTGGGCCCATCACGTCTGGGCCGCACCCTCCACCCGGCCGGGCGGCGGCCTGGTGGACCCACGACGGGCGGCAATGTCGGCACCGGCCACGCTGTCGAGCAGCCGCATCGCCGAGCTGCGCGCCAACCTGGCTCCGACGGTATTGGCCGAGCTGGTCGAGGCCTGCCTTGCCGAATTGGCTGTCCGCCTGTCGGATCTCCGCGGGTCACTCGCCGCCGGCGATGTGCCGGCGGTCGAGCAGCAAGCTCACGCGATGGTCGGTCTGGCCGGCGGCTACGGCCTGGCGGCCTTGGAGGGGCGACTTCGCGCGGTGTTGCAGCCCGCCCGCGTTGGGCGATTGGATGCGGCGCGTGCCGCGAGCGTCGGCCTCGAGGAGGAGCTGAACCGCGCCGCGCCCGCGTTGCGGGCATCGCTCAGCCCGGAACTCGCCGAGAGCTGAGCCCGGCGCCGCACCGGCATCCCCGGTGCGCAGGGTTGCCAGCCTGATTCACCGGGCGTTCGGGTCGGGGGCAGCGATGCCAAGGGCCGCCGCGACGCCATGCTCGCCGGGCAGGCCGCCGCGCGCGAACAGGCGGGTGATGTGGCCCATCTTGCGACCCTCACGCGCCTCGGCCTTGCCGTAGAGGTGCGGGATCAGTCCGGGAGCGGCCAGCAGCGCCGGCCACAGCGCGACCTCCTCAGGGCCGATCAGGTTCTTCATCACCGCGTCGGAGTGCCGCTCGGCGCTTGGCAGCGGCAAGCCGGCGACGGCGCGGATGTGCATCTCGAATTGGCTGGCGGGACACGCCTCAATGGTCCAATGCCCGGAATTGTGCGGTCGCGGTGCGATCTCGTTGACCAGCACCCGTCCGGTCGGGTCGACGAACATCTCGACCGCCAACACCCCGATCAGTCCGAGCGCGTGGGCGACCCGCACAGCGATCGCCCGTGCCGCCTCGGCGACATGGGCGGGGACGCGGGCGGGAGCCAGGGTGAGATCGAGGATCTGGTCACGATGCCGGTTCTCCACCGCGTCGAAGGCGGCGGTCGTCCCGTCCGCCCCGCGCGCGACGATGACGCTGAGTTCGAGGGCGAAATCGACCAGCCCCTCCAGGATCAGCGGCTTCGGGCACAAGGTCGCGAAAGCAGCGTGCAGATCCGCAGGCCCGCGCAGCAGCATCTGACCCTTGCCGTCGTAACCGAACCGGGTGGTCTTGAGGATCGCCGGCAGGCCGTGTCGCGTCACGGCGGCGTCCAGTTCGGCCGTGCTGTCGACCGGCGACCAGGGCGCGGTCGCGGCACCCGCCTGGTTGAGAAAGCCCTTCTCCACCACCCGGTCCTGACTGATTCGCAGCACCGAAGGCGAGGGGCGCACCGGCTTGCGGGATGCGAGGAGTTCGAGTCCTTCGGCGCTGATGTTCTCGAACTCGAAGGTGATGACGTCGACCGCGGCGGCGAAGGCCCGCAGCACCTCCCGGTCCTCGTATTCGCCCAACGTCACGCCGCTGGCGACCTGCCCCGCCGGACTGTCCGCTTCCGGGGTCAGGATGTGGCAGCGATAGCCCAGGCGGGCGGCAGCCATCGCCGACATGCGCCCAAGCTGCCCGCCGCCGACAATGCCGATGGTTGCGTTTGGGGCGAGTGGGAAGCTCATCCCGGGAGTTGGCCGCCCGCCTCGTCGGGCACTTCTGGCACAGCTTCGCTCTGCGCGCGCCTCGCTTGATCCAACCGGGCGGCGAGTTCGTCATCGGTGGTGGCCAGCATGGCGACGGCGAGCAAGGCGGCGTTCACCGCCCCGGCGCGGCCCACCGCGAGGGTGCCGACCGGAACGCCGGCTGGCATCTGGACGATCGACAGCAGGCTGTCGAGGCCACGAAGCTGCCGCGACTCGACCGGCACGCCGAGCACCGGCAGCGCGGTCCAGGCGGCGCACATGCCCGGCAGATGCGCCGCCCCCCCGGCACCGGCGATAATGACCCGGAGCCCCCGCTCGCGCGCCGTCTTGGCGTAGTTCGCCAGGCGATCGGGCGTGCGGTGCGCGGAGATGATCCGGGTCTCGAACCGCACTTCGAGGCGGCCGAGCGTGTCGGCGGCGTGTCGCAGGGTCGGCCAGTCCGATTGGCTGCCCATGATGACACCCACCAGCGGCCCCGCCTGAACGGTCATGTGCCGACAGCCATCAAGCGATGCTGTCGGGGATCAGCCGGCTTTCCAGCATGGCGATCTCATCCTTCAGCATCAGCCGGCGCTTCTTGAGGCGCTGCATGTGAAGCTGGTCGAGCGGCCCCTGGTCGGCCAAGCGCATGATGACGGTATCGAGATCACGGTGCTCGCTGCGCAGTTCGTGTAGCTTGCGCAGCAATGTGTCACGGTCGCTCAACATGCCGGTTTCATAGCACGATCATGCACTTGTCGTGTGACGCAAGCGCGCGCGGGCGTGAAGTCGATAGGGCTGGCGCACCGCGCCACGACGGCGTTACCGTTTCGCGTCACGGTCGAGAAGCCGTGGGCGTCATAGCACCGACACACCGGCAGAGGAGGCACCATGAGCCTGCAGTCGCGTATCGAGACCCTCAAAGAGCGCCACGCCAGTCTGGAAACGCGGATCGCCGACGAAGACCAGCGGCCGAAGCCCGACAGCGAAGCTCTGGCTCGCCTCAAGCTCGAGAAGCTGCGTCTCAAGGACGAGATGGAACATCTCCGAACCCAAAGCATCTGATCAGTCCAACCGGCCCAGCGGCGGCGCGCTCATTCGGCCGCCGCCGCTTGCGTTGACGGCCAGTTGGGGGGATCGTCAGGCGGCTTCGTCCGCTTCCGGCCCCGGCGGTTGCGGAACCGCTTGTCCTTCCCGCGTCAGCCGCTCGTTGGCTTGCGCCACGGCACCATTGAGGTCGGACTGGCTGCATAGTCCAAGAATGATCGGATCGCGCGGTTTGATATTGGCGCTGTTCCAATGGGTCCGATCTCGCACCTTCTGGATCGTTTCCTTGGTGGTGCCCAGCAGCTTGCCGACCTGCGCCTCGCTGAGTTGCGGATAAGTGCGAAGCAGGAAGGCGATCGCGTCGGGCCGGTCGTTGCGCTTGGCCACCGGGGTGTAACGCGCGCCGCGCGAGCGCTTCGGCAGCGGATTGGCGGTGGGCAACAGGCGGAGCCGCGCATCACCATCCGCTTCACAGCGGTGAATTTCGGTCATCGTCAGCTGGCCATTCACGACGGGGTCGTAGCCGACGATGCCCTGCGCGACCTCACCGTCGGCGATGGCCTGTACTTCGAGCGGATGCATGCCGCAGAAATCGGCGATCTGGGTGAAGGTCAGGGCAGTCTTGTCGATCAACCAGACCGCGGTGGCCTTGGGCATTAGCGGGAGTGTCATGACGGTCACTTTCAGCCCGCGGACGCGGCACTAGTTTCATGGGTCCGTAAAACGGGCGGAACGTGGATATGACTTGGCCGTCAGGGTGGGTCAAGGGTAGCCGGATCGATTATGGTGATCTCGTGGCAATGGGTCAGGGAGGGAAATGATGGCGGAGGATCAGGAAGACTTGCCACGTCGCAAGCGGGTCCAGCTCGAGCGGCCGAGCCTCGATGCGATGGGCATCGCGGAGCTGGAGGGTTACATCCTGGAGTTGAGAGGGGAAATCACCCGGGTTGAGACCGACATATCCCGCAAGCAAGGCCATCGTAGCGCGGCGGACAGTTTCTTCCGTGCCAAGCCGGGCCCTTGATCGCGAAATTCGGCCGGCGCACGGCGCCAGCGCAAAAAGGGGCCGGAAGCCCGACCCCTTTCGCTAGTGTCCCGCGACGTTACGCGGCCTCGGACTGCGGCGCGCTGTCGTTGGCGATCGCCTGTGGCGCGGCGTTGCCGCCGATCTCGATCCGACGCGGCTTGAGCGCCTCCGGCACCACCCGCTTCAGGCCGACATGCAGCAGGCCATTCTTCATGTCCGCGCCCTCGACCACGATGTGGTCGGCGAGCACGAAGCGGCGCTCGAAAGCGCGGCCAGCGATGCCGCGATAGAGCAGTTCGGTCTTCGGGGCATCGCCCGAGACCCGGCCGGCGACCACGAGGGTGTTTTCCTTCACCGTCAGTTCGAGATCATCGAGGCTGAATCCCGCCACCGCCACGGTCAGGCGATAGGAATCATCTCCGGTGCGCTCGATGTTGTACGGAGGATAGGACGACACCTCGGTCGCGGCGGACGCAGTGTCCACCAGGCGAGCCAGCCGATCGAAGCCGATGGCTGTACGGAACAAGGGAGCGAAATCATAATTCGTCATGGCATACCTCCTGCCTCAGCAAGGTTTTCATCGGGCCGCCCGTCTGGGCCGGCCAGCTAGTCCCCAAAGCCCCGGATGGGCGCTTCGGATGACTTCCAATTGGGCGAAAGCGGCCCGGCTTTCAAGGGTTTTCGCTCCGCATTCCAGCGCGAAGCGTAGGCGGCGGCGCGAGACGCTGGCGACCCCGGGGTGCTACTTCTTGATGCCGAGACCGGCGAACTTCTTGTTGAACTTGGCGACCTGGCCGCCGGTGTCCATGATCCGTTGCTGGCCGGTCCAGGCGGGGTGCGATTTGGGATCGATATCGAGCCGCAGCTTGTCGCCCGGCTTGCCGTAGCAGGACCGGGTCTTGAACTCGGTGCCGTCGGTCATGATGACCGTGATCTCGTGGTAGTTCGGGTGGATCCCGCTCTTCATGGCGATCGCTCCTGGCGCGGGGCCGATGCCGACCGGCCCGCGAAGTGCGGCCGTATAGCCCCGCTCGGCCTGCGGCTCAAGCGCGCGTTGCGCGGCCGATCCGCTGGGGCGGCTGGCGTGCCGGTGTGGGTCGTGCGACAGCGCGCGGCATGAACGTGCTGTCGATCCAGTCCTGGGTGGCCTACGGCCATGTCGGCAACGCCAGCGCGGTGTTCCCGTTGCAGCGGCTTGGCGCCGAGGTGTGGGCGATCCACACCGTGCAGTTCTCCAACCACCCCGGCTACGGCGGATGGACCGGCCAGGTGTTCGGCGCCGAGGCAATCCGCGACCTGGTCGACGGGATCGAGCAGCGCGGCGTGCTCGGGACGTGCGACGCGGTGCTGTCCGGCTACATGGGCTCCGCGGCGGTCGGCGAGGCGATCCTCGATGCCGTCGCAAGGGTACGACGCGGCAACCCGGCGGCGATCTATTGTTGCGATCCGGTGATCGGTGATGCGGGGCCCGGTGTCTATGTGCAACCCGAGATACCGGCGCTGCTGCGTGAGCGCGCGGTGCCGCTCGCCGACATCGCCACGCCCAACGCTTTCGAGCTGGAGCAGCTTGCCGGCCCGGTCGGCACCAGCCTCGCGGCGGTCAAGCGGGCGGTGACGGCGTTGCAGGGGCGGATGCGGCCGGACGGCCCGCGCGCGGTGTTGCTGACCAGCCTGCGTTGCGAGGAGACGCCGGCGGATTGCATCGACCTGCTGGCGGCGGAGGCCGGCCGGTTCCATCGGCTGCGCACGCCGCTGCTGCCGCCGGCGTTCAACGGCGCCGGCGACGCGCTCGCCGCCTTGTTCTTGTTCCACCGGCAACGCACCGGCAGCGCCGCCGCCGCCCTCGAGGCCGCTGGGTCGTCGTTGTTCGGCCTGCTGCGTCGCACCGCCGAAGCGGGCTCGCGCGAATTGCTGACGGTGGCGGCGCAGGACGAGTTCGTCGCCCCGTCGAGGCACTTCGCCAGCGAACCGTGCTGAACTGCTTGCGAAGCCTCTTGGGGTGATTTTCATGTCGTACTCGACCGTGTTCCTCGTGGTGCTAGGCAGTGGCGTGCTTGCCGGAGCACTCGCCTGGCTGGCGCGCCGCACCTTCCGGCTGGAGACATTGCGCCGTCATCACGAGATCGGCGGCGCCGTATTCCTGCAGCTTGGCGTGATATACGCGGTGCTGCTCGCCTTTGTGTTCAGCGAGGTGTGGGGCGAGTACAACACGGCGGCCGATGCGATCAACCAGGAGAACGGCAACCTGCACGGCGCGGCGATCCTGGCCGCGTCGCTGCCGTCGGAGCCGCGCGATGCCGTGGAGGGCGCGCTGCAGGACTACCTCGCGACGGTGATCGAGCGGGAGTGGCCGGCAATGGCGCGCGGCGCGGGCAGCGAGGCCGCCAGCGCCGCGTTCCAGACGTTGTGGCTCAAGGTGGCGCGGCTGCCCGCCGGCGAGACCGATGCGACGGTCCGCGGCCAGATCCTCGCCCGGCTGGGCAACGCGCATCAGTGGCGCGAGACCCGATTGTTCCAGATGGAGCTCGGCGTGCCGCCGCTGATGTGGGTGTTGCTGATCGGCCTCGCCGTGGTCCTGGTCGGCTTCCTGCTCTGCTTCGGCATTGAGGTCATCGGCTCGCAGATTGTGTTCACCGCCGTGTTCGCGGCCTCGCTCGCCTTCGTGCTGGCCCTGGTGCGGACCTTGGACTACCCGTTCGAGGGCGCGCTCCGGCTGCCGCCGACCGACTTTCAGGAGACCTTGCGAAAGGTCACCGCGCTGCGCGATAGCTGAACGAGCGACGAGGAGAGCGGCATGTCTGGAACGAGCAGAAGCGTGACCACGGGGGCGCACGCCGGGGCGGCGCATCGCTGGGGCTGGTTCGTGGCACTCGGCATACTGCTGATCGTGGCCGGCGCCTTCGCCTGGTTCCAGGTGGTCGCGGTGACCTTGGCGAGCGTCATCGTGGTCGGCGCCGCGATGCTGGTGGGCGGCGCCTTCCAGATCGTGCACGCCTTTTTGGTGCGCGGCTGGAGCGGCTTCCTGCTGCACGTGCTGATGGGCGTCCTCTATGTTCTTGGCGGGCTGCTGCTGATGGCCGAGCCGGTGACTGGCGCGGTGTTCATCACCGTGGTCCTGGCGGTCTGCCTCGGGGTCGCCGGGGTCATGCGGATCATGCAGGCGATCCGGCATCGCGAGATGAGCGGCTGGTGGCTGATGCTGTTCGGCGGCATCATTTCCCTGCTGATCGCCTTGCTGCTGTATTCGACCTTGCCGTGGTCCGGGCTGTGGGTGCCCGGCACCTTGGTCGCCGTCGAGCTGGTGGTGCAGGGCGTCACCTGGGTGCAGTTCGGGCTGATGTTGCGGCGGAGTGCCGTGGCGTGATCGACCTCAAGATCGACGATCGGGGTGAGGGCGGCCGGGTCGCGACCGTGACGATCAACAACGCGGCGAAGCTGAACTGCATGAGCCAGCCGGTGCGCGCCGGGCTGCTCGCCGCCTTCGCCGAGCTCGCCCGCGACGAGCGGCTGCGCGCCGTGGTGCTGACCGGGGCCGGCGAGCGGGCGTTCGTCGGCGGGGCCGATGTGCGCGAGCTGGCCGCGTTGCGCGACGAGGCGGAGGCCGAGGCGTTCATCACCGAGATCCATCGCTGCTGCGACGCGGTGCGCCGGCTGCCGGTGCCGGTGATCGCGCGCATCCGGGGCTACGTGCTGGGCGCCGGGCTCGAGCTGGCGGCGGCCTGCGACATGCGGGTCGCCAGCGAGGACAGCCATTTCGGGATGCCCGAGGTGAAGATCGGGCTGCCCTCGGTGATCGAGGCGGCGCTGCTGCCGCAACTGATCGGCTGGGGCCGCACCCGCTATCTGGTGCTGACCGGCGAGACCGTGGCGGTGACCGATGCAAGCGACTGGGGCATGTTCGAGTTCATCGTGCCCGCCGCCGAACTGGACGCGGCGGTCGAGCGCATGGTCCGGCCGATCCTTGAGTCAGGGCCGGTCGCGGTGCGGACGCAAAAGGCGTTGGTGAGCGATTGGGAGCGGCTGCCGCTCGACGCGGCGGTGCAACGGGGGATCAAGGTGCTGGCCAGCGCCTGGCAAACCGACGAGCCGCGAAGGATGACCTCCGGGCTGCTGGCGGAGATGGCGCGCCGTCGCCGGGGCTGACCGGGCTCGCGGCGGCGGTTTTCGGCTCGCAGTTCGGGGCGCGGCATACTATGTGTGCGCCCGACACGCGCGGCCGCGCGCCCATTCCCACAAGGTTGCCATGAATCTCCGCAATATCGCGATCATCGCCCATGTCGACCATGGGAAGACGACCCTGGTCGACCAGCTGCTGCGCCAGTCCGGCTCGTTTCGCGAACATCAGGTGGTGGCCGAGCGGGCGATGGACCGCAACGAGCTCGAGCGCGAGCGCGGCATCACCATCCTCGCCAAGTGCACGTCGGTGGCGTGGCACGAAACGCGCATCAACATCGTCGACACGCCGGGCCACGCCGATTTCGGCGGCGAGGTGGAGCGCATCCTCAACATGGTCGACGGCGCGATCGTGCTGGTCGACGCCGCCGAGGGGGTGCTGCCGCAAACCAAGTTCGTGGTCGGCAAGGCGCTCGCCCGTGGCTTGCGGCCGATCGTCGTGGTCAACAAGGTGGACCGTGGCGACGCCAGGCCCGACGAAGTGCATACCGAGGTGTTCGACTTGTTCGCCGCCCTGGGCGCGTCGGACGAGCAGCTCGATTTTCCGATGCTGTATGCCTCCGGCCGGCAGGGCTGGGCCGATGCCAGTTTGGACGGCCCGCGCCAGGATCTCGCGGTGTTGTTCGAGCTGGTGCTGCGCCACGTGCCGCCGCCGACCGTCGATCGCGACGCGCCTTTCGCGATGGTCGCCTCGATCCTGGAATACGACAACTTCCTCGGCCGGGTGCTGACCGGGCGGGTGGAGCAGGGTGCGGCGCGGCTGAACATGCCGGTGCGCGTGCTGCGGCGGGACGGCAGCGTGGTGGAGACCGGGCGGCTGACCAAGCTGCTGTCGTTCCGTGGCCTGGACCGGGTGCCGGTCGAGGAAGCGGAGGCGGGCGACATCATCGCGGTGGCCGGCCTGACCGACGCCACCATCCCCGACACGGTGGGCGCGCCCGAGCTGGCGGCGCCGTTGACGGCGATTCCGGTCGATCCGCCGACCTTGGCGATGACGTTCCGTATCAATGACGGACCGCTCGCCGGGCGCGAGGGCAAGAAGGTCACCTCGCGGCAGATCCGCGATCGGCTGTATCGCGAGGCCGAGGGCAACGTCGCGATCCGCGTCTCCGACAGCCAGGAGACCGAGGCGTTCGAAGTGGCCGGTCGCGGCGAGCTGCAACTCGGTGTGCTGATCGAGCAGATGCGCCGCGAGGGTTTCGAGCTCGCCATCGGCCGCCCCCGTGTGCTGACCCGGCCGAACCCGGAGACGGGCGAGCGCGAGGAGCCGGTGGAGGAGGTGCTGGTCGACGTCGACGAGCCCTATTCCGGCGTGGTGGTGGACAAGATCAGCCGCCGCCGCGGCGAGCTGCGCGACATGCGCCCCACCGGCGGCGGCAAGGTGCGTCTTACGTTCCATGTGCCGAGCCGTGGGCTGATCGGCTATCACGGCGAGTTCCTCACCGACACGCGGGGCACCGGCATCATGAACCGGCTGTTCGCCGGCTACGGGCCCTGGAAGGGGACGATCGAGGGGCGGCGCAACGGCTCGCTGATCTCCAACGCGGACGGCGAGGCGGTGCATTACGCGCTGTTCTACCTGCAAGAGCGCGGCACCCTGTTCGTCGACCCTGGCGACAAGGTGTACGAGGGCATGATCCTGGGCGAGCACAGTCGCGGTTCCGACCTCGACGTGAACCCGATCAAGGAGAAGAAGCTCACCAACATCCGCGCCGCCGGCAAGGACGACGCGATGCTGCTCACCCCGCGCCGGCGGATGAGCCTCGAACAGGCCATCGCCTATGTCGAGGATGACGAGCTGGTGGAAGTGACGCCCGCCGCGATCCGCCTGCGCAAGCGCCACCTCGACCCGCACGCAAGGAAGCGGGCGGAGCGCACGGAGGCGGCCTGAGGCGAAGCGATCATCGTTGTTCCAGAAGTAGGCCAGAGCCGCTTCGGGCGCCTCCCGACGCGGTCCTCGGTCAGCCGCCGAAGCCAATCACTCAGAGCTGCCCGGTGACGCTTGACGAGGTATTAGGCGGGAATACCGGAACTCGGTGATCGCCAAGCGAATGGCGCATGGGTGGTGCCAAGGGGGCGCGGAAACAACCCGAGGTGGCTATCATTGCGAAGCGAGATCAATTAGCTTGTCCCGGCCGTATCGGCAAGAAGAAGGGGAGAGGCTAACGTGGCAGACATTCCAGCTCCGCTGCGCAGCGGGGAGTATACCCTCAAAGGCGGAACCTACACGGGTGACGTGGGCAGCCTCGACCCCGCCAATCCGGCCGTACTCAATCTCAAGAACGGCGCGAGCGCCACCGTTTCGGTGGCAGGCTCTGGCGATCCGATCGGGCCCGGCGGCACCGGCGGGCTCCCGCACTACGCCTTCATCGAGGCGGTGAACGGCAAAGAGACCCTCAACTTGACGACCGTTGGCGGCGGGCGCTCGCCGTTTGGCCCTGGCTTCGCGACGGTCTACATCGACCCGCACGTAACGCTGACCGGATCGGCCACGACAACGCTCACCGGACACCTGACGATCCAGGGCGGGCCTGGCTCCAAGCTGCAGGATTTCTCGGGGTCCGCCGGTGGCGGATCGATGGTCATCAACACCAACATCGCCGGTACTGGGACGATTACCATGCCGGTGGATTACCCATCGTTTGGTGGTCTGCTGGAGATCAACGGCAGGGTCGGACACGGCGAGACCATTAATGTGAATGCTGGGCTTTTGCAGCTTGATCAGCCGCTGCGGTTCCTTGGCCAGATCAACTTCAACGCCGGCCCCGATCCGCTAGAGCGCGTGCTGCTTCAGAACGTCACGGCGAGCAGCTACAGCTACGATGGGCACACGTTGCGGCTCTTTCTGGGGTCGGAGGACATCGAGGACGTCAAGATCGCGCTCGGGCAGGACGCGCTGCCGATCCATGTCAGCCAGGCCGGCTCGGCGGTCATGGTCAGCGCATCCGATCCGGCCGTGTTTCACAATGGCGCTGTGCCTCTGCCGGTCCACGACAGCGCCATGGCATGGTCCCATCAGGGCGAGTACGCCGGGTACCCACGACCGCCTCCAGGATGCTGAGAGTATAGCGACAACCCCTGACACCGGATTGAAGGCGGAGCACGGCGTCGCGGCACCGGCACCGCATTGATGCTCATTATCTCGGGCGGTGCGCTCAAATGAGTTGTTAAAAATTCCTTAATATCATAAGCTCGTTCCGGTCAAGTTATGAACCGGACAGAGTAGACGAGGAAGACATGCGATACGCGTTACTGCTGATTGGGCTCGGGCTGGCCGCGTGTGCTGCACCCACTCAGTCAACGTTGAATTCGGCAACCGCTGCTTGCAGTTACGGTGATCGCAATGCGTGCGCACAACTGCCCGCCTTGAATGCCCAAGTGCAAGCGGAGAACCAGAACAACCAGGTCGCGACCGGCGTCGCCGCCGGGCTGGGTGGCGCTGTCGGTGGCGCCTTGATCGGCGGCGCGGTGGCCGATCACGGCTATTACCATCGTGGTTACTACCCGTACGGCTACGGCTACCGTCGGTGCTGGAACTGCTGGTAACGGTCGACGGGCGCCTGAGTAATGATTGTCAGCGGAACCGCGGGCGGATCGGTGGTGCAACGATACGTTGCCGGCATGACGGTGCGGTCGACCGCAATCCTCGTGCTGCTCTGGGGTTTGCTGTTGTCCGGTCCAGCCGCCGCGCAGGACGACAAGGCAATCGAGGCGTGCCACGACAAGCAGTCGACGAGCGATATCGTGGATTGCCTCGATAGGCTGACGATGACCTGGGATAAGCGACTGAACGCGGCGTATCAGGTGGCCATCAAGCGGGCCGATCCCGAGGCGCTTGTTCCGCTGCGCGCCTCGGAGCGAGCGTGGCTCGAATACCGCAAGCAGCGCTGCTACTACGTGGGTGCCGTCCAGGGCACGATCGCGCGCATTCTCGGAGCCGACTGCTTCATGCGCATGACAAAAGCTCGGGCCGAAGAACTGGCGGCGGACGCCAAGGGGCTCGGGGACTAGCGCTCGCGGTCTCCCGGCTGTTCCTGGTCGTGGCCGTGGAGACGATCACCGATATCGGTTCCGGCACCACGACGATCGGCCGGCTGGACGGCGTGCACGTGCCGGCCGGGGAGATGGTTGCGTTGCGCAACAACGGCCCCGAGCCGCTCCGCTTGCTTTGGGCGGATTACGTTGCCGGCTGACACGTCGTCGCAGGCGCGACGCCGGCTGAGATCGTCGAGGTACTGGCGCTAGCCAGCGTGCTTGGGGTGCAAACGATCACCATGGCGGTGCCGATCATGGCGGAGGAATTCGCCAAGGCGAAAGCGACCGCCCGCTGACCGGTTCACGCCGCCAAACGTCGATGCACGTCGGCCAGGATTGCGTAGGACCGCTTGCGCGCGGCGGGGTCGAAGATCTGCGCCGTGACCATCAGCTCGTCGGCGCCGGTCGAGGTGACGAATTCCCGCAAGCCGCGCTCCACCGTCTCCGGCGCGCCGACGATCGTGCAGGCCAATGACTGGGCGAGCATCGCGCGTGCATACGGGTCGAGGCTTGCGTCCAGATCATCGATTGGGGGTGGCAGCTTGCCGGGACGGCCTCGGCGCAGATTGAGGAACGCCTGCTGCAACGAGGAGAACAGCTTCCGCGCCTCGGCGTCGGTGTCGGCCGCGAACACGTTGAGCCCGAGCATGACGTGCGGCGCGGCGAGGCGCTCGGAAGGGCGGAACCGCTCGCGATAGATGGACATTGCATCGCGCATCTCGCCGGGCGCGAAATGCGATGCGAACGCGTAGGGCAGACCGAGGGCGGCGGCCAATTGCGCGCCGAACGTGCTGGACCCGAGGATCCACACCTCCACCGCCTCGCCCGCGCCCGGCACCGCCTGTAGCGCCTGGCCTGGTGCTGTCGGGGCGAAATAGGACAACAGCTCGACCACGTCCTGCGGGAACTGGTGGGCGTCGCTATCGAGGTTGCGCCGCATCGCCCGCGCCGCGACCTGATCGGAGCCCGGCGCCCGGCCGAGCCCGAGGTCAATCCGCCCCGAATGCAGGGCGGCCAGGGTGCCAAACTGCTCGGCGATGACCAGCGGCGCGTGATTGGGCAGCATGATACCGCCGGCGCCGACGCGAATGGTGCTGGTGCCGGCGGCGATGTGCGCCAGCGCCACCGCCGTAGCGGCACTGGCGATGCCCGGCATATTGTGGTGCTCGGCCATCCAGTAGCGGCCGTAGCCCAGTGCCTCGGTGTGTCGCGCCAGATCCAGCGAATTGCGCAGCGCTTGGCCGGCGTCGCTGCCGTGCGGGACGGGAGAGAGGTCGAGCACTGAGAGCGGGGTCATCGACGGGATATAGGACACCGTGCGCGTTCACCAAAGGAGCGGCCAGGCGAATGGCTGAGACGGAACACGACGACGAGGCGCCTCGGCTCGCCTTGCACGGCAAGGTCTACATGACGCCCCAGGGCCATGCGCGCTTGGCGCACGAGTTCGACCAGCTGATGCGGGTCGAACGGCCACGTGTCGTCGAAATCGTCTCCTGGGCCGCGGCCAATGGCGACCGCAGCGAGAACGCGGACTACCAATATGGCAAGCGACGCCTGCGCGAGATCGACCGGCGCGCGCGGTTCCTCACCAAGCGGCTGGAGAACGCCGAGGTCGTCGACCCGTCGCGGCAGGCGCAGCGGGATCGCGTGTTCTTCGGCGCCACCGTCACCTATGTCGACGATGCCGATGTGGAGCGCACGGTGACGATCGTGGGGGTCGACGAGGCCGACATGGCGGAGAGGAAAGTCAGCCTCACCTCGCCCATCGCGATCGCGCTGATCAAGGCCAAGGCTCGCCGCGGCGACGAAGTCTTCGTGCACACGCCCCGAGGCGTCGAGCCCGTCGAGGTGCTGTCCGTGACCTATCCCGCAGCGCGCGACAGGTGAGGGGGACCGGGGGGTCGGGTTGGCGGCGGCCCGATCCTGGACTTTACTCGCGCCACCAAGGTTGACGGGAAAAGGATGGGCATGTTCGAGGTTCAGGAGAAGAGCGCGACACGGGCCGATGGGCAAGCGATGGAGCTCGACGCCATTGTCGTGGGGGGCGGATTGGGCGGCCTCTACGCGCTGCACCGGCTGCGCCGGCTGGGGTTGAAGGCGCGTGTGTTCGAGGCGGGCAGCGGGATCGGCGGCACCTGGTTCTGGAACCGCTATCCTGGCGCCCGATGCGACGTGGAAAGCATGGAGTATTCCTATGCGTTCGACGACGACCTGCAGCAGGAATGGCAGTGGCCGGAGCGCTACGGCACACAGTCGGAGATCCTGCGCTACATCAACCACGTTGCGGATCGGTTCGATCTGCGGCGCGACGTGCAGCTCGATGCACGGGTGGTCTCCGCCGAATTCGATCGCGGGCGCAGCCGATGGACCGTGCGCACCGAGGGCGGTGAGGTGGCCCGGGCGCCGTTCTGCGTCATGGCGACCGGCAATCTCTCCACCCCGCGCGTGCCGAGCTTCAAGGGCTTGGAGCGGTTCAAGGGTGCCTGGTACCACTCCGGCCTGTGGCCGCATGAGGGCGTCGACTTCAGCGGGTTGCGCGTCGGCGTCATCGGCACCGGCTCTTCCGGCGTGCAGATGATCCCCTTGATCGCGGAGCAGGCGCGCCATCTGCACGTGTTCCAGCGCACCGCCAATTTCAGCCTGCCCGCGCGCAACGGGCCGATGGATGCGGAGAAGGAGCGCAGCCACAAGAGCGAGTACGTCACGCGGCGGCTTGCCGCCCATGACACGCCGTTCGGCATCGCCGGCCATCCGCCGCCGGAGAAATCCGCCCTCGAGGTCACGCCAGCGGAGCGCGAGGCGATGTACGAGCAGAAATGGGCCGAAGGCGGCAGCATCAGTTTCCTTTATGCCTACACCGACCTGCTGGTGAGCAGGGAAGCGAACGACACCGCGTCGGAGTTCGTGCGCAACAAGATCCGTTCGATCGTGCGCGATCCGCAGGTTGCTGAGTTGCTGGCGCCGAACGACCATCCGATCGGCACCAAGCGGCTGTGTCTCGATACCAACTATTACGAGACCTACAACCGCGACAACGTGACCTTAGTCGATGTGCGCAGCGACCCGATCGAGGAGATTACCGAGCGCGGCGTCAAGACACGCGACGCCGAATACGAACTCGACGCGCTCGTGTTCGCCACCGGCTTCGACGCGATGACCGGCGCGTTGCGCGAGATCGACATTCGCGTGGGGAATGGCCCGACCCTGGCCGAGAAGTGGGAAGCGGGGCCGCTGACCTATCTCGGCCTGATGGTGTCGGGCTTTCCCAACATGTTCATCATCACCGGTCCGGGCAGCCCGTCGGTCAAGACGCAGATGATCCTCGCCATCGAGCAGCACATGGACTGGATCGCCGGCTGCGTGGAGACGATGCGCGCGCAGCGCATGGCGCGCATCGAGCCCAGCCCGGAGGCCGAGCTCGACTGGGTGCGGCACGTCAATGAGGTGGCGGACGGCACGCTCTACCCGCTGGCGAACTCCTGGTATGTGGGCGCCAACATTCCCGGCAAGCCGCGCGTGTTCATGCCGTATGTCGGCGGCTTCGCCGGCTACAAGCAGCGCTGCGACGAGGTGGCGGCGAACGGCTACGAGGGGTTCGTGATGACCCGTCATGCCAAACGCCCTGTTGCCTGACCCTCCTCAGCCCTGGCAGTTTTTCTAACAACCATTGACATCAATGGTAACTTGCCCTAAAACATGCGCCCATGTCCCCAGCCCCCTCCACCCCAACCGGCTTGATGTGCCGCTTCGGCCTGCTCGTCGAGCGGCTGAGGTGGACGCTTGCCGATTGGGTCGACCGGAACCCCCGGAACCGCGACGTGCTGGGGCCGCTTGCCTTGCTGCTGTGGAAGTACTTGCAGCGCACGACGCGCAAACTCGCCGCGCTGCATGCGCAGTTCGCCGCCGGGACGCTTGTGTCCGCGACGCTGGCGTCCGCGACGCTGGCGTCCGCGACGCGCAAGGACCGGGCGCGGCGCCGGGCAGCCGAGCCGGCCGAGTCGACCTCGCGAGGGACGCCGCTGCCGAGCGGCCCGGTGCTGGCGCGGTTCGGCGCCGGGTATCTCGGCGCCTGGCTGCTGGCGCTGGTCGAGGATGCGGAGATGCAGGCGCTGCTCGCGGCGTCGCCGCAAGCGGGTCGGCTGCTGCGCCCGCTGTGGCGGCGACTGACCAACGATCCGCTGCCCGCGCCGCTGCGGCTGCCGCCGAAACCGCCGCGTTCGGAGCAACCGCTCGCTGCGGCGGCGCTCGCCGAAGCGCCGGGCGAGGCAACGCCCCACGCTCCACCCCAAATCCCACCCGACGCCCGGGCCGAAGTCCCACCGGGCCCTCGCCGGGCCGCTTCCGCCAAGCGTTCGTTCTCCCTGCCACCCTGGCCACCGCCGTTGTTTCGAGCCTGACGCGGCACCGCCTTGGCGTGCCGATAACGTTGCGATAAACAAACGAATAGTAGTTTTTGCGGCCCGGACGCGAGTAGACCCGGCGGCTCTTGGTCTCCGCCGAGCACCGCGCGGAGGGGGTTGGTCAGCGTAAGGTACTCCGCGGCTTCAATTGCGTAGCCGATTACCCGACCGACATCTGGAAAACCTGGAGCCATGACGGCTTCGCCGGCCCGCCAAAACAACCGGTCGGCGCGGTCCAGGTCGCCCGGGTTGAGCAGGATGTAGTTGCCCCATCGATGAACATGATCGTCGCCCGGCAGAATTCGCCAAAACGCAAGCAGGTCAACGAGGTGCCCAGGGGCGGAATCGAACCACCGACACTGCGATTTTCAGTCGCATGCTCTACCAACTGAGCTACCTGGGCAGGCGCGCGCTGGAGCGCAGCCCATACCCCAGGGGCATCACGCGATCAAGCCGGGTTCAGTCCGGCTCCTCGCCGGGTGAGGCTTCGGCGTCCTGCTCGGCCGGCACGCGATATTGCGCCGTCAGCCAACGACCGAGATCGACATCGGCGCAGCGCCGACTGCAGAACGGGCGAAAGCGGTCGACCGACGGGCGGTGACACACGGGGCAGTCAGGGCTGTTCGCCATCTCACCTCATTTCCAAGGTCCACGTCGTCTCGGGAAGATTGGGAGCACTGCGCAAGATCAAGGGACGGCCGGTCCGGCGTGCAAGGGCGGGCAAGGCGACCGCGTCGGCTTCAAGGGCTGCGACGACGGCGGGGGCGGCGTGCAGGGTCGGCACCAAGCGCGGCTCGGCGGAAGAGGCGCGAGCGGCGGCGCGCAACGCGGCCAATCCGGCGGCGTGCGGCCCGGCGAGCAGCTCGTGCAGCGGCGGATGGGCGCGCGGCCGGACGATCTCGGCCAGCCCAAGCGCGGTGAAGCCGAGCAGGCGAGGGCGCAGCGGATCGGCGGCCAGGGCGGCGGCGAGGTCCGGGCCGAGCGCGGATCGGCGTCGCGCTGGCAAGCCGGCGAGATCGACCAGGATGGCGCCCGACAGGTTGCGCAGGCGGATTTGCCGGGCCAGGAAGGGCAGGGCGGCCCGATTGAACGCCAGCTGCGCCGCCGCCTTGCTGGTGCGTCCGGCCGGCAGGCTGCCGGTGTCGAGGTCGATCGCGACCAACGCCGGCGTGGGATGCACGTGCAGGGTGCCGCCGGTGGGCAGTGGCACCGAGGCGGTGGCGAGCCCCTCGATCGCGGTCATGATCTCGTCATCGGGCGGCGCGCGCGCCAGTTCGAGCCGGTCGCCGAGGCGCGGCCGCAACTCGGCGACCACCGCCGGGTCGTCGATCGCGATCATGGCGTCGGGGTGCAACGCGGCCAGGAGCTCGACCGCGCCCGGTCCGCGTCGCAGCAGCGCCGGCGGACCGTGGCCGACCAGCGCGTGCTCGGCGGCCGACAGGCGCGCTGTCAGCCGCGGTCCCTTGCCGCCCTGGGCGGCGCGGATGATGCGCACGCCCAGCACGGTGCCCTCCGAGAGGCCGTCGCCGCCCGCTGTGTCGGGCAGAAAGCCCTCGCCCTCGGTGAGGCCGACGAAGCGCCCGGCCATTGCGGGCACCTGGGCGGTGATGCGGCCGCGATGCAGGTCACCGACGCCGTCCGGCCAGCCCGGCCGCCACAGCGCGTAGTCGATCAGTTCGCCGCCCGATATCGCCGCCACCTGCACCTCGCCGGGACTTGCGGTGGCGACGATGCGGACCGTCACGGCAGTGGCCAGCCGGCGCCGCGCAGCAACTGCGCGGTCTCGAACAACGGCAGCCCGACCACGTTCGAGTAGCTGCCCGAGAGGAACCGCACATAGGCGGCGGCGCGACCCTGGATGGCGTAGCCGCCGGCCTTGCCGCGCCACTCCTCGGTGGCGAGGAAGTCCTGCTTCTGGGCGGGAGCAAGCCGGGCGAAAGCGACCACGCTGGAGACCAGCCGCTCGGTGCGACGGCCGCCGGGCGCGATCAGGGTCACGGCGGTCAGCACCGTGTGACGCCGTCCCGAGAGCAGGTCGAGGCAGGCGGCGGCCTGGGATGTGTCCTCCGCTTGCGGCAGGATGCGGCGGCCGACCGCCACCACCGTGTCGGCGGCGAGGATGAAGGCCGGCATTTGCCCTGCTTGGGCCGCCTTGGCCCGGGCCAGGCGCCGGGCGTAGTGACGCGGCAGCTCGGCGGGGCGCGGCGTCTCGTCGATATCAGGGATGGTGACCTGGTCGGGGACGATGCCGATCTGGGCGAGCAGCTCCAGCCGACGGGGGCTGCCGGACGCCAGGATCAGCGGCGGCGACACGGCAGGTGGGTCGACTACTTGAACCGGAAGGTGATCCGGCCCTTCGACAGGTCGTACGGGGTCATCTCGACGTTCACGCGATCACCGGCCAGGACGCGAATGCGGTTCTTGCGCATCTTGCCGCTGGTGTGGGCGAGGATCGTGTGTTCGTTGTCCAATTTCACGCGGAACATGGCGTTGGGCAGCAGCTCCATCACCGTGCCGCTGAACTCGATCATGTCTTCTTTCGACATCTAGCCTCGTGGTTGGTTTTGATTTTCGGTGCGGAACATGATGCCGCTGGCAGGGCGGGTCAAGCTGAGCGGGGTTGGGGCCCGAGCCGCAGCGCGATGCTCCGGGCGTGCGCCTGCAAGCCCTCGGCCTCGGCCAACGCCACGGCGGCGGGGCCGACCGCTTGCAGCGCGGCGGCATCGGCGGCGACCCAGGTGGTGCGCTTGAGAAAATCGAACACCGAGAGGCCGGAGGCGAAGCGCGCGGTCCGCCCGGTGGGCAGCACGTGGTTGGGACCGGCTACGTAGTCGCCCACCGCCTCCGGGCAGAACCGGCCGAGGAACACCGCCCCGGCATGGCGGATACGGCCGAACAGGGAATCGGGGTCGGCGACCATGAGCTGAAGGTGCTCGGGCGCCAGCCGGTCGACCAGCGCGACCGCCTCGTCCCAGGCGCGCACCACGATGATCGCGCCGTGCGCCCGCCAGCTCGCGCCGGCGATGGCGGCGCGTGGCAGGGTCGGCAGCTCCGCCTCGACGGCGGCGGCGACGCGGTCGGCGAACCCGGCATCGTCGGTGATCAGGATCGCCTGCGCCGCCTCGTCATGCTCGGCCTGGGCGAGCAGGTCGATCGCCACCAGCCTTACGTCATTATGGCGGTCCGCCAGCACCACGACCTCGGAGGGACCAGCGATCGAATCGATGCCGACTTGTCCGAACACCTGGCGCTTGGCGGCGGCGACATAGGCGTTTCCCGGCCCGACGATGCGATCGACCGGCGCGATGGTCGCCGTGCCCCAGGCCAGGGCCGCGACCGCCTGCGCCCCGCCGACGCGATAGATCTCGTCGACCCCGGCGCGGCGCGCGGCGGCGAGCACCAGCGGGTTGAGCGCGCCGTCGGGGGCGGGCACGCACATCGCGATCCGGCCGACCCCGGCGGCCCGCGCCGGCAACGCGTTCATCAGCACCGAGGAGGGGTAGGCCGCCTTGCCGCCCGGCACGTAGAGCCCCACGGCGTCGAGCGGCGTCCAGCGCATGCCCAGGGTCAGGCCGGCGGCGTCGGTCTGGCGCAGACCGGCCGGAAGCTGCAATCGGTGGAATGCGTCGATCCGCTCCGCCGCTAGGTCGAGTGCGGCCATCAGCTCAGCCGGGATGTCGGCCGTCGCGGCGTCGATCTCGGCCTGGGTGATGCGCAGCCGCTCCGGCGTCAACGCCTGCCGGTCGAACTGCGCGGTGTAGGCGCACAGCGCGGCGTCACCCCGCTCGCGAACGGCGGCGATGATGCCGGCCACCGCCTCGTCGACCTGCTCGGCGGTCTCGCGCGCCCCTGCGAGCAGGGCGCGGAAGCGCTCCTCGAACCCAGGGTCCGCGGTCGCGAGCCGCTTCATGCCAGCGCGATGCGGAACCGGTTGATCCAGCCGCCGATCTCCTCGGGCCGGGTCTTCAGCGCCGTCCGGTTGACGATCAGCCGGCTGGTCACCTCGGCGATCGTCTCGATCTCGATCAGGCCATTCGCCTTCAAGGTCGATCCGGTCTGCACCAGGTCGACGATGAGGCGCGACAGGCCGAGACCGGGTGCGAGCTCCATGGCGCCGTTCAGCGCGACCACGTCGGCATGGACGCCGCGCGCGGCGAAGTGGCGGCGGGCGATGGTCGGATACTTGGTCGCCACCCGCACCCGCGACCAGCGCGTCGGGTCGTCGGACCCGGCCGTCTCGCGCGGTTCGGCAACCGCGATCCGGCACATGCCGATGCCGAGATCGAGCGGGGCGTAGATCTCCGGATAGTCGAACTCCATCAGCACGTCGGCGCCGCAGATGCCGATCTGCGCCGCGCCGAAGGCGACGAAGGTGGCGACGTCGAACGGGCGCACGCGCACCACGTCGAGCGACGGGTGATCGGTCGGGAAGCGCAGGCGGCGGCTGTCCTCGTCGGCGTAATCCGGCGCGGGACATACGCCGGCGCGCTGCAGCAGGGCGCCGCATTCACTGAGAATACGACCTTTCGGCAGGGCGAGGATCAGCGGCCCGGTCGCTTCCGGCTCCAGGGCAGCGGCGGGAAAGGGAGCAGTCATGTTCGTCTCCGGGGACCGGCCCTTGCCGAACGGTGGGTGCCCGGCGGAGTTGCGCGGCTCTACACCAGCGACGTCGCGGCCGGTAGGCTCAGTCGCTCAGACGTTCTATGTCCGCCCCGCAGGCCGCCAGCTTCTCCTCGACCGCCTCGTAGCCGCGATCGAGGTGATAGACGCGGTTCACCACCGTCTCGCCACCGGCGGCGAGCCCGGCCAGCACCAGCGAGACCGATGCCCTGAGATCGGTCGCCATCACCGGCGCGCCGGACAGCGAAGGCACGCCCCGGATGATCGCCGAGCCGCCATGCACGTTGATGCGCGCGCCCATGCGATTGAGCTCGGGGACATGCATGAAGCGGTTCTCGAAGATCGTCTCGGTCACCATCGCGGCCCCCTCGGCGACCGACATCAACGCCATGAACTGCGCCTGCATGTCGGTCGGAAACCCCGGATACGGCTCGGTCATCGCATCCGCGCCGCGCAAGCCGTTGAGCCGTTTGGCGAGCAGGCAGCCGTCTTCCTCGGCGATCTCCACGCCGGCCTCGGACAGCACCCGGGTCACCGCGCCGAGATGGTCGAGCCGCGCGCCCCGCAGCCCGATCTGCCCGCCGGTGATCGCGGCGGCGCAGAGATACGTGCCGGTCTCGACCCGGTCGGGGATGATCGCGTGCTCGGCACCGCGTAGCTGCTCGACGCCATCGATCACGAGGCGATCGGTCCCGGCGCCGCTGATCGCGGCTCCCATCGCGACGAGGCAGCGCACGAGATCGTCGATCTCCGGCTCGCGCGCCGCGTTGGCCAGCACCGTCTGCCCCTCGGCCAGGCTCGCCGCCATCAGCAGGTTCTCGGTGGCACCGACCGAGGCAAGGGGCAGCACGATCCGCGCGCCCCGCAGCCGCCCGGCGACCGACGCCTGGATGTAGCCGCCATCGAGCACGATCCGCGCGCCCATCTGCTCCAAACCTTTTAGGTGCAGGTCGACCGGCCGGGTGCCGATCGAGCAGCCGCCCGGCAAGGAGACCCGCGCCTCGCCGGTGCGCGCCAGCAGCGGGCCGAGCACCAGGATCGAGGCGCGCATCTTGCGCACGATGTCGTACGGCGCTTCGGTGCTGGTGATCGCGCCGCCGATCGCGAGGCTGCGGCCGTCATTGGTGACGCGCTCGACCGCGATCCCATGCTGCGCCAGCAGGGCGGTCATGGTGCGGATGTCGTCGAGCTGCGGCACGTTGCTGAGCACCAGCCGCTCATCGGTGAGCAGGCCGGCGGCCATCAGCGGCAGGGCCGCGTTCTTGGCGCCGCTGATGGCGATCTCGCCCGAGAGCGGCCGGCCGCCGCGGATGCGGATGCGGTCCATGCCGGCTACAGCCGCGGCAGCGCGACACCGCGCTGGTGCATGTACTTGCCGGCCTTGTCGGCGTAGCTCACCTCACACGGGCCGGCGCCCTGCAGGAACAGGAACTGGCAGATCCCCTCATTGGCGTGGATTTTCGCCGGCAGCGGCGTGGTGTTGCTGATCTCGATCGTCACCTGGCCTTCCCATTCGGGTTCGAGTGGTGTGACGTTCACGATGATGCCGCAGCGGGCGTAGGTGGACTTGCCGAGGCAGATCACCAGCACGTCGCGCGGGATGCGGAAATACTCGACGGTGTGCGCCAAGGCGAAGCTGTTCGGCGGAATGATGCACACCGGCGCTCGGCGATCGACGAAGCTGGTCGGCGCGAACGCTTTCGGGTCGATCACCGCCGAATCGACGTTGGTGAACACCTTGAATTCGTCGGCGACTCGCGCATCGTAGCCATAGCTGGACAAGCCGTAGCTGATCACGCCGGCGCGCTTCTGGGTCTCGACGAAGGGCTCGATCATCCCCTGCGTGAGAGCCATCCGACGGATCCAGCTGTCGGGCATCACGGACATGCGGCGGGCGACTCCGGGCGCGAGCGATGTGCCGGTCTAGCTCACGCGTGAAAGGGCGGCAAACCAAGCGGGCCGGCGGTGCGTCGAACTCAGCCGGCGCTCTCGGGATTGATCGCGCTCGGCTGGGCAGGCGCGTTGTCGCCCACCGGGTCGGCGTCGGCGCGGCTGCGGTCCTGCGCCTTGCGCTTGCGCAGATTGGCCCGCAGCGCTTCCGCTTCGCGCTGCTGTCGCGCCAGGCGTCGCGCCGCCGCTGCGGCGGTCTCGCTTGCGCGGCCTGGTGTCACGTCTGCCCCGCTGCCGCCGCCGTCTGCGCGCTTGCGCAAGCTCGCGCCCGAGGCCTATACCGCGCGCCTCGGCGCTGCTGTAGCTCAGTGGTAGAGCACTCCCTTGGTAAGGGAGAGGTCGACAGTTCAATCCTGTCCAGCAGCACCATTCTCCTCCCCTTCCATGTCCCGATCAGTTTCTCCGTCCCGCCGCGCGCGTCGGGATCACCTAGGCGCAGCCCTAGCGTGTCGATTTTTTAGGACAGGTTCATGGTTTTTTAATCGCACTCTCTAAAAATAGGGACAGTTCTCTTGGGAGAAGATCATGTCTCAATCCTCAGATACCTCGTCGAGAAACAGCGTCGCCGCCGCCCTGCTGGAATCTACCTACGCCCTGCCGACGCCAACGATCAAGGGTGAAGGCAAGGGGTGGGTCGTGTCGCTCGCCGGCACCAGCGGTGATGACGTGTTCGACCCGGGGGTGAACATCGGCGCCAGCACGATGACCGGCGGCGGTGGCAACGACGTCTTCTACGTTCGCACCGGCGCCGACAAGGTCGTCGTGTCGTCCGCTCCGGGAAGCAGCGCCACGATCATCGATACCCGGATGACCAACTACACGATGGGTGCCGGTGTCGCGAACCTGGTCGGCGCGGCCAGCGCGAAGATGAACCTGACCGGCAACGCGATGGACAACATCATCCGCGCCAACGATTACGGCGACACGATCAACGGCGGCGCCGGCAACGACTCGCTGGTCGGCGGCGCCGGGCGTGACACTTTCATTGTCACCAAGGGCAACGGCTCCGACACGATCTACAACTTCCAGACCGGCACCGGCGCCGACGCGGTGTGGCTGCGCGGTTCTTCGCTGACCAATTTCGCCGCGGTCCAGGGCGCGCTGACCCAGGTCGGCGCCGACACGGTGCTGAACACTGGCGACGGCGAGACCCTGACCTTCATCGGCCACGCGATCAGCGATTTCGTCGCGGCGAATTTCGGTCTGTCGCCCGTCGCCGCCCCGGCGACGCAAGCCCCGTCCTCCGGGGGCGGCAACAACACCAACACCACCACCTCCTCGGCGGCGTCGGCCTCGCTCTCCCCGCTGGTGACCTACGCGGCGGTGGTGCCGCATGCCTCGGGCGCCGCCGACGTGGTCGGCCTGACCTTGCAGAACCCGACCGGCGCCGCGCTCGCCGGGCGGCTGATCAGCTTCGGGCAGGAATTCGCGCCCGGCCAAGTCCCCGCCGGGCGGTTGCTGCAAGCGACCGTCAACGGCGTCACCGTCACCGTGCAGATGGATGTCAAGGCGACCAATCCGGACGGGTCGGTACGCATGGCCGTGCTCACCCTGCCGCAGCCCGCGCTAGGCGCCAACGCCTCGGCCGGTGTGATGCTCTCGCTCGCCCCCGTCGGCACTGTTCAGGCCGCCGCCGTCGACATCAGCACGCTCACCGGCGCCAACTACAACTTCGCCGTCGACCTCGCCCTGCACAATGCCGACGGCACCACCACCCCGTTCCATCTCGACGCCGCCCAGGCGCTGGCCAGCGCGTTGCACGCCGGCACCGCTTCCACCTGGCTGTCCGGGCCGGACGCGACCCAGGTTCGCATCGACGTCCCGGTCACCGGATCGCTGCACGTCACCCTCGACATCACCGCCTACGCCGACGGCACCACCTCGACCGATGTGCAGTTCAACAACGACATCGCCATGAGCAGCAGCGGCGGCGAGCTGCACTACGACGCCACGATCACCCAGGATGGCGCCGTCGCGTTCCAGCAGAGCAACATCGACCACTTCCAATATCAGACCTGGCACCAGCTCGTGTTCAGCAACGGCACCCCGGCGGTGAACGTGCAACACGACATCGCTGCTCTGGAGCGGGCCGGTTTCGTGCAGAACTACGACCTTGGAACCGGCGTCACCACCTCGCTGATCACCGGCGAGACGCGGGCGATGAACGGTTCGAGCACCACCGTTCTCGGCGCGCCGAGCTTCGGCATCCTGGGCAATGCCGGGCTGACCCAATACATGGGCACCACCGGCGGACGGCCGGATATCGGCCCGACGACGCTCGGCAACACGCTGTGGCTGATGACGCAGAATGCCGACGCCGCGAAATACGCCCTGGCGCAAGCGGACGCCGCCGGCAGCATCCCCTGGCACCTCTACAGCGCCGCGACCGGCACCTATGTCACGACCACGCAGTATCCGACCTTGTGGGCCGATCCACGCGGCGGCTCGTCCGGCACGATCGGGCTGACCCAGCAGCTCCCGGCATTCTATTCCCAGGCCAACAAGGGCAGCGGCTGGGCGCCGGACGCGGCGCACGAGCCCGACCTCACCTATAACGCCTACCTGCTGACCGGCAGCCGCTACTATCTCGACCAGCTCAACGCGCAGGCCAGCAGCAACATACTGACGATCACGCCGGGCACCAGGCTGAACGGGCAGGATCTGGTGGCGAACGGCCAGAGCCAGGTGCGCGGCCAGGCGTGGAGCCTGCGCAGCATCCAGGAGGCGGCCTTCATCAATCCCGATGCCTCGCCGCTGAAGAGCTACTTCCAGCAGGTGGTGAACAACAATTTCGAGTATTTGCTCCACACCGTCATCCCCAACGCTATCGCCACCCAGGGCGAAGCCACCGGCTGGCTGCCCGGTGCCTACGGCTCCGGCACCACGGCCCCCTGGCAGCAGGACTATTTCGGTCAGGTGGTGATCGAGGCGGCCGAGCAGGGCAACGCCGACGCGCTGCAGGTGCTACAGTGGGAATCGAACTACCTGGTCGGCCGCTTCCTGCAAGCACAGAACGGCTACGACCCGCATGACGGGGTCGCCTACAACATCTATGTCGGCCCGAAAGACGGCGGGGCGTTGTACCAGACCTGGGCGGAGATCGAGCAGGCCACCACCGCGGCGGGGCTCGCCTCCTCGAATGGCGACTGGGCCGCGCTCGAGTATCCGAGCTACCGCCAATGGGCGATGGCCACCCTCGCCGGTGACGTGACCGTCGAGCAGTCGCCGCAGGCATTGCAGGCTTATGGCTGGCTCGCCGCCAATTCCAACATCACCACGAGCTGGGAAGCCAACAACCCGATCTTCGATATCGCGCCGCGGCTGTCCGACGGCAACCTGCTCACCTTCTCCAACATCCATGTGCTGACCGGCACAGCCAACAGCTCGATCGCGTTCGGCAACGCCGACCAGCTGGTCTTCGACAAGGCGGCCAGCGGCAACACGACGATCACTGGCGGATCGGGTATCGACATCCTGTTTGCCGGCGGCGGCAACGACGTGCTGATCGGCGGCGGCGGCGACGACTACCTGTTCGGCGGCAGCGGCTCGGCCACGCTCTCGGGCGGCGCCGGCAACAACTGGCTGCAGGCCGGCACGGGCGGCGCCCAGTTCAATCTCAGCACCCAGGATGTGGCGCAGGACATTATCGCCGGCTTCGTCCCTGGACGTGACCACCTGCACCTGACCGGCGCCGGCGGGGCGACGCTACCGGCGAGCGAGGTCCAGTCCATCCTGGCGGGTGCGGTCAGCAGCGGCGGCAATCTCACCTTGGCGCTGAACTCGACTCACAGCGTCACCATCAACGGCCTCACCGCGGCCCAGCTCACGCAAAGCAGCTTCGTGTAGGCGGCCGCGCATGGCCGGAAGAACCCGGCCGACATTTGTTGCACCGGATGCCGGCAACCGATACGAGGACGCCGGCTCCGCCCACCTTGCTGACCGCAATCCGCCCTCACTTGAGGCAACGTGCTTCAGGCTGATTGCCGAGGAGCTCTGATGAAAACGTTTCTTGTCACCGGCGGGGCCGGCTTCATCGGCTCGCATCTCTGCCAGGCCCTGCTGCGCGACCAGCACCGGGTTCGCGTCCTCGACAACCTCTCCACCGGGCGCCAAGCCAACCTGCCGCGCGAGGTCGATTTCCTGCACGGTGACATCAACGATCCGGCGGTGGTCGCGCGCGCGCTCGATGGGGTGGCCGGTTGCTTTCATCTGGCGGCGATCGCCTCGGTCGAGCGGGGTGTGCGCGACTGGCAGGGAACCCACCGGGTCAATCTGACCGGCACCATCGTGTTGCTCGATGCGATCCGTCGGCTGCGCGGCACATCCGGCGCCATCCCCTTCGTCTACGCGTCATCGGCCGCCGTGTATGGCGACAATGCGGACCTGCCGCTGGTCGAAGCGGCCGAGAAGCGTCCGCTCTCGGCCTATGGCGCGGACAAGTACGCCTGTGAGCTGCACGCCTCGGTGGCGGCGCGGGTGCATGGCATTCCAACGGTGGGACTGCGCTTCTTCAACGTATACGGACCACGGCAGGACCCGTGCTCGCCCTATTCCGGGGTGATCTCGGTGTTCGCCGACCGGATGCTGCGCGGCGAGAGGGTGCATATCTACGGTGATGGGGAGCAGACCCGCGACTTCATCTACGTCGAGGACGTCGTCGCAGCGCTGGTCGCGGCCATGCAAGGCGCGGCGGCTACCCCTGCGGTGTTCAATGTGTGCACCGGCGTTCCGGTCTCGGTCCTCGCGCTGATGCAGACGATCGCCGAGCTGACCGGCCGCTCGGCCGACCCGTGCTTTGAGCCGGCCCGGTCGGGCGAGATCCGCAACTCCGTTGGCTCGCCAGAGCGGATGCGGGAGGTATTGCGCCTCGGCGAGCCGACCTCGCTGCGCGCCGGGCTCGGGCACGTGCTGACCTGGCTGGCGCAGGCCGGTCAGCACGATTGAGCACCCCGGCATGGTAGAGCTCGCATCCCACCGACGAAGGAGGGGCGGGGCGTGTCCGTCAAATCCCTGCTGGAAGCGTTGCTGGTGCCGCCAGCCTCGCTGCTTTATCCCCTCATCGCGGGGCTCCTGCTCGGTCGGCGGCGAGCGGGCACCACGCTGCTCATCCTCGGCGTGTGCGGCCTGACCGTGCTGGCGATGCCGGTGAGCGGGGGGCTTATGTTGCGTGCCCTCGAACGCGGGCTGCCGCTGCGACCGCCGCCTGGCGCCGAGCCAGCCGCGATCGTCATCCTGAGCGGCGACGAGGGGCACGGTGATGGCGACGAGCCGGAGACCCTCTCGGTCGGGCCGCTCAGTCTCGAGCGATTGCGACGCGGCGCGCTGCTGCATCGCCGGACCGGACTGCCGATCCTGATCAGCGGCGGGCCGTTGCATCCGGGCGAGGAGCCGCTGTCGTCGATCCTGTCACGCAGCCTGCAACAGGATTTCGGCGTGCCGGTGCGCTGGACCGAAGCACGCTCGCACGACACCTGGCAGAATGCGCGCGACAGCGCTGGCGTGCTGAAGGATGCGGGGATCAGCTCGATATGGCTGGTGACGCATGGCTGGCACATGCGCCGGGCGCTGATCGCGTTCGAGCGTTTCGGCATCGCGGCGACAGCGGCGCCGGTCCGGCTGGATCGGTCGCCGGGCTGGACGCTATACGAATTCACACCAACAATTTTTGGTTGGATTTCGAGCTATTATGGCATCCATGAATGGATCGGCTGTGCTTATTACACCCTGCGCTAGGCAGGACCATCTGGCGGTTTTCTTGCACCCGCGCGCTGCGCTGGCGGATCTCGCCCGGTTCGGCCCGCTCGGGGCCGGGCTGTTCGCCAGTCGCTTCTGGTTTGAGGTCGTGGTCGACCACGGCATGGCAGCCGGCGCGTCGCCGCTTTTCGCGGTGTGGAGCGATCCGGCGGGGCCGGCGCTGATCGTGCCGCTGCAACGCCTCGCCGACGGCCAGGTGCAGAGCCTCACCACGCCGTACACCTGTCGCTATGCCCCGCTGCTGGCGCCCGATCTCAGCCCGGCGGCGATCCAGCGCGCGGGCCTGGCACTCGGACGGTTCTGCCGCGCCTCGGCGCGCGCCTCGGCGAAGGTCCGCCTGGACTCGCTCGACCCGAGCACGCCGGGGCTGGAGCCGTTGCTCGCCGGGATGCGGCGCGCCGGGCTCGTCATCGAGCGGTTCGATCATTTCGGCAACTGGCATGAGCCGGTCGCCGGCGTATCCTGGCAAGCCTATCTCGGCGCGCGTCCCGGCGCGCTGCGCGAAACGGTGCGCCGCAAGCTGGCCAGGTTCGAGCGCGATCCGGCTGGTTGCGTCGAGGTGATCACCGGTGCCGCCGGGCTCGATGGCGGGATCGCGGCGTTCGAGGATGTCTACCAGCGCAGCTGGAAGGAGCCCGAGCCGTTCCCCGCTTTCAACGCGGCGATGATGCGCGCCGCCGCCCCGCTCGGCCTGCTGCGTCTCGGCATCCTGCGCCTCGGCGGCAAGCCGATCGCGGTGCAGTTCTGGATCGTGCAAGACGGCGTTGCCACCGTGCTCAAGCTCGCGCATGACGAGGCGTTCAAGCCGGTCTCGCCAGGAACCGTGCTGACCGCGCTGATGCTGCGGCGGCTGCTCGATCAGGAGCGCGTCGCCGAGATCGATTTCGGCCGGGGCGACGACCCATACAAGCGGCAATGGACCAGCCAGCGGCGACAGCGCATCGGCCTGCTGCTGATCAACCCGCTGCGCCCGCACGGGATGGCCGCGCTGGGCCGGCAGACGCTCGGCCGCTGGCGTCGCGCGGCGCGCTCGCTGGTCGCCCCGGCGCGGTTCGCGGCCAGCCTCTGATGCGCATCCTGTACAGCCACCGGATCCAGTCGCGCGACGGGATGAGCGTCCATGTCGAGGAGCTGGTGGCGGCGTTCCGTCGCGCCGGCCACGAGGTGCTCGTCGTCGGCCCGGGTTTCTACAAGTCCGCCGATTTCGGCGGCGAGAGCTCGCTGATCGCGCAGATTCGCAGCCGGCTCCCGGGCGTGATCGGCGAGGCCGCCGAGCTCGCCTACAATCTCCCATCCTACCGTCGGCTGCGACGCGCGGTCAGCGCCTTCAAGCCCGATCTCGTCTACGAGCGATACAATCTCTACTATCTCGCGGGCGCCTTGGCGGCGCGCTGGCAGGGCGTGCCGTATTACCTCGAAGTCAACGCGCCGATCGCCGAGGAGCGCGCGCTCTACAGCAATCTGCGCCTTAAGCGCCTCTCCCGCACATTGGAGGATCGGGTCTGGCGCTCGGCCGATCGCGTGCTGGCGGTCACCGAGGTGCTCAAGTCGATGATCGTCGCGCGCGGCGTGCCGGCGGAGCGCGTTGTGGTGATCCCGAACGGGATCGATCCCGATCGTTTCTCGGCCCTGCCCGAACCCGCGCGGAACCCCGAGGAGGTGGTTCTCGGGTTCGTCGGCTTCGTGCGCACCTGGCACGGGCTCGACGCGGTGATCAAGGCGATGGCGGAGGACGCCGGGCCGCCGCGGCTGCGCCTGGTGATCATCGGCGATGGTCCGGCGCGGCCCGAGCTCGAGGCACTGACCGCCTCGCTCGGATTAGGCGAGCGGGTCAGCTTCCCGGGGATCGCCCAGCCCGCCGACGTGCCTCGGCTGGTGGCGGGGTTCGACATCGCCCTGCAGCCGAAAGTTGTCGCCTATGCCTCGCCGCTAAAAGTGTTCGACTACATGGCGGCCGGCCGCGCCATCGTCGCACCCGATCAGCCGAACATCCGCGAGATCCTGGCCGACGGGCAGACCGCGTTGCTGTTCGACCCGGCCGCGCCCGACGCCATGTGGCAGGCGATCCACCGGCTGATCCGCGAGCCCGAGCTGCGCCACCGGCTGGGTGCCGCCGCGCGGCGTGAGCTCGATACGCGCAACTACACCTGGCCAGCCAATGCCGAGCGCGTGGTCGCCCTGGCGCGCCGCGACCTCGCTTCGGGCCGGACCCAGGCCGAGGCGCACGCGCCGCTCGCCACGGGGTGAAGCAGGGTCTCAACCGGTGGGCGCTCGCCGCCCAGTCTGGTCGCGCAGCCGCCGGGCGGCGGTACGCAGGCCGGCGGCCACCCAGCCCGCCGTGAAGCGCGGCACGTAGTCGAGCCAGTGCAAAACGGTGGATGCGTTGGCGAGGCTGGTCTTGTAGCGATCGTCGCCGGCGAGGAAGTCGTACGCCGAGCGGCCCTCGTCGCGGTACATCTCGACGGCCAGCCGGTGACTGGTCAGCCCCGGCTTTTCGTGCGCTCCGCCGTCGTCATACGCGAAGCCGCTCTGATAGGCCGAGACGCAGTTGCGCCACACGAAGTTGTAGAGCACGCCGACAACCCGGTCACCGGCGGTGAAACGCAGCAGGTCGACGCTGCGCTCCGGCACCGCCCGCTCGATCAGCGCCTCATGGAACTGCACGAAAGTCGGGTTGGCGAAAGCGCCCGGACGACCACGGCTTTGCCAGGCGCGCTGGTGCAACACCGCCAGCTCACGCAGGAACTGGCAGGCCTGCGCGACAGTGCAAGCGCGCTCGACCGCGAGTGGGCCGCTTGCCGCGTAACGACGGTCGGAGCGACGGATCTGGTAGCGCGTGTTGTGGCTGAGCGTGTCGAGATAGGCACCCTGGCCAAGCCTCGCATAGTCGACCCGTGGCGCGCGTCGCGTCCGGTGCAGCCGGGTGAGGCCGGGCATCGCGCGAGCCGCGTCGAGGTGACGGTCATCGACGCCGCTCAGCACCAGCCTGCCCAAGCCGACGGCCCGCAGGCACGCGGCGCGCAGACCGCCGGGGTCCGGGTCATCGTGTGCGACAAGAACGCCGTTGTGCTCGATGAACACGGCATCCCACGCCGCGCGGCCGGTCTCGCCGAGGAACAGGGTGCGGCGCCGGCGATTGAACAGCGCCAGCGCCACCACGACGCCATCCCGGCGCGCCTCGACCACCACCGGCCGGTCGAACCTTGCCGCCGCGAGGCAGCCGATCCAGGTCCAGCTCTGGAAGAACGACGGCTCGGCGCGCGCTTCCAGGTCGCGCCACGCCGGCTCGAGCGCGGCCGTGGCGGCCAGCGGCCTCGCCTCGATCCGGAGCATTGCGTCGCCCTGTTCCAAGCCCGGCGAGTAAGTATAAGTCGGCCCGCGGCGACGCAACCGGAGGGATGAGCAGTGCAGCCCAGCACGCTCCTGCACGTGTTCCCGACTTTCGCGATCGGCGGTCAGCAGACGCGCTTCGCCACCGTCGCGTCCCGGCTCGGCGACCGCTACCGGCACATCGTGGTCAGCCTCGACGGGCGCGACACCGCTTTGGCGCTGCTCGCCAAAGACGTGCAGGTGCGGATGGAGCCGGCGCGCCGGCTTTCGGGCCTGGCCGCCTGGCGAACCTACGGCGCGGCGCTCCGCTCGATCCGGCCGGACGCGTTGGTGACCTACAACTGGGGCCCGATCGAGTGGGCGATCGCCAATCGGCTCGGAGAGCAACGACCGCATATCCATCTCGAGGACGGGTTCGGCGTGGACGAGGCGGATCGGCAGCTCGCCCGTCGGGTGCTGACCCGCTCGATCGTGCTGCGCCGCTCGGAAGTGGTCGTGCCGTCACGCAACCTGGAGCGGATCGCGCTGCGCCGCTGGCACCTGCCGCCGCGCCGCGTGAGCTACATTCCGAACGGCATCGACGCGCGGCGCTTCGACCGGACGGCGGCGGCCTCCGGCTACTTCGAGCGCGATGGGGAATGCGTGATCGGGACTTTTGCGCCGTTGCGCCCCGAGAAGAATATCGCTCGCCTGATCCGAAGCTTCGCCAGGCTGGAGGGCCGGCTGCGATTGGTGATCTGCGGTGACGGGCCGCAGGCGGGCCCGTTGCGCGCGCTCGCCGACGAGCTCGGCTTGGCCGACCGAGTGACCTTCACCGGTCACGTCCCGGCGCCAGAGCTGGTGATGGAACAATTCGACATCTTCGCCATCAGCTCGGATACCGAGCAGATGCCGTATGCCGTGCTGGAGGCGATGTGCGCCCGGCTGCCGGTTGTCGGCACCGATGTCGGCGATGTCGGCGCCATGCTGCATCCCGACAATCGGCGCTTCGTGGTTCCCCGCGACGAACCCGACGCGCTGGCGGCGGCGCTGCGCGTGCTGGCGGCGGATGCCGATCTGCGCCGAGCGCTCGGCGAGCGCAACCGTGCCGACGTGGAGCGGCGCTTCACGATCGAGCAGATGACCACCGGCTTCGCCACCATCCTCGACCGCGCGCTTGGGGCGTCGAGCCGGTGAGGCGGGCGTCGCGTCATCGTGCCTGTCGCCGAGAAGCCAGCACCGCGTCGGTCTCCGCGCCGGTCAGAACCGCGAGGGCGCTCACGTAAAGCCACAGCAGGATGACCGCGAAGCTGCCCAGCGAGCCGTACAGCTTGCCGAAGGAGGCGATGTGCGCGACGTAGAGCGACACTCCCGCCGAGGCCAGGATCCACAGCAGCGCCGCGACCAGGGCGCCCCAGCAAGCTGGGATCGCAACATCGGGCGGTCGGTTTGGCGCGTAGCGGAACAGCAGATAGAGCCCGACCGCGAACGCCGCCGCCATGACTGGCCAACGCAACCATAACACGGGGGGCAAGGCGCTGGATGGCAGCCAGGACACGAGCAGCGGCGATACCGCCATGACGACCAGGGCGACAAAAAGAAAGCTGATGCCGCCGAGCCCGATCGCGAGTGCCACGACGGCCCGGCGCACCCGACCGCGAGCCTCCGCCACATCATAGATGATGTTGAGCGCGACGAGCAGTCCTCCCGCCGCGCGATAGGCGGTCCAGACTACCAGCAGCAGGTTGGCCGCCAGCACGAGACCGCCGCCGAATCCTTTTGGAACACTGGTGACGAACTCGGCCAGCATCTTCATCGTCGCGGCAGGCAGCATCGCGTCGCCGGCTTGCAGCTGCGCTTTCAGGGCGTCGAGGTCGCCGAACCGGCCCCATACCGCTGCCGCCGCCGCGAGTGCCGGCAGCAGCCCGAAGATGGCGTAATAGGCCAGTCCGGCGGCGACCAGCAGCGTGTGGTCGTTGAAGATCTCCCGCCAAAGCGCGCGCAGCACCTCGGCCGCCGCGGTCGCAGGAGGTGCAGAACGGCGCGATGCTTCTTGCAATCGTCGGCTCCTGTGGCTGGCTGGCAGCGGCCGACGGCGGCCGAGGCTGGCGGTGTTCCTGCCATTCGTAGTAATTGCGGTGTTCGCCGCCAGCGCCATCCTTCACGTGCCGCGCTGCCGCCGGTGTCGGACTGACGGCGCCGGGGGGCGACACGATGCTGTTTAACACCTGGGCCGATCTCGGCCGCGTCCTCGTGGTCGGCCCGGGAGCCTACCTGGCGTTGATCCTGCTGCTGCGGGGGTCCGGCAAACGCACGCTTAGCAAGCTGAACGTCTTCGACTTCCTCGTCACCATCGCGCTCGGGTCCACGCTGGCCTCGGTGATCCTGAACAAGTCGGTCAGCCTGGCCGAAGGCATCGTCGGCTTCGCGGTGCTGGTCGGCCTGCAATATGTGATTAGCTGGCTGTCGGTTCGCTCGACCGGGTTCGAACAGCTGGTCAAGGCCGAGCCGAGCCTGCTGCTGCACAACGGGCAGTTCCTCGACCGAGCGCTCAAGGCTCATCGGGTTACCCACACCGAGGTGCTGGCTGCGCTGCGCGCCCACGGCCATGCCAATGCCGATGGCGTCGCGGCCGTGGTGCTGGAGACCGACGGCAGCCTCTCCGTCGTGGCCGATGCCCGGGCCGGCACCGGCACTCTCTATTTCCACGATCGGAGCCAGCCGTGAACGACCCGATTACCCCCGTCACCGATAAGGTCGGCGGGCTGATGCAGGGCTTCTTCTACATCCTGCCCAATCTCGGCATCGCCCTGCTTGTGTTCCTGGTGTTCATGGTCGTCGCCTGGGGCGTCCGACGCGGCATCGCCAGCCTGCTTGGCATGCGGGACCGCACCGATCTCGGCGTGCTGCTGGGCGGATTTGCCAAATGGGCGGTCCTGCTGTTCGGCGTGCTGGTGGTCGCCGCGATCGTGTTCCCCTCGGTCAAGCCTGCCGACCTGCTATCGGCCCTCGGAGTCGGGTCGGTGGCGATCGGCTTCGCCTTCAAGGACATCCTGCAGAACTGGATGTCTGGGCTGTTGATCCTGTACCGCCAGCCGTTCCGTCGGGGCGACCAGATCAAGTCCGGTGAGTTCGAGGGCACGGTCGAGGCCATCGAGGCGCGGGCAACGGTGCTGCGCACCTATGACGGCCAACGCGTCGTCATCCCGAACAGCGACATCTACACCCGCACGGTGACCGTCCGCACCGCCTACACGACCCGCCGCTCGGAATACGACGTCGGCATCGGCTACGGCGACGACGTGGCGCAAGCCTGCGAGGTGATCCGACGCGCTATCGCCGATCTCGACGGCGCGGAGAGCGATCCCGCGCCGGAGGCGATCCCGTGGGAGCTCGCCGGGTCCTCGGTCAACATCCGCGCCCGTTGGTGGTCAAACTCGCAGCGCGTCAGCGTGGTGCACACGCGCGGTCGGGTCATCGCGGCGATCAAGCGGGAGCTGAGCCAAGCCGGCATCGACCTGCCGTTCCCGACCCGCGTGGTGCTGCTGCACGACCAGACCGAGGCGACCGACGGCGATCGCGCTCGCCAGCGCGAGGGCTGGCCGGCCGGCGGCGAGGCTCCGGAGCCCCGGCACCTCAACGAGCTCATCGTCCATGCCGCCCCAGATGCGAAGGGTGCGAAGGGATCGTCCAAGGCTCAGGCCCGATCCGCCTCCTCGGCCGAGCAACCCGTGGCATAAGCCGCGCATGAGCGACGAGGCCGCCGACGAGGTTTTCATCCCGCTGGAGGACTACGAGGAGCCGGCGATACCGGCCGAGGAGATGTTCCGCCGCTTGCTGGGCCGGGTTCGGGCGCTGTTCAACAGGAGTGGGTCCGGGCCCGTCGTCGCCGACGATCAACTGCAAAAGGCGACCTTGGACACCCTCAACCAGGTGGTCGCACCCCCCGCCTGCGGGCCGCTGCTCGACGAGCTCGACGCGACGATCAAGGCGTGGCTGGCGGAGACGCCGCGCGTCTCGCACGTGAAGGTCGTCGTGCTGCCGCCATGCGACGAGAATCCCGTGGTCGAGACCTGGGCGCGGCAGAACGGACACCAGCTCGTGGTGCCGCCCGAGCGCGGCGCGCTGATCGCCGCGTCTGCTCCCGATGTTCCGGCGCTCGACGGCGAGGGGCTTCTGGTGGTGCCGCGACTTGAGGCGTGGCTGTTGCGTCATCGGCACGGCTTGCGAGCGGTCCGCGCGCTGCTCGCCGCGCTGGACCTGCTCGACCGGCCGGTCGTGATCGGCTGCAATAGCTGGGCCTGGGCGTTCCTCGGCAAGGCAGTCGACGCCGATCTCCTGCTTTCCGACGCCGTCACCTTCCGCGCGTTCGACGCGGCGCGCCTGCACCGCTGGTTCTCGCACCTCGCCACCGAAGAGGCCACCGGCGCGGTGCGGTTCCGGCTGCCAGGGACCGGCGAGGATGTCCTGGCGCAAGACGACGAGGGGAAGCCCGAGAACGACTATCTCGAAACGCTCGCCGGCCGCAGTCTCGGCATCCCGTGGGTCGCGTGGCGCATGTGGCGGCGCAGCATGCGATCGGATCGGGGCGAGGCGGTGGGCAAGGACGCCAAGGCCGTCGCCTCCGCGGATACGCAGGCCGACGCCGGCGAGCAGACGCTGTGGATCGCGGCGCTCGACGAATACGTCCTGCCCGGGCCCAACGAGCAGATGGCGCTGCTGGTGCTGCAAGCGCTGCTGATCCACGGCCCGCTCGCGCCGGAGCACCTTCGGCTGGTGCTGCCGCTCGTCGGCGAATCGAATACCGTGCCGGTGCTGGTGAAGGCCGGGTTTCTCGAACGCCAGGGCGACTTGCTCGCGGCCCGTCCGGCGGCGTATCCCGCGATCCGCAACGGACTTGCCTCGGCGGGTCTGCCGCTGGACAGGTTGTAGAGCAATGGCCGCGAGCGACAGCGCCAAGGAGCAGGGCGCCCAGCTGATCAACAATCTCCAGGACATCAGCTTCCTGGAGATCGGCTTCGTCGTCTTCGGCACCTGGCTGGCGATCTGGCTGGTGCGTCAGACCGTTCCGTATCTGGCCGAGCGCGGTCCGAGCAAGGTGCGGCTCTACCTGCTGGCGACGGTTCCGATTGTTCGGATGGTGCTGCTGGTGGTGGCCACGCTGTGGATCATCCCGATCATCTTCAACATCACCTTCCAGAACTTCCTGGTCATCGCGGGTGCCGCCAGCGTCGCCATCGGGTTCGCCTTCAAGGACTACGTGAGCAGCCTCATCGCCGGCATGGTGGCGATCATCGAGCGGCCGTACCGGCCGGGCGACTGGGTCAAGATCGGCAGCGACTACGGCGAGGTCCGCAGCGTCGGGATGCGCGCCATCCGTGTCCTGACGCCGGATGCCAACATCGTCAGCATTCCGCACAGCCGGATCTGGACCGACAACATCTCCAACGCCAATGACGGCGCCAAGACGCTGATGTGTGTCGCCGACTTCTTCCTGCTGCCCCGGCACGATGCCGCGCTGGTCCGCGCCGCGTTGCGCGACGTCGCCCTGACCAGCGCCTATCTCGACTACAGCAAGCCGGTCGTCATCGTGCTGAGCGAGAAGCCGTGGGGCACGCACTACAAGCTGCGCGCCTATCCGTTCGACATGCGTGACCAGTTCGCGTTCGTCAGCGACCTGACGGTTCGCGGCAAGCTGGCGATCGCCGAAGCCGGGGCGAGCGAGGCGGTCACCTTCGCCGCCACCCCGCAAGCCGAGCAGGAACAACGTCCCCGGAGCGGGTTGGGGTTATGACGCGCGCGCGGCTGTGGCACATGGCGGCGTTCGGGTTCGTCGCCGGGCTGCCGCTGCCGCTGTCCGGGTTCACCTTCCGGCTCTGGCTATCCGAGGGCGGCGTGTCGCTGGCGGCGATCGGGCTGACCGCCAATATCGGCCTCGCCTACACGCTGAAATTCCTCTGGGCGCCGCTGCTCGATCAGGCGCGGCCGCCGGGTCCCCTGGCGCGGCTCGGCCGACGGCGGGGCTGGCTGCTCGCCGTGCAGCCGCTGCTCGTCGTCGCGTGCGCGTTGCTGGCCTTGTCCCACCCCGCCGCCGCGCTGCTCCCGGCGATCGCGGCGGCGGCGCTGGTCGGCTTCCTCTCGGCGAGCCAGGACATCCTGGTCGATGCCTGGCGCATCGAATCCTACCCGCCGCGCCGGCAAGGTGCCGCGATGGCGGCCTATGTGTGGGGCTATCGCACCGCGCTGCTGGTTGCCGGCGCCGGCGCGATCAAGGGGGCCGACCTGCTGGGGTGGAATGGCGCGCTGCTGGTCGTCGCCGCTCTGGTGGCGATCGGGCCGATCATCACCCTGATCGCTCCGGAACCCGGCGGCGAGCCAGCCGCACGGGCACCGGGCGGGCTGGTGGCGCGCTTGCGCCTTGCCGTGGTCGAGCCGCTGCGCGAGTTCCTCGGGCGGCCCGGTGCCGGGACCATCCTCGCCTTCGTGGCGCTGTTCAAGCTCGGCGAGGCGATGGCTGGGGTGATGAACGCGCCGTTCTATCACTCGCTCGGCTTCGACCGCGCCGCGATCGCGGTCGGCAACTCCTGGTTCTCGCTGCCCGCCACCTTCGGCGGCACCGCGATCGGCGGCTGGCTGGTGGCGCGGCTCGGGGTGGGGCGGGCGCTGCTGCTCACCGGCTGGGTGCAGACCGTGGCGATGGCGATGTATCTCGTGCTCGCCGTCTCGGCGGGCGAGCACCACGTCCTCTACGCCACCGTGGCGACCGAGGCGTTCGCCGAGGGCATGGCCGACGCGGCGTTCATCACCTATCTCTCCGGGCTCTGCTCGGTGGCGTTCACCGCGACGCAATACGCGCTGCTGTCCTCGCTGGCGGCGATCGCGTTGCGCACGATTGGCGGGTTGTCCGGGTTCCTGGCCGAGGCACTCGGGTGGACGCAGTTCTACGCGGTCTGCATGTTCGCCGCACTGCCGGCGATGCTGGTCATGCTCCGCATCCTGCGCCGCTTCCCCCCTGTCGACGAGCGGAGTGCCACGTGATTGTTGCCTCGTGCGTCGGCAAGTGCCATGAGAACACCATTGTAGAACGCCGCACGGTCGGCGATTAGAGCGTATGATTTAAGCTTGGTGGGCAGCATGCTCCCTGGGGCGAACGAGACAGCGAGCGTGCGCGCGCCGGCTTCTGCCCGCAGCGCCATCGGGCTGCTTCGGGTGCTGCTGGTCTGTTCGCTGCTGATCCCCGCGTTGCTGTTGGGCGTCACGGCGTGGCTCAGCTACCGCGACGCGACTGCACGCTCGATCCGTGACCTGCGACGCAGCAGCGAGGTCGCCCGCGAGCAGGCGGCCAAGGTGTTCGATAGCCAGAGCCAGGCGGCTGATCGCATCAACGACCTCGTCCGCGGCATGGATAGCGACGCCATCGCCCGCTCGGAGAAGCCGCTGCACGAGGCGTTCGCCGCGATCATCGCCCGTCTGCCGCAGGTGCGGAGCGTGCTGCTGGCCGATGCCGCCGGCCGTCCGCTGGTGAGCGCCTTGATCTATCCGATACCCGCCGGCGTGAATGTCAGCGGCACCGATTACTTTCAGGCGGTGGTCGGCGGGCAAGCCGGCACGTACGTGAGCGGCCTGCAAACCGGGCTCATCATCCACCAGCCCTTCTTCGGGGCGGCACGCCCGTGGACCGACGCCAGGGGGAACGTGAGGGGCGTCATCGACGTGGCCGTCTCGCCGTCCTCATTCGAGGAGTTCTACGCCGTGCTGGTGGGCGAGGGCGAGGACGGCGACAAGGGCAAGGTGGTCACCCTGGTCCGCGACGATGGCGAAATCCTGGTGCGATATCCGCCCATCTTGGCGGCGCCGCCAAGGATCGACCGGAGCGGCGAGTTCTTCAACGCGATCGAGGCTCAGCCGACCGAAGGCGTTTACGAGGGTCGCTCGGTCGTCGAGGCGGGGGTGGACGGCATCTTCGCCTACCGGAAGGTTCAGGGCTATCCGCTCTACGTGGTGGCGGGACGCAGCCGCAACGCGATCCTCGCGGGCTGGCGCAGGACCATGGCGGGGCATCTCGGCTTTGGCATTCCGGTCACCCTGGCGCTGTTCGCGATTACGTGGACAGCGCTGGTCCGGACGCGCCGAGAGCAGGAGGCGCTGGTCCGGGCCAATCAGGAGATCGAACGTCGGCAACAAGCCGAGACGGCACTGCTGAAGGCGCAGCGGCTGGAAGCCGTCGGCCAGGTCACCGGCGGGGTGGCGCACGACTTCAACAATCTGCTGACCGTGATCCTGGGCAGTTCCGAGATGTTGAGCCGGCGTGCCGACGATCCCGACAGGGTGCGCCACGTCGCCGGGCAGATCGCGCTGGCTGCCAAACGCGGCGGTGAAGTGATCCAGCAGCTCCTCGCCTTCTCACGACGTCAGTTGGTGAAACCCGAGACCATCAACCTCAACCGGTGCCTGGAAGAGTTCAGGCAGTTGCTGGAGCGCGCCGCCCAGGAAGCGGTTCGGATCGAGTTCGATCTGGATGTCGGGCTCGATCCGGTGCGGCTCGACCCCGGCCACTTCGAGGCCGCCATCTTGAACCTTGTCGGCAATGCGCGCGACGCGATGCCGGATGGCGGCCGGATCACGATCGCGACACGCAACATCGTGCCGTGCTCGTCCGAGCATCCCGAGCTGTCGCCCGGCGCCTACGTGCAGGTCGCCGTCAGCGACACAGGGAGCGGGATGGACGCGCGCACATTGGCCAAGGCGTTCGAGCCGTTCTTCACCACCAAGGAGGTAGGGCAGGGAACCGGCCTCGGTTTGAGCCAGGTGTACGGGTTCGCCAAGCAGGCGGGCGGCGACGCACGCATCATCACCGCCCAGGGCAGGGGGACGACAATCGAGCTGCTGCTGCCCCGGGCCGAGAAACGCGAGCCGGCCGAGCGCGCTGGTCCGCAAGGCGTGCCGCTGCGCCGTGCCAGCGCAGGCGAGGTGGTGCTCGTCGTCGAGGATGAGCCGGACGTGCTCGTGGCGGCGGTCGAGAGCCTGCGCGATCTGGGTTATGCCACGTTCACCGCGAAGACCGCGCAAGCAGCACTTGACCGGCTGCGCGGCGAGGATCGCGTCGATGTGTTGTTCTCCGATGTGGTGATGCCCGGCGGCATGAACGGCTTGCAGCTCTCGATCGAGGCCAGGCGGCTGCGTCCCGATCTGAAGGTGCTGCTGACATCGGGCTACACCGCCGGCTTCGGCCGGGAGCAAACGCACGATGTTCCGTTGTTGACGAAACCGTATGACAGAAATCAGTTGGCGGCGCATCTGCGAACGGTGCTGCACGGCTGAACGCGCTGTGCCGGCAGGGTTGCCTGCACGAGGCCAGCAGACAGTGTCCGGATTGTTTCAAAAAGTGTCTGAGACTGCCGTCGGCGCGCTCCATCGCGGGATTCTCGATGGTAATCCGCAAGCGCCTTCCGGAAACGCCAAACCCCATCATTTCATCGGAATCGAGACCGGAATGTCCGGCTTCGACTCCGACCGGCTCGTCAGACCTGTGGCAACCAAACAGTTTCGGCTGCCCCATTGCAGCCCGGCTTCAAGGGCGGCTAACCTGCCTTTGTTGATGTCAAATCGGGGCGCCGGTCCGGGGAAACCCCCGCAACCTGTCTGCCGCTCGATCATCAGCGGCGTACCGAGTGCCGATAAAGAACAGACACTACGCTGCCTTGAGCACGAGGGGGCTGCCATGTCCGGGTCCAGCGCGCGCGCGTCGAACCTTCCCTGGTGGAAGGAGCCCACCAAGGACCAGTGGTATGCATACATTGCCGCCTGGCTTGGATGGACGTTGGATGCGTTCGACTTCACCATCTTCCTGCTCATCATGCTGCCGATCAGCCAGGAATTCGGGGTGCCGCTCACCGCGGTGACCGCCGTGTTCGCGGTCACCTTGTGGATGCGTCTGGTGGGTGCGACGTTCGCCGGCTGGATTGCCGACCGCATGGGCCGCAAGGCGCCGCTGATGATCTCCATCATCTGGTACTCGATTTGCAACTTCATTGCCGGCTTCTCGCCCACTTTCATGTTCCTGTTCGTCTTTCGCGCCCTGCTTGGTATCGGCATGGGGGCGGAATGGCCGGCCGGCGCGGCCTTGGCGATGGAATCCTGGCCGGCGCGCTCGCGCGGCTTCATGTCCGGCGTGCTGCAAGGATCGTGGGGCCTCGGCTTCGCGCTCTCGTCTTTGGCCTATGGCTTCCTTTACCCACCGCTTGAAGCGATGGGCAAAGGCTACGGTTGGCGCGGCATGTTGATCATCGGCGTGCTTCCGGCACTGGCCTGCATCTGGATCCGCGTCTACGTCAAGGAACCGGAGGTGTGGACCGAGAACAAGAAGCAGCAGAAAGCCCTCGGTGCCGAAGTGAAGGTGCCGCTGCTGGCAATCTTCAAGCCGGCCCTGCTGTGGAACACCATCACCGGCTGCGTGTGGATGGCGGCCAATTTCTGCGCCTACTACTCGATCTGGGCGCTGTTTGGCACCTATCTGCAGAAGGAGCTCGGCTGGACGCCGCTGATGGTGGCGACGCCGTTGTTCTGGGCCAACATCATCGTCTTTCTTTCCTCCGGCATATGGGGCGTGGTGTCGGATCGGTTCGGCCGGCGCGCGGCGATCATGATCCCTTGCACGATCGGCATCTTCATCGCGCCGATCTACCTGATGACGCGAGACCCGCTGTGGATCATCTTCGGCTTCATACTCCAGGCGTTCTTCGCCGGGGCGAAGGACAGCCAGAACCCGTCCTATCTGTCGGAACGCTTCCCGACCGAGGTGCGCGCCACCGCCGCGGGTTTCGTCTATCACCAGGGCGCCATCTGGGGCGGCTTCGTCGCTCCGGTTATTGCCTACTTCGCGGTGGATCAGCGGATGGGCTTCGCGCTGCCGATGCTGGTGGGCACGGCGGGGTCGCTCGTCGTGCTGATCCTGGCGGTGTTCCTCGGCCCCGAGACCAAGGGCAAGGTGCTGAGCGCGGACATCGAGGTGCTCAAGGCCGCCGAGGTGCCTTGATCCGTCGCGCAGCTAGCCCGGATCGGTTCGTTTGCCGTCCAGCGCGTCGCGCCGTCGTTGTTCGGCGCGTTGGTCGTCGCGTTTCTGCGCGGCGGTTCGGCCATGCCGGATGCGGTTCTCGCGAGCCGCCTTCGCCGCGTCCGCGCGTACACGCTGCTTCTTCGCCGTTCGGAGGTTGACGATCTCGCCCATGTCTCCATCCTGCGCGCCGCGACAGGCGATTTCAATTGGAGGGAAAAGCAATGGGCAGCACGATCGAGCTGAAGGCGGCGGACGGGCACACCTTGTCGGCCTACAGCGCCGGCGACAGCGGCGCGAAGGCCGGCATCGTCGTGGTCCAGGAGATTTTTGGCGTCAATCACCACATGCGGGACGTGGCCGACCGATTCGCCGCGGCGGGCTACGCGGTCGTCGCGCCGGCGCTGTTCGACCGGGTCCGACGCGGCGTCGAGCTTGGCTACACGCCGGACGATATCAGCGCCGGGCGTGAACTGCGCATGAAGCTGCAGGACAGCGCGGTGATGGCCGACATCGAAGCGGCGGCGCAGCAGCTCGGCTCGGGCAAGCTCGGCATCGTCGGCTATTGCTTCGGCGGCACGGTCGCTTGGTGGGGTGCCACCCGGACGAACAAGTTCGCCGCCGCGTCATGCTGGTATGGCGGTGGCATCCCCGGCACGCGCGACGAGCATCCGAACTGTCCGGTGCAGATGCATTTCGGCGAGAAGGACGCGTCGATCCCGATGAGCGATGTCGACGCGGTTCGCGCCGCCCAGCCGGATGTCGAGGTCTACGTCTACCAGGGGGCCGAGCACGGGTTCGGCTGCGACGAGCGCGGCAGCTTCAGCAAGCCCGACTACGAGGCGGCGCAGCAACGCACCCTGGCGTTGTTCGCCAAGCATCTCGGCTGAGCAGCCAGGGCGTCGGCTGACCGGGTGCTGGCCAACGCCAAGCAGTGGGTTCTCGCAACCCTGTGAACCCGGCGCCACAATACGCGTTCTGATCACGTCGTTACACGCGGGGAAGGTTTGCTTCTATGGGTACAATTCTCCTCATTATCCTGATCGTCTTGCTGCTGGGTGCGCTGCCGACATGGCCGTACAGCACGGGGTGGGGCTACTTCCCGTCGGGTGGCCTCGGACTGATCCTGCTCATCGTGATCGTGCTCCTCGTCCTCGGGCGGATCTAGCCAGCCAAGCAGCGGGCGTGGCTTAGCGAACCGCGCCCTCGCCGGTGAGAAGGAAGTGACGCCCCGGGCGTCGCTTCCTTTTTACGTGGGCATGGCGTGGATCACGCGCGGCGACAGCGGTGCTGTTGACACGCCAATCAGCGGCACCCTAAATGCTAATAACTCGCATTTGCGTTTGACCCGCGTCGCCACGGTTCTCTGGAGCTGTCCCATGTCTCATCGCATCGTCGTCTCGACCGCGGTGCTCGCGGCCGGCTTTTGTGTCCTGGCCAGCGCGGCGATGACGCAGCCGGCGCCGCCGGGCGGCGAAGCGCTTCCCGGCGCACCGGCAGCGCCCGAGAGCCCGGTTCCCGAGTCTCCGGCCGGCGGCACTGCTGCGGCGGAGCCGGCGCCGTTCCAGCCGGGCTACACCGCCAGCCTGTTCTCGCCGTCGCGGAACAACCTGCTCGGTGACCTGTATGGCTTGCGTAGCGCGCTCGGCAGGCACGGGATAACGCTCGAACTGCTGGAGTCGAGCGAGGTGTTCGGCAACGTGACCGGCGGGTTCCGGCGTGGCGCGACGTATGACGGCGTTACCGTCCTGACCCTTGGGCTCGACACGGAGAAGGCGTTCGGCTGGCAGGGCGGGACGCTCAACGTCAGCGGCTTGCAGATCCACGGTCGCGGCTTGTCGGCCGACAATCTCGGCGTGCTGCAAACCGTGACCGGCAACGAGACACAGCGAGCCACGCGGCTGTGGGAGCTCTGGTACAAGCAGGCGTTTCCTGGCGGCAAGTTCGACGTCAAGCTCGGTCAGCAAAGCGCCGATCTGGAGTTCCTGGGCAGCGAGGGTGCCGGCCTGTTCATCAACTCGGCGATGGGCTGGCCGGTGCTGGCGGCGTCGGATCTCTACGCCAGCGGCCCGTCCTTCCCGCTCGCCTCGCTCGGCGTCCGCTTCCGCTATCAGGCGACCGATACGCTGACCCTGCTCGGCGGCGTGTTCGATGACAACCCGGCCGGTGGCTCCTTCTTCAGCGACAGCCAAGTGCGAGGTGCGGCGCAATCGGGCAGCAAGTTCAATCTCCGCACCGGCGCCCTGTTCATCGCCGAGGTGCAATACGCGATCAACCAACCTGTGACCGGCATAGCGACGCCCGCCGGCCCGACCGCGCCCGGCCCGACGCCCATCTCACCCTCGAGCGGGCTGCCCGGCATCTACAAGCTGGGGGTCTGGTTCGACACCGCGCGCTTTCCCGACCAGCGCCTCGATACCGCCGGCCGGTCGCTCGCCGACCCGGCCAGCAACGGCGATCCGCGTTTTCGCCGGCTCAACTGGAGCATCTATGGTGTGTTCGATCAGACCATCTGGCGGCCTGATCCCAACCAGCCTCGCGCGGTCGGCGTGTTCGCGCGCCTCACCGGGGCGCCGGGCGACCGCAACCTGGTCAATTTCAGCGTCAACGCCGGTGTCACCGTGAAAGCGCCGCTGCCCGATCGCGAAGACGACAGCTTCGGCGTGGGCTTCGGCCTGGTCAAGATCAGCCCAAGCGCAACGCAATTCGACCGCGACATCAGCTTCTTCGCCGGCCCATACCCGATCCGCTCCAGCGAGACCTTCATCGAGGTCACCTACCAAGCCCTGATCACCCGCTGGTGGCAGATCCAGCCCGATTTTCAATACGTGTTCACCCCCTCGGGCGGCGTGCCCAACCCGCCGGTGCCAGGCAAGCGCATCGGCAACGAAGCGATCTTCGGGCTGCGTAGCAACGTCACGTTCTGAGCTCGGGGCGGGCCCGCGCTTTCCCTGCGAAGGCTTGTGTCGGTATCCTGCGCCTCTGCGGCCGTCATACGCAGGGGAGGGGACCGGCATGTTCGATGCCGTCGAGCGTGCGTCGCGCGAAGACATTATCGCCTTGCAACGCGAGCGGATGGCGTGGACGTTGCAGCACGCCTACAGCAACGTGCCGCATTACCGCGACGCGTTCGATGCCGCCGGCGTGCGCCCAGGGGATTTCCGCGACCTCGCCGATATCGCCCGATTTCCCTTCACCACGAAAGCGGTGTTTCGCGACACCTATCCGTTCGGGCTGCTGGCGGTGCCGGAGCAGCAGGTCGCGCGCCTGCACGCATCGTCGGGCACCACGGGAAAGCCGATCGTCGTCGCCTATACCCGCGCGGACCTCGATATGTGGGCGGGCTGGTCGCGCGGTCGATCTACGCCGCGGGTGGCCGGCCGGGCATGAAGCTGCACAACGCCTATGGCTACGGCCTGTTCACCGGCGGCCTCGGCGCCCACGCCGGCGCGGAGCTGCTGGGCTGCGCCGTGGTGCCGATGTCGGGCGGCATGACCGAGCGGCAGGTTCAGGCGATCATGGATTTTCGCCCCGAGATCATCATGGTCACGCCAAGCTACATGCTGGCCATACTCGACGAGTTCGTCCGCCAAGGGATCGATCCGCGCACGACATCGCTCAAGGTTGGCATCTTTGGCGCCGAGCCCTGGACCAACGCGATGCGCTTGGAGATCGAAAGCAGCTTCGGCATCGACGCGGTGGATATCTACGGCTTGTCCGAGGTGATCGGTCCGGGCGTGGCGCAGGAATGCATCGATACCAAGGACGGGCTGCACATCTGGGAGGACCATTTCTATCCAGAAATCATCGACCCGGAGACCGGCGCGGTGCTGCCCGACGGGGTCAAGGGCGAGCTGGTGTTCACCTCGTTGACCAAGCAGGCGTTGCCGGTGATCCGCTACCGCACGCGCGATCTCACCCGCTTGCTGCCGGGAACCGCGCGCCCCGGCTTTCGACGCATGGAAAAAGTGACCGGCCGCTCTGACGACATGCTGGTGCTGCGCGGGGTCAACGTGTTTCCCACGCAGATCGAGGAGGTGCTGCTCGCGCGCCCGTGGTGCGGCGGGCACTTCCAGCTCGTGCTCACGCGCGAGGGACGCATGGACGCGATGGCGGTGCATGTCGAGGCGCGCCCCTCGCACTGGGACGTCGCCGGATTGCAGGATGAGGCCCAGCTCGTCGTCGCGGCGATCAAGAGCATGGTCGGCCTGACCACCCGCGTCGTGATCGAGGCGCCCGGAACGATCGAGCGCTCGCTCGGCAAGGCGAAGCGGGTGGTCGATCAACGGCCGCGCGACTAGGCTTTTACGACCACGGAGGATTTTTCCATGCCGATCGAGCTACGCGAGCACGGGCCGCACGTGGTGGTGGTGACACTCGACAACCAGCCGCGCCGCAACGCGATGACGCGTGGGATGATGGCGGAGCTCGGCGCGTTGTGGGCTCGGCTCGACGCGGCGCCGTCCTGTCGGTGCGTGGTGATCACCGGCGCCGGGGACAAGGCGTTCACCTCCGGCGCCGATGTTGGCGGTGATCTCAGCGCCAGCGAGAGCATCGTGCAGACAGTCAATCGCGCGTTGCTGAAGACCTCGACCTTCTCCAAGCCGATCGTCGCGGCGGTGAACGGCGACTGCATCGCCGGCGGCATCGAGCTGCTGCTCGCGAGCGACATTCGCGCCGCCGCGCCGGGCGCGCGCTTCGGCCTCACCGAGGTGAAATGGTCGATCTATCCGTTCGGTGGCGCCACGGTGAAGCTGATCCATCAGATCGGTTACGTGCACGCAATGGACCTGCTGCTCACCGGCCGGCTAATCCCTGCCGACGCGGCGGCGCGGATCGGCCTGGTCAACCAGGTGCTACCGGCCGAGCAACTGATGCCGTGGGCGCTGGAAACGGCGGCGACGATCGCGGCGAACAGCCCGTCCGCCGTGCAGGCGGTGAAATATCAGATCAGTGCTAGCATCGCCGACTACACCAACTCGCGCGAGGCGCTGGAGCAGGAGCTCGGCGACCGAGTGCGCGCCAGCCCGCATTTCAAGGAAGGCGTCGACGCGTTCCTCGGCAAGCGGCAGCCGGACTATTCCTGAAACAGAGACGCATCGGAGAACACAGATGGAAAAACGTAAACTCGGCAAGTCCGGCCTGGCGATCGCGCCGCTCGCGTTCGGCGGCAACGTGTTCGGCTGGACCGCCGACGAGGCCACCTCGTTCCGGTTGCTCGACCGCTTCGTCGATGCCGGCTTCGACTTCATCGACACCGCCGACGTCTATTCGCGCTGGCACCCCGGCAACAGCGGCGGCGAGAGCGAGACGATCATCGGCAAGTGGCTCAAGCAAAGCGGCAAGCGCGACAAGGTGGTGATCGGCACAAAAGTCGGCATCGAGATGGCGCCCGGCAAGAAGGGCTTGTCGAAGGCGTATATCACGCAGGAGGTCGAGGCTTCGCTGCGTCGGTTGCAGACCGACCGGATCGACCTCTACATGTCGCATCGCGATGATCCCGAGACGCCGATGCGCGAGACCTTGGAGGCGTATGATTCGCTGATCAAGGCGGGGAAGGTGCGCGCGATCGGCGCCTCCAATTATAGCGCGGCGCGTTTGCAGGAAGCGCTCGACACCAGCGCCGAGCATGGCCTGCCGCGCTACGAGAGCTTGCAGCCGAATTACAGCATCGTCGAGCGTGACGAGTTCGAGGGCGACCTGGAAGCGCTGTGCACCAAGGAACAGCTTGGTGTCGTTTGCTACTATTCGCTGGCGAGCGGCTTTCTCACCGGCAAGTATCGCTCCAAGGCGGATGTCGCCGATCGCGCACGCGGCTCGCGCGTGGAGAAATACCTCGACGAACGGGGGGGCCGGGTTCTCAAGGCGCTCGACGATACGGCGGCAAAATATGATGCCAAGCCGAGCCAGGTGGCGCTCGCCTGGCTGATCGCGCGGCCGAGCATCACCGCGCCGATCGCCAGCGCCACCAGCCTCGCGCAGCTTGACGAGATCATGCAGGCGCCAAAGGTCAAGCTGGACCAGGCCGCGGTGGAGGCGATCGACCAGGCGAGCAGGTAGACGCGGAAAATCAGTCGGCGCGGAAGTTGGGCAGGCGGCGCTCGGACATCGCTTTCACGCCCTCCTTGTAGTCGTCGGTCTTGCGCAACCAGTCCTGCTCCTCGAACTCGCGCTCGGTGGCCGCCTGGAACGCCTCGGCCAGGCCGCGACGCAAGGTCTCGCGTGTCGCGACGATCGCCAGCGGGGCCGATTGCGCGATCTCGGTGGCAAGCTCCGTCGCGCGGGCGCGCACCTCGTCGATCGGCACAAGGATGTCGGCCAGCCCCATCGCGACCGCCTCCTCGCCGGTGAGGCGGCGGCCGGTGTACATCAGCAGCGCCGCCTTCGAGGTGCCGACCAGTCGCGGCAACGTCGCGGTCAGGCCGAAGCCGGGATGGAAGCCGAGCCGGGTGAAATTGGCGGAGAACCGCGCCTCGGAGCAGGTGACGCGGAAGTCGGCGACCAGGGCGAGCCCGAGCCCGGCGCCGACGGCTGCCCCATGCACCGCCGCGACGATCGGCTTGCCGGCGCGCACCAGCCGGATCGCCTCCTTATAGAGATGCCGCCGCCCGGCACCGATCTCGCGCCCCTCGGCGTCGCGCGTGACCAGGTCGGCGCCGGCGGAGAAATGCTTGCCGTCCGAGCACAACACAATGGCGCGTATCTCGGGGTTGCGATCAAAACCTTCCAACGCCTCGCCGATCTCCGCGATCATCGGCACGTTGACGTGGTTGTTCGGCCCGCGCCGCAACTCGACGGTGGCGATGTGGCCCTCGGTGGTAACCTTGATCTGCTGGTATGCCATCGCTGCCGGCTCCCTTGATGTTTCCCTCGGGGGAGTTGTCACGCACCCGACCGGACTGTCAACGCGACCGCGCAGGCTTCAGGCGCTGTCGGTGAAGAAGCCGCCGAGCAGCGTGGCAACCGCTTCCGGCGCCTCCTCGGGTACCATGTGGCCGACGCCCTCCAGCACGTGGCACTGCGGGGTTTCCGCGACACAGGCGAGCGATTCCCCGAGCTCGGCGCCGCGACCGCGCCCGGCGCCGCCGGCGATGCCGAGCACCGGCATACGCAGCTTGCCGACCCGCGCCAGCTCCTCGGCGTTGACCCGGGCATCCTCGTCGGTCGCGCGGTAGTATTCGAAGCCGCAACGCATCGCACCCGGGCGGGAGTAGGTGCGCACGTATTCGGCGATGTCCTCGGTGGTGATCGCGCCGGCGGTGGAGACGTATTCGTCGTAGAAATACGAGAGGTACAGCGCCTCCCGTCCGGCGGTGAGCGCTTCGGGCAGGTGTGGCGTGCGGTGGAACCCGTGGTGCCAGCGCTGGCCGCCTTGGGCGATGCCGCCGGGCCGACCGTCGCCCGGGATCACCACGTCGATGATGGCGAGCTTGCTTATAAGGGAGGGGTCGAGCCGCGCCAGGGCGTAGGCGGTGGGGCCGCCCCAGTCGTGCCCGACCAGCCCAACGGTATCGAGCTTGAGGTGATCGCGCAGCAACTCCCGCACGTCGGCGGCGATGGTGCGCTTGTCGTAGCCCGAAGCCGGGCGCGAGGTGTCGCCGAGACCGCGCAGGTCGGGCGCGATCAGGCGAAAACGCGGGGCGAGCAGCGCCATCACGTGGCGCCACTCGTACCAGGTCTCGGGATAGCCATGCAGCAGCACGATCGTCGGGCCGCTGCCGGCCTCGACGAAGTGCATCTTCACGCTCGACAAAGTCGCGTAACGATGCGTCAGGCCGTGCACGGTCAGAGCTTATCGGCTGGGCATACTGGCACGGCTGGCGCTGTTGCCACCTTCGGCCAGACCCTGCTCGAGCATCCGGCGGGCGTCGGCGATCTGGTTGCGGCCGATCGCCTGGCGCGCCTGTTCCAGCATGTCCATCATCGGAATGCGCCCTTCCTCCGCCTGATGCGTGGTGAGGGTGCGGGTCTCGGCCTGCTCCAGCGCTTCCTGCGCCTTGCCGGTCTGGTTGTTGCGCAGCGCCGTCAACGCCGCCCGCGCGTACTCCTCCGGGCTGGCATTAGCCCCGAGACCGGAGTGCGGCAGTCGAGGTGCGACCTTGGAGTGCGCGTTGCTCTGATTGATGTTGCTGGCCCTGGTCGAGCTCGGCTGCGACATGCCGACGCCCGGCTGGTGGCCTGGCCGGGCACCCGTGTCGGTGGTCTGGGCGAAGCCGGGCGCGGCCAGTGCCAGGCCGAGCGTCGCGGCGGAAGTCAGCAGCGTCTTGCGCATCGGATCGTCTCCTACCTTTTGGCGTTCAAGTCGGGGCGGTAACGTCGGGCGGCGGGTCGGGTTGAGCGTTCCCGCCAGCAGATCAGCGCGCCACCCCGGCGACCAGCGCGCGCAGATCGCGCATCGGCCGCGCGCCGTAATGGCTGATCACCTCGGCGGCGGCGATGCTGCCCATCCGCCCGCAAGCGGCGAGGTCGCGCCCGGCGGTCAGGCCGGCGAGAAATCCGGCGGCGTAGGCGTCACCCGCGCCGGTGGTGTCGACCACCTGGGTCGGTTCGGCCGCGACCATCACGGTCTCGTCTCCCCGCACGATGACACTGCCGGCCTCGCTGCGGGTGAGGGCGCCGAGCGCGACCTCGCGCCGAGCCGCCTCCACGGCGCGGTCGAACTCGTTTTCCTCATAGAGGCTGCACAGCTCGGCCTCGTTGGCGAACAGGATGTCGACATGGCCGCGCACCAGCTCGCGGAACGCGGCGCGATGGCGGTCGACGCAGAACGGGTCGGACAGCGACAGCGCCACTTGGCGCCCCGCCCGATGCGCGGTCTCGGCCGCGAGCCGGAACGCCGCCTGCGCCGCCGGGGGATCGAACAGATAGCCTTCGAGGTAGCTCACCTGCGCATCGGCCACGAGTGCGGTGTCGACATCGGCCTCGCCGAACGTCACGCAGGCGCCGAGGAACGTGTGCATCGTGCGTTGCCCATCGGGGGTGACCAGGATCAGGCAACGCGCCGTCGGGGCCCCGTCGCGCAGCCGCGCGGTCGGGAAAAACACGCCGGCCGCCTCGATGTCGTGCGCGAACACCGACCCGAGCTGGTCCTCCGCGACCTTGCCGAGATAGGCGACCCGCGCGCCGAGGGCGGCCGCCACCGCGCAGGTGTTGGCCGCCGAGCCGCCGCTGCTCTCCTGCCCCGGCGGCATCTCGGCGTAGAGCGCGGTCGCGCTGGCGGCGTCGATCAGGGTCATCGAGCCCTTGCGCATCGCGTGCTTGGAGAGAAATGCGTCCTCGGCGGAAGCGACCACGTCGACGATCGCGTTGCCGATCCCGATGATGTCGAAGCGCGCGGCGTTCGAGGTGGTCATGCGAGGGGGCTCATGCGGGCGGGCTCCGGCTGGGTCGCGCCCCGTACCATCGCCGCCGTGGTCGGGCAACCCGTGGGAGAGATGTCGATGAGCCGCCTGTTGACACCGATGCTGCTGGCCCTGCGGCAACTCGGCGATCCGGTGCTGTCCGGGGTGCTGTGGCGCAGCGTGGCGTGGTCGGCGGCGAGCTTCGCGGCCCTGCTGATCGGGGCGATCTGGGCCATCCACCACCTCACCGACCTGCACGGATGGTGGGCCTGGGCGGTCGACCTGTTGAGCACGCTGGGTGCCGCGCTGCTCGCGTTCTGGCTGTTCCTCCCGGTCGCGGTGGCGATCGGCACCCTGTACACCGAGCGGATCGCGGAGGCGGTGGAGCGGCGCTTCTATCCCGGCCTCGCCGCGGCGAGTGGCGCGCCGATGAGCGTGCAGATCTGGGACGGGGTCGCGCTCGGCTTGCGCGTGCTGGCGCTCAACCTGGTTGGCCTGGTGCTGGCGCTGGTGCTGCCGGGGATCGGACTGGTGATTGCCTGGGTGATCGCCGCCTACGCGATCGGCCGGGGACTGTTCGTCGCGGTGGCGATGCGGCGGATGGACCGGCGGGCGGCGCAGGCGCTGTATCAACGCCGGCGACTGGTGGTCCTGGTACAAGGCGGCATCCTGGCGCTGGCCGCTTACATCCCCGTGCTCAACCTGCTGATCCCGGTGGTCGGCACCGCCGCCATGGTCCACGTGCTCGACCAGCGGAGCTGACCGGCGAGCGTTGGATCATCCGTTGCCTTGTCGGATCGGTGTGGATAACCCGCGCGGCTCCGTTGTTCCGGCGCGCAGCCGCATGGTAGGCCAGCCGCTCGCTCAACACTCGACCAGACGGAGGGGCCGTGTTCAAACGCCGCAAGCCCGACGAGGCTGGTGCTGCCGAGACCCCGACGCCAGCCCATCGCGCCACCGCCGGGCAGATGGAGGGTCTGATCCTGGGCGGGCAGGCGCTCAGCATCCTGGGTGGCAAGGCCGCAAAAGGTCTCTCGCCCGGTGGCCAGCGTCAGGATGAGCCGGTCGGCCCGCCGTCTCGCGATGACGGGAAGTATCGTGACGACGGGACGTATCGTGATGACGGGAAGTATCTTGACGACGGACTGGGCGTGCCCCCGTTCCGCCCGGCGCCAACCAAGGAGGCTTTTGACATGGCTCGCACGCCCTTCGCTACCAACCCGCCGCCGTCGATGCCGACGGCGAACTCGGGTGGCGCGATCCCGCCGGTCCCGACGCGCCCGGCGATGATGCCGCCCGGCACCGCGCGCCCCGCGCACGACCCCGCCGAACGCCGCACCCTCGTCGTCGGGCGGGGTATCAGCGTGCAGGGCACGGTGCAGGACGCCGAGCGGCTGGTGGTCGAGGGCACCGTCGAGGCCAGCATGATCCACGCGACCGAACTCGCCATCTCGCAAGGCGGCGTGTTCAAGGGCGAGGCGGAGGTCGAGGATGCCGAGATCGCCGGCACCATCGATGGAACGCTGATGGCGCGTGGCAGCCTGGTGGTCCGTGCGACGGGTCGGGTGCTCGGCACCGCGCGCTGCCGACGGCTGCAGGTGGAAGACGGCGGCCAGATCACCGGTCGGATGGAGATGCTGGGCGATGGCGGCCAGCCCGCCGCCCCAGCCCGCGCGACTCCCGAGCCGGTCGCATCGTAATCCAACCGGCGCCCGCATCATCCGTCACGCCGGCGCCTCGCGAAGGGGGGGCAGTCATGCCGACAGTGTTGGGTCGATTCCCGGTTCCGGCGGGGGCTCCTCTAACAATGTATTGCAACGCTTGCTAACCGTGTGATACAAGCTCGCGCATGTCCCCAGCCCCCTCCACCCCAACCGGCTTGATGTGCCGCTTCGGCCTGCTCGTCGAGCGGCTGAGGTGGACGCTCGCCGATTGGGTCGACCGGAACCCCCGGAAGCGCGACGTGCTGGGGCCGCTTGCCTTGCTGCTGTGGAAGTACTTGCAGCGCACGACGCGCAAACTCGCCGCGCTGCATGCGCAGTTCGCCGCCGGGACGCTTGCGCCGCGCAAGGACCGGGCGCCGCGCCGGGCAGCCGAGCCGGCCGAGTCGACACCACCGGAGCGGTCGAAGCTGCCGGGCGGCCCGGTGCTGGCGCGGTTCGGCGCCGGGTATCTCGGCGCCTGGCTGCTGGCTCTGGTCGATGATCCCGAGATGCAGGCGCTGCTCGCAGCGTCGCCGCAAGCGGGTCGGCTGCTGCGCCCGCTGTGGCGGCGACTGACCAACGACCCGCTGCCCGCACCGCTGCGGCTGCCGCCGAAACCGCCCCAATCGGAGCCGCCGCTCGCTCCGGCGGCGCTCGCCGAAGCGCCGCCGGATGCCACTCCCCAGGCCCCACCCCAAGCCCCGCCACACCGTCGCCGGGCCGCATCTGCCAAGCCGTCGCGCTCCCTGTCACCCTGGCCACCGCCGCTCTTTCGGGCCTGAGGTGGCAGTGTCCTCGCACGTCTAGAATGTTACGATTACGATACAAAACCATCTGTCGTGGCCCACGTGAGCGAAGCCACGGGTGCTGGGCCCTCGCCGAGCACGGGACAGACGGGTAGGAACGTGCGGCGGCTGGTGTAAGCCCGCGCCAGGCACCGCCACCGCTTTGCGCGGCGGGGTGTTTCGCGTTAGTGGTGTCGCATGGTGACACCCTCGAAGTCGCCGCAGGGTCGCGCGGCCAGTGTGACGCGGACCACGTCGGAGACCGATATCGCGTTGACCCTCGGCCTCGACGGCGCGGGGCGATCGGACGTCGCCACCGGCATCGGCTTCCTCGACCACATGCTGACCGCCTTCGCGCGCCACGCGCTGATCGACCTCTCGGTGCGGGCCACCGGCGACCTGCATATCGACATGCACCACACCACCGAGGATGTCGGGATCGTGCTGGGCCGCGCGGTCGCCGAGGCGCTCGGCGACAAGCGGGGCATCCGCCGCTTCGGCCACGCGCTGGTGCCGATGGACGAGGCGCTCGCCGAGGCGGCGATCGACATCTCCGGCCGCCCGTTCCTGGCCTGGGACGTGGCCTTCGAGCGCGCGAAGGTGGGCGAGATGGACACCGAGCTGTTCGAGGAGTTCTTTCGCGCCTTTGCGATGAACGCGCTGCTCACCTTGCACCTGACCCGGCGCGCCGGGCGCAACGCGCATCACGTGGCCGAAGCCTGCTTCAAGGCGACCGCGCGCGCCTTGCGTCTGGCCGCCGAACCCGACCCGCGCGCGGCTGACGCGGTGCCCTCGACCAAGGGCTCGCTGTGAGGTTCTGGACCGCGCATGTGCGCGCCGGTGCGAGCCCCGTGCTGGTGCGCGAGGGGTTCAGTTGGGGCGCGTCGCTGTTCGGGCCGCTGTGGCTGGCGGCGCATCGCGCCTGGATCCCGGCGGCACTCAATCTGGCGGTGGCGATCCTGCTGTTCGGCCTCACCACCGGCGGCACCCGGGCCGCGCTGTGGCTGGCCCTGGTGGTGTTGCAGGGCCTGTCCGGGCGCGATCTGGTGCGCTGGTCGCTGGACCGGCGCGGCTACGTTTTGGCCCACGTCGTTGCCGCGCGGGACGCCGAAGCCGCACTGTCCCGCTTGCTGCAGGGGCGCCCCGATCAGGCGCGGCTGCTCGCCGGAGCGGTCGGCCCACGCGCATGAGGGTGGCGGTGGTCGATTATGGCAGCGGCAACATCGCCTCGGCCGCGCGCGCGCTGGAGGTAGCGGCCGATCGTGCCGGTCTCAACGCGCGGATCGACGTCACCGCTGATCCACGGACCGTCGCCCAGGCATCGCGCATCGTGCTTCCTGGGCAGGGCGCGTTCGCCGACTGCGCCGGCGGCTTGGCGGCGGTACCCGGGATGCGCGAGGCGATCGAGACGGCGACCGCCGCCGGCACGCCGTTTCTCGGTATCTGCGTCGGCATGCAACTGATGGCCGAGCGCGGACTTGAGCACGCGGTCACCGAAGGCTTCGGCTGGATCAGGGGTGAGATCGCCGCGATGGAGGTGCCCGGGCTGCGGCTGCCGCAGATGGGCTGGAACGAGCTGCGCTTCACGCCGGGCGCCCACCGCTTGCTCGACGGCCTGGCATCGGGGGACCACGCCTACTTCGTGCACAGCTTTGCCTTGCGCGGCGCGGCGGAGGGCGAGGTCATCGCGCGCACCGAGTATGGCGGCGAGGTGGTCGCGATGGTCGCCAGCGGCAATCGCGCCGGCACGCAGTTCCACGTCGAGAAAAGCCAGGAGGTCGGCATCCGCATCCTGAGCAACTTCCTCCGCTGGTCGCCCTGATGGGCGAGCCGTCCGACGGGTCGGACAAGGCGGGGCCGCCTTTGTCGTTGCGTTCGGTCGAGCGCGCGGTGACCTTGTCCGACGACGAGCTCAACGCGTTGTGCGAGGCGGCGCACTCGGCGATCCTCGACGGCGGCGGGTTCGGCTGGGTCAATCCGCCTGGCCGGCTGGCGCTCGAAAGCTATTTTCGGGGCGTGCTGCTGGTGCCCGAGCGCGAGCTGTTCGTCGCCCGCCTCAACGGCACGGTGGTCGGCTCGGCCCAGCTCGTCCGGCCGCCCCGCAACAACGAGGCGCAGGCGTTCGCTGCCCACCTGATGCACTCCTTCATCGCGCCGTACGCGCGCGAGCACGGCCTGGCGCGACTGCTCACCATCCGGGTGGAGGAGGGCGCCCGCGCGCTCGGCTACCAGGTGCTGAACCTCGACGTGCGGGCGACCCAGACAGCGGCGATCCGGCTCTATGAATCGCTTGGCTACGAGCGGTGGGGCGCGCATCCGCACTACGCCCGCGTGTCGGGCCAGACCGTGCAGGGGCTGTTCTATTACAAGCTGCTGCGGCCACGCGATCGCAAGGCTGACGCGGGGGGCTGATGCCGACGCTGACGCTGTATCCCGCCATCGACCTCAAGGGCGGCGCCTGCGTGCGGCTGCGCCGCGGCGCGATGGATCAGGCGACGGTCTATTCCGATGACCCCGGGGCGCAGGCCCGCGCCTGGCAGGATGCCGGTTTCCGTTGGTTGCACGTGGTCGATCTCGACGGCGCGTTCGCCGGGCGGTCGGTGAACCAGGCAGCGGTGGCGTCGATCCTCCGCTCGGTGACGCTGCCGGTGCAGCTTGGCGGCGGCATACGCGACCTCGCCGCGATCGAGGCCTGGCTGCGACAGGGGGTGCGCCGGGTCATCCTCGGCAGCGTCGCGGTGAAGCAGCCCGAGCTGGTGCGCGAGGCGTGCGGCTTGTTTCCGGGCTGCATCGCCGTGGGCATCGACGCACGCGACGGTCTTGTCGCCACCGAGGGCTGGGCGGAGACCTCCACCAAGCGCGCCGACGAGGTCGCGTTGCGCTTCGAGGATGCCGGGGTCGCGGCGATCATCTACACCGATATCGGCCGCGACGGCATGTTGAGCGGGCTCAACGTGGCCGAGACGATCGGGCTTGCCGCGCGGCTGACCACGCCGGTGATCGCCAGCGGCGGTGTCGGTGATCTGGCGCATCTGCAAGCGCTGCGGCGGGCGGTGGAGACGGCGAGGCAGGGCACCGTGGAGGGCGTGATCGTCGGCCGCGCGCTGTACGATGGCCGCGTCGACCCCGAGGCCGCGCTCGCTTTGCTCGCCGGTTGATGGTCCGGTCAAGCAGACAACTTGCCCGGTTATCGGCGGGGGTAGCTTTCCCAGCCCGCTTGGCGGGTTGCGGCGCGGGATGCGCGGCCCTAAGCACCTTCGCGTGCTGAAACTGCGAGTCATTCCGTGTCTCGACGTCAAGGACGGCCGCGTCGTCAAGGGCGTGAACTTCGTCTCCTTGCGTGACGCTGGTGATCCGGTCGAGCAGGCCCGGCTCTACGACCAGGCCGGCGCGGATGAGCTGTGCTTCCTTGACATCACCGCCAGCCACGAGAATCGCGACACGATCCTGGACGTCGTCGCGCGGACCGCCGCACGGGTCTTCCTGCCGCTCACTGTCGGCGGCGGCATCCGCGCCATCGAGGACATGCGCCGGCTGCTGCTCGCGGGCGCCGACAAGTGCAGCATCAACTCGGCCGCGGTGGCGCGGCCCGAGCTGGTGCGCGAAGCGGCGCGGAAATTCGGCAGCCAATGCGTGGTCGTCGCGGTCGACGCCAAGCGGGGAGGCGAGGACCAGCGCGGCTGGGAGGTGTTCACCCATGGCGGTCGGCGCGGCACCGGCATCGACGCGATCGAGTGGTGTCGTCGCATGGCGGCGCTGGGGGCGGGGGAGATCCTGCTGACCAGCATGGACCGCGACGGCACCGGCACCGGCTTCGATCTCGCGCTGCTGGAAGCGGTCTGCGGCGCGGTGCGAGTGCCGGTCATCGCATCGGGCGGGGTCGGCAGCCTGGGGCATTTCGTTGAGGGGGCCCGGGCGGGTGCTACCGGCCTGCTTGCCGCCAGCGTGTTCCATTTCGGCCAGTTCACCGTGGCGCAGGTCAAGTCGGCGCTGGCGGCGGCGCATCTGCCGGTGCGGCCGAATGCGCCGCCGGCGACCGGATAGCGAATGGCCAAACCGACCAAATCCGCCAAACCGACCAAATCGGGCAAGAAGGCCAAGCGGCCGGAGCGGTCGACGCCTGACCCCGCCGTCGCGGTGCTCGACCGCATCTGGACGGTGGTGCTTGATCGCCGCGACGCCGATCCCGCCGTGAGCCACTCCGCCCGGCTGCTCGCCCGTGGCACCGCCAAGGTGGCGCAGAAATTCGGCGAGGAAGCGGTCGAGTGCCTGATTGAGGCGGTGGCGCGCAATCGCGCCGCGGTCGTGGCCGAGAGCGCCGACGTGCTGTATCATCTGGTCGTGCTTTGGGTCGATGCGGGCGTCCGCCCGGAGGAGATCTGGGCCGAGCTACAGCGGCGGGAGGGGATCAGCGGCATCGCCGAGAAGGCCGCGCGCGCGCTGCCCCGCCGGCGCGGCGTGACCACGACGAAGATCCCATGATCCCCGACCCCGCCCACGCGGCGCACCCTCGCGACAGGAGAAGACCATGCAGGTCAGCGGGCTGCCGCCCTATGACGAGAACAACATCTTCGCCCGGATCCTGCGCGGCGAAATCCCCAATCGGACCGTCTACGAGGATGAGTGGACGCTGGCCTTCCACGACGTCAACCCGCAGGCCCCGACCCACATCCTGGTGATCCCCAAGAAGCCCTACTGCTCGTTCGCCGATTTCAGCGCGGCGGCGACGGAGGCGGAGATCGTCGGGTTCGTCCGCGCGGTGGGCAAGGTCGCCAGGTCGCTCGGCCTGGAAGCGCCCGGCTATCGGCTGCTCAGCAACATGGGCGGGCATGGCGGGCAGGAGGTGCCGCACTTCCACGTTCACCTGTTCGGCGGCCGACCGCTCGGGCGCATGGTGGCTCGATCGGCGGAGGCATGACCAGGCACGCGTTGTAAACCGCGCTACCCCGCCCAGGTCTCGAAAGCCGCTACCGAAGCCGCCAACCCCGAGGAGCACCGAGCGTGAACGAAACCCTGGAGAAATACCGCGATCTGCTGGAGCGCAAGAAGGCATTCGCCGGTCTGGCGACGGTGATGCCGGACGGCTCGCCGCAGGTGACGCCGGTGTGGTTCGACTATGACGGCCAGCACGTGCGGGTGAACACGGCCAAGGGGCGGGTGAAGGACCGCAACATGCAGCAGGGCAGCAAGGTCGCGCTGTCGATCATGGACCCCGATGACCCGTATCGCTACGTCCAGGTGCGCGGCACCGTCTCGCGTACCACCGAGGACGGGGCCGAGGCGCATATCGACAGCCTCGCCAAGAAATATCTTGGCAAGGACAAATATCCGTATGGCGAGCCCGGCGACCAGCGGGTGATGTACGAAATCACGCCGAACTCCGTGGAAGGCATGGGCTAGTTCCTAACCGCCACGACGGGTCCGGCGGTTTGACAGCGCCACGCCAACCGCCGCATCCTGCGGGTCTTCCGAGGGGTGTCCCGACAGGGGGCTGAGATACCGCCATACGCTCACCCGAGCGGCGCGGTGACCCTTGAACCTGAACCGGGTCATGCCGGCGGAGGGACGGGGACAGCGTGAGCGCCGATCCTGCCCTGCTTCCGTCCAGCCGGACCGCAAGGAGAGGCTGATGACGATCGACACCAAGCCCGCACATGCCCGGCCGGACACGGTCACCACCGGCCCGATCGCCGGCTCGCGCAAGGTTTACACCAGCCCCGAGGAGCGCGCCGATATCCACGTGCCGTTCCGCGAGGTGGCACTCGATCCATCGGCGCGTGAGGCGCCGTTCCGCACCTACGACACCTCCGGGCCGTACACCGACCCCGCCGTCAGCATCGACCTCGAAGCCGGGTTGCCGCCGGTGCGGCGGGAGTGGGTTGCCCGGCGTGGCTTCGCGACCATCGCGCCGCGCGCGGTCAAGCCCGAGGACAATGGTGGCGCGACCGCCGAGCGGCTGGTCCCGCCCTGCCCGGCGGAGCGGCAGGTGCTCGGCGGCCAGCCCGGCCAGCCGGTCACCCAGCTGGAGTTCGCCCGCGCCGGTATTGTCACCGAAGAGATGATCTACGTTGCCCACCGTGAGAATCTCGGCCGCGCCCGGATGATGGCGGGCGCAGAGGAGCGGCGTGCCGACGGCGAGGATTTCGGCGCCGAAATCCCCGCCTTCATCACGCCCGAGTTCGTCCGCAGCGAGATCGCGCTCGGCCGCGCGATCATCCCCGCCAACATCAACCACCCGGAGCTGGAACCGGTCATCATCGGCCGCAACTTCCTGGTGAAGATCAACGCCAATATCGGCAACTCGGCGGTCACCTCGGGTGCGGCCGAAGAGGTCGAAAAACTGGTGTGGGCGATCCGCTGGGGCGGCGACACGGTGATGGACCTCTCCACCGGGCGCAACATCCACAACATACGCGGCTGGATCCTGCGCAACTCGCCGGTGCCGATCGGCACGGTGCCGATCTATCAGGCGCTGGAGAAGGTGGGCGGCGACCCCGACAAGCTCGATTGGGAGGTGTTCAAGGACACCCTGATCGAGCAGGCCGAGCAGGGCGTGGATTACTTCACCATCCATGCCGGTGTGCGGCTGCCCTACGTGCCGCTCACCGCCAAGCGGGTCACCGGCATCGTCTCGCGCGGCGGGTCGATCATGGCGCGCTGGTGCCTCGCGCATCACCGCGAGAGCTTTCTCTACGAGCGGTTCGACGAGATTTGCGACATCATGCGCAAATACGATGTGTCGTTCTCGCTGGGTGATGGCTTGCGTCCGGGCTCCATCGCGGATGCCAACGACGCCGCGCAGTTCGCCGAGCTGGAGACCCTGGGGGAGCTGACCAAGATCGCCTGGGACAAGGGCTGCCAGGTGATGATCGAGGGCCCCGGCCACGTGCCGATGCACAAGATCAAGGTCAACATGGACAAGCAGTTGGCCGAGTGCGGCGAGGCGCCGTTCTACACCTTGGGTCCGCTGACCACCGACATTGCCCCGGGCTACGACCACATCACCTCGGCGATCGGTGCTGCGATGATCGGCTGGTTCGGCACCGCGATGCTTTGCTACGTCACGCCGAAGGAGCATCTCGGCCTGCCGAACCGCGACGACGTGAAGGTGGGGGTCATCACCTATCGCATCGCCGCGCACGCCGCCGACCTCGCGAAGGGCCATCCGTCCGCCAAGCTGCGCGATGACGCGGTGAGCCGGGCGCGTTTCGAGTTCCGCTGGCAGGACCAGTTCAACCTGTCGCTCGACCCCGACACGGCGCGGCAGTTCCACGACGAGACCTTGCCGAAGGACGCGCACAAGGTCGCGCATTTCTGCTCGATGTGCGGGCCGAAATTCTGCTCGATGAAGATCACGCAGGATATCCGCGCCGACGCCGAGCGGATCGCCGGCCTCGCACAGAAAAGCGAGGAGTTCCGCGAGAAGGGCAAGGCGCTCTACCTGCCGGAGACGGCGGCGGAGTAGGCCGCCGCGTCATGGCGTGACCGCGTCACGGGTGTGGTCGGCTTGCGCTCCGATTGGACGAAGTCCACCATTTGCGCGGTCGGAATGGGTGTGCGCATGGACCACGTTGGATGAGCGATCCTCGGGCCGCGCTGGACGCGATCGGGGTACTGCCGGACACCGAGATCGACATCGCCGACGCCGCGTTGCAGTTGGCGCGCATCGACGCGCCGGATGCCGATTGGCAAGCGGCGCGGGCGCATCTGTCCGACCTCGCCCGTGATGCCGTCGAGATCGAGCGCGAGATGGTGCGGGGCAACCTGGCCCTGCGAGCGGATGCGTTGGCCCTGCTGCTTGTCGGGCGCAACCGTTATCGCGGCGATACCGAGAGCTACGACGATTTCGCCAACGCCAACCTGATCCGGGTCATCGAGCGACGCCGGGGTCTGCCGGTCGCCCTCGGGGTGATCTGGTTGCACTGCGCTCGGGCGGCGGGCTGGGGCGCGCATGGCGTGGACTTCCCCGGCCACTTCCTGGTCTCGCTCGAAGGCAAGGGCACCAAGAGCGTGCTCGACGTGTTCGATGGCGGCGTGGTGCTCAATGCGCGGGCGCTGCGTGCCCTGCTCAAGCGCATCGAGGGCGGGGCGGCGGAACTACGCCCCGGCGTGCTACAGCCGATGAGCGCTCGCGCCGTGCTGCTGCGGCTACAGAATAACATCAAGATCCGCCGGCTGCGCACCGGTGACATCGCGGGCGCGCTTGCCGGTGCCGAGGACATGCTGCGCATCGCACCGGACCAGCCCGCGTTATGGCGGGAGGCCGCGCTGATGCATCATCGGCTCGACCAGGTGAGTGCCGCGCTGCGCTGCTTCGAGCGGTTCCTCGCCCTGGTGCCGCAGGGCGAGGCGGCGGATCGGGTCCGTGCCACGATGGACGAGCTGCGTGCGCGGCTGAACTGACGGCCCCGGCCGGCGCCCCACCCCCTTGCCATCGCGGGCGATTGCCCCGATGTAGCAGTCCATCGGTGAGTGGACCGGATTGGTCCGCTTTCCAACGCACAGATTGTTCAGTCGGGGTAGATCATGTTCATCGAAACCGAAGGCACGCCCAATCCCGCCACGTTGAAATTCCTCCCCGGGCGGGACGTCATGGGGCTGGCCACGGCGGATTTCGCCAGTCCGGCCACCGCTGCCCGCAGCCCGCTCGCCTCGGCCTTGTTCGACCTCGACGGTGTCTCGCGGGTGTTCCTGGGTGGCGACTTCGTCACCGTGACCAAGGCGGAAGGCGTCGATTGGCAGGCGCTCAAGCCACAAGTGCTGGGCGCGATCATGGAGCATTTCGTGGCGGATCGGCCGATGCTCGTGGACGATGACGGCGACCTGCTCAACGAGGAGGAGGAGGTCTCGCCGGACGATCAGGAGGTCGTCTCGCAGATCAAGGAATTGCTCGACACGCGGGTTCGCCCGGCGGTCGCCAGTGATGGCGGCGACATCGTGTTCCGCGGCTATCGCGACGGCATCGTGCGGCTGCACATGCAGGGCGCTTGCAGCGGCTGCCCGTCATCGAGCGCCACCCTCAAGCACGGCATCGAGAACATGCTGCGTCACTACGTGCCTGAGGTGGTCGCGGTGGAACAGGTCGAATTCTGAGATGCCGTCGGTCGACCAGAGCGCGCTCGACACGCTGTTCGAGACGGCCCGCACGCACAACACCTGGACCGACGATGAGCTAACCGACGAGACCCTTCGCCGGTTGTATGACGTGCTGAGGCAGGGCCCGACCTCGGCCAATTGCTCGCCGGGGCGGTTTCTGTTCATCCGCACGCCCGACGCCAAGGAGCGGCTGCGTCCGGCGCTTTCGGCCGGCAACACCGACAAGACCATGGCCGCGCCGGTGACGGTGATCGTGGCGTATGATCCCAAGTTCTACGACTTCCTGCCACGCCTGTTCCCGCACACCGACGCCCGTGCCTGGTATGCCGACAACGAGGCGCTGGCCGAGGCGACCGCGTTCCGCAACGGCACCTTGCAGGGCGCCTACCTCATCGTGGCGGCTCGCGCGCTCGGGCTCGACGCCGGGGCGATGTCGGGGTTCGACAACGGCAAGGTCGACGAGGCGTTCCTGAGCGACCGGGGCTGGAAGTCGAACTTCCTGGTCAACCTCGGTCATGGCGATCCTTCAGGCGTGCGTCCGAAAGGCCCTCGCTTCGACTTCGACGAGACCTGCGTTCTGCTCTAACCCAGCTTGTTGCCCGTCTCCTGGGTGAGCGGTATACCCCGCTGCGCGGCCGACGTAGCTCAGTGGTAGAGCAACTGATTCGTAATCAGTAGGTCCGGAGTTCGACCCTCCGCGTCGGCACCAAAATGCCATGGATCGGGCCGTGGCCGCAGCTTCCAAAGCTGCCCGCCGGCTCGCAGTGTGCCGACCACGCGCCGGCAAAGCCGGCGGACTTCGAAACCGGCACACTAGCGCCCGCGATGGAAGTCGTTGTGCGGGGCCAGGGTGTTCAGGGCCGGAGCGGGCCCTCGCGTTACCTGTCGCCAAGTCACGTCGTTATGCTGCCCGACGATGTCGATCGCGCCGCCTGCGACGATATCGACGATATAGTCGTTATGCTCGCCGGCCACCCGAACGCGACTGCAATAGCCGGTGACGGTCAGGGAGGCGCGATACGCATCGAGCGACAGCGGCACATTCGGACAGGGTAAGGTGCCACTCGACTGCTTGGTGTGGAAATAGCCGTCCGGGCCCATCTGCGCTCGGGCGACACCGGCACCGAGCAGCAGGCTCGCCGTGGCAAGCCCGCAAACGAGGCCACGTCCGCGCATCAACGCACCGTACCAAAGGAAGGCGCGCCGATCCCCGGGCATGTGCATTGCGTGCCGACCGGGAGCTGCCCGCCGAGCCGGCATTGGTAGGCGCCAGCGAAGCAGGTGTAGCCGTAGCCGGTCGATCGCACCGGTGCGGCGACGCCGACGCACCCAGCGAGCCCGGCGACGAGCCCTAGCGCGCCGAGCAGGCGGCCGATCGAGCGTGACATGCAAGGTTTGTTGCTCATGGTGCCCAAACTGCCAATCCCTAAAGCGGTTCCTGATCCTTCCGCTTATCGGCGGGTTCGTCCAGACGCCGCGTGAACAGCACCCGGTTCAAGATCATCATGGAGAAATAGAACGCCAGCACCGCCAGGACCAAGCCGGTGATGCGGAACCAGAACACGTCGGCGACGCGGCTGGCGAGGAACACCATCAGCGCGAAGCCGCACGGCACCAGGAATGCGATCAGGTGCCGGAAGATGATGTCGGGGCCGATCATGACGGCTTGGGCGCGTCCCCCTCGGCGCGGACCCGGGTGCGCCAATCCTCCAGCACGTCGCGCAAGGTCGTTTCCCAGGCTGTGCGCGGCTGCCACCCCAGCACCTCGCGTGCCCGGCTGGCATCGCCGACCGCCACCGGGATGTCGCTCGCCCGCCGCAGCGCCGGCGCGGATTCGACCGCCGCATCGACGCCAGCCAGCGCCATCAGGTCGCGCAGCACGTCACCGATCCGACGCGCGGTGCCCGAGGCGAGATTGAGGATGGTGCCCGCCGGCATCGTCTCGGCCTCCAGGCAGGCGACGTAGGCCGCGCACACATCGCGCACGTCGAGGAAGTCGCGCATCCGGTCCAGCGCGCCGGTGCGAACGCGCGGCTCCTGCAACCCGGCCTCGATCCGCGCGACCTGGCGGGCGAAGGCGGGCAGCACGAAATCAGCGGACTGGCCCGGACCGGTGTGATTGAACGGCCGCAATCGCACGGCGCCCAGCCCGTCCGCCGCCAGCGCGCCCACGGCGAGGTCGGCGGCGGCCTTGGTCGCGGCGTAGGTGTTGGCCGGATCGAGGCGCGCCGCTTCGTCGAGCGGCGTGCCCGGCTGGAACGAGCGGCCGTACACCTCGGCGCTGGAGACGAACAGGAACCGGCACGACGGCGCTTCCGCCAGCAGGGCACGCGCCAGCGCCACCGTGCCGAGCAGATTGACCCGCCATGCGAGATCAGGGTCGCTCTGCGCCAAGGGTAGGAAAGTGACGCCGGCAAGGTGGATGCAGGCGTCCGGCCGCAGCTCGCCAATCGTCGCGCGAACCGACGCCGCGTTGGTCACGTCGAGCAGGCGGCACTCCGGGCGCGAGGTCAGCGCGGTCGGGATCAGCGTCGCGTCGGGGAACGCCCTTCGCAGCGCCGCCAACAGATGGCGGCCGACGAAACCGGCCGCTCCGGTGACCAGGATACGGCGCGGCGCCGGCACCGGTCCGGTCAGGCCCGCATCCGGGTGCGGTGCCGCGCCAGGTCGGCCTCGACCATCTCGGCCAGCATCGCCTCCAGGGTGATCCGCGGCGCCCAGCCCAGCGTCTCGCGCGCCTTGCTGGCATCGCCGTGCAGCACGTCCACTTCCGCCGGCCGCATCAAGGTCTGGTCGACCACGACGTGCTCGCGCCAGTCGAGCTCGGCGCAGGCGAACGCGGTCTCGACCATCTCGCGGATGCTGACGCTGCGACCGGTCGCGATCACGTAGTCGTCGGGCCGCTCCTGTTGCAGCATCAGCCACATCGCCTCGACATAGTCCCGCGCGTGGCCCCAGTCGCGCCGCGCGTCGAGATTGCCGAGCGCCAGCTTCTCGGCGAGCTTGAGCTTAATCCGCGCCACCCCGTCGGTGACCTTGCGGGTGACGAACTCGATGCCGCGCAGCGGGCTTTCGTGATTGAACAGGATGCCGGAGGAGGCGTGCAGGCCAAAGCTCTCCCGGTAGTTGACCGTCATCCAGTGGGCGTAGAGCTTCGCCACCGCGTAGGGGCTGCGCGGGTAGAACGGCGTGCGTTCGTTCTGTCGCTCGGCCTGGATGCGGCCGAACATCTCCGACGAGGACGCCTGATAGAACCGCGCCTCCGGCCGCACGATCCGCACCGCTTCGAGCACGTTGGTGGCACCCAGGCCGGTGACCGTGCCGGTGAGCAGCGGCTGCTGCCAGGACGCGGCGACGAAGCTCTGCGCCGCCAGGTTGTACACCTCGTCCGGCCGGTGCGTCTCGACGACGCGGATCAGGCTGGAGAGATCGGTCAGGTTGGCGTCGACCAGCCGGACATCGCCGAGGATGCCGAGCCAGCGCAGCCGCTCCCCGATCACGTCCGAGGAGGCCGACCTTCGCATCAGGCCGATCACGCTGTAGCCTTTGCCGAGCAGCAGCTGGGCCAGGTAGGCGCCGTCCTGGCCGGTGACGCCGGTGATGAGTGCCGTGGGCATGGGCTCCGTTAGACGATCGGGCCGGCGCGCACAACATTGCTCACCCAATCCGGGGGAACGCGCTTGACCGAGGCCACGCACATGCCGCTCGCGGCGCGACTTGCCGCCGTGTGGGACCATCTCGAGCTCGACACGGCCCACGTGGCGACGCAGATGCCGGGGGACATCGCCGGCCTGGTCGCCGCCGCGCCGGGGCGCATCGCCGGGCTGGTGCTCTGCGCGCCGACCCGGCTCGATGCGGTGCCGCTCTCCGGCCTCGCCGACCGCATCCTGATGATCGCCGGCGATCGCGGGGCCACCGGAGAGGCGACCGCCCGCGCCGTGTCGCGCCTGCCCGGCGCCGAGCGGGTGCTGCTCGACCGCTACGAGGCGTTCGGCTGGGCCGACGTGGTGGCGGACCGCACCGACGCGGTGGTGACACCCATGCTGGCCTTCCTCGACCGGGTCGCGGCGGCCGGGCACCAAGCCGCAACGCCGCGCGACCTGCGGCCGAGCGGCAGCCACGCCGGCATCTCCTACACCGTGGAAGGGCAGGGGCCGGCGCTGGTGCTGCTGCCGTTCTTTCTCGCCCCTTCTCAATGGAGCCCGGCGGTCCCGGTTCTCGCCCGCCATTTCACCGTGATCCGGCTTGGCGGGGCGCATGTCGGCGGGGTAGCCGCGCTCGAGGACCGGGCGCGGGCGCCGACCTACCAGGCAATGATCCGCACCCTGTTCGACCTGATCGCGCCACTGCCGGGCGAGACGATCCTGGACGTGGGCTGCGGCTCGGGCGCCAACGATCGCATGCTGGCGTGGCGCTATGGTGCCGCCAACCCGATCACCGCGACCGACGTCAACCCGTTCCTGCTGCACGAAGCGGGGGTGCTGGCCGAGGCGGAGGGGCTGCTCGGCGCGATCCGGTTCCAACAAGGCAACGCCGAGGCGCTGCCGTTCGCCGACGCGGCGTTCGACTGCGCCTTCTCGGTTACCGTGCTGGAGGAGTGCGACGCCGACCGCGCCTTGGCGGAGCTGCGTCGCGTCGTCCGGCCTGGCGGTCGCGTGGGCGTCGTCGTGCGCTCGATCGACCTGCGGCAATGGTGGAACCTGCCGTTGTCCGCGAGCTTGCGCGAGCGCGTTGAAACCCCGCCCGCTTCGGTCGGCCCCGCCGGGGTCGCCGATGCCGGCCTGTATCCGCGCATGCGTGCCGCCGGCTTCACCGAACTCACCTGTTTCCCGTTCCTGGTCACCCTCGACAACGCCGAGGGTCCGATCTGGCGGTTCCGCGAGGATCACATCCGGGCGCAGCTATCCGGCGCCGATCTCGTCGAGTGGGAGGCGTCGACCAAGGCGGCACGCGATGCCGGGCTGCTGTTCATGGCCCACCCGCTGCACTGCGCCGTGGGCGTGCGGTAGGGGAGCCTCGTCGCTTGCGCGGCGGCTCGCCAGACGGCTCCGGCCCGGCGGCGCTGAGCACCGATCCGATGTGATCGAGGTCGAGCGAGGGGACGAATTGCGGGTCGGCGTACAGCGCCCGCAGCGCATCCTGGCCGATCGCCCCAGGAGCCGGCAGGTCGGCGAGCGGGATGAACGCGCCAGATTGCGCCTGCCGCAAGCGCCCCTTGATCTGGCTCGAGTCGGCCTGCGTGACATCGAACGCGATCACGTCCTGGTTCGCCAGCATCAGCGACCGGAGTGCCGGGTCGCGCACCGCGGCGCAGGCCAGCGCCGCGATCGTGTAGTGACCTTCGGAGCCCCAGTATCGTCGCCAGCCGGTGTTGTGCTCGGTGACCAGCTCCACTTCGAGCAGCCTACAACCAGCTGGACGCCAGCGCCCTCGGTCGCGGTGCTGGTTCCATCGGCTCCACCTTGACGACGCAGACCGGCACCACCCGACCGTCCGGCATGTAGAGCCGGGTCGGCACGGCGTCATCCGGCCGGTATTTTCCTGCCCCGCCGAAACGGTCGGGGGCGAGCCATTCCGTCACGAAGGCCAGCACGCAGGGTGACGACTCCGTCCGCACGAAGGCGTTGTCCAGCCGCCGCTCCTCGCTGCGCGGTGTCGGCCGACCGGAGGGCTCAGCCGACCGGCCCGTGGTGTCGACATCGCGCATCAAATAGTAGCCGATGGCGGTGCCAACCACGTTGGGCTTGCCAGTGAGGTGGTTGTGGTAGAGGTCGCGCGCTTCGAGGAGGTCTTTCACCGAGAGGCTTGCAAACACTTCCCCGGCGTCCAGCAAATCCATCAGCCACCTCGGCCATGTCGCCCTATCGACCGTATCAGGCGCCGTTGCGTTCTCAAGTCTCGACCGGTCAGGAAGGTCTGCAATGCCGATTAAGGTCTCGAGACAGGGTGTGGCGCTGCCTTACCGCCGGCTGGTCGCGTTCGGGGACAGCCTCTCGGATGCCGGCAACGTGTTCCATCTGACCTCCGCCGAGCCGGTCCGCTATCACCCCGACCCGCCGCCTGTGCTCGGCTCGCCACCGTTCGGCGCCTACTACCAAGGTCGGGCTTGCAACGGCCCTAACTGGGTGGACCACCTGGCCGATCGGCTCGGCCTGCCACGCGCGACGCCCAGCCTGGCCGGCGGCCTCAATTACGCCTATGCCAGCGCGGAGAGCGGATCGGGCACCAACCAGCGCTTCCCGTCACCGACCTACCCGCCCAATGCGGCGGTCGCGGTGCTTCGCGTGGGCGCGCAGATCGAAGCGTTCGCGGCGGCGCAGGGCCGGTTCGGACCGGACGATCTGGTCACCGTCTGGGTCGGTGCGAACGACTTCAAGACCGTGAAGGGTCCCGACGACGTTGCCCGCAGCGTCGCCAACTTGGTGCGCCACGTCGAGACGCTGAACCATCTGGGCGCCGATACCATCATCGTGCCGAACCAACCCGATCTCAGCACGCCGCCCTATTTCCGCCAGCCGGGCAGCCCGCCAGCGGCGCTGATCCGCGCGCTTGTGGAGATCTTCAACGCGACCCTGGCCGCCGGCCTGGAGCAGCTAACCGCCGATCCCGCCATCGAAGCGCGCATCGTGCCGGTCGACGAGTTCAAGCTGTTAAATGTGGTGTTCGCCGATCCGGCCGGGCACGGGTTCAGCAACGTCGTCGATCCCGCGCGCAGCTTCGATGCCGCGAGCGGCGCCTTCAGCGAGGTCGCGAACCCGAGCGAGTATTTCTGGTACGACCTCATCCACCCGACGACCGAGGCGCAGGCGATCTTCGCCGAAGCCGCCTACGCGGCCCTCATCGGAGGTGCATCAGCAGGTCGGGGCGATCGGAGAGGACGCCGTCCACGCCCCAATGGCGCAGCCGCGTCGCATCGGCGACCTGGTTCACCGTCCAGGCCACCATACCCAGCCCGAGCGCGTGTGCCTCCTCGACCAACGCGCGGGTGAGGTCGCAGAACTCCGGTAGCCAGGTCTTGCCCCCCTCGGCCGCCACCGCACGCGGCACCGAGCCGGCATGGTCCGCCGGGTCCGTCCCATCCCACCAGAGGCGGGTGGCGGCTCCCAGCGAGGCGCGGGTCAGCCAGCCGAGCGCCAGGTCCGGGCGTGCGTCGCGCAGGAACCGCAGGCCGCGCCAGTCGAACGATTCGAGCATCACCCGCGACACCGCCCCCGCCGCGTCGACCACCGCGAGGGTGGCGCGCGCCATCGCGATCGGGTCGGCGGTCCAGTCCGGGTGGTCCGGAAATGTCTTCAGCTCGATCGTGAGCCGCGCCCGCTCGTCAAGCCGCAGCACGTCCGCCAGCAGCGGCACGCGCGCTCCGTCGAACGCGCGCTGGTGCGGAAACGCCGCCCGATACCGTGAACCCGGCCGGATACGCCCGACATCGTAGGCGGCCAGCTCCGCCCACGAGAGCGAGCGGATCAGCGGCCCGCGACCGGACAGCCAGGCGCCGTCCGCGCCGCGTGCGATATCCGGGTGGAGGGCGGGGTCGTGACAGACCACGACGGCATCATCCGCCGTCATCGCCACGTCGAGTTCCATCGCGTCGACACCGAGCGCGAGGCTTGCCGCGAAGCCCTCGCAGGTGTTCTCGGCGAACAGGCCACGCGCGCCGCGATGGCCCTGGATGTCGAAGCGGCGGCGCGGCGGCGTCATGGGCCGCGTGCCGCGAGCCAACTAATCCGCGGCGTCGCTCCGCATTTGCATCGCCCGGCGCGCTTGCGGCCGCGTCTCGGCGGGCGCCGCGGTCGCGACCCAACGCGTCAAGGTCACGTGGCGGCCGTCCTCTTGCAGGCAGACCACGCAGTGGATCTCGTCCACCGCGACGAGGTGGCCGAACTCAGCATCGCCAAAACCGCATTCCGGGCACGAGAAGTGCCAGTGAGCCTCCGTGACGATCGTCATGGCCGACCTCATCCCACTTGCCTCAACCACCGCATAGCATTCCGCTCGATTCGCCAAACAACGCGGTGCTAGGCTGCCCTCGTTAACGGAAGGTTTATGCAATGCAGGTCGAGATCGAATATTGCGGCATGTGAGGCTACGAGCCGCGAGCCCGTGCGGCCCGCGACCTGATGCTTCGTCTGGCGCCCGGCGCCGAGATCGCATTGCGCCGCTCCGGTGGCGGCGTGTTTGAGGTCACCGTTGACGGCGCGCTGCGCTACTCGAAAAGGGCGAGCGGACGCTTCCCCTCCGACGACGAGCTCCGCGCCGCGATCGGCTGAGCGGGCAGGGCGTTCCCGTTAGGCCGTCACCTGGCGCCGCCGCGCCAGCAAGCACCAGCCATAGACCACGACGATGATCACCAGCCCCACGAGGTCGCTCATCAGGCCGGGCTTCAGCAAGCCGGCGGCGGCGACCAGCAGGGGAATACGCAGCGGCCAGCCGATCGCGCCGGCCCGGTAGAGCCAGCCCTCGGTTGCCGAGGCGAGCAGCCAGATCGCAACGATCGCGGTGGTCACGTCGTGCAGGATCGCGATCGGGTGGCCGATGAGGATCAGACTGGGGTTCAGCACGAACAGGAACGGCAGGAAGAAGTTCACCATGCCGAGCCGCATCGCCCAGATGCCGGTCTGCCAGGCGTTGGCGCGCGCGATGCTTGCCGCCGCGATCGCCGCCAGCGCCACGGGCGGAGTAATAAAACTGATCAGCCCCCAGTAGAGGATGAACAGGTGACTGGCGATGGGGTTGAGCCCAGCGCCGATCAGCGCCGGGCCGAGGGTGAGGGCGAGAAAGATATAGCAGGCGCTCGACGTCATCCCCATGCCGAGAATGAAGCTCGTCAACGCGCCGAAGATCAGCAGCAGATAGACGTTGCCGCCGGCGAATAGCAGCAGCTCGCGCGAGAACGCGCCGCCGACCCCGGTGTAGGAGAGCGAGCCGACGATGAACCCGACGCCGCCGAGGATGGCAACGATGTTGACGATGTTGCGCGTCGCATCGAGCGTCAGGTCGCGCAGGCCGGCGAGCCCAAACCGCGTGCTGCCGAACAGCATCGAGGTGAGCAGCAGGACGGCGGTCGCGACATAGGGCGCCAGCGCTTCCTGCTTGAGCTCGAGCAGCAGGTAGGTGAGCAAGGCCAGGCTGAACAGGAAGTGCCAGCCCCGACGGAACACGGCGCCGAGCGGCGGTATCTCGTCGGTCGGCTGGCCCTTGAGCCCGGTCTTGGCCGCGAAATGGTCGGTTTGCAGCAGCAGCACGCCATAATACAGCAGCGCCGGCACCACCGCCGCGAGCATCACCGTCGCGTACGGCACGTTGAGGAATTCGGCCATGATGAACGCGACCGCGCCCATCACCGGCGGCATCAGCGCCCCGCCGGTCGAGGCGCAGGCTTCCACGGCACCCGCGTAATACGCCGGATAGCCGACGCGTTTCATCGTCGGAATGGTGATCTGCCCCGTGGTGACGACGTTCGAGATCACGCTGCCGGAGAGCGAACCGAAAAAGCCGCTCGACAGCACCGCCACTTTCGCCGGACCGCCGCGGCTGCGGCCCATCAGCGCGGTGGCCAGCGCCATGAAGAACTCGCCGCCGCCGGTCACGACCAGGGCGGAGCCAAAGATGAGAAAACCGATCAGCAGCGAGGCGACGGTGCGCAACGGCACGCCGATGATGCTTTCCACCCCCATCGCATGTGCTCGCACCGTCTGTTCGAGGGTCATTGACGGCCCCCACAGGAAGCCCGGCATCCGGCTGGAGAACAGCGGATACAGCGCGAACAGCAGGCACATGGCGAACAGCACCGCGCCACCGGCTCGACGCAGCCCCTCCAGCGCGAGGGCGCAGACCACGCCGGCGACGATCGTTGCGTCGGCGGGCGCGCTGAGATCCCAGCCCTCGGCGATGATGCGTCCGCCGTTCAGCGCCAGAAATCCGGTGGCGCCGAGGGTCAGCGCGAACAACACCCAATCATACCAGGGAATCGCGTTGCGATCGGCGCGTCGCGCCGGATAGGCGAGAAAGGCGATCGAGAGGAACAGGCCGAGGATCAGGTAGAAGAACGACGTGTCGATGATCGGCTGGCCGAACAGGCCGAGGTTGAACACCTGGTTGACGGTGAGCGCGACGCCGATCAGGCCGAAGGCGAAGGCGAGCCAATAGGAGACGCCGGCGAGCCGGTCGCGCCCGCCATCCTCCGGCCGAAGCTCACTGATGGTCGCGGGCTCGGCCATCTGCGTGGCTGCCATCGGCTGCATCCCTCCCTGATCTTGCGAGTTTGACGTCGACCCATGTCGCTTGCCAAGCTCCCCACAACGCGCGCCGCAGTTGCGGGAACAGTTGCGCGGTTAAACCATACGGGAGGATGCGGAATGACTTTCGCGGTGGCTCGACTTGTCGCGACAATGGCGCTTGTCGTTGCGTGGGTGATGCTGGGGCCGGCGGCAGCGCAGAAGCTGCCGGCCAGCTCGGTGTGGACCGCGTACGATCTCGGCTCGTCGGGCTACGCGGAAGCCTCGCTGATTGCCGACGCGTTGCAGAAGAACAACCAGATGCGTGTGCGTATCGTGCCGTCGGGCACGTCGATCGGGCGGTTGCTGCCGGTCAAGCAGGGCCGCGCCAATTACGGCTTCCTCGCCAACGAGCTGAACTTCGCTTCCGAGGGCCTCTACGACTTCGCCGCACAGTCATGGGGGCCGCAGGATTTGCGCGTGGTGCTGGCGCGTCCGGCCACCAACGGGCTGGCGATGGCGAAGGACACCGGCGTGACGAAGATGAGCGACCTCAAGGGCAAGCGCATCGGCTACGTCAAGGGCAATCCGTCGGTGAACGTGAAGAACGAGGCCTATGTCGCCTTCGCCGGCTTGACCGAGAAGGACATCCAGCCCGTCTGGTTCGGCAGCTACAACGCGATGAAGACCGCGATCGTGAACAACCAGCTCGACGGGATGAGCAGCGTCACCAATTCGGCCAACATGCGCGAGATCGAGGCCAGTCCGCGCGGGCTGATCTGGCCGCCGTTCCCGGCCGCCGACAAGGAGGCATGGGCGCGTCTGAACAAGGTGATGGACTTCCTGGAGCCGCGACGCGAGACGGTCGGCGCGGCGATCCCGCCGGATGGGGTGGAGCTGATCGGCACGCGTTACCCGATGATCACCACCTACGCCTCGACCAGCGCCGACGAGGTGTACGCGTTCGTCAAGGCGGTGGACGAGGCGATGGGCTCGATCGCGGGTGTGACCGGCACGTCGGCCGGATGGGCACCGAAAGAGTCGGGGCTGCCGCGCGCGGACGCGGCGTTCCACGAGGGCACGGTTCGCTACATGAAGGAGAAAGGCTGGTGGACCGAGGAGGCGGAGCAATGGCAGCAAGCGCGCCTGGCTCGGCAAAACAAGGTTCTCGCTGGCTGGAAGCAGGCACAAGCGGCGTTCAAGGCCGACGCCAAGGCCGGCAAGACCACTGACAGCGACGAGGCGTGGGAGGCGTTCTGGGCCGACTACCGGCAGAAGCATCTTCCGGTGGAGTAGCACTCCCGCGCAGGTACGCTGCGATCTAGCTGCTATGAATCCTCGATGAAAGAAGGCTCAAGCACCCTTGCGTCGCAAATTCTCCATGCCGCCGCATGGGCGGAGGTTTGCGACGCGTTGGACCTCCAGCTTTCTCCTCTGGGGCTGGCGGCGATCGAGGCTCTCGCCCCCGGCTTCGGAGACGTCATTCTCGATGTGGGCTGTGGCGCCGGCCAGACCCTCGTGCAACTGGCCGAAAGGGTGGGACCTGCGGGTCAGGTGATCGGGGTGGATATCGCGCCGCTCCTGATCAGTGTGGCCGAGAGACGAACGAAGCATCTTGGCCAGGTGCGCCTGGTCCAGGCGGATGCGCAGACCCTCGATCTGCCAGCAAGCACCGTGGACGCCATGTTTTCCAGGTTCGGCGTCATGGCCTTCGATGATCCGGCTGCGGCATTCACCAATTTCAAGCGCATCTTGAGGCGTTCCGGTCGCCTGGCCTTTTGTTGCTGGCGCTCGCTGCGGGAGAACGAGCTGGATCACCTCCCGCTCTCCGCGGCAGGGTTTGATGCGAGCGCCGATCGAAGTGCGTTCAGCTTCACGGAGCCGGGACACATCCGGCAAATCCTCAAGCGGGCAGGCTTCAACGACATCGCCATTCGCCCGCGCGATGAGAACGTATCCAGCGGCGATTTGGACGCGATGACTCGCGTGCTCCTGAAGGTGGGACCGCTTGGAAGAATTGTTCGAGAGAACCCATGCTTGCAGGCCGATGCGGAGCCCCGGTTGCGGAAGGCTCTGGCCGCGCGGGGTGATCCATCCCACATCGAACTTCGGGCTTCCATCTGGCTGGTGGCCGCGACGGCGTAATGCCAGCCGCCGGGTCCGGTGCCGATCCTCGAAGGTCTCGGGGCTGCCGCGCGCGGACGCGGCGTTTGACGAAGGCACCATCCGCTACATGAAGGAGAAGGGCTGGTGGACCGAGGAGGCGGAGCAATGGCAAGCGCGCCTGGCTGGAAGCAGGCACAAGCGGCGTTCAAGGCCGACGCCAAGGCCGGCAAGACCACTGACAGCGACGAGGCGTGGGAGGCGTTCTGGGCCGACTACCGGCAGAAGAACTTGCCGGTGGAGTAGCACTCGCGGGCAGGTCTTCTCAGACCAGAGTGGGCTGGCCGCTAGCCACTGAAGGCGGCCGGTCGCGTGGCCAAGCCCCGGACTACAATCCCACCCGTCGCCCCGCCGCCCGCACCACCTCGCCGACCCGGTGCAGCAGCCCGCCGGCGGCGTGCTCCTCGAACAAGGTGTCGAGCCGATCGGTGGCGAGCTTGGCTTGGCTCCAGGCGTCGTCCAGCGCCTCGTGCGCCCGCGCCATCAGGCCGCCGCGCTTGCCGGGGTGCTCGATCAGGCGCTCGAGGTGATGGCTGAACCCGAACAGGGAGGATTTAAACCCCTCCAGCCGGTCGGTGCGGCGCGCGTCCTGCACGTCGGGGGCGAGCGGGGCCTCGGGCAAATACGCGCGCGGCGTGCTGCGCCAGGTGAGCGCGGCCAGCGGGTCGTTGGCCTGCGCCGCGCGCCGGCCCAAAGCCTGCACGCCCTCCCATAAGCCGCTGGCCAAACGCAGCAGGCTGGTATGGTCGAACACCGTCGAGACCACGCCGGGATCGAGCAGCGGCGAGACCAACACCGCTGGCACCCGGAAGCCCAGCCGGTCAAACGAGTAGTGCTCGGTGTGCCCGTCCGGGGCGACGGTGTGCGGCGGCACCACGTGGTCGAAGAAGCCGCCATGCTCATCGTACAGCACGATCAGCAGGGTGCGCGCGAACAAGGCGGGGTTGGCGCGCAAGGTGTTGTACACCTCGGCGATCAGCGCATCGCCGCGTTGCACGTCGTGCGGCGGGTGCTGGTCGTTCTCATTTGGGCCGAAATAGGTCGGCTCGATGAAGCTGTACGCCGGCAGGTCGCCCGTAGCCACGTCCTCGCGCCAATGCGCGAAACGACGGTAGCTGCCCAGATGCGCGAACTGGTGGGTCAGCACCAGCGACTGCGGCACGTCGCCGAAATAAATCCGCCAGCTCACGGCGGCGTCGTGCAGCTCGTCGTACAAGGTGCGCTCGTCGTAGAGATGCAGCCTGCTGCTGAACAGGCCGCCCGGCTCGCTGACATGGCCGAGCGAGCTGCCCGCGTGGGCGAACAGCCGATTGATCCAGGTTGGGCCGGGCAGCGACGAGAACCAGTGGTCGCACACCACGAAGTGCTCGGCCAAGGTATGCAGCGCCGGGAGGAAGCCGCGCGGGTAATACGCCATGATCTCGCGCCGCTCGGCGGCGGTGCTGTTCGGATAGGTGCGGGCGAAATCGGCGACGAAACCCTGGTTGGTGCCGCCGTCGAGCTGCGCCAGCCCGTTCGGCAGGTAGTGATGCGGGTCGCGGTCGATGTTGCGCGAGGTGGTCGGCGCCTGCGCCACCGCGCCGCCATCCGGATCCGGGTTGGTGTGCGGGTTGGCCGGATCGACCCCCTCCAGGCCGGGATGCACCGCTGTCATGCACCCGAGCATGCGGTCGAACGCGGCGTTCTCCATCATCAGCACGACGACGTGCTCGATCGGCGAGGCGGGCGGCGGCATGGTGTGTCCTGGGGCGGTGTCCGGGGCCAAAGGCTAGATGCAACGTCCCGCCGATGCCACAAGGGCACCCGCCGCGCCAGGCAAACCCGAGGGAAGCCGCCATGGACCTGCCGTTCCGCATCACCGTCTGCGGCATCGAGGAGCTCGCCGGGCATTGCGAGGCGCGGGTCAGCCACGTGCTCTCCATCCTCGATCCCGACTGGCCGGTGCCCGAGGCGTTCGGCACCTGGGGCGAGCACGCGAAGCTGGAGCTGCGCTTCCACGACGTGATCGAGGACACCCCCGGGCTGATCGGGCCCACCGAGGCCCAGGTCGAGCAACTGCTCGCCTTCGGTCGCGACCTCGACCGCGAGCCCGCCTCCCAGGCACATCTGCTGGTGCATTGCCACGCCGGTGTGTCGCGCTCGTCGGCGTCGATGGCGCTGCTGCTCGCGCAGGCCATGCCCGATACGCCTGGCGAGGCGATCTTCGCCGAGATCCTACGCATCCGGCGGCAGATCTGGCCGAACCTGCGCATCGTCGAGATGGGCGATCGGGCACTCGGCCGCGACGGCGACCTCGTTGCCGCGGCACACGGGGTCTACCGCCAACAGCTCGACCGCAACCCCGACCTCGCCGCCCAGTTCAGGGCCGGCGGCCGCGGCCGCGAGGTCGATGCTGCCCTCGCGGCGCCCCCACCGGGCTGACTGCGCTCTGGATCACCCACGCGCATCGGGCCTAGGCTCGGGGCCAGGGCAAGGGAGGACCGCCAGGATGCCGCGCCGCTTCATCGACATCTCCGTGCCGCTGCAAGCCGGCATCGCCAGCGACCCGCCGCACATGCTGCCGCAGATCGAGTACCTCGATCACCACCAGACGGCGCCGCAGATGGCCGAGTTCATGGGCGTGCGGGTCGACCAGCTTCCCGAGGGCGAATACGCCGCCGTCGAGCGGGTCAACATCAGCACCCATAACGGCACCCATCTGGACGCGCCGTACCATTACTTCTCGCGCATGAACGAGCGGCTCAAGCCGGGCGGCGAGCCGTCCTGGCGCATCGACGAGGTGCCGCTCGAATGGTGCTTCCAGCCCGGAGTAAAACTCGATTTCCGCCAGCTCGACGACGGCTACGTGGTCACGCCGGGCGACGTCGAGGCCGAGCTCAAGCGGATCGGCCACAAGCTGCGTCCGCTCGAGATCGTGGTGGTCAACACAAGGGCGGGCGCGCGCTACGGCGAAGCGGACTTCATCGATTGCGGCTGCGGCATGGGCAAGGCGGCGACCTTGTGGCTGCTGGAGCGCGGCGTCCGCCTGGTCGGCACCGACGGGTGGAGCTGGGACGCGCCGTTCTCGCATACCCGGCGCCGCGTCGCCGAGACCGGCGATGCCGGGCTGATCTGGGAGGGCCATCGCGCCGGTCGCGAGATCGGCTACTCGCACCTCGAAAAGCTGCACAATCTCGAACAGCTTCCGCCGGACGGGTTCGAGGTCGTGTGCTTCCCGGTGAAGGTGCATCGCGGCTCGGCCGGCTGGACCCGCGCAGTTGCCATCGTGCAGGACTGACAGGAGGCGCAGGTGAAAGTCGGATTGTTCCTCAACACGCAGTGGACCGAGGACAACGCGGTCGCCATCCCGGATCTGCTGGCGCAGGTGCGCACCGCGCGCGATAGCGGGTTCAGCTCGCTGTGGCTGCCGCACCACTATCTGGTCGCGCCGATGCAGATGCTGCAACCGATGGTGCTGCTCGGCTATCTGGTGCCGGAGACCGGGACCATGACTTTAGGGATGGACATCCTGCTGCTGCCGCTGCTCAGCCCGGTCCATGTCGCCGAGGAATGGGCCACGCTCGACGTGCTGAGCGAGGGGCGCGCCGCGCTTGGCGTCGGTCTCGGCTACCGGCCAGAGGAGTTCACCGCCTTCAACGTGCCGATCAATGAACGCGCCGCGCGGATGGCCGAGGGCGTGCGGCTGATCCGTCAGCTCTGGACCGGCGAGCCCGTGACCTTCAAGGGCAAGTTCTACACGGTGGAGAATGGCGGCATCAGCCTCAAGCCGGTGCAGCAGGGCGGCCCGCCGATCTGGCTCGCCGCCCAGGTCGAGGCCGCGATCCAGCGCGTCGCGCGGATCGGTGACGGCTGGCTGATCGTCCCCTCGTCCGAGATCGGCGTCGTCAAGCAGCAGGTCGAGACCTATCGCGCCGCGCTGCGCGCCGCCGGCAAGCCGGAGGCGGGCAACCCCGCGCTCACCCGCGAATGCCATATCGGGTCGAGCCACAGGGCCGCCTTCGAGGAGTGCCGGTCGGCGCTGGAGTACAAATACGCCGCCTACGCCTCCTGGGGGCTGCACAAGGCCGACACCGGCAATCGGCAGTCGTTCGAGGAATTCGCCCGCGACAAGTTCATCATCGGCGACAAGGCGTTCGTTGCCGATGAGATCGCGCGTTACCGCGAGACGCTCGGCATCGACCATTTCATCATGCGGCCGCACTGGCCGGGACTGCCGAACGAGCGCGCCGTCGGCACGATCCGCGCGCTAGGAGAAATCTTCGCGTAAGGCGGGCGGGGGTCTGATACACCGGGGGGTGCGCGAGCTGCCGCCACTCCGTGCGTTCCGCGCCGACGAGGCTTGGCGCCGTTCAATGCGCGCCAAACTCCACCGCCCGATTCGCCCTCGGTGCTCATTGGAAGGCTTTTGACCGTTGACCTCACCGCTGCCCGACGCCGCATCCGTCTCGCTGGAAGACTACGCCATCGCCGCTCCGGCTTCCTTGCAGGAACGCCGACCACTCACCCTCAAGCATGGCAATACGTTCGGTGTGTTCGAGGTGAACGGGGACATCTTCTCCGGCGAGGGATACGCCGAAGGGCTGTATCACCGGGACACGCGCCACCTCTCGCGTTTCGAGGTGGTGCTCTCGGGCACCCGTCCGATGCTGCTGAGTTCCAGCACGCGGGACGACAATGCGATGCTCTCCTGCGATCTGACCAACTCGGAGATCAGCACCCCGCAGGGCATGCTGGAACATGATCTCATCCATCTGCGGCGGACGAAGTTCCTTTGGGAGGGCGCCTGCTACGAGCGGCTGGCGCTACGCAACTTCAGCCAGCAACCGCAGACCTTGTCGGTGGACGCGATCTTCGACGCGGATTTCGCCGATCTGTTCGAGATCCGCGGCTCGCAGCGCAGCCGACGGGGCATCATGGAGGCCCCGTGCTTGCGAGAGGACGCGATCACCTTGGCCTATACCGGGCTCGACGAGCAGCGGCGCACGACCTCGCTCCGCTTCGAACCCGCCCCGCTAGTCCTCGATTCGCGCTATGCTCGCTTTGACGTCACGGTGCCGGCAGGCGGGCGCTGGGTGATCTTCGTCGAGATCCGCTGCAACCAGGAAATCCCGTCGGAGCCCGTCGGCGATCTCCACATGACGGCGATGCTCCAGGCGCGTCGGGCGCTGCGACGGTCGGTGTCGCGCGCGGCTTCGATCGCCACGTCGAACGAGATCTTCAACGAGGCTGCCCGCCGCTCGGTCTCCGATCTCTACATGCTGATCACCGAGACGCCGCAAGGTCCGTACCCGTATGCCGGCATCCCGTGGTTCAGCACGGCGTTCGGCCGCGACGCGCTGATCACCGCGTTGCAGACCCTCTGGCTCGATCCGGCGATGGCTCAAGGGGTGCTGCGCTACCTCGCCGCCAATCAGGCCACCTCGGTGGACCCGGTTGCCGACGCCGAGCCCGGCAAGATCCTGCACGAAGTCAGGCACGGGGAGATGGCCGAGCTCGGCGAGGTGCCATTCCGGCGTTACTACGGCAGCGTCGATGCGACGCCGCTGTTCGTGGTGCTGGCGGGTGCCTACCTGGCCCGCACCGGCGACACCGCGACCATCCGGCGCCTGTGGCCGAGCGTGGAAGCGGCACTCGGCTGGATCGACGAATACGGCGACCGGGATGGCGACGGGTTCGTCGAATACCATCGTCAGACCGACAAGGGCTTGGCCAATCAAGGCTGGAAGGACAGCCATGATTCCGTTTTCCACGCCGACGGCTCGACCGCGCGCGGGCCGATCGCGCTGTGCGAGGTGCAGGCTTACGTCTACGGCGCCAAGCAAGCGGCGAGCCGGATGGCCACAGCACTTGGCATGCCCGATCGCGCCGAGGCGCTCGATCGACAGGCGGCCGAGCTTCGCCACCGCGTCGAGCGGGCCTTCTGGTCGGAGACACTCGGTACCTACGCCTTGGCTCTCGATGGCGACAAGCGACCTTGCCTGGTGCGCTCGTCGAACGCGGGACACCTGCTCCTGACCGGGGTGGCGGCCCCGGATCGCGCGCGTCGCGTCGCCGACCAACTGATGAGCAGTCCGTTCTTTTCCGGCTGGGGCGTGCGGACCATTGCCTCCTCGGAGGCGCGTTACAACCCGATGTCGTACCATAACGGCTCGGTTTGGCCGCACGACAACGCCTTGATCGCCATGGGCCTGGCGCAATACGGACTGCGCGAGGAGGCGGCGCGCGTGTTCGAGGGTCTGTTCGGCGCCTGCGTCTACATCGACCTGCGCCGCTTGCCGGAGCTGGTCTGTGGCTTCCCGCGCCGCCGGGCGCAGGGCCCCACCTTCTATCCGGTGGCTTGCGCACCGCAGGCATGGTCGGCCGCGACCTCGTTGAGCCTCGTGCAGTCCTGCCTCGGGCTTGGCTTCAACGTCGCGGCGGGCGCGGTGCTGTTCGACCGCCCGTTCCTGCCCGAGTTCCTCGACGAGGTGATCCTGCGCGGCCTGTCGATCGGCTCGTGCCGCATCGACGTGGCCTTGCGCGGCCGTGGTCGTGACGTCGCCATGACGGTGCTCGAGCGCAGCGGCGATATCAGCGCGACGATCACGACGTGATCCCGCTGGCTGCGGGTCGGCATCCACGCCATCCTGCTCGACGCAACCCCGGCCTGAAGTGGCCGTTTGCCGAGCAGCGCGCCCGAACCCACGCGCGCGACGGGAGGACCCATGGCAGGTGAGAAGCAGGACAAGCCGACGAGCGATCGGACCAGCGAGGCAGAGGCGGATAAGGCCGGACCGAAGACACCGGTCGACCAGCGGACGCAGCGCGAGGCGGCGGAGGAGCGCAAGCGCGAGGGTGGCTACGACTGACGCGACGGCCGCTCTGTGATCTGGGTCACAGCCCGCCGGACGCGGATGTGCGAGCAACGCGGGTCGGTTCGTCTTCGCCCCGACCATCGTGGCGGACCGAGTGAGCCATCCGGCTCACGTCACCCGGACCCTCCTTGCGGCCTGGTCGTTCGACGGCCAGGCCGTTTTTTTGCCGCGTTCGAGAGAGGCGCACGGCGCTGGGTTTCAATTCGCAACGTTCGGCATCGCCGCCCCGGCCAGCAGCGACGCTCTTTGTCGCTGATCGACCCCGAACCCGCCCACGATCCGGGCGAGCTGCCCAAGCGCGCCATCGTCCAGCACGAGATCGGTATCGGTGCCACAATCGAGCTCCCCCGCGCTGGTCCGCCCGCCGGCCCAATGCACGACATAATCCGGTTGTCCAGCCGAACGCGCTGCCTCCACGACGAGGCTGCCGCCAGCGCGTGCCATGACCGCGGGGTCCAGGATGCAGCTCCGCGACGGGCTGCCCGATGACAGGGCGGTCACGGCGGGGATCTCGCTCTGCAACGAGCGCGGCACGTCAACGCCGGCGCGGAACGCGATGATGTCCCCGACCACCGGCGTCACGCTGTTCGCCTGCGCCACCTCGGCCGCGGCGATCACCACGCCGAGGAAGATCGCCAGCCCCAACGTGGCCAGATGCCACAAGCCATGCTTCGAGGACCCGTCTGGCGGCCGCATCATCACCCGTCTCGCTCACTGTGGTACCGCGCATATTGTGCGCTGCACCATTAATGCCAGATGAACGTAGTCCCTGGGTGGGCCAGGCGCGGCGCTCAGGTGAGTTCCTCGTGCCAGGTGCGTCCGTCGCGGGCGATTAGCGCGATCGAGCTTGTCGGCCCCCAACTGCCGGCGGCGTAAGGACGCGGCAGGTCAGCCGCGTTGGCCCACGCCTGAATGATCGGTTCGACCCAGGACCACGCCGCTTCGACCTCGTCGCGGCGCATGAACAAGGTCGGGTTGCCACGCACCGTGTCCATCAGCAGCCGCTCGTAGGCATCCGGGTAGCGGGTCGCGAAGGTCTCCTCGAAATTGATGTCCAACCCGGTCGGCCGGAGGCGCAGCCCGCCCGGTCCGGGCTCCTTGGTCATCATCTCGAGCCGCATTCCCTCCTCGGGTTGCAACCGGATGATCAGCCGGTTCGGCTGCAATCCGGCGGGATCGGTCGGGAAGATGGTGAACGGCAGGGCGCGATACTGAATGACGATCTCGGACACTTTTTGCGGCAGCCGCTTGCCGGTGCGCAGATAGAACGGCACGTTGGCCCAGCGCCAGGTGCGCACCTCCGCCTTCAGCGCGACAAAAGTCTCGGTGCGACTCGGCTCGCTGGCATCGAGATCGGCGAGATAGCCCGGCACTGGCTTTCCCTCGACCGCGCCCTGGGTGTATTGGCCGCGAATGGTCAGCGCCGCGACCTCGTTCGGCGCGATGGGTCGGAGCGCCCGCAGCACCTTCAGCTTCTCGTTGCGCACCGCGTCGGCATCCAGCGAGGCCGGGGGATCCATCGCCAACAGGCAAAGCAACTGCAGCATGTGGTTCTGCACCATGTCGCGCAGCGCGCCAGAGTGGTCGTAGTAGCCGCCGCGTTCCTCCACGCCCACCGTCTCGCCGACGGTGATCTGCACGTGGTCGATGACATCCGTATTCCACAGCCGCTCGAAGATCAGGTTGGCGAAGCGCAGCGCCAGCAGGTTCTGCACGGTCTCCTTGCCGAGATAATGATCGATGCGGAAGGTTTGCGCCTCGGTGAACACCTTGCCGACCTCGTCATTGACCGCGCGAGCGGAGTCGAGGTCGTGGCCGATCGGCTTTTCCAGCACCACGCGGGAGTTGGGCGTGACCAGGTCGTGCCGACCGATTTGGGCGCAGATCAGGCCATAGAGGTCGGGCGAGGTGGCGAGATAGAACACCCGGACGCGATCCGGGGTCTCCGACAGCGCCCGGCCCAGTTCGCCCCAGCCGTCGTCCGCGGTCCCGTCGAGACGCGTATAGCTCAGTCGCTCGTAGAACCGCGTGGCCACCTCGCGGTCCAGATCGGCCGCCGCGACGTGCTGCTCCAGCGCCTTGGCGGCGCGTTGGCGGTAGCTCTCGTCGGTCAAGTCCGAGCGGGCGGCGGCGATGATGCGCGAATCCGCCGGGATCTGCCGGTCACGGAACCGATAATACAGCGCGGGCAGCAGTTTGCGGAGCGTCAGGTCGCCGGTCGCACCGAACACGACGCAGTCGAAGCTGGGCACGGGGATGATCTGTGGCATCTTGTCGGCGGGCTTTCACTCGATCTCCGCTGCATCGGATAGGATCGACCGATGGCGTGCAACCCTGGTCGAGCGACGCGCACGACGTGCGGCGTGCTGGTGACCGATGGCCGGCGCCTTCTGCTGGGCCACGCCACGCGCTCGCCACGCTGGGACATTCCGAAGGGTGTCGCCGACCCCGGCGAGGCGTTCGCCGAGGCTGCCTCGCGCGAACTGGCGGAGGAGACCGGCTTGGTCATCGCACCGCCGCTGTTGGTTGACCTCGGGACGCATCGCTACCTGCCGGGCAAGCGCCTCGCGCTGTTCGTCTGGCGGCCCGACCCGATGCCCGAGCCGGCCGGTCTGGTCTGCCGCTCGACCTTCACGCTGGGCTCGCACGTGTTCCCCGAGTTCGATCGGTTCGGCCTGTTCGGGTGGGACGCGGCGTTGGCCCATGTTGGGAAGAATCTCGCGCGTGTGCTGGCCTCGGTGCGCGACGACCTCTCGCGGTGAGGCGGTATTATACCCGTTGTCTCAAGTTTCCACCCGTTCGCGTGCGCGGGTGATCCACGGATAGCTGGTCAGGGTCGTGAGCCGACCCGCTTCGGCGCGGAGCGCATTCCATGCTGTGCAGAGTGCATCCACGATAGCCTCCTCGTTTTGGTGAAGGCGGAACGAGAGATAGCGTTCTCGCAAATATAACCAGACCCGCTCCACCGGATTGAGCTCGGGCGAATATGGAGGGAGCGGCAGCAAGGTGATGTTGTCAGGCACGTTCAGTGCCGCCTTGCCATGCCATCCGGCTCCGTCGAGAACGAGCGCGGCGTGCACGCCAGCAGGCAGGGTTACGGAGAATCGCTCAAGGAACAGATCCATGGTCGCGGCGGTTGCCTCCGGCAGCACGAGGGCGAAGCCATCGTCAGTGCCGGGCCGGACGGCGGCGAAGATGTAGGTGGACAGGAAACGCTTATCGCAGCGTCCTGGCGGACGCTGGCCGCGGCTGAACCAGCGATGGCCGGTGCGGCCTTTCTGGCCCTCCCGCGCTTCGTCTTCAAACCAAAGCTGCAACGTCTTCCCGGGGTGGGCGGCGACAAGCGCTTCCAGTTCGGCGGCCAGTTTTTTTATATAGCTCGCGCGCTTCGACATCGCCCTGCGGGTGTGCGGGCCGTGCTTTCTGCCAGGATAGACCGATCCGTCGCAGCAACTTGGAGAGGGCGGACAGCGTGTAGCTCACGCTCCACTCGTGTTCGATATGGGCAACAATGTCGATCAGCCGGTAGGTGCTCATCCCGTCCGCCTCTGGGTCGGGGCCTTGCAGCACCCAAGCCCGCAAGTTGTCGCGCTGCTCCTCGTCCAGCTTCCCGTGCGGACCCGACCGAGGGCGGTCATGCAGCCCTGCCAAGCCCTCGGCGTTGTAGCGCACCACAGCATCACGCAGCGACTGCCGCTCCCGCCCGACCAGACGAGCCGCCTCTCCCCGGCTTGCCCCTTCCAATGCTTGGGCGATCGCCAGGGCGCGCAATGCTGCGCGCCGATCCGGCTCGCTGCGCGCAAACCGGCGCAGGTCCGCGGCGTCAAGATCGCCCCGGATCGGCAGCCCACGTCCCGCCATCAAGCCCTCCCTCGAATCGACCAGATTGCAAGGGAATCACACGACAGCGCCTCCGTACATCACATCCGAGTCAGCGGACGAGACAACGGGTATTATACCAGCCGCCGTGAGTTCCATGTTTGTTTCTATAACGCAACGTTATCGACGTGCGAAGGCAACGTCGCCTCAGGCCCGGAAAAGCGGCGGTGGCCAGGGGGGCAGGGAAGCCGGCGACTTGGCGGACGCGGCCCGGCGACGGTGCGGCGGGGCGTGGGGCTGTGTGTGGGGTGGGATGTCGGGCGTTGCGGCGGGCAACCCCTCGCCCGGCGCGTCGGCGAGCGCCGCCGGAGCGAGTGGTGGCTCCGAACGCGGCGGCTTTGGCGGCAGCCGCAGCGGCACGGGCAGCGGATCGTTGGTCAGCCTGCGCCACAGCGGGCGCAGCAGCCGACCCGCTTGCGGCGACGCTGCGAGCAGCGCCTGCATCTCCGGATCATCGACCAGCGCCAGCAGCCAGGCGCCGAGATACCCGGCGCCGAACCGCGCCAGCACCGGGCCGCCCGGCAGCTTGGGCTGCTCGGGTGGTGTCGACTCGGCCGGCTCGGCTGCCCGGCGCGGCGCCCGGTCCTTGCGCGGCGCAAGCGTCCCGGCGGCGAACTGCGCATGCAGCGCGGCGAGGCGCCGCGTCGTGCGCTGCAGGTACTTCCACAGCAGCAAGGCAAGCGGCCCCAGCACGTCGCGCTTCCGGGGGTTCCGGTCGACCCAATCGGCGAGCGTCCACCTCAGCCGCTCGACGAGCAGGCCGAAGCGGCACATCAAGCCGGCTGGGGTGGAGGGGGCTGGGGACATGGGCGAGCTTGTATCACACGGTTATCAAGCGTTGCAACATATTGTTAGAGGAGACCCGGCGGAGCCGGGAACCGCCGGCCCGTGCTCGAAGTCGGCAACCGGCAAAATGTCAGTCTTGACCGATTTCAAGATGGGTTCCGCCGCTGCCTGTGGCATCAATCCTTGCAGGGCGGGTATCGGACGATGCTCCGAGCGCGCTGGCCCCCTTGACTTCGGCGGTGCCGCGCCCTTCATACGGCCCCTGCGCGACCCGCTCCCGCCCCGGCGAGGGATCAGAGGTTCGGGAGTGTGCCGTGCAGGGGTGTAGCTCAATTGGCTAGAGCGCCGGTCTCCAAAACCGGAGGCTGGGGGTTCGAGACCCTCCACCCCTGCCAGCGGGCCAGCCAGTCGGCGTGAGCACGAAGCGGGCGGTCGCGCTGTTGTTGTCGCTGTTTGAGGAGTATCGAATTCGTGGCGGTCAATCCGGCGAGGTTCCTGCGGGAAGTGCGCAGCGAGGTGGCCAGGGTCACCTGGCCGTCGCGCCGGGAAACATTGGTCACCACCGGCCTCGTGTTCGCCATGGTGGCGCTCGCGGCGGTGTTTTTCTTGGTGGTTGATCAGGTCATCGGCATCGGCGTGCGGGCGCTGTTCGCGGCCGGGATCTGAGGGAGGTCTGGTCGCATGGCCAAGCGTTGGTATGTCGTACACGTCTATTCCGGCTTCGAGAAGAAGATCGCGCAGCAGATCAAGGAGCAGGCGGCCCAGAAGGGGCTCGCCGAGCAGTTCGACGAGGTACTGGTGCCCTCCGAGCAGGTGATCGAGATGCGGCGCGGCCAGAAGGTCAACGCGGAGCACAAGTTCTTCCCCGGCTACGTGCTGGTGCGGATGGACCTGACCGACGACGCCTGGCACCTGGTGAAGAACACGCCGAAGGTCACCGGCTTCCTCGGCAGCAAGATGCGCCCGAGCCCGATCAGCGAGGCCGAGGCCGAGCGGATCATGAAGCAGACGCAGGAGGGCGTGGAACGTCCGCGCCCATCGGTGCTGTTCGAGGTCGGCGAGCAGGTTCGCGTCGCCGACGGTCCGTTCACGAGCTTCAACGGCACGGTCGAGGAGGTCGACGAGGAGAAGGGCCGCGTCAAGGTCAGCGTCTCGATCTTCGGCCGCTCCACCCCGGTCGAACTCGAATACGGCCAGGTCGAAAAGGTCTGATACTGCGCTGCTGCCGCGTCGCCCGGTAAGCGAGTGAGCCGGATCACAGAGGCAACCAAGCGCAACGCCTAGCCTGCCCGGCGACAAGCACGCGAGGGCACGCATGGCAAGCATTCCGCTGTTCCGACCGGAGGCGGTCAGCTTCCAGCGTGAGCAAATCAGGTCGGGCAGCGTGCTGCCCGTCGCCCCCCCGGCCGCGGCGCTGACCTGGCTGCTCGTGTTCCTGGTTGTGGCGCTGATCGCGTTCCTTGCCACTTGCAACTACGCGCGCAAGGCGTCAGTCCCGGGCTTTCTCGCCCCCACGCTTGGTGTTGCGCGTGTGCTGCCGCCGCGCGCCGGGCTGGTCGTCGCCGTGCACGTCGCCGAGGGGCAGACGGTGCCGGAGGGAGCGCCGCTGCTCACCGTGCAGGTCGGCCAATCGAACGACCAGGGCGGCGACGTGGACGAGAGCGTGCTGCGCGCGCTCACCCGCCAGCGCGCCGCGCTCGCCGAGCAGATCGGCCAGGAACAGTCGCGCCAGACGACGGAGGAGCGACGGCTCGACGACGCCGTCGCCTCGCTGGCCGCCGAGACCGCCGCGCTCGAAAGCGAGATCGCCGCGCAAGGCGCGCGCAGCCGGGTCGCCGACGAGCAGGTCTCCGCCGTGCGCGACCTGGTGCGTCAGGGCTATATCTCGGTCGTCGAGTACAAGCGCCGGCAGGACAACGCGCTGGCGCAGCGGCAGAGCATATCGTCGCTGGCGCAGCAGATCGCGCAGAAGCGCGGCGAGGCGGCGCAGCAGCGGCACGGGCGCGACGCTCTGCCGGGTGACACCGCCCGCCGGATCAGCAGCCTGCGCGGCTCGATCGCCGAGATCGACGCCCGGCTGGCGGAGACCGACGGCAAGCGCGCCTACCTGATCCGCGCGCCGATCGGCGGGCGCGTCTCGGCGTTGCAGGCCCGCGTCGGGCTAGTCGCGAATCCGACGATCCCGCAGATGGCGATCGTGCCGACCGGCAGCGTGCTGAAAGCCGAGCTGCTGGTTCCCGCCCGCGCCATCGGCTTCGTCGAACCCGGACAGCAGGTGCGCCTCGCCTACGAGGCGTTCCCGTTCCAGCGCTTCGGCTTTCACGGCGGCCATGTCGAGACCGTGTCCGGCACTCTGCTGCGCCCGGCCGAGCTGATCGGCCCGATCGCGCTCGGCGAGCCTTCCTATCGCGTCACCGTCGCACTCGATCATCAGGAGGTCGACGCGTTCGGCCGCAGTTTCCCGCTGGGCGCCGACATGGCGGTGCAGGCCGACATCGTGTTCGACCGCCGCCCCCTCATGGCTTGGCTGCTCGAGCCGATCCTCGGCATGCAGGGACGCTGGTCATGAGCCGCGCCGCGACGGGCCGCGCCGCGCTAGGTCGTCGCTTCGAGCGAACGCGCCGGGTGCCGGACATCCGCCAGATCGAGGCAGCCGAATGCGGCCTCGCCTGTCTCGGCATGATCGCCGGCTATCACGGCCATGAAATCGACCTCGGCGGGCTGCGCCGCCGCTATCCGGTGTCGCTGAAGGGCATGACCTTGGTGAGCCTGATCGAGGCGGGCGAGCGGCTCGGCCTCGCCGGACGGCCGCTGCGCCTCGAACCCGCCCACCTGCGCCAGCTGCGCTTGCCGGCGATCCTGCACTGGGACATGAGCCATTTCGTCGTGCTGAAAGCGGTCAGGCGCGACGGGCGGGTGATCGTGCAGGATCCCGCTTTCGGCGAGCGTCGGCTCGATGCGGCGGCGGTGTCGCGCCATTTCACCGGCGTCGCGCTGGAGTTGACGCCGAACGAGGCGTTCGAACCGGGCGGGCGCATCGCTCGTCCGCGCTTGCTGGACCTGCTCGGCTCGACGCGCGGGCTGGGGTCGGCGCTGGTGCAGACCCTGGTGCTGTCGGTGCTGTTGCAGGCCTACGTCCTGGCGAGCCCGTTTTACGTGCAGCTCGCGATCGACGAAGCGGTGGTGAAGGGCGACCGCGCGTTGCTGGCCGTGCTGGCGCTGGGTTTCGGGCTGATCATGCTGGTCAATGCCAGCGCCGGCCTGCTGCGCGCGCGCATTCTCGTCTACCTGCAAAGCATGATGGCGTTCGGCATGGGGGCGGGGCTGTTCCGCCACCTGCTGCGCCTGCCGCTCGCCTTCTTCGAGCGCCGCCACGTCGGCGATCTGGTGTCGCGCTTCGGCTCGATCGAGCCGATCCGCAACCTGCTCGCCGAAGGACTGATCGCGGCGCTGGTCGACGGGGTGATGGCGCTGGTCACCGCTTGCATGGTGTTTGTCTACAGCGCGCGCCTCGGCGCCGTCGTGCTCGCGGCACTCGGCGTCTACGTGGTGCTGCGCGTCGCGCTGTATCGCGCCTTGCGGCAGCGCTCGCTCGATCTTGTGCATGCCCGCGCCCGCGAGAGCTCCACATTCATCGAGACGGCACGCGCGATCCAGAGCATCAAGATCTTCAACGGCGAGTCCGGCCGCGGGGCGATCTGGTCGAACCGTTACGCCGAGGTTATGACGGCGAATGCCTCGGTCGAACGCCTGAAAAGCACGTTCAAGGCGATCAACGACCTCGTGTTCGGCTGCGAGAACCTGGCCATCGTCTATCTCGGGGCGCTGGCGGCACTCGACGGGCGCATGACGATCGGGATGCTGTTCGCGTTCATGTCATACAAGCAGCAGTTCATCGACAAGGCGGTGCGGTTGGTTGAGAAGGGCATCGAGTTCCGCATGGTCGATCTGCATCTCGAACGGCTCGCCGACATCACCGGCGCCGAGCCGGAGCCGGGGCCGCAAATGCGGACCAGCTATCGCGCGCCGTTGCAAGGCGGCATCGAGGTGCGGGACCTCGCGTTTCGCTATGCGCCCGGCGAGCCGTTCGTGTTCGAGCGCCTCAGCTTCCGCATCGAGGCGGGCGAGTATGTCGCCCTCACCGGTCCGTCAGGCGGCGGCAAGACGACTTTGCTGAAGGTGTTGCTCGGCCTGCTGGAGCCGACCGCGGGCGAGGTGCTGGTCGACGGGCTGCCGATGCGCGCGTTCGGTGCGCAGGCGTTCCGCGCGCAGGTCGGCGTGGTGATGCAGGACGACGCGCTGCTAAGCGGCTCGATCGCCGACAACATCTGCTTCTTCGACGAAGCCTCCGACCCGGCCCACATGCAGCGTTGCGCCGCACTCGCCGGCGTGCATGACGAGATCATGCGCATGCCGATGGCCTATGACAGCCTGATCGGCGACATGGGCTCGTCGCTCTCCGGCGGCCAGCGGCAGCGCGTGCTGCTGGCGCGCGCGCTGTACAAGCAGCCGCGGATGCTGTTCATGGACGAGGGCACGTCGAACCTCGACACGGCGATCGAGGCGCGGGTGAACGCGGCGATCCGCACACTCGGGTTGACCCGCGTGATCATCGCCCACCGCCCCGAGACGATCGCCTCGGCCGAGCGGCAATTGCTGATGCAGGACGGATTGCTGCGTGAGCTGCCCGCCGCCCCACCGTCGCGGACGCCGGCGGCGGAGACGCCGGCATGTGAGGTTCCTCACAGTGCGATCGCACAGGTCATCATATCGTAATGAAAGGCGATCGAAGGACCGCCCGCGTGCCTCACTCCGAGGGCGCAACGGATTGATGCTGCAAAGGATCTCGAACATGACCAAGAAGCAGATGGTTGCGTTGGATAACGACCTGCCGGAGCCGATCGCGCTTACGCCCGACCAGCTCGAGCAGATCACCACCGCGACGGCAGGTGGCGCGTTGACCTTCGCCAGCAGACTCTACCTTGCGGGTGGCCCGATCCTGCAGGCCCTGCAGGGCGGTTTCGGGGTAACGAGCCTGCCGCAGCAGACCGCCACGTTCGGCTAGCAGCGAGGCGGCGCCGGCGGGGATGCGCTCCGCCGGTGCCGTTGCAGCGATACGCAATCCCAGGACAGCCGCGATGACCCATGATCCGCAAGCAAAGCCGATTCTTTGCCCGAGTTCCCATCCCGAGAATGACGGCGCCCAGATCTTCGGCGCGATGACCGAGGTGCCCGGGCACGGCCTCCGCCTCGGCTATCTGACCGAAGCGGTCCCGGTCACGCCGGACATTCTCGCCGCCTCCGGCAAGGCTCGCCCGACCGAGGTGCTGCGCGTCGCGGCACCATGCGCCGCCCATGCCTGCACGCATTTCGACGGCTCGGCCTGTCGCTTGGCGACCCGGGTCGCGACCATGCTCGACCCGGTGGTGCGCGCCCTGCCGCGTTGCGCCATTCGCCCGACCTGCCGCTGGTTCCGCCAGGAGGGTGCGGCGGCCTGCGTGCGCTGCCCGCAGGTCGTCACCCATCGGCGCGAGGCAACGGAGTTGCAGCAGGCGGTGTCCGGATTGCCGCCGATGCTCGAGCCGAGTGCCGCCGAGATGGGCGTGACGGAGTGATCGGCTACGTGTTCGGATAGGGCGCGCCCCAGCGATCGAGGTAGACGATGTCGGAAAGCGACCCGCGCCCGACCGGCCCAAAGTTTCCCATCGGGTAGCCGATCGGCAGGATGGCGTAGGAGTGTACGCCCTCGGGCAGGCCGAGCGCCTGTTCCGCCTCGCGCTCGTGCAGCAGGTGCCGTGTCGTCAGGGTCGAGCCGAGACCGAGCGCGCGCGCCGCCAGCAGCATGTTCTGCACCGCCGGGTAGATCGACGCGCCGGACCAGCGCGTCGGTTTCGGCTCGTCGAGGCAGGCGACGATCCAGACCGGCGCCTCGTGGAAATGCTCGGTGAGATAGGCGACCGCCGAATGTTGCCGCTGATACTTCTCCGCCGAACTGCCCGGCGGCGGCGCGCTGGTAGCGTAACGCGGCCCGACCACCTCGTCGAAGGCGCGCTTGTAGTAGGTTTGCACCGCTCGCTTGATCGCGGGGTCCTTGACCACGAGGAAGCGCCAGCGTTGCGTGTTGCCGCCATTGGCCGCCGCGATGCCGGCGTCGAGGATCTTGCGGATCAGCGCATCGGGCACCGGGTCCGGCCGCAGCCGCCGCATCGCCCGCGTGGTGTGCATGATCTCGAACACGTCCTGTGTCTCGGCCACGTTGGTCTCGGCCATCCCGCCCTCCTTCTCCGAGCGACCGAGCTTGATCTCGCCCCTCCGGCCGCACAAGCCACGCGTCGACGCAGCGTGTCGCCGAGGCTAGGATCGGTTAACGGGAGAGGGGAGCGGCCATGCTGAGCCATGCGCAGATCGACGAGTACAACCGGACCGGCGCGATCGTGGTGCCGGACGTGCTCACGCCGGAGGAGGTGCGCGACCTGCGCCGGGTGACCGACGATTTCGTCGAGCGCTCGCGCGCGCTGACGCAGCACGATGCGGTCTACGATCTTGAGGACAGCCACACCCCGGAGCAGCCGCGCGTGCGGCGCATCAAGGCAACGCATCTGCAAGATCCGTCCTATGCGCGGCTGGTGCGGCATCCCGGTATTGTCGCGGCGCTGCAAGCCCTGTGGGGTCCGGACATCCGCTTCGACACCGCCAAGCTGAACCTGAAATCCGCCGGGTTCGGTGCGCCGGTGGAGTGGCACCAGGACTGGGCGTTCTACCCGCACACCAATGACGACCTCGCCGCCGTCGGCGTGATGATGGACGACATGGAGCTGGAGAACGGCCCGCTGATGATCATTCCCGGCTCGCATCGCGGCCCGGTGTTCGACCATCACGACGAGGGCAAGTTCTGCGGCGCGATGGACCCCGCCCGGCGCGAGGTCGATTACCGCTCGGCGGTGCCGCTGACCGGGCGCGCCGGGGCGATCACGATCCATCACGTGCGCGCTGTTCATGGCTCGGCGCCGAACACGTCCGCTCGCGATCGTCGGCTGTTACTGATGCAGTTCCGCGCCGCCGACGCGTGGCCGCTGCTCGGCTTCGCCGGCGGGATCGAGGCGTATGATGCGTTGATGGTCGCAGGCAGCGCCTCGCTCGAGCCGCGCCTGGCACCGGTCCCGGTGCGCCTGCCGCTGCCGCCAGCCGACAAGCAGGGCTCGATCTACGAGAACCAGAAGGGGCTGAAGAACCGGTATTTTGCCAGTGCGGAGCCGGTTGCCGCCAAGTAGCTCGCGTCATCGCGAGGCGCGTAGCCCCGTGGCGATCCATCGCGCTGCTGCGAGTTGCGAGACCGGATTGCCGCGCTTCGCTCCCCATATCGGTGCGCCGCTGGAATCAGCCGCGGCTGGCGATGTCGGCCAGCGCGGTGTGCAGCGTGGTCGCCCAGGACTTAACGCCGGCGGCATCGGCGACCAGGTCTTGCCGCACCTCGATCAGCACCGCGTCGAGCCCGCGACCGTCGCCGTGCACCGGGATGGTGTAGTCGTCGGTGCCGGTGATCCGGTATGGCTCGTTGTCGCCGACCTCGCGGCCCTCATGCGCACGAAGGCGCCCGATCAATGTCTGCGCGAAAGATGTCGCGCGCCCGTACAGCACGCCGACCTGCCAGCGTCGCGCCACGCCGTGAAAGACGGGGGTGAAGCTGTGCACGCCGATCACCACCGTGCGCTGCCGAGCCGCCATCCGCTGGTCGAGTGCCGCGGCGATCCGCCCCTGGAACGGCGTGAAGAAACGCGCCGCGCGATCGGCCCGCTCGGCCGGGTCGAGATCCCGGTTGCCTGGAACGTCGGTCGCCTCGCTACGCAGCACGATGCTGCTCGCCGCGCCGAGCGGCCGGTTGCAGTCGATCAGCAGGCGCGAGTAGCCGGCGAGGAACAGCGGCGCGTCCAGCCGCCGTGACAGCTCGCGGGCGAGGTCGGCGGCACCGATGTCCCAGGCGATGTGCCGCTGCAAGTCGACCGCGCCGAGGCCGAGGCCGGCATACTCGTCGGGAATATGGTTCGAGGCATGCTCGCAGATCAGCACGTATGGCGAGCCGCCGGACTGGTTCACCGCCGTCACCGCTGGTCGCATCGGCGACGTGCTCCTCTCAGGTTTCGCCAGCCGTCGTCGACGGCACCGCCATCTCGTCGGCGATCACCGAAAAGCCCGCCAGCGTGCAGGGGCCGAACGTCGTCGCCAGTGCCACATCGGTGGCGTCGCGGCCGCGCGCCATCAGGATGCGTCCGATACGGGGCGTGTTGTGTCGCGCGTCGAACGTGTGCCAATGGCCGCCGAGATAGACCTCGAACCAGGCGCTGAAATCCATCGGGGAGTCCACCGGCGGTATGCCGATATCGCCGAGATAGCCGGTGCAGTAGCGCGCCGGAAGGTTCATGCACCGGCACAAGGTGATCGCGAGGTGGGCGAAGTCGCGGCATACCCCGAGTTGGTCGGTATGACCGCCCCAGGCGGTCCGGGTGGAATCGGCGTGCTCGTAGCCGAAAGTGATGCGACTATTGACGTAATCGCAGATCGCCTGCACCCGCGCCCAGCCGGGCTGCGTGCCGCCGAACATCGACCAGGCGGCATCCGACAACCGATCGGTGTCGCAGTAGCGGCTGCCGAGCAGGTACACCAAAACCTCGTCGGGCAGCTCCTGCACGGGGTGCTGGATCGCTTCCGGCACGATCGGGTCCGGTGCGCCGGAATCCTGCACCAGGAACCGCGTCGACATCGTCAGCCGCCCGGCCGGCGCGACGACTCGGTGGCAGATGTTGCCGAAACCGTCGCGATACTCGGTTGCCCCGACCGGTGGGTCGAACACGATCCGGTGCGGTCCGATCAAGTCCGGCATGCGCGATGGATGGATGCTGAGCACGAGCAGCATCGGCGTTGGTTGCGGGCAGTCGTAGCTGATGTCGAAGCCGGCGTGGATCTGCATGGAACGCCTTTCAGCGAGAGGGCAAATCGGGGTGGAGCATCGCTCGGTTCGGCCGACGCGAGACTCCGAGGATTCTAGCGACGCGCCGCGACACGTCGGGTTTCTCGTTGCGCGGTCAGCGCGGCCACTTCGGTTTCGAGCGCGGTCGGCGCGGCGATCGCCGTCTCGTCCGAGGTCACGCGAACCTCCACCGTCATGCCGAGATTGTCCGCCGGGAAACCGAACCAGGTGCCCTGCAACGGGATCGCTTGACGCGGATCGCGGGCGATGGCGACGCGGATGAGGTCGCGGTTGCCGACGATACCGTTGGTCGGATCGAACTCCACCCAGCCGGCGCCCGGAAGGTAGATGCGCGCCCAGGCATGGGTCGAGCCGCCACCCGAATGGGAGCCGCCGTCGCGGCTCGGCACGTAGATGTAGCCGGAGACGAAACGGGCGGCGAGGCCGAGCGAGCGGGCGGCCTCGATCATCAGCACGGCGAAGTCGCGGCAGGTGCCGCTGCCGAGCTTGAGCGTCTTCACCGGGTCCTGGATGCCGCCGTCATAACGCGCGATGTAGGCGAAGCCGCGTTTCACCGCGTGGGTCATCGCCTCGAGCAGTTCGAGCGTGCCGGTCTGCCGGTCGGTGCGCAGGAACGAACGCGCCCATTTATCGACCTTGCGGCTGGGGTCCGGGTATTGCCGCTCGATGGAGCGGGCGAGGTCGGGCATCTCCTCCACGTCGTAGGAGAACGGAAAGCTCCTCGCGTATTCCTCCAGCGTGAAATCGAGCGCGCCGGCCGGATGGTGGTGCAGCCTGACGGTGCTGGCGAAGCGTAGCTCGCGCGCCCGGCCGGCGAAGCGGGCGACGGCGACGCTGTTGCCGAACACGTCGTGGACCCAGCGCAGCTCGACCGGGGCAGGGGTGATAAGGAGCGTCTCCTCGAGCAGCCGCTGATCGTGGCCCTCGCGCGGACGCAGCATCATCCGGTGCTCGCCGAACGCGACCGACTGCTTGTAGCGATAGGTGGTGACGTGGTTGACGGTGAGGATTGGCATGGCGTGACGACCGCTCCGTTCAGCGCGCACGGTATCGGTCGCGTTGCTCGGCACCGGTCTCGATGACGAGGTCACCTTGGTTCAGCATGTGATTCACATGCGCCAGCACTTCGCCGAAGGCGAAGCCGGTCTGATGCTCGTCGAGCGCGCGGGTGAACACCAGCGGCACGAGATCGGCGACCGACAGCGAGCGACCACGGCACGCCTCGGCGATTTGGCCGCAACGCTGCCGGTGGTGTTCGAGCAGTTCGTCGATGCGGGTGTGCAAGCCGAAGAACGGCAAGCCGTGCCCGGGCAGGACCAGCACGTCGGGCGCGATCGCCTCGCGCAGGCCACGCAGCGAGCGCAGATAGATGCCGAGCGCGTCGAGGTCCGGCTCCATCGCGTGCACACTGACATTGGGCGAGATGCGCGCGATCACCTGGTCGGCGGCGAAGAACAATCGGTCGCCCGGCGCGGACAGCATCGCCTGCTCCAGCGCGTGACCGCCGCCGGTCAGCACGTCGATGTCGCGGCCGCCGATCCGCATGTGGTCGCCGTGCTGCAACCGGTGATAGGTCGGCGGCACGCCGGTGGTACGCCGCAGGTATTCGTGGCCACGGCTCAGCACCAGGTCGGTCGCTTCGGGCGAGAGGCCGCGTCTGAGATAGAACGAGCGATTGATCTCTTCGCCGAGATCGGCCGGCGCGTATCGCAGGGCGAGGCTGTAGAGGTATTCCGGGCGCGGCATCGCCAGCGGCAGGTCGAAGCGTTGGTTCAGCCACCCGGCGAGCCCGACATGGTCGGGATGGAAATGCGTCACCACCATCCGGGTGAGGCGTTCGCCGGCGAGCGGGCCGGCCAGCGCCCGGTCCCACCCCTCGCGGCAGTCGTTGGTGCCGAGGCCGGTGTCGAGCACCGCCCAGCCGCCGTCATCGGCGATGAGATAGATGTTCACGTGGTTGAGCCGATACGGCAGCGGCAGGCGCATCCAGCGCACGCCCGGTGCGACCTCGATCAGCGCGCCGGGCTCGGGCGGCTCGGTATGGGGGAACAGGAGCGAGGGGGAGCCCGGTTCGTGCTGCATTGCGGTATCCTAACCCGCAAGCCAGACGCGAAGCGAGCATGTCGGTTGCCGCCCGTCATGCCGTTCTGTAGCGTCCCGGCCGGGTTCAAGCGGGACTGAGCGGGATGAGCAAGCACGTGGTGGCCGCGGCGCGAGACATTCCGCCCGGCTCGCGCAAGCTGGTGACGGTGAAGGGGCGGCCGATCGCCGTGTTCAACCTGGGCGGCGAGTTCTTCGGCGTGCTGAACCGCTGCCCGCACCAGGGCGGCGCGTTGGCCGAGGGCGCCTTGTGCGGCCTGGTGGAATCCGACGAGCCCGGCCAATACCGCTACTCGCGCGCCGGAGAGATCCTGCGTTGCCCCTGGCATGGCTGGGAATTCGACCTGCGCACCGGCCACTCCTGGTGCGAACCCGACCGCATCTCGGTGCGCAGCTACCCGGTCGAGGTGGAGACCGGCGGGGCGGTGGTGAAGGGGCCGTATGTCGCCGAGACGTTCCCGGTGACCGTCGAGGAGCAATACGTCGTCGTCGAGGTCTGAGGCTTCGAGGTCTGAGGCTTCGAGGTCTGAGGCTTCGAGGTCTGAGGCTTCGAGGTCTGAGGCTTCGAGGTCTGACCGGCCGGCGAGCCGCGTCGCCGGGCTCGACCTGGTCCGCGCGGCGGCGATCCTGCTGGTCCTGCTCAGCCATTGCGGCGACGTATACGCGCTCTGGCTGGGCATTCGGGCGCCGGCCTGGCTCACCCTCTCCGGCTTCTTCGGCGTGGAGCTGTTCTTCGTCCTCAGCGGCTTCTTGATCGGCGGGTTGCTGATCCGCATCATCGCCGATCGCCCGACCCCGCGCGCTTGGGCGGTGTTCATGGCGCGGCGCTGGCTGCGCACCCTGCCGATCTACCTGATCTGGCTCGGGGTGCTGGCGCTGATCTGGCCGCCGCGCTTTTGGCAGCCGGACCACGCCGCGCTGACCTGGGATCACGTAATCCGCTACGCCACCCTGACGCAGAACCTCGCCTGGCCGATGGCGGATGGCTGGTTCGGCGTCTCCTGGTCGCTCGCGGTCGAGGAGTGGTTCTATCTCGGCTTCTCCGCCCTGTTGCTATCGGCGGTGGCGCTGCTTGGTCGACGGCGCGGGTTCTGGCTCGCCGTCGGGTTTTTTCTCGCGGTGCCGGCGCTGCTCCGCTGGCAGGTGCGGGACAGCGCGGATTTCGGCGAGGTGCTGACCAAGATCGTCGTGCTTCGGCTGGACGCGATTGCCTTCGGGGTGGTGCTGGCGGGGATGCAGCTCCGACGCGGCCTGGTGTTCCGCCATCCGGTGCCGGCGCTGCTGATCGGCGTGCTGCTGATCCTCGGCCTGTGGACCGGCTGGTTCGAGCAGCTGCTCCACGCGCACGTGCATCTTTGGCGCAGTTCCATGTTCGACGTGGCCTCGCTCGGCTTCGCGCTCTGCCTGCCCGCCGCGACGCGTCTGCGCCGGCTGCCGGGCGGCGGCTTCGCCAGACGGCTGCCGGGGGCGGCGATCACCGCACTCAGCACCCAATCCTACGCGATCTACATCGTGCATCTCTCGGTGCTGGAGATCGTCGGGTTCTACGCCACCGGCTGGGGCGTCCCGGCATGGCTGGCGATCGCTGTGTCGCTGGCGCTGATCTGGGGCTTGTCCTCGGCCTCGTGGCGCTGGATCGAGGCGCCGATCCTGGCCCGGCGCCCGACGCAGTCCGCCCACAACAACAAGGACGCGCCGCCGCCCCCGCTTGCCGCTACACTGCCGGGGTGCGCGAGGGGAGAGAGCCATGTCCGCCAGCCTGATCGCTCAATCGGCGCGGCCTGAGCCGACTGCGAACGACTACGTGCAACGCGCCGAGGCGTTGCTGCCGCTGCTGCGCCGGTTCGCCCCGTCGGATGATGCGAGCCGGCAGGTGCACCCCGACGTCATCACCGCGATGAAGCAGGCGGGGCTGTTCCGCATCCTGCAACCCAGGCGGATCGGCGGCGCCGAGCTCGACCTGCCCACCATGCACGCGGTAATACGCCTGCTTGCCACGGCTTCTGCCTCGGCGAGCTGGGTGTTGATGGTGCTGCTGGCGCATAGCTGGATCCTCGGCATGTTTGACGAAGCGGTGCAGGACGAGATCGCCGCCGACGACCCCGACACTGTCATCGCCGGCTCGCTGGCGCCGACCGCGCGAGCGGTGCGGGTCGCGGGCGGCTGGCGCCTGTCCGGAAGCTGGCCGTTCGCCAGCGGCTGCGACCACGCAAGCTGGAACCTGCTCGGCGTGAAGGTAGCGGGCGACGACCCCGACCTGCCGCCGGCGATCCACGCGCTGGCGCCAATGCGCGACTGCGGCACCAACGACAACTGGTTCACCCTTGGCCTGCGCGGCACCGGCAGCAAGGCGCTGGTGCTCGACGGCGTATTCGTGCCGGATTACCGGGTGCTGCCAACGCCGGTGCTGTATGGCGGCGAGAGCCACTGGGCCAGGCGTCACCCGAGTTGGTTGCAGATGATGCCGGTCCGTCCCGGTCTCGCCTACCACGTGAGCGCCGTCGTCCTCGGTCTCGCCACGACGTTCCACGAGAAATTCGTCGCGATCACCCGCGTGCGCGACGACAAGTATACCGGCGCGCGCAAGGCGGACAGTCCGGGGCTTCAATTCCGTATCGCCGAATCCGAGCTCGATCTGCGCGCCGCCGAGCTGATCCTCGGCACGGTGGCGAGCGGCTTCGATCGGCTGGGTGAGGAGCGCCGGCTGCCCACCGCCGAGGAGTTCGTCGACCTGCGCTACTCGGTCGCTTACGCGGTGGAACGCTGCCGGGTGGCGACGGAGCGGCTGTTCGCCGCCGCCGGCGCCAACGCGACCTACGACGACTCCGCGCTGCAGGTGCTGTACCGCGACCTGACCGTCGCCGTCCATCACGGCACGGTGGACTACGACGTCAACGCCGAGCAGTTCGGTCGCGTCCGCCTGGGCCTGCCGTCGACCCGACCGATCACTTGAGTTGCCGGGCCGCCCTCGGTTGTCTGGATCGGGCGTGACCGATATACGCGGGGCATGGTCGATCTGACGCGCGACTACGACGTCTTGGTGGTGGGCGGCGGCAATGCGGCGTTGTGCGCCGCCATCACCGCGCGACAGGCCGGCTGCTCGGTGCTGCTGTGCGAGCACGCGCCGCGCGCGTTCCGGGGCGGCAACAGTCGCCACACGCGCAATCTGCGCGCGATGCATGTCAAGCCGACCTCGGTGCTGACCGACGCCTATCTGGAGGACGAGTACTGGGACGACCTGCTGCGTGTCACCGGCGGCAACACCGACGAGCAGCTCGCCCGTATGACAATCCGCGCCTCCTCCGGCGTGTTCGAGTTCATGCACACGTGCGGCGTGCGCTTCCAGCCGTCGCTGACCGGAACCTTGAGCCTGTCGCGCACTAACGCGTTTTTTCTTGGTGGCGGCAAGGCGCTGGTGAACGCGTATTATCTCACCGCCGAACGGCTCGGCGTCGAGATCCTCTACGACACCGAAGTGACCGCGCTGCACATGGAGGACGGCTTCGTCCGCTCCGCCTCGTTGACCAAGAACGGCTATCCCGAGACGGCGCGTGCGCGCTGCGTGGTCGCTAGCGCCGGCGGGTTTCAGGCCAATCTCGACTGGATGCGCGAGTATTGGGGCGACGCGGTGGATAATTTCGTGATTCGCGGCACGCTGTATAACCGAGGGCGGGTGTTGAAAAATCTGCTGGCGCAGGGCGTCGGCACGGTCGGCGATCCGACACAGTGCCACGCCGTGGCACTCGATGCGCGGGCGCCCAAGTTCGACGGCGGCATCGCCACGCGGCTCGACAGCGTGCCGTACAGCATCGTGCTCAACCGCGACGGCGCGCGTTTCTACGACGAGGGCGAGGATTTCTGGCCGAAACGCTACGCGATCTGGGGCCGGCTGATCGCGCAGCAGCCAGGCCAGATCGCCTATTCGATCTTCGACGAGAAATCGGTTCGCCTGTTCATGCCGTCGATCTATCCCGCCATCAAGGCCGACACGGTGGAGGAGGTCGCCGCCGGCCTCGGCCTCGATCCGGCGAAGGCGGCGGCGACCGTGGCGGCCTACAATGCCGCCGTGCAGCCCGGCACGTTCGACAACGCCACGCTCGATGATTGCCGCACCGAGGGACTGACGCCGGCCAAGACGCATTGGGCGCGCCCGATCGACACGCCGCCCTATTATGGCTACCCGCTGCGACCCGGTATCACCTTCACCTATCTCGGCGTGCGCGTGGACGAGCGGGCGCGGGTGTTGATGGACGACGGAAGGCCGGCCGGCAACCTGTTCGCCTCTGGCGAGATCATGGCGGGCAATATTCTGGGACGCGGCTATCTGGCCGGGTTCGGCATGACGATCGGCACGGTGTTCGGCCGCATCGCCGGCGAGGAGGCAGTGCGCCATGTCCGCAACTGATGCGGCTCCGTCCGACGCGATGACCGATGCGCGTCGCTACATGGAGATCTGCAATGGCTGTCGCTACTGCGAGGGTTTCTGCGCGGTGTTTCCGGCGATGGAGCGGCGGCGCGACTTTCCGGTCGGCGATCTCAACTACCTCGCCAATCTCTGCCACAACTGCATGGGGTGCTTCTACGCCTGCCAATACGCGCCGCCGCACGAGTTCGGCGTCAACGTGCCACGCGCCTTCGCGCTGGTCCGGGCGGAGAGCTACGCGGCGTATGCTTGGCCGGCACCGCTGGCACGGCTGTTCGAGCGCAACGGCGTGATCGTCTCGCTGGTGGCGGCGCTGTCGCTGGCTTTCGTGCTGGTGCTCACCACGGCACTCGGTGCGACCGACGCGCTGTACTCGGCGCACGGGGTGCAGCCCGGCTCGTTCTATGCCGTGATCCCGCTATGGGTCATGCAGGTGCTGGGCATCGCCACGTTCGGCTTCGCGTTGGTGGCGTTGGCGATGGGCGCGCGGAATTTCTGGCGCGACGCGGGGACGGCGCGGATTGGCGTCGGTGCGGTCCCGCGCGCGCTATGGGACGTGCTGAGCCTGCGCAATCTCGGCGGCGGCGGGCACGGCTGCAACGATCGCGACGAGCGTTTCTCGATGACGCGGCGCTGGCTGCATCACGCGATGTTCTACGGTTTCCTGCTCTGCTTCGCGGCGACCTCGACGGGCTTCGTGTATCACACCTTCTTCGACTGGCCGGCGCCGTATGGCTGGCTGAGCGCGCCGGTGATGCTCGGCACGGGGGGCGGGGTGCTGCTGCTGATTGGCACCGTGGGACTGTTCGCGATGAAACTGATCGCCGATCCCGTGCCCGCCGCGCGTCGGCTGCTCGGCGCCGATGTGGCGCTGCTGATGCTGCTGGCGTTGGTCTCCCTCACTGGCCTGCTGCTGCTGGCGCTGCGCTCCACCGGGGCGATGGGCGTCGCATTGGCGGTGCATCTAGGCTTCGTCTTGGCGCTATTCCTGGTGCTGCCTTACAGCAAGATGGTGCATGGCGTGTATCGCTCGGCGGCTCTGCTGCGCAATGCCGCCGAGCGACGGCTCACCGCCGACGCGGTTCACTGAGCTGCCAGCCGCGTCGTGCGGTAGAGCGCCCGGAGCTCACAGGTGAAGTCGACGCTTTCAAGTGTAAGCGTCCCGCACCGGAGTTCGGCCGGCTGCTCGGGCCAGAGCCCGTCGGGCTGTCGTCGCAACAGATCGGCGCCGATCTCCGTGGTGCGTAGGATCAGGATCTCGCGGACACTCGGAATGGTTGTGTAGGTCCACACGTTGGACCAGGTCTCGGCGGCGTTGCTGGGCGAGAGGATCTCGACGATCAGCACCGGATCGGTGAGCGCTGCTTCCTCAGTTTGATACGAGCTGCACGACACCGCGAGATCCGGGATGCGAACGTTGTGCGTGGCCTGCACGCGAGGGATGATGCCAGGGGCGATGAGCACGCTGCACCGGCTGCCTTGCTGAACCAGGTGGTTGCGCAACGCGCTGCCGAGTTCCGCCTGTAGCGCGCCATGCGTACGGCTTGCCGGGGCCATCGCCCGGGGCTCTCCGTCGACAAGCTGCCACGCAGTGTCCCCCGGCGGACACCAGGCCAGGAAGTCGGTCACCGACATGAATACCGGGATCTTTGGCAGGGCGATCATGTCAGCAGCCCACGCTTACCGCAGCAGGCGTCCGACCGCGAAGCCCAGTACAGCAGCGATCAGCACCGCGATGAGCGGCTGCCCGCGAACCTGGTCGGAGACCATGTCGGTCCGCTGACGAACCGCCTCGGCAGCGTCGCGCGCCACGCTTTGCGCCGTGTCCGCCGCGCTGGCCATCGCCGGCGACACCCGCTCGCGCATCAACCCGTCCATTTGCGCCTGCAAGCCACTCAGCCGCCCCGTCAAGCTGTCGGTCACTGCCATGCTCGTCTCCTGTTCGCTCGCAATCGGGGGCGGGTGGCGCTACCGCTCGAGCGTCATAGCAACGCCCATGCCGCCGCCGATGCACAAGGTCGCCAAGCCCTTCTTGGCGTCGCGCTTCTGCATCTCGTGCAGCAAGGTGACCAGCACCCGCGCGCCGGACGCGCCGATCGGGTGGCCGATCGCGATGGCACCGCCGTTGACATTCACCTTCGAGGTGTCCCAGCCGAGATCCTTGTTCACCGCGATCGCCTGCGCGGCGAATGCCTCGTTGGCCTCCACCAGATCGAGCGCGTCGGGCTTCCAGCCGGCGCGGGCGAGCGCCTTGCGGGTGGACGGGATCGGCCCGGTGCCCATCACCGCCGGATCGACACCGGCGGTCGCGAAGGACGCGATGCGGGCGAGGGGAGTGAGCCCACGCTTGGCGGCCTCGGCGGCGGTCATCACCACCAGCGCCGCACCACCATCGTTGATCCCTGATGCATTGCCGGCGGTCACCGTACCCTCCTTGTTGAAGGCGGGGCGCAGCTTGGCCATCGTCGCCTGATCGGCGTCGTGGCGGATGTACTCGTCGTCGCTGACCACCGTGTCGCCCTTGCGGCCCTTCACGGTGACCGGCGCGATCTCGTCCTTAAAGCGTCCGGCCTTCTGCGCCGCCGACGCCTTGTGCTGCGAGGCGACCGCAAAGGCGTCCTGCTCGTCGCGGGTGATCTGGAAGGCGCGCGCCACATTCTCGGCAGTGACGCCCATGTGATAGCCGTGGAACGCGTCCCACAGCCCGTCCTTCAGCATCGTGTCGATGAACTCGACGCCGCCCATCTTGGTGCCCGAGCGCAGATAGGCGGCGTGCTGCGACTGGCTCATGCTCTCCTGGCCGCCGGCGACCACGATGTCGCTCTCACCGGTGCGCACCTGCTGTGCCGCCAGTGCGACCGCGCGCAGGCCGGAGCCGCAGACCTGGTTGATCGCGAACGCGGTCTTGTCATCGGGGATGCCGGCCGCGCGCGCCGCCTGACGCGCGGGGTTCTGCCCCTCGCCGGCGGTGAGGATCTGACCCATGATGACCTCGTCCACGTCGGACGGATCGAGCTTCGCCCGCTCCATCGCGGCCTGGATCGCCACGGTGCCGAGCGCGTGCGCCGACAGCCCGCCGAGCGCGCCGTTGAAACTGCCGACCGGCGTGCGGGCCGCCGCGACGATGACAATGTCGTCCATTCCGAGGTTCTCCTCCGGGAGCAATGCAGCTTTCGAGATGGGGAGGTTACTGCTTCAGAACTAGGCGGGGAAGGTGGCGGCCAGCCAGTCGCGCAGCGGCTGCCACAAGGCGGTCGGCGCCGAGCCGCCGGCCACCATGCCGATATGCCCCGCCCCGGGTTCGTGCAAGCGCGCCCCCGGGATCAGCGCGGCCAGCGGGCGCGACGCGGCCGGTGGCACGATGCGGTCGCGCGCGGGTGCCACGATGAAGGTTGGCAGACGCAGCGCGCGCGGGTCGACCGGCAGCCCGGCGACGCGCCATGTCCCGGCGGCGGGCGTGTTGGCGCCATACCAGCCGCCGAGACATTCGCGCGCGACCGGGGCGGCGAGCGGCACGCCGTCGTTCAGCCAGTCCTCCAGCGCCACGAACAGGCGGGCCCGATCGCTGTCGGTCGGGAGCCGGGCAAAGGCGCGGAACTTGCCGGCGATGCCGCCCGGATCAAGCTGGGCGAACATCGCCTGGATGGCGTCGACCGGCAGCGTGCGATTGAAGCCGAGCGCCGGTTCGAGCGCGCGCAGAGCCAACAACGCCTGTCGCGCCAGCTGCGGGTCGGCGGCATGAAAGTCCCAAGGTGCTGCCAGCAGCACCAGGCCGCGCAGCAGGTCGGGCCGGCGTTGCGCGGCGGCGACCGCGAGCGTGCCGCCCATGCAGTATCCTGCGAGCACGACCGGCGCGCCGGCGACGTGGCAAGCAGCCCCGAGCGCCCGCTCCAGTCGCCCTGCCACGTAGTCGGTCATGGTGAAGCGTCGCTCCACCTCGCCGGGCCAGCCCCAGTCGAGCAGCAGCGGTCGCACGCCCTGTTGGGCCAGCCAGCGCAGCATCGAGTGGCCGTGCGCGAGATCGAGCACGTGTGCCCGGTTGACCAAGCTCGGCGCGAACAGCACCGGAATCGCCGGCTTGGCGCCCCCCTCGCTCGCATCGGCGCCGTAGTCGAGCAGCCGGCTCGGGCCCTCGCGCCATACCGAAGGCGGGTCGACTAGATCGCGCTGCCAGGGATGCCTCCGATACGCGGCGATGCCGGCCAGCAGGTCGGCATCGAACCCGGGCGGCGCGGCGGGGGAGGCCGCCCATTCAGCGGCGCGGCCGGGACTTGGCTGGTGGCCGGCGTTCCAGTCCGGCCAGACGCTGCTCGAGCTCGGCCACCCGGGCGGACAGGCGCCCGATCTCAGCATCGCGAGGGTCAGGTGAAGCAGCAGCGGTCGCGGACCCCGCCGCCGCAGCGGGCCCGGCGCGTCGAGGCGGTCCGTCACCGCGCCAAGCGGGCGCGAGACCCGAAGCCGCCGGCCAAGCCGCGCCGGGCCCCGCGTTGGCCCCCACGTTGGCCCCCACGTTGGCCCAGATCCCGGCCGCGTTCGCCCACAGCGCGAGCAGCGCTCGCCAAGTCTCCTGCGCCTCCCGATCGGTGGCGAGGGCCGCGAACTCGCTGTGCCAAAGCGTGATCCAGTCCCGCAGCGCCGTGGAGCCAGCTCCGGCATCGGTCGGCTCGGCGCCGGGAGCCGGGCCAAAGGGGCCGCCCGCGTGCATCGCTCATCCATCCTCCAAGCGACGGACGCCGAAGCGGCGTCCGATATGGCCTCCAAGCGACGGACGCCAAAGCGGCGTCCGATATGGTCTATCGCATTAGTTGCGCAAGGGGCGTGGTTTCTACTTTCGCCGCCACGTCGAAACCCCCATCTTACCGACAGCATCTCATCCAAGGGAGTTCCATGTCCCAGCCTGCCGCCAAGCTGCCCGACGGGCAGCCACGAGCCGAGTCGCCGGTCGTGGTGAAGAAATACGCCAACCGACGGCTCTACAACACGGAAAGCTCCTGTTACATCACGCTCGACAATCTGGCCGAGATGATCCGCCTCGGCCGCGATTTCGTGGTCTACGACGCCAAGACGGGCGATGACATCACCCGCGGCGTGCTGACCCAGATCATCGTCGAGGAAGAGGGCAAGGGGCGGGCGATGCTGCCCACCGGATTCTTGCGCCAGCTCATCGGGTTCTACGGCGACAGCATGCAGACCTTGGTGCCGCGCTACCTCGAACAGGCGATGACCGCCTTCGGGCAGCAGCAGAAGCAGGTGCGCGACGCGATGCAGCAGACCGTCGGACGAATGTTCCCGTTCGGCAACATCGAGGAGGTCAGCCGGCAGAACCTGGCGATGATGGAGCGCGCGCTCAGTCTGTGGAATCCGATCTATCGTCCGATGCAGGCGGCCGACAACTCCGTCGACTCTCAGCCCGATGCGACGGCGCAGGAGATCGGGGCATTGCGGGCGGAGATCGAGTCGCTGCGGCACGAACTGGCCGAAGCGCAACAGGCGGGATCACGGCAGGCAAATGCACGCGAGGTGGGGACACAGCACGAGCCGCAGGCATCGCCGCCCGACCACGACAAGCCGGCCGCGCGTCCTCTCGCCGCCGTTCGCCCGGCCGCCGCGCAACCGGCGGCTCAGGCGGGCAGCCGCGCCGGCGCGGCGAAGAGCGGCGAGCGGGGTGGCAAGCCACATAACCCCTCCCATGAACACTAGTGCGTGAGATAGGTTGCAGTGACTAACGTTTCGCGGGAGCGCTGGCGAATCTTGTGTATTCTCCGGCTAGCAACCCGCAAAACGTGAGGCCAACCGATCGTGTCCCGATCAACTGACATTTCCGCTGCAACCTCTCCCCGAGCGGATCGGAAGCCTCAGCAACCGGCGCTGGAGAGCGAGACGGAGCCGCGATCGAGCGCCCGGGCCAGCGCCGCCGACCGCCATGTCGGCAGCCGAATCCGCGAGCGGCGGGTGATGCTCGGCCTGTCGCAGCAGCAATTGGCGCAGATGATCGGCGTCACCTACCAGCAAGCCCATAAATACGAGCGTGGGTTGAACCGGATTTCCGCTGGGCGTCTGTACGAGATCGCGCAAGTCCTCAGCGTGCCCGTCTCGTGGTTCTTCGAGGGGCTGAACGCCGAGGCGAGCTCGTCGGATATGAGCCCACGTCAGCGCATGTGCCTCGAGCTCGCCCGCAACTTCGCGGCAATCGACAACGAGAAGCATCAGGAGGCGCTCAGCGCGATGGCGCGGGCGCTCGCCGCTCAGTCGCAACAGAACCATCAGGCGCGGAGCACCGAGGTCGATGACCTGTAGGACTGCCTCGTCCAGGGTGCCCTCGGGTCTGCGGCGCGGCCAGAGCGTCGCGCGCGGCTAGGCCGAAGCCGCCTCCAACGCTTCCTCGGCCGCCAGCCAGTCGATTTCGGCAGCATCCGCTTCGCGGGCGATCACGGCAAGACGCGTGTTGGCGGCGGTGACCTCGGAGGTCCGGCCAGGCGCGTAGAGAGCTGGGTCGGCCAGCTTGGCTTCGATCGCGGCTCGCTCGGCGGCCAACGTTGCGAGTCGGGCCTCGGCCTGTCGCGCCTGCTTGCGCAACGGCGCCAATGTGGCACGCGCCTCAGCTCGTTCCCGCCGATCGTCACGCCGGGTGCCTAGTTCGGCCCGACCGGCCGGGCGTGCTCGTTCGACCAGCAAGGCGCGATAGTCGTCGAGGTCGCCGTCGAACGGGCGCACGGTGCCGTCAGCCACCAGCCAGAGCCGGTCGGCGACCAGTTCCACCAGATGCGGGTCATGGGTGATCAGCAGCACGGCGCCGGGAAAGTCGGCCAGCGCCTTGACCAGCGCCTCGCGCGCGTCGATGTCGAGGTGGTTGGTCGGCTCGTCGAGGATCAGCAGTTGCGGCGCGTCCCGCGTGGCCAGCGCCAACAGCAGCCGCGCCTTCTCGCCACCCGACAGATCGGCCGCCCGCGTTTCGGCGCGATCCGCATCGAGGCCGAACCGGGCCAGTTGCGCCCGCACCTGCGGCGGCGTGGCGCGCGGCAACGCTCGTGCCATGTGCGCAACGGGCGTTTCGTCCGGGATCAGCTCGTCGGCCTGGTGCTGGGCGAAGTAGCCCACGCGCAGCTTGCCGCTCCGCCGGACCTCGCCGGCAAGCGGGGCGAGGCGGCCGGCGATCAGCTTGGCCAGGGTGGACTTGCCGTTGCCGTTGGCGCCGAGCAGCGCGATGCGGTCGTCCATGTCGACCGAGAGATGCAAGCCGCGCAGCACGGGCGTTCCGTCGTAGCCCACGCTCACTCGGTCCAGTGCCAGGATGGGAGGGGCCAGCCGCGCGGGTTCCGGGAAGGCGAACCGGGTGGGCGCGTCTTCCACCACGGCGTCGATCTGCGGCAGTCGGGCGAGCGCCTTGATCCGGGCCTGCGCCTGGCGGGCCTTGGTGGCCTGGGCGCGGAACCGGTCGATGAAGGACTGGATGTGCGCCCGCTCGGCCGCCACCCGCTCGGCGGCGCGAGCCTGCTGCATCGCCCGTTCGGTGCGTATGCGGACGAACTCCTCGAACCCGCCCGGAGTGAGGGTGATCTTGCCGCGATCCAGATGGGCGATCGCCTCCGCCGCCCGATCAAGCAGGCCGCGATCGTGCGACACGATGAGCGCGGCGCCGGGGAAGCGGGCGAGCCAGCCTTCGAGCCAGAGCGTCGCTTCGAGGTCGAGGTGGTTGGTCGGCTCGTCGAGCAGCAACAGGTCGGGATCGGCGAACAGCGCCGTCGCCAACGCCACGCGCATCCGCCAGCCGCCGGAGAACGAGGAGACCGGGCGGGCCTGCGCCGCCGCGTCGAAACCGAGGCCGGCAAGGATGGCGGCGGCGCGCGACGGTGCGGCGTCCGCCGCGATCGCCCGCAGCCGGTCGTGGATCTCGGCGAGCCGGCCCGCTTCGGCCGTGTCGGTCTCGCCCAGCAGCGCCAGCCGCTCGGTATCGCCTTCGAGCACTGTGTCGAGCAGGCTCGCCGCGCCCGACGGCGCCTCCTGGCGGACCTGGGCCATGCGGGCGCGGGCGGCGAGGCGGATGCTGCCGCCATCGGCCGGCATCTCCCCGGCAATGGCGCGCAGCAGGGTCGACTTGCCGGCGCCATTGCGGCCGACCAGCCCGATGCGCCGGCCCGGCTCAACCGTCAGGTCGGCCTGGTCGAGCAAGATGCGGCCAGCGATGCGGATGGTCAGGCCGGTGATGGTGAGGAGACTCATGCAAGCGACTTACGATCGGGGCGGCGGTCGGGGAAGGGGTGCTCCAAAGTCTCCTACGACGACGTCTCGGCGAGGGTAACGTCTCGGCGCGCCGTGACATGCAAGGGATTGGGACGAGGCAGATATCGCCTTCTCACCCCACTCGCAAGAGTTCAGCGAAGTGCTCAATGCCGAGCCGGACCTTCACAATGCAGAACGGGGCACAATATATAGTCAGGATTTGTTTCAGTCGTCTCGGGGCTCCATGGAACAATCGAACGTCTTCATCTTGCAGAACTCCGATCTGAACGGGTTCTTGTTCGCGGCGGTCGGGCCGGAGCCGAGCGGCATGTCGCTCAGTGTCATCTCACTGCTCGCCCGCTTGGGTGTTGATCCGTGGCGGGAGGCCGGGCGGCTCGCGAGCTTGCCGCAGGAGACTGCCGGCGAGTGGCTGGCGCAGACAATTGCCGGCGCATCGAGTGCCTGGCCGTTGTCGGACGCCAGGGTTATTGCGGCGCGGCTCATACCGTTGCTGCCGTCCCGCGTCGGCACGGCAGGCGTTTCGCCGGATAAGCCGGGCGGCGGGTCCCGTTCTCCCCAGGCTCTGATGCCGTTCGTGCTCGGCGCCGTCGGCTTCATCTTGGTTGTCATTCTGCTGCTGCAGATGCTGGCGAAATAGCTGCGCCGCGCTGCTGCTTCACAACTGGTAAGGATGCTCGGCAATGAACGAAGACACAGCGGATCGGAACACAGCCCAATCGGCGGGCGATCTTGATGCCGAACGGTTCCAGCGCCAGCTACAAAAGGATGCGCGTTCCTGGTCGGCGAATGAGGCCGCAGGGGAGGCGCCCGGTGGCACCGTGCCTGATGCAGCCAGACCCGCTGGCGCCAGCAATCCGCCAGTCGCGGCCAAGCGGTCGAGGACCAAGAAGGTCACCAAGCAGGCTGCTGACGCGGCGACCGAGGTCAAGCCGGCCAGCGGTAAGGGACGTCCATTTTCCATGGCTTATACTCCCTAAGCCTGACTTGGGGCGCGGCTCAACGCGGGGTGCCGCGCACATGCTCCGGTCGGATGCCCATGCCGACGAGTCGGGCCGGGATGCGCCGCAGCAGCGGTATCGAGGCGGCAAGCCGCAGCGGCAGGGGTGCCGTGATCTGACGCTTTGAACGCAGCACGCGGGACAGCACCCGGTTTTGCACGGCGACTTGCAGCCGCTGAGTGGCGCGCGCCGGGAATTCGCGTCGCCGCTGGACGTGCGCCAGATCGGCCTCGGTGAGACGCTGCTCGCGCAGGGGATCAGCCAGCATGTTGGCGACGGCGACCGCGTCCTGGATCGCCAGGTTGATGCCGACGCCTCCCACTGGCGACATGGCGTGCGCCGCGTCGCCGATGCACAGCAGGCCAGGGCGGTGCCAGCGCTCCAGCCGGTCGACGGCGACAGTGAGCAGCTTCACCTCGTCCCATGTGTCGAGCTCGTTGGTGCGGTTGGCGAGGAACGGACACAACGCGGCGATACGACCCCGCAGCGCCCGCAAGCCCAATTCCCGCAGGTCGTCGAACCCGCCCTTGGGGATGACGTAGCCGATCTGCCAGTACTCCCCGCGATTGATCATCACCAGGATCGCCCCGGCGGCAAAGCGGCCGAACGTCTCGTCAGGATCGCTGGCGACGCGGGGCAGGCGGAACCACAGTACGTCAATCGGCGCGCCCAAGGTTTTCGGGCGCAATCCGGCCTTCTCCCGCACGGTGGAATGCCGACCGTCGGCGCCGATCACCAGGTCGGCACGGACGGCGAACTCGGCATACTCGCCGTGTGCTTGCACCCCGACCACCCGGCCGGCCTGCTCGATTAGCCCGACCGCCTCGGTGCGCAAAGCCAGCGAGAAGTTGGGCAGCCGGCGCGCGTGCTCGGCAATGAAGTCGAGGAAATCCCATTGCGGCATCAGGGCAATGAAGCGGCACTTCGTCGGCAGGTGACGGAAATCGGCGATCCGCAGCACGCTGTCGCCGACATACCCGGACAGGTGCGTGGCGCGCTGATGCGGCAGGCTGAGGAACTCGTCGAGCAGGCCGAGTTCGTCGATCACCTGCAAGGTGGAGGGATGGATGGTGTCGCCGCGAAAATCCCGCAGGAAGTCGCGATGCTTCTCCAGCACCAGCACGTCCACGCCGGCGCGGGCGAGCAGGAAGCCGGCCATCATGCCCGCCGGCCCGCCGCCCGCGATGCAGCAGGTCACCTTGCGCTCGGCCATTGCGCAGCTCTCCTCGGGCCTAGCTGCGACCGCCGACCGGCAGCAACGCACCGGTGATCCCGCTGGCCGCGTCGGAGAGCAGGAACAGGATCGCCTCGGCAACCTCGGTCGGGCGCACCCAGAGCGACGGATCGACGTCGGGCATCGCCGCGCGGTTCTGCGGCGTGTCGATGGTGCCCGGCAGCACGGCGTTGACCCGGATGCCGTCGCCCTTGACCTCGTCGGCCAGGCTCTCGGTCAGCCGCAGCACGGCGCTCTTCGAGGCGGCGTAGGCCGAGAGCGCCGCCGGCGCCCGCAACGCCGCCGCCGCGCCGATCGCGACCAGGCTGCCCGAGCGGGCGGCCTGCATCACCGGCAGCACCGCGCGATACAGGTTCAGCGCGCTCTTCAGGTTCATGCCGAACATGGCGTCCCAAAGCTCGGGGCCGGATTCGCCAAGCGGCGCCATGGCGAAGCCGCCGACGGTGTTCACCGCCCCGTCGATCCGGCCGAGACCTTGGGTGACCCGCGGCGCCAAGGTGGTGCAGGCGGCGGCATCGAGCAGATCGTAGTCGGGCAGGGCGAGGTGCCGCTTGCCCGGCAGCGCCGCCACCGCCTGCTCGAGCGGCTCGCGTACCGTGTCGACCGCCGCGACGATCGCCCCGCGTTCGGCCAGCAGCCGGCTCACCGCGCTGCCCACATTGCCCGCCGCACCGGTGACGATGATGATCTTGTCGTTCAGCGACATCTCACACTCCTGCTTGCCCCCGATGGCGCAGCATGGCCCGGGGCGCGGGACAGCGGAACCCGTGAAAGGCGCCGACATCGCCGGACCCGGCGCGATGCTGTATGATCGCGCCCTCGCACGGAGGCTCGGGGGATGCAGGTTCGCCGGACATTACTGCTGACGGGGGCGAGCCGGGGCATCGGCCACGCCACGGTGAAACGTTTCGCCCGCGCCGGCTGGCGGGTGGTGACGGTGTCGCGCCACGCGTTTCCGGAGGAGTGTCCCTGGGAGGGCGGCGAGCGCGACCACGTGCAGATGGACCTCGCCGACATCGAGGCCATGCCGGCGGTGGTCGAGGACATCCGCAGCCGGCTGGATCACGGCCGGCTCGACGCGTTGGTGAACAACGCGGCGATCTCGCCGAAAGGGCGGGACGGTGCGAGGCTTGGCGTGCTGGAAACCGATGCGGCGCTGTTGCAGCACGTGTTTCGGGTAAACCTGTTCTCGACCGCGCTGCTGGCGCGCGGGCTGTTCGACGAGCTGCGCGCGACACAAGGCTCGATCGTCAACGTCACCTCGATCGCCGGGTCGCGGGTGCATCCGTTCGCCGGGATGGCCTATGCAACCTCGAAGGCGGCTTTGGCGTCACTGACACGGGAGATGGCGCATGATTTCGGGCAATACGGCATTCGGGTGAACGCGATCGCCCCCGGCGAGATCGACACCGCGATCCTCTCGCCAGGCACCAGCAGCATCGTCGACCGCGAGATCCCGATGCGCCGGCTTGGCACGCCCGCCGAGGTGGCGGAGACGATCTTTTTCCTGTGCACGGAAGCTTCGTCCTACATCAACGGGGCCGAGGTGCACATCAACGGCGGCCAGCACGTCTAGGTCTAGGCCGCCCAACCAAGGGGATGTCTTGTGATGAAGACCATCGGATCGGCTGTCTGGCAGGGCGGCATCAAGGACGGCAAGGGCTCGATGTCGACCAAGAGCGGCGTGCTCAAGGAGGCCCCCTACGGCTTCTCGAGCCGCTTCGAGGGCAAGCCCGGCACCAACCCCGAGGAACTGATCGGCGCCGCGCACGCCGGCTGCTTCACCATGGCGCTGTCCTTGATCCTGGGCGAGGCGCATCTCACCGCCGAGCGGATGGAGACGCAGGCCGAGGTCTCGCTCGACAAGGTGGGCGACGGCTTCGAGATCACCTCGGTGAGTCTGACGTTGCGGGCACGTATCCCGGGCGCGGATCAGGCCAAGTTCGAGGAGTGCGCCAACAAGGCCAAGGCCGGCTGCCCAGTCTCCAAGCTGCTAAAGGCCGAGATCACCTTGGACGCCAAGCTGGAAAGCTGAGGCTCGCGCTCGAGACCAGGGCCGCGGTCCGACCCACGGCGTAACATCCGGGCGCAACTGGATTCAGTTGCGCCCGGACGCCCTTTCGGAAGAGTCAGGCTACGTCGAAGCGGTCGAGGTTCATCACCTTGGTCCAGGCCGCCACGAAGTCATGCACGAACGCCGCTTGCGAGTCATCGCTGGCAAACACTTCCGCAACGGCGCGAAGCTGCGAGTTCGACCCGAAGGCAAGGTCCACGCGGCTTCCGGTCCACTTCACTTCGCCCGTGGCGCGATCGACGCCCTCGAACACGCCTTGCGCGCCCGAGGCCGGCTTCCACGTCGTGCCCATGTCGAGCAGGTTGACGAAGAAGTCGTTGGTCAAGGTCTCCGGCCGCTTGGTGAAGACGCCGTGGTTGGACTGCCCAGCATTGGCGTTCAACATCCGCAAGCCGCCGACCAGAAGCGTCATCTCGGGCGCGCTCAAGGTCAGCAGTTGCGCCCGATCGACCAGCAGCTTCTCGGCCGACCCCTTGTATTCGGCCTTGAGATAGTTGCGGAAGCCGTCCGCGACCGGTTCGAGCACCGCGAAGGACTCGACGTCGGTCTGCTCCTGCGAGGCGTCCGCGCGGCCCGGCGTGACCGGGACCTCCACCTCATGCCCGGCCTTCTTCGCGGCCTGCTCGACGGCAGCGGCACCACCGATGACGATCAGGTCGGCGAGCGAGACGCGCTTGCCGCCCGACTGCGCGGCGTTGAACTCCTGCTGGATGCTTTCGAGGGTTTTGAGCACGCTTGCCAGCTTGGCAGGCTGGTTGACCTCCCAATCCTTCTGCGGCGCCAGGCGGATGCGCCCCCCGTTTGCCCCGCCGCGCTTGTCCGAGCCGCGGAAGGTGGACGCCGAAGCCCACGCGGTCGAGACAAGGTCGGAGATGGACAACCCCGACTCGAGCGTCCGGGCTTTCAGGGCGCGGATGTCGGACGCGTCGACCAGCGGATGATCGGCCTCCGGGATCGGGTCCTGCCACACCAGCTCCTCGGCCGGGACCTCCGGGCCGAGATATCGTGAGCGCGGCCCCATGTCGCGATGGGTGAGCTTGAACCACGCGCGGGCAAAGGCGTCGGCGAACTCCTCGGGGTTCTCGTGGAACCGCTTGGAGATCTTCGCGTAGCTCGGGTCCACCCGCAGGGCGAGGTCCGTTGTCAGCATCATCGGGGCGTGCCGCTTCGACGGATCATGAGCATCGGGCACGCTGTCGGCCGCCGCCCCGTCCTTGGGTGTCCACTGGTTCGCGCCGGCCGGGCTCTTGGTCAGCTCCCATTCGAACCCGAATAGGTTGTCGAAGTAGTTGTTGTCCCAGTTCGCCGGGCTGGTGGTCCAAGCGCCCTCGAGCCCGCTGGTGATCGTGTGGTCCGCGTTGCCGCTGCCGAAGCTGTTCTTCCAGCCGAGTCCTTGCTGGTCGACATCGGCACCCTCGGGCTCGGGGCCGACATACTCGTTCGGGTCGGCGGCGCCGTGGGTCTTGCCGAACGTGTGTCCGCCGGCGATGAGAGCGACCGTCTCGTAGTCGTTCATCGCCATGCGCGCGAAGGTCTCGCGGATATCGCGGGCCGAAGCGGCCGGATCAGGGTTGCCGCTCGGCCCCTCCGGATTGACGTAGATCAGGCCCATCTGGACGGCGGCGAGCGGCTGCGCCAGCTCCCGGTCGCCGGTGTAGCGCTTGTCGCCGAGCCAAGTGTCTTCCGGGCCCCAGGAGATGTCCTCTTCCGGTTCCCAAATGTCGGCCCGCCCGCCGGCGAAGCCGAACGTCTTGAGCCCCATCGATTCGAGGGCGCAGTTGCCGGCGAGGATCAGCAGGTCGCCCCAGGAGATCTTCCGCCCGTATTTCTGCTTGATCGGCCACAGCAAGCGACGTGCCTTGTCGAGGTTCGCGTTGTCGGGCCAGCTATTGAGCGGCGCGAAACGCTGCGTGCCGGAGCCGGCCCCGCCGCGTCCGTCGGCGGTGCGGTAGGTGCCCGCGCTGTGCCACGCCATGCGGATGAAGAACGGCCCGTAATGGCCGTAATCGGCCGGCCACCAGTCCTGCGACGTGGTCATCAATGCGAAAAGGTCTTGCTTCACGGCATTGAGATCGAGGCTCTTGAACTCGCGAGCGTAGTCGAACTCGCCCATCGGATCGCACAGGGCCGAGTTCTGGTGAAGTACCCTGAGAATGAGCTGGTTCGGCCACCAGACCTGGTTCGACATCTCCAGGACGACCGCATTCTTCTCGAGCCCACCCCCCATCGGGCACTTGCCGCTTTGGGTGCTGTCTCCGTCCATGTTTCTCTCCAATCGTGGCTGCGCAGATTGAGGTGGTCCGTGAGCGGGACCGTGACAACCTTGGAAACGATCCAACGGAGGGGCTGACGCTGCTGCTCCCCCGGTGATTCCTGTGAGTGAGCTAACCGCATCCCAGTAATAAAAGAAAGCCCTGCAACTCAACAGGTGTGATAGACCGCGTCTATGACAACGGCCCGCTCGATCGAATGAATCTTCGCGACCTCCGCTATCTGCTGGCCGTGGCGGAGCATGAGCATTTCGGCCGCGCCGCCAAAGCCTGCGGCATCAGCCAGCCGACGCTGTCGGTGCAGGTCCGCAAGCTCGAGGAACTGCTCGGCATGGAGCTGTTCGAGCGCACCAGCAAGGCGGTGACGCCGACCACCGCTTGCGAGCGGCTGATCGGCCATGCCCGCGCCGCGGTGGCGGAGGCCGAGGCCATTCTCGCGGTGGCGCGCGATCTGCGCGACCCGCTGGCCGGGCGCTTTCGGCTCGGCATCATCCCGACGCTGGCACCCTATCTGCTGCCGCTGGTCTTCGAGCCGCTGCGCGAGGCGCTGCCCGCGTTGGAGGTGGAGCCGTGGGAAGACCAGACCACCGCGCTGCTCGACCGGCTGCGCGCGCATGAGCTGGATGCCGCTCTGCTGGCGACCGAGGTGGACGGGGCGGACCTGGCAAGCCGGCCGCTGTTCGCCGAGCCATTTCTCGCAGCACTGCCGCCCGACCATCCGCTCGCCGCCCGCGAGATGGTGTCGGAGGCGGATCTGGCGCGGGACATCCTCGTCCTGGCGGACGGGCATTGCCTGCGCGATCAGACGCTGGCGGCCTGCGGGCATGGCGGGGCGCTGGGCGGCGCGCTGCGCGCGGCGAGCCTGTCGACGTTGCTCAACATGGTCGCCGCGGGCTACGGCACGACGCTGGTACCGGGGCTCGCGGCCGGGTCGGCGCAGGATGCGGGGATCGTCCTGCGGCCGCTGGCGGCGCGGGCGGGCCGCACGGTACGGATCGCCTGGCGCGCGCACTTCCCACGGCGCGCGGCGGTGGAGGCGGTCGGCCAGGTCATCGCCACACGCCTGCGCGGCTTCGCGGAGGCAGCGGCGGAGGCGGGGGCGGTCTAGACTTGCAAGCCCCTGGAGTGCTGAGCGCGATGCGGCAGATCACGTCCTGCCAGGCAACAGCCTGCCTACTGGGCGAAGGGTGAATCGGCGGTCGATGCGAAGCATGCTGGCTTACGGTCTCATCCTTGTGTCCTTCGTGGTCGCTGGTGCGCTTGCGTGGCTCTACACCCCGGACAAGCAGTTCGCCGCGCTGAAGGCGGAGTACGCTCGGCCGCCGTCGGTGTTCCTGGATGTCGCGGGTGTGCGGCTGCATGTGCGGGACACTGGACCTCGTGCAGCCCCGGCGGTGATCTTCCTCCACGGTTTCGGGGCCAGTCTGCACACCTGGGAGGATTGGGCGCGAGATCTGGAACGGGACCACCGGATCATCCGCTACGACTTGCCGGGATTTGGGCTGACCGGGGCGGACCCATCGGGCGACTACACGGACGCTCGCAGCATCGCGGTTCTTCTTGCATTGATGGACCGCCTGGGCGTGGCGCGGGCAAGCATCGTCGGCAACTCGATGGGCGGGCGGATCGCCTGGACCTTCGCGGCACTGCATCCGGAGCGCACCGACAAGCTCGTGCTGGTGTCGCCGGACGGGTTCGAGAGCCTGGGGCGGAAGTATGGCGTAGCCCCCAAGGTGCCGCTGATGATGCGGGCGCTGCCTTATGTGCTGCCGTCGTTCATGCTCCGGGCCACGCTGGCGCCGGCCTACGGCCATGCCGAGGTGATGACCGACGCGCTGTTCACCCGCTACCGGGACATGATGCTGGCGCCGGGAGTGCGGAGCGCGATCGTCCAGCGGATGGGCCAGCAAGTGCTGGCGGACCCGGTGCCGCTGCTCAAGCGGATCGAGGCACCGACCCTGCTGATGTGGGGCGAGAAGGACCGCATGATCCCTGTTGCAAACGCGACCGACTACCTGCGGGCGTTGCCCAACGCGACGCTCGCGGCTCTGCCGGGGATCGGCCACATCCCGCAGGAGGAAGCGCCAGGAACCGTCGACATCCTGCGCGAGTTCCTGGACCGCTAGCGCGGGCCAGCAGATCGTGCGGAATTTCGCTCATCCCGTGCCTCAACCGTGGTTCGGACGAAGCAAGGCCGCTTCGGCGCGGCGAGCCCGGCCTAGTCGGCTGCCTCTGGCAACACCTGCTCGGCCGCCACCGCTTGCAGCCACACCGAAGTGTCATGGAACACCGCGCCGCCGAACGGCGGGGCCGGGTCGTCGCTGGTGAGGGCGTTGATGCCGATGCCACCCTCGAACGCCGCGTTCGGCCAGACGCTCTCGACGACCACCACGCCCGGTTGCAGCCCGTCAAACAATGTGACGTGCACGACGACTTCGCCGCGCGTGTTGCCGAGCCGCACCCGGCCACCCTCGACCAAGCCGAGTCGTGCGGCGTCGGCCGGGTGTACCTGCGCGGTAGGGCGACCCTCGCGGCGACGCGAGCCGGGGGTTTCGGTGAAGCTCGTGTTGAGGAACTGCCGCGCCGGTGCCGCGACCAGGCGGAACGGTCGCTCGGCGCTGGCCTCGTCGATGATCGCGAGGTGGTCGGGCAAAGTCGGCATCACCGCGTGCGCGGGGCCGATCCGGCGCCACTCGGGCGCGAAATGGAACCGCTTGTCGGGCTGCGGGAAGCCGTCGAGGAAGTGCGATTCCGCGAATGGCGGTTGCGCGTCGAACCAGCCGCCGGCCAGCACCGTAGCCGCGTCCGGCCAGCCGGAAGCGCGCAACGTCTCGTCCGCCAGCTCCATCGCGCTCATCGTGAAGCCGGGGTGCTCGGCGCCGAGCCGCGCGGCGAGACCCTGATGCACGGCGTGGTTGGAGCGGCACTCGCCCGGCGGCTCGATCAGCTTGGGGCCGATCTGGATGTGGCCGTGCCCGCCGGCCTGGTAGAGATCGTCGTGCTCCAGGAACATCGTCGCCGGCAGCACCAGGTCGGCGAGCCGTGCCGTGTCGGTGAGGAACTGCTCGTGGACGCAGACGAACAGATCCTCGCGTTGCAGGCCGCGACGGACCCGGTTGCTGTCGGGCGCGACCACGGCGGGGTTGGTGTTCTGGATCAGCATCGCGTGCACCGGCGGCCCGTCGCCGAGCTCGCTTCGGTCGCCGGTCAGCACCGCGCCGATGCGGCTCATATCCATCTCGCGGGTGCTGAGGTCGCGCCGGTCCCAGCCCTCGATCAGGGTCTTGTCCCAGCGATAGATGCCGCGATTGTTCCAGAACGCGCCGCCGCCCTCGTGCCGCCACTTGCCGGTGACACTCGGCAGGCAGGTCACCGCGTGCAGCGCGGCGGCGCCGTTGCGCATCCGCGAGAAGCCGTAGCCGAGGCGGATATAGGCCCGCTCGGTTTGGCCGTACAGCCGCGCGAACGCCTCGATCGCGGCAGCGGGGATGCCGGTGATCGCCGCCGCCCACTCGGGGCTGCGGGTGGCGAGGTGCGCCTCCAGCGCATCCGGGCAGTCGGTGTAGCGCGCCATGTAGTCGCGATCGGCGTAACCGTCGCGAAAGGCGACGTGCATCACGGCGCAGGCCAACGCGCCGTCGGTGCCGGGGCGCGGCATCAGGTGCAGATCGGCGACTGCGGCCGTCGCGGTGCGATAGGGGTCGACCACGACGAGCTTGGCGCCGCGTTCCTTGCGGGCGCGGCTGACGTGGTGCATCACGTTGACCTGGGTGTTCACTGGGTTGCCGCCCCAGATCACCACCAGGTCGGAGCGCGCCATCTCGCGCGGGTCGGGGCCCATGACGCGGCCGACCCCGGCGGCCCAGCCGGCCTCGCAGACCGTGGTGCAGATCGTATTGCGCTGGCGGGAATAGCGCATGACGTGGCGCAGCCGATTGATCCCGTCGCGCTGCACCAGGCCCATCGTGCCGGAATAGTAGTACGGCCAAACCGCCTCGGAGCCATGCCGGGCTGTCGTCGTGAGAAACACCTCGGCCACGCGGTCGAGCGCCTCGTCCCAGCCGATGGGGCGGAACTGGCCGGAGCCTTTCGCGCCGGTGCGTAGCAGTGGAACGGTAAGGCGGTCGGGGTGGTGGATGCGTTCGCGGTAGCGTGCGACCTTGGCGCAGATCACCCCCGCCGTGTAGCTGTTGGCCGCCGCGCCGCGCACCGCGCCGATCCGCCTGCCGTCCAGCACCTCGACTTCGAGCGCGCAGACCGATGGGCAGTCGTGCGGGCAGACCGAGCCGCGGACCTCGCGCGTGGTTGGGTTCATGCGCGGGAAACTAGCAAGCGCGTCGGCGGCTTGGCAAAGTCGGGCAATGACGTTGCCCGTTCTCACCGCCGAGCTGGCCGGCCGCTTCGCACGCATCGCGCTTGGCCATGTCGGGCGCGAGTATCCGAACAAGCTCGATCACGTGCTGCGTCGGGCGCACGATCTGCAATCGCCGCGCGCCTTGCATCCGGTGTTCTTCGGCAGCCTGGACTGGCATTCCTGCGTGCACGGGTTCTGGCTGCTGGCGCGCCTGCGCCGCCGGTTTCCCGCACTGGCCGAGGCGCCAGCGATCGACCGCCTGTTCGCCGAGCGGATCACCCAGGACGCGGTTGCCGGCGAGTGCGCCTATCTCGATGGCCCGGTACGCGACGGCTTCGAGCGGCCCTATGGCTGGGCCTGGCTGCTGTCGCTGGCGGCGGAGCTGGCGCGGGGCGATGCGGCGGCGGCCGAGACCCTGCGGCCGCTCACCCGCGCATTCGTCGCGCGGTTCCTGCGCTATCTCGATAAGGCGGACTACCCGATCCGCGCCGGCAGCCACAGCAGCACCGGCTTCGCCCTGGCGCTCGCGCTGGAATACGCCGATACGGCGGGGCAGGGGGCGCTGGCCGAAGCGGCGCGCGCCAAGGCAGTCGCCTGGTATGGCGCCGACGCGGACTGCCAGGCATGGGAGCCGAGCGGGGAGGATTTCCTCTCGCCGGCGCTGATCGAGGCCGAGTGCATGCGCCGCGCCTTGCCCGCCGAAGCGTTCGCCGTCTGGCTGGACCGGTTCCTGCCGCGCCTCGCCCGGGGCGAACCGGCGAGCCTGTTCCGCCCGGCCGTGGTGAGCGATCGCAGCGACGGGCGGATCGCGCATCTCGACGGGCTCAACCTGAGCCGCGCCTGGTGCTGGCGGGCGCTTGCCGGGATCTGGGTGTTGAATGATCCGCGCCGGGCGCGAGCCTTGGCGGCGGCGGAGGCGCATCTCGCGGCGAGCCTCGACCATGTGAGCGATGACTACATGGGCGAACACTGGCTGGGGAGCTTCGCGCTGCTGGCGCTCGATGTTATCTAGTGTCCCGGATCTGAAGTTCGTCATCCGAACTTCAGATCCAAAGTGGACACTAGGTTATTGATATCGCACACCAGGTCCGCCTCGGGCAAGGCGAACCGCCGTCAGGGAGAAGAGCGCCTGACGTTTTTTGGTTGCTCACTCCGTCGTCCGCGGCCCGCCGGGCGGACTTTTCGAACCGGGGTGAGCGCGTCGCGCCGAGACGTGACCTGATCGTTCCAATTTCGTAACGTAATACCCGCCGCCGTGAGCGACGACCTATCGTCCCGCCGAACGCCATGCCGTGCACGACACGGGTGGGCAGGAACTTACGGCGGCTCGCACGACTCCTTACGATAGCGATCCGGTTCCCTTTTGAGTCTTCCGCGAAACATAGTATGGTGTCTCGGCGTTTGGGCGTCGACGCGAGGTGACGCTGCCGCCTGAGCTCGGCGATTGCCAGGACGGGATGCAGGAGCACATGGTCAGACTGCGGGAGTCCGGACCGCCGATCGCCCGCTTCGTGCCGGGTGAGCCGGCGCTGTCGAGCGAGGCGTGCGCGGTGTGCGAGGCGGAGACGCCATCGCGCGCCCGGTTTTGCCCGCAATGCGGCGCCCGCTTGCACGCCACCCTCGCCGATCCGGAGCAAGCCAGCGGCGAGCGTCGACGGCTCACCGTGGTGTTCTGCGACCTAGTCGGGTCGGTCGAGCTCGGCACCCGGCTTGACCCGGAGGACTACGCGCATCTGCTCGGTCGCTTCCACCGCTGCGTGGCGGAGACGATGGCGCGCCACGGCGGGTTCTTCGCCCGCCCGATGGGTGACGGCGCCCTGGTGTTCTTCGGTTTCCCGCAAGCGCACGAGGACGACGCCGAACGCGCGGTCCGCGCCAGCCTCGCCACGGTCGAGGCGGTCAACCGGATCGTCGCCGACGATGGTCGCGCGCTGCGGGTGAAGGTGGGTATCGCCACGGGGGTCGCGGTGGTCGGCGATGTCGCCGATGCGGGCCAGGAACGCGGGCTCGACGCCAGCGGCGAGGCGCCGAACCTTGCCAGCCGGCTGCAAGGGCTGGCCGCGCCCGACACCGTGCTGATCGCCGACGGGGTTCGGCGGCTGCTCGGCGCGTTATTCGTCTACCGCGACCTCGGCTTGCACGCGGTGAAGGGCTGGGACACGCCGATCAAGGTCACGCAGGTGCTGCGGCCGGCGGCCAATCCCAGTCGCTTCGACGCGCGATCCGGTTCTCGCATGACGCCGCTGGTCGGCCGCGACGCCGCCATAGAGCAGTTGCGCGCCGGCTGGCGAGCCGCCCGTCGCGGCGCCGGTCGCGTCGTGCTCGTCACCGGCGAGCCCGGGTTGGGCAAGTCGCGACTGGCGGCGCAGTTGATGGCGGAGACCGAGTTTCACCCCCATGCGCGGATGCGCTGGTTCTGCGCCTCGCACCAGCAAGGCGTGGCGTTCCAGCCTTGCATCCAGCAGCTCGAGCACGTTGCCGGTCTGGCGCGGGAGGATCAGCCGACGCTGCGCCGGGCCAAGCTCGAAGCGTTGCTGCGTGACGCGCCCGACGAGGAGATCGGCCTGATCGTCGACCTGCTGGTCCCGTCCGCCGGCGCCTCGACCATGCCTGGCTTCGCGCGGCGCCGGCGGGAGCGCACCTTGTGGGCGCTGATGAACCAGCTCAGCCGCACGTGCGCCGGCAACCCGGTGCTCGCGATCGTGGAGGACGCGCACTGGTCGGACCCGTCCACGGCCGAGCTGCTCGCCCTCGTCGTGGCGCAGGCGCACGCCCTGCCGCTGCTGCTGATCGTCACCGCGCGTCCCGAGTTCAAGCCGGACTGGCTCGGCCTCGATGCGGTCGAGCAACTTTTTTTGGCCCCGCTGACCGCGGCGGAGGGCGCCGCCTTGGTGCACGGCATGACCGGACCAGGTTTGCTCGGCCACGACGTGGTGCGCGCGATCGTCGAGCGCTGCGACGGCGTGCCGCTGTTCATCGAGGAAGTGACCAAGGCGGTGCTCGACACCGGCCCGACAGGGGGCGCCGAGCCGTTGCGCGGCGGGGCCGAGGCCGTCCCGGCCTCGATCCACGCCTCGCTGCTGGCGCGGCTGGATCGGCTGGGCGAGGCGCGCCGGGTTGCCGAGGCGGCGTCAGTCATCGGCCGGGAGTTCAGCGCCGAGCTGCTGCAATTCGCGATCGAAGCCACCGATCCGGGTGTGCACGACGCGGTGTCGCGCCTGGCCGAGATGGGCCTCGCGCAATCCGCCGGGCCGCCCGGCTCGGGTCGCTTCCGCTTCAAGCACGCGCTGATCCAGGACACCGCGTATGGCGTGATGCTGCGCGAGCGGCGGCGTCTGCTGCACGAGCGCGTCGGCCGCGCCTTGGCGAGCCGGTTTCCCGAGCAGGCGGCCGCCGAACCGCAGGTCCTGGCGCATCACTTCACCGAGGCGCGGCTTGCCGACAAGGCCGCCATGTGGTCGCTGCGCGCCGGCACCCAGTCGATGCAGCGGGCGGCGACCACGGAGGCGATCGTCCAGTTCCGCCACGGGCTGGCGCAAAACGACACGCTGCCCAATAGCGAGCCGCGCCGGCGTCTCGAACTCGAGCTCCAGCTGATGCTGGCACGGGCGATCGCCGCGACCCAGGGGCACGGCACCTCCAGTTTCGGCGAGACGCTCGCTAGGGCGAAGGCGCTCTGCGTCGAGCTCGATGCCACGGCGCAGCTGCCGAGCGTGCTGTTCTTCCAGTGGACCACCTCGGTGTTCCTGGCGGAGCTCGACTACGCCCGCCAGCAAGCCGAGGAGTTGCTGGACCTGGCGCGTGAGCAGCCGGACCCGAGGCGAGAGCTGATCGCCTGCTTCACGGCGGGCTTCACCGAATTCCTGTGCGGCTCGTTCCAAACCGCGCGTTGCCTGCTGCAACGCGGCCTGGCGCTGTTCCAGCCCGACCGCCGGCAGGATTACGGCACCGTCACCGATCCGCGCGTGCTGATCAGGACCTATCTGGCCTGGGAGCACGTGTGCACCGGCAACCTCGCCGAGGCGTGGGCGGTGTGCGACCTCGCCGTCGCCGAAGCACGCACGCTCGGCCAGCCATTGGCGCTGGCCCACGCCCTGACCAAGCTGGCGCATCTGCGACTCTGCGTCGGGCTGCCGCACAGTGCATCGGTGGTGTGCGACGAGTTGCAGAGCGTGGCGGACAAGCACGGCATCGCCGTCTACAGCGCGTTCGCGACCTGCTTCAGGGGCTGGTCGCGGGGTTCGCTCGGCGACGCGCCGGCGGGGCTCGACCTGGTCCGGCAAGGCATCCAGCGATACCAAGGCTCCGGCACACGCCTGCACGTTCCCAGCCTGTTGCGGATCGAGGCGGAGATGCTGGGCCGGGTTGGCGAGACCGGGCCGGCGCTCGCCAGATTGGGCGAGGGGTGGTCGCTGCTGCGGCAGAGCGGCGAGCGCTGGGAGGAGGCCGAGTTCCCACGTACCGAGGGCGCGCTGCTGCGCGATGCCGGCGAGTTCGACGCCGCGGCGGAAGCGTTCCGGCGCGCCTACGACATCGCGGCGCGGCAGGGTGCCTGGCTGTTCGCCATGCGTGCGGGGCTGGCACTCGCCGAGCTGGGCGATCGCTGCTCGCACCCGGCGGCGACCATCATGCCGCTGTCCGATGTCTTGCGCCGATTTCCCGCCGCGGCCGACCTGCCGGAGTTGACGCGAGCGCGCGCCCTGCTTGACGTGCCGGCATCGGTCGACCGCGTTCGAGGGGAGCGAGCATGAGCCAGTGGATCAACCGTGCGCGCGGCCGTCGCGCGGCCGTCGGATTGGCGCTCGCCTTGGCGCTGGCGCCGACGCATGTGCTGCGAGCGGCGGACCCGCCGAACGCCCCGACCGCCGCGCTCAAGGCGTCGCACCAGGGGTGGACCGACGAGGACGCCGCGACGTGGTATCATATCTCGCAAGGAACGGTTTTCTTGCCATTGCCATGGTTTCTCGCCCTCGAGGAGCCGGGCAGCGCCGAGTTGTTCGCCAGGACCGAGAAGCTCGAAAGCTTCGGCTTCCTGCCCGATGCGGCTGACCCGAGCGGGCTTCCCGTGGGCTTCGCCGCACGCGCGCTCAAGTTTCCCTCCGTCTCGCCCTACAACCTGCACGCCGGCCAGTGGGTCGGTCTGACCTGTGCCGGGTGCCACACCGGCGAGCTTCGCTTCCAGGGGCAACGCATCCGCATCGAAGGTGGACCGGCGCATATCGACGTGATCGCGTTCAGCGACCAGCTACGCAAGGCGGTGCAAGAGACACTGTCGCAAGACGAGAAGCGCGCCCGCTTTGTCGAGCGTGTCGTCGCGGGCGACAAGTCGCTCACCCGCGCCGAGCTGCTGCGGCGGTTTCAAGAGCTCGCCACATCGCTGTTTGGGCGTGAGCGGTTGTTTGCCGCGGCAAGGGGAATGCTGGCAGGGCGCACATCGGTGATGGGAACCACCGCGACCGCCGACCCGGCGACCGCTGAGCCGTTGGTCGGAACGGCGCTGATCGACGAAGCGCGAGCGGCCGAGCTCAAGCTCGAAACGCCGACGGGCCCCGGCCGGTTGGACGCGGTGCAGCGGGGCGGCAACCTGATTTTGGCTCCGCTGGGCGACGTCACCAACTATGCCCTGACCACATCGCCGGTGCGCTATCCGGCGATCTGGGACACGCCCTATCTCGACTGGGTGCTGTACAACGGATCGATACGGCAGCCGCTGGCGCGCAACGTCGTCGAAGCGCTCGGGGTCGGCGCGCCGCTCAATCCGGCGACGGCCTTGTCCGACCACATCGTGCATTCGGTGTTGATGGACAAGATCGTCTGGATACACAGCGCGCTGCAACGCTTGCAGTCCCCGGCTTGGCCGTGGCGGGATGGGGAGCAGCGGATAGATATCGCCCGGGCCGCCCGAGGGCAGGCGATCTACCAGCAACGCTGCGCTTCGTGCCATGCCGTGATCAATCGGCAAAGCCATTTGCCCGCGTCCTACAATCCGGACGATCCCGACCCGATCAAGGTGACGATGGTTTCGCTCGACCGCATCCTGACCGACCCACGCCAGGCGACGACGCTTGCCACGCGCCACGTTTCGCTCGGCAAGATCGGCGGACCCGCGAACATCACCTATACCGAGGCGGTGCAGAAGATTACCAGCGGCATCGTCGAGCAGTGGCGGGCGCAGTCAGCGCAGAACGCGAGCATCGCCGATGAGATCAACGGCGCCCGCAAGAACGAGATCAGGGCGCCGCTCGCGTATCGGGCGCGACCGCTCAATGGGATCTGGGCGATGGCGCCGTATCTGCACAACGGCTCGGTGCCGACCTTGCACGCGCTGCTGCTCCCGCCGCAGCAACGACCGGCGAAGTTCTGTGTCGGCAGCTGGGAGTTCGATCCGGTCGATGTCGGCCTCGACACCAAGGTGACGTGCAGCGCGGATCGGATGTTCGATCCGTTCGCGGCCGGCAACTCGAACGCGGGCCATCTCTACGGCGTCGACCTCGGCGAGCCGGACCGGACAGCGCTCATCGAGTATCTCAAGACGCTCTGACGTTGTAAGCGGCGGCTCTCGCTGGCTTAGTCCGCGAGGACGAGTCGGCGTATTGCGATTGTCGCAGAAGAGTCAAGATTCCGAGCGAGTCCGATCTTGGGCGTTCGAGTAGGACCGCTTCGTGCGCGCCTCGAATGAGGTGCGCCCGTGGCGGAGAGAATGTCGGAGGTGTGTGATGCCTGTTCGTTCTGGGTCGATTGTTGCCGCAATTCTTGCTGTGGGCTCGCTGAGTGCCGGTCGAGCTGAAGCCGTCCCCATGCCCGCCCACACGGTCGTCGTGATGCTGGAGAACCACGACTTCAGTCAGTTCGTCGGTAACCCGAGCGCCCCGTTCATCAATCACACCCTCATCCCGGGCGGATTGTTGTTCGCGAACTCCCACGGGGTGGAGCATCCGAGTCAGCCGAACTACTTGGATTTGTTTTCAGGCAGCAATCAGGGTGTCTCCATCAACAACGCCACGCCAACAAACTCGTATAATTTCCCGGCCATCTACGCCGGACTACAGGGTCAGATCAAAAGCTACCAGGGACAACTAGACGCGGGAGCAGCGGGTTATACCCCAGCCGGCCTGACCGCGCTGCAAGCGAAAGCGGACCAAATCCAGCCCTATGTCGTCTATGGCACACTGGCCACGGGCGACGCATTCCCGGCGCCGAAGAATTTCAACATCTCCTCAAACGTGCCGTTCACCACGCCGAATCTGGGCTCGAGTCTCGCAGCCGCGGGAAAGAGCTTCACCGAGTTCGCGGAAGGTCTGTCCGCCGCCGGTGCCGCGGATGCGAACGGCAACGCCGACCCGGCGGTGCTGAACAACTCGGCCGATCCGCTCCAGGTCGGCTACGCGCACCGCCACGATCCAGCAGCCGACTGGATTTCGGACACCCCTACCGGCAATCAGTTGCCGGTATCGGTGGTAAGGGACTTCACTCGATTCCCGGCTAGCGCGTTCTCTACCTTGCCGGACGTAGCGCTCGTCATACCGAACACAATCCATGACGGGCACGATGACAGTATCGAGCAGGGTGTTATCAACGCCGACACGTGGCTAGCGCAGAATCTGTCCGATTATCTGGCGTGGGCGACGACCAATAGCAGCTTGCTCATCGTTACGACCGATGAAAACGACTTCTCGCCCGGCAACCACATCTTGACGGTGATGAACGGCGATCCTGCCCTCTTCGAGCCAGGCATCAGCGATCAGTTCATCAATCATTTTGATCTGCTGCGATCCTTGGAGGACATCAACGGCGCGGCTTGTACGGCCGCTTCCTGCTCGGCCACGGGGCTGCTCAGCGACAACGGCCGATTTGCCGCCGTTCCGGAACCCACGAGCCTGGCACTTCTCGCTGGTGGGCTCAGCTTCCTGGTTTTGTCTCGCCGGCGCATTTCAAGAGCTTAGTGGTTATGGCTCGGGTATAAGCTATCTCGCGCGGCTCGCCACGCCGCTTACGGCGGCTCGTGATGACCTCACCGGGCATTCACCGCGTCGCGCTGCTGCTCGCGAAACTGCAACGTTCGGGTGACACGCGAGAGATTGTCGCGGAACTCGGCCAAGGTCGATGCGCTCGCGGTATTCGCGCCAGGCGCTGTGAGCGCGGCGCTGAACGCGGCCTTGGCTCGTACGAAATCGCTATCTTGCTGCTCCATCAATCCCAGTGTTTCGAGCGCGATCCCGCGACTGTTTTGCGCGTCCGCCCAAGCCGGGGGGTCGGCGCGCAGCAGCTCGTCACCGGCCGAGGCATCCAAGGATACAAGCGCCTGGCGCAGAATTGCCTTGGCATCGTCCGATGCAAGCTTCGCCTTGGCTAGTCGGGCGCCATAACGCGCCAGCGCGGCTCCGACCAACGCCTTGGTTCGCAGCCAGGCCAGCCGATCCTGATCCTGATCGATCATGTCGAGCGCCGCCTGGTGCGCCGCGATGCCGACCCGCAGCGCCGCGGCGCCGTCATCCTCCGCGACGGAGCCGGATTTGTCCGCGACCGGCGTGCGGGCGCCAAGCATCGTGGCGGCGGTCCCGAGCGCGTTCTGTGCCGCGATGCGGTCCGGCTTGCCGAGCGGTCTCGCCTTCTCGGCGAGCGCGGAACGCAACGCGGTCACTGCCTCTCGCAGCCCTGTTCCCTCACCCTTCTTGGCAAGCGCGACCAGTGCGGCACCAAAATGGTACTGGGCGATCGCCCAATTGTTCACGTCCTGGAACGTGGCGCCGAGCTCGGCCAAGGAGGTCTGAAACAAGGGGATCGACTGGCGCAACGCCAGCTCCGAGCGGTCGTGCTCCGCTTGCGAGTACAACGCCTCGGCCTGGCGCAGTTGGTAGCGCGAGCTGGACAACGGAGCGAAGCCGGTCTGGCTGGCGGCCTCGGCGAATTGTTGCGCGGCGGCGCGATAGCGCGAGCGGATGAGGTCCAGCTCGCCAAGCGCCTCGTGCAGCCTGGCCGCCCTGGCAAGGAACCGGTTCGCGGCATCGGGGCTGTCCGCGCGCTCCCGCTGGCGCGCGTGCGCCCGATCGATCTCATATTGCACGGCGCGTCGGAGCTGTTCGTCGCCTAGCGACAGATTACCGGCGTCCAGCGCCGCCCGCGCTCGGGCGACGTATTGCTTCGGGGTCGTGTCGGTGGCAGCGAGCTCCTCGAGCGTGACGCTGACCGCCGCGTAGTCCACCACGATCTCGCGCAGCTCCCGATGCACATTGTCCCGCGTGAGGCTTCGGTCGCCCGCCAGCCAGAATATCTTGCGGATGACTTTAGGATCGGCATCGGCGTTTTCGGCGATGCGCTCGATCTGGCGTGCGACCTCGTTTTGCTGCGCGGCGGTGAGATCGGGCCAGCCGGCGAGGGACTTGGCCAGTGCGATGCATTGCTCCCCGGCCAATCCGTCGAGCGTGACGGTGATGCCGCTGTTGAGCACGTCGCCGGCCGCCATCGGCTCGGGGAAGGCGCGGGTGGCGGTTGCGTCGACGGGGCGTTGCGACCGGACGAGGCCCAATCCTGCCGCGAGAACGCACAACGCCGCGATGGCGATGACGATGAGGTTGCGCCGTTTGCGGTGATCCATGCCTGGTGCGAACCGTAAGCGGCTGTGCGCTGTCAACTTGAAATTGCGTTCGCGGCGGCGAGCGCTCTCCAGCCGACCGGGTCGCTGGCCGCGGGCCGACGCCGCAATGTTGACGATTCGTCGATCGCATGCAGGCTATCAACCCAATTCGGTCGGGAGGTCGCGAAGGTGAAAGCCCATTTCGACACGTTCGCCCGTTACAACGCCTGGGCCAACCAGCGGCTGTACGACGCGGCGGGCGAGCTCAGCGACACGCAATACCGCGCCGATCGGGGCGCATTCTTCAAGTCCATGCACGGCACCCTCAACCACCTGCTGGTCACCGATCGGGTGTGGATGCAGCGCATCACCGGCGAGGGCGAGGCGCCGGACCGGCTGGATGCGATCCTGTTCGATCGCCTGCCCGAGCTACGCGTCGCGCGCGAGGCCGAGGACCGGCGCATCGTCGACCATGTCACCGGGCTGGACGAGGCGCAGCTCGCCGGCGTGATCCGCTACCGCAGGGTCTCCACGCCGGAACTGTTCGCGCAGCCGCTCGCCCCGGCGCTGGCGCACCTGTTCAACCACCAGACCCACCATCGCGGCCAGGCCCACGCTATCCTGACCGGCCTGGTCGGCCGCGCGCCGGAGCTCGATCTGCTGTTCTACCAGCGGCTCGCCGATCGCGGTGAAGTCTGAGGCGCTCAGGCCGAGGCCGCGCCGTCGATCGCGATCTCGGCGCCGGTGATGTAGGAGCTCGCGTCCGAGAGCAGGAACAGCACGAGCTGCGCCACCTCCTCGGCGGTGCCCTGGCGGCCCATCGGCACCGATTTGAGCCGCTCGACGATCTGCTCGGCCGAACGCACATCCTGCATCGGCGTGTCGATCGGGCCGGGATGCACCGAGTTCACCCGAATCCGGTGCGCCGCGAGATCGACCGCCGCCGCCTTGGTCATGCCGCGCAGCGCCCATTTGGTCGCGCTGTAGGCAAAGGCGCCGGGCGAGCCACGCAGCCCGGCGACCGAGGAGATGTTGACGATCGAGCCGCCGCCGGCGCGCTGCATCGCCGGCACCACCGCGCGCAGGCCGAGGAAGCAGCCAAGCTGGTTGATGCGGACATGCCGCTCCCAGAGTGCGAGGTCGGTGTCCATCAGCCGGGCCGGCTGGAAGATGCCGGCGTTGTTGACGAACCCGTGCAGCCCGCCGCGCTGCTCGGCCGCCGCCACCGCCGCCGCCCAGTCCGCCTCCAGCGTGACGTCGTGGCGCAGGAACGTCGCCGCGCCGCCGAGTTCGCTGGCGAGGCGCTCGCCCTCGGCTTCGAGCACGTCGCCGATCACCACCTGCGCCCCTTCGGCCACCAGCATCCGCGCCTCCGCCGCCCCCTGGCCGCGCGCGCCGCCGCTGATCAGAACGGTCTTGCCATCGAAACGGACCATGTCTTCCCCCTTTTGCGATCCGCTCAGCGTACGAATCCGGCGCTGCGCGGCAGGAACAGCGAGAGTTCCGGCAAGCAGATGATCAGCATCAGCCCGATTATCAGCGCCAGCACGTACGGCCAGTAGGTGCGCGCGTGCTGGAACACGCCGATATCGGCGAAGCGCAACGCCATCAGCAGCCCTACCCCCATCGGCGGCAGGAACAGGCCGATGCCGACCGCCGCGGTCTGCACTATGTCGAAATGGATCGGGTGGATGCCCATTTTCGTCGCGATCGGGAACACCACCGGGATCAGCACCACCGCCGCGGGCAGCCCCTCCAGCACCATGCCGAACAGCATAGTCATCAGTGCGGTGCCGAGCAGAAACAGCCAGTGCGTGCCTTCGAGCGGCATTAGCGCCTGGCCGAGCAACGCCGGCACGCCGGTGATGCCCATCAGATATTGGAAGATCGTCGCCACCGCGAGGAGGAACACGACGGCGGCGGTCAGCACGCCACTCTCATAGGCGATGCCGGCGATCTGCCGCCAGCTCACGTTGCGATAATAGAGTCGCGCCGCCAGCAGCGAGTAGAGTGCGACCACCGCCCCCGCTTCCGTCGCGGTGAAGGCGCCCATGTAGAAGCCGCCGAGGATCACCACTGGCACCACCAGCGGCACCGCCGCCCCGCGCAACGCGCGGAGGAAACGCTGCCAGGATGGACGGGTGTCCTTCGGCCAGCCCAGGATGTGTGCCTGGATCAGCACCAGCAGGCACAGGCAGGCCCCGATCGTCGCCGCCGGGATGAAGCCGGCGAGGAACAGCGCTACGGCGGACTGGTTGGTCACCGCGCTGATCACGATCATGAAGATCGCCGGCGGCACCAGCATCCCCATCGCCGTCCCCGCCGCGATCAGCGAGGCGGCGTCCTCGGCGCGGTAGCCGGCGCGACGCAGCGGCGGCACCAGCGCCGAGCCGAGCGCCGAGACCTCCGCCATCTTCGAGCCGCAGATGTCGGAGAAGAAATACGACACCACGATCACCGACATCCCGAGCCCGCCGCGCAGCCAGCCGACCATCGCGCGCGCCAGCTCCACCAGCGCCGTCGACATGCCGCAGCGTTCCATCAGTGCGCCGGCGAACACGAAGGAGGGGATCGCCAGCAGCACCCAGTTCTGCGAGCCGCTGATAAGGCTCGATCCGACCACCTGCAATGGGTAGCCGCCGAGCACCAGGCCGACCACGGCGGCCACGCCCAGCGCGAACACGATCGGCAAGGAGAGGAGCAGCAGGCCAACGAACACGGCTCCGGTGACGGCGAGGATCACGCGGCTACTCCCGCAGGTCGGCCAGGCCGTGCTCGGCGCGATCGGACATGGTGCCGATTGCGTAGAGCGCTATCAGGATGCCGCCCGTCACCGCCGAGGCGTAGAGCCAGCCCAGGCTGATCTCCAGCGCGGGCGAGGCAAGGCCGCGGTTCAGCGCCACGAGCTCCCACCCGGTCCAGGCGACCAGGCCGCCAAACCCGGCGATCAGCAGGTGATTGGCGACACGAACGACGTGCCGCGCGGCCGCCGGCAGCCGGTGCGTCAGCAGCTCGAGGGTGAAATGGCTGCGCTCGGCGACACCGATGCCGGCGCCGATCATGGTGAGCCAGGCGAGCATCAGCTCGCCCACCTCCTCGATCCAGAAAAAATTGATCGGGTCCATGTTGAGCCAATCGGTGACCGGCACCATCACGTAGCGCAGGAACACGCCGGCCAGCATCACGCCGATGGCGGCCAGCACTAGCGTGCCGAGCACGATCTTCGGCACGGCGAGAACGGTCGCGCGCATCGGCTCAGCTTGGCGTCGCGAGCACCAGATCCCACAGCTCGGGATTGAGGCCCTTGTATTGCGGCCAGATCTTCGCCTCGGCGACCTTGCGGAACGGCGCGCGGTCCGGCTGGTTGACGATCATGCCGTGCGGCTCGAGCTGCTGCTTCGCCGCCGCCAAGGTGTCGACGCTCTCGGTGTTGTTGCGAACCAGCGCCTGCGCTTCCATCGCGACGTCGGTGAACAGTTTCTGTTGCGCTTGCGTCAATCCGCTCCACACGGCGAGGTTGATGACGCTCAAGGTCGGCGTGTAGTTGTGCCCGGTCAGCGAGTAGTATTTCGACACTTCGTAGGCGCGCAGCGGCACCATGTTGACCACGGGCAAGTCGGCGCCGTCGATCACGCCCTGCTGGGCGGCGGTGATCACTTCGGAGAACGACATCGGCACCGCGACCGCGCCTAGCCCGTTCACCGTATCGCCATAGACCTTCGCCTGCTGCACCCGCAGCTTGAGCCCGCGCAGGTCGTGCGGTTCGTTGATCGGCCGCCGGTTGTTCCAGAAATGCCGAAAGCCGTAATCATAGAAGAACAGCACTTTGACGCCGTATTTCTGCTGGAAGGTCTCATCGAGTTTTTTCCCAACCGGCCCGTTCAGCAGCTTGTAGGCTTGCTCGTAGCTGCTGATGAGATAGGGGACGAGCAGCACGCTCATCTCGGGAAACACGGTGCCCGACGCGCCAGCCGGGTCGCCCATGGCGATGTTGCCGGCCTTGACCGCGTTGATGATCTCGATTTCCTTGTTCATCAGGGTTCCCCCCTGGAAATCGAGCACCAATTCGCCGTTCGACCGCTTGGTGATCTCGCGACACATGAAGTCCTGCGCCACGGCGCCGGACTCGGGCAGCGGAATGTTGTGGGCATAGACCAGCTTCTTGGGTGCGGTCTGCGCAAAGGCCGGCGGCTTGCCGAGGGCCAGGATGCCGGCCATCCCCCCGGCGCTTTTCAGCAGCGCGCGACGCGAGCCGGCAACCAGGTGCGATGCGGTCACGGACGTTCCCCGGGGTTCTATGTCTTGCCTGCGGCGGGTCTAGACGAAGCGGGAACGGGTGGCAACGCCGCCCAGGAACTCAGTTTCCAGGGCGAGTCGGTTCAGAATACCGCAACCAAGGTGACGCCGGCGACCAACAGCACTCCGCCCAGCGCGCGCCAGACGGACAGGGTGTGCACCTCCATCCCGAACAGGCCGAAATTGTCAATCGCGAGCGACATCAGGATGTTTGCGGTAATCGTCAGGCCGGCATAGGCGCCCGCGCCGACCTTGTCCACGAACAGCAGCCCGGCCACAACCGCGCCGGCGCCGAGCAGTCCGCCGAGCGGCGCCCACCACGGCATGCCCGCGACGCTCTCCGCCGTTGGCAGCGGTCGGGGTAGGCAGAAGAACACGACTAGCAAGAACGCGACGATCGGCACGAAGGACACGATGCTGGCGAGCCAGGGGTTCGACAGCCCGCTCCGCAACGCGCCGTTCATCGGCGGGCCCCAGGCTTGCAGGACGCCGCCGACGACGATGATGGGGTAGATCCAGGCGGCGCTGATGTTCTGCATATCGTGCTCCGAAAGAGGATGGGTCAGCGAAACGCGAACGCGCCGGCGATCGCGAGCAGCAGCGCCCGGGGGCATGACCACCAGGCCAAGCTTGAGGAAGGCGAACGCGCCTATGGCATGACCTTCGCGGCGCAGCGCTTGCAGCCACAGGATGGTCGCCAGCGAGCCGGTGACGCTCAGGTTGGGTCCGAGATCGACACCGATCAGCAGCGCGGACCGCACCACCTCCGGCACCGAGGCTTGCTGCACGGCGCTGCCCGCCACCAGCGCGGCCGGCAGATTGTTCACCAGGTTGACGCCGATACCGAGCCCGACACCGGCCGCCCATGCCGCTCGCGGGACCGAGCGCTGCGCCAGATGCTCGAGGAGGGCGGACAACGTCCCGACGACGCCGGTCCTGTCCAGGGCCTCCACGAAGACGAACAGCCCGGCCACCAGCGGCAGCACGCCCCATGAGATGGATCGCGCCATGGCAACCAGGCTGGACCGCGACCGCAGAAGCACGACGCAAGCGGCGATGAGGCTCGCCAGGAAGGTCGGCCACCCCAGCGGCATGCCAAGCCACGATGCCAGCAGCAGCGCGGCGGCCGTTCCGCCGATGCCCCAAGCGGCCGCTCGTCCGCCCGCCGCCAGCGTCGGCGCATCCACGTCGGACCGGACGGGTTGGCGCAGCGAACGGCGTTGCGTCCAGCGCAGCACGAGGTAGGTCGCGCCGATCGACAGCGCCGAAGACAAGGCGTAGCGCGGCACCCAGTCGAGCAGGGGCGGCATGGCCTGGCCGTAGATGACCAGGTTCGCGGGGTTGGAAATCGGCAAGACGAACGAGGCGGCGTTGGCGATGAAAGCGCAGATGAACAGATAGGGCAGGGGGTCCTCGGCCTCGGCCGCTCGCGCCACGGCGGCAACGGCAGGAGTCAGCACCACTGCGGTCGCGTCGTTCGAGAGGAATACCGTGATCACGACGCCAACCCCATAGACGAACGCGAACAGCCGCTCGGCCGAGCCGTGGGCGTGGCGCGCGGCAAGGGCGGCGAGCCAGCCGAACAGCTTCTCGCGCCGGGCCAGCTCGGCCAGCACCATCATGCCGCTCAGGAACAGATAGACGTCCGTGCCCCTCCGCACGCCGGCGAGCGCATCGGGCCATGGCAGCAGCCCGAGCAGCACCAGCACGGCGGCACCGAGGCACGCCCATATCCATTCCGGCCAACCGAACGGCCGGGCGATCACGCCCGTGGTTGCGACGGCCACGATGCCCCAGCTCGCCCAGGGATGGCCACCTGGAATGGCCGCGCTCACGCCGGCTGCGCGATCACCGGAGCCTCGGCGTCGGTTTCGCCGGCCTGGGTCTCCGGCATGAACAGCCAGAACAACACCAACCCCGTCGTGGCCACCGCGGCGAGGAACAGGAAGCCCGTGTTGTAGCCGAAGCGCTGGACGACGTAGCCTGCCGCCGCGTTGCTCAACGCCGCCCCGCCGCCGGCCGAAAGCGCGACCAGGCCCTGCGCCAGGTTGAACCGCCCGGTGCCACGGGTGATGTCGGCGGCGATCACGATCGAGATCACGCCGAAGATGCCCGCCGCCACACCGTCGAGCAGCTGGATGCCGACGATGGCGAACGGGTTGTCGGTCAAGGTGAACAGCACGCCCCGCACCGGTAACACGGCGAGCGCCACGAGAAAGATCGTCTTGCGGCCCACGCCCCGGCCCATTGCCCGCCCGACCACCCACGCCACCCCGATCATGACGAACTGGGCGGCGATAATGCAGGCCGAGAGCGCCAGCGCGTCCGTGCCGGGGTGGGTGAGCGCCAGCACCTGCCCGGCCAGCGGCAACATCGCCGCGTTGCCGGAATGGAACAGCACCACGGACACCAGGAAGATCAGCAGCGTCCGGTTCGTCACGACGGCGCGGATCGGCTCCGGCGCGCCCTCGCCGGCCTCGGTTGGTTGTTCGCCGCCGCGCGCCAGCTCGTGGTCGATCTCGGCCGGGTTGATCAGCATCACGGCCCCGGCGCTGGCAACCGCGAAGCCGGCGACGAGGTAGAAGATCCACTGAACGCCCAGATAGGTGCCCAGCGCCCCGGCCAGCACGGCCGCCGTGAGGTTGCCCGCGTGGTTGAAACTTTCGTTGCGCGAAATCCGCGACGGCATCAGCCGCCGCCCGACGATCCCGAGCGAGATGGCCGCGACTGCCGGCGGGATCACCGCCAGGGCGGCGCCAAGCGCCGCCTGCGCGGCATAAACCACGAGATGGCCCGGATAGAACACGATCACCAGGCATCCCGCGCCGACCAGCAGCGCCGCCCCCGCCACAAGCAGCCGTTTCGCGCGCGTTGCGTCGACCAGCATGCCGGCCGGGGCCTGGCACACTGCGGCGGCGATGTTGCTCATCGCCAGCGCGAGACCGATCGGGCCGGCATCCCAGTTGCGCGAGCCGCTCAGATAGATGGCGAGATACGGGCCGACCCCATCCCGCACGTCGGCCATGAGGAAGTTGATGCCGTCCAGGCCACGCAGCGAGCGGGCCGAGGGTTGCCCAGCGACTCTCCGGCGGGGAATGCTACTCTCCCCGCCGCGCGCCGTCATCGCGGTGCCGCTGGCGGCACCGGCGGTGGGCCGCCGCCGTGATCCTTGCCGGGGCCGCCCGGCGGCGGTGGCCGCAGCTGCGTCATAGCGCCCTGGCTCGGGCCGATCTCGCGCGCCTCGATCAAGCGGCCGAGCGCATTGTCCGTGCCATCGCCACGCACCGCCAGGGTCTTGCCAACCGCGAGCTGCCCAGCCAGGCGTTGCGCCTCGGGCGGCGGCAGGCGGACGATGGTGCCGTCCGCGAGGAGCACGCCGTTCAGGTCGCCGCGTGGACCGTGCAGCTGGGCCTTGATGGCGCCTTGAGCGTCCATCTTCTGCCCCATCGCGTCATGCGGGCCGTGGCCTTTCCTGCCGTGCTCCTTCTTGCCGTGCCCCCTTGGTCCGCGCGCTCCAGGGCCGGCATCGGTCACGCTCTGGTTGGTCGCGTCGTTGGTGACCTGCATGGCTTGCACCATCGGGATCTCGCGGGCGTGCAGGCCATGCACCGTCACCATGTCGCCCGGCTTGGCCACGAAGACGAGCTGCGTGCCGAGATGCGGCGGCACATGGACCTGGGTGCCGTCGTCAAGGATCAGCCCGTCCACGTCGCCGCGCGGGGTCAGGCTATATTGGGCAACGCGACCCTTGGTGACCGGGAGCTGGGCCGGGTCGTAGGTCGGCGTGCTCTGGGCGTAGGCGATGCCGCCGACGGCGCCGGCCGCCAAGGCCGTTGCAAGCAATGCGGCGCGGAGCCGCATCGTGGGTTGGCTCATGGTGTCCTCCAGAACATGCAAGCCAAGCGGCCCGGAACGCGATCATCCAGCCGAGGCAGTAGCCCATCAAGGCACTGTCGATCGGCCTCGCCGTGCCCGTTAGCCGCGCGAACCTAGCCGCCATGCGCGCCGCTGGATACGGCATGGGAGCCCGATAGTAAGTAAGTATGAGCGGCAGTTTTCGTCGTGGATTGACCGGTCCCGAGCGGGTCATGGCTTTGCTTGGCCCGCAAGCAAGCAACAACATCAAGGGATTCCCGCCATGTCCGAACTTGCCGCAATACCGATGCCGCGGGTCCGCGACGACAAGCGGGCGGCGGCGGGAACGCCCGAGTTGCCCGGGAGCACGGCGGTCGAACATATCGCACCCGATTGCGCCGGGCTGAACTTCTACGACCTCGATGCAAGTCTGCACACGTCGTTGCGCCTGAACATGGACCCGGATGTCCACGCGCACTTCGAGCCGCATTTTAGCAGCATGGGCGAGGTTGCGGGCGGTCGTCTCGACACGTTGGCGCGCATCGTGCACCGCAACCCCCCGGTGCTGGAACACCGCGATCGGTTCGGGCGCGACGTTGATGCCATCATCTACCATCCCGCCTACCGAGAGATGGAGAAGATCGGCTTCGAGCAATTCAAGATGCACGCCATGTGTCATGCACCCGGGCATTTCGGCCTGGACCGGCCATCACCGCAATTCGCCAAATACGTGTTCCAGTATCTGGTTTCCCAATCTGAATTCGGAATGATGTGCCCGCTGAGCATCACCGATGTCACGATCCATGTTCTGCGTTGCTCGGCCAGCGAGGAGCTGAAGGATTACCTGCTGCCGAAAATGCTCGCCACCGACCTGGCGACGTTGTGGAAGGGCACGCAGTTCATGACGGAGCGGGCCGGCGGTTCGGATGTCGGCACCTTGGAGACGACAGCGCGTTCCGAGAACGGCGCGTGGCTGCTCTACGGCGACAAATGGTTCGATCGCACACGGACGCCCATGTCGCGCTGATCCTGGCCTGGCCCGAAGGGGCGCCCGGCGGGACCGCGGGCATCGCGTTGTTCGCCCTGCCGCGCTACCTGCGCGACGGGTCGCGCAATAGCTACCGGATCGTCCGCATGAAGGAGAAGCTGGGAACCAAGTCGCTCGCGACCTGCGAACTCGTGCTCGAAGGTGCGGAGGCTTACCTCGTCGGCGACGCGACGCAGGGGCTGAAGCAGATGATGGAACAGGTGAACATGTCGCGCTTGTCCCACGGTGTGCGCGCGGCAGGGATGATGCGCCGCTGCCTGCACGAAGCGCTACAGGTCGCCCGCAACCGCGACGCGTTCGGCAAGCGACTGATCCGTCATCCGCTGCTGCGACGCCAGATCATGAAGATCCTGGTACCGGCCGAGCAGGCGCTGTCGCTGTCGATGCTGGCGGCGAGCTACATGGACAAGGGGCGCGTGGGCTCAAACGAGGCGTCGCAGATCATCCGCATCCTGACACCTTTGGTGAAGTTTCGCGCCTGTTGCGACGCGATCGATGCCACGCGCGCGGCGATGGAGACGCGCGGCGGCAGCCGCAACATCGAGGAATGGGTGAACGCGAGGATGGTGCGCGACTCCCATATCGGCGTGCTGTGGGAAGGTACCAGCAACATCAACGCGATCGACGTGGTACGTCGCGCGGCCACCAAGGCTCGCGCGCACGAGATGCTCCACGCGTTGCTCAAGGACAAGCTGGAGCAAGCCGATCTGCCGAACGCCTTCCGCCAGCGGCTCGCGACGGCAATCGACAAGAGCTTCCGCTTCATTGCCCACGTCGCTCGCGATCCCGATCGGGAGCATATGGCGCGCCAGGCTTCGAGCGGGCTGTACAACGCGGCCAGCGCGGTGGTGCTGGCCTGGGAGGGTGCGCACAAGGAGGGCGATCCCAGCAAATTGCTGGTGAGTCGTCTGGTTCTGGAGCACCGCGTCGAGCCGTCGGACCCGCTGGCACCCGCGGATGGGGACTGGGAGAGCGAGGTGTATGCCATGCTGCTCGACCAGGGGACGGCCGGATCGCTCACGGACGTGCGCGACCTTCTGGTCGCCGCCTGATCCGATGAGGGGCGAAGCCGGGCGAGGAGCGAACGTGAGCCAAACCGTGGATGCTCGGCCTTCGCCGAGCACGGCACGGGGGACACGCACCTATGGCGGCTGGTATCAGCCGTAGACAAACGCCTTGTCGTCGAGGTCGATCAAGGGGAACTCGTCCTTCTCGGCCCAGTAGTCCTGCGTGTGCTGCCATTCGGGCTTGTCGCCGCGCTTGGGCAGCAGGTGCATGCCGCGCAGGATGTAGCCCGGATTGAAGTTCTCCGTGTCGATCCACGGATGCAGGGTCATGCCTTCGTCCTCGGGCCGCAGCGCCACCGCCACCCGCCGCGCGCCCTTCGCCTTCATGTGGTTCAGCAGCCGGCAGACGAAATCGCCGACCAGATCGGCGCGCAACGTCCAGCTCGCGCGGAAATAGCCGAACACCCACGCCATGTTCGGCACGCCGGTGAACATCATGCCGCGATAGGTCACCGTGTCGGAGAACACCAGCTTCTCGCCGTCGATGGTGAAGTCGATGTCGCCAAGCACGTTGAGATGAAAGCCGGTGGCGGTCACGACGATGTCGGCATCGAGCTGCTTGCCCGATTTCAGTGCGATCCCGGTCTCGGTGAAACGCTCAATCTCATCGGTGACCACGGAAGCCTTGCCGGACCGGATGCCGTGGAACAGATCGCCGTCCGGCACGAAGGCGAGGCGCTGGCGCCAGGGGCGATAGCTGGGCGTGAAATGCGCCGCCACGTCGTAGTCGGTGCCGAGATAGGAGCGCACCCCCTCGATCAGCTCCTTCGTCACCACCTCCGGCTCGGTGAAGGTGCGGCGGGCGAACACGTCCTGATCGTACAGGATCTTTCGGCGCACGATCTCGTGGACCCAGGCTTCGTCGATTTTCAGCTCGCGCAGCATGTCGGCGAGCTCGTTGACGTTGCGCGCACCGCGAAAATAGGTCGGCGACCTTTGCAGCATCGTGACATGCTCGCACTCCGGCGCGATCGCCGGCACCAAGGTCGCGGCGGTGGCGCCCGAGCCGATCACCACCACCTTCTTGCCCGTGGTGTCGAGGTCCTCCGGCCAGGTCTGCGGGTGGATGATCTGGCCGTTGAAGGCTTCCATCCCGTCCCAGTGCGGGGTGTAGCCTTCCGAGTGCCGGTAGTAGCCCTGGCACATCCAGAGGAAATTGGCGGTGAAGCGGAGCCGCTCGTCGGTGTCGGTTCGCTTCGCCTCGATGGTCCAGCGGTTCTCCTGGCTCGACCAGCTCGCCGAGGCGATCTGATGGCGGTAGCGGATGTGCCGACCGAGATCGTTCTCCTCGATCACCTCGTTCATGTAGTCGAGGATTTCGGCGGCGGTCGCGATCGGCGCGCCGCGCCACGGCTTGAAGCGATAGCCGAACGTGTAGAGGTCACTGTCGGAGCGGATGCCCGGGTAGCGATGGGTGATCCAGGTGCCGCCAAAACTTTCCTGCGATTCCAGCACGACGAAGCGGGTGCCGGGGCATTGCTGGGTGAGATGGTAGGCGCCGCCGATCCCGGAGATCCCGGCGCCCACGATCAGGACGTCGAAATGCTCGGTCTTCACTTGGGTGGCGGGCTCGGCGAAGGTCGCTGCGTCGTTCATGAGGGTCCGATCGTGGCTGTCGCGGGCACCGCTACCCTATGCCACAAGTTCGGCTCGTTTGTCCGCCCGGTTTAGTCGAACACGCCCGGCCAGCGCGAGCGCAGCGCCCATAGGATGCCGGCGGTGAACGCGCCGGCGATGAGGTCGTCGGCCATGACCCCGGCGGCCCCCTCCTGCCGGTCCGCCCAGCCGACCGGCCCGGGCTTGGTGATATCAAGAATGCGAAAGACGATGAACGCGGTGATCAAGCCGGGCAGGGTCGGGCGAGCGAGGCCCAGCAGAGCGATCCACTGGCCGGCGACCTCGTCGATCACCACCCAGCCCGGATCGTTCTCGACACGCGCCTCGTGAACCACCCAGCAACCACCGATGCTGGCCACGACCGCCGCCGTGGCCAGCGCGTAGGGCGGCAATAGCATCAACCCCCACCCCAGCAGCAAGGCCGCCAGCGCCCCGCCCGACCCCGGGGATATCGGCACCAGCCCACAGCCGAAGAAGCCGGCGATCAGCCGAGCCAGACGCATCCGGGTGGGCACTAGCGCGACCAGTTGGCGAGCAGCAGCTTGCCGGCCTCGCTGCGTTGGGCCTGGTAGATGGTCGCGTTCTCCAGCACGCGTTGCACGTAGTTGCGGGTCTGCTCGACCGGGATCAGCTCGATCCAGTCCACCATGTCGACCCCGCCGTCGCGCGGGTCGCCGTTCGCGGCGAGCCATTCCCGGACCCGGCGCGGCCCGGCGTTGTAGGCGGCAAAGGCGAGCGGCCAGGAGCCGCCGAACTGGTCGAGCACCTCGCGTAGATAGGTACTGCCGAGGCGCAGGTTGTGCGCGGGATCATCGGTCAAGGACGCGAGCGAAGTGTCGGTCGCGAGATGGCGGGCCACGTATTGGGCGGTGGCCGGCATGAGCTGCATCAGCCCGCGCGCTCCCGACGGGCTCACCGCCTGCGGATCGAAGCTGCTTTCCTGGCGGATCAGCGCGAGCACCGCGGCGGGATCGAGCGTCGCGTCGGTCGGCGTCACCGGTGTCGGCCAGCCGGCTTGCGGCAGCATCAACCCGTCGCGGCCCATGCGTCGGGCAATCGTCACGGCGGCGTCCGACAGGCCGAGCCCGTTGGCAAGGTGGGCGGCGAGCGCGCGATCCGCCGGGCTCGCGTCCTGCTCGGCGCTGCGTTGCAGAAAGCCGCGCGCGTGCCGCCCGTCGCCCCAGGCCGCCAGCAGGACAGCGGCGCGGACCAGCTCGGTGCCGGAAAAATCGAGCGCCTGGTCCTGGGTCCAGGCCGGATCGCGCGCGGCGCGGACCTTCGCCGCCAGACGCGCTTGGTCCTGGTCGATCGCCAGCGCCGCGAGCTGGCCATAGAACGTGGTCGGCCACCTCGCCGCTTGCGCGTACTCGGCCGTCGGGTCGTCTCCCGCCTCGGCCCGCGCCCGCCCCAGCCAGTAAAACGCGCGCCCCTGGGTGATCGCCGCGCCCGATATCGCGGCGAGCGCCTGGAAGTGCTTGGTTGCCAATGCCGGATCGTGCAGCCGACGCAACGCGATGAACCCGGCGAGGAACTCCGCCTCAAGGGTCTGCTCGGGCGCCATCGGCCCGGGCATTGCGGTGATCGCATAGGCCCCCTGGTCGTCGTCGGCACGCAGCAGCCGGCGCGCCAGCCGCTCCCGCTCGGTCCAGAACGCCGCTCGATGCGCCGTCGGAGCGTCGCGCCGGGCCGCGGCGCCGAGCGACAGCCATAGGTCCCGCGCCTCGCTGAACCGTTCGCGCCGACGCAGCCATGCCGCTCGGTCGAGCACCAGCCCCGGATCGGTTGACTGGTCGGCGGGCAGGGCAGCAAGCTTGGCCTCGGCGGTAAGATCGTCGCGGCGCAGCGCAAGCCGCGCCTGGGCGAGCGCGCGCCGGCTTGGCTCGATGCGTGGCACCTGGCGCTCGGCGGCGGCTTGGTGGCGCCACACCAGGGTTTGGAACCGGGTCCACTGATCCGCCGGCGTGACGACCGCGCCCCAGCGACGCAGGAAGTCGGCTTCATCGGCCGGATCGACGATCCCCCCGATCCAGGCGCGCCGCACCGTGGCGGCTGCGTCCTCCGGCCGGCCGGCCGCGGTGTAGACGTCGGCACAGCGGAGCAGGGCGCCGGTGACCCGCAGCGGGGCGCGATCGCATTGGGCGACCGCCACGGCCTGGTCCGCCTCGCCGGCCAGCGCCTGCTGCCGCCGATGCTCGAGCCAGGCGTGGTTCGGCCACTCCGGATTGGCGGTCTCGAAGGCGTCGATCTCGCTCGCGCCCAGGTCGTTCGCGCTGAGCAGCCGGAGGTAGGTCACCAGCTTGCCGGCGACCGGGTCGGGCGAGCTCGCCGCGCGGCGCGCATCGACCGCCCGGATCGGGTTTGGCGCGCACCCCGCCATGAGGGTCGCCAAAAGGGCGAGCGTCGCCAGCGAGAGCAGCAGAATCGGCAACCGGCACGACATGCGGTGCTTGTAGCGCGCCCGGCCTTGCGACGCAGCAGGTTGGCGCCTAGCTTCGCACGCTTAAGCCGCCGGGTCGGCAAGACCTGGGCGCGCGAAGGGACGGAGACCATCATGTTCAAGGGATCGCTCGTCGCAACGATCACGCCGATGCGAGAGGATCGGTCGGTCGACGAGAAGGCATACGCCGCCTTCCTCGACTGGCAAATCAACGAAGGCACGCACGGGCTGGTGCCGGTCGGCACCACCGGCGAGTCGCCCACGTTGAGCCATGATGAGCACAAGCGAATCGTGGAGATCGCGGTCGAGGTGGCGCGCGGCAGGGTGCCGGTGATCGCAGGCGCCGGATCGAACAGCACCGACGAGGCGATCGATCTCGCCATCCACGCCAAGCGGGCTGGCGCCGACGCAATCCTTGTGGTCACGCCGTACTACAACAAGCCGACGCAAGAGGGGCTCTTTCTCCACTTCACCGCCATCGCCGACGCGGTGGACCTGCCGATGGTGCTCTACAACATCCCAGGGCGCAGCGTGGTCGACATGAGCGTGGAGACAATGGCGCGGCTGGCCAAGCACACCAACATCGTCGGCGTGAAGGATGCGACCGCCAACCTGGCGCGCCCGCTGCACACGCGGCGGACCTGCGGGTCTGGATTCTGCCAGCTTTCCGGCGAGGACCATACCGCCGTGCCGTTCCTCGCCGCCGGCGGTGACGGCTGCATCAGCGTGACCGCCAATGTCGCGCCCCGGATGTGTAGCGAGATGCACATCGCCTGGCAGGAAGGCAGGGTGAACGACGCGATCAGCGTGCAGGATCGGCTGCTGCCGCTGCATGACGCGCTGTTCGCCGAGACCAGCCCGGGGCCGGTGAAGTTCGCCGCCAGCCTGCTCGGCAAGACCACCGAGACCTGCCGCCTGCCGCTGGCACCGCTCGCCGAGCCGACCCGGGCCAAGGTGCGGGCGGCGATGACCGAGGTGGGCTTGCTGAACTGAGCGAACGTACGCAGATGTCTCCGCCATGGCACAAGACAAGGCAAGCAAGAAGAAGGGCCTGATCGCGCACGGCATCGCCGCGCAGAACCGCAAGGCGCGGTTTGACTACGCGATCAAGGAGACGGTCGAGGCCGGGCTGGTGCTGAAAGGCGCGGAGGTCAAGTCCCTCCGGCACGGCCGCGCTACCTTGAGCGAGGCGTGGGCCGGGGAGCGTGACGGCGAGATGTTCCTGTTCAACGCTTATATCCCCGAATACCAGGGCGGCGTGCTGTCGCGCTTCGAGCCGCGCGCGCCGCGCAAGCTGCTGCTGAAACGCAAGCAGATCAGCTCGCTGGCCGGGTCGGTGGCGCGCGAGGGCGTCACCTTGGTGCCGCTGCAGATCCATTTCAACGATCGCGGACGCGCGAAGGTGCTGCTCGGGCTGGGCGAGGGCCGACAGAAGGCCGACAAGCGCCACGCGATCGCTGCCCGCGACTGGCAGCGCGACAAGGCCCGGCTGATGCGGGCGAAGGGGTAGGGGCCGCGCGACCAGCTCTGCGGCGATCTCTGGAACCCTACGCCCGAAACTGCTCTATGGTGCGGGAACAACCAGGAGCACAGATGTGAGCATTGCTGGAGACAAGGTCCGCATCACCGAGGGCCGTCCGCACCCGCGCGGCGCGATCTGGACCGGAAGGGGCGTCAACTTCGCCCTGTTCTCCGCCAATGCCACCAAGGTCGAGCTCTGCCTGTTCGACGATTCGGGTGAGAAGGAGATCGCCCGCGTCGCGTTGCCGGAATACACCAACGAGATCTGGCACGGCTTTCTGCCCGATGCGCGCCCCGGCACGATCTACGGCTACCGGGTGCACGGACCGTACGCGCCGGAGGAGGGGCACCGCTTCAACCCCAACAAGCTGCTGCACGACCCGTACGCCAAGGCGGTGGTCGGGCAACTGAAATGGGGCCCGGAGATTTTCGGCTACCAGCTCGAAACGGAGGACGACACCACGTTCGACGAGCGGGACAGCGCGCCGTTCATGCTGAAGTCCCGCGTCATCGACCCGGCCTTCACCTGGGGCGACGACCGCCCGCCGGCGACACCCTGGGATGAGACGCTGATCTACGAGACGCATGTGCGCGGCTACACGATGCGTCACCCCGACGTGCCGGAGAGCTTGCGCGGCACCTATCGCGGGCTGAGCCGGCCCGAGATCATCCGGCACATGCGCTCGATCGGCGTCACCGCGGTCGAGCTGCTGCCGATCCACGGCTTCGTCGACGACAGCTACCTGCAGGAGAAGGGGCTGCGGAACTACTGGGGTTACAACTCGCTGTCGTTCTTCTCGCCCACCCGGCGCTACGCGAGCGTGCCCGATTTCGCCTTCTCCGAGTTCAAGGAGATGGTGTCGCACCTGCATGCCGGCGGCCTCGAGGTGATCCTCGACGTGGTCTATAATCATACCGCCGAGGGCAACGAGCGCGGTCCGACCCTGTCGTTCAAGGGGATCGACAATGCCTCATACTACCGGCTGCTGCCCGATCAGAAGCGCTACTACATCAACGACACCGGCACCGGAAATACCGTCAATCTCAGCCACCCAAGGGTGATCCAGATGGTCACCGACAGCCTGCGCTACTGGGTCGAGGAGATGCATGTCGACGGGTTCCGGTTTGATCTCGGCACCATTCTGGCGCGCGAGCCGTACGGCTTCGACCAGCAGAGCGGGTTTCTGCGCGCGGTCGGGCAGGACCCGGTGCTGTCCTCGGTCAAGCTGATCGCCGAGCCGTGGGATTGCGGGCCAGGCGGTTATCAGGTGGGCGGCTTCGCGCCGGGCTGGGCGGAGTGGAACGACCGGTTCCGCGACACCGTCCGCGAATTCTGGAAAGGCGATAGCGGCCGTCTGGCCGATCTCGGCATGCGCTTTACCGGCAGCGCCGATTTCTTCAACCATCGCGGCCGGCCTACCTGGTCGACGGTCAACTTCGTCACCGCGCATGACGGGTTCACCCTGAACGACGTCGTGACCTACAATGACAAGCACAACGAGGCGAACGGCGAGGACAACAACGACGGCACCTCGAACAATTCGAGCTGGAACTGCGGCGTCGAGGGCCCGACTGACGACGCCGAGATCAATGCGCTGCGCGAGCGCCAGATGCGCAACATGCTGGCCACGCTTCTGCTGTCACGCGGCACCCCGATGATGCTCGCCGGCGACGAGTTCGGTCGCACGCAGGAAGGCAACAATAACGCCTACTGCCAGGACAACGAGGTGAGCTGGCTGAATTGGGATCTCGCGGACAAGGGCAAGAGCCTGGTCCGCTTCGTTGCCCGCCTCGCGCGGGCGCGGCAGCGCTACCCGGTGGTGCATCGGTCGCGTTGGCTCACCGCCGAGTGGAACGATGAGCTCGAGATCAAGGACGCGACCTGGCTCACCCCCGCCGGCGAGGAGATGGGGCCCGAGCACTGGGACGACGCCCACGCGCGCTGCTTCGGCTTGCTGCTCGATGGCCGGGCGCAGCCGACCGGTATCCGTCGTCGTGGGCAGGACACGACGATCCTGGTGATCTTCAACAGTCACCACGACATGGTCTCGTTCACGCTGCCCGAGGTCGCCGGCGGCCAAGCCTGGAAGACTGTCATCGACACCAACCAGGCCGATCTCGAAGGCGAGCCGCGCTTCGAGTTCGACACCGACTATCAAGTGACCGGCCGATCGCTGCTGCTGTTCGAGCTGATCCTCGATCCATCGTACCTGACCGCTCGCCGCGCCCGCGCCGCCAAACGCGAAGCCGATCGACTAGCGTCCGTTGCGGCCGATACAAAGGCCCAATGACACCGAGGCGTCAACAACTGGGCCAGATGTCGCCCAGCTTGGTGGCGAGGAATTTCGCCAGCGCCGCGTTGACCGAGGTTGGTTTCTCCTGCGCCATCCAGTGGCCGCTTTCGACCACCACCTCGGTGAGATTGCTGCAATCCTGCCGCATCGGCTCGGCGAGGCGCGAGCCCGTCGTGTCGCAGGTGTAATCACAGGTCGCATGCAGGAACAGCACCGGCATAGTCAGCCGGCCGCCATCCTTAGCCGACTTGGCGAATTCCGCGTTGCGCACGTGGTTCATGTACCACGAGTCCGGCCCGGCGAAGCCGTTGCGCTCCAGGGCGGCGACATACTGGCAAGCATCCGGTTCGGTGAGCACATCGGTGTCGAGCGGCACGTCCGGCGCCGGGCCGGAACCGCCGAACCAGCCGCCTTGCCGGCGCACCAGCGCGGTGCGTGACGGCTGGCCCCGCCCGGCCGCGCTGCCCTTGCGGAACAGAATTTTTACCGTGTTGCGCACGTTGGCCTCGAACGCGGTGTGCGCCGCGTCGAAGTTCTCCTCGTAGAAGCGCATGTATTCCCACTGACCGGCCGGGTACTCCGCCTCCGGATACAGCGTCCGATCTACCAGCGGAATGAAATTGTCGATCGCGAAACCGGCGGCGAAATAGGGGACGCACAGATTGGCCACGCCGTGGCAGCGCTCGGGATGGTGCGCGGCGATGTTCCACACCACTGGGCTGCCCCAGTCGTGGCCGACCCATACCGCGCGCTCTTGGCCGATGCCATCGAGCAGCTCGATCATGTCCTGCACGATCGCGGCTTGAGCGTAATCCTCCTGTCGCGGATGCACCGTCGAGCGGCCATAGCCGCGCATGTCCGGCGCGATGGCGCGGAAGCCGAGGGCGGCGAAGCACGGCAACTGATGCCGCCAGCTCAGCGACAGCTCCGGCCAGCCGTGGACGAACACGATCACCGGCACGTCGGCGGCGCCGCAGGCGAGATAGAAGCTCGTATGCCGCCCTGTCTTGACAACGTGTTCGGTGATTGGAAACGTCATCACCTTGCTGCCCGCCGGTTCAGAACAGAGAATACCCGCCGTCGATCACGAACGTGTCGCCGGTGTGGTATTTTGACGCCGCGCTCATCAGGTAGACCGCGATGCCACCGAAATCGTCACCCTCGCCCCACCGCCGCATCGGAATGCGCGGCATGACGTTGCCGTGGAATTTCGGGTTGGCGACCGCATTCGCCGTCATGTTGGTCTCAATCCAGCCGGGCAGGATCGAGTGGGCACGCACCCCGTAGCGGGCGAACTCCACCGCCATCGCGCGCACCATCGAGATCACCCCACCCTTGGTCGCGGCGTAGTGCTCGCCGCGCGGCGCCGCCTCGATCGCGGCCAGCGAAGCGGTGCCGACCAGCACCCCGCCGTCGCCGCGTTCGACCATGTGCTTGGCGGCGGTGCGGAACGTGTAGAACGCGCCGTGCAGGTTGACCCGCAGCACGCGATTCCACTCCTCGGTGCTCATGTCGAGAAAGCTTTTCAGCCCGCGACCGCTCACGCCGGCATTGGCGAAGCAGCCATCGACCCGGCCTAGCTCGGAGATGGTGCGGGCGAACGCCTGCTCGACGGCCTGCTCGTCGCCGACATCGCACTCCAGGGCGAGCACGCGGCGGCCGGTGGCCGCGAGCTCGGCGCGCGCCGCTTCGTTCTTGCGCGCGTTGGTGCCCCAGATCGCCACGTCCGCCCCGGCTTCGGCGACCGCTTTCGCCATGCCGAGCCCGATACCGCTATTGCCGCCGGTGACCAGCGCGACCTTGCCGGTCAGGTCGAAAGCCTTGTACGCCACGTTTCCTCCTCGCCGGCCGCACCGGCTCTATCGGCTGCAATCAGGCGATTGCCGACGCATTTTGTAAAGGACGCACATGGCCGATCGTGACGACGAGCTGGCGCTTTCCGGGCCAACCAACAAGAAACTGATCGAGACCAAGCAGGGCTGGGCGCGCAGTGGCCGACTGCTCACCGGCACCACCGCCGATCCGAGCCGGGAGAGGCTGCCGCCCGGGCAGACCCTGGTGCGCGACTGGCCGGTGCTTGATCTCGGCATCCAGCCCGACGTGACGCCAGCCAAGTTCCGGCTCGACATCGACGGCGCGGTGGAGAACCGGATCAGCCTCACGCTCGACGAGGTTTACGCGCTGCCGCAGGCGGAGAGCGTGTCCGACATCCATTGCGTCACGCAGTGGTCCCGCTACGACAACCATTGGAAGGGCGTCGCAGCGGCGACCTTGCTAGAGCTCGTGCGGCCGATGCCGGAGGCAAAGCATGTCGTGTTCCACTCGCATGACGGCTACACGACGAATGTGCGGCTCGACCAGTTCGACCAGCCCGACGTGTTCCTGGTGTGCGAATGGGAGGGCACGCCGATCACCCGCCAGCACGGCGGACCAGTGCGCGTGCTGCTGCCGCGGCTCTATCTTTGGAAATCGGCCAAGTGGATGCGGCGCATCCAGTTCACCATCTCCGACCGCCCCGGTTTTTGGGAGGTGCGCGGCTATCACAACAACGGTGATCCGTGGCTGGAGGAGCGCTACGGCGGTTGATCGTCGCGCCGACGCAGCCGCATCCAGTAGCTGTCCGCGTCACCCGTGTTCGGCATACGCGACCTGTCCGGCGCGCCCTCCGCCTCGACGTGAAACATCGAGCGCAGCAACGCGCCGACGTCAACTCCGTCGCGAGCCCACATGAACTTGCTGGCTTCGCCTGCCTGAGCGACCACGGCCGGAACCGCCCGGAGGGACATGTTGAGGACGAAGCACCTGCCGCTAGGAGCAAGGCCGCGTTCGATGCGCGCGAGGTCGTCGGTTGGTGTCAGGCAATGTTGCAATACCCAGATCGAAGCCGCCGCGTCGGCGCGCATCCCCGCCGCGACCAACCTGTCGAACTGGGCCGGCGAGACGGCGAGGAAACGCTCCGACCGCACGTAGTCATTCGCCAGGACGCGCATGTTTGGGCTGATATCGACCCCGATCACGCTGCATTCGAATGCCTCGATCATCGCCCTGGCGATGCGGCCGATGCCGCAGCCGTAGTCGATCACCAGCGTGTCCGCTTGGAGCGGGAGTTGCTCGCCCATCAACCCGATCAGGTATGGTGTCTCGATCGCCCAGCGGGTTTCCGTATCGGCGTCCGGGCCCTCGGGGGTCAGTATGATCTGTCTTGCGCGCTGCTCGTCCGGAGCGTTGAACACCTCCGGGAAATACCGTGCCGGCGCCGCTGCATCGCTCAAATCAGCCTCCTCTCGTATAGACCAAGCCCGACTGTATTGACCAAGCCCGACACTCGGGATGCCGTCTCATCGCCGGTCTCGAGCACTCGCATGCACCCACCGTGGGCGGCAGTTCACCCTCATGGAGTGGGTATCAGCGAGGCCAACCAAGTCGCGACTAGCTCAGCCGCGTGAGGATTGAAGCGACAACATCGTGGAACATGGCTTCGGTCAACCGGCCGGTGTTCGTGTTGTAGCGCGAGACATGATAGCTGTCAGCGAGCAGCAGGCCGTCGGGCAATTGATGCATCTCGCCGTGACGGAAGCGGACGCGCGTGGCAGGCATGCCGCACGCCTTCAGCACGGCGGCGTGCGCCAAGACGCCAAGGGCAAGAACCGCCTGGAGCTGCGGCATCGCTTGCAGCTCGGCGCCAAGGAACTGGTTGCAGGTAGTGACTTCGCTTGGCTCCGGCAAGTTGGCCGGCGGAGCGCAGCGGACCGCGTTCACGATCCGGCAATCGCGCAGCGCCAGGCCATCCTGCGGGTCCGCGCCATAGCTCCCCTCCGCCAGACCGAAGCGCAGCAATGTCGCGTAGAGCAGGATACCGGCGTGGTCGCCGGTGAACGGGCGCCCGGTCCGGTTGGCGCCTCGGAGGCCCGGTGCCATGCCGACGATCAGCAGGCGGGCATCGCTCGGGCCAAAGCCAGGCACGGGCGCGTTGAACCAGTCCGGGTTGACCAGTTGGTTCGCCGCCCGATAGGCGACCAGCCTGGGACACAGCGGGCAATCCGCACTCGGCTCAAATGACTGGCTCAAACGACATGTCCGCGTCCACCGCCCCGATCGAGGCGCTGGCCCATTGTAGCAAGGCTATGCGGCGTCGTGCGACGATTCCGAGAACGGATCGGCCGGCGTCTGCCGCACCGGTGACGGGCGTGAACGCGGCTCGGTCTGACGGCGGGTGAACTCGGGCGCGATGTCGGCCAATTCCAGGAACTGATCGGCCTGCCGGCGCAACTCGTCGGCAACCATCGGGGGGCTGGTCTTGATCGATGAAATAACCGAGACCCGCACGCCCTTGCGTTGCACCGCGTCGACCAGCCGGCGGAAGTCGGAGTCGCCACTAAACAGCACGGCGTGATCGATCCGGCCGGCGAGCTCCAGCATGTCGACTGCGACCTCGATATCCATGTTCCCCTTGACCCGCCGCCGCCCGGTGGCGTCGGTGAACTCCTTCGCGGGTTTGGTCACGAGGGTGTAGCCGTTGTACGCCAGCCAGTCGGTCAACGGCTTGAGCGGAGAATATTCGTCAGTTTCCAGCACAGCGGAGTAATAGTATGCCCGTACGACATGGGTCTTGCGTCGGAAGAACTCCAAAAGGTTGCGATAATCGACATCGAACCCCAGATTTCTCGACGCCGAGTAGAGGTTCGCACCATCTATAAACAAAGCTACCCGTTCGTTGGGCAGGAAATGCATGGGAACATGATCCTCTGCTTTGCCGAGCTCTAAACGGCGGCTCGGTCCGACTGCACCGTAAGCAATTCGTTCTGACACGATAGCGGTATATAAGCACGAACTAGCGTTATATAACAGTGAATGCAGCGCGAGATTTGTGCAATTGATTCTTGTAGGGGTTGGTGCGAATCTCCCTGGGGTGGACGGCGGCCCGCCGCGTGAGACGTGCGAGCGCGCCGTTCGAGCGCTTGCGCAGCTTCCCGGTTTGCGTCTGGTGGCGGTTTCGCGCTGGCACGACACCGCGGCCGAACCGCCCTCGGCGCAGCCTCGCTACATCAACGGGGTGGCGCGGCTCGAGCTTGCCGGTGAGGTTGAACCCGAAGCGCTGCTCGCCGCGTTGCAGGAGATCGAACACCGGGAGGGTCGTCGCCGCTCGGCGCCGAACGCGGCACGCACGCTCGATCTCGATCTGATCGCTTTCGACGACCGCGTCCGCGCGGCACCCGACCCCGTGCTGCCGCACCCGCGCGCCCACCAACGCGACTTCGTCTTGGTGCCGCTGGCCGAGGTCGCGCCCGGCTGGGTGCATCCGGTGCTCGGCCGCAGCGTCGAAGCGCTGATCGCCGCCCTGCCAACAAGAAGGTCACCGACCCCAATGGCACCGCAGTGACCGTTTTCCTTGCAAACCTCGCGGCGGTCGCTTAGATCGAAGGTTCACCCGAGTTGAATGCCTGGAGGTTGAGCGCATGGCGCGCGTCACCGTCGAAGATTGCGTCCAAAGAGTTCCCAACCGGTTCGAGTTGGTGCTGCTCGCGGCACAGCGAGCGCGCAACATCAGCCGGGGCGAGGAGCTCACAATCGACCGGGACGACGACAAGAACCCGGTCATCGCGCTCCGCGAGATCGCCGAGGAGACGGTCGAGCTGCCGCGCCTCGAGCAGGATCTGGTCAAGTCGCTGACCCGCGCGCCCGAGCCCGAGCCGGCCGACGAGGAGGTGCTCGATCTTATCCCCACCGACCAGAACATCTTCGGATTGCAGGACGTCTCCGCCGACGAGGAGGCGGCCAGCCTGCCGGTCGAGAATGAGGACATAACCCCCGAGGACTTTGAAGCCGCGATCGAGGCCGAGCTCGGCGGCCGTTCGCGCCGGTAGGATCATCGAGGCATGATCCGGGGCGCGCGCGGACAGCCGGTCCAGGCGCCGCCCCGTGCGCCGGACGGCACCACAGCAGCGAGGACCGCAGCCACGGGCTCGGCCACGCGGCCCGAAATCATCCGCCAGTTCGAACTGACGGAAAAAATCCTCGGCTATGATCCGAAAGCCGACACCGACCTGATCGACGCCGCCTACGTTCTCGCCATGAAGGCGCACGGTGCACAGCGGCGCGACAACGGCGATCCCTACATCTCGCATCCGGTCGCGGTGGCGGACATCCTGGCGGGCTACCGGCTCGACACCGCCAGCATCGTTACCGGGCTGCTGCACGACGTAATCGAGGACACGCCGGTCAAGCTCGTCGATGTCGAGCAGCGTTTCGGCAAGACGGTCGCGGGGCTGGTCGACGGCGTAACCAAGCTCACCCGCCTCGAACTGCAATCGGACCGCACCAAGCAGGCGGAGAACTTTCGCAAGCTCGTGCTGGCGATCAGCCGGGATATTCGCGTGCTGCTGGTCAAGCTCGCCGACCGGCTGCACAACATGCGCACCTTGCACTTCGTCGCCGACCTGGAGCGACGCAAGCGCATCGCGCGCGAGACGATGGAGATTTACGCGCCGCTGGCCGAGCGCATCGGCATGGACCAGATCAAGACCGAGCTCCAATCCATCGCCTTCGCGCAGCTTGATGCCGAGGCCTACGACACGATCCAGGCGCGGCTCAACTTCCTGCGCGGCCAGGGTGCGGACGTGATCGACGAGGTGGGTGCCGAACTCGCGCGTGTCTGCGAGGAAGCCGGCATACGGGTGATCGAGGTGACCGGGCGCGAGAAGTCGCCCTATTCGATCTGGGAGAAGATGCAGCGGCGCAACGTCGCCTTCGAGCAGCTCTCCGACATCATGGCGTTTCGCGTGGTCGTGCCGACCAAGGAGGCGTGCTACGGCGCGCTCGGCGCGGTGCATTCCGCCTATCCGGTGATCGCCGGCAGGTTCAAGGACTACATCTCCACGCCGAAATCCAACGGCTACCAGAGCCTGCACACCGGCGTCACATTGCGTGAGCCGCGCAATCAGAAGATCGAGGTGCAGATCCGCACCGCCGAGATGCACGACATCGCCGAGAACGGTGTCGCCACGCACTGGGGCTATAAGCAGGACGGCGTGGATCCGACCGACATCCAGCGGTTTCGCTGGGTGCAGGATCTGTTGGAGATCCTCGACAATTCCGCAGCGCCCGACGAGTTCCTCGAGAACACCAAGCTCGAACTCTACGAGGACCAGGTTTTTTGCTTCACCCCGAAAGGGCAACTGATCCAGTTGCCGCGCGGTGCGACGCCGGTCGACTTCGCCTATGCGGTGCACAGCCAGGTCGGCGATGCCTGCGTCGGCGCCAAGGTGAACGGGCGGCTGATGCCGCTCCGGCACGCGCTGCAGAACGGCGACCAGGTCGAGATCATGACCTCGCGCGGCGGCACGCCGTCGCCGCAATGGGAGCGCTTCGTCGTCACCGGCAAGGCGCGCGCCCGGGTGCGCCGCTTCATCCACCAGCAGCAGCGCCAGCAATATATCGACGCCGGCCGCGCCGAGCTCGCCAAGGCGTTCCGCCAAGCCGGCGTCGACGGCTCGGAAAAGGCGCTGGCGCCGGCGCTGAAGACCTTGAAGCAGGCTTCGGCGGACGAACTCTACCTCGCGGTCGGCAACGGCAATATCGGGCCGAGGGACGTGGTACACGCAGTGTATCCCGAGCTGCGCCAGTCGGCGCGAACGCCGCGGATGATGCCGAGCCTGCCGCCGCGTCCAGGGTCGCGACCGCCCGGCCCGCACGAGAGCATGCCGGTGACCGGACTCGTGGCCGGCATGTCCGTGCACTACGCCGGCTGCTGCCATCCACTGCCGGGCGACCCTATCGTTGGCATCGTCACCACCGGCAAGGGTGTCACGTTGCATACCAAGGATTGCCAGACCCTGGCCTCCTTCGCCGCCACACCTGAGCGGTTCATCGACGTCGACTGGGATTTTGGCGCGCTCGGCGCCGGCAAGAGCGGCGGCAAGAACACGCACACCGGGCGGATCAGCCTGGTGGCGGCAAACCAGCCGGGTGCGCTCGCCAGCCTGACCAATGCGGTTGCCAAGCAGGAAGGCGCGATCAATACGATCAAGATCGTCAGCCGCCAGCAGGACTTTTTCGAGGCATTGGTTGACGTGGACGTGCGCGATCTGCGCCATCTCTCCATGGTGATCGCCGGGCTGCGCGGTGCCGCCGGCATCACCGAGGTTGACCGGGCACGCGGCTGATGCGTTGTGGCACAGCACGATCAGGGTGCGAGGCATGATCCTCGGCCTCGGCTCCGATATCTGCGACATCAGACGCATCGAGCGGACGATCGAGCGCCACGGCGATCGCTTTCTCGAACGGGTGTTCACCGAGATCGAGCGGAGCAAGGCCGCCGGGCGAACCGAGAAATCGCGCGCGGGCACCTTCGCCAAACGGTTCGCCGCCAAGGAGGCCGCCGCCAAGGCGCTCGGCACCGGGTTTCGCCGGGGCGTGTTCCTGAGCGACCTCGGGGTGGTGAACCTGCCGGGAGGGCAGCCGACCTTGCGTTTGGCGGGTGGTGCCGCCACCCGGCTCGCCGCGATCACGCCCGAAGGCATGGCGGCGGTGGTTGCCTTGACGATGACGGACGAATACCCCTACGCCTACGCGCAGGTGATCATCTCGGCCGTGCCGCTTGGCGCGGCCGCGCTTGCTTGAAGGAAAGACGCACGTGGGCGTGAACCGCCGGAACTCGCGGCCGGAAGCCACCTCAAGCAAGACGAAACGCAAGTCGAGCGGCCTGCTCGAAAACGTCAAGACGTTCATCTATGCCGGCCTGATCGCGATATTGATCCGCACCGTGCTGTTCGAGCCGTTCAATATCCCGTCGGGCAGCATGATCCCGACCTTGCTGGTGGGCGACTATCTGTTCGTTTCGAAATATAGCTACGGCTACTCGCGCTTCTCGCTGCCGTTCTCGCCGCCGCTGTTCAACGGCCGCATTTTCGGCAGCCTGCCGACGCGCGGTGACGTGGCGGTCTTCAAGCTGCCGCGCGACACCAGCGTCGACTACATCAAGCGCATAGTCGGCCTGCCGGGCGACCGCATCCAGGTGCGACACGGCCAGCTTTTCATCAATCGCCAGGAGGTCTCGCGAAAGGCGGCCGGTGACTGCGCCATCGACGACGGCGGCATCCGCATGGTGGAGCGCCGCTATCTCGAGACGCTGCCGAACGGCGTGAAACACTACATCTGCAAGGCAACCGATGAAGGTAGCGCGAACAACACGGTCGAATTCCTGGTCCCGCCCGCCCATGTGTTCGCGATGGGCGACAATCGCGACAACAGTCTCGACAGTCGGTTCATGGACAATGGCGTCGGCTACGTGCCGGTGGAGAACCTGGTGGGACGCGCCGAATTCCTGTTCTTCTCCATCGGCGGCGACGAGCCCTGGTGGCAGTTCTGGTATTGGCCGATGGAGATCCGCTGGGGTCGCCTGTTCAACACGATCCATTGAGTACCAGCTTCCAGGCCCTGCTCGGGCATGATTTCGCCCGCCCCGACCTGCTGCGAGAGGCGCTGACGCATCGTTCGGCGCTGCAGGGGCGCGGCCATCGGGGCAGTTCCAACGAACGGCTGGAGTTCATCGGCGACCGCGTGCTCGGGCTGATCGTCGCCGAGTGGCTCGCCGAGCGCTTCCCGGACGAGCAGGAGGGCGCGTTGGGCCGGCGGCTCGCCCATCTGGTCTCGCAGCCGGTGCTGGCGACGGTGGCGGAGGCGGGCGGGTTAGGTACGGCGCTGTCGGCGGCACCCGGCGAGGTGCGCGCCGGGGTGAAGCGCCGCGCCACCGTGCTGGCCGACGCGCTGGAGGCGACGATCGGCGCGCTCTATCTCGACGCCGGGCTGGACAAGGCGCGCGAGTTCGTCCGCCGCGCTTGGGCGGACGCGATGACGGCGCAGCTCGATCCGCCGCAGGACGCCAAGACCCGGCTGCAGGAGTGGATGCAGGCGCGCGGCCTCGATCTGCCGCGCTACGTCGTCGCCGCGCGAGAGGGGCCGCCGCACCAGCCACGCTTTCGCGTCACCGTCTCGGTGGCCGCGACCACCGGCGAGGGTTGCGCTGGCAGCAAGCGGGCGGCCGAGCAGGCGGCGGCGGCCGACCTGTTGCAGGCACTGGCCGGATGAGCCGGCGCTGTGGCTTCGCGGCCGTCATCGGCGCGCCGAACGCGGGCAAGTCCACCCTGCTGAACCGGCTCACCGGCGCCAAGCTCTCCATCGTCTCGCCCAAGGCACAGACCACTCGTTTCCGCGTGCTCGGCATCCTGATGCGCGGGGAGAGCCAGATCCTGCTGGTCGACACGCCAGGCATCTTCCAGCCGCGCCGCCGGCTCGACCGGGCGATGGTCGCGGCGGCCTGGACGGGAGCGCAGGACGCCGACCTCACCCTGGTTCTGGTCGACGCCAAGACCGGCGCCACGGAGAGCGTGCGCGCCATCATCGCGCGGGCCGCGCCGGCCGGGCGGCGGGTCTGGCTGGTGCTGAACAAGATCGACCAGGTCGCGGTCTCGACCTTGCTGCCGCTCACTGCCGAGCTGGCCGCCCTGGCGCCGTTCGAGGCCACCTTCATGGTCAGCGCGACCACCGGCGACGGGCTCGACACCTTGCTCGACGCGCTCGCCGAGGCAATGCCCGAGGGGCCATTCCTCTACCCCGAGGATGACCTCACCGACCTACCGGACCGCTTGCTCGCCGCCGAGATCGTCCGCGAGCAAATCTTTCTGCAGACCCACGAGGAGGTGCCGTACGGCGCGACGGTGGAAACCGAGAGCTGGCAGGAACGCCGCGACGGCTCGGTGCGGATCGACGCGACGATCTACGTCGCCCGCCCCGGCCACAAGGCGATCCTGATCGGCGACAAGGGCGCGCGCATCAAGACGATCGGCGCCCGCGCCCGCGCCCATTTAGCCGACTTGCTCGACCGACCGATCCACCTGTTTCTCAACGTCAAGGAACGCTCCGGCTGGGACGAGGAGCGCGCCCGGCTGCGAGCGATCGGGCTGGACGATCCCGATCAGCGCTGAAGCTGCCGCTCGCGGCGGCGCGAGGCGAACTGGTTCAGCACCTCCACCGCCGCCGAGAAACCCATTGCCGCGTAGATGTAGCCTTTTGGCACATGCGCCCCGAACCCGTCGGCGATCAAGGTCATGCCGATCAGCAGCAGGAAGCTGAGCGCCAGCATTTTCACCGTCGGATGACGCTGGATAAAGGCCGAGGTCGGATCGGCCGCGACCAGCATGGTTGCCATCGCCAGCACCACCGCCGCGATCATCACCGGCAGCTCCCGCGCCATGCCGACGGCGGTGATCACGCTATCCAGCGAAAAGACGATATCGAGCGCGCCGATCTGCGCGATCGTGGCGAGATAGCTTGCCGGGGCGCGGGCCTGCGTCGCGTGCGACTCCCCCTCGATCCGCGCGTGGATCTCGCCGGTTCCCTTGTAGACGAGGAACAGGCCGCCGACGATCAGGATCAGGTCGCGCCAGGAAAAGGTGTGGCCGAGCAGTGTCATCACCGGCTCGGTCAGGTGCATCATCCAACTGATGCTGGCGAGCAGCACAAGCCGCGTGCCGAGCGCCGCGATCAACCCCAGGCGCCGGGCTGACGCCTGCTGATCGGGCGGCAGGCGCGACGCCTGGATGGCGATGAACACCAGGTTGTCGATCCCGAGCACGATCTCCATGACGGTGAGCGTGAGCAGGCTGATCCAGGCCTGCGGGTCGGCGAGCAGCTCGGTCCAGTACGTCATGTCAAAATATGTGCGCCAGCAGGGCGGTGATCGCGCGATACCCGGCCCAGATGAAGGCGATATCGAACGCCAGCGCGACCACGCTGGCGATCAGGCCGGCGACGATGGCAAGGCCATCGCCGATCACCAGCCCCAAGGCGACAATGACGGTGGCGATCGCGGGCGCAGTGTTGCCGAACGGGATCGGCAACACCACCAGCACGCCGTTGACCAAGGTCGCCACGCCGGCCAGCCGGAGCAGCACCGCCTCCGGCACCGCGATCGGCCGCGGCCGCATCCAGCGTTCCACCCATTCGAGCTTCGGTCGGATCTTTTGCAGCCCGTCGAGCAGGCGCTGGCGATCCACCTGCACATCGCCGATCCGCCGTGGCACCCAAGGCTGCTTCTGCCCCGCCACGAGGCAGAGCGCCGCCGTCACCAACGCCACGCCGAACACGGGCGCGATGCCCGGGACGAACCCGGCACTGCCGAGCAGCAGGAAGCATAATCCCCAGGCGCCCGCGCCGAGCGAGCCGAGCAGGGCGTTGAGCGTGACCTTCGCGTCACCCAGGCGGCGAACCGCGCTGGTCAGCCGGTGGAGCGCACCGCCTTCATGCCCGCTCCCGTCGCGGCGGAACACGGTGCTCATCCGGCGCGTCGGCGGCGACAGGCTGCGGGCATACGACGCACTCCTTCAGGGCAACAGCCACCGCCCGGGGAGCGCATTGATGACGAGGGCAAGCCGCCTCATATCGCTCACTGCGCATCGCGCGGTGATCCGACATCGCGGGGTTGGCCAGCCTAAGCCGACGTCCCGCCAGAGGGGCCCGGATCGTTTTCGTGCTGCAGCAGGTAATCCGCAAACGCAGTGGTTTCAAGCCCGAACGGAACAGGTGGCTCGGCAAAGTGGAGTGGCAAGCACCAGCGATCGTGCTGGAGACGAGGCCATACGGCGAAGGCGACGCGGTCGCGACGGTGATGACCCGCGAGCAGGGGAGCTATCGCGGCCTCGCGCGCGGTGGCACCGCGCGGGCGCGCGCCGCCACCTGGCAGGCGGGCAACCTGGTGGAGGCGCGCTGGGTGGCGCGGCTGGCCGATCAGCTGGGCAGCCTGACCGCCGAGCTGGTGCACCCCGGCGCGGCCCGCGCGATGGACGACGCGCTCGCCCTGGCTTTGCTCTCGTCGGCCTGCGCCACCGTCGAGGGTGCGCTGCCCGAGCGCGAGCCGCATCCGCGCGTGTTCGACGGCCTGGTCCACCTCATCGCGCACGCGCCGCTCGGTGCCCCGGTGTTGCCGGCGCTGATCCGCTGGGAAGCGCTGTTGCTGGCCGATCTCGGCTATGGGCTCGATCTCGCCTGTTGCGCTCTCTCGGGAGCCACCACCGGGCTCGCCTGGGTCTCGCCACGCACCGGGCGGGCGGTGTGCGACGCCGCCGCCGGCGATTGGCGGACCCGGCTGCTGCCGCTGCCGGGTTTTCTCATCGGAGACGACGCCGGGACCGCCGCCGACTGGTGCGACGGGTTGCGGCTCACCGGCCACTTCCTGGCGCGCGATGCGTTCGGCCAGCACCACCGTCCCCTGCCGGCGGCGCGCCGGATGCTGTACGACCGCGTCACCAGGCTGGCTGCGGAGTCGGCCTGACCGGCTGGAGCAACGATGCCTGACGATCTGATCGGCCATGTTGAGGACACCCCTCTCGCCGAGGCGCTGAGCGAGCGTTATCTCGCCTACGCGCTCTCCACCATCATGTCGCGCTCGCTGCCTGACGTGCGCGACGGGCTCAAGCCGGTGCACCGGCGGCTGATCTTCGCGATGCACCAGTTGCGGCTCGACCCGACCGCCGGGTTCAAGAAGTGCGCCCGCGTCGTCGGCGACGTGATCGGCAAGTTCCACCCGCACGGCGACGTGGCGGTGTACGAGGCGCTGGTGCGGCTCGCGCAGGATTTCGCGGTGCGTTACCCGCTGGTCGAGGGCCAGGGCAATTTCGGCAACATCGACGGCGATAACGCGGCGGCGATGCGTTACACCGAAGCGCGGCTCACCGAGGTCGCGCGCGCGCTGCTCGCCGGCATCGACGACGACGCGGTGGATTTCCGCCCGAACTACGACGGCGAGGAGAGCGAGCCGGTGGTGCTGCCGGGCGCGTTCCCCAACCTGCTCGCCAATGGCGCGGCCGGCATCGCCGTCGGCATGGCGACCTCGATCCCGCCGCATAACGCGGGCGAGGTCTGCGCCGCCGCCATGCATCTGATCGCGCACCCCGAAGCGACGACCGCGGAGCTGCTGGCGCACATGCCGGGCCCGGATTTCCCGACCGGCGGCGTCATGGTCGAGGATGCGAGCGCGATCCTGCAAGCCTACGAGACCGGTCGCGGCGGTTTCCGCGTGCGCGCGAAATGGGCGGTGGAGCGCGGCAAGCACGGCACCTGGCAGATCGTCGTCAGCGAGATTCCGTATCAGGTGCAAAAGGCGCGGCTGATCGAGCAGATCGCCGCGTTGATGGAGGAACGCAAGCTGCCGTTGCTCGGCGACGTGCGCGACGAGAGCGCCGCCACCGTGCGGCTGATCCTGGAGCCGAAGTCGCGCGGCACCGAGCCCGAAATCCTGATGCAGTCGCTGTTCCGCCTCACCGCGCTCGAATCGCGCTTCCCACTCAACATGAACGTGCTCGATGCGTCGCGCACGCCGCGCGTGATGCCGCTGCGCGACGTGCTGCGCGCCTGGCTCGGCCACCGCCACGAAGTGCTGATCCGCCGCTCGCGGCATCGTCTCGCGGCGATCGAGCGGCGCCTCGAAGTGCTCGACGGCTACCTTGCGGTGTACCTCAACCTTGACGAGGTGATCCGCATCATTCGTGAGGAGGACCAGCCGAAACCGGCGCTGATGCAGCGCTTCTCGCTGACCGACGTGCAAGCGGAAGCGATCCTCAACATGCGCCTACGCTCGCTGCGCCGGCTCGAGGAAATGGAGATCAGGAAGGAGCACCGGGGCCTAAGCCGTGAGCGCAAGGAGGTCGAGGCCCTGCTGAAGGACGAGGCGTCGCGCTGGTCGCGCATCTCCGGCGAGATCGCCACCATCCAAGAAAAATTCGGTGCCGACGATGATCTCGGCCGACGTCGTACCGAGGTCGGCGCACCCCCGGTCTTGCTCGACGCCGCCGAGCACGAAGTGGTGGAGCGCGAGCCGATAACCGCCATTCTCTCCGAGAAGGGCTGGATTCGCGCGGTGCGGGGCCATGTCGCCGACGACGCCGAGCTGCGCTTCAAGGAAGGCGATCGGCTCAAACTGCTGCTGCGTTGCGAGACCAGCGATCGGCTGTGCCTGTTCGCGACCAACGGGCGGGCGTTCACCTTGAAGGCCGGCGACCTGCCGCGCGGTCGCGGCGACGGGCAGCCGGTGCGTCTGCTGGCCGAGCTCAGCAACGAGGATGAGGTGGTGACGATGTTCGTCGCCCGCGAGGACGCACGCTATCTCGTGGCCGGTTCGTCCGGGCGGGGCCTTCTGGTGCGCGGCGCCGAATTGCTGGCCGAAAAACGCACCGGCAAGCAGGTGCTCAACCTGCGCCCTAGCGAGGAGGCGGCGCTCTGCGTGCCGGCGGAGGGCGACCACGTCGCCATCATCGGCAGCAATCGCCGGCTACTGGTGTTCCCGCTGGAGCAGGTGCCCGAGCTGACGCGCGGCGCGGGCGTGATGCTGCAGAAATATCGCGACGGGATGTTGAGCGACGCAAAAGTGTTTCGCCTCGTCGATGGGCTGACCTGGCGCCTCGGCGACAAGCAACGCACCGAGACAGGGTTGCGCGACTGGCTCGGCGCGCGCGCCCAGGCCGGCAGGCTGCCGCCAGCGGGTTTCCCTAAGTCGAACCGCTTCGGCTGACCCGCGATCGCCCTGTGACGTGCGGCACGGGGTTGCGGATCGTCGCCGAACGGGCAAAGAAGCGGCGTGTCCGCTGGAACGAGCGAATCGTGGGGCGGGAGCGATGCCCGATACGAGGAAGGCGAGGTGAGCTTGACGAGAAGGACGGGATTGGCCTGCGCGAGCCTGTTCGGCGTCGCCGTGGCATTGCTCGGTTGCGCGCCGCAGCAGCGACCGGTCAGCCAGACCCGGCTCTACGCCACCGACCAGATGGGCGGCGCCAAGAGCTGCTCGGTTCCGAAGGTGGCCGCGCCGGAGGCGGGCAAGGAAGTGGCGGTGCCGATGACGGTGGGCAATGATGGGGGATGGTGCGCCATTTCGGTTGACGACAACGGCCATCCGTTCACCGCCGGGCTGCTGTCCGCACGCCCGACGCATGGCCGCGTTTATGTGCATTCGGTGGGCGACGCGACCCGGATCGATTATACGCCCGAAACCGGTTACGTTGGACCTGACGCGTTCTCGGTCCACCTGCTGCCCGGCGACGGCGTGGTCAGCGGCACCGTATCGGTCACGGCGGTGACCGTGGTCAAGTAGCCGGACCGAACCGTGCCCTGCAATCCGAATACACCCACTCGTCGTCGCGAGCCGCTACTTGGCGGCGCGGCAACCCCTTATACCGCCGAGCGCCTTCGATGACTCGCGATTTTTCCTTCTCCGACGCGACGTCGCCGTGATTCGCTGTTCAGTGTCGAGCGGCAGGAGGCAGGAGCGATGGCATTGCGATCAGGCGGGATCGGACGTTGGCTTCGTTACGGATGTGGGCGCGGCAGGCGCGCAATCCCCGCGTCGCGTCGCGGGGATTGGCTATCGCCAACGCCCTGGACGGCATGTCGCGCGCCGACGCGGCGCGCGCTGCCGGAATGGAGCGCCAGGCGCTGCGCGATGCCGTGGTTCGCTATAACGAAGAAGGCGTGGACGGCCTGAGCGACCGGCCGTGCGTACGCGCCTCCCGTCTGACCGAGGGGCAGCAGGCGACGCTGCGGGCGCTGATCCTGCGCGGCCCGACCCCGAGCGCGACGGCGTTTCGAGCTGGACACGGGCGGACATCGCGCTGCTGATCGAGCGGCGGTTCGGCCATCGCTATCACGTCTCCAGCCTGAGCAAGATCCTGCGAGCGCTGGGCTTCTCGCAACAAAAGACGCGGCCTTCGCACCCGAACGCCGATCCAAAGGCCCGCGTGGCCTGGCTTAAAAAAGGAGCTACCCGCTGCCCTCGTCCGGCTGGCAAAGGCCCATCCGGACAAGCGGATCGCGCTGTATTTGCAGGATGAAGCCCGGTTCGGCCAGAAGGGGCGGCCTTGCCATCGTTGCGCGGGCAGCGGCCAAGCGGGCCGGTCGATCAGCGCTATACCTTCGTTTACGCGTTCGCGGCCGTCGAACCCGCGACGGGACGCGACTTCTGCCTGGTGCTGCCCGAGGTCTCCATCACGGCCACAAACGAGTTCCTGCGGCACTTCTCGGCGACGCTGGCCGATGACGAGGACGCCGTCATGGTGCTCGACGGCGCGGGCTGGCACACCAGCCATGCGTTGCTCGTTCCAACCAACGTGACGCTGCTCCGCTTGCCGCCCTACTCACCAGAGCTGAACCCGATCGAACGCGCCTGGCTTTATCTGCGCAAACGACACCTCTCGCACCGGGTCCATGACGGCTACACCGCCATCGTAGACGCCGTCTGCCACGCTTGGCGCATGCTCGATCCGGAGCGGCTCCGCTCGCTCTGCGGATATCCATGGATTGAACAGGCCACCGAACAGACTCGGCGGTATCACTCCTGATCGCCGGCGCTCAACGCTTTTTGCTGCGCGTGTGGCGCGTCGAAACCGGATGCGCCTTTCCGGTGGCGGCGGGGGCTGGGGCGCAGGCGCCGAGCTGGGCAGGAACCAAGTCCTTGCCAGCGGCGTATTCCGCCAGGTCCTTGCCGTTGCGCAGCGACATCACCTCGTTGAACAGCACCGTGGTGCGCGGGCAGAAATCGGTGCCCTGGCGCAGCCCAAGCTGCGACTGCGCGTTTGCCAGGTTGGTAACGTAGGCATCCTGCTCGCGCTGCGCTTTGCGTCCGAACGACCGCTTGAAATAGCTCGAGAACTCGGTCTCGTTCTTGCCGAGCTCCGACTTGTAGCGATTGACGAATGCATTGTAGTCGCCGTCCGCACCGTGGCAACCGGTCGCGAGAACCATCAACTGGCTCTTCAGCGCCGCGAGATCGAACACCGTCTGGTCCGCCGGGTTGGAGCATTGCGGCTCCGCCTGCGCGTACGGTGCGGCGAGAAATCCGGCGGTGACTGCTGCGTAACACAAGCGGCGCATGGCTAAACTCCGGCAGGAACAGCAAACGACTCGCTGCCTCGAATGGGCGCGACGACTCGCGCCTGTATCACTGCTCGCGTGTGAAGGGAATCTGGACAGCAGCACATGGAGAGCGATTAATGAAAGTAAGAGAAATCCGGACAGCTCATGTCTCTGAAGGGCAGACGTAGTCCGCTAAGCCGCCCAGCGGGCGGACAGGCGTTCCGCCTGCTCCAGAACCGTCCTGACTGCCGCGTCCTGCAGATCCGGCGGGCAGCCGTATTTCCGCAGAATGCGCTTGACCAGCACGCGGATCCGGGCGCGCGCCGAGTCGCGATGCGCCCAGTCCACCGCTACGTTCTGCTTCAGGGCAACCACCAGTTCGTGGGCGATGATCTTCAGCTTGTCATCGCCCATCACGTGCACCGCGCTCTCGTTGTCGGCCAGCGCGTCCCTCCAGCAGCTTGCGCAGCGCCTCCAGCGCCAGGTTCTTCTTCTCCATCCCCTCAATCTCGGCCAGGAACTCGTCCGACAGGATGGAGATGTCCGGGCTCGTGATCCCCGCAGCGCCGAGAATGTCCACGATCTCGGTGGAGACGACCGCCCGGCCGACGAGCTGCTGTAAGGCGAAGTCCCGATCGGCGCCAGTCTTGCTGCCACCGCCACCCGGCGCGCTCTTCACCAACGCCGCCCGCACGGTCTGGAAGAAACCCAGTTCGTCGCGGATGTCGCGGGCCGCGTCGCTGGCGCTAGCCAGGGCGAAGGCGTGCGACAAGGCGAGAACGGCATCGCCGTAGCGCCGGTGCGCCCGCTTCCTGCCCTGTTCCGTTGTCTCCGTCGCGGCCGCCTTTTGCTGGAAGTCGAGGACCCACTCCAAAGCGCCCGCCAGCAGCGTCGCCAGCCGATCCTTGGCCGAGTCGGTCAGCCCGGAGCGATAGTCGAAGCCGTGGAACATGTCACGGACGACCTCGTACCGCGGCCTTATCAGAGAAAGCAGAAAAGTCCAGAGACCGAAGCCAATAGCTTATAAACCTGGGATCGTTTCTCCTGAAATCTTTTACATAGAGCGTGGTATTTAGAGGCCAAAAATCATTGGCTATGTAGAAAACTTGCCCGAGAGTGCCGTATCGCCCTGTCACAACACCCGGCGCTTTCACCATTGCGGTTGAATGGTAACCCGTGGTTCCCGAAGACGAAATGATAGGTAATGTTCCCGCCGTTCTCTCCTGCTGCGGAAGGTCGTAGCCTCGCTTCAACTCGACGAGCTCACCAAGCGGCATCTCGCGCCAGTTTTTCGGCGAATGGCTCGCTTCGCCTCGAAGGCGCCGGAGATGTATTTGAGGAAGATCAGACCGAGCGCGACGTGCTTGTAGTCGGACGGCTCCATGGTGCCGCGCAGCTTGTCCGCCGCCTTGAACAGATCAGCCTCGAAACCGCGCTGACTGTTGCCGTTGCCCTTTGACTTCGCCTCCGAACCCGGTGCTTCCCCTTCCGGGCGGCGCCTTGGCATGTCTCGTCTCCTCGCATCCTATTCACAGGCCCTGGTCCGCCGCCGAGCTGAAGCCCGGGCACTCACAAACCCGGGTTGTTCTTGCACCTCGGACTTAACCAAAGGGGGCGCTGCCGAAAAGGGCGTGCGTCAGCCTATGTGCTTGGATCGCGAGAATGGCTGCTTGGCGGATGGGGTGGGATTCGAACCCACGAGAGGCTTGCACCTCTGGCGGTTTTCAAGACCGCTGCCTTAAACCGCTCGGCCACCCATCCACGCGCGAGGCCGTTCGGTACCTACCCCGGACCCTGCCACGGAACAAGCTGGAGACGCAGGTGGTCAGCCAAGGGCGGCGGTGATCTCGGCCTCGGTCATGCCGGCTTCGACTGCTGCCGCACGGATGTCGCGCCAGCTCGTCTCGTCGATCTCCACCCCCTCGGCCCGGCGCTTCGCCGCCGCGCGACGCTCGGGATCGCCCGGCAGCAGCACCGCATCGCCGCCCGGCACCGGACGGGCGGATTTGATGTGGGCGACGCTCCGAGCCACGCTGTCGCGCGCCGCGTCGGCGGCACCACGCATCCGCCCGAGGTCGATCACGATCGCCAGCAGGTTGTTGACGATGCCGCCCTGCGGCGATTGCTCGGCGCGCTGCCCGCCGGTGAGCGCGGTCGACATCATCTCGCACAGTACCGCCAGCCCCGATCCCTTGTGCCCACCGAAGGAGAGCATCGCCCCGGCATGGTCGCGGATGTAGGCCGCCGGGTCGTTGCTCGGCTTGCCCTCGGCGTCGATCAGCACGCCATCGGGCAAGGTCTGCCCCTTGTTGGCGGCGACCCGCACCTTGCCGCCGGCAAGCGCGGTGGTCGCCATGTCGAGCAGGATCGGGCCGTCCGGGCCGGGCAGGGCGGTGACGAATGGGTTGGTGCCGAGCCGCGAATCGCGCCCGCCGAAGGTCGATTGCGCGTAATGGTGGTCGGCGACGTTGACATAGGCGGTGAACGACATGCCCTCCGACGCGGCAAGCTCGCCGTAGGTGCCTACCCGGCCGATATGCGCGCTGTTGCGCAAGCCGAGCACGCAGACGCCGAGCTCGCGCGCACGCCCGATCGCCAAACGCACGGCATTGCCCGCCATGCGCTGGCCGAAGCCGCGCCGCGCGTCGAGGACGAGCAGCGGGCCGGTGTCGACCACCGTCTCGAGCGTCTGGTTCGGCACCAGCAGCCCTTGCTTCAGCATGCGGACATAGGCGGGGAACATGCCGACACCGTGGCTGTCATGCCCGGCGAGGTTGGCGCGCATCAGGTGGTCGGCGACCTCCCGCGCCTCGTCCTCGTCGCTGCCCATGCCGCGAGCGAGGAGCAGGGAGAAATCGTGCAGCGCTTGCGCCGAGAGGCGGGGCATGACGGCTACTCTCCCGCCAGCCGCACCGGCGCCGGCGGGGCGGCGAGGCGCATCAGCGAGCTCACGTCCGAGGTGGTGTCGATCGCGAGCACCGCGTCGGCCAGGGTGGCGGCGCGTTCGGCGCCCAGCACCGCGTCGGCGAGGCCGGCGAATTTCGCCCGTAGCTCAGATTCGGTGAGAAAGTTGCCGGGCTCGCCCTTGGGCACCACGACCTTGCGCACATGCTCCTCGCCGCGCGCGCGGATCGTTACTTTGCCCGACATGTTGGCCGGGAACTCGGCCTCGATCTCCGGGTCGAACTCGCTCGTGATCTTGGGCAGCAGCGCGCGGATCGTGTTGTCGTTGAGCAGGCGGTAGCTGTCCCACCCCATCGCGCCGGTGCCAAGTGCTGCGGCAACCACGAACGGGCCGCTGAACTGGCCATCGACCACGTTGCGCGGATCGGCCTTTTTTGCCGCCGGCTCGCCCACCAGCATCACGCCGGCGCGCGGCAGGCCGAGCGTCACGCTCTCCACCTCCTCCGGCTTGAGATCGAGGGCGGCCCGGATGGCGAGGGCTGCGTCGATGGTGGCGTGGCCATAGCGGCAGGACGGGTATGGTTTCACCGCCGTGTTCATCAGCTCGAACACCTCGCCGAGCCCCTGCACGGCGCGCTCCGGTGTCGGGTCGGGGGCGTAGCCCTGCATGAAGCCGTGGCGACCCTCCAGCGCCTCGGCGGCACCCTTGAAGCCCTCGCGCGCGAGGGTCGCGGCGGTGAGGCCATTGACGGCCGCCCAGCCGACCTGGCTGCGCTTGATCCAGGCGCCGTCATGCAGGAAGCCGAGACTGCCGGCGGTCTGGCCGAGCACCGTGCCGAGCGCCATCGCGGTCTGCTCGGTGTCGAGCCCGAACGCGCGCGAGGCCGCCGCCGCGGCGCCGAACGCGCCGCAGGTGGCGCTGGGATGGAAGCCGCGGTCGTAATGCGCCTTGGCCGGCAGCGCGAGGGCGATGCGACAGGTGACCTCGTAGCCGGCGATAATGGCGGCGAGCACGTCCGCGCCCGAGGCGCCGACCATCTCGCCGGCGGCGATCGCGGCCGGGATGACCGGCGCACCGGGATGCAGCGAGCCGGCGGCGTGGGTGTCGTCGAAATCGAGCGAGTGGCCCAACGCGCCGTTCAGCAGCGCCGCCCCGGGCGGGGTGTAGCGCGCCGCGTCGCCGAACACGCCGCAATTGCCGTTGGCCATGCCGAGGGCCCGGACGGCGGCGAGCAGGGCAGGGGTGCTCTCGGCGTCGTGCCGGGCGCGGACGATGTTGCCGACCAAGTCGAGTACCAGGAAGCGGGCGCGCTGCACCACCTCGGGTGGGAGCTGATCGAGCCTGATCTCCGCGCTGAACTCCGCCAGTATCCGCGTCACTCCGCTCATGCGAATTCCCTCCGATGTCCCGGCCAGCTTGCCGCAAAGCGGGGCGAGGGCCAAGGCGGGGTGGTTCACGCGGCGGCCTGCGGTGTGGCTGGCTCCCTCGGCGCGACGGTGACGCCGCCGAACAGGAGTTTCACGAAACTTCGGAATACAAGCAGTTGCCGCTCCAACGTGCGCGGCTCGTTGAGCGCTTTCGAGACCACGATACCGCCTTCGAGCACGGTCGAGACCATGTCGGCGAGCTGGTCGACATCAATCGGCTCGCGCGGTGGATACACCGCCATAATCTCCTCAAACATCGCCCGGAAGCGGCGGCGCCAGCGCAGCACGGCCTCGCGATTGATCGCGCGCACCTCGCGGTCGAACATCCGCTCGGCATAGCAGCTCGTGGCGACCAGCTGAACCGCCCGCACATCCTGTCAATCGCCTTGACACGGAGGGGGCAGTCATTCTGTTGCGGAAAAGTACGAAGCAGGGGAGGGACCATCCGAGGAGCCTGCGTGGCTACCGGACAATTCCTTGCTTCCGATAGCGGCTGCTTCTCGCGTGCTCCAGGGAGAACGGGAATGCCACTTCAGCCGCAAGTCGAAGCGCTGCTGGAAGAGTTCCGCAAGCAGGGATTGCCGCCGTTCGACCAGATGAGCGTGACCGCGGCGCGCGCCGTGGCGCTCGGGTTCCGCGATCTGCAGGGCGAGCCCGAGAACGTGGGCGAGGTTCGCGACATCCTCGTCCCCGGGCCGGCGGGCAAGCTGCCGGTGCGGCTGTATCATCCCTCGCCGGGCAAGACGCTGCCGCTGGTGATCTACTTCCACGGCGGCGGCTGGGTCATCGGCGACCTCGAGATCGTCGACAAGCCCTGTCGCGCGTTGGCGAACGCCTCCGGGTGTGTGGTGGCGTCGGTCAATTACCGTCTGAGCCCGGAGACCAAGTTTCCCGGCCCGGCCGAGGATTGCTACGCCGCCACTCGCTGGCTTGCCGAACAGGCGAGCGAGATCGGCGCCGATAGTCGGCGGATCGCGGTCGCGGGTGATAGCGCGGGAGGCAATCTCGCGGCGGTGGTGGCGCTGATGGCGCGCGATCGCGGCGGTCCGGAGCTCGCCTACCAGTTGCTGATGTACCCGGTGACCGCGCCGGCGAAGGGCACGCAGTCTGCGTCGTATCAGGACAATGCGGAGGGCTATCTGCTGACGCGCGGCAGCATGGAGTGGTTCTGGGACCACTACCTGGCCTCTCCGGACGATGGCAAGAACCCGTACGCTTCGCCGCTGCATGCCTCCGACCTCAGCAAGCTGCCGCCGGCGATGGTGATTACCGCCGAATTCGACCCGTTGCGCGACGAGGGACAAGCCTACGCGCGGCGGCTGCAGGAAGCGGGTGTGACGGTCAAGACCGCGCATTACGAGGGGCTGATCCACGGCTTCTTCTGGATGGCCGGCGTCCTCGATGCCGGGCGCGAACTGACCGCCGAGATGAGCAAGGAGCTCCGCGCACAACTCGCGTCTTGATTGCCGTCAGGTCACTCGACCGGAGTGCCGGCTCATTTCAGGGAGGTTGCCATGAACGATGCATCGTCGCAGGTCGCCAGTCCGAACAGCACGCACAAGACCGAGGTCGACGCGGTCGTGGTCGGCGCGGGCTTTGCTGGGCTCTACATGCTGCACCGGCTGCGCGAGATGGGGCTGTCGACGCGCTGCTTCGAGGCGGCCGATGGTGTCGGCGGCACCTGGTATTGGAACCGCTATCCGGGCGCGCGGTGCGATTCCGAGAGCTACTACTACTCGTACTCGTTCTCCGACGAGATCCAGCAGGAGTGGGAGTGGAGCTGCCGCTATCCCGAGCAGCCGGAGATACTGCGCTACCTCGACTACGTCGCCGACAAGCTCGATTTGCGCCGCGATATCCAGTTCGACACCCGCGTCACCGCCGCGACGTTCGACGAGCCGGCGCGAAGCTGGAATGTGCGGACCGAAAACGGCGCCAGCGTCTCGGCCAAGTTCCTGATCACCGCCGTCGGCTGTCTCTCGGCGGCGCAGATCCCCGCCGTCGACGGGCTCGATGGTTTCGAAGGCAACTGGTATCACACCGGCAAGTGGCCGCACGAGGGCGTCGATTTTTCCGGCAAGCGGGTCGGCATCATCGGTACCGGGTCGAGCGGCATCCAGGCGATCCCGGTGATCGCCGCCCAGGCCGAGCACCTCACCGTGTTTCAGCGGACGCCCAATTTCAGCGTGCCCGCGCGCAACGGCCCGATGTCGCCCGAGTTCCAGCGACAGGTCAAAGCGGACTACGCCGCGATCCGGCAGAAGACGCGCGAGTCGGCGATCGGCATGCCGTTCGAGGTCGCGGAGAAATCAGCGCTCGAAGTCACGCCCGAGGAGCGCCAGCGCACCTACGACGCGCTGTGGGAGGTGGGCGGCTTTCGCTTCCTGTTCGAAAGCTACAACGACATCATCATCAATCACGACGCGAACCAGACCGCCGCCGAGTACGTCCGGGTCAAGATTCGTGAGATGGTGCGCGATCCAGCGACGGCGGAGAAACTGTGCCCGAAGGATTATCCGATCGCCACCAAGCGTCCGCCGATCGACACCGACTATTTCGAGACGTTCAACCGCGAGAACGTCAGCCTGGTCGATCTCAGGACCTCGCCGATCGAGCAGATCACACCGCACGGCATCCGCACCCGCGAGGCGGAGTACGAATTGGACGCCATCGTTTTCGCCACCGGCTTCGATGCGATGACCGGGTCGCTGTTCAAGCTCGGCATCCAGGGCAAGGGCGGCGTGTCGCTCGAGGAGAAATGGGCCGACGGGCCGCACACCTATCTCGGCATCGCGACGGCCGGCTTCCCCAACCTGTTCATCATCACCGGACCCGGCAGCCCCTCGGTGCTCAGCAACATGCCGGTGTCGATCGAGCAGCATGTCGAATGGATCGCTGACTGCATCGCCCACTTGCGCGACCGCCAGCTCGACTGCATCGAGGCCACCGAGGAAGCGGAGCGGAACTGGGTCGCGCACGTCAACGAGACGGCCGACGCCACGTTGTTCCCGCACGCGAACTCCTGGTACATGGGCGCCAACATCCCAGGCAAGCCGCGGGTTTTCATGCCTTATCCCGGTGGTGTCGGCGTCTATCGGGAGCATTGCACCGAGATCGCGAAAAAGGGCTATGAGGGATTCGTCGCCACCGGTGCTGGTGAGGCAGCGCCCGCACCCGCCTGAGCCGATGCGGTCCGACGTGGAGAGGACTTCACTCACGCTCCATTGAACGCGACTCGCTCGGCGTGGCAAACAGCCGCCATGCTGAGTCGCCGAGCCTTCGCCATCGCCGGTGCCGCCTCCCTCGCCGGGGTCGCGGGCTCGCCGGCGCGCGCCGCCGATTCGTTTCTGGGCTTCCTTGCCGACCTGCGCCGCCAAGCGCGGCGGGCGGGAATCTCCGAGCGCACCCTGGACCGCGCGCTAAGCGGGCTCCAGCCCAACAGCAAGGTGGTGGAGCTCGACCGCAAGCAGCCCGAGTTCACCATGACCTGGGATCGCTACCGCTCGACGCGGCTGTCGGAGCAGCGCATCGCCAACGGCCGGGAGGCGTACCGCCAGTCGCGCGGCTGGGTGATGGCGGCGACCGCGCGCACCGGGGTCGATCCCGGCGTGATCGTCGGCATCTGGGGGCTCGAGTCGAACTACGGCGGCTACACCGGCGGCTTCGCCGTGGTGGAAGCGCTCGCCACCCTGGCCTGGGAGGGACGCCGGGCGAGCTTCTTCCGGCCGGAGTTGCTGAGCGCGTTGCGTATCCTCGATCACGGCGACATCACGCCCCAGCGCATGACCGGCAGCTACGCCGGGGCGATGGGCCAGCCGCAATTCATGCCGAGCTCGTATCTGCGCTACGCCATCGACCTCGACGGCGACGGGCGGCGCGACATCTGGGACAGCCGCGCCGACGTGCTCGGCTCGATCGCCAACTATCTCGGTCGCTCCGGCTGGCGTCCGGGCGAGCCCTGGGGCCAGCCGGTGCGCTTGCCGCCGGGTTTCGATGCCTCGCTCGCCGGGCGGGAGAACCGCCGCAGCCTCGGCGCATGGATGCGGCTCGGCGTGGTGCGCAGCGATGGCAGGGGGTTCTCCTACCCCGACAGGCCGGCCGCGCTGGTGCTGCCCGACGGCGTGGGCGGCGAGGCGTTCCTGACCTACACCAACTTCACCGTGATCCGGCGCTACAATCCCTCGGACTTCTACGCGCTCTCCGTCGGTCTGCTCGGCGACGCCGTGGTGGCGTGAGGCCCGCGTTGCTCCTGCTGCCCCTGTCACTGGCCGGCTGCGGCTGGCTCGGCAAACCCGCTCCGCCGCCGCGCGCGGCGCATTACGTGCTCGGCGGCGCCTACCAGGCGGGGGGCACGTGGCACTATCCGCGCGCCAGCTACAACGCGGACGAGACCGGGCTCGCGACGATCCAGTCCGACGACCACACCGGGCGAACCGCTGACGGCGAGGTGTTCGATCAAGCAGCACTCGCCGCCGCGCACCCGACCTTGCAACTGCCGGCCATCGCCCGGATCACCAATCTCGAGAACGGCCGCCAGGTGGTGGTGCGGATCAACGATCGCGGCCCGGCCTCGCCGGCGCGGCTGGTGGCGGTGACGCGGCGCACCGCCGAGCTGCTCGGTTTCGCCGCTCGGGGCGTGACGCGGGTGCGGCTACAGGTGCTGGAGCCGGAGAGCCGCGCGGTGGTCGCCCCGTTTCGCGCCGAGGCCGAGCCGCAGCTAGCGATGCAGGCCGCCCCGCGTGGCGAGGTGGGACAGGCGACGCTCGCCGCACCCGAAGGGATAGCGCAGTCGAGCCGAGGTCCCGCCGCCTCGGTCGTCCCGGCGGTGGCCGTCGCGGCCGTAGCCGACGCGACGATGCCCCGAGTGCCCGAGCGGCTGGCCGAGACGGTGACCCAGAAGGCGCCTAGTCCCGGCGCGCTGTATGTCGCGATGGGCAGCTTCAGCCGGCGTGAGTTCGCCGACCGCCAGCGCGCCCGGGCGTCCGGGCTTGGCGCTTCGATCGAGACCGTTCGCGCCGGTCGCGGCGAGACATACCGCGTCCGGGTCGGGCCGCTCGCCGACGTGACCGAGGCCGACAACGCGCTGGCTCAGGTGATCCGCGACGGGGTGCCCGACGCGCGCATCGTGGTGGAGTGACAGGACACATGCCAATGCTGGATCGCCGTTCCGCGCTGCTCGGGGGAATCGCCGTGGTCGCGCTTGGTCGAGCGGCCATCGCCAAGCAAACCCGCGCACGCGGCAAACGCGAGCAAGCCGACGCGACACCGGTCGGATCGCCGGCGAACACGCCGCTCGGGCCGGTCGATACCGTCGCGAAATGGGCGTTCATCACCGATTACAACAGCGGGGCGACCTTGCTGGACAAGGGTGCTGACGTGCCCATGCCGCCCTCGTCGATGACCAAGCTGATGACCGCCTATCTCGTGTATTCAGCGCTCAAGCAGGGCAAGCTCAAGCTCACCGACGAGCTGCCGGTCTCGGAGAAGGCGTGGCGGATGGGCGGGTCGAAGATGTTCGTGCAGGTCGGCACCACCGTCTCGGTCGAGGACCTGATCCGCGGCATGATCGTGCAATCCGGCAACGACGCCTGCATCGTGCTCGCCGAAGGGGTGGCGGGTTCGGAGGAGGCGTTCGTCCAGCTTATGAACGACAAGGCCAAGCAGCTTGGCCTGAACGCGTCGACCTTCCGCAATTCCACCGGCTGGCCGGACCCGGAGCACCGGATGTCGTGCCGCGATATCGCCACCTTGGCCCGCCGGATCATCCAGGATTTTCCCGAATACTACCACTACGACTCGGAGAAGAGTTTCAAGTACAACAACATCTCGCAGGAGAACCGCAATCCGCTGGTGCAGAAGGGCACCGCTGACGGGCTCAAGACGGGCCACACCGAGGAGGGCGGCTATGGCCTCGTCGCCAGCAGCTTGCGCGGCGGGCGACGCGTGATCCTGGTGCTCAACGGCATGACGTCGATGCATCAGCGCGCCGAGGAGGGCGAGCGGATGATGGATTGGGCGTTCCGCGAGTTCGAGGACGTGACCTTGTTCACCGCCGGCGACGTGGTCGAGCACGCCCCGGTCTGGCTCGGCAGCAACCCCACGGTGCCGCTGGTCGGTGGCCGCGACCTGGTGGTGACGATGCCGCGCAGCTGGAAGAAGAACGCCAATGTCGCCGTGCAATACGACGCGCCGATCCGCGCCCCCGTGGCCAAGGGCGACCAGCTGGGCAAGCTCGTGGTCTCCGGCCAGGGCGTGCCGGCGATGGAGGTGCCGCTGCTCGCCGGCGCCGACGTGCCCAAGCTGAGCCTGCCCGGCCGGGCGATCGCCGTGCTGTCGCATTACGTGACGGGAAGCTGAGCTGTCCGTCTCGACCCTTCCGGGGCGGTTTTTCACCCTGGAGGGCGGCGAGGGGGTCGGCAAATCGACCCAGGCACGCCTGCTCGCCGACGCGCTGGCCCGGCGCGGCCTCCCGGTGCTGCTCACGCGTGAGCCGGGCGGCGCGCCAGGGGCCGAGCGGCTGCGGCACCTGCTGCTCGCCGGCGAGGTCGGCTTCGCCCCGCAAGCCGAGACCTTGCTGCACTTCGCCGCCCGCGCCGACCATGTCGAGCGAACCATCCGGCCGGCGCTCGCGGCGGGTTCCTGGGTGGTCTGTGATCGTTTCACCGATTCCACCATGGCCTATCAGGGCTATGGGCTCGGCGCCGGTCGCGATCTCATCACGCGCCTCGGCGAGGTGATCGGGCTGCGGCCGGTGCTGACCCTGGTGTTGGAGGTCGACGACGCAGTGGCCGACCAGCGGTTGCGGGGGCGCGGCGCCCGGCGGGATCGCTACGAGCGCCTCGACGCCGCATTCCATGCACGCGTGAAAGCCGGGTTTCGTGCTATCGCCGCCGCCGACCCGGACCGCTGCCGCCTCGTGCCGGCGGCGGGCACCGAGGCGGAGGTGCAGGGGCGCATCATGACGGCGATCGAGCGGCGGCTCGGCTTCGATGACGGCGCCTGAGCCGCGCGCCAACCCGCTGCTGCTCGGGCACGCGACGGCCGAAGTGGCGCTGCTCGACGCGCTGCGCTCCGGCCGGATGCATCACGCCTGGCTGCTCGCCGGCCCGCCGGGCATCGGCAAGGCGACCCTGGCTTTTCGTTTCGCCCGACGGCTGCTCGCCGGTCTGCCGACCGAGCCGTCGCTCGCGCTCGATCCGGGTGACCCGGTGTTTCGCCGCGTCGCCGCCGGCTCGCACGCTGACCTGCTCACCATCGAGCGGACCTATGACGAGAAGCGGCGGCGGATGCGCACGCAGATCGCGGTCGACGAGGTGCGCGGCATCCGCGGCTTCGCCAATCTGACCCCGGCCGAGGGCGGCTGGCGCGTGGTGGTGCTCGACGGTGCCGAGGACATGAACCAGAACGCCGCCAACGCCTTGCTGAAAGTGCTGGAGGAGCCGCCGAGCCGGGCGGTGCTGCTGCTGGTCTGTGACGCGCCCGGCCGGCTGCTGCCGACGATCCGCAGCCGGTGTCGCAAGCTGCGCCTCGACCCGCTCGACGAGGCGACGATGACCGCGTTGCTGGCGCGCTTCGTGCCGGACATGCCAGCCGACGAGCGCGCCCGGCTCGCCGCGATCGCCGAGGGCTCGCCGGGGCGGGCGCTGCAGCTCGCCGAGGAGGAGGGGCTGCGGCTGGCCGCGCTGGTCGACGAGGTGCTGGGCGAGCTGCCGGCCCTGGCGCCGGCGCGCGGCCATGAGGTCAGCGACGCGCTTGGCCGCAGCGACACCGCGTTCGCGACCTTCATGGAGCTGCTGCGCGCCGGACTCGCGGCGGCGGTGCGCGACACGGTGCGCGGCCGGGCCGACGCCGAGCAGCGCCGCATCGCCGGGCTGCGTCCCCTTGATGCCTGGGGCGACGTGTGGCACGCGCTGACCTTGCTGCAAGACGAGACGGAACGGCTTAACCTGGACAAGCGGCACGCGATCCTGTCCGGGTTCGCCCTGCTGCGCGGACCCGCACCGAGCGAGCCATGAAGCCAAGCTATTATGTAACCACGCCGATCTATTACGTGAACGGCGCCCCGCATATCGGGCACGCCTACACCAGCGTCGCCGCCGACGTGCTGGCGCGCTGGAAGCGGCTCGACGGCTACGACGTGCTGTTCCTCACCGGGACCGACGAGCACGGGCAAAAGGTGGAGCAATCCGCGCAGGAAGCCGGGCTCGACCCGCAGGCCTATGTCGATCGCGTCTCCGCCGATTTCCGCGACATGGCGGAGAAGATGGGAGTGAGCTTCGACCAGTGGATCCGCACGACGGAGGAGCGGCACAAGCGCTCTTGCGCGGAGTTGTGGCGGCGGATCGAGGCGGCGGGCGATATCTATCTCGGTCATTACGAGGGCTGGTACGCGGTTCGCGACGAGGCGTTCTACGAGGAGAGCGAGCTCCTCACGCGGGCGGACGGCAGCAGGGTTGCGCCCTCCGGCGCTCCGGTGGCGTGGGTGCGCGAGCCGTCGTATTTCTTTCGCCTCTCGGCTTGGCAGGACCGGTTGCTGAAATTCTACGACGAAAACCCTGATTTCATTGCTCCGCAATCGAGCCGGAACGAGGTGCTGAGCTTCGTGCGCGGCGGTCTGCACGATCTCTCGGTCAGCCGCACCAGCTTCACCTGGGGCATCCCGGTGCCCGGCGCGCCGGACCACGTGATGTATGTCTGGCTCGATGCGCTGAACAATTACGTCACAGCCTGCGGGTTTCCGGACGAGACGGCGCCACTCTGGCGGTTCTGGCCCGCTGACCTGCACGTGATCGGCAAGGAGATCGTCCGCTTCCACGCGATCTACTGGCCGGCCTTCTTGATGTCCGCCGGACTACCCACCCCGAAACGGGTCACCGCCAATGGCTGGTGGGTGGTCGAGGGCGAGAAGATGAGCAAGTCGCTCGGCAACGTGCTTGAGGCGCGCGAGCTCGCCGCTCAATACGGCGTCGACCAGGTGCGCTACTTCCTGCTGCGCGAGAAGCCGTTCGGCGCTGATGGCAATATCAGCCGGCAAGCGCTGGTGACCCGCATCAACGTCGAGCTCGCCAACGATCTCGGCAACCTGGCGCAGCGCTCGTTGTCCTTGATCGCGCGCAATTGCGGCGGCGCGCTGCCGGGCAGGGGGGCGATGACCGAGGACGACACCACGATGCTCGACATGGCGACGGCACTCCCGGCTGCGCTGCGCGAGCGGATCGACCGGCAGGTGTTTCACGACGCGCTGGAGGAGGTGTGGAAGGTGGTTCGCGCCGCCAACGGCTATATCGACCGGCAGGCGCCGTGGGCGTTGCGTAAGACCGATCCGGCCCGGATGGCCTCGGTGCTGCGGGTGCTCGCCGACGTGCTGCGGCCGATCGCCACGGTGCTGCAGCCGTTCATGCCGGACGCGATGGGGCGCATGCTGGATCAGCTCGGGGTGCCGCCGGACGCGCGCGACCTCGCCGCGCTGGCAACCGAGCTGGCGGACGGCAGCGCCCTGCCGGAGCCGCGCGGCGTGTTCCCCCGCTATGTCGAAAGCGCTGCCTAGCACCCTGATGTTGATCGATTCGCACTGCCACCTCGACTATTTCTCCGAGGCCGAGCTGCCGGACGTGCTGCGCCGCGCCGCCGAGGCTGGCGTGGCCGAAATGGTGACGATCGGCACGCGGCTGGAGCAGGCGCCGGCATCGAAGGCGCTGGCCGAGGCGCACGATCAGGTCTGGTGCACCGTCGGGGTTCATCCGCATCACGCCGCCGAGGCGGCGGTTCCGGCGGCCGAGACCATCGCCGCGCTTGCGGAGCATTCGAAAGTCATCGGCATCGGCGAATCGGGACTCGACTACTTCTACGATCGCGCGCCTCGATTGGTGCAGCAGGAGAGTTTCCGCGCTCATATCCGCGCCGCTCGGCTGGCCGGAATGCCGCTCGCCATCCACGCCCGTGACGCCGACGCGGACATTGCCGAAATCCTGCGCGATGAGCGGGATAGGGGCGGGGCGTTCGACTTCCTGCTGCACTGCTTCAGCTCCGGCCGGGCGCTGGCCGAGGCCGCTGTCGCGATGGGCGGCCATGTCAGCTTCTCCGGTATCCTCACCTTTCCGCGCTCGGCCGAGCTGCGGCGGATCGCCGCCGACCTGCCGGCCGATCGGCTGCTGGTGGAAACCGACGCGCCCTATCTCGCGCCGGTGCCGTTTCGCGGCAAGCGCAACGAACCAGCCTGGACCGCGCACACGGCGAACGTGCTGGCCGAGGTACGCGGTCTCGATCCGGCGGCGCTGGCCGATCTCACCACGGGCAACTTCCGCCGGCTGTTTCGCAAGGCCGCCTGAGAAGGTGCGGGTGACGATCCTTGGCTGTGGTGGCTCGACCGGTGTGCCCGCGCTCGGCGGCACCGACGGCAGCGGCGACTGGGGACGGTGCGATCCGGCCGAGCCGCGCAATCGACGCAGCCGCGCCAGCATCGTGGTGGAGAACGCGGCGGGTCAGCGGCTTCTGGTCGATACTTCGCCGGACATGCGCAGCCAGTTGCTCGCCTGCCGCATTCCGAACATCCACGCGATCCTGTTCACCCACGCGCATGCCGACCACATCACCGGGCTCGACGACGTGCGGATGCTGAACCGGCTGATCGGCCAACCGCTCGACGCGCACGGCGCCGCCGCGACGTTGGACGAGATCAAGCACCGCTTCGAATATGCGTTCCGACCGTGGCAGCCGCCGGGCTTCTTCCGACCGGTGCTGGTGCCGCGACCCGCCGAGGCCGGCAGCACCATCACCGTCCTGGGGCTGCCGATCGGGCTGATCCATCAGGATCACGGCTTCGTCGCCAGCCTGGGGCTGCGGATCGGCGGCTTCGGCTACTCGACCGATGTGGTCACGCTCGACACGGCGGCATTCGCAGCTTTGGAGGATGTCGATACCTGGGTGGTCGACTGCTTCCAGCGCCAACCGCACAACACGCACGCGCATCTCGCGCGGGTGCTGGATTGGGCCCACCGGGTCGGCGCGCGGCGCACCGTGCTGACCCACATGGGCACCGATCTCGACTGGGGCTGGATGGCCGCGAACCTGCCGGCGGGCGTCGAGCCGGCGCACGACGGCTTGGTGCTGGAGGTACCGGACTGATACCAGTCGCAGTGAGTTCCCGCCTGATTGTGAGGTTTGTTGCTTATACGGAACGTTGTCGACGTGCCAAGGCATTGCCGCCTCAGGCTCGGAAAAGCGGCGGTGGCCAGGGTGGCAGGGAGGGCGGCGACTTGGCGGACGCGGCCCGGCGCGGCGGGGCGTGGGATGGGACTTGGGGTGGGACTTGGGGTGGGGCGTGAGCCAGGGCATTTGGGGTGGTGGCATCGGGCGGGGCTGCGGCGAGCGCCGCCGGAGCGAGCGGTTGCTCCGAACGCGGCGGTTTCGGCGGCAGCCGCAGCGGCGCGGGCAGCGGATCGTTGGTCAGTCGCCGCCACAGCGGGCGCAGCAGCCGACCCGCTTGCGGCGACGCCGCGAGCAGCGCCTGCATCTCCGGATCATCGACCAGCGCCAGCAGCCAGGCGCCGAGATACCCGGCGCCGAACCGCGCCAGCACCGGGCCGCCCGGCAGCTTCGACCGCTCCGGTGGTGTCGACTCGGCCGGCTCGGCTGCCCGGCGCGGCGCCCGGTCCTTGCGCGGCGCAAGCGTCCCGGCGGCGAATTGCGCATGCAGCGCGGCGAGTTTGCGCGTCGTGCGCTGCAAGTACTTCCACAGCAGCAAGGCGAGCGGCCCCAGCACGTCGCGGTTCCGGGGGTTCCGGTCGACCCAATCGGCGAGCGTCCACCTCAGCCGCTCGACGAGCAGGCCGAAGCGGCACATCAAGCCGGTTGGGATGGAAGCGCCTGGGGACATGGGCGAGCTTGTATCACACGGTTAGCAAGTGTTGCAACATATTGTTAGAGCGGCCCCGGCGGAAGCGGGAACCGAACCCGACACCGTCATCGCGCAGCGCGGTGGCGATGCACGGGTGTTGCCTCACGGGCTCGCCAGACGGTCGTGGATTGCTTCGCCTTCGGCTCGCAATGACGATGCGCGGTAGGGCGGTCCATCTTGAGTCGCTTCAACGCCGAGCCAGGCAGACCCGAGACAACCAGAGTCTCCCGGCCCATCGCTGAGATATTGGCATGGTGTCAGCTATGATGGTGCCTGACATGACACGGCCATCCCGGGCCAGTAGCCAGTTTCCATAATATTCCTTCTGCGGCATATGGCTGAGTTGGCTCAACCGCGGAACCCAAGGATCTGGATCAGCCTGTTCGCGCAGGGCGCCGTGCTTGCAATGCTGCTGTTCGGCGGCGCCGGCACGCTGCGGTGGCCGTGGGCGTGGGCATTCCTGGCCCTGTTCTTCGGCGGGGCCGTGCTCATCACGCAAGCGCTCGCCCGCAGTGACCCGGCGCTGCTCGCCGAACGCGCGCGGCCGCCGATCCAGAAGGGTCAGCCGACGTGGGACCGGATCATCATGGCGGCGTTCATGGCGCTGTTCTTGGCTTGGCTGGCGCTGATTGGCCTTGACGCGGTGCGGTTCGGTTGGTCGGTCGTACCACTCGGCTTGCGACTACTGGGCGCCGCCGGGTTGCTGGTCTTCTGGTGGATCTGTCACCGGACGCTTCAGGCCAACACCTTTCTTATTCCCGTTGTGCGTATCCAGTCGGAGCGCGGGCATCGCGTGGTGACGACCGGCCCCTACGCGGTGGTGCGTCATCCGCTCTACGCGGCGGCGTTGATCCTCTTCCCTTCAACGGCGCTGATGCTCGGCTCCTGGGCCGGAATGGCCGGCGGCGTGATCCTCGCCGGGTTGCTGGTGCTGCGAACCGCGCTGGAAGACCGCGAGCTGCGCCGTCGACTGGACGGGTATTCAGATTACGCGGAACGGGTGCGATACCGTCTCGTCCCGCTTCTCTGGTAGCGTCCAAAAGGACTCACATTCATATGAAGCTGTCCGCCGAGGCCGAGCTCCGTCGCCTGCTCGACGTCATGCAAGCCCTGCGCGACCCGGCGACTGGGTGCCCGTGGGACCGCGAGCAAACCTTCGAGACGATCGCGCCGTACACCATCGAGGAAGCCTACGAAGTGGCGGACGCGATCGCGCGGCGCGATTTCGCAGCCCTCCCCGACGAGCTGGGCGATCTGCTGTTCCAGGTCGTCTATCACGCGCGGATGGCCGAGGAGGACGGCCGGTTCGGTTTCGCCGAGGTGGCCCGCGCGATCGCCGACAAGATGGTGCGGCGGCACCCGCACGTGTTCGGCGACGCCGCTTCGCATAGTGCCGGGTCGCAAACTGCCGCCTGGGAAGCGCAGAAATCCGCCGAGCGGGCGGCGCAGGCCGAGAGCGGCACGCTCGCTAGCGGGACCTTGGCCGGGGTTCCGACCGCCCTGCCCGCTCTGACTCGCGCGCTCAAGCTCACCGCCCGAGCGGCGCGGGTCGGCTTCGACTGGCCGGACGCGGCGGCGGTGCTCGACAAGCTCGAGGAAGAAGCGGCCGAGCTGCGCCATGAGCTGCCCGCCGCCGATCCCGAGCGGCTGGCCGACGAAGTGGGCGACCTGCTGTTCGTGGTGGCGAACCTGGCCCGCAAGCTGGGTCTCGATCCGGAAACCTGCCTGCGCCAGGGCAACGCCAAGTTCGCGCGCCGCTTCGAGGGCGTGGAGCAAGGGCTTGCGGCTGCGGGAAACACGCCGGCCGATGCCACGCTCGCCCAGATGGAAGCAGCGTGGCAGGCGGTGAAACGGGGCGAACGCGAGAGTTAGCAAACTGCCGGAGGTTCCCTGCCCCAACAGGCTATGGCTGGAACAATGACCGATGGTCGAATGAGAGACCGTGGCTTGGCAAGAATCGAATCGGGACCGGTAGCCCAAAGTGGCCCGGACTGACCTCCGAGCAGCTCAGATCAGGCGAGATGACGATTCCCGTCGGGTAGGTAAATCTATCTCTCTGGAGATACCGGTCGAGGACTTGACGGACCTCTGGATGATCAAGGACAGCATCGCCTCCCACCGGATCGTCCGGACGAAATTCCGGCGGAATCATGTCGCTAAACCGCAGCCAGATCACCGCGGGTCTAGTACTGGTGAACTTGCAAAACCCGTCGCGAAGGTGCTTTTGCACGTTCACGCCAATCTTCCACTTCTCCGCAAATGACACTGCGATCCACGTTCGCATGTCAGGACGCGGTCGGAAGTAGCAACGGAAGCGACCTGACTGGCGCGCCGCCAGGTAGGCAAATGCAAACTCATCGGGCTGAAAGCGTCTATACGAAATCCTGACTTTGCCGTGGTGTGCTGAGTTGTTAGTTTCAAGTTTCTCTAGGCAAAGAGCGAGCGAGGGAGAGACGTCGGAGTCGTAGTCCGGCTTCCGGCCGGCCAGATTGAGTATGATGAGGGCATTCTCAAAGTGAGTAGAACGTTCCGCGACGAAGTCCGAGATACGACCGATTACCTCGTATAGCATAGTTAGGGCGTAGGGGTGGCCACTGAGGCTCGAGAGCGTCTTAACCTCGACCTCCAGGCTCACCCCATTCCGCTCGACAAGGTATTCAAATGTTGGATCATTCCCGTTTCGTGCCGAGAAGTCGACGAGTTCGACCGCCGCACCGGACTGAGCGTAAGCAAACGGAACAATTAGCTCCGATAGTAAATCTCGTAGATCGTGACCAGGAGCCAGACGCGCGTGGAAGGAGCCTGAGAGCTTTTTACGGCCGTGATCGTCGAGAGCGTCATAGATAATTGAATAAAATCGGGCGAAGAAGGCGAGGTCAGGAACATCCCCGATTTTGATGCCGGAAAGATTTTCCATGGCCGGATCTAGGAGATCGGCAAGTGCAAATAGAAATCGGTGCCCTCTCGTCTCCATGACATTAACCACGCGGGAGTGTCGGAAGGCCCTAAGACTACGCGCAACTAGGGAAGCGGCCTCTGCGGTCCTAATCCGTTTGAGGAACCCTTCATATATGCATTGGGTCTCCGGCAGCCTATATTCGAATATGTCAGCCAGACCATGATCCGGCAGTTTCATCGGACCTCCGTGCGGGTGCCGTCGTGCTCTACCGACCGCCCAGCGCCTCGCCGGCCAGGCGTTCGGAGAGTTTCGCAAATTCCGTGTGATCCGCGCCGGGGCCGAGCATCGCCTGCGCCGCGGCGGCCATCTCGCGGCACAGCGCGGCGAACGGTGTCGGGGTGGCGGTCTCGCGCCCGACCTGCAAGGCGATCGACAAATCCTTCACCAGCAGATCAAGGCTGAACCCGGCGTCGAAGCTGCGCGACAGAACGTATTGCTTGAACTTCTTCTGCGTCGAGTTGTTCATCCCGGTCGCCGCGTTCAGCACGTCGGTCATCACCGCCGGGTCGAGGCCGAAACGCTGGCCGATCAGCAGCGCCTCGATGCCGATCAGGAAGCCGCCGGCGCTCACCAGGTTGTTCAACGCCTTCATCGCCTGGCCCGACCCCACGCCGCCGGTCCGCAGCACCGAGCTGCCCATCGCCTGCAACACCGGCAGCACGCGGTCGATCACCACCGCCTCGCCGCCCGCCATGATGGCGAGCTCGCCGGTTTTCGCGCGTGGCACCCCGCCCGAGACCGGCGCGTCGATCATGTCGCCGCCGAGCTCGCGCACCCGCTCGGCAAGCTGCTGCGTCACCAGAGGTTCGCCCGAGCTCATCTCGATCAACACGGTGCCGGGCCGCAGCCCGGACATCACGGTGTCCTCGCCGGTGGCGACCACGCTGCGCACGATCGCGCTGGTCGGCAGCATGGTGACCACCACGTCGGATTTTTCCGCGAGCTCGCGCAAACTGTCGGGGGCGAAGCCGCCGAGCTGCTGGACGAAGTTGTTCGCCAGCTCCCGCCGCGCGTCGTGCACGTTCAACGTGAAGCCGGCGCGGTGCAGCGAGGCGGCCATCGGCCAGCCCATGTTGCCGATGCCGATGAAACCGACGGTTGGCCGCCCGGCCGGCTGATCCGCCATCGCTATTCGGCGGCTTTCTTCTCGGCGTCGATCTCCTTGAACACCTCGGCGGTGGTCTTGAACGCGTCGAGGCAGGCCGGAATGCCGCAATAGATGCCGGTTTGCAGCAGGATCTCCTTGATCTCGTCGCGGCTGACGCCGTTGGTCAGCGCGCCGCGCACGTGCAGGCGCAACTCGGCCGAGCGGTTCAGCGCGGTGAGCATCGCGATGTTCAACATGCTGCGGGTCTTTCGCTCCAGGCCCGGCCGGGTCCACACCTCGCCCCAGGCATACTCGGTGGTGAGCTTCTGAAACGCCGCCATGAAGTCATCGGCGCGGGCGAGCGATCCGTCCACGTAGTCGCCGCCGAGCACGGCCCGCCGCACCTCAAGCCCCTTCTTGAACAGGTCGGACTGGTATTCCGGACGATCGGCCATCATGCGTCCCCTTGCTGTCTCGCGGCCGGACGGTAGTGATTGCCAGCGTCAGCGGCAAGCGATTGACTTGCGTCATCACCAACCGAGGGAGGGTCACAGATGGCCGACACACCACCCGCAACCTATGAGGTGCTGGCGCTACGCTACGGCATTTTTTCGCCGCGCATCCAGGCGCAGAACCTGATGACGCCGGACGATCACCTCTCACCCGATCCGCTTGATTTCCTGGTATTCGCAATCCGTGGCGCCGGGCGCACGATCGTGATGGACACCGGCTTCACCCCGGCCTCGGCGGCGCGGCGCGGCCGCGAGGTGCTGTGTACCCCCGCCGAGGCGCTGCGCAACGCCGGCGTCGACCCGGCCGGGGTGCCCGACGTGGTGATCAGCCACATGCACTGGGACCACGCCGGCGGCATGGAGTACTTTCCCGGCGCGAAATTCCACCTGCAGGAAGCCGAGATGGAGTTCTGCACCGGCGCCTGCATGTGCCTGCCCCACCTGCGGCGCCCGTTCGACGTGGAGGACGTGGTCAGCGCCGTCCGCGCGCTCTACGCCGAGCGCATCCAGTTCCACAACGGCGTCTCCGAGATCGCGCCGGGGATCACCTTGCACCTGATCGGCGGCCACTCGAAGGGCGTGATGTGCATGCGGGTACCAACCGCGCGCGGCTGGGTCGTGCTCGCCGGCGACACCACCCATCTGTGGGCCAATATCCGCCAGCGCAACCCGTTCCCGCTGGTCGTCGACATGCCGCAGATGCTGCGTGGCTACGACACCCTGGAACGCCTGGCCGACGGGCCGGACCACATCATCCCGGGGCACGATCCGTTGATCCTCAAACGTTTCCAGCCACTCGGGGACAATCGCGAGATCGTCCGGCTCGATCGCCCGCCGGTCGACTGAGCGACGCGCCCGGAGGGACTTCCCTTCCGGGCCGGTCTGCGCCACCTAGGCTTGCATGCGTTCTCCGTTTCGCTTGCTCCGGCGCGTGCTGGCCGGCCTCGGCGTGCTCGTCCTGCTCATCGTGGCGACGGTGTTCGGGCTGCTTTGGCTGAGCACGCCCGGGGCGGACCAGCGCCTGTCGATCGCCGGGCTCGGCGCGCCGGTCGACATCACGTTCGACGCGGACGACGTGCCGCGCATCCGCGCCGCCTCGGCATTGGACGGGGCGACCGCGCTGGGCTTCGTGCACGCCCGCGACCGGATGTTGCAGATGGAGCTGATGCGCCGCGCCGCCTCCGGCCGGCTGTCCGAGCTCGCCGGGAGCGCCACGCTCGGCATCGACCGCTCCATGCGCGTGCTCGGCTTGCGGCACCGCGCGCTGGCCGACCTCGAAGCATTGCCGGCGCCGACCCGCGCCATGCTCGACGCCTATGCGCGGGGCGTGAACGCCTGGATCGCCGCGCGTGGTCGGTTCAGCGCCCCCGAGTTCGTGCTGCTCGGCGCGCCCGAGCCCTGGACCCCGGTCGACAGCCTGCTCTGGGGCAAGACGATGGGATTGTGGTTGTCCGGCAACTGGCGGGTCGAGCTCGCCCGGCTCGGCCTCGCCGACCGGCTGAGCCCGCGACAGATCGACGAGCTGTGGCCGGCGGACCACGAAGCCGGCCATCCGGACGCGCGCGCCAGCCTCGACCCGCGCTTCGCCGCCGCCGCGCGCACCCTCGCCGCGCACCTGCCCACGTTCCCGGCGCCGTTCACGATGCCCGCGACTGCCTCCAACGAATGGGCGGTCGATGGGCGGCACAGCGCGACCGGCGCGCCGCTGCTGGCGGGCGATCCGCACTTGCAGTTCGGGCTGCCGGGCATCTGGTATCTCGCCCGCATCGAGACCCCGGACGGCGTATTGGTGGGCGCCACCGCGCCGGGCGTGCCGTTCCTCGTGCTCGGCCATAACAGCCGGGTGGCGTGGAGCTTCACCACCACCGGCGCCGACACGCAGGACGTGTTCATCGAGAGCGCCGCGCCGGGTGGCGGTTACATGACCCCGGATGGCGCAAAGCCGTTCACGGTGCGCGAGGAGCGGATCGGCGTGAAAGGCCGCGCCGACGAGGTGATCACCGTGCGCGAGACCCGCCACGGCCCGGTGGTGAGCGACCTGTCCGGCGGGAAAGGTCCGATCCTCGCCGTCGCGATGGCCAACCTGGCGCCGGGCGACACGGCGGCCGCCGGCCTGCTGGCGCTCAACCGGGCGCGAGATGTGGCCGACGCGGGTCGCGCCGCCAGCATGATCAGCGCGCCGGTGCAGAACCTCGTCGTTGCCGACCGGGAAAAGATCGCGCTCTACGTCACCGGCCGGGTGCCGATCCGCCGCGCCGGCGACGGCTCCGCCCCGGTCTCCGGCGCCGACGGCGCGCATGACTGGGTGGGTTGGGCGAGCGGCGACGCCCTGCCCCATGTGGTGGCACCCGAGAGCGGCGGGCTGGTCAACGCCAACGAACGTGTTGCGCCGCCCGATTTCCCGGTGTTCCTCGGCCGTGACTGGTTCGGCCCCTGGCGAGCCGAGCGCATCCGCGCCATGCTCGCGGGCTCGGATCGGCACAGCGTGGCGAGCTTCGCCCGGATGCAGGTGGACGTGCGCAGCGCCTTCGCCAACCAAGTGCTGCCCGCCTTGCGCGAGGCCGCACCAAACGGACCGATTGCAAGCCAGGCCGCCGGGCTGCTCACCGACTGGGACGGCACGATGGCGATGGATTTGCCACAGCCGCTGATCTTCAACGCCTGGGTGCTGCGGTTTCGCCACCTGGTGCTGCAACACAACCAGCTGTCCCCCAATGCCGCCAATCCGACCTTGGAATTCGTCGCCTACGTGTTGTCGGCCGAGGGCGCGCATTGGTGCGGCGCGGACGGTTGCGGCGCGTTGCTTGCTCAGGCGCTCGACAAAAGCACGGCCGAGCTCGCCGAGCGACTTGGGCCGGACCCCGCCGCCTGGCGCTGGGGCAACGTGCACCGAGCGGTGTTCGCCTCGCCGCTGCTGCGTACCGTTCCCCTGCTGCGCGGCCTCACCACCGCCGAGATCGACAGCCCCGGCGACGACAGCACGGTGGATCGCGGCAGCCCGCAGCCGGGCAGCCTGGCCTCGGTCCACGGCGCCTCGTTTCGTGGCGTCTACGATCTGGCCGACCTCGACCAGAGCCGTTTCATCGTCGCACCCGGACAATCGGGCAATCCGTTCAGCCGTGCGGCGCGAAATTTCCTGACCCGCTGGCGCGATGGCGATACCATCACGATCGGGCCGACGCCCGAAGCTGTTGCCGCAACCATCAGCCTCACGCCATGAGGACCGGGCCGCTGCCATGATGCACTGGAACCCCTCCCCGCCCACCGGGCTCGCCGTGCCGGAAGACGAGCTTCTGGTGCAAGGCGTGCTGCGCCGTCGCTGCGTGGCCTGGTTCGTCGATCTCGCGCTGATCGTTCTCGTGGTCGGCGCGCTGTGGGTGATGCTGTTCAGCTTCGGGGTGCTGACCCTCGGCCTCAGCATGCCGCTGCTCGGCGTGCTGCCGATCGTGCCGTTCTGCTACCACTTCTTCTCGTTGGCGAGCCCGTTCGGCGCGACCCCCGGACAGGCGATGCTCGGCTTGCGCGTGGTCCGCGACGTCGATCTCGGACCGCCGGAGCCGGTGCAGGCGCTGCTCTCCACCATCGGCTACTACGTGACCTTGTCGACCGCCGGCTTGCTGTTGCTGGTCGCCCTGGTCACCACCCGAAAGCGCACCCTGCACGACATGCTCGGCGGTCTCGTGGTGGTGCGGGCGCGCGCGTTGACCAAGGTGCTCGGGTCGTGGAACATGGCCAACGGATCGCCGTACGCATGACCTACAGGCCGCCCCGTCGACCGCAATTCTTCTACACCACGGCGCCGCTGCCCTGTCCCTATGTCGCGGGCCGGACCGAGCGAAAAGTGGTGACCGAGATCACCGGGCCGGATGCCGAGAACGTGCACGATCGGCTCTCGCGCGCCGGCTTTCGTCGCAGCCACAACATCGCCTACGCGCCGGTGTGCCCCGCCTGCCGCGCCTGCGTGCCGATCCGCATCCCGACCGCCACCTTCCAGCCCGGCCGAACCTTGCGCCGCATCGCGCGCGACAACGCCCTCCTCGAGGGGTTCGAGGTGCCGGCGCGGGCGACCAGCGAGCAGTTCCAGCTGTTCCAGCGCTACCAGCACGCCCGCCACGGCAGCGGCGACATGGCGACCATGAGCTTCTACGACTTCCGCGCGATGGTGGAGGACACACCGATCGAGACGTTCGTCGCCGAGTTCCGCGATCCGGACGATCGGCTGGTCGGCGCCTGCCTGGCCGATCGGCTGAGCGACGGCCTCTCCGCCGTCTACAGCTTCTTCGCACCCGGGCTCGAGAGACGCTCGCTCGGCACCTACGCGATCCTGTGGCTGATCGAGCGCGCGCGGAGCCTGGACCTGCCCTACGTCTATCTCGGCTACTGGGTGCCGGACAGCCGCAAGATGGCGTACAAGGCGCGGTTCCGGCCCAGCGAGATCTTGACCGGTGGCATCTGGCGCACCCTGACCGATCCCGAAGCCGACGCGCTCCCCGACACTACCTTGGTGCAGGAAACGGCCGGCTAGCGGGTGGCGTTGCGCCGCTCGCTTCACCGCAAGCCAGCTAGCTGGCTACGAGCTCCACTGGGTCACTCCCACCAGGAAGACCTTGGTTCCGTCGCTCAGATCCAGCCTGGTGCTGCCGGCCTCGACCGTGGTCCGCGTCGTGCTCTGGTCGTAGCCGAACATCTCCAGCCGGTCGACGCCGACCTTGAACCCGTTGATCACGTCGGTTCCGCCGGCATGGCCGTTGGCGATAGTGAACAGGTCGGAACCAGACCCGGCGGTGACGGTCGCGTTGCCGGAGCCGAACACGACCTGGTCCGACCCTGGACCCTCGACGATGGTCATCGGGCCGGAACCGGCGAAGAACAGATCGTCGCCGGTGCCGCCATAAGCGGTGACTGCGCCGCCGAACCCGGCGAACACGTTGTCTCCCGAGCCACCCACCAGGGTGGCCTGCCCGGACACCCCACCCGCCAAGGTGTCGTGACCGGCGCCGCCATAGAGCTCGCTCGTGCCGCTCCCCGCCCACAGAGCTTCGCGACCATCGCCAGCAATCAGCACATCGCTGTTGCTGCCGCCGACCAGCGTGCTGTCGCCCGAGCCGAAGATGGTGGCGTGACCGGTGCCGCCGAACGCGACGCTGTTGCCGCGCATCGTCACGGTGGTCGTGCCGGCCGCCGCCACCAGGACGTCACCGTCGCCGCCGCCGACCAGCGTGGTGTTGCCGCCGCCGGAGACCAGCACGTTGGCGCCGCCGGCCGAGCCTTCGATCACACCGCCGCCGGTGCCGCCGAACACCGTCATCGTGCCGGCGCCGCCGGTGACGCTGCTGGCCCCGGTTCCGCCGACGAAGAACAGGGCACCCGAGCCACCGGTCACCGAGGTGGTCGGTCCGGCGGCGAAGATCGTGTCGTGGCCGGCGCCCGCGGTGACCGTGTCGTGAGCTTGCGTTGTCAGCACGTGATCCTCGTCGATCAGCGAGATGTGGCTGTCGATCGGACCGCTCATCGTCGTGGCGCCCAAGGTCCGCGCCGTGGTCCCGAAGATCGGCTGGGTGCTCGGTGACATGCTTGGCTGACTGACCGTGCCGATCAGGGTGCCGGCGCTGTCATAGATCTGCAGGATCGCGCTGGTCGCGGTGACCGACTGCAGCAGCTGGCCGTTCGCGTTCCAGGTATCGACCTGCTTGAGCTGGCCCGAGCTGTCGTAGGCTCGCGAGGTGCGCTTGCCCGAATCGTCGGGCGGCGAGGTGACGTCATAGCCCTGGTCGGTTGCCACCTGCAACGTGAGCGGGGCCGACTGCGGCGAGAGATTGCCGGCCGGGTCCGTCGCGGTCGCGGTCAACACATGCGAGCCGGGCGACAGGGCCGTCTGGAAATCGAACCGCCACTGGCCCTCGGGCGACACCGACGCCGTGCCGACATCCACGCCATCCGCGTCGATCGTCACAACGGTGCCGAGCGGCGCGGTGCCGTCGACGATGGGTTTCGCCGGCGCGGTGGTCTCGGCGCTCTCGCTCAGTGTCGGCGCCGAGGGCGCGGTCTCATCGACGGTGAGCGTGCTGGTCGCGCGCGCCGCCGGGTTGCCCGCCAAGTCGGAGGTATCGGCGGTCACGGTGTAGATGCCGTCGGCGAGCGCCTGGGCGTCGGCGGCGGTGATGTCGATCGACCACGCATCGCCGGTGACCGTGGCGGCGTAGCTGCGCGCTGCATTGCCGCCCGCGTCGACCAGCGCGACGGTGACGGTCTGATCGTCCTCGATGCCTGTGGTGGTGCCGCCGATGGTGAAGCCCGCCCCGGCCTCGGCGGCGTTCACCATGCCGTCGCCGGCGATCGGCACGTCCATCGCGATGCTCGGCGCCGTGGTGTCGATCTGCAACGTGCCGGCCGGGTCGGCAACCGCGCCCGCGAGGTCGGCGGCGTTGCCCGCGAGATCGGTGATGCCGCCGCCGTCCAGGCTGCTCCCGGTGACGGTAAGGTCGGCGATGTCCTCACCCGCGCCGACCGTGTAGCTGAACACCAGCGCGCTGGTGCCCGATCCCGACACGTAGGTCGCCATGCCGCCGTTGTTCAGGCTCAGCGTCGGCGTGCCACCAACGGTGTCGACGACCGCGGCCTCGCTCATGCCGAGCGTGAGGGTAACGGTCTGCCCGGCCTTCAGGTCGGCCGTGTCGGGCGCGGCGGTCACCGAGGCAACGACGGGCGCGGTCGCGTCCACCGCCAAGCCGATCGTCGCCCCGACGGCGGGGTTGCCGGCGAGGTCGGAGACGCCGGCCGTCACAGTGTAGGTGCCGTCGGCGAGCGCCTGCGCGTCGGCGGCCGGAACGTTGATCGACCACGCATTGCCGGTGATGGTGGCAGTGTAGCTGTGCACCGTGTTTCCGCCGGCATCGAGCAGGGCGATGGTCGCGATCTGGCCGTCCTCGACGCCTATGGTGGTGCCGCCGACGCTGAACCCCGCGCCGGCCTCGGCCGCGTTCACCCTGCCATCGCCCGCCAGCGGCGTGGTGAATGCGATGCTCGGCAGGGTCTCGTCGACATCCACGGTGCCGATCACCTGGGCGGCCGAATTGCCCGCGAGGTCCGCGACGCTGGCTGTCACGGTATAGGCGCCGTCAAGGAGCGCCTGGGCTTGCGCGGCGGTGACGCCGATCGACCACGCATTGCCAGCGACCGTGGCGGTGTAGCTGTCCGCCGTGTTGCCGCCGGCATCGACCAAGGCGAGGCTGAGGGTTTGACCGTCCTCGACACCCATCGTGGTCCCGCCGATGGTGAAGCCAGCTCCGGCTTCGGCCGCGTTCACGACCCCGTCGCCGGCGAGCGGCGCGCTGATCGCGATGCTCGGCGCGGTCTCATCGACGGTGAGCGTGCTGGTCGCAGGCGCGGCCGGGTTGCCCGCCAAGTCGGAGGTATCGGCGGTCACGGTGTAGATGCCGTCGGCGAGCGCCTGGGCGTCGGCGGCGGTGATGTCGATCGACCAAGCATCGCCAGTGACCGTGGCGGCGTAGCTGCGCGCTGCATTGCCGCCCGCGTCAACCAGGGCGACGGTGACGGTCTGGCCGTCCTCGATGCCTGTGGTGGTGCCGCCGATGGTGAAGCCCGCCCCGGCCTCGGCGGCGTTCACCATGCCGTCGCCGGCGATCGGCATGGCGAGCGTGATGCTTGGTATGGTGGTGTCGATCTGCAACGTGCCGGCCGGGTCGGCAACCGCGCCCGCGAGGTCGGCGGCGTTCCCCGCGAGGTCGGTGATGCCGCCGCCGTCCAGGCTGCTCCCGGTGACGGTAAGGTCGGCGGTGTCCTCACCCGCGCCGACCATGTAGCTGAACACCAGCGCGCTGCTGCCCGATCCCGAGACGTAGGTCGCCATGCCGCCGTTGTTCAGGCTCAGCGTCGGCGTGCCGCCAACGGTGTCGACGACCGCGGCCTCGCTCATGCCGAGCGTGAGGGTGACGCTCTGCCCGATCGTCAGGTCGGCCGTATCGGGCGCGGCGGTCACCGAGGCGACGACAGGCGCGGTCGTGTCCACCGCCAAGCCTATCGTCGCCCCGACGGCGGGGTTGCCGGCGAGGTCGGAGACGCCGGCCGTCATTGTATAGGCACCGTCAAGGAGCGCCTGCGCATCGGCCGCCGCAACGCTGATCGACCACGCATTGCCGGTGACGGTGGCGGTGTAGCTCTGCACCGTGTTGCCGCCGGCATCGAGCAGGGCGATGGTCGCGGTCTGGCCGTTCTCGACGCCGATGGTGGTGCCGCCGACGCTGAACCCCGCCCCGGCCTCGGCCGCGTTCACCTTGCCGTCGCCCGCCAGCGGCGCCGTGAACGCGATGCTCGGCGCCGTGGTGTCGATCTGCAAGATGCCCGCCGGGTTGAAGACCGCACCCGTCAGGTCCGCATCGTTGCCGACAGCGTCCTTGATCGTGCCGCCGTTCAGGCTGCTGCCGGTCACCGCGAGATCGGCGGTGTCCTGGCCGGCGCCGACGGTGTAGCCGAACACCAGCACGCTGGTGCCCGATCCCGACTGGTAGGTCGCCGTGCCGCCGCCGTTCAAGGCGAGCGAGGGCACCCCACCGACGGTATCGACGGTCACTGCCTTGCTCAAGCCGACCGTCAGGATGATCAAGTGCCCGGCGTTCAGATCGGCCGTGTCGGGCGAGGCGGTTACCAACGATACCGCCGGTGCGACGCCGTCGATCTGCAACGTGCCATCCGGGTTGACCAACGCGCCCGTGAGGTCCGCCGCGTTGCCGGCACCGTCGCCGATCGTGCCGCCGGTGAGGCTGCTGCTCGCGATGGCGAGGTCGGTCGTGCCCTGCCCGGCGCCGACCGTGTAGCTGAACACCAGCTCATTGGTGCCCGATCCCGACATGTAGATCGCCGTGCCGCCGTCGTTCAGCGTGAGCTGCGGCGCGCCGGTGACGAACGCCGCTTCGCTCATGGTCAAGGTCAAGCTCGCGGTCCGCCCGATCCCGAGCACGGCCGTCTCCGGCGAGGCCGTCACTCCCGTGACGGTCGGGGCGATCGTGTCGATCTGCAGCGTGCCGGCCGGGTCGGTGGTGGCGCCGTCGAGAACAGCGTCGTTGCCGGCGAGATCCTTGATCGTGCCGCCGTTCAGCGCCGCGCCCAACACCTCAAGGTCCGCCACGTCCTGCCCGGCGGAGACGATGTAGTTGAACACCAGCGCGCTCGACCCGCTGCCCGAAGCGTAGGTGGCGGTGCCGCCGTTGTTGAGCGACAGGCTGGGCGTCCCGCCGGACGTCACGACCTTCACCGCCTCGCTCGCGTGCACGGTCAGCGCGAACGTCTGGCCCGCCCGGTAATCAGCCGTTGCCGGCGAGGCGGTGACCGAGGTGATCGTCGGCGCGATGGTGTCGATCTGCAACGTGCCCGACGGGTTGGTGACCGCGCCCGCCAGGTTCGCAACGTTGCCGGCGCCGTCCTTGATAATGGCGCCGTTCAGGCTGCTGCCGGACACCTGGAGGTCGGGAGTATTCTCGCCCGCGCTCACCGTGTAGCTGAACACCAGCGCGTTGCTGCCGGAGCCGGAGACGTAGGTTGCCGTGCCGCCATCGTTCAACGCGAGCGTCGGCGTGCCGCCGGCGACGGTCACCACCTCGCTCATGTTGAGGGTGAGCGAGGCGACACTTCCGGCCATCAGGCTCGCCGTCGCTGGCGAGGCGGTCACCGAGGAGACCGTCGGCGCCGTGGTGTCGATCCGCAAGATGCCAGGCGGATTTCTGTTGGCGCCCGTTAGGTTTGCGGGGTTGCCGGCCGCGTCCTTGATCGTGCCGCCGTTGAGGTTGAGGGCGTTCACCACCAAGTCGGCGGCGTTCTGCCCGGCGGCGACAGTGTGGCTGAACACCAGCGTGTTGCCGCCGGAGCCGGACACATACGTGGCCGTGCCGCCGTCATTCAGGGTCAATTTTGGCGTGCCGGTGACGAACACGGCCTCGCTGGTGGCGAGGGTCAAGGTGACGGTCTGCCCCGCCTTCAGGTTGTCGTCGGAAGGCGAGGCGGTCACCGACGGGATCGTGGGCGCGGTACGGTCCACCATCAGCGCGCCCGTCGCCTCGGCCGCCGGGTTGCCGGCGACGTCCGACACGTCCGCCGTGACGGTGTACGCACCGTCGGCCAGCGCCTGGGCCTGCGCCGAAGTGACATTGATCGACCAGGCACCCCCGGTCACCAGGGTCGTGTAGGTGTCGACCGCGACGCTGGCGCTGTTGACGATGCGGATGGTGGCGACCTGACCGTCCTCGAGCCCGCTCGTGGTGCCGCTGATCGCCACACCGGCCGCCGCTTCGCTCGCGTTGACGACGTTGTCGCCAGCGATCGACGCCGCGATCGCGATGCTGGGCGCCGTCTCGTCCACCGTCAGGCCGCTCGTCGCGGCGACCGCCGGGTTGCCGGCGAGGTCGGCGACATCCGCCCGCACGGTGGCGCTGCCATCGGCCAGCGCCGTTGCCGTCGCGCCGGTGACAGTTGCCGACCAGGCATTGCCGGTTACCGTGGCCGTCGTGGTCCCGACCACGTTGCTGGACGCGTCGAGGATGCTGACCGTGACGACCTGGCCATCCTCCACGCCGCCCGTGGTGCCGCTGACGTTAAAGCCGGAAGCCGCTTCGGACGCGTTCAGCGTGCTATCGCCAGCGATCGGCGTGGCGATGACGATGATCGGCGGGGTCTCGTCCACCGTCAGCGTGCGGGTCGCCTGGACCGCCGCGTTGCCGGCCGAATCCGACCCGTCGACCTTCACCGTGTAGCTGCCGTTGACCAGCGCGCGCCCCTGAGCGGGGGTGACGTTGGCCGACCAGGCGTTGCTCGCAACAGTGGTGCTGTAGGTGTTGACCAGCACGTTCGCGCTGTCGAACACGCGAATGCTGATCGCCTGCCCGTCCTCGGCGTCGATCGTGCCGCTGATCGCGTAACCCGCCGTCGCTTCGGCGAGATTGACCGTGTTGTCGCCGGCGATCGCCCCGATTGCGAGAACCGGCGGGGTCTCGTCAATCCGCAGGCTGCGCGTCGCCTCGGCCGCCGGGTTGCCGGCCGCGTCGGTGACGTCCGCCTTGACCGTGTAGCTGCCGTCCGCGAGCGCCCTCGCCTGCGCGGTGCCGACGCTGACGCTCCAGGCGTTGTTCGCCACGGTTCCGGTGTAGCTGCCGACCACGGCATTGGCGCCGTCGACAATCGTGACGGTGACACTCTGGCCGTTCTCGACCCCGGTCGTGCTGCCGCTGAGCGTGAAGCCGGCGTTCGCCTGGGCGAGGTTGACCGTGCTCGCACCCGAGCCGATGGCGAGCAAGGGCGCGGTCTGGTCGACACTGAAGCCGCGATACGCCGTGGTTGCCGCGTTGCCGGCGGCGTCGGACACATCGGCGCGCACGCGGTCGCTGCCGTTCAGCAGCGCCGTCGCTTGCGCTGCGGTGACGCCGACCGACCAGGCACCGCCGATGACGGTCGCGCTGTAGGTGTCGAGCGGCGTTCCGGTGCTGGTGACCAGGCTGATGGTCGCGACCTGGCCGTCCTCGACCCCCGAGGTGGTGCCGCTGACGGTGAACCCGGCGGCCGCCTCGCTGGCGTTCACTACGTTGTCGCCGGCGACGGGCGAGGTGATCGCGATGCTGGGCGCGGTGGTGTCGATCTGCAGCGTGCCGGCGGGATTGACGACCGCGCCCGCGAGGTCGGCCGCGTTGCCGGCCAGATCCTCGATGACGCCGCCGTTCAGGCCGCTACCGGTCACCGTGAGGTCGGCGGTGTCTTCCCCCGAACCCACGGTGTATGTGAACACCAGCGTGTCGGTGCCGGAGCCGGAGAGATACGTGGCCGAGCCGCCGTCATCGAGCGTGAGCGATGGCGCGCCGGTGACGTTCACCACCTCGCTCATCGCGAGCGTCAAGGTCACCTTGCCGTCGATCGTCAGGTCGGCGGTGCCAGGGCTGGCGGTGACCGACGCGACCGTCGGCGCCGTGGTGTCGATCCGCAGGGTGCCGGCCGGGTTGCCGGCAGCGCTCGAGAGGTCGCCCAAATGGCCGTTGCCGTCGCTGATCGTGGCGCCGTTCAGGTTGCCCGCCGTCACCGTCAGGTCGGCGGTGTTTTCGCCGGGCGCGACGGTGTAGCTGAACACCAGCGCGCCGCTGCCCGATCCCGACACGTACGTCGCAGTGCCGCCGTCGTCGAGAATGAGGGTGGGAGTGCCGCCGGTGGTATCGACGGTCGTCGCCTTGCTCATGGTGAGCGTCAGGGCAACGGTCTGGCCGATCCCGATCCCTTCCGGAACGTCGTCCGGCGAGGCCGACACGAGCAGGACGATGGGCGGGCTGTTGTCGGGGCTGCCGTCGCTGACCGTCGCGACCCGCACGCCAGTCGTTGCCGGGTTTCCCGCCGTATCGGACACGTCGGCCTGAACCAGGTAGGGGCCGTTCGCGAGCGCGGAGGCGTGCGCGGAATCGACCAGCACCGACCAGGCATTGTTGGCGACCGTGATCGTGAACGTGTCCCCCACCGCATGCGAGGCGTTGGTGAGGGTGATCGTTGCGGTCTGCCCGTCCTCCACGCCGACGGTCGCGCCGTTGATGGCAAACCCGCCAGCTTGGTCGCTCGTATCGATGATGTCGTCGCCGGTGATGGCGGTGATCGAGATCGAAGGCGGCGTCTCGTCAACCGTCAGCGCCAGGCTTGCCGTCCCCGGGTTGCCGGCGAGGTCCGACGCGCTGGCCTGGATCGTATAGCTCCCGTCCGCGAGCGCCCGAGCTTGCGCGGCCGTTACGTAGGCAGACCATAGGCCAGCGCTCACGGTAGCGATGTAGCTGTCGACCACCGCGCTGGCGCCGTCGACAACCGAGACGGTGACCATCCCCCCGTCCCCGACACCGCTCGCAGTGCCGTTGATGGCAAAACCGACGCGGGCTTCGGCCCGGTTCACCACATCGTCGCCGGCGACGGTCGCAATCCCGATCGTCGGCGCGGTTTCGTCCACCTTCAACGACCGCGTCGCATTGATCGCTGGGTTGCCGGCGGCGTCCGAGACCGCCGCCCGCACCGTATATTGGCCATCGGCAAGGCCCAGCGCATCAACGGCGGTAACGTTCACCGACCAGGCGTTGCTCGCGATTGCGGCGGTGTAGGAATGCACCGCCGCACCCAAGCCGTCGACGATGTCGATCGTCGCGATCTGGCCGTCCTCGGCGCCGGCGGAGGTTCCGCTGATGACGAAGCCCGCGCCCGCCTCGGCGGCGTTCAGGGTGCCGTCACCCCCCACGACGTCGATCGCGATGGTGGGTGCGGTCTCCGCGATGGTGAAGCTGGCGTTTGCCTGGACCGCCGGATTGCCGGCCGCGTCCGAGACGGTGGCCTTGGCCGTGTAGAGGCCGTCGATCAGCGCGATCGCCTGCGCCGGCGTGACCGTGATCGACCAGGCGTTGCCGGTCACCGTCGTCGTGTAGGTGTTGCGCAGCACGTTGCCCGCGTCATAGAGGCGCACGGTCGCGGTCTGGCCGTTCTCCACGCCGACGGTGGTGCCGCTGATCGTGACGCCCGCCCCGGCTTCGTCCGCGTTCACCGCGTCGTCGCCCGCGATCGGCGTGGTGATGGCGATGGTCGGGGCGGTCTGGTCGACGCGCAGCGCGCGCGTGACCTGCGGCGCCGGATTGCCCGCCGAATCGGTGAGGTTGGCTTGGACCGTGTAGGTGCCGTCCGCCAGCGCTGTCGCTTGCGCGGCGGAGACCGTGGCCGACCACGCGTTGTTCGACACGGTCGCGTTGAGCGTGTCCACCGCCGCGCTCAGCGCGTCGACGATGGTGATGGTGACGACCTGGCCATTCTCGACGCCGATCGTCGTGCCGCTGATGGCGAAGCCGGCGGCTGCTTCCGCCGCGTTGACCGTGTTGTCGCCGGCAATGCCGTTCGAGATCGCCGAAGTTGGCGGGGTCTCGTCCACTCTGAGGCTTTGCGTGGCCTGGGCCGCAGGGTTGCCCGCGAGGTCGGAAAGGTTCGCCCTGATCGTGTAGCTGCCGTTCGCCAGCGCCTGCGCTTGCGCCGCGGTGACGTTGACCGTCCAGGCATTGCCCGAAACGGCGGCGGTGTAGGTGTTCTTGATCGCGTTCGAGACGTTGACGATGGCGACGGTGACGATCTGCCCGTCCTCGACACCGACCGTGGTGCCGCTGATCGCGAAGCCGGCGGTCGCTTCGGCCAGATTGACCACGCTGTCGCTGGTCGTCGGCGTGATCACCACGGTCGGCGCGGTCTGGTCCACGGTGAGCGCCAGCGTCGCCTGCGGTGCCGGATTGCCGGCGCGATCGGCCACGTCGGCTCTCACGGTGTACGCGCCATCGGCGAGCGCCTGGGCCTGCGCGGCGGTGACGTTGATCGACCACGCATTGCCGGTGACCGTCGGCGTGTAGCTGTCCACCGTGGTGCCGCCGGCGGTCACCAGGGCGATCGTCGCGACCTGGCCGTCCTCGACGCCGGCCGTGGTGCCGCTCACGGTGAAGCCGGCGGCGGCCTCGACGGTGCTGACGATGTTGTCACCAGCCACCGGCCCGATGACGCCGATGTTCGGCGCGGCGGTGTCGATCTGCAGGGTGCCGGCCGGGTTGGTGACCGCGCCGGCGAGGTTCGCGGCATTGCCGGCACCGTCCTTGACCGTGCCGCCGTTCAGGCTGCTGCCGGTCACCGCGAGGTCGGCGGTGTTCTGGCCCGCGCCGACCGTGTAGCTGAACACGAGGGCGCTGGTGCCCGATCCCGACACGTAGGTCGCGGTGCCGCCGTCGTTCAACGTCAGGGTCGGCGTGCCGCCGGTGGTGTTCACCGCCACCGCCTCGCTCATCCCGAGCGTCAGGGTGACCGTCTGTCCGGCGTTCAGGTCGGCCGTGCTAGGCGAAGCGGTGACTGACGCGACGGTCGGGGCGGTGGTGTCGATCTGCAGGGTGCCGGCCGGGTTGGTGACCGCGCCGGCGAGGTTTGTCGCGTTCCCGGCACCGTCCTTGACCGTGCCGCCGTTGAGATTGCTGCCGGTCACCGCGAGGTCAGCGGTGTTCTGGCCGGCGCCGACCGTGTAGCTGAACACGAGGGCGCTGGTGCCCGATCCCGACACGTAGGTCGCGGTGCCGCCGTCGTTTAACGTCAGGGTCGGCGTGCCGCCGGTGGTGTTCACCGTCACCGCCTCGCTCATCCCGAGCGTCAGGGTGACCGTCTGCCCGGCATTCAGGTCAGCCGTGGCGGGCAAGGTGGTTACCGAGCCGACGACCGGCGCCGTCTCATCGACAGTCAGCGCGCGGGTCGCCTGCGGGGCGGCGTTGCCGGCTTCATCGAAGACATCGGCCGTCGCCGTTTGGGCGCCGTCGACCAGGGCCTGGGCTTGCGCGGATGGAACGGTGACAGACCAGATATTGTTGGCAACGGTCGTGGTGTAGGTTGTGTTGCCCAAGCCGATGGTTGCGGTCCGGCCGTCCTCGACGTTTGTCGTGATGCCGCTGATGACGAAGCCGGCGGCCGCCTCGGCGGCGTTCACCGTGTCGTCGCCGGCAATCGCCGCGTTGATCGAAATGGTCGGGGTTGTCGAGGGCATGCTGCTGAATTCTTTCTGACGATCGAGACGCGATAAAAGTGCCGCCGGCCGGCAGGCGGGTTCGCGTCCGATAGACGCTCCACGGTTTCCAAAGTCTTACTTTCCCGCTCCTAGGTAAGACCGAATATGCCGCTCATTCACGGCCGGAACCGCCCGGGCAACGGCATCGTCAGCCGGCGAGAACGAACCGTTGCAACAAGCACTTTTTCATAAATACCAGCCAGCATCCGGCCGCTTCCGGCAGAGCCGTTGTTCAGGATGTTGTCTGCATGCATCTGTTGGCCCCGATTGTCTCGAACCCGATCACCATCTGGGGTTTTGTCGCCTTGCTCGTGGCGGCCGCGACAAGCGCCGGCATCCCGCTGCATGTCCGCACGCGCAGGCTGATCAAGGCGTTCGACCGCGCCCGCGCCCGCCTCGCCCAGGCCGACGATCCCCGCGCCTTTGCCGAGCGATACGAGAGCTTGGCAACGGAACTGGCCGATGACGCGTTGCTCGGCCCGGCTTGGCGGGGCTATCGCGAGACGCTGCTGCTCCCCGCTGAAACCGGCGGTCTGGTGCGCTCCACGGCGCGTCCGGACGACTGGTTCAATTGTGGGCTGCTGCGGGCGGTCGATGTCGACGTCCGCCTCCACGCGGCGATGCCCAACCTGCTGGTCGGCGCCGGCCTGCTGTTCACCTTCCTCGGCCTTGCCGTCGCGCTAAGCGCAGCAGGCGGCATCGTCGCCGAGGGTGTCTCGAATCTCGAACGCAATGCCAAGCTGCACGAGCTGCTCGACGCCGCCTCGTTCAAGTTCATCACCTCGCTGGCCGGACTGTTCCTGTCGCTCGGCTACGCCCTGTTCCGCAAGTCGCGTTTGCGCCGGGTTGACCGGGCGCTCGACGCGTTCAACCAGGCGCTCGAGCATCGGGCGCCGCTGATCAGCGCCGTCGCGCTGCAGCAACGGACCAACGAGATCGCCGAACGCCAAGCGGCCCAGCTCGAGACATTCTCGACCGAGCTCGCCGTGAACATCGGCACGGCGTTCGATGCCGCGTTTGATCAGCGACTCGGCGAGCACATCCAGCCGCTCACCGAAGCGATGCAGCAGCTGGCACGCGGGATGGCGTCCCGCACCGAGGACGCGATGACGCAGATGCTCGACCGCTTCCTGGCCGGGCTGCAGGGCGGCGCCGGCGACCGGATGAACGAGGTGGCCGAGAGCTTGTCGGGCCTCGGCGCGCGGTTGGAGGGGTTGCAGTCCAGCCTCGGGGACGCGGCGGTGCGCATGGCCGAGGCCGCCGACCAGATGGCACGCCGGATGGGCGATGGCGCCGAATCAGCACTCGCCCGCATCACCGATCAGATGGGCGGACTGGCGGCAAGCCTGCGCGGGATGGCCGACCAGACGCGGTCCGCCGGCGCCGACGCCGGCCGTGAGCTAGCCGAGCGGATGGAGGCGGCTTCCCGCGGCTTCGAGCAGACGGCGGGCAAGGTCGGCGAGGCCCTGGCGCGCGCGGCCGAGGCGATGGAGCGGCGCATGGGCGAAGAGGCCGCCGCCAGCTCGGGCCGGCTGACCGCGCAGTTCGAGAGGATGCTCGGCGAGTTGCGGGCCTTGTCCGAGGCTTCCCAGGCGAGCGGGTCCGTCGCTTTCGAGGCGCTCGCGTCCCGCATCACGACGGCGGCGGAGGGGTTCGAGGCCACCGCCGCCAAGGTCAGCGCAAGTCTCGCCGGCGCGGCGGCGGACACCGGCGGTGCGCTCGGACGCGGCGCGGAGGAGGCGGTCGGGCGCATCGCTATCGCGACCGAGGGCATGCGCAGCGAGCTTGTTCATCTGCTCGCCGAGTTCCGCCAGACAATGGGCAGCGCCAGCGACGCGCTGCGTGACGGTGGCGCGGAGGGTGCCGCGGCGCTGCGCGGCGTGCTCCAGGGCTCGGGCCAGGAGCTCGCAACGGCGATCGGCGTTGCGGCGGGCCGGGTGGAGGCCGCGGCGGCCGACGCGGCGGAATCGCTCCGGCGCGGCGGCAGCGAGGCCGGGGATCACCTGCACCGCGCGGCCGGCGCGATCGGCGGACGGGCGGAGGAAATGGGGCGCCAGGGCGACCGGCTCGGCGAAGCGACCGGACGGGTGGCCGACCAGCTGGCGGAGCTGGACCGCGTCACCCGCGCGGCCGCGACCCCGCTCGCGGCCAGCGCCGCCGACATGCGCGCCGCCAGCGAGGCGGTCCGTGCCGGAACCGAGCCGCTGCGCGAGGTCGCCCGCGCGGTCAGCACCGCCATCGAGCAAGTGGGCGGGGCGGCTGCACGGCTCGAAGTCGCCCAGGTCGGCGCCACACGGCTGGCCGAGGCGCTGTCCGACGCGGCCCGGCGCTTCGAGGGCGTGGACGCCGATCTCGGCAAGACGCTCACCGGGCTGCAACACGGTCTGCAAAGCTTCACCCAGGAGGTCACGCGTTTCGTCGGCGAGACGGACGGCAATCTCGCCAAAGCCGCGACGCACATCGCCGCGATGGTTCGCGGCCTCGACGACAGCCTGGCCGACCTCAGGCCGGCAAGGGTTTGAGCGATGGCGTCGTTGGCGCGCCGCCGGACGGGTGAGGCGGAGGAGAGCGAGGAAAGCTATTTCGCCTCGGTGAGCGATCTGATGGTCGGCATCCTGTTCGTGTTCCTGCTGATGCTGACCGTGTTCGCGCTCAACTTCCGCGACGCCGAGAGCCAGCAGATGGTGGAGCGCGCGCGCCTGCTGGCAGCGCAAGCCGAGGCCGAGCACAATCGGCACGAAGCGGAACGGCAGCAAGCCGAGGCGCAACGGCAGAAGGCGGCCAACACGCGCCTGCGTGACCTGCTCGGCACGGCGGTGCAGCAGCTCGAACGCGAGCTGGAGGAGCGGGCGGCGGCTCGCAACGAGATGCTGGGGGCGCTGGAACGCACGTTGTCGAACAAAGGTGTCCGGGTCAGCATCGACGAGCAATCCGGCATCATGCGCCTCAAGGGCGACCTGCTGTTCGCGAGCAACAGCGCCAAGCTCGAACCCGGCGCGCAGCAGACGGTGCGCGTGCTGTCCGATGCCCTCGCCGCGATCGTGCCGTGCTACGCGGTGATCGCCGATGCGGGCTGCACCGGCGAGCGCAAGCCGATCCTCGAAGCCCTGCTGATCGAAGGCCATACCGACCGGCAGCCGATCACCAGCGCCAACGGCCGTTACCGTGACAACGACCAGCTCTCGGCCGAGCGCGCGCTGGCGGTGTTCGCCGAACTGCGCCGCGATCAGGCGCGGCTCGAGGCGCTGCGCAATCCCGATGGGCAGCCGCTGCTCGGCGTCGGCGGCTATGGCGAGCGCCGGCCGCTGTCGGACGCGTTGGGCAGCTCCGACGTCGATTACGCCCGCAACCGACGTATCGACCTGCGCTTCATCCTCTCGCCGCGTACCTCGGCCGAGCTGCAGATTTTGCGCGCGCAGATCCACGACGCGCTCGAAGATCGCCGGTGAGCCATGCCGTCGCCGCCCTCGCCGCCTTGCGCGCCGCGATCGAGGCGCTGCCGTTGCACGCCGGGCTGCGGGCCGAACCGCCACCCTCGCGAAAAATGCTGGTCGGCTTGAACGCGGCGGACGCGGCGCCGATGCCGCCCGAGCCGGCACTCCGCGCCTTGCGGCAGCGCCTGGAAGCGGCGATCCGCGCGAACGGCGGCAGCGACCTTGCCCGACGTGACCTACGCAGCGCGCCTTTCGTGCTGTGGGACACCGAGCTCGCCGCGCCGGTTCGCCCGCGATTGCTCGACCTGGTTCTCCGGCACGCCAGGACATCGGACGCCACCTTGCGCAACCTCATCGAGGCGTGGCTGCTGCATTTCGACCCGGCCAGCGCGCAGACCGCCTCGGCGGGCGCCGCCATCGCCGCCCAGCTGCGGTATAGCCGTGACCCACGTTTGTCGATCTGGGCCACGGCACACCGGCAGTTCCAGCTGTTCGACCACCGCGCCGGGCCGGCGGCGCTGGCAAAAGCGCTGCTCGGCGGGCCGGGCGATGGTGCTTCGCTTCTCGCCGAGACCGGCTTCGACGACCCGCTGCGCGCGGCGAGTGGGTATCTCAAGGCGGCGCAGCAGGCGATGCTGGCGCAGGCGCCCGCCGCGTTCCGCTCCGGGCGGGGAGCGGAATCGGCGGAGCGGCTCATCGGCTTCGTGGCACCCGCGCGCGCGCCGCGCTTCCGCGACACAAGGCACGCGATTGGCAAGGCGCTGCTGCGACCCTGGCTGGACGGCGGCATGACGCCTGCCGAGCCGGTGCGCGACGTGGTTCGCGGCTTCCTGCTCCATACGTTCGCGGACCCGCGCGTCAAGCCGCAGAACTGGTCAGCGCTCGGCGAGGCGGAAACTGCGGTGGTCCGGCGCTGGCTCGCGCGGGCGTCGCTGAAAACGTTCTTCCGGATCATCGCGGATTACGCGCTCGACAGTCAGTGGCGTTATCGCGAGGCATTCTGGACCGCGTGCCTCGACAGAGGCGTGATCGACGATGCGCAGCTCGCGCTGGCCGGCCGCGTCCATGCTTCAGCGCGTGCAACGCGGGAGCTTGGAGAGGCCGTCGCCAAGCTCGAAGGCAGCGGAGTTCAAAGCAATCATTCGGTCCTTCTGCTTCGCGTCGGACCGTTGGTGTTCTGTGAATGGAGCCACCTTGGCAAGCTTCGGGTTTGGTCCAGCGACTGGAAGACTGCGCCCAAGCTCGATAGGTCTCTTTACGAACGTGTCGACTTGATGGAGCTCGGTTTGCCGTTCCCACCAAATCATTTCGGCAGGGGGGCGACAGGTCTGGGGCTGGTCTCGCCCATCAATCTTCTGAGCGGGGCCATTGGCAGGGCAGCGTTGCCGAACTGCTCGCCCGGCGCGTCGGGCTCAGGCTGACGCCCGCCGACTGGCAGCCGCGATGAGCTACACGTTCACCATCACGCCGACCCCAGAGGCGACCGAGTTGCGGCTGGTCGGCCCCAACGGTCCCGTCCCGTACGATCTGTGGGCGCTGGAGGCGCCAGCCATCCAACTCCCCGGTGTCGATCTCGTCGCCCGCTTGCTCGCGGCGGACAGCGCGACCGCCGAGGCCGCGAGCGTGCTGATCGCGCACCACGCCATCGCCGCCCTGAGCCCGCGCGAGGCGCAATCGCTGGCGATGCCGCCGCTTGCCGAGGTCGCGCTGGTCGTCGAGCCGCACGGCCTTGTCACCCGCCCCGATTTCACCGCCTCGCACCGCTGGCGCAGACCAACCGGCCAGCCGGTGATCGGCGCCGAGCGGGTCGGCGCCTGGCTTTTTGTCGGCGGCGCCCCGCACCGGCTGCCCAAAACGCTGTTCGCCGTCGCCGAGGCGGTCGCGGCGTTGCAAGCGGCACAAGCCGACGACCTCGCCGCGCGCCTAGCGGCAATCGCGGCCCTGCGCGCGGTGCTGCCGGCGGCGGAAGCGATCGGCGAGGCTTCCGCCACCGGACTGCTCGGCGCCATCACGGTCATCCAGGCGGACGCGTTCTCGCTCGACCTGCACGGCGAGGGCGAGGCCGCGCGTCTGGTGCCGATCCTGCACGGCGCCGACGGAGACCCGGACGCGCCGCTGCTGACACCGGCACAGCAGCGACTGTTCGGCGAAGACCAGTTCAATCGCTTCAGCACGGCAAAACCGGTCTACACACCCGGCCACGGCAGCTTCCTGGTGCTCTCGCCGCCGCTGCAACGCGCGCTGGCCGAAGTGCGTCGGGTGCAGTCGGAGCCGCTTGCGACCAAGCGCGCCCTGCTAGCCTCGCCACGCGCCTTCCTGCAGCACGCGCTGGGCGAGGACGCCGATAGCAGTGTGATCGAGAACGTGTTTCGTGAAACCGACGCCTACTCCGATCGGGTACGCGGGCTCGGCATCTGGCAGCCCCGGGTGTTGCCTTGGCTGAAGCTGCAACCGACCGCCTGGTTCGGCCCCGAGACCAACGCCACCGAGCCGGGCGCCGCCGCGCCGGACCCCGCGGACGGGGCGGAAACCGTCGGGCTCCGGGTGGGCGACGAGCACCTCCCGCTCACCAGCGAGCAGCTCGCCGACCTCGCCCAGCTTGTCGAGCGAGCCATCGGCGCCGGCATCGACACGGTGATGTTCCAGGCCGAGGACGGCCGGACCGTTTCGGTCCCCGCCACCCACGAGACCCTGGCCGCGCTCGCCGCCGTGGAAGCCGCGCTCGCAACGCGGCCCGACTCCCGGCCGCACGAGTCCGGCAAGTCAGAGCCGCAGACGCTTATTATCGAGCCGAACGAAACCGAGGTCGGCGCCAAGGCGGATTTCGCCCGCCGACCCGCGCTGCCCCTGGGAACGCCGCGCCGCCTCGCCACACCGCTCAAGTCGCACCAGGCGGTAGGGCTCGACTGGTTGCAGCAGGCTTGGCGCCTCGGCCGTCCGGGCGTGCTGCTGGCCGACGACATGGGGCTGGGCAAGACCTTGCAGGGCCTCGCCTTCCTCGCCTGGCTGCGCGAGGCAATGGAGGCAGGCACGATAGCGCAAGCGCCGGTGCTCATCGTCGCGCCCACCGGCCTGCTGGAGAACTGGCGCGAGGAGCACGACCGTCACCTGCACGCACCAGGGCTCGGGCGCGTGTTGCGGGCCTATGGCGGCGGCATCGCGGCGCTGCGGCGTTGCCACGGCGCGGAGCTCGATGCCGAGCGGCTACGCACGGCCGACTGGGTGCTCACCACCTACGAGACGTTGCGCGACTATGCTGGCGGCTTCGGCCAGGTCCGGTTCGCCGCCCTGCTGTTCGACGAAGCGCAGAAGATCAAGACCCCCGGGGTGCGGCTCACCGACGCGGCCAAGGCGATGAACGCGGATTTCCGCATCGCCCTCACGGGAACGCCGATCGAGAACCGGCTGAGCGATCTCTGGTGCATCGTGGACACCGTGCATCCTGCCTATCTCGACGACCTGCGCTCGTTCAGTGCGCGCTACGAGCGCGACGCGACAACGGAGACGCTCGCCGGCTTGAAGCGGTTCCTCGATCAGTGGCACGACGGCCGGGCGCCGCTGCTGCTGCGTCGGCTGAAGGAGGAGCAGCTGCCCGATCTTCCGACCCGAACCGAGCATGTTATCGAACACAAGATGCCGCCGCGCCAGGTCGAACGCTATCTCGCGGCGATCGAGGCAGCGCGACGCGAGACCAGGCGCGGTGCGGCGCTCGAAGCGTTGCAGGCGATCCGCGCGATCTCGCTGCATCCCGACCCGGAGTGGGACGGCGCCGACGACGCGTTCATCGCGGCTTCGGCACGGCTGGAGCTCTGCTTCGCGGCACTCGACCGGATCGCCCTATCGGGCGAGCGCGCCCTGCTCTTCCTCGACGATCTCGCGTTGCAGGCGCGCCTCGGCGGGATCATCCAGCGACGCTACCGACTGTCGCAAGCGCCGATGGTGATCAACGGCGGTGTATCCGGGCCGGCGCGTCAGGTGCGGGTCAACCGCTTCCAGTCATCGCCCGAGGGGTTCGACGTGATGATCCTCTCGCCCAAGGCGGGCGGCGTCGGGCTGACCCTGACGCGCGCCAACCACGTCATCCATCTCTCCCGCTGGTGGAACCCGGCGGTCGAGGACCAATGCACCGGGCGTGTGCTCCGCATCGGCCAGACCCGCCCCGTCGCGGTCCATCTGCCGGTCGCGGTCCTGCCGGATGGCTGCGGGTCCAACGGGCGCCGCTCCTTCGACCAGAACCTGCACGCGCTGCTCGACCGCAAGCGGACGCTGTCGCGCGACACCTTGATGCCGCCGGTCGAGACCCAGGCGGACCAGGACGCGCTGTTCGCCGAAACCATCGGCGCCGGCTGAACGGTTCGCGAAAGCCCCTCCCCGACCATGCGGAACCGGTGCATGGCAAAGGCTTTATCAGGCCGACTTGAACCAGTGCTCGGTCTAGCAGGCCGATTAGTGCTACTCGATTCCTGGCCAAGCGCGAGCACGGTCGAACGGGCCGGGCTCCAGGAGGTTGCCGTCTCCATTCACCCCCGTTCTCCCCTTTGGTTCACCGACCGGGCGGCCAGCCACCCGCGTCGGTCGCGAGGCAACGCCTGAATGGCGGACGACGAGACGCCTCCGCCGGACCCGCCGCCGAAAGCGGTCGTTCACAGCAGCCCGCGGCGACGCTGGTACTTCCCGGTCGTCTGGCTGATCCCGCTGATCGCCGCCGGCATCGCGCTCTGGCTCGGGATCAGAGCCGTGTCCCAAGAGGGACCGACCATCATGATCACCTTCCAGAATGCCGAGGGACTGGAGTCCGGGCGATCTCCGCTGAAATTCAAGGACATCGTGCTCGGCACGGTGAAACATCTCAGCCTGTCGGACGATCGCAAGCACGTGGTCGTCACCATCGACACCAGGAAGGACGCCGAGCCGCTGCTGACCGAGGGGGCGGTGTTCTGGGTGGTCAAGCCGCGGTTGTTCGCCGGCAGCGTCTCCGGCCTCGAAACACTGCTGTCCGGCGCCTATGTCCAGATGCGGCCCGCGACGGAGGCGGGCAAGCCGGACAAGCGCCATTTCGACGGATTGCGTGACCCGCCGGTTTTGGAATCCGAAGTGCCCGGACACACCTTCCTGCTCAAAGCCAACCGGCTCGGCTCGCTCAGTCTCGGCTCGCCGATATTCTTCCGTGACCTGACGGTGGGCGAGGTGCTTGGCTGGGATATCGGCAACATGGCGAGCGATGTCGTCGTTCACGCCTTCATCCGCGCGCCATTCGACAAGTACGTGCACGACGATTCGCGCTTCTGGAACGCCTCGGGGCTGACCGTCAAGCTCGGCAGCGAAGGCGTCGCACTTCAGCTCGAGTCGGTCAAGGCGGTGCTACTGGGCGGTGTCGCGTTCGAGACGCCGCAGCAGTCGAAGCAATCCGCCAGCGCCGAGAACCACGAATTCCCGCTATATGCGAACCAGGAGGCGGCCGAATCCGCAGTATACGGTCAGCGTGTCCCGCTGGTAGCCTACTTCCCCGGCTCGATCCGCGGGCTCGGCGCGGGCTCGGAGGTAACGATGCATGGGCTGCGGATCGGCTCGGTCACCAGCGTCGGGCTGAAATACGATCCCAGCACCGACAGCATCCTTGCCCCGGTGCATTTCGTGGTCGAGCCGCGCCGGTTCGCCGACATCGACCAGCAGCCGCAAATGGATGATGCCGCCAGGTTGGACGAACTGGTCCAACGCGGCCTGCGAGCGAGCCTGCAAAGCGTCAACCTGCTGACCGGTCAGAAGGCGATCGCGCTCGAATTCGAGCCCGACGCGCCGCAGGCGACCGCCGGCAAGGAAGATGATGCCTTCGTCATTCCCAGCTTCGGCGGCGGTGACAGCATCCAGGGTCTGCAAGCCGGCGCCTCCAAGCTGATCGCGAAGGTGGACGCGATCCCGTTCGAGCAGATCGGCAAGGATCTGCAGCAGACCTTGCAAGGGCTGAACGCGGTGACCAACGGGCCGGAATTGCGCCAATCACTAGCATCCTTGGCATCGACGATGGCGAGCGTGCAGGATACCGTGCGCAAGCTCGACACCGGGATGACGCCGCTGCTGCGCCGCCTTCCGGAAATCTCCGCCGGGTTGGAAAAGACGCTTGCGCAGACCAATCGCCTGGCGACCTCGATCGAAAGCGGCTACGGCGACAACACGCGGTTCAACCGCGATCTGACCCGGCTGCTGGTGCAGGCCAATGAAGCGGTCGGCTCGATCCGCTCGCTCGCCGACCTGCTGACGCGGCATCCCGAGGTGCTGATACGCGGCCGCAGCAACACCCGCACGGAGTAGCGCACCTGGTGGCCCGTTCGATGCTCCTGGTCCTCGCCATGCTGGCGCCGCTCGCGGGCTGCGCCTCGCCGGACCCGCATTTCTACACCCTGCGCGCCCTGCCCGGCCCGGCGGTCAAACGCAGCCCGAAGGTCGTGTTGTTGCGTGCGATCAGCCTTGCCCAGTATCTCGATCGCCGGCAGATCGTGCGGTCCTCGGCGGATTACCGCCTCGACGTGCTGGCGAACGACTGGTGGGGCGAGCCGCTCGGCGCGATGCTCAGCCGGGTTCTGGTCGAGGAACTCGGCCAACGACTGCCGGTCAGCTCGGTATACGCCGAGACCGGTGCCGTCTCGGTCGCTCCGAATGTCACCGTGGAGCTCAACGTGCAGCGCTTGGATGCCGACCCCGGTGGCAACGTGGTGCTCGCCGCGCAGGCCGCACTGGTCTACCCCGATCGGCGGCGGCCGACGACCCGCAGCTTCCGCTTCGTGGTGACCCCGCCGGAGCCGGGCCTGCGCGGCGAGGTCATTGCGATGAGCGCGGCGGTCGGCCAACTCGCCGATGGTTTGGCGGTGATGCTTGCGCCTTAGTCGCGCGCCGTCGAACACGCCGGTCACCACGGAGGCGCTCTACGAGTGCCCGGGCTGCGGGTTGGTGCAACTCGTCCCGTCACTCGTCGCCGACACGGCGGTGCAGTGTCTGCGCTGCGCAACCTCGCTGCGGCGCGCCCGCAGCCGCACGCTCGACCGCGCGCTGCCGCTCTACATCGGCGCCGTTCTGCTGCTGCTGGTGATGTGCACCACCAATCTCCTCTCGGTGGAGAAGCTGGGCATGGTGCACCACGCCGATCTGCTCTCGGGGCCGGAAGAGCTGGTTCGCCGCCAGATGGCGATCCTGTCCGTCGCCGTCGTGTTCACCACGCTACTGGCGCCGTTCGCCAAGCTGCTCGGCACGATCTACGTGCTGGTTCGCCTGCGTGCTCCGGACCCGCCGCGACACCTGCGGCGCGTGTTCGTCTGGGTCCAGCGGCTCAGCCCCTGGGCCATGATCGACGTGTTCGTGTTCGGCGTGTTGGTGGCCTACGTAAAGCTCGGTGACCTGGTGAGCATCTCGCTCGCGATCGGCGCCTTCGCGCTGCTCGCCCTCACCTTCGTCATCACCTGGGCCGACGCCGTGCTCGACCGTCACGCCGTCTGGGAGGCGTTCGATGGCAACACCCCACCCGAGGAGAGCGAACCCTGCCGCGAGCCGGTTCGGCTCGACCTGCACGGGGCCGTCAGCTGCCACGCCTGCGACCTGGTTTGCGAGATGCTGCACGAGGGCGCGGATTGCCCGCGCTGCGGTTCGGTGCTGCACGCGCGCAAGCCCGATACCCTGTCGCGCACCTGGGCGCTGCTGATCGCGGCAGCCATTCTCTATGTCCCGGCCAACTATTTCCCGGTGCTGACCGTCGTGCAGCTCGGAGCGCAGAAGCCGAGCACCATCATCGGCGGCGTGCGGGAGCTGTGGAACGCGGGCCTGTATCCGCTCGCGGCGCTGGTGCTGTTCGCCAGCATCCTGGTGCCCGTGGCCAAGATCATCGGGCTGGGCGGCATGCTGATCGCCATTCAGACCGGGCGGGTCGAATGGCTGCGCGGAAGAACCCGCCTCTATTTCGTGATAAAGTTCATCGGTCGCTGGTCGATGATCGACATCTTCATGGAATCGTTGCTCGGCGCTCTGGTGCGTTTCGGCACGGTTGCCACCATTACGCCCGGCCTGGGCGCGATCGCATTCTGCGCTGTCGTGGTTCTGACCATGTTCGCCGCCGAATCGTTCGACCCGCGGCTGATGTGGGACGTCGCCGAACGCAAGCGCGGCAACCCGGCGACAAACCCGAACGGCTATTCGCCCGGCTGGAATGCGGACGGACGGTCCGGCGCGGTGTCCTGATCAGACCGTCTTGTGCGTGCCGTCGCACAGCGGTGCCGTGGTGGTGTGCTTGCAGCCGCAGAACCACACGTCGCCCGTCTTGGTCGCCTTCCACTCGAGCGGGCGGAAACCGCCGCTCTTGTGGGTGCCGTCGCAAAGCGGCTGCTTGCTGCTCAGCCCGCAAACGCACCACCAGTAGGATTTCCCCTCCTCGACAGCGACCTTGATCGGTGCGCGCTGCGCGATATGCGGTGTTGCTGTCGCCGACATGGTCATTCCCTCCCCGGTCTAGCTTGCCTAGAGCACGGCCCGGTGGCTGCGACAAGAGCCTTAACCCGATGACAACCGGCAAGGCGTAGGGTTCGCGCCATGCTTGCCAGCATCGTCCCGGCCTCGATCACCCTGCCTCGCCTCCCGACCGGGGCGATCGCCCTGCGCCTGTCCGAAGTGCTTGGCGCGCTGAGCTATGCGCTCGATTTGACCGAGGGACAGCCGCCGGGGCATTGCTTGCGCTGCGGCTGGATCGGCATGCAGATCGGCCGCCAGCTCGGGCTCGATCCGGCGCAACTCTCCGACCTGTATTACGCGCTGCTGCTGAAGGACGCCGGTTGCAGCAGCAACGCCGCCCGCCTCTGGCAGCTCTATGGCGGCGACGAGCGCATCACCAAGCACGACTACAAGACCGTCGATTCGCATAGCTTCGTGCAGCTCGGGATGTTCGTGTTGCGCCATGCCGGGCCGGGCGAGGCACTACGCTCGCGCGTGATGCGCGTGCTCGATCTGGCCCGCAATGGGGAGAACCTGGCGACCGAGCTGATCGCCACGCGTTGCGAACGCGGCGCCGACATCGCGCGCCGGTTCGGCTTCAGCGAGCGCGTCGCCGCCGCGGTGTTTTCCCTCGACGAACACTGGAACGGCAAAGGCCGGCCCGAGGGACTGCGTGGCGAGCAGATACCGCTGGGAGCCCGGATCGCGCTGCTGGCGCAGGTGATGGACGTGTTCCACACGGTCGGCGGCCCGGAGGCAGCACTCGGCGAAGCCCGCCGCCGCGCCGGTACCTGGTTCGACCCCCGCCTCGTGGCCGCGCTCGAAGCGGCAGCGCGGCGCGAGGGGTTCTGGGCGACGCTCGCCGATCCGGCGATCGACGAAAAGGTATCCGCGCTGGAACCGGCGGCGCACGCGATTCCGATCGACGAGGAGCGGCTCGATGTGGTCGCCGCTGCCTTCGCCGACATCATCGACGCGAAAAGCAGTTTTACTGGCGGGCACAGCCGACGTGTCACCGAGTATGCCGACGCGGTCGCGGTCCGGCTCGGCATCGGCGCCCCCCGCCGGCGCTGGCTGCGGCGCGCCGGGCTGCTGCACGACATCGGCAAGCTGGGCGTCGGCACCGGCATTCTCGACAAGCCGGGCAAGCTCGACGAGCAGGAATGGGCCGCGATGCGCCGCCACGCCGTGCTCACCGAGGAGATCCTGCAGCGGATCAGCATTTTCAGCGATCTCGCGCCGGTTGCCGCCGCGCACCACGAGCGGCTCGACGGGCGCGGCTATCCCAAAGGCTTGCGTGGCGAAGTGATCGCGCGGGAGACGCGCATTCTGACCGTTGCCGACGTTTTTGACGCGCTGACCGCCGGCCGCCCCTATCGCGCCGCCTCGCCAGCCGCCGTGGCACTCGCGATCATGCGCAAGGATGTCGGCAGCGCGATTGATCCGGATTGCTTCGCGGCACTCGAGGCCACCGTGCCGAGCCTGTCACTCGCCGCCTGAGCCCGGCCGGCCACCATAGTCGCGCGAAGCGCCGGTCGCGGTGACATACCCGTCGCGCATGTCGCTTTCGAGGCGCGCGCGGTCGCGGCGTGCGGGTGAGCCGTAACCACCGGAGCCCGGTGCTTGCATCACCACGCGTGAGCCCGCCGGCGCGAGGAAGCCGCCCTTGCTGGTGAGCCGCCGCACGGTGCCGTCGGGCAGTTCCAGCGCCAGCCGCGCCGGCGCGCCCGGCTTGCCGCCCGCCAAGCCGAACGGGGGCGTGACGGTGCGCTCGCAGCACACCGCCGCATGAGAATCGCGCTCCAGCACGCGCCAGACGCGGCGCACCCCGAGGCCGCCGCGCCAGGTGCCAGCCCCGCCGCTGTCGGGCACCAGCGCGTATTCCTCGACGCGCAGCGGAAAGCTCATCTCGATCACCTCGATCGGCGTGTTCGACATGTTGCTGACCGTGCTCGCCACCGCGTTGATGCCGTCCTTGACCGGCCGCGCGCCGAACCCGCCCTTCACCGATTCGTAGCTGACGTAACGATCGCCGCTGCGGTAGTCGATGCCGCCGAACGTCATCACCGCCGAGGTGCCCTGCGAGCCCGCCATCACCGTCGCCGGCGTGATCGCCGCCATCGCGGCGAACACCATGTCGGCGACGCGGTGCGACATTTCGTGATTGGCGTACACCACCGGCGAGGGCAGTTGCGCGTTGACCACGCTACCCGCCGGCGCGAGCACCCGAACCGGGCGCCAGCAGCCGGAGTTCGGCGGGATCAGACTGCGCGGATCGGCGATCATTTTCAGCGCGCAGAACACGCCGGACGCGGTCACCGTCAGCGGCGCGTTCATCGGCCCGGCAACCGCCGGATCGGAGCCGGCGAAATCAACCGTGATGCTGTCGCCCTGCTTGACCACGCGCAGGCGCACCCGGAACGGCTCGTCCTCGGTGGCACCCAACGCCAGCACGCCGTCGCCATCGAGCACATCCTCGAACTCGGCCGTGCCATCGGGCAAGGCGGCGAGTGCCGCGCGCATCATCGTCTCGGAGTAGTCGAGCACTTCCTGCATGATATGGAGCAGGCTCTCGGTGCCGTATTTCGCGGCCAGCGCCTCCAGCCGCTGGCCGGCGCGCCAGCAGGCGGAGACCTGCGCGCGCAGATCGCCGAGCCGTTCGGTCGGGGTGCGGACATTGGCGAAGATGATCGCCTCGATCGCCGGATCGGGTTTTCCCGCGCGATACAGCCGGATCGGCGGCAGCCGCAGCCCCTCGCCATAGATCTCGGTGACCGCGCCGTAGCTGCCCGGCGTGGCGCTGCCGATATCCGGCCAGTGCGCGCGGACGCAGCCGAAGCCGAGCAGCCGCTCGCCGGCGAAAGCGGGGGCCACCACATTGACGTCCGGCAGATGCGAGCCGCCCTGATACGGGTCGTTGTGGATGAACACGTCGCCGGGTGCTGTGTCGGGGAACGCCCGCACCACCGCGCGCACCGCGTCCGGCATCGAGCCGAGATGGATCGGCAGGTCTGGCCCCTGCGCCACCATGTTGCCGGCGACGTCGAATATGCCGCACGAGTAGTCGCCGGCGACTTTCAGCAGCGGCGAGTAGGCGGTCTTGGCGAGGACGATCTTCATCTCCTCGGCGGCGGCATAGAGCGCGTTCTTCACCACCTCGAAGCGGGCGGGATCGGTGCGCAGACGGTGCGGCGTCGCATCGGGCACGGTTCAGGACCTCCGCAGGCGGATGTAGCCGCGCTCGTCGATGGCGGCGGTCCACCCTGGCGGAACCACGGTGGTCGAGTCCATCGCCTCGATGATCGCGGGTCCGCCCAACCGCTCGCCCGCGACCAAGCCGTCGCGCCAGTGCACCGTGCAGGCAGTGAAGCCGGTCTCGGCGAACCACACCTCGCGGTCGCGCTGGCGTGCCTTCGCCGTGTCGCCAAGCTGCGCCAGGGTCATGCCCGGCAGCCGGCCCAGCGCGGTGAGCCGCAGGTTCACCAGTTGCACCGGCTCGGCGCGATTGGCATGGCCGTAGGTCTGCTCGTGCTTGGCGTGGAACGCAGCCGCCATCGCTTCGAGACTGGCGGACGTCATCTCGCCGGGCGGCACCGGCACGGTGAGCTCATAGGCTTGTCGGCGGTAACGCAGGTCGGCCGCGCGTTGCAGATCGCGCCGGGCCTCGGGCATCCCGGCCGCGTCCAGCATCGCCGACCCATCCCGCTCCATCGCCGCCAGGGTGGCCGCCACGAGCTCCGGCGCGACCGTGGCGAGATCGGCATACAGCGTGCGTGCGTAGTCGCGCCGCAGGTCGGTCGCGACCAGCCCGAGGGCGGAGAACGCGCCCGGCGCCGGCGGCACGATCACCTCCGGGATCAGCAGCTCGGCGGCCAGGAAAGCCGCGTGGACCGGCCCGGCGCCGCCGAACGCGATCAGGCTGAACTCCTGCGGATCGTGGCCGCGCTCCACCGACACGATGCGCAGCGCCTGCGCCATGTTGGCGTTGACGATCTCGACGATGCGCGCGGCGGTGTCGGCGACGCCGAGCCCGAGCTGATCGCCGACCGTGGCGATGGCGCTTTCCGCCGCCGCGAGATCGACTTTCAGGTCGCCGCCCAGCAGCGCCTCGCGATCGAGATAGCCGAGCACCACGTTGGCATCGGTCACCGTCGCCGCCTCGCCGCCACGCCCATACGCGGCCGGCCCCGGATCGGCCCCCGCGCTGCGCGGCCCAACCTTCAGCGCCCCGCCCGGATCGACCCAGGCGATGCTGCCGCCGCCGGCGCTCACCTCGGCGAGGTCGATCACCGGCACACGGATCGGATGCCCGGTGCCATGCAGCCAGCGATTGGCGTTGCCGGCGCCGCCCACCTCGTATTCGGCGGTGACCGCGATCTCGCCGCCGGCGATCAGGCTCGCCTTCGCCGTGGTGCCGCCCATGTCGAACGAGATCAGGTCCGGCAGCCCGAGCTGACGGCCGGCCAGGGCGGCGGCCACCACCCCGGCGGCCGGGCCGGATTCCACCGCCGCCGCCGGCATCCGCAGCGCCTCGGCGATGTCGAGCACGCCGCCGCTCGACCCCATCACGTGCAACGCGGGCAGGCCGAGCGCCGAGATCGCGCCTTGCAGCCGGTCGAGATAGGAGGCCAGCAGCGGGCCGACATAGGCGCACACCGCCGTGGTGCTCGCCCGCTCGAACTCGCGGATCTCCGGCAGCACCTCGCAGGAGAGGAACACGTCGACCCCTGGCAGCGCCGCCCGCAGTGCCGCGCCGACCTGCCGCTCATGGCTGTCGTTGAGGAAGGAGAACAGGAACGAGACGCCGACGGTCTGCAACTCCTCGCGCCGGATCGCCTCGACCAGGCCGGCGATCTCGTGCTCGGCGAGCGGCGTGACCACGGCACCCTGCGCGTCTATGCGCTCGGTGATCTCGAAGCGCCAGCGTCGTGGCACCAGCACCGCCGGGCCGTCCTGGAACAGATCGTAGAGATCGACCCGCGACGAACGCCGCAGCTCCAGCAGGTCGCGCATGCCGCGCGTGGACACGAAGCCGGCACGGGCGCCCTTCTGCTCCAGCAGCGCGTTGGTGACGACCGTGGTGGCGTGCGACAGCAGCGCCACCTGCTCGGGCGCCACGCCATAGGCCGCCATGCCTTGCCGGATGCCGTCGACCACCGCCTGACCGAAATCTCGCGGCGTGGTCAGCAGCTTGGCGACGCCGATGCGTCCGCTCGCCTCGTCCACCAACGCGACGTCGGTGAAGGTGCCGCCGATGTCGATGCCGATCCGCCAAGCCATTCGTCGCTCCCAAACGCGGCGGCCAGTTGAGCCCGGGGAACAGCCAAGCTCAAGCACCCTTGCTGGCGGGTCGCGCCGGCGACTACCTTTCCCCTCAAGCGCGACGGTCGAAAACGCGCGCGTTGGAGGGGGAGAAAACGCCGATGGCGGATTATGACCTGGTGATCAAAAACGGGCTGATCTTCGACGGCTCGCGGGTGCCGCGCTACCACGGCGACATCGCGATCCGCGACGGCGTGATCGCCGCGATGGGCCGCGTCGAAGCGAGCGACGCCGCGCGGATGATTGACGCCACGGGGCTGCACGTCGCACCGGGGTTCATCGACCTGCACACCCATTATGACGCGCAGCTGTTCTGGGACCCGTATTGCACGCTGTCGGGCTGGCACGGCGTGACTTCGGCGGTGATCGGCAATTGCGGCTTCGGCTTCGCCCCCGTGGCACCGGAGATGCGCGAGCGCGCGATGCTGAGCATGACCCGGGTCGAGGCGATCCCGTTCGCCTCGATGCAGCAGGGCATGCCGTGGGACTGGACCAGCTTCCCCGAATACCTCGACAGCGTCGAGCGCGCGCCCAAGGCGATGAATATTCTCCCCTATGTTCCCCTGGCACCGATGCTGATCAGCGTGCTCGGCTTCGATGACGCCAAGGCCGGACGCAAGCCGAGCGAGGCGGAGCACGCAACACTGTGCCGGCTGTTCGAGGAGGCGCTGGACGCCGGCGGCTGCGGCTGGTCGGCGCAGCGGCTGATGCCGGACGGGCCGTCGGCGGTGCAGCTCGACTACGACGGCACGCCGATGGTCACCGACGTGATGCACGACGAGACCTGCGAGGCGCTGGCCGGTGTCTTGGGCGAGCGTAACGCCGGCTTCATGCAGATGACGATCTCGTCGGGCAGCTACGCGCATGATCGCGGGCACATGGAACGCCTCGCCACGATCAGCGGAAGGCCGCTGCTGTGGAACGTGGTGCAAGCCTACGACCACAAGCCGGAGGTGCATCGCGGCGCGCTGGAATGGCTCGCGAGCTGCCGCGAGCGCGGCATCCGGGTGTACGGCCAGGGCCTGACCACCGACGCCGGTTTCGCCTTTACTTTCGAGGACTGGAACCTGTGGGATGATCGGCCGGCGTGGCGCGAGGCGACCCTCGGCTCGGTGGCCGAGCGCCTGGATAAACTGGCCGATCCGGCGCGCCGCTCCGCCTTGCGCGCGCAGGTTCCGCTCACCGTGACCGGCCCGATCGCCGGCATCGTGGTTACCGGCCCGCGCACGGAGGAGACGGAGCGCTGGCTCGACCACACGATCGGTCAGGTTGCCGAGGCGCTTGGCAAGCATCCGGTGGACGCGATGCTCGACATCGCCGTTGCCGACGGGCTGGCGACCGAGTTTTTCGCCGCGCCGCCGAACGTCTCGCTCACCCACCTCAAGGAGATCGTCGACGATCCGTACGTGCTGTTCGGCGTCTCCGATGGCGGCGCGCACACCAAGTTCCTCACCGCCGGCCGCTATCCGACCGAGACCTTGATAAAGATCGTGCGCGAAAACGGCATGCTGAGCCTGGAAGAGGCGCATTGGCGGCTCTCCGCGCTGCCCGCCACCCTCGCCGGCTTCACCGATCGCGGCGTGCTGCGGGTCGGCGCGCCGGCCGACATCGTGATCTACGATTACGACAAACTGGAAGTACTGCCGAGCGAGATCGTGCACGACCTGCCCGGCGGCGAGTGGCGTCGGGTGCAGCGCGCGCGCGGCTATCGCTACGTGCTGGTGAACGGCGCGGTCACCATCGAGGACGATCGCGAAACCAACACGTTCTCGGGCAAGCTGCTGCGTCACGGCGGCGGCGCGCCGGAGATCGCGACCGCACGCGCGGCCTGATGGCGCACGGCATCGACCCAGCCCTCGCCCGGCAGGCCGCCGGCGTCACCATCGGCGCGCTGCTGCGCGAGCGGGTCCGCCAGCACCCCGAGCGCATCGCCGTCGTCGATGGCGCGCGGCAGTTCAGCTTCGCCGCGTTCAACGCGCGGGTGAACCGGCTGGCCGGGCTGCTGCGCGCGCTCGACATCGCGCGTGGCGATCGGGTGGCGATCCTGTCGGAGAACCGGGTCGAGTACCTCGAATTGATGTTCGCCGCCGGCAAGCTCGGCGTCATCGTCTGCGCGCTGAACTGGCGGCTGGCCGATCGCGAGCTGCTGCACTGCGTGACCTTGACCTCGCCGCGCGCGACATTTGTCTCGCCCGATTACCGCGCGACGGCGGCGCGGCTCGGCGACGTGCTCGGCGTGACGGTGCTGCTCGGCGAGGATTACGAACAGCGCCTCGCGCGCAGCTCCGACATCGAGCCGGAGATCGCCGCCGAGGCGGAGGACGGGCACGTCGTGCTCTACACCAGCGGCACCACCGGCAACCCGAAAGGCGCACTGGTCAGCCATCGGGCGCAGCTCGCGCGGATGCATTCGAGCTGCGTCGATTTCGATCTCGCGCCTGGCGACGTGTTTGTTGCCTGGGCGCCGATGTTCCACATGGTCTCCACCGATCAGTCGGTCCACGTGCTGTGTCTCGGCGGCAAGGTGATCGTCATTCCTGGCTACGACGTCGACCGCATCCTGCACGCGGTCGAGACCGAGCGCTTGTGGTGGCTGGTGGTGATGCCGGGCACGATCGAGGAGCTGATCGCCGGCGCGCGGCGACGCGGCACCGTGCCACGCGGCATCAAGCTTATCGGCGCGATGGCCGACCTCGTGCCGCGCCACCAGCTCGCCGAGATCACCACGTTGCTGCAAGCGCCGTACGCCAACACGTTCGGCGCCACGGAAACAGGGTTGCCACCGGCGTCGGTCGGCAGGGTGCCGGTCGGCATGGCCCCTGCCCGGCTCTCCAAAGTGCCGAATTCGAGCTGCGTGTTCCGCCTGGTCGACCCCGAGGATTGCGACGTGGCGGATGGCACGCCGGGCGAGCTCGCCTTGCGTGGCCCGACCTTGTTCAGCGGCTACTGGAACGCGCCGAAAACCAACGCGCACGATTTCCGCAACGGCTGGTTCCACATGGGCGATGTGTTCGTGCGCAACCCGGACGGCACGCTCGATTTCGTCGATCGGGTGAAATACCTGATCAAGTCCGGCGGCGAGAACATCTATCCCGCCGAGATCGAGCAGGTGCTGTTGAGCGATCCGCGCGTCGCCGACGCCGTGGTGGTGCGCCGCGCCGACGCGCGCTGGGGCGAGGTGCCCGTCGCCTTCGTCGCGCGTCGCGACGCGAGCTTGACCGAGGCGGACTTGATCGACGCGTGCCGTCGCAACCTCGCCGGCTACAAGCGTCCCAAGGAGGTGCGTTTCGTCGAGGTCGACGACCTGCCGCGCAGCACCACCGGGAAGATCCAGCGGCACGAAGTGGAAAAGTGGCTGGCGGGCTGAACGCGGCTTGACCTCTGCCGCGGTTTCGTCGCAATAAGCTCGGTTTTTTGGACGAAACAGCAGGCAGGGCGATAGCATGGCGGATACGAAGGAAGCAGCGCCTCCGGTGCGGGCCGCGGAACGGCCGCCGGTTCCAGGACGCGTTGTGTTCGATCCGCTGAGGCCGACCGAGAAGCCGCAGGAATACTACAACGCGATCAAGCAGAGGTTCGCCGAAGCGCGCGATCTGCGGTTGAGCTTTCGCCCCGAAGGCCGGTCGCAATACACCTCGGAGCTGACCGGTGAACTTGCGCATTACGAGATCGATCCCCATGCGGGAGCGCCGGAGCCGCGCGAGCCGATCAACGACACGGTGGAGTGTTTGTTCATCGGCGGTGGCTTTTCCGCGTTGTTGACGGCGGCGCGTCTGCGCGAGCGGGGTGTGGAGAGCATTCGCATCGTCGAGCGCGGTGGCGATGTCGGCGGCACCTGGTATTGGAACCGCTATCCGGGTGCGGCGTGCGACGTTTCCGCCTATGACTATCTGCCGCTGCTCGACGAGATGAATTACGTCCCCGGCAGCTTCTACGCGAAGGGGCCGGAAATCTTCGGGCACTGCCAGGCCATCGCCCGCCGGTACGATCTCTACGAGCTGGCCGTGTTCCAGACCACGGTCACCTCAACCACATGGGATGCGAAAGCCAAGCTTTGGCGCGTCCGCACCGATCGCGGCGATACGATGTCGGCCCGGTTCGTGATCTGCGCCAACGGCACGCTGTCCAAGCCGAAGCTGTCGAAGATCGACGGCATGGAGCGCTTCAAGGGACACTCGTTCCACTCGTCGCGCTTCGACTACAACTACACCAGGGGCGACCTTTCCGGCTTGAAGGACAAGGTCGTCGGCATCATCGGCACCGGGGCATCGGCGGTGCAGATCATTCCACGCGTGGCGAAGGCCGCGAAGGCGCTCTATGTGTTCCAGCGCACGCCATCGGCGATCGACATTCGCGACGACACGCCGACCGATCCGTCGTGGCAGGCGAGCTTGCAGCCCGGCTGGCAGCAGGAACGGCGCGAGAAGCACATGCGCGGACCGGTGCTCACCGAGCAGCAGAAGATCGATCTCGCCAACCTGCCGCGCGAGGAAAAAATCCGCCGGCAGGAGAACCAGAACATCGAGCACATGATGCGCATCCATCGGCGCGTCGAGGAGATCGTGCAGGACAAGGCGACCGCCGAGGCGCTGAAGCCCTGGTACATGCACCGCTGCAAGCGGCCGTGCTTCGACGACGAATATCTGCCCGCGTTCAACCGCTCGAACGTGCATCTAGTGGACACCAACGGCGAGGGCATCACCGAGATCAGCGAGAACGGCCCGGTGTTCCGTGGCAAGGAGTACCCGCTCGACGTGCTGATCTACGCCACCGGTTTCGAAGTGCAGGTGACCGGTATCTACAACGAGATACGCGGTGAGGACGGGCTGGAGCTGAACGACAAATACGCCGACGGCATGCGCACCGTGTTCGGCATCCACTCGCAGGGCTATCCCAACCTGTTCATCATGGGCGGCTACCAGGCATCATTCCAGTTCAACCTTACTTTCATGTTGCAGACCCAGGGCGACCACATCGCCGAGTGCATCAAGTTCGTCCGCGAGCACGGCTACACCACGATCGACGCCGCGCCGGAGACCGAGCAATGGTGGGTGGACGAGGTGATCCGCAATCGCGGCAAGACCAACCGCAACAAGGAATGCACGCCGGGCTATTACAACTTCGAGGGTGAATCGAACCGCCGGCAGGACGGCAACTACAACGGCACGTTCTTGCAGTACTTCACCCACATGACCGAGACCCGCAAGGAGCTGGAGCGGCATTTCCGCCTGGCGTAGAAAGGGAACCTCTTCGTAGGGCAGCACTTGTCCGTTGGGACATGTGCGCCTTCGGTCAGGCTATGTTGCCGATGGGCAATCTCTGAAAGCGGTCCGCCAGGGCAACAATAGCTGAGTTGTTCACATCGTCCTTGGCAATCTGGGTAACGGCTATGCCAACCGGCATGACGGCCATTACTGCGTTGTGAAGGGTGGATGCGATGTCGCCAGGCTGCCCCGGCCCCATATGGTGGGTCCAACCGTTTCCTCCGGCGTGTCTGACAACATGCTTCGCCAGGGACGATGCTGAGGTGTGCAGGGAATCGTCCGACAGGATTTGGTAGCTTAGGTATAGCGGCAGTATGGAGCTGCGCTTCGCCATATCTCGCCAGTTAATGCGGGGCTTTCTTTCCGTCTCCTTGATAAGCTTCTCCACTTTTTCCAGTATCTCAGGGTCGTTACCCAGCTTATACTCAAATATGAAGCTAGCCTGCCCACGTCTACTTGCTTCGGCGTCATCCCGAAGCATCCTGACTACCTCGTCCGGCTTGTCGGCAAGCGCAGCGGCACAAAAAGAATCCTCGACGATGGTCCTGACCAGTGTGCGGGCTGGAGCGATCATCCCCCTCTCCGAAAGCAACAGTACGCCCTGGAGGGAGCTGGTGGTCCGCAGCAGTAGTCTCACGGCCACAGCCTCCTGGCTCCAACAGTTTCCATGGGCACCGTTCATTCCAGCCATTGCGGCGCGCATCAGAACGGTGTTCAGGTCGTAAGCGAGTTGGAACCATCCCCGGTTCTCGGCGCGGATGCTGTGGATGCCGCGCTTCGCCCGACGGCTCAGAAACCCTGCTTCCTCGAAGCTCTCCTGCATGTTCATGGCTCAACCTTCAAACCTTCCCAAGTGAATTCCGGCTGTCACCCCGCCGTATCAGATCGCCACCTCGTTAGATGGGCAGGATGGTGGAGCACAGGTATGCCGCCTGGTCCGAGATCACGGCAACAAACGCGATAAAGTTAGCGTCCCACCACATCCGGCGGTCACATTATCATCGATATGGGAGTCAGATCACGCGACCCGCGTCCACTCTTAATGATTCGCGCACATGGTGCCGTTCCGTGGCTCTTGCTCACGAGGGAACGGGTCAGAGTCCCCCTCTATCGGTAGAACAGGTCCCGCATTTCCGAGATCACCCACAGCGGCTTGTCCCCGCGCGCCACGTGCTGGGTTATTGAACCCGTTGCGGAAGCGGGAATACTGGTTGTCCCAGGTCGGGCTGGCGAGGTGCAGGGTGAGGATCACGTTGTCGAGCTGGAACAGCGGATTGGTCGATTGGTCGGCGAGGTCGGCTCCTCCTCGAATACGTCGAGCCCGGCGGCGGCGATCTTGCCGGAGCTCAGCGCCTCGTACAGCGCCGCCTCGTCCACCACGGGGCGCAACACGTATTGATCAGGATCGCCGACGATTTCATCAGGCCGAGCTCGCGGGCGCCGATCAGCTTGCGCGTTGCCGGTGTCAGCGGCACGTGCAGCGAGACGATGTCGGCACTGCGCAACACCTCCGGCATCGCACGGAACCGCACATGACCGAGACCAGAAAAGACCTGGAGCGGCATTTCCGCCTGGAGTGAGGCGCTGAACCGGCCGTCCTGCGGCAGCCCGCTCTACAGCAGCACTTCCAGCATCCGTGCCCAGGTCTCGCCGAGACGTTCACCAATACCTCGCTGCGACCATGCCTCCGGAGTGATCCGCCTGGAGGCCCGGATGTCGTCGCGGAACATCGCCTCCATCCGCATGCCGAAATCACGTCCGAGGATCACGGCGTCGATCTCGTTATTCAGGATCGTGCTGCGCCAATCGAGGTTGGACGAACCGACGGTCGACCACAGCCCGTCCACCACGGCGGTCTTGGCATGAAGCACTACACCGTGCCGCTCGTAGATCTTGACGCCCGCTTGCAGCAGATCGGCGTAGTGCGAGCGTCCGGCCAAACGGGCTGCCTCGCTGTCGCTTTGTGCGGGCACGATGATCGCCACATCCACGCCGCGTCGCGCCGCGTCCTGCAACGCTCCGGCCATTTTGGGCGTGGGAGCGAAGAAGCCCGTCGTCAGGTGGATCGACGATTTCGCCAGCGCGAAGGCGGATAGCAGCGTCTCATAGATCACCGGATGACTATCCACCGGGGCTCCATCAATCGCCTGCACGATTGAGGGCCCTCGCACGAAGCCCGGTGTCGCAGGTGCGGGTAACAACGCAGGGCCGTGCTGGCCCCGCCACGTCCTCTCCCACAAGGTTTCGAACTGCGCCACGACCGGACCCGTGATCCGAACATCGGTGTCGCGCCACTCCATCTTGTCGGGATCGGTCGACACGCTTCCTTTGGGATTGAGGTAGACGCCGGTAATGTTCACGCCGCCAGTGATGGCAACGGCGCCGTCCACGATGAGCAGCTTGCGATGGTCGCGCCGATTGACGTCGAGATCGATTTTTCCATCCGCACCGAGCGGATGGTAGCTGACCACCTGGACACCGCCCGCGCGAAGCTGGTCGAACAATGCGGTGCTTTCGGACATCGAGCCCCAGGCGTCGTAGATCAGATGCACCTGTACACCCTGAGCGATCTTCCGTATCAGAAGCGTTGCAAACTTCGCCGCAGCGGCGGTGTCGAACTGGTAGGTTTCCATATCGACCCGCCGGGTCGCGGAGTTTATGGCGGCGGTCATTGCCGCGTACGTCGCTGGGCCATCGCGAAGCAGCTCCACCGCATTGCCTTTGACAAAGGGCAACCGTTCGAAGTGGCTGCTGATCTTCATCAGTCGTTCGATGGACCCCTGCTCCGTCACCGGGGCAGTCGAGGCAATGGACTTCGGGTCGACATGCGAAGGCGCCGCACACGCGAACAAAGTCAGCGCGAGTGCCGCCAAGATGCCCGGACGTAGGAGCATGTTCCGACGATGACGTGTCGAAGCGATTAACGCCGGCCGGCGTGGCCGGGACCATTCCGAGCCACGCCAAGATGGAAGTCTGCTGCCGCGCCAAGTTCACGCATCGGGGTCTCCTGGGAGTTGGAGAGGCCCGTCGCAATAATGATACCAACCCGCGGAGAGCACTAACCTGCTGATAGCTCTCTCGGAATCACTTGAACACTACTGCGGGTGTAAAGAATTCCGACGTGCTTGCGACGCCGATCAGTAAAACAGGTCCCGCATCTCCGGGATCACCCACAGCGGTTTGTCGCCGCGCGCCACGCGCTGGACGTTGTCGAATGCGTTGCGGAAGCGGGAATACTGGTTGTCCCAGGTCGGGCCGGCAAGGTGCGGCGTGAGGATCACGTTGTCGAGCTGGAACAGCGGATTGGTGGGCGAGGTCGGCTCCTCCTCGAACACGTCGAGCCCAGCGGCGGCGATCTTGCCGGAGCTCAGCGCCTCGTACAACGCCGCCTCGTCCACCACCGGACCGCGACACGTGTTGATTAGGATCGCCGACGATTTCATCATGCCGAGCTCGCGGGCGCCGATCAGCTTGCGCGTCGCCGGCGTCAGCGGCACGTGCAGCGAGACGATGTCGGCACTGCGCAACACCTCCGGCATCGCGCGGAACCGTGCGCCGATCGCATCCTCGCCATCCTCGGTGAGCCGCACCGTGTCGTAATACTGCACGCTGAGCCCGAACGCGCGGCCGAGCCGGGCGACCTTCTTGCCGATCGTGCCGAGCCCGATGAGGCCGAGCGTCTTGCCGTGCAGCTCGTACAACTTGACGTTAGCAAAGTCGTTGCCGCGCCAGCGGCCGGCGACAACATTGGTGTGCTGCCACATCAGCCGCCGGTTGACCGCCAGCATCAGCAGCATCGCGTGTTCGGCCACCGCGATCGCGTTGGCGCCACCATTATTCGACACCGGAACCTTCGCCTGCCGCGCCGCCTCGATGTCCACCCGGTCATAACCGGCACTCACCAATTGCACGAGCTTGAGCTTGGGTGCCGCGCGAAAGAAATCCTCGCCCATTTGGCCGCTGGTCAGCCCGACGAAATACTCGGCCTCGGCGAGTGCGGAGCGATATTCGGCGCTGTCCGGCGGGGCGATGGTGACATCGAAGCCGTCCGGCGCCATCTCCTGCGCGATCGGCGTATCGTTCAGCGGGCTGGCGGCGAGCAGGATCTTGGGCGCCATCGTTTCCTCCGGTTGCTTTGCGGCCTCTGCCCGCATGCTAGTATGCCGGGCAAGGCTCACAAGGGGAGAAACGCCATGGATTTTTCCGGCAAGGTCGCGCTGATCACCGGCGGCGGCGGCGGCATCGGCCGTGCCGCGGCGCTGGGCTTCGCCAAGGGTGGCGCAAAAGTGGTGGTGGTCGACCGCGACCAGTCGCTCGGTGAAGGCACCGCCGGCATCGTGCGCCAGCAAGGTGGCGAGGCTAGCTTCATCGCCGCCGACGTGTCGAAATCGGCCGACGTGCAAGCCTACGTCAAAACCGCGCTCGACCAGTACGGCCGCATCGACTGCTTCTTCAACAATGCCGGCATCGAGGGCAAGTTCGCCGATACCGTCGACCACGACGAGGATGCGTTCGACCAGGTGATCGCGGTCAACGTGCGCGGCGTGTTCCTCGGCCTCAAATACGTGCTGCCGTCGATGATCAAGCAGGGAGCCGGCGCGGTGGTGAACACGGCCTCGGTCGCCGGCCTGGTCGCCACGCCGGGCATGCCGGCCTATGTCGCCTCGAAACACGCGGTGATCGGCCTCACCAAAACCGCCGCCGGCGAGGTGGCGCGCAACGGCGTGCGGGTCAACGCGGTGTGCCCGGGGCCGATCGACACGCGCATGATCCAGGCGATCGCGCAGACCCGCAGCCCCGACAACCCGGAGGGCTTTGCCGCCGGCTACCAGCAGATGATCCCGATCGGCCGCTACGGCCGCGCCGAGGAGATCGCCAATCTGGTGCTGTTCCTCTGCTCGGACTCTTCCTCCAACATGACCGGCGGACATTACGTGTCCGACGGCGGCCGCAGCGCCACCGGCGGCGCGCTCACCTCGGTGAAGGTCTGATCGCGCTCAATACGTGTTGAGGCCGAGGATGCCCTGCCCACCGAGATCGGCGGCGGTCAGTTTCTTGCCGATCAGGTCACGTAGGGTCTCCGTGGTACCGCCGCCAAGCGAGCCGTAGCGCACGGCGCGGTAGATGCGCGAAACCGGGTACTCGTCGGTGAAACCGTAGCCGCCGTGTAGCTGCAACGCCTCGCTGGCGACTCGCATCGCCATCTCGTTGCAGAACACTTTTGCGGTGGCCGAGAGGAAAGGGTCGGGGTACGGGTTGGCGGTGCCGCACGCGCGGTACAACAGGCCGCGCCCGGCCTCGATGTCCTTGAACATATCGGCGAGTTTCCAGCGGATGCCCTGGCTATCGCTGACCTTGCGGCCGAAAACCTCGCGCTCGCGCGTGTAGCTCAGCGCCTCCTCGAACGCCGCTTCGGCCAGGCCAAGCGAGATCGCCGGGTTAAGGCAGCGTTGCGTGTTGAACGCGGTGAGCAGCCGGCGAAACCCGCCCTCCTTCAGCACCAAGTTCTCCAGCGGCAGCTCGCAATCGTTGAACTGCAGTTCGCACAGGTTCTCACCACCCATCGTGTGATAGGTGCCGGTGACCTCAACGCCCTGAGTGCCGCCTTCCACCAGCGCGCAGCCGATCCCTTCCCGCCCCGGCTTGCCTTCGACGCGGGTGAACACAACGAACATGCCGGCCTCACGCACCCGACTGATCAAAGTCTTCGTGCCGCGCAGGATCACCCGATCGCCGACGACGCGCGCGTTGGTGCGGAAATTGGCCACATCGGTGCCGGCGTGCGGCTCGGTCATGCAGATCGCCAGGATGCAATCGCCGGTGACCACTTTCGGCAGGATGCGCTGCTTGATCGAGGCGGGCGCGTAGTGCGCGATCACCCTTGTCTGCACCCCCGCCTCGCCGAGCACGGCCATCGCGGTGACGTAGCAAGCCTTGGCGATCTCCTCGAGGATCAGCGCGGTGTCGAACACCGGCAGGCCGAGGCCGCCGTACTCCTCCGGGACCGTCATGCCGAGCACGCCCAAGCCGGCGAGCTTGCGCATGTTCTCCCACGGAAACGTGCCGTCCATCCAGCGCTGCGCGTTCGGCTTGAACTCCGACTGCGCCAGTTCCCGCACCGTGGCGATCATGTCGCGTTGTTGCGGGCCTATTTGGAATTCCATGCCACAAATCCCGGTCTCGATCGGTTGGAGCGTGACCGACGATACAGCGGCAAAGGCGCGGTGACGAGCGGGCGGCCGGGGCGGAGTTCCCTACTCCGCCGGCTGATGGGCGGGCACGGCAGGGGCGCGGTGCTCGCGGGGGAACAACAGCGCGCCCACGATGACCAGCAGGCAAAGCCCGCCGAACGCCTGCAAGGTGAGCGTGAAGCCGCCCCGCTCGTGCAGCCAGGCGACCAAACCAACCGAGGCGCCCGCCGCCGTGAAGCCGAGGAAGTAGCGCGCGGCGTAGGCACGCGAGCGCCACTCCTCGCTGGTGTACTTGCCGACCATCGCGTCGTTCACCGTCACCTGCCCGAAGATGCCGACGATGACGCCGATCGCGACCAGGATGAGCCGGATGCCGGAGAGGCTGGCGCCCAGGTAGAGCAGCGGTGTGAGCACCAGCGAAAGCGGCAGGAACACGGATTTCAGCGAGTGCCGGTCGATCAGGCCGCCAATCGTGTACTGAGCCAGCGCGCCGAACACGTATACCCCGGCCGCGATGCAGCCGATAGCGGCCGGGCTGGTCGTGAGGTCCGCAAGGCGCTCGGCGAACAGCTTGGGCAGTGCCACCGTGATCGCGTTGAACGTGGTCGAGCCGGCGATCACGGTGACGGTCAGGGCGGCCACCACCCGCCACATCGCGCCTTTCGGGACGCGGGCGGTGGCACCCGCCTGCTTGTGGCCGACGCGCACCTCGTGCTGGACGCGACCGATGAAGGCGAGGCCGATCGCCATCGAAACCATCCCGGGCAGGATGAAGGCCCAACGCCAGCCGAGATACTGGCAGACCACACCGGTCACCAGCGCCGATGAGGCGACGCCGAAATTGCCCCAAACGCCGTTGATGCCGACCTCGCGGCCAAGCCGATCGGCGTAGGAGACCAGCATTGCGGTGCCGACCGGATGATAGATCGCGGCAAACAGCCCGACCGCGAGCAGGGCGACGCCGAGTTGCAGCGGCGTTTGCACCAGGCCCACCGCTGCCATGGCCGCGCCGATGCCTAAAAAGAACACCACCATCATGTGCCGCCGGCTCCAGCGGTCGCCCAGCCAACCGGTCAGCAGTGAGCCCGCGCCAAAGGCGATGAAGCCCGGCGTCGCATACGGCAGGAGGTCGGCGTAGCGCATGCCAAACACCGGCCCCATCACGATCACCGCCGCCGCGAACACCAGCATGGCGTAGTGGTCGATGAAATGGGCGGCGTTGATGAAGCCGATCACGGTTTGCGGACGGTTCATGGCAAGGCGCACTTCCCATCAGGGCCGGCCGCAGGGTAGGCCACCAATCGAAGCGCGGCCAACGACCCCTTCCTACTCTCGGGTGCGCCGCTCGCCGTACTCGGGGAGTCCGTCGGCAGTGCGAACCCAACTCACCCGCCGGGAGACCCAGACGTGATCCTCGGGTGGGGCGGCGCCGGGGTCGTCGAGGCTGCACGTCGTCACGTCGATCTCGTCTGGCAGTTTGGCGTCCTCGAAGGTCAGTTGCGTGCCGCAGCGCGGACAGAAGCTGCGGGTGCCCCGTGCGGATGAGGCGTATCGGGTCAGTTCACCAGTGCGGATGCGGAACGCCGCTCTCGGCACGCTGAACCAGGCGACCAGGAGTGCGCCCGCCGCCCGGCGGCACGTGACGCAGTGGCAGAGCGTCCGATGGAATGCTGGTTCGCCGGCCTCGTAACGCACGAAGCCGCAGAGACAACCACCGATCATCATGGATGCGCTCCCTTATGTCGATCGGCGATAGTCATGCTGCGGCGCGGGCCAGGATGTCCAGCAGCCGAGCGCCGTAGCGTTGCAGCTTCGACGCGCCGACCCCCTTGATCTGGCCGAGCTCTTCGAGGGAACGCGGCCGCAGCGCGGCGACCTCGCGCAGCACCGCGTCGTGAAAGATCACGTAAGGCGGAATCGCCTGCTGCTTCGCTTCGGCCGCACGCCAGGCACGCAAGGTTTCGAACAGGCCGAGCCCAGCTGGCGGCAGCTCCGCCGGGGGCGCAGGCGCACGCCGCTCCTTGCGCGCTACGGGCGGCGCTGCGGTGTCCTGGCGCAGCACGACGTGCTCCTCGCCGCGCAGGATCGGACGGGCGCGCTCCGCTACCAACGCGAGGCTGGCGTAATCCCCGGTCTCGGTGCGCAGCGCACCCAGCACGATGAGCTGGCGGATCACCCCGCGCCAGAACACCGCCGAGCGGTCGGCGCCGATGCCGAAGGTGGAGAGCGCGTTGTGCCGATGGCGTTGCACCATCTCGGTCAGCTGTCCGCGCAGCACCGCGACGATGTGCAGCGCGCCAAAAATCTGGCCGGTGCGATACACCGTCGATAACACTTTTTGCGCCTCGACCGAACCGTCGAACTGGCCGACCGGGTTCTGGCAGTTGTCGCAGTGGCCGCACCGCCCGTCCAAGGCCTCGCCGAAGCAACGCAACAACGCCTGGGTGCGGCACGCGGTGGTTTCGGTCAGCGCGATCATCGCCTCGAGCCGATCGCGCATCACCCGCTGCTGCGTCGGCGGCGCACTGGACTGGCTCAACCAGTGGCGTGCGCGGGCGATGTCCTCGCCGCCGTAGAGCAGCAAGGTCTGCGCCGGATCACCATCGCGGCCGGCGCGACCGATCTGCTGGTAATACGATTCCGGGCTGTCGGGCATGTCGAGATGCACGACGAAGCGCACGTCCGGGCGATCAATGCCCATGCCGAAAGCGATGGTCGCGACGATGATCAGCGGCTCGCCGGAGCGGAACCGGTCAAGGCCGGCGCGCTTGTCGCCACGGTCGAGCCCGGCATGGAAGGCGATCGCCGGCAGGCCGCGTTCGCGCAGCCGCGCCGCCACTCGCTCGGTCTTGGCCCGGCTGCCGCAATAGACAATGCCGCAGGCGCCGACGTTCTGATCGAGCAGGTCGATCAGTTGCGCGGTCTCGCCGATCTTGGCCTGCGCCGCCAGGTTGAGGTTGGGCCGATGGAAGCTGGCGGTGAACACCCCCGCTCGCTGCATGCCCAGCGCCTGAAGGATGTCGGTGCGGGTGCGCGGATCGGCGGTCGCGGTCAGCGCCACGCGCGGCACGCCGGCGAAGCGGTCGGGCAGGCAGGCGAGCGCGCGATACTCCGGGCGGAACTCGTGGCCCCATTGCGAGACGCAATGCGCCTCGTCGATTGCGAACAACGCCAGCTGCAAGCGCGACAGGCGCTCGAGCGTGCCCTCGGACAGCAGCCGTTCGGGGGAGACGTAGAGCAGATCGAGCCGTCCCTCGTCGAGCTCGCGCGCGACGCTCCACGCGTCACCGGGTTCGAGATCCGAGTGCAGCGCCGCCGCCGCGACGCCAAGCTGACGCAGCGCCGCGACCTGATCGTCCATCAGCGCGATCAGCGGCGAGATCACCACCGCCGTGCCCGAACGACACAGTGCGGGAACCTGGTAGCAGAGGCTTTTGCCGCCGCCGGTCGGCATCAGCACCAACGCATCGCCGCCATCGACGACGTGGCTCACCACCTGCTCCTGCAGCCCGCGAAAGCCGGGGAAGCCGAACACGCGGCGCAGTACGTCGGTCGGATCGCCTCCAGGCGCGGCCGAGGACACGTCGCTCGGCGTGGCGCTCACATGCCCTGGATCGCGATCTCGACCCGTCGGCTCTCCTGTCCCGACAGGGTGAAATCGGTCTTGCCCCGCGCCGCGAGCTTGACGCGATCGCGCGCGACACCGTCGTTGCTGAGCTGATCGACGACGACCTGCGCGCGAGTGCGCGAGAGATCGATGTTCGCCTGCTGGCTGCCGACCGGATCGGCATATCCCGCCACCGTCACGTCGCGCGTGGGATTGTCCTTCGCCCACTGCGCCGCGGTGGCGATGGTGGTCAGCGCATTGTCATCGAGCGCGGCGGACCACTCCTGGAAGAACACGACAAGTTTCTGCGACACAGGCGGCGCCTTGTCCGCCGTGCAAGCGGCGACGCAGAGCAGGAGCAGGACGGCAAGCCGGCGCATGACCGCGATTCCTTGCGAGCAGGTGAGAAGCGGCACCCTACCTGCCGCCGGTGAGTTGCGCCGTCAACCGCGCTCAGGCGGCGGCGGCGAGCGCGCGTCCGCCGGACAGCCGCCAGATGCGGTCGAGCCGCTCGACGCCGGTGATGCGGTGCATGATCAGGATGATCGTGCGCCCGGCGGCCACTTCGTTGAGGGTCGCGAGGAACGCGCGCTCGGTCGCCTCGTCCAGTCCCGCGCACGGCTCGTCGAGGATCAGCACGGCGGCGGGCGAAAGCAGCGCCCGCGCCAGCGCCAGTCGACGACCCTGGCCGCCCGAGAAGCGCGCCCCCGCCTCGCCCACCCACGAGTCGAGCTTGTCTGGCAGTGTGCGCACCAGCTCGCCGATGCGCGCCGCGTCGAGCGCGGCCCACAGCGCGGCATCGTCGGCGTCCGGTCGCGCGAGACGCAGGTTGGCGCGGATCGTATCGTCGAACAGATGTGTCGCCTGGCTCATCCAGCCAATGCGAGCGTGCACGTCGTCCGCCGCCAAGCTCGCGACATCGACGCCACCCAGCAGCACGCGACCCTGCTGCGGCGCCGCCTGCTTCAGCGCCAGCGCCGCCAGGGTCGATTTGCCGGCGCCAGACGGGCCGAGGATCGCCACCCGGCTGCCTTGCGGCACATCCAGGGTGAGGCCATCGAACACCGCCTCGCGTTCCGGCCGCCAACGGAAAAACACCGCCTCGAACCGCAGCGACGCGCCGGCGGGAAGTGGTGCGGGTTGCGCGGGATCGGTGACGGGAGAGGGCGCCTCGGCGGCCTCCAGTACCCGCCGCGCCGCGATCGCAGCGTTGCCTGCCACCGCGCCCGAGCGCGGCAGGCCGCCGACCGCCTCGAACGCCGCCAATACCAGGAACGCGGCCACCACGGCGCCGATCGGATCGACGTTCGCCGCGACCAGTACTGCCAGGATGGCGGCTTGGCCACACAGGAACGACGCCGCGCCGGCCAATGCCATGCGGCCGGCGGTCTCGTGTTGCGCCGATAGCAGCACGCTCTCGCGCGCCTGGACGTGGGCGAGCATGCGGCCCTCGGCACCGAAGGCGCGCACCTCGCGCAGCCCGGTTAGCGCGTCGAGCGCCGCCACGCGCAGCCCCGACATCGCCGCTCGCAATCGCGCACCGGCGCCGAGGCTGATCCGCATCGCAAGCCAAGGCAGCACGAAGGCGCTGAGTGCGAACAGGGCCACGACCACGGCGGCCAGCACCGGACCGCGCCGACCGATCACCACGCCGAGGGCGACCAGCAGCAGCAGGGCGCTGCCGAGCGGCACCAGGACACCGATGTAGAGTCCGTCCAGCGCCTCGACATCGGAGACCAGCCGGTTCAGCACGTCGCCGGCGCGGCGGAAGCCCAAGCCACCCGCCGAGTTGCGCGCCAGGCGCCGGAAGAACCAGATCCGCAGCGAGGCGAGCGCGCGGAACGTTGCCTCGTGGGTGGCGAGGCGCTCGCCGTAACGGAGCAGCACGCGAGCCACCCCGAGGCCCCGGAGTAGCGCCGGCGCGATCAACGCGCTGCCCGCGAGCGCCAAGGTCGCGCCGGCCAGGGTAATCAGCGCAACGCCGGCGCCGAGTGCGGCCAGGGCGATCAGGAACCCCGCCGCGAGCCAGCCTGCTTCACCGCGCCACAGGGCGATGACCCGGAGCAGCGGCCTCATGCCGCACCTCGCGCGGCGGGGATGCGACCGTCGACGATGTCGAGACGTCGACCGCCGAAAGCGTGGGCGGCCGCGGCGTGGCTGGCCAGGATGACGGTTCGGCCGATCGCCAGGCGGCGCAGGCTGTCGAGCACGTCGGCCTCCGTCGCGGCGTCGAGATGAGCGGTCGGCTCGTCGAGCAGCAGCAACGGCGCGTCCTTGAGAAAGGCGCGCGCGATCGCGATACGCTGCGCCTGACCGCCGGACAGCCCGTAGCCGCCTTCGCCGATCACAGCGTCCAGCCCGGCCGGCAGTATCTGGGCAAAGCTGTCCACCTTCGCCGCCCGCGCCGCCTCGGCCACCTCGCTTGCCGAGGCTTCCGGGCGAGCGAAGGCGATGTTGTCGCGGATGCTGCCGGCGAACAGCACCGGTCGCTGGCCGATCCAGGCGGTCATGCCCGAAAGCGCTTGCGGCACCAGGTCGGCGATATCCGCGCCATTGATGCTGACCCGCCCGGCGTCTGGCCTGACGAAGCCGAGCAGGATCTCGATCACCGTCGACTTGCCCGCACCCGACGGGCCGGCAAGCACCAGCGTCTCGCCCGCGGCCACGCGGAACGAGACCCCGTCGAGCGCCGGCCCGCGCGCCGGGTCCCAGGTGAGCCGGACGTCCTCGAAGGCGACGCTGACGCCGCGCGCGGCAACGGTACGCACCGGGCGGGCCGGGGTCGGCTCGAGCAGCGGCGGCAGCTCGACCAGCGCCTCGGCGGCGCCGGCCGCGCGCAGCCGATCCTGGTAAGCGGCGGCAAAGGCCCGCAGCGGTGCGAAGAACTCCGGTACCAGCAGCAACACGAACAGGGCGAGGCCGGGGTCGGCCAGGCGACCGGTCCGCAGCGCCGCGCCGTAACGCAACGCCAGCACGACAAGCGCCAGCGCCGCCGCCAGATCGAGCGCCAGGGAGGAAAGGAAGGCGACCCGCAGCACGCGCATGGTCCGCCGCCTGAGCTCGTCGGCCGCGCCGGCCAGCGCCCGCGCTTCGTCCTCGGCACGCCCGTTCATCACGATCGTGGCGATGCCGCGAATACGGTCGAGAAAGCGGGTCTGTAGCCGAGCCATCGCGACGAACTGGTCGCGCGACGCGGCGGCCGCGCCGAGCCCGGCCAACGCCATCGCGAGCGGTACCAGCAACCCGGTTCCGCCCAGGACCAGCGCCGCCCACGGATCAACCACGAGGACCGCGAGGAGAACGAGCAGCGGTGCGGCCACGGCGACTACCGAGGCAGGCAGCCAGCGGGCGAACAATCCGTCCAGCGCTTCGATGCGGTCCACCACGGTGGCGGTGAGCTCGCCCGAATGGCTGGAACGGAGCGGCGCCGGACCGGCATTGAACAGGCGCGTGATGGCCTCGGTGCGCAGGCGTCGGCGCGCGCTCGACCCAGCGGCGAATGCGGAGCGCTCGGACAGCAGCGAGACGCCGGCCCGGGCCAAGGCCAGCACGGCGAAGCCCGCCAGCAGCCCCGCGTCAGGCAGAGCAAAGAACGCCCGATACAGCGCCTCGGCGGCGCAATACGCCTGCCCGATCGCCAGCCCGGTGCCGAGCAGGTTCCATCCCACGATCGGTCGCGCGGCGCCGCGGCCGGTAGCGGACTGGGAACGCAGCCAGCCGCGTGCGGCCGGCTTGCTGACCTGGGTTCGATTGCCGGACATGGGCGTGGATTAGGCCAGGATCGGCGGAATTAACACCCGGCGGGCCGGCGACAACCGGACGGCCGGGTCGGCGCTTCGTTCCAGGCCCTCATTACGCTGGCGGTCCTTTAAACCGTGGATCGCGATCATTTGAGAAACATTGATGGAACTTTTTCGGAAAGCTCAGCCGGCGAGCGCCAGCTTGGCGACCCCAGCGAGATAGGTCGCCGCCGCCGGCAGGATCTCGTCGTTGAAATCGTAGGTCGGGCTATGCAGCTCCCGCCCTTCCCCGCCCGGACCGTTGCCGATCCAGACGAAGGCGCCGGGAAGCTGTTGCAGATACCAGCTGAAATCCTCGCCACCCATCGTCGGCGGCAGGTCGCGGCGAACCACCAGGCCGGCGGCGGCCGCGGCTTTGGCGGCGGTTTTCGCCTCGCTTGGAGAATTGCGGGTGACCAAGACGCCACGGCGCAGCTCGACCGCCGCGCGCATCTCGAACGTCGCGGCGATCCCGTGGCAGATACGCCGGATACCGGCCTCGAGCTGATCCATCACCTCGCCGCGCAGCGCCCTGATCGTGCCGCGCATGACAACGCTCTCGGGGATCTGGTTTGCCGCGTGCCCCGCCTCCATGGTGCAGATCGAGAGCACGCCGCTGTCCAGCGGGTCGAGGCTGCGGGACACGACCGATTGCAGCGCCACCAGCAGGTGCGCCCCGGCCAGCATCGGGTCTCGGGTCAGATGCGGCATGGCGGCATGGCCGGCCACCCCGGTGAGCGTGATCTGCACCCGCCCGCCGGCCGCCATCACCGGGCCGTCGTGAACCATCACCGCGCCGCTCTCCAGCCCAGGCCAGTTGTGGAACCCGAAAATCCGCTCCATGGGGAAGCGCTCGAACAACCTGTCCGCCAGCATCGCCTGCGCCCCGCCCGCCCCCTCCTCGGCCGGCTGGAACACCAGATGCACCGTGCCGCTCCACCCGGCGTCACGGCTGAGCAACGCCGCCGCCCCGAGCAGCGCGGTGGTGTGTCCGTCATGGCCGCACGCGTGCATCACACCCGGCTTGGTCGAGGCGTACTCTAGCGTCGAGGTCTCGGCGATCGGCAGCGCGTCCATGTCGGCGCGCAGCCCGACGCTGCGGTTCGACTGACCGCGGCTGATGCTCGCCACCACGCCGTGCCCGCCGATGCCGGTCTGGCAGCTCACCCCCATCTCGCCCAGCCGTGCCGCCACGAACGAGGCGGTCTGTTCCTCGCGGGTGGAGAGCTCGGGAAACGCGTGCAGATGACGGCGCCAGGCTGTGAGCGAGTGGGCGAGACCTTGGTCCATGATCGTCCTGTGTCGATTTGCCGCTTGGTGGGCGAGCCTGCGGACGTGCGCGAACGTCAGCCCGCGGCGGCCGGCTGCGGCGCCGCTGCTTGGTCTTGCGAGGCCCCGTCTTGTGCCGCCCCGCCTTGGACCACCGCGCCGCCCAGCGGAATGATGATATCGTAGCGTGTTCCCCGGTGTTCTTGCACCTGCAATTCGGCCCCAAGCTGGCGAACGAAGCCGCGGATCAACTGGGTTCCAAGACCCTGCCGAGCCCCCTGCTCGCTCCCGCTGCCATCCGCCCCTGCCCGGATACCGACGCCGTCATCCTCGATGGTCAGCCGCGCTCGCTCGCCCTCGGATGAAAGACGTACCGCGACCCGGCCCCGTCGCCCTTCGGGAAACGCGTATCTGATCGCGTTGCTGACCGCCTCCGTCACGATGAGCGAGAGCGGCACGGCCTGATCGCTGGTCATCCGCAGTTCCGACGCCTCGACCACCAGCCGGATGCGCTCGCCCTCGCGCTCTCCCATCGCCTGGAACAACTGGCCGCAGAGCTCCAGCAAGAAACCTCGCATGTTGATGGTGTGCAGTTCACCCGTCGCATAGAGATGACGATGCAAGGTTGCCAGCGCACGCACCCGATCGCCCGCGGACCTGAATTCGGCACGAGCGGCGGGGACCCGTATCCTGCTGGCCTGCAAATTGAGCAAGCTGGCGACAACCTGCAGGTTGTTCTTCACCCGGTGGTGGATTTCCTGCATCAGCAGGTCCTGGCGGGCGGCTGCATCGCGCAACTCATCCTCGTGCTCGGCCAACGCATTGGTCGCGTGCGAGAACGCCAGCGACAGGTTGGCAATCTCGTTGGGCATGCCCTCGAGCGGCCCGGGATCGAAAACACCGTGGGTCCGCCAGCGTTCGACCGCACCGGTCAGCGCGCGCAACGGCCGCACCACCGCGCCGCTGGTCCCTGCGTTCGCGATCACCATGCCGATGAGACACGTCAAGGCGATGACGGCCCCGTGGCGCAGCAGATCCGCGCGCGCCGCCGCCTTGGCGGGCGCCGCATTGTAGCCCGCGAGCAGCACCTGGCCGTCCTGCAACCGCCGCGCCGCGTAGTCGAACGGCTGGTCAGCCGCCGATCGGCCGCGTTCCGCCGTTGAAAGGTTGCGCAGAAGCCCGGCGATGCGGTCTTGTGGCGGCAGATCGGCGTCGGATGCCCCGTCCAAGCTGCGAATACTGCCGCTCGGCGCGACGACCCAGAACCGCAAATTGCCGGCAAACGGCCCGGAGACCGAAGCCTCACCCGAGCTCTCCAGACCCACGCGAACATTGGAATGGTCGGCGCGGTACATCCCGGCATCGAGCCTTGCCGCCACGCTGTCCACACTGTTGGACACGGCGACGAGCGGCCGGGCCAGTTGCTGGCGATAGTCCTCGTAGGCGAGAGCCGAGGCCACGATCAACAGGGGCACCGCAGCCAGCGCAAGCAGCGCCGTTACCCGAGCCCGGACGGAGCCGAGCGCCGGAGCCTCGCTCATGCGAAGTGGAATGCCATGCAGCGGGCGAGACACACCGGGGACCTACTTCTTGATTTGTGGATCACGGGCCTGTCGGATGATCTCCAGCAATTCCTCGGGCACGGCTTCGCTGGCGACATCGTCGAACAATTCGTGCAAGCCGCGTTGCAGCCAGATGTCGAAAGCCTTGTCCGTCTTCTGTTCGCTTAACGGGCGAACCGGGACCACCTTGCCTTTCCGCTGCTTCACCGGATCATGTTTCATTCGAGACGACACCAGGCCGGCTGCCGGCCGGCCGATCCCGCATCCGCCGGTAACCAGCCGGTGGTGGTTGGGATCACACCGGGACGGATCAAATCAAGTTGTGCTCGCTTCTTTGCGGTCGGCAATCTTGTGGTCCGCGATCGGGTGGCCGGCACGCGGCTGCACGCGACCAACACCCCGCTCCTTGCTCTCGCCCAGCAGCCAGGCTTCGAGCTGCCGACGTGCCCGGAACACGCGGCTTTTCGCCGTTCCAACGGCGCAGCCAGTGGCTTCGGCCAATGCCTCGTAGCTCATCCCATGCACCACCACCATCACGAGCGCCTCGCGTTGGTCGGCGGGCAGCTTGGTCATCGCTTGCCCCAACTCCTTCAGTGCCAGGCGGTCCTCGTGCGCCGCGTCGGTGGCGAAGGCCGACGACGGGACATCGTCGATATCCGTGGTGTCCCGCCGCTTGCGCAAGTTCGAGATGAATCGGTTGCGCAGAATGCGATGCATCCAGGCGGGGAAATTGGTGCCGGGAATGAAGCTGTCCTGCGCGGACAACGCGTTGCAAACGGCGTCCTGCACGAGATCTTCCGCCGCCGCGCGGTTACGCGTCAGCGCGAGGGCCTGGACGCGCAGCTTTGGCAGGATGGAGATTACTTGATCGTGAAAACGCGGGGCCTCAGCCATCTGGACCGCTCCTTGCCGGGGCTCGCATGACGAACGAGCTACCCGACCAATGAAGCTCGGCGAAGATCGGTTGCATGGTTTGGCTCACGAATGCGCGAGCGGAGGTGGGGAACCGGCTGGCCTCTTGCGGAAGCAACCGTCTTGCTTACAAGGGGCGCCGGCCCGCCCGGCCGATGATCGCGGTTTTCAATCGATCGAGGTGCTTTGCCCACCCAATCGCCTTCACGGTGCTTCAGCGCGGCCAACGAGCGCGGCGATCTGCGTTCGCCCCCGCGACACGCGCGCCTTCATCGTGCCGACCGGGACGCCGGCGATCGCCGCCGCCTCCTCGTAACTGAGTTCCTTGGCACCGACGAGGACCAGGGCCTCGCGCAGCAAGGGTGGCAGATCCCACAAGTGACGCTCGAGCTCGGTCAGCGCGGTTCGGCTCTCCTGGCTGGTGACATGCGAACTTTCCGGCAGGGGTGTCCGTTCCAGCGCCGCTTGCTCGGTCCGGCGCCGGCGGCTCTGTTCGAAGTAGGCGTTGCGCAGGATCGAGAACAGCCAGGCGCGCAAGTTGGTGCCAACGGCGAACTGGTGAAGTGCCGCCAGCGCCCGGACCAGCGCCTCCTGGACGAGATCGTCGGCCTCGACCCGCCCGCGCGCGAGGAAGCGCGCAAAGCCGCGCAGTTCGGGCAACAGCAGGGTGATCTGCTCGCGCAGCAGCGAGGTTCGCGCCGTCGACTCACTTTCGGGAATGCGGTCCATAACAGGCCGGAAAGTCCGGCTTTGGTCGCAATGGTGCAAGAGGGCCCGAACCAATGAGTGCGATGAGCACGGGCGTCAACGAGAGTCTCGCGCACGCCTTGCCTTACGCGCGCCGCTACGCTCGCGCGCTGACGGGAAGCCAGAGCCGTGGTGACGGGCTGGTGGCGGCGGCCTTGAAGAAGATCCTGGCCGAGAAGCTACAATCGGACGACGCGCGTCGAGCGCTGTATGCCGCCGTGACGCGCGAGATCGAGGCGGCGGGCGAGCCGGACGCGGCCGGAGATGGCTTGTCGCGCAAGCAACGCCAGCTTCTGCTGCTGACCTCGCTCGAGGAGCTGAGCCTGGAGGCGGCGGCGCGGATCGTGGCGATGGACCGGGATGCCGCCCATGCGGCGCTGATGTCGGCCCGCGCCAGCCTCCGCGCGTCCGCCGCGGCGGACGTCCTCATCATCGAGGACGAGCCCATCATCGCGATGGACATCGAGGAGCTGGTGCAGAGTTGCGGGCACCGCGTCGTGGGTGTCGCCAACACGGAGCGCGAGGCGGTGGAGATGGCCCAGCGCACCCGTCCCGGCCTGATCCTCGCCGACATTAATCTAGGCGCGGGCGGTGATGGCGCGACGGCGGTCTCGCGCATCCTGCGGCGGCATCCCGCGCCGGTGATCTTTGTCACCGCGTATCCCGAGCGTCTGCTGACTGGCGAGGAGGTCGAGCCCGCTTTCGTCATCACCAAGCCGTTCGAGCCGATGACCTTGGCGGTCGCCACCTACCAGGCAGTGACTGGCGGCGTGCAGCTCGACTAGACCCGGTGCCCGTCTCCAACCGGCAGCGCTCGCCGCGGTCCGGCGCAACCCATTTATTCGCCGCGCGCTGTTGCGCGGCGTCATTCACACGCGCGTGGGGCGAACATTGGAACGTGACACTCTGACGAGCACCGAGGACATGTCGGCACCGCAGGACGACGCCCCGCGCACGTGTGCGGCGCCGCGCATCTACTATCTGAGCCCATTGTTGGCGGGACCGATCGCCGGCTGGTCCGCGCATTTCGAGCGCATCGCCCGGCTCGGATTCGATCATGTGCTGATCGCGCCGCCCTTCGCCACCGGCGCGAGCGGAGACATGTTTCTGCCGGCCGATTACGACCGCCTGAATAGTCACCTCGGCACCGGCGACAGCCCGCGCGCCGTGCTCGCCAAGATGGCGGCGAGCGCCCGATCACATGGATTGGCGCCGTTACTGGACGTGGTGCTCGATCAGGTTGCCGCGGAATCGGTGCTCGCGACCGCCAACCCGGACCTGTTCCACGGGCTCGACGAAGGCGCGGCGTTGGATCCGCGCGGCGCCGGCGGCAATTTCGAGGCCGCGCGTATCCGCGACGACGCTCCGCGTCTGGCCGCCTGGTGGACCGAGCGGCTGGTCGACTGGTCGCGTTGCGGCTTCGCCGGCTATCGGATCGTCTCGCCCGCCGCGTTGGCGACGGCGGTGCTGCGTCAGGCGATCGACGGCACGCGGCGACAGGACCCCGACGCGCGGTTCTTCGCCTGGACGCCTGGAGTGGACCTCGCCCGGCTGGAGGGGGCGGGGTTCGACTACGTGTTCTCCTCGCTGCCGTGGTGGGACTTCCGCTCGGAGTGGTTCTGGACCGAACTCGACGCGCTGTGTCGCATCGCACCGGTCATCGCGATGCCGGAAGCACCGTTCGGACCGCGCCTGATCGGCTCCTGTCATGATCCCGCGACAGTGCGCGCCGCCTACCAACGCAATCTCTGCTTCGCGGCGACCCTGGCCTCTGGCTGGATGGCGCCGATGGGCTTCGAATTCGCCGCCACCCATCCGATGCAGCCCTCCGGCGATACGCCAAAGGATTTCGCCCGCTATCGCGAGGCCGCGCCGTTCGACCTCGCCGAGACGATCGCCACGGCCAACCGGACGCGTGAAGCCGAGCCGGTGCTGGGCGCTCCCGGCACGCCGGTGATGCTGGCCGGCGCCGGCGCGGCTTGTGTCGCGCTGCTGCGTGGCACGACGCGCCATCCGCACAAGGGCGATCGCTCCGCGCTGATCCTGGCGAACGTCGATCCCGCGCATCGCCAGGTGGTCGCCGGGTCGAGCCTGGTGCAGGCCGCCGGCGGCGCATTCGCGGAGTTCGAGCCGGTGCCGCCCTGCACCCGGCCGCCGCTCGAGCCAGGTGCCTCGGCAACGCTCGAACCCGGCGAGGTGGTGGTATATCGTGGCCGGCAGACGCCGACCAGGCCGACCGAGCGCCCGCCCTTGGCGCAGACCGCGACCAACGCCGGGCGGGCGCCGCGCATCGGCATCGAGGCGATCACGCCGAGTGTCGATGATGGCGGCTTTCCCGCCAAGCGGATCGTCGGCGAGACCGTCACCGTCGAGGCGGACATCATCGCCGACGGGCACGATGTCATCGGCGTGGCCTTGCTGTGGCGGATGCGGGAGGTGCCGGACTGGCGGCTGGTGCGCATGCATCCGCTCGGCAATGATCGGTGGCAGGCGCGCTTCGGGCTGTCCGAGATCGGCACGTACGAGTACACCGTGATCGCGTGGCGGGATGCGTTCGGCAGCTTTCGCGACGAGCTGGCCAAGAAGCACGCGGCAGGTGTGAACACCCGGCTCGAGGTGCGCGAGGGCATCGCCCTGGTGACCGAGACGGCGACCGCCGCGACCGGCTCCGACGCGCTCACCGCGCTCGCGCAACGGCTGGCGGGCATGGCAGAGGAGGAGCAGAAGGCGATCCTGCTCTCACCCGAGCTCGCCGGGTTGATGGAGCAAGCTGACTCGCGTCCGTTCGAGGTGCGACGCGATCCGCCGTTGCAGGTCCAGGCGGAGCGCACCGCCGCGCGCTTCGCGAGCTGGTACGAGATCTTCCCGCGCTCGATGAGCGACGATCCAAGCCGGCACGGCACGTTCGATGACGTCATCCGTCACCTGCCGCGCATCCGCGACATGGGCTTCGACGTGCTGTACTTCCCGCCGATCCATCCGATCGGACGGGTCAATCGCAAGGGCCGCAACAACACGCTGACCCCGGCGCCCGACGATCCCGGCAGCCCCTATGCCATCGGCAGTACCGAGGGCGGTCATGATGCCGTGCATCCCGAACTCGGCACTTTGGAGGATTTTCGACGGTTGCGCGAAGCCGCCGATCGGGAGGGGATGGAGCTGGCGCTCGATTTCGCCATCCAGTGCTCGCCCGATCATCCCTGGCTGCGCCAACACAAGGACTGGTTCGCCTGGCGTCCCGATGGCTCGTTGCGTTACGCGGAGAACCCGCCGAAGAAATACGAGGACATCGTCAACGTCGACTTCTATGCCCCGGCGGCGATCCCCGATCTGTGGGTCGCGTTGTGCGATGTCGTGCTGTTCTGGGCGAGCGAGGGCGTGCGCCTGTTCCGCGTCGACAACCCGCACACCAAGCCGTTCCCGTTCTGGGAGTGGCTGATCGGCGAAGTGCGCGCGCGTTATCCGGATACCATCTTCCTCGCCGAAGCGTTCACCCGTCCGAAGGTGATGTATCGGCTGGCCAAGATCGGCTTCTCGCAGTCCTACACCTACTTCACGTGGCGCAACACCAAGCGCGAGCTCACCGAGTACCTCACCGAACTCACGACGACGGCGCCGCGCGATTTCTTCCGCCCGCATTTCTTCGTCAACACGCCGGACATCAATCCGCCGTTCCTGCAGAATTCAGGGCGTCCCGGCTTTCTGATCCGGGCGGCGCTGGCGGCGACCCTGTCGGGCCTGTGGGGTGTGTATAGCGGTTTCGAGCTCACCGAAGCGACCGCCCTGCCCGGCCGCGAGGAATACGCCGACTCGGAGAAGTATCAGATTCGTGCCTGGGACTGGGATCGTCCGGGCAACATCGTACCGGAGATCACCCGCCTAAACCGGCTGCGGCAAACCAACCCGGCGTTGCAGACGCATTTGAACGTGGCGTTCCATACCGCAACGAACGACGCGATCCTGTATTACAGCAAGGCGACACCGGATCGCTTGAACGTGTTGCTGATCGCGGTGAGCCTCGATCCGCGCAATCCGCAAGAGGCCGATCTCGAAGTGCCGCTGGGGGATTGGGGGCTCCCCGATCAAGGAATTTTGGATGTGGAGGATTTGTTGCAAGGGACACGGACCGTGTGGACCGGGGGATGGCGCAGGCTGCGGCTCGAGCCCACGATGCCCTACGCGATTTGGCGCGTCCGGCCCGTCGGATGACGCACGCGATGCACAAGATGCATAAGGCGGCCAAGGCACCCAAGCTACCGCCGATCGCAGACCCGCTCTGGTACAAGGACGCGGTGATCTATCAGCTTCACGTCAAGTCGTTCTTCGACGCGAACAACGACGGCGTGGGTGATTTCAAGGGATTGCTGCAGAAGCTCGACTACATCGCCGAGCTCGGGGTGACGGCGGTCTGGCTGCTGCCATTCTACCCTTCCCCGCGCCGCGACGATGGCTACGACATCGCTGATTACCGTGGGGTGCATCCGGAATACGGCACACTGGCCGACGTGCGACGTTTCATCCATGAGGCGCATGCGCGCGGCCTGAAGGTGATCACCGAGCTGGTGGTGAACCATACCTCCGACCAGCATCCCTGGTTCCAGCGGGCGCGCGAGGCAAAGGCCGGCTCGCACGCGCGGGATTTCTACGTCTGGTCGGATACCGACGACAAATACACCGGCACCCGGGTCATCTTCATCGACACCGAGAAGTCGAACTGGACATGGGACGACAAGGCGAAGGCGTACTACTGGCATCGCTTCTACTCGCACCAGCCGGACCTCAACTTCGACAATCCGCGCGTGTTGCAGGAAGTGCTCTCGGTGATGCGCTTCTGGCTCGATCTCGGGGTGGACGGATTGCGCCTGGACGCGGTGCCCTACCTGGTCGAGCGCGAGGGGACCAACAACGAGAATCTGGCGGAGACCCATGCGGTCCTGCGGCGCATCCGCGCCGAGCTCGACGCGCACGCCCCGGGTCGCATGCTGCTGTGCGAGGCGAACCAGTGGCCGGAGGACGCGCAGCAGTATTTCGGCGCAGGCGACGAGTGCCACATGTCGTTCCACTTCCCGCTGATGCCGCGCATGTACATGGCGATCGCGCGCGAGGATCGGTTTCCGATCACCGACATCATGCGACAGACGCCGGAGATTCCGGCCAACTGCCAGTGGGCGATCTTCCTGCGCAACCATGACGAGCTGACGCTCGAGATGGTGACCGACAGCGAGCGCGACTATCTATGGGAGACCTACGCCACCGACCGGCGCGCCCGGCTCAACCTCGGCATCCGACGCCGGCTGTCGCCGCTGTTGCAGCGCGACCGCCGCCGCATCGAGCTGATGAATGGGCTGCTGCTGTCGATGCCCGGCACGCCGGTGATCTATTACGGCGACGAGCTCGGGATGGGTGACAACATCCATCTCGGCGACCGCGACGGGGTGCGTACCCCGATGCAGTGGTCGCCCGATCGCAACGGCGGCTTCTCCCGCGCCGATCCCGCCGGGCTGGTACTGCCGCCGATCATGGATGCGATGTACGGCTACGAGGCGGTGAATGTCGAGGCGCAGGCGCGCGACCAGCATTCGCTGCTGAACTGGACGCGGCGGATGCTCGCGGTGCGTCAGCGCCACCACACGTTCGGCCGCGGCGCGCTGCGCTTCCTCTACCCCGGCAACCGCAAGGTTCTTGCCTTTTTGCGCGAGCTGCCGAACGAGGATGGCAGCGACGAGACGATCCTGTGCGTGAGCAACCTGTCGCGTTCGGCGCAAGCGGTCGAACTCGACCTCTCGCAATTCGGTGGTCGCGTGCCGGTCGACATCGTCGGCGGCTCGGTGTTTCCGCCGGTCGGCCAGCTAACCTACCTGCTGACCTTGCCGCCTTACGGCTTCTTCTGGTTTCTGCTCGCGGCCGAGGCACAATTGCCGGCCTGGCACGTTCCAGCCCCCGAACCCATGCCGGAGTACGCCACCTTGGTCGTTCGACGCAATTTGGAAGAGCTGCTGACGCAGCCGAGCATCCCGGTGCTGGAGCGCGAGATCCTGCCGGCCTACTTGCCCAAGCGCCGTTGGTTCGCAGCAAAGGGCGAGAAGCTGCACGACGTGCGGATCGCCTACGCCGTGCGTCTGCCCGAAGCCGGTGACGCGGTGCTGCTCACCGAGGTCGAGGTCGGCGTCGGCGAGCGCACCGAGCGGTATGCGCTGCCACTCGGCGCGGCGCGCGAGGATGAGCCGGGCGCGCTGGTGCAGCAGCTCGCGCTGTCTCGCCTGCGTCGCGGTCGCGAGGTCGGCTATCTCACCGACGCCTTCGCGCTCGATTCACTGGCGCGCGGCATCGTCGCCGGATTGCGGCGGCAACTACGGTTGCCGATCGAGGCCGGCGAGATCAGGTTCGTTGCGACCTCGCGCATGGAAGGGTTGGAGCTGGCGCCGGATGCCGAGATCAGGCGCCTCTCGGCCGAGCAGTCGAACAGCTCGCTGGTAATCGGCGATGCGTTGGTCCTGAAAATCGTCCGCCGCGTGCTCGCCGGGGTGCATCCCGAGGGCGAGATGACCCGCTACCTTACCGAGCAGGGTTACGCCAACAGTGCGCCGTTATTCGGCGAGCTGGTCCGCGTCGACGGCGACGGCACGCCGAACACGTTCGGCCTGGTGCAAGGTTTCGTTCGCAACCAGGGCGATGGCTGGACCTGGACCCTCGACTTCCTCCATCGCGAGGCGGAGGAACTGGCGGTCACCAACCAGGAGGAGAACACCGGCGCGGAGGCGTTCGCCGCCTATGCAACCTTCGCCAGCGCGGTCGGGCGTCGGCTCGCCGAGCTGCACGAGGTGCTTTCGCGGCCGACCGACGACCCCGATTTCACGCCGGAGCCGGTCGACGAAGCCATCCTCGAATCCTGGGTCGACGGGGTGATCGAGCAGATCGACGGCGCGTTCGCGTTGTTGCGCGGGATGCGCGAGTGGCCGGATGAGCAGACCGGCGTGCTTGCCAATGCGGTGCTCGAGCGGGAGCAGGAGATCAAGCAACGGGTGCATCATCTCGCCGCGCGCGGCGCCGGGGTGACGCGGACGCGCGTGCACGGGGATTTCCATCTCGGTCAGGTCCTCGTGGTGCAGGGCGATGCCTTCATCATCGACTTCGAGGGCGAGCCGGCGCGACCGATGGAGCAACGACGCATGAAGGGATCGCCGATGCGCGACGTAGCGGGGTTGCTGCGATCGTTCGACTACGCCGCCGCCGCCGCGGCGCCGGGACGGACGGCGACCTCGGCGCAAACCTTCGAGCGCCGCGCGGCCTTGCTCGAGCGGTTTCGCGAAGACGCGGGTACCGCGTTCCTCGATGCGTATCGTGGCGTGCTCGAGCAGGCGCCACGCCCCTGGATTTCAGCGGAGGCGGAGCGCGATTTGCTGGAATTGTTCCTCATCGAGAAGGCCGCCTACGAGGTCCGCTACGAGGCGATGAACCGACCGAGCTGGCTTGGCATCCCGTTGCAGGGTCTGCACCGGATCGTCGGCGACATCCCGGCCCAGGTCGACGAACAGGCGCCGGCATGAGCCAGGGGTTCAGCCAGTCCGCTCCCGATCCGGCGACGATCGAAGCCGTGGTGCATGCGCGCCACGGCGATCCGTTCGCCGTGCTCGGGCCGCATCCGGTCGCGGACGGTGTCGCGATCCGAACGTTCCAGCCCGATGCGCACGACGTCGACGTCATCGATCGCAGCACGGGAGAGGCGTTGGGGACGCTGACGCGCATCCACCCGGCCGGTCTGTTTCACGGTGTCGTGCGCAGCGGCGGCGCGCCTTACGCGCTGCGCATCGACACCGGTGAGGCGACCCGCGAGACCGAGGACCCTTACTCGTTCCCGCTGCTGCTTGGCGACATCGACCTGCATCTGCTCGGTGAAGGCCGCCACCACGATCTCGGCCGCTGCCTGGGCGCGCATCCGATGGTGGTGGACGGGGTGCGCGGCGTCCGTTTCGCGGTCTGGGCGCCGAACGCGCGCCGCGTCTCCGTGGTGGGCGATTTCAACGCCTGGGATGGAAGGCGCCATCCGATGCGGCTGCGCGTTGGTGGCGGGGTCTGGGAACTGTTCGTCCCCCGCCTCTCGCCCGGCGCCATCTACAAATACGAGCTGGTCGGCCCGGATGGCGGCGTGCTGCCGCTGAAGGCCGATCCGGTCGCCTGGGCCGCCGAAGTGCCGCCGGCGACCGCTTCGGTGATCGCCGACACCGAGCCGTTTCGCTGGAACGACGACGAGTGGATGCGCGCGCGCGACGCGGCACAAGGCCCGCGCGCGCCGATGGCGATCTACGAGGTGCACGCGTCGTCCTGGCTGCCGGGCGGCTCCAATGATCGGTCGGGCTGGGACATGCTCTCCGAACGGCTGGTGCCGTACGTGGCGCGCATGGGTTTCACCCATGTCGAGCTGCTGCCGATCATGGAGCATCCGTTCGGCGGCTCATGGGGCTATCAGCCGCTCGGTCAGTTCGCGCCGGTTGCGCGGCTCGGGCCACCCGAGGCGTTCGCGCGCTTCGTCGATCGCTGCCATCGCGCCGGTGTGGGCGTGATCCTCGACTGGGTGCCGGCGCATTTCCCCTCCGACGCCTACGGTCTGGCGCGTTTCGACGGCACGCCGCTCTACGAGCACGCCGACCCGAGGGAGGGGTTCCACCCGGAGTGGAATACTTTCATCTACAACCACGGTCGCAATGAGGTGCGCGGCTTCCTGATCGGCAGCGCGTTGCACTGGCTCGAGCACTACCACGCCGACGGTCTGCGCGTGGATGCGGTCGCCTCGATGCTGTATCGCGACTACAGCCGCAAGGCCGGCGAGTGGATCCCCAACCAGTACGGCGGACGCGAGAACCTCGAAGCCGTCGCGTTCCTGCAGGAGCTGAGCCGGGTGATCGCCGAGCGTTGTCCGGGCGCGGTGCTGATCGCCGAGGAGAGCACGGCGTGGCCGGGTGTCACGCGACCGGCCGATGAGGGCGGCCTTGGTTTCAATTACAAGTGGAACATGGGGTGGATGCACGACACGCTCCACTACATGGAAGAGGAGGCGGTGTATCGCCGCTGGCACCACGATTCGCTGACGTTCGGCCTGATGTACGCGTTCTCGGAAAAATTCGTGCTGCCGCTGTCACACGACGAGGTGGTCTACGGCAAGGGCTCGCTGATCCGGAAGATGAAAGGCGATGAGTGGCAGCGTTTCGCCAATCTGCGCGCCTATTTCGGCTACATGTGGACGATGCCTGGCAAGAAGCTGGTGTTCATGGGCGGCGAGTTCGCGCAGGACCGCGAATGGAACCACGATGCGGGCCTCGACTGGTTCCTGCTCGACGATCCGCGCCATGCCGGCATGCAGAAGCTCCTGCGTGATCTCAATCGCACCTATCGCGAGATCGGGGCGCTGCACGCGCGGGACTGCGAGCCGGATGGTTTTCGCTGGGTCGTCGTCGAGGATCGGGATCAGAGCGTGTTCGCCTGGCTGCGTTTCGGTGCCGAGGACGACCCGCCCGCGCTGGTGGTCTGCAACTTCACGCCGGTCCCCCGCCCGAACTATCGTATCGGCGTGCCGCGCGGCGGTCTGTGGCGGGAGATCGTCAACACCGACGCCGCCGTGTACGGCGGGTCCAACATGGGCAATTCCGGCGGAGTCAACGGCGACGGTGCCGCCCAACACGGACAGCCCGCGTCCCTCCTGCTGAGCCTGCCACCCTTGTCGACGCTGGTGCTGATTGCACCCTGACCGTCGGGGATTCCGGACATGACCAGGCACTTCAAGCACGAACTCCAGTTCGGCGCCGAACTGGAGAGTGGAGGGACCACTCGGTTCCGGCTGTGGGCGCCCTCGGCGGAAGGTTTGTCGCTGGAGATCGACGGACAGGACCCGATCGCGATGCAAGGCGAGGCGGGCGGCTGGAAGCGAGCGGACGCGACATGCGGCGCTGGCGCGCGCTATCGGTTCCGGATGCCGGACGGTCTCACAGTACCTGATCCCGCCTCGCGTCTGCAATCCGGCGACGTGCACGACCCCAGCGTGGTGGTGGATCCGTCGGCCTATGCGTGGCGCAACGATGCCTGGCTCGGACGACCCTGGCACGAGGCGGTGGTCTACGAGTTGCACCCCGGCGCGATGGGCGGGTTCGACGGCATACGCGAGCAGCTGCCGCGGCTGCGCGAGCTTGGCGTCACCGCGATCGAGCTGATGCCGATCGCCGACTTTCCGGGCAAGCACAACTGGGGCTATGACGGCGTGCTGCCCTACGCGCCGGACGCGGCGTATGGCAGCCCGGACCAGCTCAAGGCGCTGATCGATGCCGCGCACGAGCTGCAGCTCATGGTGCTGCTGGACGTGGTGTACAACCATTTCGGTCCGGACGGCGCGTATTTGCACGCCTATGCGAAAGATTTCTTTCGTGACGATATCAGCACGCCGTGGGGTGCGGCGATCGACTTTCGCCGGCCGGAGGTGCGCGACTACTTCATGCAGAACGCGCTCTACTGGCTGATGGAGTATCGCTTCGACGGCCTGCGCTTCGATGCCGTGCACGCGATCTCCGAGCCGGATTTCCTCGACACGATGGCGGCGACGATCCGCCGCACGGTCGAGCCGGGCCGCCACGTCCACCTGATCCTCGAACATGAGGGCAACAAGGCATCGCATCTCGGCGCCGGCAAGTTCGACGCGCAATGGACCGACGATGTGCATCACTGCCTGCATGTCATGCTGACCGGCGAGCACGAGGGCTATTACGAGGACTTCAAGGATGCGGCGCGGTTGCTGGCGCGCTGCATGGCCGAGGGGTTTGCCTACCAGGGCGAGGTTTCGCCGCATGGCGGGGAGAAGCGCGGCGAGCCGAGCGCGCACCTGCCGACCACCGCCTTCGTGATCTGCCTGCAGAACCACGACCAGATCGGCAACCGCGCCTTTGGCGATCGGCTGACCGCGCTCGCCGACCCCGAGGCGTTGCGCGCCGCGACCACCTTGCTGCTGCTGAGCCCGTTCATCCCGATGCTGTTCATGGGCGAGGAATGGAGCACGAAGACCCCGTTCCTGTTCTTCACCGACCACAATCCCGAGTTGGCCGAGCTGGTGCGCGAGGGGCGACGTCGCGAGTTCCAGCATTTCGCCGCGTTCACCGATCCGGCGCGCCGCGAGACCATCCCGGACCCGAATGCGCGGGAGACGTTCGCCGCCTCGGTGCCCGACCGCGCGGAGGCGGAGCAGCCGCCTGGCGCGGACATATTGGCGTTCTACCGGGACATCCTGGCGTTGCGCCATCGCTTCGTGGTGCCGGGCATCCCCGGATGCCGCAGCGAGGGCGCCGAGCCGATCGGCCCGGCCGCGGTGGTGGCGCGCTGGCGTCTCGGCAACGGCGCGCTGCTGACCATCGCGATCAATCTCGGTGACGCACCGGTGCCGGTCGGGCCGCTCGCCGGCGAGATGCTGTACGGCACGGCGGAGAACATGACCCGTGTCGTGCCCGACGGTGCGCTGCCGGCGCGTAGCACCGTCGCCTATCTCGCGGCCGCGCCGCAGTGAGCGACCAGGAGCTGATCGCGCTTGCCGAGGAGGCCGGGGTCGCGCCGCGTTGGCGTGACGCGTTCGGCAAGATGCACGACGTGGCACCCGACACCTTGCGCGCGGTGCTGATGGCGTTGGAGCTGGCGGCCGGCAGCGACGCCGAGATCGAGGACAGCCGCCGCCTTGTGGCGGAGCAGAACTCCGGCACCTCGCTGCCGCCGTTGGTCACCGCGCTGGCCGGTCAGCCGACGCGTTTGCGCGGCAATGCCCAGCGCTATCGCCTCACGCGCGAGGATGGCACGACCGCCGAGGGTCGGCTCGACGCAGGCGCGGACGGAACCATCGTCCTCCCCGCGGTCACCGAGCTCGGCTATCACCGGCTGGAGCTCGGCGACACCGAGGTCACCCTGGCCGTCTCGCCGGGTCGCGGCGTCGGCATCCGCGAGGTGGTCGGCCGCGAGCGCGCCTGGGGGTTGGCGGCGCAGCTCTACGCGTTGCGTCGCACCGGCGATGGCGGGATCGGCGACTTTGCGGCGCTGGCGGATTTCGTCCGCGCGGCGGCACGGCAGGGCGCCAGTGCGGTCGCGATCAGCCCGGTGCACGCGCAGTTCTCCGCCGATGTCGACCGGTTCAGCCCATACGCGCCGTCGAGCCGGGTGATGCTCAACGTGCTGCACACGCCGTTGCCGGACGGCACCGACGAGGAGCGTGCCCGTCTCGAAGGGCTCGATCTGGTCGACTGGCCGGACGCCGCGCGGTACCGGCTCGCCCGGCTGCGCGAGGTCTACGACCAGCAGCGCGATCGCACGGCGTTCGAGGCGTATCGGCGCGAACGCGGCGAGGTGCTGGAAAGCCACGCCCGCTTCGAGGCGCTGCACGCCTGGCTGTTCGGTGAGGACCCCGGCCGCTGGCACTGGCACAATTGGCCCGACGCGTTTCGCGACCCGCGCAATCGCGAGGTCGAGCGTTACGCTCACGACCATGCGGCGGAGGTCGGGTTTCACGCCTGGTTGCAGTATCAAGCCGAGCAAAGCCTCGCCGACGCCCAGCATGCCGCGCGCGAGGCAGGCATGCCGATCGGCCTCATCTCCGACCTTGCCGTCGGCACCGATGCCGGCGGCAGCCACGCCTGGAGCCGCCAGGACGAGATGCTGATCGGCCTTTCGGTGGGCGCGCCGCCCGACCTGCTGAGCCCGGGCGGGCAGAATTGGGGCTTGGTCGCGTTCTCGTCGCACGGTCTGCGACAGCACGGCTATGCCGCGTATCTGGAGATGATCCGGGCGGCGCTGCGCCACGCTGGCGGTCTGCGCATCGACCATGCGATGGGACTGAACCGGCTCTGGGTGGTGCCCGATGGCGCGGTGGCGGGCGAAGGGGCCTATCTGCGCTTTCCCGAGCAGGACATGCTGCGGCTGGTGGCCCTCGAATCGGTGCGGCACCAGGCGGTCATTCTGGGCGAGGATCTTGGCACCGTTCCCGAGGGGTTTTCCGACCGGCTGCGGGATGCCGGTGTCATGGGCATGCGAGTACTCTGGTTCGAGCGCGACGAAGCGCGGTTCAACCCGCCTTCGAGCTGGACGTGTGGCGCGATCGCGATGACCAGCACGCACGACCTGCCGACCGTCGCCGGGTGGTGGCGCGGCACCGACCTGAACTGGCGCGCCGGGCTCGAGCTGATGCGTGACGAGGCGGAGGAGCGGGCGAGCCGCGAGCAGGACCGGGGCCGGATCTGGCGAGCCTTCCAGGAGAGCGGTGCCGCCGAGGGCGAGCCGCCGCCGGCCGACCAGCCCGCTGGCGCGGTCGATGCCGCCGTCCGCCATGTCGGCGCCGCCGCTTGCGAGCTGGTGCTGCTGCCGGTCGAGGACGCGCTCGGCTTGTCGGAGCAGCCCAATCTGCCCGGAACACTCGACGAGCACCCGAACTGGCGGCGACGGCTCGCCGCATCGGCCGACCGCGTGCTGGATGACGCGGCCTGCCGCGCGCGGCTGGCGAGCCTTGGTGAAGGACGACGATGACCAGTGTCCGGGCCACTGCCCGCCTACAGTTCCACAAGGGCTTCCCGATCGACGCGGCGGTCGGGCTGATCCCCTATTTCGACCGGCTCGGCATCAGCCACATCTACGCCTCGCCGCTGCTCAAGTCCCGGCCTGGCTCGACGCATGGCTACGACATCGTCGACCACCACGCGATCGACCCCGAACTCGGCGGCGAGCCGGCGTTGCTGCGTCTGGTCGAGGCGCTGCGCCGGCACGGCATGGGGCTGATCCTCGACATCGTGCCGAACCACATGGGTGTCGGCGGCGCCGACAACCAATGGTGGCTCGACGTGCTCGAATGGGGCCGCAGCAGCCCCTATGCCGAGTATTTCGACATCGACTGGGAGCCGCCGGACGCCTGGCTGCGCGGCAAGCTGCTCGCCCCATTCCTCGGTGCCGGCTACGGCGAGGTGCTCGCCGCCGGGGATTTGCGGCTGAAATTCGATCCCGAGGATGGCCGGCTGTTCGTCTCGGCCTATGACGCGCACCGCTTCCCGATCGACCCGCGCCAATATGCCGGCGTGTTGCAGGAGGCCGGTCTCGCGGCCCTCGCCCAGCGCTTCAGCGCGGTCGGTCCCGGTTCGGGCGGGCGCGACGCCATGCGCCGACGAGCCGCCGAGGCACGCGCGGCATTGCGTCAGCACGCGGCGCAACACCCCGAGGCGATCGAGGCGCTGCTGCGTGCCTACGCGCCGGACGAAGCGGCCGGTCGCGAGCGGCTGCATCGGCTGCTCGAACGGCAGAACTACCGGCTGGCCTGGTGGCGCGCTGCTGCGGACGAGATCAACTGGCGGCGGTTCTTCGATATCAATGGCTTGGCGGGGGTTCGTGTCGAACTGCCGCAGGTGTTCGATGACACCCACGACTTCGTGCTGCGGCTCTATGCCGAGGGCCTGATCGACGGGCTGCGGATCGACCATGTCGACGGCCTCGCCGATCCGCGCGCCTATTGCCGCAAGCTGCGGCGGCGGCTGGACACGGCGGGTGCGTCCCGCCCGAAGAACCTGCCGCCGGGCCCCGGCATCATCTGGGTGGAGAAGATCCTCGCGCCGCACGAGCGGATGCCCACCGACTGGCTGACCGACGGCACCACCGGCTACGACTTCATGAACGACGCCGCGGCCGTGTTGCACGATCCGGCCGGCGAGGAGTCGTTGACCCGGCTGTGGACCACGCTGACCGGTCGGGCGGAAGGCTTCCTCGACGAAGCGCGCCCGGCGCGACGGCAGATCCTGCGCGAGAGCCTGTTCAGCGAGCTCTACAACACGGCCGCCGCCCTGCATCGCGTCGCCCGACGCAATCTGGCGACACGCGATTACACGTTGACCGCGGTTCGCCGCGCGCTCGAGGAGCTGCTGGTCCACTTCCCGGTCTACCGCATCTACGCGGGCATGGGCGGCATCTCGGAAGTGGATTCAAAAGTGCTGGCCTGGGCGATGGCCGGGGCGCGTCGCACCATGCGTGCCGCCGACCTGCCGCTGCTCGAACGGGTCGGCGATTGGCTGAGCGGGTCGGGCGTGCGGAGCAAGAGCGCCGGCATCCGACGCAACGAGCACCTGCGCGCCATGGTCCGCTTCCAGCAGCTCTCGGCCCCGACCGCGGCGAAATCGGTCGAGGATACCGCATTCTATCGCTATGGCAGGCTGCTCTCGCGCAACGAGGTCGGCTCGGAACCGTCGCAGTTCGCGTTGTCGCCCGCCGCGTTCCACGCCGCCAACACCGAGCGACGGCGCCGCTTCCCCAGGGCGCTGCTCGCCACCGCCACCCACGATCACAAGCGCGGCGAGGATACCCGGGTGCGCCTGGCGGTGCTGAGCGAGCTACCCGACGAGTGGGAGGCCGCCTTGGCGCGCTGGATGCGGCTCAACGCGCCGTTCCGCCGCGAGATCGATGGTGGCACCGCGCCCGATGCCGCCGACGAGATCATGCTGTACGAAACCCTGGTCGCCGCCTGGCCGCTCGCCCTCGCGCCCGACGACGCTGAGGGGATGCAGGCGTTCCGCGAGCGAGTGGCGGGCTGGCAGGAAAAATCGCTGCGCGAGGCGAAGCGGCACTCCGAATGGGCCGCGCCCAACGCCGACTACGAGACCGCGTGCCAGGATTTCCTCGGCCAGGTGCTTGACCCGACCCGACCGACGCATGTTGCCCAGGAGATCGCCGAGTTCGCCGGGCGGATCGCCGCACCCGGCGCGGTGGCTTCGCTGGCGCAGACTTTGCTGCGGCTGACCAGCCCCGGCGTGCCCGATCTGTATCAGGGCTGCGAGTTCTGGGATTTTTCCCTGGTGGACCCCGACAACCGGCGTCCGGTCGATTACGCCGCGCGCGAGGCCGCGTTGGCCAACACGTCACCGGTCGAGCTGCTGGCCGATTGGCGGGATGGCAAAGTGAAGCAGGCCCTCATCGCCCGAAGCCTGGCCTATCGGCGCCGCGCGCCCAGTTTGTTTGCCAACGGCACCTATCTGCCGCTGCGCATCGAAGGACACTTGTCGGATCACGCACTTGCGTTTGCTCGTGTCCATGAAGGGCGAGCTATGGTCGCAATCGTGACCCGGTTGGCGGCGAAGCTCGACGGGGTCGCCGAGCACCTGCTTGTATCCCCCGAGCGTTGGCACGGAACTGCCATAATTCTGCCGCGTATCCTCAATGGGAGACGGATGATCGACATTTTTGATGGGCCCGGTCACGATGCAGTGACGGGGCGGGTCTCCGTGGGGGATCTGTTGACCAAGCTCCCGATTGCCGTGTTGGAGGTAACATGAACCGGCTCGTCGTCGTTTCCAATCGTGTGCCCTCGCCTGGGGCGCAGGGCAACCAAGCCGGTGGGCTGGCTGTGGCGCTTGACGGCCTGATGGCGCGGCGAGGCGGCGTGTGGTTCGGCTGGAGCGGGGAGATTTCACCCGATGCCGAGACCAAGGGCGCGACGGTCACGCAGGTCGACAAGGTCGCGTTCGCGACCATCGACCTGACCCAGGAGGAGCACGACCGCTACTACAACAACTTCTCCAATGGCTTGCTCTGGCCGCTGCTCCATACGCTTCCCGAACTGATGGCGTTCGACCGACGCGACGCGCAATCCTATCGGGAGGTGAACGGGCGGATCGCCGATGCGCTGCTGCCCTTGCTGCGGCCGGACGATCTGATCTGGGTACACGATTACCACCTCATGGCGCTGCCGGCGCAATTGCGGGCGCGACATGTGCGCAGCCCGATCGGCTTCTTCCTGCACATTCCCTTCCCGGGCACCGATCTGCTGGCCAACGTCCCTGACGCGGCCGCCCTCATCAAGGACTTGCTCGCCGCCGATCTGATCGGCTTCCAGACCGATCGCGATGTCGAGAATTTCGCCGTGGCCGCGCAGAACCTGGCCGGCGCGCTGGACTACTCGGATGGCTGGCTCCGTCTGGCCGGTCGACGCATCCGGCTGGGGGTCTTCCCGGTCGAGATCGAACCGCGCGAATTCGCCGCGATGGCCGCCGAAGCCTGGCGCTCGCAAGCGACGGAGCGGCTGCGGCGCAGCCTGAATGGTCAGCGCCTCATCCTCGGTGTCGATCGACTCGACCCGACAAAAGGCATCTTGCAGCGTCTGACCGGCTTCCGCCGCCTGCTCGAGACCCGTCCGGACTGGCGCCGCCAAGTGACGATGTTGCAGATCGCGGCGATCTCGCGCAAGGAGGTCACGCCGTATCGTGCGCTGCGCACCGCGCTCGATCGCGAGGCGGGGAGCATCAACAGCGAGTTCGGCGATCCGGATTGGAATCCCTTGCGGATCATCGCCCGTGCCGGCGCCCGGCGGACCATGGCCGGCTACATGCGCGAGGCGCGGGTCGGGTTGGTGACGCCGCTGCGCGACGGGATGAACCTGGTCGCCAAGGAATTCGTTGCCGCGCAGGATCCGCAGAACCCCGGCGTGCTGGTGCTCTCTCCCTTCGCGGGTGCTGCGCGACAGCTCGACGCCGCGCTGATGGTCAACCCGCATGACACCGACGCGATGGCCGATGCACTGGATACCGCGTTGCGCATGAGCCTCGCCGAGCGCGAGGAGCGCTGGCAATCCCTGTGGCGCGCGATCGAGCACACCTCGCCGCTGGCCTGGGGACGGTCCTTCATCGCCGCCCTGCTGCGTAGCGTGCTCGCGGCCGACGAGCCGGCGGCCAGCCGCCAGCGGTTGCGTGTCGGCAACGGCGACGGCCTGCCGCCCCTGCCCCGCCGCACGCTCGATCCAGGCCGAACCCCGGCTTCCGGGCCAGGACGGCCGCCCACGTCACGGCAGATCAACTGACGCGGCCGAACCGGACCTGCCAGCCACCGTCGAAGTCATACCGGGACAAGTGACACCAAGCTGTCATCGTGAGCCGCCGCTTGACGGCCTTGGTGTCGCGTAAGCGGTATTGTATCGTTACAATTCCGGTATCGTAACATTTTCGACGCTCGAAGGCCTTGTCGCCAGATCAGGTCGGAAAAAGCGACCAGGGCAGGGAAAGCGGCGGCTTGCCCGACTTATTAACCGGTCGTTGTCCGGGTGAGGCGTGGGATGGGGCGTGGGGCGGGGTGTCGGGCGTTACCTCGCCCGGCGCTGCGGCGAGCGCCGCCGGAGCGAGCGGTTGCTCCGAACGCGGCGGTTTCGGCGGCAGCCGCAGCGGCGCGGGCAGCGGATCGTTGGTCAGTCGCCGCCACAGCGGGCGCAGCAGCCGACCCGCTTGCGGCGACGCCGCGAGCAGCGCCTGCATCTCCGCATCATCGACCAGCGCCAGCAGCCAGGCGCCGAGATACCCGGCGCCGAACCGCGCCAGCACCGGGCCGCCCGGCAGCTTCGACCGCTCGCGGTGGTGTCGACTCGGCCGGCTCGGCTGCCCGGCGCGGCGCCCGGTCCTTGCGCGGCGCAAGCGTCCCGGCGGCGAATTGCGCATGCAGCGCGGCGAGTTTGCGCGTCGTGCGCTGCAAGTACTTCCACAGCAGCAAGGCGAGCGGCCCCAGCACGTCGCGGTTCCGGGGGTTCCGGTCGACCCAATCGGCGAGCGTCCACCTCAGCCGCTCGACGAGCAGGCCGAAGCGGCACATCAAGCCGGTTGGGGTGGAGGGGGCTGGGGACATGGGCGAGCTTGTATCACACGGTTAGCAAGCGTTGCAACATATTGTTATAGGAGTCCCGGCGGAATTGGTCTGCCGCCGGCTAGTGTCCCGGATCTGAAGGTCGTCATCCGAACTTCCGATCCAAAATGGACACTAGCGCGACGAGTCCAATTGTCCATCAAGTCAACCTAAACCTAGCACATGCAGTGACTATATCCTCACAACCTACTGATTTAATGAGACTTCTGGTATAGGACTACTGTAGAACATATTGAGAACTCTCGCCAGCGCAAGCCGGTTAGGGAGGTGCAATGGCATAGATGCCTGCCATCGGAGAATTCAAACTGCTACCGCTCAGCTTATCCGTCGGGACAAACGCGGTGCGGGCCGCCGCGATGACGGTGCGACAGTTCGGCAGGGTGGTGCTGATGGGCGGCGTCGGGATGCTGGGCGGCGACGATCTCGCGCTGCCCTACCCGTGGATCATGCGCAACTGCATCAGCATTATCGGCCAGTGGATGTATCCACCCGAAGCCAACACCCGTTTGGCCGCGCTGGTCCGGTCCGGGCTGCTGGATCTGGGCCATTGGGAGATGACGGAGTTCGCCTCGGACGATGCGAACGAAGCCGTCGCGCACACCGCCGCCCACGGCGGTCCCTCCAAGGCCGACGTGATTCGGCCCTGATCAGGACAATCGCTCGATCAAGGCGGCGGCGGCGGCCGGGTTGCGTTCCTTGGCACCGGCGATGACGTAGACGTAGCAGTCGCGCAAGCGCGCCCAATCGCCGGTGCGTCCGCTCCAGGAATCGAGTGCGGCCGCGCTATAGCCGGTCGGCTCCTCGGACACGGTGCCCTTCAGCCGCAGATAGGCAAAGTCAGCGGTGGGCGCCGCATGGACCCCGGCGCCGTCGTCGACCAGCACATGCGCAACGTTGTGCGCCCGCAGCAACTCCGCGCATTCCGCCGACGCGAAACTCGGGTGCTGCGCCTCCAGCGCGTGGCGCAAGGTGCAGCCGTCGCGCGCCGCCGGCAGCAGGTCGAGGAACGCGGCGAGCTCGTCGCTGTCGAAGCGGCGGTTGGCCGGGAGTTGCCACAATAACGGCCCAAGCTTCGGCCCGAGCGCGGTGACACCCGAGGCGAGAAAGCGCTCGACGGCGGCGGCGATCCGCTCCGCATCACGGGTCTGCGTCGCGGCGCGCGGCCCCTTCACGGCGAAAATGAACTTTTCCGGCGTCGCGTCGCGCCAGGCGGCGAACGTGGCCGCACTCTGCGTCCGATAGAATGTGGCATTGACCTCGATGGAGGTCAGCTTGCGGCTGGCATAGGGCAGCCACTCGGCCGCGCGCATACCAGGCGGATAGAAGGTCGAACGCCAAGGCGGGAACACCCAGCCGCCGATTCCCACCACGATCGCATGTGTCTTGCCCGGCATGGCAGGTGCTCCTCTCCAAGCGATTGCCGCCTGGTGCATTTGACGGACCTTGGTTGCGCAAGCTAACAGCCGCTCGTGCCCCGGTGCCAGAAACCAGGGGCCATAAACCACGGAGACGTTCATGCTGCGTAGAGCCTTGCTCGGCTTGCTGATCTGGCTGCCGCTCGCGCCCACGGTTTCGGCCCGTGCGCAAACCGCCCCCTCGGAGATCAAGATCGGCCACCTGCACGCCGGCTCGGGGCCGTACGCGAGCATTTCGATGCCGGTCTATCTCGGCCTGAAATTCTGGGTCGACCAGGCCAACGCCGATGGTGGCGCTTTCGTCAAAGCGTTCGGCAAGAAGATACCGCTGAAGCTGATCTCCTACGACGACCAGAGTTCAACCGCGACGGCGGCCACGCTGTACAATCAGCTCATCACCCAGGACAAGGTGGACATGCTGGTGGCCGATTCCGGCTCGGTGCTCACCTCCGTCGCGGTGCCGCTCGCGCGCGAGCACAAGCAGTTCCTGTTCGACCCGACCGGCACCGGCGCGGCGTTCTTCAAGGACAACCCGTATATCGCGTTGCTCGCCGACCCGGTCTCGACCATCTGGCCGAAATACATCGCCGACTTCCTCAAGGGGGAAGGCGTCAAGTCCGGTTTGAAGCGGGTCGCGCTGCTGTATTCGACGAACGACTTCACCGGCACCCAGGCCAACGCGGTACGTGGCTTCCTCAAGGGCTCGCCGGTGGAGATCGTCTATGACCAGGGCGTGCCGACCAACACGTCCAACTACACGGTACTGATCAGCAACATTGCCGCCGCCAACCCGGACGCGGTGGTGGAGCTCGGCTATGTCGGCAACGACATCGCCTTCCTGCGCAACCTGCAGGATTCCGGCACCAAGTTCCGCTTCCTCTTCGCGATCTATCCCGGGATAGAGACCGAGGAGCTGCTGAAGAATGTCGGGCCGAAGGGGCTCGACGGCGTGTTCACCTATGTCACCTCGGCCGAGATCGCCTACAAGCCCGAGGTCGGAATGACCGAGGAGCAGTTCCGCACCGCGTTCCAGAAGGTCGCCGCCGGCAGCGGGGTGGCGTACGGCTTCAACGCCATCGCCGGCTACACCACCGGGCTCGTGTTGCAGCAGACCTTGGCCAATGCGGAAAGCCTGGACCAGCCGGCCCTGCGCAAATCCATATTCAGCCTGTCGGGCAAGCTGAAGACGCTCGACGGCACCTTCGAGCTGGATGAGCACGGCGCTCAGATCGGCGAGATCACCCCGCTCGGTCAGATCGCCGCTGAGGGCAAGGACGTGAAGATCACCGTCGTCTACCCGCCCGACGTCGCCACCGGAAAGCCGGTGATCGGCAAGCCGTAACCGTGCGTTCCACCCCCTCCCTTTTCCCTCCTCCTAACCCCGCCCCGCTCCCCGAGGTTAGGGGACTTTCTGCTCCCTCCCTCCTTGTGGGGGAGGGCTGGGGTGGGGGGTGCGCGGGTGGCGAGTGCCCGCCATGCTGATCCACGCCGTCATCGCCGGGCTGGTGTTCGGGTTGTATTTCACCTTGGTGGGGCTCGGCCTCAACCTGGTGTTCGGCGTGATGCGCATCGTCAACCTGGCGCATGGCGACTTCCTCATGCTCGGCGCGTTCGCGGCGTTCTGGCTGTTCAACCTGTTCGGACTGCACCCGCTGGTGGCGGCGGTCGCGGTGCTCGTGGTGTTCGTGCTGGTCGGCATCCCGATCTACTACGCCGTCGTGCCGCGCCTGCTGGTCTCGCGTGATTCGGAAATGCTTTCGATCATCCTGTTCTTCGGCATGTCGCAGGTGATCGAGGCGGTCGCGACGATCTTCTTCGGCACCACCGAGCGTTCCATCCCCGGCCGCGTGCTCGGCAGCGGGCCGATGCGCCTGCTCGGCCAGTCGCTGCCTTCGGCGTGGGTGTTCGGCGCGGCGGTGAGCGCCGTCGCGGTGCTGCTGGTCTACCTCTATCTGTATCAGACCCGGCTTGGCACGCTCACTCGCGCGGTGATGGTCTCGCGCGATGAATCGCTGGCGACAGGCATCGACGTGCATCGCGTCTCGGCGCTCGCCTTCGGCATCGGCATCGCGCTGGCCGGCGTGGCGGGCGTGTTCGCGCCCTTCATGCTGGGCAGCGTCACCCCGGCGATCGGCGGCGACATCAACATCGCCGCTTTCGCCGTGATCGTCGTCGGCACGCTCGGCAACCCGCTGGGGACGGTGCTGGGCGGCATCGTGTACGGCGTGTCGCTGCTGCTGATGCAGACCTATCTCAGCTCGTGGGCCAACCTGCTGCCCAATCTGCTGCTGATCCTGGTGCTGCTGGTCCGACCCGAAGGCATCCTCGGCCGACAGGTGCGTCGTGCGTAGGCGCGCCAGCGACCTCGGCGGGCATCGACACGCGCTCGACCTCGTTGTCGCCGCGGTGGTGACGGCAGTGATGGCGGCGCTGCCGTTCGGCTACTCGAACGAGCTGCTGCTGTTCAACTTCGTCACCTTCCTCGCCCTCTCGCAAGGGCTGAACGTGCTGTACGGGTTCACCGGCTATCTGCCGTTCGGCTATGTCGGCTTCTTCGGCGCCGGCGCGTATGGCTTCGCGCTTGCCGTCATGCACCTGCACTGGCCGCCGTTGGCGGCGATGGCGGCGGCGGCGATCGCGGCGCTGGTGCTGGCGGCTATCCTGATCCCGCTGCTGCGGCTTTCGGGGGCGTATTTCGCCATCGCCAGCCTCGCCGCCGCGCAATCGGTGTACGAGGTGATCGCCAACCCGGCATTGGAGGACGTGACCAAGGGTCCGTACGGCGTCTCGTTGGCCGGCGTGTTCGCGCCGATGTTCAGCTACCAGGTGGGTGTCGCGATCCTCGCCTTCGCGCTTTGCCTCGTCGTCTGGCTGCGCAACTCGTCGTTCGGCTTGGCGCTACAGGCGATCCGCGAGGACCCGGTCAGCGCGGCGATGGCGGGCGTGTCGGTTGTACGCGGTCGGACCATCGCCTGGCTGCTTTCGGCGCTGGTGGCCGGCCTGGTGGGCGGGGTCTACGCCTGGCACATCTCGGTGTTCTACCCGGATACCGCGTTCAGCATCCAGTTCAGCATCTTCGCCACCGTGTTCGTGCTGTTCGGCGGTGCGACGACCCTGCTCGGCCCGATCCTCGGGGTGGTGATCCTGTACGGCGTCTACAACACGATCGGCATCACCGTGCCGCAATACTTCCAGCTGATCTACGGCCTGCTGATCATGGCGCTCGTGCTGTTCCTGCCCAACGGACTGGTCTCGCTGCTGACCCGCCGAGGCATTCGTGTCCCCTGAGCCGGTCAACGCCGGGCCGGTGCTTGACGTGCGCGCGCTGGTCAAGCGCTTCGGCGGATTTCGTGCGCTCGATGGCGTGTCGTTCCATCTTGGCGCCGGCGAGGTGCTTGGATTGGTCGGCCCGAACGGGTCGGGCAAGACGACCTGCATCAACGTCATCGCGGGCCTCTATCCGGCGGATGGCGGCACGGTGCAATTTCACGGTCGCCGGATCGACGGCAGCAAGGCGCATCATCTGGCGCGCGCCGGCATCAACCGGACGTTCCAGTCGCCAAAACCGTTCCTGTCGCTCAGCGTGTGGGAGAACGTCGCGATCGCCGCGCGCTACGGCAACCCCGGCGCACCGGTCGACCTTGGCGGGCTGCTGGCGTCGCTGGAACTCGACCAGCACGCATCCCGCCCCGCCGCCGACCTCAACAGCGCGCAGCAGAAGACGCTCGACCTCGCCCGCGCGTTGGCGACCCGGCCGCGGTTGCTGCTGGTCGACGAGCTGGCGGCCGGCCTCAACCCGGCGGAGCTCGGGCGCATGGCCGACCGGCTGCGCGCGTTGGCCGGCGATGGCATGGCGCTGCTCGTGGTGGAGCATCTGATGGGGTTCATCGAGCGGGTGACCGACCGTGTGGTGGTGATGAATGCCGGCCGCGAGATTTTCGGCGGCACGCTCGCCGAGGCGACGCGGGACCCCACGGTGGTGCGCGTCTATCTCGGCGGCGGTCATGGCTGATCCACTGCTCGGCGCGGCCGGCATCGAGGCAGGCTACGGCAAGGTCCAGGTGCTGTGGGGCGCTGGCCTGTCGGTGAACGAGCGTGAGAGCGTGGTGCTGCTCGGCACCAACGGCGCGGGCAAGACCACGTTGCTGAAAGTGCTGATCGGCCTGCTCGCGGCCTGGAAGGGCGAGGTACGGTTGGCGGGCGAGGACATCACGCGGTTGCGCACCGATCACCGGATGCGGCGCGGCCTCGCCTACATGTCGGAGATTGGCGTCTTCGCTGGTCTTTCGATCGAGGAGAACATCCGCATCGGCGGCCAGTTCGCCGAGCGCGCGGCGTTGCGTCGCCGGATGGACGAGCTGTACGCGTTGTTCCCCGACCTCGCCGCGCGCAAACGGGGGTTGGCCGGCGCGTTGTCCGGCGGGCAACGCAAGATGCTCGGCGTGGCCAAGGCGCTGGCCGGCAGCCCGCGTTTGCTGGTGATGGACGAGCCCTCGGCCGGTCTGTCGCCGCTGTTCGTCGCCCAGGTGATCGAGGTACTCGGCCGGTTCCGCGCCAGCGGGCTGGCGCTGCTGATCGCCGAGCAGAACGTGGGATTCCTCGATCTGGCCGACCGGGTTTTCACCCTGGAGGGCGGCCGCGTCGGCTTCGAAGGGACGGTCGAGGCGCTGCACAAGGACGACGCGCTGCACCGGGCGTATTTCGGCTTGGAGGGTGCCTGACGCGGTTGACCCCAGCGTCTCAGACGCCCGGCACCGCCCAGACTTCGAGTTCCGCCGCGCCCTCGCGCAACCTCTTGACCTCGGCGTATTCCGGCGACTGCCAGAAACTATGGATCGCCGCTACCGAGGGGAACTCGAACACCGCAAGGCGCCGCTCGTTTGCCGCGCCCTCCAGCACCTCGACATCAGCGCCCCGCACGAGATAGCGGCCGCCGAACCGCTCCGCCAGCGGCCCGACCGCCGCCCGATAATCGGGCCAGCCCTGCTCGCGGACGATCTTGACCTGAACGATGAGGTAGGCGGCCATACGCGGCTCCACTTCGTTGACGAGAAGAAAACGCTGAGGTTGACCCTGCTCCGCGACGGGCGGAACGTCGCTTCACAGTGCGCTGCCACCGGACAGGGAACAATGGTCAAGCCGTTCGCGTATTCCATCGGGTCGGGAGCCGGCTTCGCGGGCGACCGAGGACGCGGCGCGCGCGGCGCTGAACCGTGTGGTGCCGGGGTCGGTGACGCGATACGCGGTGCCGGGGCTGCTGGCGCTGAAGTTCGTCGCGCCGCACGCCTTGCCGGGCGGCGTCTACGCCTCGCTGCATGCCGGGCTGCACTGGCAGAAGGCGGCGATCTGGGTGCTGCTGGAGATGGACGTCTAGTTCCAACGCTCTTTCGCCCACCTCGACGCGTGGCTATGTAACAGGCAAAGCAGCGGAGGGCCGTATGCCGGGCAATCCCGCCTATCTGAGCGGACTCGATCGCAACCAGGCGAACTACGCGCCGTTGACGCCGCTCACCTTCCTGGAACGCGCGGCCTATGTCTTTCCGGATCGCCTCTCGGTCGTGCATGGCGAGTGGCGCACCACCTGGAAGGAGACATATGCGCGTTGCCGCCGGCTGGCGTCGGCGCTGTCGCGGCATGGCGTTGGCAAGAACGACACTGTTGCCGTGCTCGCGCCCAACATCCCGGCGATGTACGAGGCGCATTTCGGCGTGCCGATGTGCGGCGCGGTGCTCAACACGCTCAACTCGCGGCTCGACGCGCGAACCATCGCGTTCATGTTGCGCCACGGCGGCGCGCGGGTGCTGCTGACCGACCGCGAGTTCTCCGCCACCACCGCCGAGGCGTTGTCGCTGCTCGATAGCAAGCCGCTGGTGATCGACATCGACGACCAGACGGCCCCCGGCGGCGCGCTGCTCGGCGAGAAGACCTACGAGGATTTCCTCGAGGAAGGCGACCCGGAATACGCGTGGCGGAACCCGGCGGACGAGTGGGACGCAATCGGGCTGAGCTACACCTCCGGCACCACCGGCGATCCGAAGGGTGTCGTGTATCACCATCGCGGCGCCTACCTGAACGCGGTGTCGAACATCGTGAACTGGGGCATGAAGCAGCATCCGGTGTATCTCTGGACCTTGCCAATGTTCCACTGCAACGGCTGGTGCTTCCCCTGGTCGATCGCCGAGCGTGCCGGGGTGAATGTGTGTTTGCGCCGGGTCGAAGCCGAGGCGTGCTGGGACGCCATCCGCCGCGAGGGTGTGACGCATATGTGCGGCGCACCGATCGTCTACGCCACGTTGATCAACGCGCCGGAGGCGATGCGCTTGGGCGTCGAGCACGTCATCGCCGGCCAGGTGGCGGGTGCCGCGCCGCCGGCGGCGTTGCTCGAGGGAGCGGAGCGCGCCGGGATCGAGCTTACCCATGTCTACGGCCTGACCGAGGTGTACGGCCCCGCCTCGGTCTGCGCCAAGCACGAGGAGTGGGCCGAGCTGCCGCTTGAGGTGCGCGCGGACCTCAACAGCCGTCAGGGCGTGCGGGTGCCGATGCAGGAGGCGCTGGTGGTGCTCGATCCCGACACCATGCAGCCGGTGCCGTGGGATGGCGAGACGATGGGCGAGATCATGTTTCGCGGCAACATCGCGATGAAGGGATACCTGAAGAACCCGGCGGCGACCGAGGCCGCGTTCGCCGGCGGCTGGTTCCATACTGGCGACCTCGCGGTGGTGTACCCGGACGGCTACGTGAAAATTCGCGATCGCTCGAAGGACATCATCATCAGCGGCGGTGAGAACATCTCCTCGATCGAGGTTGAGGAGGCGCTGTATCGGCATCCGGCGGTGATGAGCGTCGCGGTGGTGGCGCAGCCGAACGAGAAATGGGGCGAGACGCCCTGCGCGTTCATTGAGCTCAAGCCCGGAAAACAGGCGACGGCCGACGAGCTGCGCGCGTTCTGTCGCGAGCACATGGCGCATTACAAAGTACCACGCAGCTTCTTCTTCCAGGACATTCCCAAGACCTCGACGGGCAAGATCCAGAAATTCGCGCTGCGCGAAGCCGCCAAGTCGCTCGCCCAAGCCGGCTGAAGGAGCCAATCGCGATGACCTACGCCGCGCCGCTGCGCGACATGCGCTTCGTGCTGCACGAGGTGATCGGGCTCGACGAAATCATGGCGCTGCCAGGTCATGAGGCGGTCACGCCGGAGCTCGCCGATGCGATCCTCGACGAGGCCGCGCGGTTCGCGGCCGATGTGCTGGCGCCGCTGAACCGGTCGGGCGACACCGAGGGCGCGCAATGGCACGACGGCGCGGTGCAAACACCGGAGGGTTTTCGCGACGCCTACAAGCAGTTCGTCGCCGGCGGCTGGAACGCGCTCGCCGCCGCGCCCGCGTTTGGCGGGCAAGGACTGCCCACCGTGCTTGCCACTGCGGTCGACGAGATGTGGCACGCCTCGAACATGGCGTTCGCGCTCTGCCCGCTGCTGACGCGCGGCGCGATCGAGGCGCTGGCATTGTGCGGCAGCGCGGCTTTGCAAGCGCGGTTCCTGCCGAAGATGGTCGAGGGCGTGTGGACCGGCACGATGAACCTCACCGAGCCGCAGGCCGGCTCCGACCTTTCGGCCGTCCGCACGCGAGCCACGCCGGAGGGCGATCATTTCCGCATCCGTGGTCAGAAAATCTACATCACCTACGGCGAGCACGATCTCGCCGAGAACATCATCCACCTCGTGCTGGCGCGGTTGCCGGACGCGCCGGAGGGGGTCAGGGGAATCTCGCTGTTCGTGGTGCCGAAATTCCTGGTCGAACCGGACGGCAACCTCGGCGCGCGCAACGACGTGCGGTGCGTCTCGATCGAGCACAAGCTCGGCATCCACGCCAGCCCGACGGCGGTGCTGGCCTATGGCGACGACGAAGGTGCGATCGGCTATCTGGTCGGCGAGGCGAATCGCGGCCTCGAATACATGTTCGTGATGATGAACCTGGCGCGGTTCAGCGTCGGGCTGGAGGGCGTCGCGATCGGCGACCGCGCGCTACAGCAGGCGGCCGACTATGCCACCACACGCGTGCAGGGCAGCGAGACCGGTGTGCGCGGCGGCGGGCGGGTGCCGATCATCCGCCATCCCGACGTGCGGCGGATGCTGCTGGACATGCGGGCGCGAACCGAGGCGATGCGCGCCCTCGCCTACTTCGTCGCGGCACAGCTCGACATTGCCGCGCGGGTGGAGGATCGGGCGACACGCGCGCGAGCACAGGGTTTGGCGGAGCTGCTGGTCCCGGTGCTGAAGGGGTGCGCCACGGAGAACGCGGTGGAGATCGCCTCGCTCGGCGTGCAGGTGCATGGCGGCATGGGCTTCGTCGAGGAAACCGGCGCGGCGCAACATCTGCGGGATGCGCGGATCACCCCGATCTACGAGGGTACCACCGGCATCCAGGCGAACGATCTGGTCGGTCGCAAGATCGCGCGCGACGGCGGCGAGGCAGCGCGTGACGCGATCGCGGCGATGCGCGCCACCGCCGATCGGCTCGAAGGCGAGGACGTTGCTGCTTTGCGGGAGCGCTTCGTCGCGGCGATCGACGCGCTGGCAAGCTGCGTCGAATGGGTCGTTGCCAATCACCGGGCGGACCCGCGCGCGACCGCCGCTGCCGCGGTGCCGTTGCTCAAGCTGTTCGGCATCACCGCTGGCGGTTGGCAGATGAGCCGTGCCGCGCACGTCGCGCGCCAGAAGCTCGTCAGCGGCGACAACGCGGATCGCGACTTCTACGCCGCGAAGCTCGGCACCGCCCGGTTCTACGCCGAACACGTGTTGCCACAGGCACCCGGCCTCGCGCACGCCGTGACCCACGGGTCAGCCGGCGTGCTGGCGTTCGAGGAAACCTGGTTCGGCGGCTGATGGCGGCGCGGCAAGACGAGTTCACCACCTATCTGCTGGAGCAACTGGCCCCGCCCGGGCCGGTGTCGGCGCGGCGCATGTTCGGCGGCACCGGCCTGTATCACGGCGCCATCATGTTCGCGCTGATCGCGCGCGACGAGCTGCACTTCAAGGTCGGTGACGCCAACCGGCCCGCGTTCGGGGCCGCCGGCCAGGCGCCGTTCTCGTACGCGACCAAGCATGGCACGCACACGATCACCTCGTATTGGAGCTGTCCCTCGGAGCTGCTCGACGACCCGGACGCGCTACGCCACTGGGCGCGCGGCGCGATCGCGGTGGCCCTCGCGGCGGCCAAGCCGAAGCGGAAGCCCAAGCCGCGCAAGCGTCGCGCCTGACCTCGGGCATCGCGTCAGGCCGCCAGGGCGCCGTGCTGACGCAGGAAGCCGAGCAGCGGCAGCAGCGGCAGGCCGAGGACGGCGAAGTAATCCCCGTCGATCCCGTCGAATAGCTGCGCGCCGAGCCCTTCCAGCCGGTAGGCCCCGACGCTGGCGGTGACCGCGTCGCCCTCGGCCGCCAGGTAGTTGTCGAGAAACGCGTCGGAGACCTCGCGCATCACCAGACGCGGCTTTTCGACATGATGCCAGACCCGCACCGCGCCGCGCTGGCAGAGCACGGCCGTGACCAGGACGTGGGTGCGTCCGCGCAGCGCCCGCAAGTGCTCCCTCGCGGCGTCGACGCTCTCCGGCTTGTCGAACCAGCGATCCTCGCAGACCAGGATCTGATCGGCGCCGATCACCAGGGCGTCGGGCTCGCGTCGGGCGACCCGCTCGGCCTTCAGTCCGGCGAGCAGCAGCGCCGTCTCGTCGGCATCGACCCCCTCGGCGCGGGCCGCTTGCTTGATCGCGGCCTCGTCCACATGCGCCGGGATCGCCTCCACCGCCAGGCCGGCATGGCCCAACAACGCCAGTCGGGTGCCGGAGCCGCTGGCCAGGAGCAGACGGACGGGATTGCCGGGCCGCATGGTCATTCGCCGCTTCTCCATCAGTACGCAAAACTCGGCGACACTGACCTGTGGGGGGCCGTCATGTGTGGACGGCCTTTGGCTCCTGCGTCGTACGGGTCGCTTATGCCGTGACTTGCGCCGTGGCGTTTGCGGCCCGGCAGGCTTCACACGATTAGATCGTCACGCACACCCGACCATCCGCCACCGCGACCGGGAACTTGCGCACCCGTGTCGGCGCCGCTTGATACAGTTCGATGCCGGTGCGGATGTCGTATTCGAAACCATGCCACGGGCAGACCACCACCTCCCCCGCGCGCTCGTAAGCGAGCTCGCCCGGCGCCGAGGGCGGCCAGGTGCCGCCGACCGTGCCGCGACAGATCGGTGCGCCCTTGTGCGGGCAATAGTTGCGCAAGGCGTGGATCTCGCCGTCGGCCAGACGGATCACACCCACCGAACGGCCGGCGATGTCGAGGATGCGGAACGCGCCGACGGGAAAATCCTCGACCGCGCCGATCTCGACCGCTCGCCCCGGCATCAGCCGCCGAGCCGCAGCAGGTCGGCGGCGTTGTCGTGGAACACCTGCTGCCGCTCGGCCGCGCTCAGCATCCGCAGGGTCTGGCTCGGCATGTCGTTGTCCCAATGCGGGTAATCCGTCGAGAAACAGATCGCATCGACGCCGATCATGCGGATCAGACGCGCCAGATCCTCGGGGTCGCGCGGCTCGTCGATCGGCTGGGTGGTGAAGCGGATGCGCTCGCGCACATAGTCGATCGGCGATTTGCGCACCCACGGCACCTCGTGGCGCAACTGGCGCCAGGTGCGGTCCATGCGCAGCATCAACGGCAGCGCCCAGAGGAAGCCGTACTCGACGAACAGGAACTTGAGGCCGGGGAATTTTTCCAGAGTGCCGCTGAACACCAGCGAGTTGACGTTGCTCTCGCCCGCCTGGGTCAACGTCACGTAGCGCTCGATGTAGCTGTCCGGGATGCCGCCGGCCGACATCGGCGGCCCTTGATAGATGCTGTCGGTGCCGGTGACGTGCATGATGAGCGGCAGGTCGAACTCCGCCGCCGCCTGGTAGATCGGCCAGAAGTAGCGATTGCCCATCAGCACGTTGACCAGCGGCAGGAACACGCAGGCGACCTGCTTGTGGCCGCCGAACCGGCGGATCTCCTCCGCCGCGGCGAGCGGGTCCTGGGTGGGCACGCACATCGCGTAGCGCAGCCGTGGGTCGACCGGGAGCCACTTGTCGGCGAAGAAATCGTTGAACGCCTGGCACAGCACGATGCTTTCGTCGGTGGTGGCGAGTGTCGCCGCCAGCGCGCCGGTCTGGGTGCAGTTCAGCACCACCGTGTCGATGCCGTGCTGCTCGATCAGGTCCTGGACCAAAAAATGCGGGTCGGAGCCGCCGAGCTTGCCTTCCGGCGAGCGCGCGTCGGCACGGATCACGCCGCCATTCGGGTGCATGTATTTGAGCGGCAGGTTGCTGGTGGTGACCTCGGCGCGCTTGCGCTTGAACCGCTCGCGCCAGGCGTCCGGCATGTAGGGATAGACACTGGCGAACCCGCCCTCGACCATCGGATGGACGTCGCAATCGATCACCTTCTGCCGGCTCGCCTGGGTCGCGCCCGAGGCCCGGTCGGCCACGTCACGAAGTTGCTGAACCATCATAAGGTCCTCCTGCAATGCGCGGTTTTCGGCGGCAGCGCGGGATTGACACGCCACCCCTCCCCATTAGGGTTCACCCCGCCACTTGAGGCAAGGGCGCGGCGGAAAAGCCCGCAATTTCATAGGGAACCGGCGTGAGCACCCATCCGCTCGAGAGCTTCTTCTGGCCGCGCTCGATCGCCATCCTAGGCGCCTCGCCGGACACCAAGCGGATCCGGGGCATCCTGCTGCACCACCTGCGCAACACCGGCTGGGATGGCCGGATCGTGCCGATCAATCCGAGCTACCAGGAGATCGACGGACTGCGCTGCTTCGCCAGCATCGAGGCGGTCGGCGAGGCGCTGGACGTGGTGGTGATCGCCATCCCGGCCGCCACGGTCAACGCCGCCGTCGAGGAGTGCGCGCGCAACGGGGTGCGCAACGTGGTGATCGTCAGCTCGGGCTTCGCCGAGGAGGGCGAGCAAGCGGCCGAGCAGCAGCGACAGCTCGCCGCGATCGCCAGACGCACCGGCATCCGCATCGCCGGGCCGAACTGCGAAGGCTATTTCAACGCGATCAGCCACGCCTCCACCACGTTCAGCCCGACGGTGGAGCGCGCCACCGGCGAGCAGCCGGCACTGGTTTCATCGAAGCGGATCGCGGTGGCGGCGCAGAGCGGCGGCATCGGCTTCTCGCTGTTCAATCGCGGCAAGGCGGTCGGGCTCGGCTACAGCTACGTGATCTCGACCGGCAACGAAGCCGATCTCACGGTCGCGGACTTTCTCGAATACATGGTGCAGGACGCGCGCACCGACCTGGTGATGATGTTCATCGAGGCGGTACGCGACCCTGACCGTTTCGTCGCCGCCGCGCGCGAGGCGCAAGCGCGTGGCAAGCCGATCATCGCCATCAAGGTCGGCCGCTCCGAGGCCGGGCAACGCGCCGCGGCGTCGCACACCGCCTCGTTGAGCGGCTCGCACACGGCGTATCGCGCGGTGTTCGAGCGCTACGGCATCATCGAGGCGGACGACCCCGAGGAGGCGATCGCCATCGCGGGCCTGCTCGTTTCCGGGCCATTGCCGGGCGGGCGGCGGGTCGCCGTCACCACCGCCTCGGGCGGCGGCGGCGCCTGGATGGCCGACACCCTGACCGCGAACGGCCTGCTGCTGCCGACGCTCTCGCCCAACCTGCAGGGCGAGATCCGCGCCTACATTCCCGCCTACGGCTCGCCGCAAAACCCGGTCGACACCACCGCGCAGGGCGCCAATACCGGGCCGATGCAGATGCGCACCGTCGAGCTGCTCGCGCAATCGGACGAGGTCGACGCCATCGTGATGGTGACCTCGCTCGCCAGCGAGACGCGCGTCTCATTCAATGCCGAGCGCCTGCGTCCGCTGACGGAACGCGCGCGCAAGCCGATCGCGGTGTGGACCTACACGGTGCCGTCGGCGCTCGGCCGGCGGCAGACCGCGTTGTGCGGGCTGTTCCTGCATGCGGACCTACGCGCACTGGGTGCCGCGCTGGGCAAGATCGCCACCTTCGCCGAGCGGCAGCGACGCAGTGGCGACGCGGCCCAGCACGCCAGCACCGCCCCCTCCTCCACCCTGCCCGCCAGCTTGCCGCGTATGCTGACCGAGCACCGCGCCAAGCAGGTGCTCGCCGGCTACGACCTGCCGAGCACGCCCGAGCGGCTGGCGCGATCGGCGGCGGACGCGGTGGCGGCGGCAACCGCGATCGGTTTCCCGGTGGTGCTGAAAATCCAGTCGCCCGACATCCCGCACAAGACCGAGGCGGGCGGCGTCCGGCTCAACCTGGCCGACGGCACCACGGTGGCTGACGCCTATGAGGCGATCGTCGCCTCGGCCCGCCGCTACAAGCCGCGCGCCGCGATCGACGGCGTGCTGGTCCAGCGCATGGCGCCGAAAGGCTTCGAGCTCGTCATCGGCGTGATCGACGATCCGACCTTCGGGCCGATCACGATGGTGGGCTTTGGCGGCACCACCGTCGAGCTGTTCGGCGACGTCGCGCACCGCCCGGCGCCGGTCAGCGACAGTGACGCCCTGGCGATGTTGCGTGGCCTGAAATCGGCGCGGCTGCTGGAAGGGTTCCGCGGCGCCAAGCCGATCGACCTCGGCCCGATCGCGCGGCTGATCGCGCGCATCTCGCAGGCCGCGATCGCCCATCGCGGCCGCATCCTGGAGATGGAGTTCAATCCGGTGATCGTGCACCAGGACGGCTCCGGCGTGACCATCGCGGATGCGCTCATCACGTTGAAGGACCCGCCCGAGGAGCAACGACTGGCGGCGCAGCGGCAGCGGGAATGATGGTGCGTCGGCTGGGCACTGGCTTTGCGGCGGCGCTGTCGCTGGTCTTCGTCGTGGCGGCCCACGCGGTCGTGGCGGCCCACGCGCAGGACGGCGGCGCGGATTGCGTGTGGGGCCAGGATTTCTCCTCCTCCACCGCGCCCGTGCTGTGGAGTGTCATCGCCGCGCCGGGCCAGAAGGTGTATTTCGTCCGGAACGGGTCGGACCGGCAAGGCTGCCCGAGCGAGGCGACCGCCTGCCAGACCAGAAGCTTCGTCGTGTCGGGCCAGAGCGTGGTGGTGACCGACCCAGGGGCTGGGGACTACATCTGCGCGACGTTCATCAGCACCTCCGCCACGGCGACGCCGACGCTCGGCTGGTTGCCCCGCGCGGCGCTGGAGGAGCGGTTCCTGCCCGCTCCGCCGCCGGAAGCCTGGACCGGCCTGTGGCGCAGCGGTCCCGAGCAGACCATCCGGATCAGCCCGGCGGATGGCGAGCGGGTGACGATCGACGGCCATGCGAGCTACGGCGGCAATGATCCGCGACGGGTCGCGCGGGGTGCGGTGAACACGGGTTCGATCGCCGGGACGGTGCGGCCGGGGGACACGAGCGTCGCGTTCACCCTCGACGAGGCCGGCAACCCGCAGCCGCTCGACCTCAGGGGCGGCGCCGACTCGTTCGGCTGCGGCATACGCATGTGGCGACTCGGCCCGTACCTGGTGGTGAGCGACAACAACGCCTGCGGCGGCTACAATGTGACCTTCACCGGTGTGTATCGCCAGGTGGGCAGGCGGTCCTAGGCGGGATGTCAGACCAGCGGCGGTATCCGACGGCTCTCCCGCTGACCGGGGAAGTCAGCCAGTAGGGCGTCCGGTGTGAGAGAGACTAACACTTTTTGCTTGCCACACCGGTGGCGCCTGACTTATGTTTCCTGTCGTGACATACACCCTCCCACCCCCCATCGAGCGCTTCGCCCTCATCATTGAGGCGTTGTGCCAGGCCGCTGCCGAGCGCAGCGCCAGGGGCTGGGTTGCGGTGGCCGTTGCCAACCTGATCTGGGTGCGGCTGCGGCGCACCGGCGTGCGGTTCGCCAAGCTGGCCGCCCGGGTCCGCGCGGGCGCGCTCCCGGCCGCCGCGCGGGTGTCCGCATCGGGTGCGTCCGACCAGCCGGCGGACTCGCGCGCGGAGCGGCAAGCCAAGCGGCGCAAGTCGGATGATCCGGCGGATCGTCCGGCCAAGCGTCTGCCGCGCGGCTTTGCCTGGCTGCTTCGGCTGGTGCCGGAGGCGGCGGTCTATGGCAGTCGGCTGAACCATCTGCTGTCCGATCCGGAGATGGTGGCGTTGCTGCAAGCCGCGCCGCAGATGGGCCGGCTGCTGCGCCCGCTCTGTCAGATGCTGGGCATCAGGCTATCCGAACACCCCCTCCTGCTCAGGCCGCGTAAGCGCGCCGCAGCCTCGCCCGCCGGTGCGCCCGCCGACGGTGGCGCGCCCGCTGATGGCGGTGCGCCCGCGCGAAGTTCCGCCGAGGCGCCGCAAGCGACCGGCCGTTACCGCCGTCGTCGTGCCGCCCGGCGGGTCGACCAGCTGCCGTGGGTCGTCCGCGGCCCGCCGGGCGGACTTTTCGAACCGGGATGAACGCGTCGCGCCAAGCCACGTCCTAATCGTCCCGGTTTAGCAACTTAATCAGGCGGCCTTGCGCGGGCGCGGCCAGCGGAGTGCGATCTGTGGCAGGACCTGCTCGACCAGCAGGCGGGTCTGCGCCAGCATCTCTTCGTCGCCGCTGGCGGCGGGGCGCAGAATGAACTTCGAGATGCCGGCATCCACGTACTCAGCGATCCGACGCAGGATGGTGTCGGCGTTGCCGATCGCGAAATAGCCGAGCGGATCGCGCCCGGTACGCTTGCGGTAGGACTCCATCGCCGGACGCAGCCCGGGATCGTCGGGGCGGCCGAAGCGGAACGAGAAGGCGGCGCCGTAATGGTCCTCGTCGAGCGGGCGACCCGCCTCGGCCGAGGCCGCGCGGATCGCCGCGACCACCGGGGCGACCTCCTCGGGCGTCTCCGAGCCGGCCTGCCAGCCGGTGCCGTACAGCGCGGTGCGACGGATCGCCGCCTCCGAGCTGCCGCCGATCCAGATCGGCAGCTCGCGCTGCACCGGTTTCGGCGAGATCGAGGCGCCGCTGAGGCGGAAGTGCCGGCCCTCGAAATCGACGCGCTCCTCGGTCCACAGGCGGCGCAGGATCTCCAAGGTCTCGTCGGTGACGCGCCCGCGCGTGGTTGTGTCGAGGTGCATCGCGCGCCACTCCGGCCCGCGCGGGCTGCCGATGCCGAACGCCGGCAGCAACCGCCCCTCGGAGAGCACGTCGATGGTGGCGCATTGCTTGGCGAGCAGCACCGGCTCACGCATCGCCAGCGAGATCACGTTGACCCCGAACTTGATCCGGCGCGTGCGGCCGGCGAGCGCCGCCATCACCGCCATGCATTCCAGGATCGGCGTGTTGCTGACCAGGCGGTCGGTCTGCCAGATCGAATCCGCGCCACCCGCCTCGCACAGATCGACCCAGCGCCAGAACCCGGCCGTGGTGTCGAACGGAAACTCCATCAGGCCAAGCCCGGCCGCGATGCTGCGTGCCATGTCGCCGCTCTCCCTGGATCTCAAGCGGCATTCTGGGTCAATGCGGCGGCGGGTCAACTCAGCGGTGGTCGAGCTTGGCGTCCCGCAGGTCGGCCGTCTCGAGCTGGGTTGCCGACAGGACCGCCCCGGTCAAGGTCGCCCCGCGTAGCACGGTGTCACTCAGGTCGGCCTCGCGCAGGTCCGCCCGGGTCAGGTCGGCGCCTGCCAGGTCGGCCTGGTCCAGCCGCGCGTGCTGCAACCGGGCGCGGACCAGGCTGGTCGGCCACAGATGCTGCCGGCCGATCAGCATCGGGGCGGCGCGCAGCCTGGTCAGCGTCGCGCCGGTGAGGGTGGCGCGGTCCAGCTTGGCGCCGCGCAGGTCGGCGCCGGCCAGGTTGGCGCCACGCGCGTCGACCGCTGAGAGATCCGCCATCGGCAGGAAGGCGCCGGCGAGGTCCGCCTCGCGCAGCACGCAGCCGGCCAGCAACGCCGCGCTGAGATCGACGCCGCGCAGGTCGGCGCGCGCGAGATCAACCCGGCTCAGATCGGCGCGCACGCCCCGCTTGCCTTGGCTATGGACCCACTCCTTGTGCAGCTTCAACGCCTGGCGCACGTCCATGCCGAGCGCGTCGAGCTTGCGGACCAGCAGCGCGCCCTCGGTCCTGGCGCGGCCGAGATCGGCGGCGTCGAGCAACGCGCCGAGCAGGTTGGCGCCCTCGAGATTGGCGCCCGTCATCGTCGCACCACTCAGCACGGCGGCTTCGAGATTGGCGCCGACGAGTTGCGCTCCGGTGAAATTCGCACCTTCGAGGTTGCAGCCGGTGAGGTCGGCCTTGCTCAGATCGGCGTAGGAGAACACGCTGTTGCGCAGATCCGCCTCGCGCAGGTTGGTGGCCCGGAGCACGCCGCCCGACAGTTTCGCGCCGCCGAGCTTGGCGCCGGCGATATCCGCCGCGTTCAGCTCGGTGGCGGCGCGCGGGCGCGTCGGGTGCAGCCCTGACGTGCCGGCCAGCATCAGCAGGCCGTGGCGCAGATCGGCCCGCGAGAGATCGCAGCGCGACATCCGGGCATCCGACAGCAGCACCCCGCGCAGGTCGGCCCCGACCAGGCGCGCCTCGGTCAAGTCGGCCTCGACCAGATCGGCGGTGAACAGGTTGGCCTCGGAGAGGTCGGTGCGGACCAGCGCCGCGCAGGCGGGCGCCGCAGAGATCCATGCCGCGCAGCTCGCGACGACTGAGGTCATGGCCGGACAGATCGCAGAATTTCAGGCTGCCGCGTCGGCCACCGGGCTGGCGGGTGACAAAAGCCTCGTGCGCGGCGAGGAGGCGGCGCAGCTCGTCCGGATCGACCGAACGCAGCCCGGGCGGCCGCGTCACCAAGGCATCCACGGTGGTCACAATCCTGCTCGCGTCGTGATCGGGTTCGTTCGAGGCAGTGTGACCGCGCCGGCTGAACGAGCGATTAAGGCCCGACCCTCGCGAGCCGCCGCGATCCATCACCGCTCCGGATGGTGCGCCGACAACGCAGAAGCTTCCGGCCCAAGCTGCCCCGTCCAGGGAAGACGGGTTGATCCAGGCTCAACTCTCCGGGGCCGGCGCCGGCTCCTGGCTGACGCGGACCCGGTCAACGCGGCGGCCATCCATCTCGGCCACCTCGAAGCGCCAGCCGCCGAACACGATGCGATCACCGATGCGGGGCACGCGGCGGAGCAAGGCAAGCAGCAAGCCGGCGAGCGTGTGGTAGCTGCCCTCGGCAGGCAGGTCGGGCAGTTGCAGCCGCGCCTTCAGCTCGTCGACCGGCATCAATCCGTCCAAGCTGAGCGGGGTCTCGCTGCCGCCGGTCCCGGTCGACTGCGCCGGCGCCGTTCCCGACGGGTCGCCGACGATCGCCTCCAGCACGTCGGCCGCCGTCACCACCCCCTCGAAGCTGCCGTACTCGTCCATCACCAGCGCCATGCCGAGCGGATCGGCGCGCAGCCGCTCCAGCGCGTCGAGTGCCGTGACGGTGTCGGGCATCACCATCGGCTGGCGCAGAGCGGCGGCGACGGAAAGCTCGCCGCCGCCCAGGACGCGGTCGAGCAGATCCTTCGCCTGCACCACGCCGACCACATTGTCGACCGAGCCCTCGCTGACGACGAAACGGGAATGCGGCGCCGCTTTCAAGGTGGCGGCGATCTCGCGCGGCGGATCGGTCCGATCGATCCAGGCAAGCTCGGTGCGCGGCGTCATGATCGCGCGCACCGGCTTGTCGGCCAGGCGCAGCACGCGCTCGATCATGTCCCGCTCCTCGATCTCAAGCACGCCGGCCTGCGCGCCTTCGGCGAGCAACGCCTTCAGCTCCTCCTCGGTCACGGTCTGCCGCGGCGCGCGACTCAATCCGAACAGCCAAAGCACCAGGGCGGATGAGCGGTTGAGCACCCAGACCACCGGGCCGGCCGCCTGCGCCAGCCACACGATCGGCCGGGCCACCGCGGCGGCGATCAGCTCCGGCCGGCGTAGCGCCAACTGCTTCGGCACCAATTCGCCGGCGACCATGGTCAGATACGTGATCACCACCACGACCAGCGCGAGGGCGAGCGACTCGGCAAAGCCCCGCAGCGGCTCGAACTGCGCCAGCCAGTGGGCCAGCCGATCCGCCAGCCGGGCGCCGCCGAACACACCCGAGACGATGCTGACCAGGGTGATGCCCACCTGAACGGTCGGCAGGAACTGCTGCGGATCCCCGGACAGCGCGATCGCGGTGGTGGCACCCGGCACGCCCTTGCGCTCCAGCACCGCCAAGCGCGCACGTCGCACCGAGACGAGCGCGAGCTCGCTCATCGAGAATACACCATTCAGTGCGATCAGCAGGAGGATAACGATCACTTCCAGACTGGCTGCCATGCGGAACCAAACGACCTTTCGTTGCCGGCTGAGCATACCGCCTGCTCCGCTCGCGGACAGGGCGCACGGGAGAACACAGGCGCGACGAAGAAACGAGAGCCGTGCCGATTCTTGGCACAACCACGCTTCTGCCATATTCACGCCGGGGGCGCGCCGCACTGGGGTGCTTTTCTACCCTGGAACGGGCGCTGGTCGTCCCGCACGGAGCTCGACGAGAATCCCATGACAAGGAACGCCTTGCCGCCCCGGCCGCTCCGCCGCTCGGCCCTGCACCCGACGACGGTGTTCGCGTTGCTGATCGCCGCCTTGGTGTGCCTCGGCCTGTGGACGGCCGCCGAGCGTCCGGCACCGGCGCCGGACTATCGCGGCGAGATCGCCGGCCTCGCCTTCTCGCCGTTCCGGCGCGGCGAAAGCCCCGAGCAGGGCAGCTATCCGAGCCGCGAACAGATCCGCGCCGACCTTTCGCAGGTCGCCGTGCTGAGCCGGCGGGTGCGCACCTATACCGTGCAGGGGGTGCTTGGCGATATCCCTCGACTGGCCGCCGACCTGCCGATCCGCATCACCCTGGGTGCCTGGCTCGGCCGCGACCCGCAAGCCAACGCCGCCGAGTTGCAGCGCCTCGCCGCGACCGCCCGCGCGCACCGCAACGTCGAGCGGGTGCTGGTCGGCAACGAGGCAGTGCTGCGTGGCGATGTCACCGCCGCCCAGCTCGTCACCGACATCGCGGCGGTCAGGCGCGCGGTTCGCGTCCCGGTCTCGACCGCCGAGCCGTGGCATGTCTGGCTCGCCCATCCCGAGCTGGCGCGCGCGGTGGACTACATCACCATCCACCTCCTGCCCTACTGGGAGGGCCTGCCGGTCGACCAGTCGGTCGACTACATCCTGAAGAAATACAATCAGGTGCAGGCGGCCTTTCCCGACAAGCACATCGTCATCGGCGAGGTCGGCTGGCCATCGAACGGTGTGAACATTGGCGCGGCGCGGGCCAGCCGGATCAACCAGGCGTTCTTTCTGCGCAGCTTCCTCAATGTCGCCCGACAGCGCGGCCTTGATTACTTCGTGATCGAGGCGTTCGACCAGCCGTGGAAGACCAGTTTCGAAGGCCGCGCCGCCGGCTACTGGGGCATCATGGACCTCGACCGGCACGCCAAATGGGCGATGACCGGGCCGGTGGTCGAAACCCCGTTCTGGCCGGCCTGGGCCGGTGCCGGCGCCACCCTGGCGACCCTGCTCGCCGGGCTGCTGCTGTCGCGTCGGCCGGATATCCGCCTGCCGGGCAAGCTGCTGGTGGCGTTGCTGGCGCAAGGCTTCGTCGCCACGCTCGCCTGCGTGCTGCTGGCGATGAGCGGCAAATACCTCAGCGGGTTCGCCGCCCTGGTGTGGGGCCTGCTTGCCGCCGGGCAGGCGATGTTGTTGCTGCTGCTGCTCGCCGACAGCTTCGAGCTGGCCGAGACGGTGTGGGGTCGGGTGTGGCGCCGCCGCTACGAGCCGATGCCGGCGCCGCCGGGCGCGCCTCTGCCGAAAGTGTCGATCCACGTGCCGATCTGCAACGAGCCGCCGCAGATGGTGCGCCAGACGCTCGACGCGCTGGCCGAGCTCGACTACCCGGACTTCGAGGTGCTGGTGATCGACAACAACACGATCGACCCCGCCCTGTGGGAGCCGGTGGCCGAGCATTGCGCCCGGCTTGGCGAGCGGTTCCGCTTCTTCCATCTCGGCAAGTGGCCCGGCTTCAAGGCGGGCGCGCTCAACTTCGCCCGGCAACAGACCGCGCCGGATGCCGAGATCATCGGCGTGCTCGACAGCGACTATGTGGTCGCGCCGGACTGGCTGCGTTGCATGGTGCCGGGCTTCGCCGATCCGCGCGTCGGCTTCGTGCAGTCGCCGCAGGACTACCGCGACAACCAGGGCTCGCTGTTCAAGCGGCTGATGTTCTGGGAGTACGCCGGGTTCTTCCACCTCGGCATGGTGACCCGCAACGAACGCAACGCCATCATCCAGCACGGCACCATGACCCTGGTCCGGCGGACCGCGCTGGAGCAGGGCGGCGGCTGGTCGGAGTGGACCATCACCGAGGACGCCGAGCTCGGCCTGCGGCTGTTCCGCCAGGGCTGGCAGGCGCTCTACGCCAGCCGCAGCTTCGGCCGCGGCGTGATGCCCGACGACTTCGCCGCGTTGCGCAAGCAGCGCTTCCGCTGGGCCTATGGCGCGACGCAGATCTGCCGCGCCCATGCCGACGCGCTGCTGTCGCCGTTTTGCCGCGAGCTCACGCGCGGTCAGCGCTGGCACTTCGTAACCGGCTGGCTGCCTTGGGTGGGCGATGCGTTGGGGCTGGCCTTCCTGCTGATGGGCCTGGTGTGGTCGATCGGCCTGATCGTCGCGCCGATGCGTTTCGAATTCCCGATCGTGCTGTTCATGCTGCCCTCGATCGGCCTGTTCGTCTGCAAGCTGGCGCAACTGCTGCTGCTGTATCGCCACCGGGTGCCCTGCGGCATGGCCGACCGGCTGGGCGCGGCGGTCACCGGCCTCGCCCTCAGCCACACCATCGGCAAGGCGGTGTGGAAAGGGCTGGTGATCCGCAGCGCGCCGTTCCTGCGCACCCGCAAGATGAACAACGCGCCCGCGCTGGTGCAGGGCCTGGTGATGGCGAGCGAGGAGTTGGTGCTGCTCGGCCTCACCTGGACGGCGCTGATCGGTGTCGCCGTGGCGCACCGGCTAGCGACCTGGGAATCGACCCTGTGGTGCGTCGTGCTGTTCAGCCAGTCGCTGCCCTATCTCGCCGCGGTCGGCACCTCCCTGGTGGCCGCGTGGCCGGCGCCGCGCCGCGCCGCGCTGGCGGTGCCGGTCGCGACCGTGCCGATGGCCCTGCCAAGCCAGTCCGCCGCCATCGCGGCGCGAACCGGCGCGGGCGACTGACGTAACCGGCTCGGCTTCGGCGGCTTCATCCCGTAGGTTGGCGCCATGCTGCTCGATCGAGGAGTCGCCGGCGCTTGATGACACGCCACGTACCGTTTCTCGCCGTGCTGCTGGGCATCCTCGGGTTGATCCCGTTCATCGGCTGCGGGCTGATGGCGCTCAGCCCGGATCAGGCCCAGGCGGATCGGATGAACATCGCCCTGCTGGCCTACGGCGCGGTGATCCTGTCCTTCCTGGGCGGCATACATTGGGGCTTGGCGCTGCTTGCCCCCGAGCCGATTTCCGCGCGGGCCGAGCGCGGACGGCTGCTGCTCGGCGTGCTGCCGGCGCTCGCCGGGTGGTTGGCGGTGCTGCTGCCCTTCATCCTCGCACCCTGGTCCGGGCTGTTGCTGCTGATCGTCGGCTTTCTCGCGGTTGCCCTGGTGGAACAGCGGACGGACAGCCTCGGTATGGCGCCGCGCGGCTATCTGGTGCTGCGCTGGGCGCTCACCGTCGTGGTGGTCGCCATGCTGATCACCGTGATGACACTCCGCCTGCTGGGGCAGAGTCTCAACTACTAAGTAAAACTCGCCTCAGGGTTGTTTTTGTGCTTTATTAAGGGTATGTAAACCAACCGGATATCCTTCAGTGCGCGAGATCACCGCCGAAATCATCGCGTCCCCATCGCGATCCGCGCCGATGGCGGACGCGGCGAGCCCCGCCGCCTCCCTCGCCCGCCTCAACGCCGTGTTGGGTGAGCACCGCCGGGCCGTAGCCACCTGGAGAGACCGGCTCGACCGACTGCCGGGCGGCGTCGGCGTGTTGCAAGCAGGTTTCCCCGGGTTGCAGGACCGTCTCGGCACCGTGCAAGGCCGGCTCGCCGAGCTGGAGGAGGCGAGCCGCCGACTGCAGCAATGGGCCGACCAAGGTTGCGCGCAAATCTGAGCGTTTGGCGCCGGATCTGGCACACACGGCCGCGCCGTCTCCTCGCCGGAGACGCGTTTTATGAAGTCTTAGTGATCTCGTGGGACAAGGTTGGCGTGCTGCGGCGCCGGGCCCTACAGCAGCAGCAGGCACGGTTAGCCGACCGTGGTTACAGTTTTTTCGGCAATGCGGGGTCTTGTCTCGATGGGCTCGGAGACCAAGCCTAGACCTCGCCTCATTCCGGCCCTGACCGGGCTGCGTGGTGTCGCGGCGGTTTGGGTCGTGCTGTTCCATCTCGAGCTCGGCAGCACCATCCCGATCGTCAGGCACGGCGATCTTGGGGTCGACGTGTTCTTCGTGCTCAGCGGGTTCATCCTGTCGCACGTCTATGCCGATCGCATGGACCCCTACGACGTTCGGCAATACCTCGCCTTTCTACGTGTCCGCATCGCGCGCATCTATCCGCTGCACCTGTTCATGCTGCTGGTGCTGGCGTTGGCGGTAATCGCGCTGCCGGATTTCGCGTCCGACTATCCGCTGGCTGAGCAGCGGTTCGGGGCCAGCTCCTTCGTCGCCTCGTTGCTGCTGGTGCAGAACTGGGTGCATTGGCTGCCGACATGCTGGAACTCGCCGGCTTGGTCGCTCAGCGCCGAATGGATGGCCTATCTGCTGTTTCCCGCCTTCATGGTGGCGACCCAGCACTGGCGCTCGCGGCTCGTGCCGCTGCTGCTCGCCGGCGGCGCGCTGGTCGCCTTCATCGCCGCCCTGCTGCTGAAGGGAGTCGACCAGCCGCAGGTCCAGGGCGTGCCCGGCATGCTTCGGATGGGCTGCGAGTTCGCCTGCGGCTGCCTGCTGTTCCGCGCCCGGGCGAATGGCCTGCGATCGTGGCCGAAGCTGGTCGAGCGCGGCGTCCTCGGCTTGCTCCTGGTTTGCCTGCTGGTCGACGGCCTGATTTTCCTGGCGCTGTTTCCCATCGCGGCGATCGTGCTGCTTGCCGCGCAGGAGCGGGGCTTGATCACGCGCGCCCTCGCGACCCGGCCGGCGGTTTTCCTGGGCGAGATCTCGTATTCGATCTACCTGGTCCACTGGGTCGTGGTGCAGTTGTCCAACTGGGTTCGGGAGCCGCTCATGCTGGATACAAGGGGTATCGTCCTGTGGGACACCGGCCTGCTCGGGGTGGTCCTGGCGCTGTCGCTGCTGAGCTATCGCTGGGTGGAACGCCCGGCGCGGCGTTGGGGCCGGCGGGTTGCGGCGCGCTCGGCCGGACCGCTGCCGGCCGCGCGACCGATTGGCTGATCGAGGTGCGATGAAGGCTTTCTGGAACCCGGCGCAGTTGTCGCACACGCCACGCTTCTTCCTGCAACGCGGGCAGATGCGGGACAACTTCGAAGTCCCCGCCCGCGCCGAGGCGCTGTTGTCCGCCTGCGAGACACTCGGTCTGGAGATCACCCGACCGCCGACGGCGGATCGGGCGGCGCTCGGCGCGGTCCATGACCCGGGCTATCTCGGGTTCCTGGAGCACGGTCACGCCGCCTGGGTCGCGCAAGGCGGGGCCGGCCCGGAGATCGTCGCCTCCAGCCATCCTTCGGCCGAGATGCACGCGCACGGCGCCCACTGCCCCGCCGGCATCACCGGTCAGGCCGGCTGGTATACCGCCGACGCCTCGTGCCCGATCGGCGCGGGAAGCTGGGAGGCGATCCTCGCGGCGGCCTCCGGCGCGCTGGCCGCCGCCGAGGAAGCGGTCGCCGGCCGCTCGGCCTACGCGCTCGCCCGACCGCCGGGTCATCACGCCTATCGCGCCCGGGCAGGCGGGCATTGCTACGTCAACAACGCGGCCCTCGCGGCGGAGCGGCTGCGGTTGGCCGGCGCGCGGCGGGTCGCGGTCCTCGACATCGACAGCCATCACGGCAACGGCACGCAGGGCATCTTCTGGGACCGCGACGACGTGCTGTTCGTCTCGGTGCACGGCGACCCCGACCACTATTACCCGTGGTTCACCGGCCGGGCCGACGAGCGCGGCGCGGGGGTTGGCGCCGGTTGCACGCTCAACCTGCCGCTGGCGTTGGGCACCGACGATGCGGGCTGGCTGGCGGCGGTGACCCACGGACTCGGCGCGATCCGCCGGTTCGGCGCCGACGCGCTGGTGGTGAGCCTCGGCTTCGACGCCTCGAAGGACGAGCCGCTCAACGCGCTCGCGGTGACCGAGGACGGTTTTACCCGCGCCGGCGCGGCCATCGGCGAACTCCGCCTGCCGACCGCCCTCGTGCAGGAGGGCGGCTACAACGTCGCGCTGCTCCGAACCCTGCTGGAACGCTTCATCGGCGCGTTCGCCTCGGCCTAGGTCGCGACCCGCGCAGGAACGATATCGTAATCTGCGCCATCGTAGGGTGCGGCGAAACCGCGCAGGTCACGATGACCATCTCTCGAATCCAGTGTTTCGCCTTCTCCGGCATCAAAGCGGTGCCGGTCGAGGTGCAGGTGCAGATCTCGTCCGGATTGCCCGCCTTCCTCGTCGTCGGGCTGCCGGACAAGGCGGTGGCGGAGGCGCGCGAGCGGGTGCGGGCGGCGCTGACCGCGATGGGGCTCGCCCTGCCGCCAAAACGGGTGCTGATCAACCTGGCACCGGCGGACCTGCTGAAGGAGGGCAGCCATTTCGACCTGCCGATCGCGCTCGCGGTGCTGGCGGCGATGGAGGTGTTGCCGCGCGAGGAGATCGGCGGGTTCGCGGCGCTTGGCGAGCTGTCGCTTGACGGGTCGCTCAACCCGGTGGCGGGCGTGCTGCCGGCGGCGATCGGCGCGTCGAGCCGCGATCTCGGGCTGATCTGCCCGTCGGCGCAGGGCGGCGAGGCGGCTTGGGCCGGCCGCATCGAAGTGCTGGCACCCTGTGACCTGCTGTCCTTGATCAACCATTTTCGCGGCAGCCAGGTGCTCACCCCGCCGGACCCGGCGGGCGTCGCCGAAGCCGGCGCCGTGCCCGACCTCGCCGAGGTGAAAGGGATGGAAACCGCCCGCCGCGCGCTGGAGGTCGCCGCCGCGGGTGGCCACAACCTGCTGCTGGTCGGCCCGCCCGGCGCGGGGAAATCGATGCTGGCGGCGCGCCTGCCCGGCCTGTTGCCCGACCTCACCCCGCGCGAGGCGCTGGAGGTGAGCATGATCCACTCGGTCGCCGGCATGCTCGATGGCGGCCGGCTGGTGATGCGCCCGCCGTTTCGCGAGCCGCACCACAGCGCCTCGCAGGCGGCGCTCACCGGCGGCGGCCAGCGGGCCAAGCCGGGCGAGGTGTCGCTGGCGCATCGCGGCGTGCTGTTCCTCGACGAGCTGCCGGAATTTCCCAAGCAGGCGCTGGAGGCGCTGCGCCAGCCGATGGAGACCGGTCGCACCACGGTCTCGCGGGCGACCGCGCACGTCACCTACCCCGCGCGGTTCCAGCTCATCGCCGCGATGAACCCGTGTCGCTGCGGTTTTCTCGGCGATGCCGAGCGCGAGTGCGGCCGTGCTCCGCGTTGCGGCGAGGACTACCAGAACCGCATCAGCGGGCCGCTGCTCGACCGGGTCGATCTCACGGTGGAGGTGCAGCCGGCGAGTGCCGCCGAGCTTTCCCGCGCGCCGGCCGGCGAAGCGAGCGAGACCGTCGCCGCCCGGGTCGGCGCGGCGCGCGGGACGCAGCGCACCCGCTACGGCGACGACGGCCCGGCGAGCAATGCCGAGGCCGACACGGGCCAGATGGACGTCGCCGCCGACGCGCAGGACCTGATCGAGCGGGCGATGGAGAAGCTGCGCCTCTCGCCACGCGGCTACACCCGAACCTTGCGGGTCGCCCGCACCATCGCCGACCTCGCCGGTGCTCCCAAGGTGCAACGACAAGACGTGGCCGAGGCGCTGGCATTCCGCCATAGAATGCCGGGGCGGACGGGGTGACGAAAGGGTGGGTGCGCGGTCAGTCGCCGATATCTGGTTCCGTGCCCTCGTTCAGCAGGGCGTAGAGCCGATCCATCTCGACGTTGAATTCGGCCCAAAGCGCCGCCCCTTCCGCCGGTGGCAGCAGGTTCTTGCCGAAACGGAACGCATTGTCCTCGCGGATGATCGCGAGCTGGTCCGCCCAGGGCATCGTCTTGGCCGATTTGACCAAGGCCAGCGTGGCGTGCAGCCGCCCCGCACGATGGCCACGATCTCATCGGCAGTTATATACTTGACGTAGCGCATGGCGATCCGGCAGAAGAGCCGCGACAGGCCGGCGCTGAGGTTGAGGTTACGGAGGAGATGATCGAGGCTGGCATACAAGCATTGTGCGAATCGGCATTAGAAAGCGATCCCTATTGGGAGATAGCGGTCCGCGTGTATCTTGCTATGAAGCACATACGGGGAAAACTAGAATAAGTCTTTTATTATTCCCTCGGGGGTCGGGTCGCCCTTTATTGCCCTATTACGTTCAAGTTTAAATGAATTATCACGTATGAATACGTACGCTACGTAGACGGTCTCTAAAAACCTACCAATGGCCGTATCCGAACTTCTCTGTTTATTCCTTTCAAACGCCAGAGATACCGACTGAAGTTTGTAACAGTCTTCTTTGATCAGCTGGTTGTCGAACGTCACGTGGTGGAGAGAATGGGCGAATACGTTGCGTATCTCCGATATCAGGAGAAGGTCATGGTAGGTCTTTGGGCCTAGTAGGTCCAGGGCATAAGCAATGCGTATTTTTGCAACGAAACTTCCTATTATGCCGCCGCTTGACGGATCGAACATTCGTTGCTGGTCGTCTTTGTCTAGCTCGATAAACTTAGCTTTCAGGAGAAGTTCTAGCGCATGATCCAAGTACGACACTCCCATAATGGCCGCTACCGCGCCCCCAGAGCTGTCTAAGTTATGGATCGTTCTCCACATTTGGTCGTAAGATGGGAGCTCCTTTCGGAGCTTTTTTGATGCCAGGGAAGACCTCTTCCGCCGAGTCGGATGATCCATCTGGAGTCTACGCCGATGACGGAGCAACGCTTCGTCGCGACGATGCGTTGCGGCGCGCTCTAAACACGCCGCCGCAACCCAGGCCGACAAAGAAACCGTATTCTAAGAAGGTTTCCGCTTCCACCGGAAAGAAGCGCCCTTCCGCTTAGGCTCGGGTCTCTGTGTAAGCTCGCCCTCGGTATTCCAGCCTTTTGCCTTCCGCGCCCTTCATGGCGAGGCGAGCGCGCTCTATGTCGCCGATCCTGCGATGGTTGCGGCGGAAATCGAACTCGACCAAATAGCGGCCAAGGTGCGCTTCTGAGACGTGATGATACACGCCGTAGATGCCGCGCTTCAGGATCGAGAACGCATTCTCGGCCGTGTTCGTGTGATACCAGCCGCCCATCCGGGCATATTCCTCGACGCTGTGGTTGACTGTGCCGTGGCCAGCAAAGCCCTTTGTGAGCGTCGGGTAGATCGGACTTTCGTCCGTCATAATCCACGACTTAGCTTCGACGTATTTGATGATGATTGGCCGCAGGTTAGTCGCGTCCACATTGGCAACGTGGAAGCTACGCACGTTGCCGTCACGCTCAACCAACGACACGACCGCAGCCTTGTTCGGTATCTTGCCCTTCCGGTTCCTCGCCTTGCCGCCAATGTAGGTTTCGTCGGCTTCAACGACTTTGTTAAAGCCGCCGATCGGGCCGGTATCGGCGGGCTTCATCGCCTCTCGGATGCGATGCGCCATGAACCACGCGGACTTGTAGGTGATGCCTAGCATCCGGCCGAGCTGGTGCGCCGACATACCCTTTTTGCTCGCGGCCATAAGATGAAAACCGAGAACCCACTTGGCGAGCGGGATATGACTGCGCTCCATGACGGAGCCGACCGTCACCGTGAAGTTCTCGCGGCAGGAGTTGCATTGGATCAGGCCGGGGCGATGCGACTTGCCCTCCATGCGGCGCACGTTCTCGACCTCGCCGCAATGCGGACATACCGGACCGTTCGGCCAGCGGATGGCCTCTAGGTGTTTCCGGGCCGCGTCATCCTCGTGGAACATCGGAGCGGTAAGATCGGTCGGCATATCGGCTTCCTTTTCTGCGCCGATGGTGCTTGCAATCCGCCGCTACGTCAAGTATATAATTGCCATCTCATCGCTGGGCTGTTCGTCGCCTCGGGGCGGGTTTCCGAACAAGTCTGCTTGCATGACGGACATCCAGGATGGTTACCACCGCTTACCCGAGTCCGACCAGCCTTGGCGAACCCGCTGCAAGTGGGCAGGTTGCCGCGATGAGCTGGCATCGTGACCGCCTCCCTGCACTTGTACGCGCGCTGGCGGGCCGTCCTCCGCACAAGTCGTTGCGCGGCCGCCTAATCGAGCGATCTGCGGCTGGAGTTAGACATGTGCGTGCCCGCCTATATCGCCGATACCGAGTCTCGGTCGCGCAACCCGCGCTCGGTCACTCGGCTATAATGAGGAGCCGACGGTTTAGCACCCAAGGGCGCGGACGGTTCGGAGCACCGACGTGCCCGCCGCCGCCCAGCATCTCTCAGTTGAGGTAATACCATGCTAACGAGCGTTCAGATCGAGGACTTCAAAAGTTACAGAGACGCGACGCTGAAGCTCGGCCCCCTCACAGTCCTGATTGGTGCTAATGCCTCTGGAAAGAGTAACGCAATTGAAGCGCTGCGCCTTCTCTCATGGATTGTCCAAGGAAATCGACTGAGCGCGATCCGGTATGCCGTGTACGAAGGGGACGGCGCCGTTCGCGGCACCACAGCTACTCTCGCGCGCAGAGGGACCGACAAATTCACTATAATGGCGAAGCTTGACGACGAGTCGTGGAACAGCCTGAGCATTTCGCTGAAGCGAACCCCGGATGACGAGTTGCACATCGTTCACGAAAGCATCACCGGCCCTGCCTCAACGGTTCCCCTCTACGAGGTCGTCGGGGGTGCCGAGGGGCCGGGCAATGACCTAAGGGTAGCATATAACAACTTCGCCCGTGGTGGAAAGAAGCCACAAATTACTTGCACCGACCAAATGGCAGTTCTTTTACAAATGCAAAGCGCAGCTCGCTTCGAGACAGGCCATAAATCTGCGCAGACACAAATACCGGTTGTTTGCGAACTCTTTCAAAAGATACTTAGTGAGACATTGTTCCTCGACCCACAGCCAGCCTTGATGCGGGGCTACAGTTTTAAGTCCGAATCAAGAATAACTGGAAACGGAAGCAATCTGTCCGGCGTACTTTACAACCTTTGCCAGGAATCTGGCAGAGATGCTCAAGTCCTTGAGCTTATCCGTAGTTTACCTGAGCAGAACGTAAGCAACCTAGATTTCATTGCTACGCCGCGTGGCGAGGTTATGCTCCAACTTCAAGAGACATTTGGCTCAGAGCAGTCGAAGATTGACGCTACCTTGCTTTCGGATGGGACACTTCGTGTCTTATCGATTGCCGCAGCGATATTGTCTGCTCCCGAAGGGACTCTTGTAGTAGTCGAAGAAATTGATAATGGTGTTCATCCAAGTCGAGCGGAGATGCTGCTCAATAGCATGTCCGCGATTGCGAAACGTCGCAACCTAAGCGTCTTGATTAGCAGCCACAATCCGGCCCTTCTTGACGCTCTCCCAGATGATGCCGTTCCCAACGTCGTCTTCTGCTACCGGGACGTAGATAATGGCACTAGTCGCCTTGTTCGCCTTCAAGATGTCCCAGACTACCCCCAACTGATTGCGCAAGGTTCGGTGGGGCATCTCATGACGTCCGGCCTGATGGACCGATTCGTGAAGAAGCATCCGGGTCCCGCAACCAGGAAAAGGAGAGCAGAGGCGTGGTTGGAAAATCTCCGGAATTCGGCATTTTGATAGATGCAGACGGTGTTGATCATCGATACGAGTGTGTTCCTCAACGCCTTAAACGTGCCCGGTTTTAACCAGAGGCGGGTCGAAGTTCTTAAGGATTTAGAACAATTTATCCGCGCTGAAAACGTTAATATGTTATTGCCGTTAGCGGCGATACTCGAAACAGGCAACCATATCGCTCAGCTCTCCGACGGCAGGCTGCGACGGGAGTATGCCACTAAGTTTGCAAGTCAAGTGAGGCAAGCGATCCAAGGCACAGCTCCCTGGACGCCAACCCAGAGCATAGAGATTAGCGCCCTCCCAACTTGGTTGAATGAGTTTCCTGACCATGCAATGCGCGGCGTCGGCCTGGGGGATCTGAGCATTGTGAAGGAGTACGAAGCAGCATGTAGCCGACATCCTCGGCTCAGGGTGAGAATTTGGAGCCTGGACGGGCATTTGGCGAGCTACGATCGCGGTGCGGCCTGAATCCAAGGTCGCATGTAACAATGAAACGTGGTTCGTGTGTGTCCTGCTCATAGCGACCAGCATTTTGGACCGCCACCACGGACGGCATCCGCCGACACCTCGCTCAAGCTCGCTATTCCAACCGGAACGCATCCGCAATCCGCCGCACCGCGCCACCCGCGTCCACCACCAGCACGTCGAAGCGCACGCCACGCGTGCCCCAGTGCGGGTGCTCGGCAAGCAGCTGCTCGGCGGCGGCGAGGAGGCGGGCGCGTTGGCGGGGCGCGAGCGCGGCGGCGGCTTCGGCGAGGGTCGGGCGTGCCTTGACCTCGACGATCGCCAGCAGCCCGTCGCGCTCGGCGACGACGTCGACCTCGCCCGCGTCGGTGCGCAGACGGCGGGCGAGCACCGTCCAGCCGTCGCGCTCCAGCGCCGCGCAGGCCAACGCCTCGGCGTCGACGCCCCTGCCCTGCGCCCGGGTTCCTCGCTCGCTCCGCGTTGACATCGACCCCAGGCTCGTCGATGCGATGGGCGGCTGGCAACCTCCGGACAATCCCGATGCCACGATTGCTGCTGCTCGCGCTGCTGCTTCTGTCGTCGTGCTGGGCAACCGCGCGGGCAGAAGAGCCGAAGGGGATGGTCGCCGCGGCCAACCCGCTGGCCGCCGCCGCCGGCGTGGCGATCCTGGAAGCCGGTGGCAATGCGATGGATGCCGCCGTCGCGGTGCAGTTCGTCCTCGGGCTGGTCGAGCCGCAAGCGTCCGGTCTCGGGGGCGGCGCGTTCCTGTTGCACTACGACGCGGCGAGCGGCGCGGTGACGAGCTGGGACGGACGGGAGACCGCCCCCGCGGCCGCGCGCGCCGACCTGTTCCTCGATGCCGGCGGCGAGCCATTGCCGTTCTACAACGCTGTGCTCAGCGGCCGGTCGGTCGGGGTGCCGGGCGCGATCGCGATGCTGCAAGCGGCGCAGCGCGCGCACGGCAAGCTGCGCTGGGACGCGCTGGCCGAGCCGGCGATCAGGCTGGCGCGCGAGGGTTTTCCGGTCTCGCCCCGGCTCGCCGAAGCGATCGCGCGCGACGCGGATCGGCTGCGGCGCCAGGACGCGGCGCGGACGTATTTCTTCACGCCCGACGGCACGCCGCTCCCCGCCGGCACGCGTCTCGCCAACCCGGCCTATGCCGACGCCTTGCGCGCGATCGCCGACCAGGGCAGCGCCGCGCTGCACCGCGGTCCGATCGCCGCGGATATCGTCGCCGCGATCCGCGCCGATCCCAATCCGGGCGGCATGACCGCGGACGATCTCGCCGGCTATACGCCCAAACAACGCGCGCCGGTTTGCGGCCGGTATCGAGCGCACACGATTTGCGGCATGGGGCCGCCTTCCTCGGGAGGGGGCGCGGTGCTGCAAATCCTCGGCGTGCTGACGCATTTCGATATCGCCGATCTAGACCCGGCTGGCGCCCAGGCTGCGCACCTGCTGGTGGAAGCCGAGCGCCTCGCCTTCGCCGATCGCGAGCAGTACCTCGCCGATCCGGATTTCGTCCGTATCCCGCAGCGCGGCCTGATCGCTCCCGACTACCAAGCACTGCGCGCCCAGGCGATCGACCGGCTGCACGCGATGCCGGCCCCGCGCGCCGGCAATCCTTCGTGGGAGAGCGCGCCCGAACCACGCGCGCCGCAGCCGGCGCAGCCCGAGCACGGCACCTCCCATGTCTGCATCATCGACGCCCAGGGCAACGCCGTCTCCCTCACCACCACGATCGAGGACGTTTTTGGCGCGCGGCTGATGGTGCGCGGCTTCCTGCTGAACAACGAACTCACCGATTTCTCGTTCCGGCCGGAGATCGACGGCGTGCCGGTCGCCAACCGGGTGGAGCCCGGCAAGCGCCCACGTAGCTCGATGGCACCGACCCTGGTGTTCGACCAAGCGGGGCAGCTCGAAGCGTGCGCCGGCTCGGCGGGCGGGGCGCGCATCATCGGCTACGTGAGCCGAGCGCTGGTCGGCATGCTCGACTGGCGACTGAGCCCGCAGGCAGCCGTGGCGCTGCCGCACGTGCTGAGCATCGGCCCGGCGGCGGAGCTCGAAGGCGACACGCCGGCGGCGGAACTCGCGCCGCAACTGCAAGCGCGGGGGCACGCCGTCAAGCAACGCCCGCTGCAATCGGGAACGCAGGCGATCTTGATGACGCCGAGCGGATTGGTAGGCGGCGCCGATCCCAGGCGGGAGGGAGTGGCACTGAGCCCTCCGTAATTGCCAGCAGCGACCCTCGGCGGCTGGACATGGCGCGCCGAGAAGTGCCTGATTTGGGACGCGGGATGCTGTGCCGGGAGCACGACTGCGTTCCCGCGCGCGAGGGAAGCGGCGCCGAACGGCTTCCGAGGTAACGCCTCAACAAGAGGCGAGGACGTGGGGAAACGACATGAACAGACGCGCATTCCTGGCCACTTCCACGGCCGGCGCGGCCGCTGCCACCTTGCACGTGGCGGGCGCCGCGACACTGCCGCCGACCAGCGAAACCGGCGTTCCGCTGCAAGCATCCGGCAGCGCTGAGCTCCCGCTCGGCCCGCTACCCAATTCGCGCTACCCGGACCAGCACATCGAGGCGCTGGACAGCAAGCGCTTCAAGGGCAGTCCCGGCACCGGCGCGGTCGAGCGGGTCGCGACGGGCTTCAGGTGGGCCGAGGGTCCCGCCTACTTCCGGGCCGGCCGCTACCTCATCTTCAGCGACATCCCGAATAATCGGCAGATGCGGTTGCTGGAAGACGACAACCACCTCAGCGTCTTCCGCTCGCCCTCGTACAACTCGAACGGCAACACGGTGGACAATCAGGGACGCCTGGTGACCTGCGAGCATAGTGGCAGGCGTGTGTCCCGCACTGAGCTCGACGGCACGATCACCGTCATCGCCGACAGCTACAACGGCAAGCGGCTGAATTCGCCGAACGACGTTGTCGTGGCCTCCGACGGGTCGATCTGGTTCACCGATCCCTCCTACGGCATCCTCGGCAATTACGAGGGGATCAAATCCGAGCAGGAACAGGCGACGCACAACGTCTACCGCGTGGACTCGCAGAGCGGCGACATCAAGGTGGTGGTCGACGACTTCGGGCAGCCGAACGGTCTCGGTTTCTCCCCGGACGAGAAGAAGCTGTACGTCATCGACAGCGACAACAGCGGCGGCGCGAAATCGCACATCCGCGTCTTTGACGTCGACCTGGATGCCGGCAAGCTGTCCAACAGCCGGGTGTTCGCGGAGGGGTTCGCGCCCGGCATCACCGACGGGTTGCGGCTCGACGTCGAGGGCAATGTCTGGACCAGCATGGGTTGGGCGGACCCGAAGGAGGACGGCGTGCGCTGCTACGCGCCGAATGGCGATCTGATCGGCAAGATCCATCTTCCCGAGACCTGCGCCAACCTGGTGTTCGGCGGCCTGCTGCGCAACCGGCTCTACATGTGCGCGAGCACGTCAGTCTACGCGCTGTACGTCAACACCCAGGGCGCCGCAAAGCCCTGACTTCTTAATACAAGCTGCCCCAGGCCCGCCCGGTATCAGCGAGGCGATACCGGAATGGGCGCGCAATTGGTCCGGCCGGAGGCCAGGCAATCCTGCATCCGGCCGGCTTCGCGCAGCCGCCCCAGCACAAAGATTACGGCCACGACAAGAAGCACAACCACCACAAGCCCCGCCAATGCGGCGCGACGCGAGCTGCCTTGCAGATCGTCGCTCACCACCCGGCCCATCCCTCCTCGACGGCATGGCAGGCGACGAGCACGCCATCGACGCGTGTGTACGCCGGCTTCTCCACGCCGCAGCGCTCGCGCGCGAGCGGGCAACGCGGGTGAAACGGGCAGCCGGGCGGCGGGTCGATCGGACTGGGCACCTCACCGCCCACCGGCACCCGTCGACGGTCCGCCGTCAGCGGGTCGGGGATCGCGGCCAGCAGCATCCGCGTGTACGGGTGCAATGGCGCGGCGAAGATCGCCTCGGCCGGGCCGGTCTCGACGATGCGGCCGAGATACATTACCGCGAGCCGGTCCGACATGTGCCGAACCACCGCGAGGTTGTGGCTGATGAACAGATAGGTCAGCCCGAGTCGCTGTTGCAGGTCGCGCATCAGGTTGAGGATCTGCGCCTGCACCGAGACATCGAGCGCGCTGGTCGGTTCGTCGCAGACCAGGAACTCGGGCTCGCTCGACAACGCGCGCGCGATCGAGATGCGCTGCCGCTGGCCGCCGCTGAATTCGTGCGGGAATTTTTCTCGGTCCGCCGCCGACAGACCGACCTGCGTGAGCAGCTCGACGACCCGATCCCTCACCTCGCCGCGCGCACTCAGGATGCCGAACGCGCGCAAAGGCTCGGCGACGAGGTCGCGCACCCGCCAACGCGGGTTGAGCGACGCATACGGGTCCTGAAAGATCATGTTCATGCGCCGTCGCAACGCCGGCTGCGCGCGCGCCACCGACAGGCTTTCGCCTTCGAACCGGATCTCGCCGCTGGTGGGCGCGAACAACCCGACCGCGAGACGGGCGACGGTCGATTTGCCGCAGCCGCTCTCGCCGACCAGCGACAAGGTCGTGCCCCGCTCGACAGCAAACGAGATATCGTCGACGGCGCGGAGCAGGAGTGGCTTCTCGCGCGCCAACTGTCGCTGCAACCACGGACGCGACACGTCGAACAGGCGCGTCACCCGCGTCAGTTCCAGCATCGGTGTCGCGAGCTCAGACATGCAGCCAGCACGCCGCGCGCGATGTCTTGGTGTCGAGCAGCGGCGGCCGTTCGGCGCGACACCGATCGAACGCATGCGGACAGCGCGGGTTGAAGGCGCAACCCGGCGGGATCGCGGCCAAGCGCGGCATCGCGCCGTCGATCTGTCGCAGCCGTTTCACCCGTTGCGCGACGGTCGGGATGCTGCCCATCAGCCCGACCGTATAGGGATGCGCCGGCTGGCGGATCACCGCCTCGACTGGGCCGGTCTCGGCGATGCGGCCCGAGTACATCACGGCGACGCGATCGGCCGTCTCGGCGATCACGCCCATGTCGTGCGTGATCAGCATCACCGCGGTGCCGTGCTCGCGCCCGAGCCGCCGGATCAGCGCGATGATCTGCGCTTGCACCGACACGTCGAGCGCCGTGGTCGGCTCGTCGGCGATCACCAGGCGCGGCTCGGCGCAGAGTGCCAACGCGATCACCACGCGCTGGCGCATGCCGCCGGAGAATTGGTGCGGATAGGCATGGACCCGCTCGGCCGCCGCCGGGATGCCGACCTGCTCGAGCCAGCCCACCGCCCGGCGACGCGCCTCGGTGTCGCTCAAAGACAGATGCGCCTGCATGGTCTCGACCAGTTGGCGCCCCACCGGATAGACCGGATCGAGCGTGGTCAGCGGGTCCTGGAAGATCGCGCCGATCTGTCGTCCGCGCACCCGGCGCAACTCGCGCGCGCCGAGCCGCTCCAGGTGAACCCCATCGAAGCGGATCGCACCGCCGGCGATGCGCCCGGGCGGCTCCAGCAAGCCGATGATCGCCGCCCCGGTGAGCGATTTGCCCGCACCACTTTCGCCCACCACACCAAGCACCTCGCCCGCCTCGATCGCGAGCGAGATGCCGTCCAGGGCACGCAACACGCCGCGTCGCGTCGGGAACTCGACTGTCAGGTCCTCGACCTCGAGCAGCGGCATCAGCGCAGCCGCGGGTTCAGTGCGTCGCGCAGCCAGTCGCCCAGCAGATTGATCGACAACACCAACACCACCAGCGCCACACCGGGAAAAATCGTCATCCACCACTCGCCACTGAACAGGAAGTCGTTGCCGATGCGGATGAGGGTGCCGAGCGAGGGCTGCGTCACCGGCAGACCGACGCCGAGAAACGACAACGCGGCCTCGTCGAGGATGGCGAGCCCGAGGGTCAGGGTCGCGATCACCAGCACCGGGCCGAGCACGTTGGGCAGGATGTGGCTGAAGATGATGCGCGCGGACGACAACCCGATCACGCGCGCCGCCGCCACGTAGTCGCGATTGCGCTCGACCAGGGTGGAGCCGCGCACGGTGCGGGCGAATTGCGGCCAGCGGCTGATGCCGATCGCGAAGATGATGACGTAGATCTGCACCTGCTCGCGAAAGCTCCTCGGCAACGCGGCGGTGATCACGCCGTCGATCAGCAACGCGATCAGGATCGAGGGAAAGGTGAGCTGCACATCGGCCACCCGCATCAACGCCGCATCGACGATGCCGCCGGCATAGCCCGCGACCAGCCCTACCGTGACGCCGACCACGGTCGCGAACACGATGGCCGCCGCGCCCACCAGCAGGCTGATGCGCATCCCAAACATGATGCCCGAGAGCACGTCGCGGCCCTGATCGTCGGTGCCCAACGGATAGGTCCATTGGCCCTCGCCGGCAAAGACCGGCGGCCGAAAACTGTCCATCAGGTTGAGGCTGGACAGATCGAACGGGTCGTGCGGCGCCAGCCAGGGTGCCAAGCCGGCGGCGACGACGCACACGACGACCACCAGCAGCGACAGGATCGCCCCCGGCGAGCGGCTGAACGCGTAAGCGATGTCGCTGTCGAGCAAGCGATGCATCGCTCGTTTGGGCGACCGGGGCGCGACCTCGCTCACGCCCCGCTCGCCACGGCGCGGCGCTCGACGCGCAAACGCGGATCGACGGCGTAATACAGCAGGTCGACGACGAGATTGATGGTGACGAACAGCACCGCGATGAGCAGCAGATAGGCCGACATCACCGGCACGTCGGCCACCGCGATCGATTGCACCAGCAGCAGGCCCATTCCGGGCCACTGGAATACCGTTTCGGTGATGATGGAAAACGCGACCACCATGCCGAACTGCAGCCCGGCGATGGTGATCACCGGCACCAACGTGTTGCGCAGCGCGTGGCCGAAATGGATCGCCCGATCGGAGAGGCCGCGCGCACGGGCGAACTTGATGTAGTCGGTACGCAACACTTCGAGCATCTCGGCGCGGACTAGCCGGACGATCAAGGTCATCTGGAACAGCGCGAGGGTGATCGACGGCAGCACCAGCGCTTTCAGGCCCGAGACGGTGAGGAACCCGGTGCTCCACCAGCCGAGCCGCACCACCTCGCCCCGCCCGAAGCTTGGCAGCCAGTGCAGCAGCGTGCTGAACACCAGGATCAGCAGGATGCCGATCAGGAAGGTCGGCAGCGACACGCCGATCAGGCTGAAGACGAGGAACAGGCGCGAACTGAGCGCGCGGCGATAGATGCCGGTGTAGACACCCATCGGCAGCCCGACGAGGAGAGCCAGGACCGAGGCGGTAACGGCCAGTTCCAAGGTGGCCGGCAGACGCTCGCCGATCAGCCCGGCGACCGGCCGGGCCAGCCGATAGCTGATGCCGAAATCGCCGTGAAGCGCCGCCCAAATGTAACGCGCGTATTGCACGAAGAACGGCTGATCGAGGCCCAGCTGATGCACCAGCGCTTGCCGCTGCACCTCGGTGTAGTTCTGGCCAAGCATGGTCAACACTGGATCGCCGACGAAGGCGAACATCGCGAAGGCGAAGAAGCCGACCGCCAGCAGCACGGGAACCGCCTGCAACAAGCGGGACAGGATGAATACGATCATGTTCTTCGGCCGTGCTTCTACGGCAGCGAAGCGGCGTCCGCCAAGCCCGATGACACGCCTGTCCTATTCCTCCGGCCCGTGCCCTGGCGAAACCCCGGCGGGCGGTGTGGCCTGACGGGCCCACTCGTTGACCAGGGTGAAGCCGACGCCGAGCAGGACCGGGCCGAGGAAGATGCCGAGCAATCCAAAGGCCAGCGCCCCGCCGAGCACGCCGAGCACGGTCAGCAGGAACGGCAGTTGCGCGCCACGCGCCAGCAGCCAGGGTTGCAGCACGTGGTAGGTGCCGGTGATCACCACCACGCCGTACGCCGCGAGAAAGATGCCGCGCGCCGTGGCGCCGATGCTGAGCAACCAGAGGGCGGCCGGAATCCAGACCACCGGCGCGCCGATCGGCAGCACGGCGAGGAACCCGGCCAGCGCCCCGAGCAACCCCGCTCGCGGAACGCCGCACATCCACAGGCCGAGCCCGGTGAGCACGCCTTGCAGCAGCGCGGTGCCAAGGATGCTGTACACCGTGCCGCGCACGGTCGCCCCGGTCACCCGGATCAGTGGCTCGGCCTGCTCGCCGGCGATGCGCTGTGCCAGAACTTGCAGCCGCGCCCCGATCGGCTCGCCGTACAGATAAAAGAAGAAGGCGATGAACAGAGCGAGCAGGAACAGCACCACGCCATTGGCGATGCCGAGCAGCAGGCTAAGACCACCCTCGATCAGCATGCCGAAATAGGGACGCAACGCCTCGCCCATCGCGCTGATGTCGGCGGCCCAGTGGTTCCACAGATCGCCCAGGGTCGGGCCGAACAGCGGGATCTGGTAGACCCAGAGCGGCGATTGCGGCAGGCCAGCGCCCAACAGCTTCTCCAGCAGATTGCGCACGTTGTTGACTTCGGTGGCGCTGCCCGGCGCCGCCAGCGCGAGTGGCAGCACGATTACCAACGCGGTCAGCGCGACCATGATCCCGGCAGCGCCACTGCGCCCGATGCGCAGGCGCAGCCGCAGCCACTCGCAAACCGGCCAGGTGGTGAACACCAGGATCGCCGCCCACAGGATCGCCGAGATGAACGGGTAGAGCACCAACAGGCAGCCGGCGGCGATGCCACCCAGCAGCAGCCCCATCAGAACGCGCTCGGCTAGCATCCGCGACGTTGCATCCCGGACTCGCCCTTTCCTGCGTCCGATTTCACGCGCGTCTGCCTGCCTTGGCCTTGGCCGCTGGTCAAGCAGCCCCCCAGCCAGTAGCGTTTGTCGCCCCCGCGATCGGAGACCCAGCCGTGCCCCGCTTCGCCGCCAACCTGTCGATGATGTTCAACGAGGTGCCGTTCCTTGATCGGTTCGAGCAGGCGCGCAAGGCCGGGTTCGAGGCGGTGGAGTTCCTGTTCCCCTACGAGCACGAGCCGGCCGAGCTCAAGCGGCGACTCGACGGCAACGGGCTGACGCAGGCGTTGTTCAACATGCCGCCGGGCGACTGGGCGACCGGTGAACGCGGGCTCGCCAGTCTGCCCGGACGCACCGGCGCGTTCCGCGACGGGGTCAAGCAGGCGCTCGACTACGCGGCGGTGCTGGATTGCAAGCTGATCCACTGCATGGCGGGCATCGTGCCGCCCGAGGTGTCACCGGTGACCGCCGCCAGCCTGTACGCCGCCAACCTGGCCTGGGCCGGCGAACAGGCGTTGGCGGCGGGGGTCAGGCTGGCGATCGAGCCGATCAACCATCGCGACATGCCGGGCTATTTCCTCAATACCGAGGCGCAGGGTGCGGCGATCGTCGAGGCGATCGGGCGCGATCGGGTCGGCTTGCAGTTCGACGTCTATCACTGCCAGATCACCGAGGGCGACGTGACCCGGCGGATGGAGACGTTCATGCCGGTGATCGCCCACATGCAGATCGCCGACGTGCCGGCACGTCACGAGCCCGGCACCGGCGAGATCGGCTGGGAGTTCGTGTTTCGCCGCATGGACGAGCTCGGCTATCGCGGCTGGGTCGGCTGCGAGTATCGGCCCGCCGGCGGCACGGTCGAGGGCCTGGCCTGGCGCAAGACCTACGGCGTTTGACGTAAATGCCCCTCGCCCCGGCGCTCACCCCAGGAGGGGAGAGGGAGAACTGACCCGTCCCCTTGTGGAGAGGGCCAGGGTGAGGGGTCCAGATCAGGAGCACTACCATGAAGATCGGTTTCATCGGCCTCGGCATCATGGGTCGTCCTATGGCGCTGAACCTGAAACAGGCCGGGCACCAGCTCATCGTGCCGGAACGTGCCAGCCTCACCGAGGATGTGCGTAACGCGGCCGAGGTGGTCGCGGACCCGCGCGGTGTCGCCGCCAAGGCCGAGGTGGTCATCCTGATGTTGCCAGACACGCCGGATGTCGAGCAGGTGCTGTTCGGCGACGCGGGTGCAGCCGCCGTGCTCAACCGGGGATCGCTGCTGATCGACATGTCCTCGATCAGCCCGATCGCGACGAAGGATTTCGCCCAGCGGATCAACGCGGCGGGCTGCGACTATCTCGACGCGCCGGTCTCGGGCGGCGAGGTCGGCGCCAAACAGGCGACACTGACCATCATGGTGGGCGGTCCGAACGCGGCTTTCGCGCGCGCGCAACCCCTGTTCGAGGCGATGGGCAAGACAATCACCCATGTCGGCGAGGCGAACGGCGACGGGCAGACCTGCAAGGTGGCCAACCAGATCATCGTCGCGCTCAACATCCAGGCGGTTTCCGAGGCGCTGGTGTTCGCCGCCAGGGCCGGCGCCGATCCGGCCAAGGTGCGCCAGGCGATCTCCGGCGGCTTCGCGGCCTCGCGGGTGCTGGAACTGCACGGCGAGCGCATGCTGAAGGGCAACTTCGCCCCCGGCTTCCGCGTCCGGCTGCACCAGAAGGATCTTAACCTCGCACTGTCGTCGGCGCGCGAGCTCGGGGTAGCGCTGCCCAGCACGGCCATCGTTCAGCAGATGTTCGCCTCTTGCGCGGCGCATGGCGGCGGCGATCTGGACCACTCGGCGTTGGTGCAGACCGTAGAGGAACTCGCCCGGTTCAACATCCCACGGGCCGAATGAAGTGCCTCGCCCCTGATCCGATCGCGCTTTTATCACGGCGGGTTGAATAATCTGGCGAAAACGTCATAAGATCAACCTCTCGCACGATTCTGAGACGCGCGGGTTCGCGCCTGTGAACGCACGTGCTCGTCAAGAGGGCCTTTTTCCATGATGCGCTTTACCGAGATCGGCCAGCAATTGCGAGCATATCGGCTCGAATCGGGTCTGCGCGCCGAGGAAATCGCCGCCCGGCTCGGGGTGTCACGCGCCGCGCTCTATCGCTACGAGAAGGGCGAGGTGATCAAGCTCGACACGATTAAGCGCCTGGCCGAGCTGCTGAAAGTATCGCCGCTGTCGCTGCTCGGGATCGGGGTCGAATATTACAGCCGCCCGATCGGCTTCTTCGAGCGCCTGCGCCAGGTCGAGGAGACGGCTGACCAAATTTTGCAGGTTGCCGGCCCGATCTGCTACCTGACCACCTCCGACACCTATGACGTTACCTTGGCCGAGGCGTTCGACGAGGCGGCCGAGCAGGTCGGTGCCGAGCGGACCGCCATGCGCGGGATCGCCGAACAGGTGCTCGGCCTGCTCGGCGCCCGCAAGAAGATGTATGCAGTGCGCCACCCCAGCATCATCGCCATCATTTCGGTGGCGGCGGTGCAGCGCTTTCTCGAAGCCGGCGTGGCCGGTTCGGTGAACGTCTCCGAACGGGTGCGGCGGATCTGCCGCCAGGTCGCTGCGACCGAGGTCGAGAACATCGCCTCGCTGATGGAAGCAGAGCCGATGGGCCTGCAATTCGGCCTGCTGGCCGGGGCGGAGCCGAGTTCCGCCTTCCAGATCCTGCGCGCGCGCGACCGCGCCAACCTGGCGATCAATCCGTTCCAGACCGACACTCATCCCAGCGGGCAGACCGGTGTGGCGATGATCACCAGCGCCGAGGAGGCGATCGGCGCCCACCAGCGTGTGGCTGAGTCGAATTGGCGCGAGGCGGTGCGTGGGCCGACCGGGGCCGCACGCCTGCGCCAGCTTCTCGCCGCCGCGCGCGACGGCTGATCCTCGGCGCGCTGGCCGGCCGGCTTGCGGCTTGCCACGCGGTAGCTTGCCACCCGGCGGCTTGCTACACCGGACGGGGGGTTTATTGTCCAGCGGATGCCCGCCGCGTCCGCCTCGACCCTGCCGCCGCATCCCGACGTTTCGATCCTGTCCGCACAGCGCGTTTGGGACGGCCGTTTCCCGCTGGAAGAAATCCGTTTCCGCCACCGCCGGTTCGATGGCGCCATGTCGGATGCGCGCACCTGGGAGTTGTGGCGCCGTGGCCGGGCTGCTGCATTGCTGCCCTACGATCCCGTCGCCGACGCGGTGGTGCTGATCGAGCAGTTCCGCCTGCCCGCGCTGGCCGCCGAGCTCGACCCGGTTCTGGTCGAGGTGCCGGCCGGGCTGTGCGACGCCGGCGAGTCGGCCGAGACCACGGCGATCCGCGAGACGCGCGAGGAGATGGGCCTCACGGTGGATCGGCTGGAGCACATCGGCGATTTCCTGCTGACACCTGGCGGGTCGGACGAACTCGCCGCCCTCTACGCGGGCCGCGTCACCGCACCCGAAAGCGACGCGACGGGGCTCAGCGGCGTAGGCGGTCTCGCAGCGGAGCACGAGGACATCCGGGCGCGGGTCTGGCCCGCCGCGCGCGCGATCGACACCGCGCTCGCCGGCGGCTTCCCGAACGCGCTGACCTCGCTCGCCTTGCTGTGGCTCGCCAGCCGTCGCGACTGGCTGCGCGATCGATGGGGTCGGGCGTGACCGAGAAGATCTTCCTCGACCAGCCCACACGCACCAGCACATCGGCGACGGTGATCGCGGTCGGGCCGGACGGGATCGTGCTCGACCGCACGGTGTTCTACGCCCGCTCCGGCGGTCAGCCCGGCGATTGCGGCGTGCTGCGCTGGGATGGCGGCGAGACCACGATCGCCGACACCCTCAAGGGGGAGGGCGAGACGGTGCTGCACCTGCCGGCCGACGGTGCTGTCGCGCCAGCGCCCGGAACCACGGTCGAAGCGGTGCTCGACTGGCCGCGGCGCGAGCGCCTGATGCGGATGCACACCAGCTTGCATCTGCTGTGCAATCTGATCCAAGGGGCGGCGGTGACCGGCGGGCAGATCGGCGTCGATCGCTCGCGACTGGATTTCGACCTGCCGGTCCCGCCGTCCAAGGAGGCGCTCGAGCACGGGCTCAACGCGCTGATCGCGGCCGACCATCCGGTCAGCGCCGAGTGGGTGGACGAAGCGATCCTGGACAGCGATCCCGGCCTGGTACGCACTCTCTCGGTCAAGCCGCCGCGCGGCGGCGGGCGCGTCAGGCTGGTGCGGATCGGCACCAGCGAGCAGCCGATCGACCTGCAACCCTGCGGCGGCACCCATGTCGCCCGCACCGGTGAGATCGGCGCCATTTTGGTGCTGAAGATCGAGAACAAGGGCAGGCAGAACCGGCGCATCACCATCGCGCCCGCCGCCTGACAGGAGGGTCTCATGGAACCGCTGGTGAGCACCGAATGGTTGGCGGCCGAGCTCGGCAAGCCCGACCTCGTCGTGTTCGACGCCACCAAATACCTGCCCAACGAGCAACGCGACGGGCGGGCGGAATTCGCCAGGGCGCACATTCCGGGGGCGCAGTATTTCGACATCGACGACATCGCCGACCTGGACAGCGACCTGCCGCACATGGTGCCGAGCGCTGGCCGCTTCGCCCGGCTGATCGGTGCGTTCGGCGTGTCCAATGCCTCCCGCGTGGTGTTCTACGACCAGAAGGGCCTCGCCTCGGCGGCGCGCGGGTGGTGGCTGATGGGCCTGTTCGGCCACGACCAGGCGGCGGTGCTCGATGGCGGCCTGCCCAAATGGGCGAAAGAGGGCCGGCCGACCGAGAGCGGCGAGCCTACCCCCGCGCGTCCCGCAGAGTTCCGGCCCGACTTCCGCGCCGGCTGGTTACGTGGCATTGGCGATATCTTGCTCAACGTTGATCAACATGTCGAGCTGGTGCTCGACGCGCGCGCCAAGGGCCGCTTCGATGCGACCACGCCGGAGCCGCGCCCCGGCATGCGCGGCGGCCACATCCCCGGCTCGCGCAACCTGCCCTACACGGAGCTGCTCGGCCCCGACCAGACCCTGTTGCCGCCTGCCGCGCTGCGCGACCGCTTCGTCGCCGCCGGCGTGGACGGATCGCGGCCGGTGGTGACGAGCTGCGGCACCGGCGTCACCGCCTGTATCCTCACCCTCGGGATGGCCTTGGCGGGCCTGCGACCGGGTGCGGTGTATGACGGGTCGTGGACCGAATGGGGCGGTCGTGCTGATACCCCGGTGGAGAGCTAGGCCATGACCGAAGAGCGCCCAGGCTCGGGTCAAGGGGGGCATCGGTTCCGGACCCGGCTGTCGCATCTCGGCCGCGCCGGCACCCGCGCGCACGGCTTCGTCAATCCGCCGCTGCAACGCGGCTCGACCGTGCTGTACCCGACGATGCAGGAGCGCCGCGCCGCCGCCGGCAACCGACTCGAGCAGGCGCTGGTCTACGGCATCATGGGCTCCGAGACGCATTTCGCGCTGGAGAACATGATCGCCGACATCGAAGGCGGCAGGCGTTGCCAGATCGTCTCCTCGGGGCTCGCCGCGGTCACCACGCCGCTGCTCGCCTACCTCAAGGCGGGCGACCATTGCCTGATGCCGGACAGCGTGTACGGCCCGGCGCGGAATTTCTGCGACCGGTTCCTCGCCGGCTACGGGGTGGAGACGACCTATTACCGGCCCGAGATCGACCAGGACGGGCTCGGCGCGCTGATGCGGCCGAACACTCGCGTGGTCTATGTGGAGAGCCCGGGCAGCCACACCTTCGAGATGCAGGATGTCGGTGCGATCGCCCGCGTGGCACATGCCCGTGGCGCCACCGTGCTGATGGACAACACCTGGGGCTTTCACTTCTTCCAGCCATTCGCGCACGGGGTCGACATCTCGATCCAGGCGCTCACCAAGTATGCCGGCGGCCATTCCGACCTGATGCTCGGCAGCGTCACCGTCAACAGCGACGCGCATTGGGAGCGGGTCCGGAGCACGTCGCTGTTGCTCGGCCAGTATGCCAGCCCCGACGATTGCTGGCTGGCGATGCGCGGCCTGCGCACCCTGGGCGTTCGACTGGAGGCGCAGATGCAGGCCGGGCTCACGGTCGCGCGCTGGCTGTCCGAGCAGCCGGAGGTGCTGCAAGTGCTGCATCCCGCCCTGCCCGGCGCCCCCGGCCACGCGATCTGGGCGCGCGACTTCTCCGGTGCCGCCAGCCTGTTCGGCGTGGTGTTCCGACCCGAGTACCCGACCGCCGCCGTCGAGGCAATGATCGAGAGCCTGAGCTTGTTCGGCATCGGCGCCTCGTGGGGCGGCTACGAAAGCCTGGCGCTGCCGACCACCGGGTATGTGACGCGGACCGTCGGGTCGGCCGATTTCGGCGGGCCGCTGATGCGCCTGCATGTCGGGCTCGAGGACACCGCCGACCTGATCGCCGATCTCGGCCGGGGCTTGGCGATCCTGCGCGCGCACGGCGGCTAGGCGCGAACAAGGCTTGCGATTCTCTCCGGTTCGCCCGATATAGCGCCTCGGGACTTCCGTGATCGCGTAATTGGTGCTCCGCCGTTCGGCGGGCCGCACCCTTCCCGGAAAAATCTTATCCGAAACTGGTCCGCCCCATCATTACGCGGGGGAGGTGGACGACAAGGCGCACGGTTGCCGCGCGGGCTTCGCTCCCGACCGGCCGGCGCTGGGGATTTCTTTCAGCTTGTCAGACAACATCACGTTCGCCTCACTCGGCCTGGCCGAGCCCCTGCTGCGCGCGCTCGCCGCGCAAAAATACGTCGTGCCGACACCGATTCAGGCCGGCGCCATCCCGTCCGTGCTGGACGGACACGATCTGCTCGGCATCGCGCAGACCGGCACCGGCAAGACGGCGGCGTTCATGCTGCCGATCCTGCAGCACCTCGCTGCCACGCCGACCCGGGCGCGGCCGTTCCACACCCGGGCGCTGATCCTGGCACCGACGCGCGAGCTCGCGTTGCAGATCGAGGCGGCGACCCGCGCCTACGGTGCCGGGCAGCGGCTGTCCACCTGCGTCATCCTCGGCGGGGTCGGCCGACGGCCGCAGGAGGAGCGCATGCGTCGCGGCCCCGACATCGTTGTCGGCACCCCCGGCCGCATCCGCGACCTGATGAGCACGCGCCACCTGGTGCTCGATCAGGTCACCCATTTCGTGCTCGACGAGGCCGACCGGATGCTCGATCTCGGCTTCATCAACGACATCCGCCGGGTGGTCGCCGCCTTGCCGCGCGAGCGCCAGTCGCTGATGTTCTCGGCCACCATGCCGGACGCGGTGGCCCAGCTCGCCCAGGGGTTCCTGCGCCAGCCGCGCCGGGTCGAGGTCACGCCGGAGGTACGCACTCCGGAGAAGATCGCGCAGCACGTGCACCACGTCGCGACCGCCGGCAAGCGGGCGTTGCTGGTGCGGCTGCTGGGTGACGCGGCGATGGATCGGGTGATCGTGTTCACCCGCACCAAGCATGGCGCCAACCGTGTCGCCGAACACCTGGAGGCGGCGCGGATTCCGACCGAGGCGCTGCACGGCAACAAGAGCCAGTCCGCGCGGGAGAAATCGCTCGACCGGTTCCGTTCGGGGCGCGCGCGGGTGCTGGTCGCGACCGACATCGCCTCGCGCGGCATCGACGTGAAGAACATCTCGCACGTGGTCAATTTCGACCTGCCAGTGGAGCCGGAAAGCTACGTCCACCGCATCGGCCGCACCGCGCGAGCGGGTGCCGGCGGTGTGGCGATCTCGTTTTGCGATGCGTCCGAGCGCGCCGCGCTGCGAGCGATTGAGAAGCTCACCGGGATGAAGCTTCAGCCGATCGGCGACGTGCCCGCCGATGCTGCGCCGCGCGCGCCACAGAATCAGCCGGCGGCGGCAAGGCGCCGGTTCCGCCCCCGTGACCGCATGCCGCAGCGAGCGCGCGCCGCCTGAGCTGGCTCCCGGCCGGAGGGGCCAGAGGACACTCCGTGCCGGGTCGTGCTACAGGCGTGGCGATGAGCGTCATGGTTCGCAAGCCGCGCATGACGCGGGAGGCTTTCTTCGACTGGGCCCACGCTCAGGACGCACGCTACGAGTTCGACGGTTGCCACCCGGTCGCCACGACGGGCGGCTCGATCAATCACAGCCAGACGACGCAGAACATTCTTTTGGCTCTGCGCACGCGACTGGGTAGGAGCGCCTGCCGGCCGCTCGGCCCTGACGCCGGCGTCGCGACGATTGGCGACGCCGTCCGCTACCCGGACGCGCTTGTCACCTGCGCCAAGCTGGACGGAACTGCGCGGGTGGTTCCGGGGGTGGTCGTCGTGTTCGAGGTAATCAGCCCGGCTTCCGGGCTGATTGATCGGATCGACAAGCTCCGCGAGTATCGCGCCGTCGCATCGGTCCGCCGCTACGTGACGCTGGAACACGCCAGCGTAGCCCTGACCGTGTTTCGACGGGACGACGAGGAGAGTGACTGGACGGCGACCGCACTGACTGCCAGCGACGTGTTGCGGATGCCGGAGATCGGCATCGAGGTTCCTGTTGCGGAGTTTTACGAGAACGTGGACCTGTCCGACCGAGAGGCTGGCATCGCCAAGGCGGCGTCTGCCGGAAGGTAGCGCCGCGCTGACTCTACACCAGAACTATGATGCCACCTCGGCCTGAAGGCGGCGATTTTTGTATTGCCGACGACGTTGTGAAGCCGACTGTAAAATTCCGGCATCAGGATGACCGCAGATGAAAAATCACCGGCCCGTTCCCGGCATCCCCCAAACTCAGGGGCCAGCGTTGGACGACTACATCATTTTTCGAGTTCTTGAGGGAATGATGAGATCGATAGGTCAATCCAACGTAGGATTGGAGATAACCCGGATGCTATCCAAAAAGCCTACCGGCATGTTGTGGCACTACACAACGGGCGAGAAGCTGGTGAGCATGTTAGAAAGCCGAGCCCTTTGGGCAACACACCTCTCCTGTTTGAATGACAGCCAGGAATATACGTTCTCTGCCCGCCTTTGCATCAGAGAGGGAGTGGCGGCTTAAGCCCACTATACCGAGGGAGTATCAGCACTCTCTCAAATTCCTGCAGCGTTCGGGCATGATGTCGCGTCATTATCCGATAGGATGGCGACACGATTCTGATCCTCCCATCAGCTCTGAGAGGAGAGGGCCGGTGCACGAGTATCTGGCGCTCCCGATCAAAAAAATCATCGTCGGACCAGCGCGCCATCAGGAGGTCTCTCGAAGAGGCGTGCTTGCCATGCTTTCGAGCTTCATGCCGGAGGTGAAGGGAATCGAGGTCTGCTGTTCATCAACGCCTCTTCAGGCGATCTGACGGCTGGATCCCACTGGGACCGCCTACTCGTCGCCAAGCAGCTCATCGAGCGTCACCGAGCACGTAGCCGGCAACGGCGCTGGTGCCTGACCATCCAGCGTCGCCGGCAGGCCACGGAGTGCCTTGGCGTAGAGATCGCCCACGTCGATCCGCTGGCGCATGGATGGGGAAAATCGCAGCGCTGCTTGTGAGCGGAAGTTGACCGCATCGGCCCTCCAGCTCGGCGTGTCCCTCGCGAGCGGCCACGCCTCGGCTTTCAACATGTGAACCAGGGCCTGGAGCAGCAGCGACTGAACCGACGATAGCTCGCTGCGGCCCACGCTCTCGATCTCCTCGATGATGTTGGGCCAATCGGGCGAGTTTGCGTTCAGCCGGTCATCGGCGGCGACGCGGCGCAGCCGTTCAGCCTGTCGCTCGGACCACTCCAGAATGTCGGCTTCGTAGAGTTCGCTGGAGCCCACGTCGCTATCCTGATCCCTGGAGTGCCGAGGCTACGTTACCGGTCGCCTAAAATAGGCGTAATGCCCCCCGCTTTGCACCACCATTCGTTGCAGCGAAGCTGTAATCGGTGCCTTCCGAGGCCTGCCCTCCGAGGCCACTCAGCTTTGACCTGCGGCCGCGTCGCGCCCAGATAGCGGGCATGAATCAGCAAGCGATCCTTGAAGCCGTCGCGTTCAACACCGACGGCCTCGTGCCCGCCATTGCGCAGCAGCACGACACCGGCGAGGTGCTGATGCTGGCGTGGATGAACCGCGCGGCGCTGACCGAAACGCTCGCCACCGGCCAGGTCTGCTACTTCAGCCGCAGCCGCAACGCGCTGTGGCGCAAGGGCGAGAGCTCCGGCCAGACCCAACGCCTTATCGAGCTGCGCCTCGATTGCGACGGCGACACCGTGCTGCTGCTGGTCGACCAGACCGGCGTCGCCTGCCACACCGGACGCCGGAGCTGTTTCTATCGCGCGGTTCGCAACGGCGCGCTGGCCGAGATCGCCGCCCCCGAAATCTCGCCCGAGACGCTGTACGGCGGCTCGCCCGCCTAGCCGTGCCGTGTTGCCGTTGCCGTTGCCGTTGCCAGGCGGCTCCCATAGTCTCCTCGTGAAAACGAACAGCACCGGGAGAGAACGTCATGAGCGGAGGACGCGGAGCCAAGCTCCTGCTGCTGACCAGCATCATGTTGGGCTTGTGGCGCCTTGCTCCGGCGGCCGAGCTGCCACGAGCCGACCCGGCCAGTGTTGGGCTCAATGCGCAACAGCTCGATGCGATAACCGCCCGGTTGAAACAAGACGTGGCCCAGCACGTGATACCCGGCGCGGTGCTGCTGATCGCTCGGCACGGCAAGGTCGCCTACGAGCAAGCCGTCGGCAGCCGCGATCCGCAAGGCAACGAACCGATGCATGCGGACGACCTGTTCCGCATCTATTCCATGACCAAGCCGATCACCGTGGTGGCGGCGCTCACCTTGCTGGAGGCAGGCCGCCTCGCGCTCGACGACAAAGTCTCGAAATACCTGCCCGAGTTCGCCTCCATGCAGGTCGGCGTGCCGGACCCGGAATCGTCCGACGGCATGCGTCTCGTGCCGGCCGAGCGACCGATCAGGGTGCGGGACCTGATGCTCCACTCCTCGGGCCTGACCTACGGCTTCTTCGGCGACACGCCGGTGAAGAAAGCCTATCAGCGGGCGAATTTGGGAGCCGGCGACCCGGATCTCGCAACATTCGTGCAACGGCTGGCAAAGCTGCCGCTCGGCTACCAGCCGGGCACCACCTGGGACTACAGCTACAGCATCGACGTGCTGGGGCGGGTGGTGGAGGTGATATCGGGCCAATCGCTCTATGATTACGAAAAGGCGCACGTGCTCGACCCGCTGGGCATGACGGACACCAGCTTTGGTGTGCCGGACGCAGCACGGCAGGACCGCATCGTCGAGCCGTTCAGCGACGACCGAACGATCGGCGTGAACGCCAAGGTCGGCGACCCGCGCCACCCGCCGAGGATGCAGTCGGGCGGCGGCGGCATGGTGTCCACGGCGGAGGACTACGCGCGTTTCCTCCAGGCGATGCTCGCTGGCGGCGCATTGGACAGCCATCGCGTGATCGGCCCGCAGACCGAGCGATTCATGACCGCCGACCAGCTGGGGACGGTCAAACCCGGACCTTACTACCTCCCTGTGCCAGGCTACGGGTTCGGCCTCGGGGTCGCGGTGCGCACGCGGGCGGGCGTGGCGCCGTTTCCCGGCGACATCGGTGACTGGTACTGGGGCGGCGCAGGGGGCACCTACATGTGGGTCGATCCGGCGCGCGACCTCGTCGTGGTCTGGATGATGCAGTCGCCGCGTCAGCGCGTGCACTACCGCGGCGTGCTGCGCGACATGGTCAACGCGGCCGTGATGGACTGAGAGGCCGACGCCAATCCTCGGATGGCGCTGATCTACCTGATCGCCGGCGAGGCCAGCGGCGACGTGCTCGGGGCCCGGCTGATGGCAGCGCTGGCCGAGGCGCGCCCGGAGCTGCGCTTCGCCGGCATCGGCGGCGAGGAGATGACGCGGCGCGGGCTCGACACCCTGTTTCCGATGCACGAGCTCGCGCTGATGGGCCTGCTGGAGGTGTTGCCCCGGCTGCGCCCGCTCCAGCGGCGGCTCGCCGAGACCGTCGCCGACATCGCCCGGTTGCGGCCCGATGCCGTGGTGACGATCGACAGCCCCGGCTTCGCCCTGCGGGTGCTGCGGGCCATCCAGCCGCTCGGCATCCCGCGCGCGCACTATGTCGCACCCCAGGTCTGGGCCTGGCGCGAGGGACGGGTGAAGCGGTTTCCTGGCTTATGGGAGACGCTGATGTGCCTCTTGCCGTTCGAGCCGGCCTTCTTCGCGCGCCACGGCCTGCCGGCGAGCTTCGTCGGCCACCCGGTGCTGGAGAGCGGCGCCAACCAGGGCGATGCGGCGCGGTTCCGCGCCGCGCACCGGATCGCGCCGGACGCGCCGGTGCTGACCTTGATGCCCGGCAGCCGGCGTACCGAGGTAGGTCGGTTGTTGCCGGTGCTGGCTGCAACCTTGCAACGGCTCGCCCCCGACGTGCCCGGCCTGGTCCCGGTGGTGCCGGTCGCGGCGCCCGTCGCCGCCACGGTGCTGCAAGCAACCGCCGGCTGGTCGGTGCCGCCGGTCGTGGTCAGCACGCTCGCCGACAAGCATGATGGCTTCGCCGCCAGCACCGCCGCGCTGACCAAGTCGGGCACCTCGACGCTCGAACTGGCGATGGCCGGCGTGCCGATGGTGGTCACCTACCGGGTCAACCCGCTGACCGCCGCCCTGGTGCGCCGCATGATCAAGGTGCGGCACGCCTCGCTGCTCAACCTGTTGTCGGATCGGCCGATCATTCCCGAGCTCTTGCAGCAGGATTGCACGCCCGAACGGCTCGCCGCCGCGTTGCTGCCGCTGCTCACCGACCCGTCCGCCGGCGCGGCGCAGCGCGCGGCGAGCAGCGCGGTGTTGCGGACGCTGCACCCGCCCAGGGGGGCACCCTCGCAAGCGGCGGCGCACGCGGTGCTCGCCCTGGTCGACGGGGCTACGGCACGATCACTCTGAGCGTTCTCCGCCTGTCGGGAGCAGCAGCCCGGACGCCTCGGCGCGGGCGCGGCTCTGCGCCATCGACTGCATCACCGCCAGCGCGGCGGCGAGCGCCCGGCGGCCGGCGGCGGCGTCGACCACGACCGGCGCCCCGTCGAGGATCGAGGCCGCGAAGGCCGCGTGTTCCGCCTCCAGCGCGTCCTTGTCCTGCCAGGACAGCTCGGTCGTGCCGAACGCGTCGATCCCGGGGATCGGCTTGCCCTGCCCGCGACCGATCGTTGTCAGCCGCCGCGCGGAAAAGTCCACCGCGAGATAGTTTTCGGCGGTGAAGATTCGCATCCGCCGCTCGGTGCGGAGCGAAATCCGGCTGGCGGTGATCGTCGCCACGCAGCCATTGGCGAAGCGCACCCGGGCGTTGGCGATGTCCTCATGCGCGCTCGCCACCGCCGCCCCCACCGCGTCGACGCTCTCGATCGGGCTGTCCACCAAGGACAGGATCAGGTCGAGGTCGTGGATCATCAGGTCGAGGATCACCGAGACGTCGGTGCCGCGCTGCTTGAACGGCGCGATCCGGGTCGCCTCGATATAGATCGGTCGCGCCATCCGCCCCCCGACCAGGCCGTGCGCCGCCGAGAATCTTTCGAGGTGGCCGACCTGCAGCACCAAGCCGCGCGCCGTGGCCAGCTCGGCGAGCTCGTCCGCCTGCGCCAGGGTTGCCGCGATCGGCTTCTCCACAAGTACGTGACGACCGGCCCGCAGCGCGCGGGCGGCAAGCGCGTGGTGGTGCTCGGCGGGTGCGGCGACCACCAGCGCGTCGCAGCTCTCCAACAACGCGGGAAAACCCATCGCCGGCGCGCCGGTCTCCCAGCCGACGGTTTTCGCGCGCTCCTCGTCCGGGTCGTGGATGCCGGCGAGTTCGGCGCGCGAGGACGCCGCCACCTTGAGCGCGTGATAGCGGCCGAAATGCCCCGCTCCGGCGACCCCGATGCGCAAGCGCCGCTGCGCCATGACCACCCTCTCCCTTCCGCCGCCTGCTTAACAGGCAATCGTTGATTCCCGCCACACAACCGAAGGGTTGCGCCGCACGGGGCGCATCGCCATTCTCCGCGCCCACTCGGGGGGTGGTTTACGCCCCGCCGAGAGTGTTCGCGGGACCACGACCCGCCGGGAGCTGCCTGCCCGTCATGATGGTATCTGGCCGATGATGTTCTTCAGTCGCCTGAAGACCGCCCTGGTGCTGGGCGCCTGCGCGCTCGGTGTGCTGCTGTGCATTCCCAACCTGCTACCAGCGCCGGCCGGGTGGATGCCCTGGCGCACGGTGCATCTCGGCCTCGACCTGCGCGGCGGCAGCTACCTGCTGCTCGAGGTCGACATGCGCGCGGTGATCAAGGAGCGCCTCGAAGGCATGGTCGACGCCGTGCGACAGGCGCTGCGCCCGGGCAACATCTTCTATCAGACGCTCACCGCCCAGCCCGAGCAGGACCGGGTGCTGCTCAGGCTGCGTGATCCGGCCCGGATGGCGGACGCGCTGGCGGCGATCCGCCCCCTCGCCACCGCCGGCAACCAGCCCGACATCGACATCGCCTCCACCCCGGAAGGCGAGATCACGCTCGCCCTCTCGCCGGTGGCGCTCACCAACCGGGCCACGGCGGCGGTGCAGCAGTCAATCGAGATCGTCCGCCGCCGGGTCGACGAGACCGGCGTTGCCGAACCGCAGATCACCCGCCAGGGCGCCGACCGGATCGTCGTGCAGCTCCCCGGCATCGAGGACCCGAACCGGATCAAGGAACTGCTCGGCAAGACCGCCCACATGACCTTCCAGCTGGTCGACGAGGACGCTCGCCCCGCCGCGGGCGGACCGCCGCCGCCCGGCGACGAGTTCCTGCCGATGCAGAACCAGCCGAACCAGCGGATCGCCGTGCGTCGCCGGGTCGATGTCGATGGCGGCGATCTGACCGACGCGCGCGCCGGCACCAACGGGCAGAGCGGCGAATGGGTGGTGAACTTCACCTTCAACTCGGTCGGCGCCCGCCGCTTCGCCGACATCACCCGCGCTAACGTCAACCGCCGCTTCGCGATCGTGCTCGACAATCAGGTGATCAGCGCCCCGGTGATCCGCGAGCCCATCACCGGCGGGCGCGGCCAGATCAGCGGCAGCTTCAACGCGCAATCGGCCAATGATCTGGCCGTGCTGCTGCGGGCCGGCGCTCTGCCGGCGCCGCTCACCGTGGTGGAGGAACGCAGCGTAGGGCCGGAGCTGGGGGCGGATTCGATCCGTGCCGGCGCCTTCTCGCTCGCCGTCGGCTTTCTGCTCGTGATCGGCTACATGGGCAGCTTCTACGGGCTGTTCGGCTGGTTCGCCAACCTCGCCCTGGTGATCAACCTGCTGCTGATGATGGCGGTGCTGTCGCTGCTGCAAGCCACCCTGACCCTGCCGGGCATGGCCGGCATCCTGCTCACCCTCGGCATGGCGGTCGACTCCAATATCCTGATCAACGAGCGCATTCGCGAAGAGGCGCGGCGCGGCCGACCGCCGCTCGCCGCGCTGGAGACCGGTTTCCGGCGCGCCTACGCGACGATCTTTGACACCAACACGACGGCGTTCCTCGCTCACGTGATGCTGTTCGTTTTCGGCACCGGACCGGTCCGCGGCTTCGCGGTCACCATCACCGTCGGCATCGCCACCACCATGTTCACCGCCTGGCTGTTGACCCGCCTGTTGATCTCGCGTTGGTACGTCGCCGTGCGGCCGCAAGCCCTCCCGGTCTGAGCCCGAACCCATGTTCCTTCGCCCGATGTTTCGCCTAGTCCCCGACGGCACCCGCATCCAGTTCATGCGCGGCCGGTTCCTGGGGCTGCTGGTATCAGCGGTGCTCTCCACCGCCTCCGTGGTGCTGTTCTTCTATCCCGGCCTCAATCTCGGCATCGACTTCTCGGGCGGCATCGTGATGGAGGTGCGCACCCCGGGGCCGGCCGATTTCAACAAGATCCGCGCCGCGATCGCGGGCGAGCATGTCGGCGAGCAAGGCGTGCAACGCTTCGGCGCCGATGACCAGGTGCTGATCCGGCTGCCGACCGCACCCTCCGAAGCGGCGACCCAGCAGGAGGTCAACCGCGTTCGCACCGGGCTCGAACAGGCCGTGCCGGGCACCCGCGTGCTGCGCACCGACGCCGTAGGTGCGGCGGTCTCGGCCGAGCTGTTCCGCGACGGCCTGCTCGCCCTCGGGATCAGCCTGCTGATCATCCTGGTCTACATCTGGTTCCGCTTCGAGTGGCAGTTCGCGGTCGGCGCCGTCGCCACCTTGATCCTCGACGTCACCAAGATGATCGGCTTCCTAGCGATCACCCGGCTCGACTTCGACCTGGTGATGGTGGCGGCGATCCTCACCGTGATCGGCTACTCCACCAACGACAAGGTCGTGGTGTACGACCGGGTGCGGGAAAATCTGCGCAAGTACAAATCGATGCCGCTCCGCGAGCTGATCGACCTGTCGATCAACGAGACCTTGAACCGCACGCTCGGCACCTCATCCACCGTGTTTCTCGCCTCGCTGCCGCTGGCGCTATTCGGCGGCGCCTCGATCTCCGGTTTCGCCTGGGCGATGTTGTTCGGCATCGTGGTCGGCACCTCGTCGTCCATCTTCATCGCGGCCCCCATCCTGCTGCTGCTGGGCGAGAACCAGCTGCGGCGCGACGCGGCCCCGGCACCCGCAACACCCCCAGTGCGCGCGACGCCCGCAGCGCCCGCGGCGCCCGCGGCACCGCACAAGCCACGAACACCCGTCCGCTCGTGAGCCCGCCGACATGATGCGACGTCGCGCGCTCCTCGCCGGCGCGGGGGCAATTGCCGCGCTGCAGACGGCGGGCGCCGAATCGAGGCTCAGCTTGGTCGTGGGCGCGCCACCCGGCGCGAGATCGGATCAGTTCGCGCGCGCATTCGCGCCGTTTCTGGAGCGCCACCTGCCCGGCACGCAAGTCGAGATCCGCAACCTGCCGGCGGAGGCCGGGCTCGCCGCCTGCCGTGCGGTGGCCGCCGCCCCGCCCGATGGGTCGGTGATCGGCTGGGCGGTCACCCCGTCACTCCCCGCCCGCCTCGCGGACCACGCCGAGCCGGCGCTGTTGGGACGGCTGCGACTGCTCGGCTCAGTGCAACGCGAGCCGATCGCATTCGTGTCGTCGGCGGCCCATCCACTCGATGCCGCCGAAGCGCTGATCGGCGCCACCGCGACCGCGCGCCAGGCGATGCCGCTCGCTTGCCCGCCGGCCGGCAGCCCGCCCCACCTGGTCGCGCTGCTGCTGCAAGGTCTGGCCGGCGTGCCGCTCAACCTGGTCGCGTTCCCGTCCGCCGCCGCAGCGCGCCAGGCGGTGCTGGCCGGCAACGCCGCCGCCGCCTGCCTCGGCCTGAGCGACACCGTGATCGACCTCCGGCATGGCAGGCTGGTCGGCGTTGCCGCGACCCGCTTCGGCCCGACCGAGGCGCTTTCACGACTGCCGCTCGCGCACGATGCGAACCTGCCCCGCCTCACCAGCATTCGCCGTGGGCTCGCCGCGCCGACAGCGCTGCCGGCGTCGCTCATCGACCGATTCGAGGCCACGTTGCAGCGGATCGCCGCCGACGCGGAGTTCGCCGTCCAAGCCAAGTCGGACGGATTCGCCGACGAATGGCTTGCTGGCGCCAATTGGACAACCGTTGCGTACGAGGAGCGAGATAGACTCGCGGGACTCTGGCGGGCGGTTCCCTGGCTGCCGGTCGAAGCGGGCTAAAAGCCGCACTTCGCGCCGTCATCCGACCACGGCCTATCTTTTCCGTAGTACAATCTAAAATAGTCCTCGTCTTCGCCCATCTCGCAGAGGTATCGTCAGGCAGGATCGCGTAAAGTTCATTAATCGGATCGCCTATGCATTCCAACCTGCACATTTTGCTGGTGAGCGCCAATCGCGGCTGGACCAACGCCACGCGGCATGCCGCATCCGGCGGCGGCGCGGTCGAGAGCGTCGATTCCAGTCGGGAAGCTGTTGCGCGGCTCCTCACCTCCGCCGAACCCTTTTCCCACGTGCTGGTGCAGCCGAACGGCTCGGAAGACCTGCTTGGCGAGTTGCACGGCCTGACCAACGGCGAGCCCAGCTCCGATACCCGGCTGCTCCTCCTCGGGGCGGCGAGCCCGCCTCGGCCGGGCGTTGCCGTGGTTCAGACGGCGACCGCCGCCGGCGTCAGCGACGCGCTGACGGCTTCCAACCACGCCATTCCGCCCGAACCGCCAAGGCTGGCCGCCCACGACCTGCGCGACAGCCTCGCCGAGCAGATGTTCGAGGTGCATTATCAACCGTTGGTGCGAATGCGGGACGCGGCTTGCATCGGCGTGGAAGCGCTGGCCCGGCTTAATCATCCGCAGCACGGCACCCTGCCGCCGGTGCGTTTCGTCGCCGAGGTCGAGCAAGCCGGGCTCTCGCGCCAGTTCACCGAGCAGGTCAGCCGCCACGCGATGGAGGCGCTCGCCAGTCCAGGATGGCGCGCGCTCGGCCTCACAGTCGCGCTGAACTTCCCGCTCAACGTTGTGCTCGCGCCGGGCATGGTCGACTGCCTGGACGCCCATTGCGCCGAGGCCGGGTTGAGCGCTGGGCAGATCACCGTCGAGCTGGTCGAGACGCAGCCAGTCGAGGATCTTGTCGCGCTGCGTCGTGTCGTGGAGCAGCTACGCGCGCGCGGCTACGGCATTGCGATCGACGACCTCAGCCCGGCGCTGCCGAATCACGCGGCGCTGCTCGAGGTGCCGTTCACCATGGCCAAGCTCGACCGCACCGTGATCCGCGGCATCGATGAGACGGACAGTCGCGCGTTTCTCACCCGCGCCGTTTCAGCCGCCCACGCGAACCATCTCACGATCGCCGCCGAGGGCGTCGAGGACTACCCGACATGGCGGCGCCTCGCCGATCTCGGCGTCGATTACGTGCAGGGTTTCCTCGTCTCCCGCCCGCTCCCCGGCAAGACCTTGCCTATCTGGTTGCATGCCTGGCGGGAGCGACGCACGAGCGCGTCTCACCTGTTGCGCGGCAAACCCGACCAGACCTCCTTGTAGAGACCGACGATCTCTTCCTTGTCCGCTGCGCGCGGATTGTTGGCCGGGCTGCCGGATGCCAGCGCCTGCTCGGCCATCAACGCCATCTTCTCGTTCCACGCCGTCTCGTCGATGCCATAGGCGGCGGGCGTGGGCACGCCGAGCTCGGCATTGAGCTCCGCCAAGCCGGCGACGAGCTTGCCCGCGGCGAGCGCATCGCGGTCGTCCGCTGCGGCGAAACCGGTCCGCCGCGACGCCTCGGCGTAGCGCGCCTCCGCACCCGGCACGCTGAAGCGCGTCACCGCCGGAAGCAGCATCGCGTTGGACAGTCCGTGCGGCACGTGGAAGTGCGCCCCGATCGGCCGCGACATGCCATGCACCAGCGCCACCGAGCTGTTGGAGAAGGCAAGTCCCGCCGTGGTGGCGCCCAGCATCATGCCTTCCCGCCCGACCGGCTCGCGCGGATCGTGATACGCGCCGCGCAGATGTCGCCCGATCAGTTCCATCGCGGCCAAGGCCAAGGTGTCGGAGAACGGATTGGCGCGGCGCGAGACATAGGCTTCGAGCGCGTGGGTGAAGCTGTCGACGCCGGTATCGGCGGTGGTGCGCGGCGGCACCGAGAAGGTCAGCTCGTAGTCGACGATCGCCGCCAGTGGCAGCGCCCCCAGTCCGGCGATCAGCATTTTCTCGTCGCGCTCGACATCGGTGATGACGGTGAAGCGCGTGCATTCGCTGCCGGTGCCGGCGGTGGTCGGGACCGCGATGATCGGCACCGCGCCGAGGTCGGCTTGAGCCGGTGCCTTGTAGTCGCGCATCTTGCCGCCGCCCGCCGCCAGGATCGCGATCGCCTTGGCGGTGTCGATCGGCGAGCCGCCGCCGAAGCCGATCAGGCAATCGAAATCGCCGCCCGCCAGCACCGTCACACCCGCCTCGATCACCGTGTCGGTCGGGTCGCTCACCGTGTCGCTGAACACCGCCGCCGTGATGCCGGCGGCCTCCAGCGGATCGAGACAGCGCCGCACCGCGCCTGACGAGACCATGAACGGGTCGGACACGACCAGCGGTCGCGCCAGACCGAATTTCGCTAGCACCTGGGGCAACTGACCAACAGTGCCGCCGCCCACCAGCATCAAACGCGGCGAGGCGATGTTGAAGACGCTCATCGCCTTGTCTCCCTGATCTGCCGCAGCGGATGATCGAGCCGGCCTCGGATAGCGTCAAGTTAGGGGAGCGGTTGCAGTCTGGCCTCTCACTCCGTTACGCTCGCGTCGGTAAAGCCGGCAAACGGCTGCCAGGCGGTTCCGGGGGACGAAACGCATGATGCTCCGCTCCACACTGCTCGCGGCGATGGCCGCCTTCGCGCCGGCACTCGCGCTTGCCGGAAAGAACGACATTCTCATCGGCCTCGACAACAACGTCTTCTTCGAGGCAGGCGGCACCCGGATCGGTCCCGAGGGCGACGACGCCCTGGTGGTGATGGACGTCACCGACCCGGCCGAGCCGAAGATCCGCGCCAACCTCAAGCTCGCCAACTCGGTGATCGGACCGCCGACCAACCTGCAGATCACCCCCGACGGCACCCTGGCGCTGCTCGCCAACTCGGTGGTGACCAAGCAGAGCGACGGCAAGTGGAGCAACGCGCCCGATGACAAGCTGTTCGTCGTCGACCTCGGCGCCAACCCGCCCAAGCTGATCGACACCGTCACCGTCGGCAAGCAGCCGTCGGGGCTGGCGATCTCGCATGATGGCAAGCTCGCGCTGGTCGCCAACCGCGCCGACAAGAGCGTCTCCGTGCTGGTGATCGACGGCAAGCATGTCCGCCAGGTCAACGCCGTGCCGATCGGCGACGAGATCGCCGGGGTGGCGATCACCCCCGACGGCAAGCGCGCCTTCGTGCTGAAGAACATGGCCAATCGCCTGGGCGTGCTGAAGATCGACGGGCAGACCGTCACCTACGACAAGGCGGACGACATTCCCGCCGGCTACACGCCGTACAACGTGGAGGTCACGCCGGACGGGCACTACGCGATCGCGCTCAATCAGGGCGGCGGGCTCGCCGGCAATGTCGATACCTTGGTGACGGTCGATGCCACCGCCAACCCGCCGCACAGCATCGACCAGACCCCGGTGGGGGACTCGCCCGAGGGCATGGCGATCTCGCCGGACGGCAAGTGGCTCGCGGTGCCGCTGCTGAAGGGCTCGGCCTCGAAGCACAATCTTTGGTCCTACACTAAAAACGGCAGCCTCGTTCTTATGTCTATCGAGGAGGCAAAAGCCCTAGCCCTTAGCTCCGGTAAGCTAACTGCGCCATTGCAAACCCGGACAACTGGAAGGCTCAAGCTCGATAAGGTGTCCGAACTTCCGCTCGGCGGCGTGCCGGAGGGCGTCGCCTTCAGTCCGGATGGCCGTTTCATTTACGTTGGCAACTACGTCGAGAAGAACGTGCAGGTGTTCCGCATCGACGACAACAAGCTGGTCGACACGGGCAAGACGCTCAGCCTGCCCGGCCAACCCGCCTCGATGCGCGGCCCGGCGCAGTAGCCAGACGGCGCCGGGCCGCCTCTAGTGAATCTCGCCCGAGCGCTGCAATGCCTCGCGCAGCTTGGCGGGGGTGAAATCCTTGGCGATGCACACGTCGAGGATCACCTTCTCGCGCCGCGCAAGCAGGTCGACCGCGGCGGGCAGCTGCTTGACCGCCTCGGCCGGGATCACCACGGCGCCGTGATAGTCGGCATGCACCACGTCGTCGTGCCCGACCTGCATGCCGAATACGTTCACCGGCTTGCCGAAATCGACCATGTGGACATGGGCGTGGCTCGGGCCGACCCGGCCGCCGATCATCTGGAACCCCTGCGCCCACGCGCCGAGATCGCGAAACGAGCCGTTGGTGACGCAACCGAGCGCGCCCAGCGCCTTGTGTACCGTCGAGTTCACCTCGCCCCAGAACGCGCCGTAGCCGGGCCGATCGTCGAGGTCCTGCAGCACGACCACGGTTGGCAGGTCGGCGTCCGCGACGTAGTCGTACCAGTCCTCGCGCTTCGCCACCGTCCCGCGCGGCCGCTCCTTGGCGCGGATCATGCCAACCCGCGCCAGGCCGACGATGGGCGGTGCTTTCGGATCGACCGCGACCATCGGTTCGACAGTGAAGCCGATCGCGCGACGCTCGGGCACGACCAGCTCGAGTGCGTTGCAGATCGTCGGCGTGTCCCATTGGGTGAGGACTTCGAGATCCGACAGGGTGAATGACCGCTCGGGCATGCGACGTTTCCTCGTTCAAGCAAGGCCCATAGTCTCGCCCGCCCGAGCGGGGCAGGCAATGCGCGGGACAAGCGGTGGGACGCCCGTATGCTGCCGCCATCCCAAAGAGAGGAGCGCACATGACAACCGTATTGACCGAGACCGGCGAGGTCACGGTTCCAGCCGCCGAGGGGTTGTGGCTTACGGCGGCGGATGCCAGGCGCGCGACGGGATGGGAACTCAAACCTGAGGGCATGTGCGAAGGCGCTGTCTGCGTGCCGCTTCCCGCCGGCCTCACGCGCAACGGAAGTGTGGACATGGCGGGGTTCTGGCGTCACCTCGGCAGGCCGGTGGTGCAGGACGCGACCGGCGAGACTTACGTGCTCGGCGCTGGTGCTGATGAGCGCAACGCGGCGCTGACCGGCACGACGGCGCCCGACTTTACCTTGCCCGACCTCGCCGGCACGCCGCATCGGCTCGCCGACTTGCGCGGCAAAAAAGTGTTCCTCAGCACCTGGGCGTCCTGGTGAGGCTGCCGCTTTGATCTGTCCGTGTGGCAGGCATTGTTCGATAGCCTCAAGAACCGCAATTTCATGGTGGTCGCCGTCGCCGAGGAGAGTCGCGGCGCCGAGCACGCGCGGAGCTGGATCGAGCAGGCCAACACGACCTACTGGAGCCTGATCGACGACGCTCACCGGGTGAGCGAGCTCTACGGGATGGTCAATGTCCCGCAAGCGGTATGGATCGACGAGGCGGGAACCATCGTGCGCGGGCCGGAGAGCGCTGGTGCCACCGACCATTTCCGTCACATGGACCCCAAGACCCTCACCATGCCCGAGGAGGACCAGGCGGCGCGCCAATCCGCGCGCGCGGCCTATTTCGACGCGGTCAGGGACTGGGTGCTGACCGGGCGCTACGCGCTCCCGGCCGAGGCAGTGCAGGACCAGTTGCCACGGATCACGCCGGAGATCGCCGAGGCGCAGGCCCGGTTTCGGCTTGGGCTGTGGCTGCATGGGCACGGGCGAATGGAGCAGGCGCAGACGCAGTTCGCCGAGGCGTCGCGGCTACATCCGGACTCCTGGACGATGTGGCGCCAGGCGGCAGACCTCGAGGCGGTCGGCAAGGCGAGCAGCGAGTCGTTCTGGCGCCGTGTTGAGGCGCTAGGCGATCGGGACTACTACAATCCACCCGATCTGAGCTGACCGGCGCGCCGGTGTTCGCCTGGCAACGGTCGGGCGGACACCGGTACACTCCGGCGGAAGCTCCTAGCCGATTGCTGATTTCTGGGTGAGAGACACAGATGAAGCGTCGTGACTTACTCCGCAAACTAAACGCACTGCCGCTGTTGTCGCTGTCGGGCGCGGGTGCCCACGCAGCAGTGCCAGAATCGAAGCGCCGCCGGGTTCGCCCGGATGACGAGGGATGGCCGGGCAGTGCCGCCTGGGCGCCTATGTGGTGGCGCCGCAAACCACGAGCGACGTCGCAGCCGCTGTGGACTTTGCGCGAAATCACAATGTCCGGCTCGTCGTGAAGGGCGGAGGCCATAGTTATCTTGGAACCTCGAACGCGCCTGACTCGCTGCTCGTCTGGATGCGGCCGATGCGAGACATTGCTCTGCACGACGATTTCCGCGGCGTCGGCTGTCCAGTCAATCCGGCGCCAGTGCCCGCCGTGTCGGTCGGCGCGGGGGCGCTGTGGGAGGAGGTTTATCGCGCCGTATCCGTCGCGTCGGGGCGCTACGTCCAAGGGGGCGGATGTCTGACCGTCGGTGTCGCCGGGCTGGTGCAGGGCGGCGGGTTTGGCAGCCTGTCGAAAGCGTACGGCACGGCGGCGGCAAGCTTGCTCGAAGCGGAAGTGGTGACCGCCGACGGCGCAGTCCGGATCGCGAACGCATGTTCGGAGCCCGAGTTGTTCTGGGCACTGAAGGGCGGAGGTGGCGGAACATTCGGCGTCGTCACCAGGCTAACGCTCCGCACCCATTCGCTACCCGAAACCATCGGTGCCGTCCTGTTCGGTGTCGAGGCAAAATCGCAAGAGGCTTGGCGGGCGCTCGTTGACCGGATGCTGGCCTTCTATGCCGAGGCGCTGTTGAATCCGCATTGGGGCGAGCAAGTGACATTCCGGCGCGGCCGGAGGCTTGCCATAGCGATGGTGTTCCATGGGCTCGACAAGCCGGCGGCCGAGGCGGTGTGGCGCCCCTTCCTCGGCTGGCTCGCCCAACACGCAGACGACTATGCCATGCAGGGGAACCCGCTCATCCTCGCCGCTCCAGGCCAGCGCTTCTGGGACCCGGCTTTTCTTCAAGCGGTACCAGGTATAGTGATGCTCGACGACCGCCCCGGCGCGCCGCCCGAGAACATCTTCTGGACGACCAATCTCGGCGAGGCGGGGCAAGTCCTGCACGGCTATCAATCCGCGTGGCTATCCGCATCGCTGCTGGAGGCGGACAAGCGATCAGCCTTGGTCGATGCACTCATCGAGGCTACAGAACACTGGCAGATTACGCTCCATACCAACAAGGGCCTCGCGGGCGGTGCATCATGGGCACTCGCGGCAAGCCGCGATACCGCCACCCATCCGGACGTGCTCGAGGCTTTCGCGCTCCTGATCTGCGCCGGCAATGGCCCACCTGCCTACCCGGGTATTCCCGGACATGAGCCTGACATCGCGAACGGTCGCCGCGTGGCGGCAGCCGTCGCGCGCGCGATGATACCGATTCGACGCGTCGCGCCAGCGGCGGGCTCGTATGTCTCGGAGGGCAACTACTTCGAGGCCGACTGGCAGCGGGTCTTCTGGGGCGCGAACTTCCCTCGTCTCTTGGCTGCAAAGCGCCGCTATGACCCTGACGGCGGTTTTTTCGTCCACCACGGCGTCGGCGACGGGTGACCGGGCTGGGTTCGCCTCACGGCAGTCAAGCGAACCGGTGTCTCGCACCGCTTTGGCCCTGTCGGCGATATGCCCTGAAGGTGGATATCAGGCAGCCGCCACCAGATCGGTTGCAGAAGAATTGTTGCTTTCGAACAACAGTGGCAGGCTACGAACCGATGGCTCGCCGCTTGTGGCAGGTATTATGTTGTTGAATAATAACAATGAGGTCGCGCGTGGGCGCGACGCCTTCACCGCGGTTCGAAAAGTCCGCCCGGTGGGCCGCGAACGACCCACGACAGCTCGCCGGCCGGGCGGGCGGTGCGACGGCGGGAACGGCCCGTCGCCGGCGGTGGCGTCTTGGGGGAACTTCGTTCGAGCGCCACGTCGCCAACGGTCGCTTCGGCATAGGCGGGCGCGTCAGCGAGCAAGGCCGCAGCGCGCATATGCGACGTGTGCAAGCTTGAGTGCTCGGATATCCTGATCCCCAGCATCTGGCAGAGCGGCCGCAGCAGCCGGCCCGCGTTAGGCCGGAAGCTCGTAGCCAATCGCTGATTCCGCCGCGATGGTTTGCTGGACCGCCGGGCGCGCCAGCATGCGGTCGTGGTGGGCGGCAAGGTTCGGAAACGTTCCAGGCGCCGGGTGGAGCGAGGCGTTGAAGCGCCAGTAGAGCCGGAACAGATGGATGTCGGCGACGGAGTAGCGCCCCAGCGCCCATTGTCGCGTCCCGAGCCGATCGTCGGCAACGCGATAGACTTCGCTCGCGTGTTCGAAGCCGCGCCGTCGCGCCGGGTGCAAGGTCGCCGCGATGAAGGACATCCACGACAGCGCCTGCGCCTCGCCCTCAGCGCCCTCCGGCAGCAGACCGGCATGGGGGAAACGCCGCGCCAGATAGAACAGGATCGCCGCCACCTCGGTCAGCGGCCGGCCGTCGATCAGCAAGGTCGGAACCTTGCCTTCCGGGTTCAGCGCCAGGTACTCCGCCTTTCGGTTCTCCTGCCGCGCGAGGGACAGCGGACGCGGATTGAAAGCAGCGCCAACCTCGTGCAGCGCGATGTGCGCCGCCATCGAGCTCGATCCGGGGGCGAAATAGAGAATCAGCATTCCCGGCCTATCCCCGCCGAAAGCGCTGCGGCGCATAAGGTGCTGGGTCGATCACCGGCGCGGTGCCGTTCACCAGATCGGCGGCGAGTCGCCCGGTCATCGCGCCGGCTGCGAGCCCGATATGGCCGTGCCCATACGCGTGCACCACGTCGGGACTGCCCGACGCTAACCCGATGCACGGCAGCCCGTCCGGCGTGGACGGGCGATGGCCCATCCAGAACTTCACCCGCCCAGGGGGCAGATCACGCGGCAAATCGGGCCAGGCGGTGAGCGCGTAGTCGCGCAGGATTTCCGCCCGCTTCCAGTTCGGCGCCGCCTTCAGTCCGGCGAGTTCCACCTGTCCGGCGATGCGCAGTCCGCCCCGCGTGAGTGTCGTCGCTGTATGCGTGTCGCTCGGCATGATCGGGTGGCGCGGCCCGGTGCCCGGGTTGGCGATGCTGACATGGTAGCCGCGCTCGGTTTCCAAATACACGCGGTCACCCGCCGCACGGGCGAGCGGCTTGGAGCGCGCGCCGGCGGCGATCACCGCCTTGTCGCAGCCGATCTCGCCATCCTCCAGGCGCACCGCGGCAAGACGCCTTCCCTCGAGGCGAAAGCCAGTCGCGGATTCGCGCCGCAGCACCGCGCCCTGCTTGCGCGCATGTTGCACGAACGCGGCCACGTAAGCGCCCGGATCGGTGCAATGCCCGCCATGCTCGACCAGCACCCCGAACTTATAGCGGCGGTCGAGCGCCGGCTCGCGCTGACGTAGCTCGTTCTCGTCGAGCTCGATCCAGCGCACGCCGTTATCGCCGCGCAGCCGCCACGCCAGCGCCTCGGCCTCGAACTCGGCGCGCGAGGGATAGACGTAGAGCAGCCCGCGCCGCTCGATCAGATCACCGACCCCGGTTTCGTCGGCGAGCCGCTTGTGACGCTCCGGCGCGTCGGCGATCAGCGGCCGAAGCGCCCGCGCGGTTGCTTCCACTTTCGCGAGCGTCGAGCCCGCGCGCACGAACCGAACCAACCAGGGCAGCAGTTTGGGCAGGTACGCCGCACGGATCGCCAACGGCCCAAGCGGGTCGCGCAGGTAGTCCGGCACCTTGCGCCACAGTCCCGGCATCGACACCGGCACCACCGAGGCCGTGCTTAGCCACGCGCCGTTGCCGTAGCTCGCCGCCTGCTCGCCGCCTGGCTCGCCGGGTTCGAGGATGGTGACGCGATGTCCGTCGCGCAGCAGCTCAAGCGATGTAGCGGCCCCGACGATGCCGGCGCCGATGACCACGACGTGCAGGCTCATGCACCGGCTTTCCGTTCGTTGCACCACGGGCTTACCATGCTGCCAACCGCATGCAACAAGGGGGAGGAGCCGTTATGGCGGATGCATTCACCGTCGCCAATTTCAGGCACGTCGCGAACGGCACGCAGCCGGGCCAGTTCGACGTTGGCGAGCGCCGCCGTGCCGCGCACCTCGCCGATCTCGACCCGATCTACAAGCAACTCCTCGACGGGCCGACGACGATGACACTTGGCATCATCGGGCCGGACGGACGGCCGAGCCTCACGCCGATGTGGTTCGATTACGAAGGCGACAAGGTGCTGGTCAACACCGCCGCGCATCGGCCGAAATGCGCGTGGATCAGGCGTTGCAAGCAACTCACCTGCCTGCTGGTCAACCCGAAGAACTCGTATCATTGGGTGCAGATCAAATGCACCGTCGAGACGGAGCTGCGCGAATCGGACCCGGGTGGCGACGTCGTCACCCGCCACGTCGACAAGCTCTGGACCAAGTTCACCGGCAATCCCGGTCCCTACGGGCTGCGCGACCCTGCCATCGAGGAGAAGCGCGTGTTATTCGTCTGCGGCGTCGACCGTATCGCGACGTTCGGGGTGCCGTAAGTCCCCTACCGCGAAGCCGCCTTCGCCACCGCGCGTTTCGCCATCACGCCGATCAGATGCGCGCGGTACTCGGCGCTGGCATGGATGTCGCCGTTCAACCCGTCCGCTGGCGTCGTGATGTTGGCGATCGCATCGGCCGAGAAGTTGGATGCGAGCGCCGCCTCCATCTCCTTGTGCCGGAACACCCCGTTCTGCCCGGCGCCCGTCACCGCGACCCGCACGCCCGCCGGTCCTTTCGCAACGAACACGCCAACGATGGCGTAGCGCGAAGCCGGATTGCGGAACTTCTCGTAAGCCGATTTCTCCGGCACCGGAAACTCGACCGAGGTGATCAGCTCGTCCGGCTCCAGCGCGGTCGTGAACATGCCCTGGAAGAAATCATCCGCCTTGATCGAGCGCCGATCGGTCTTGATCGTCGCGTCGCAGGCCAGCGCCGCGCACGGATAACAGGCCGACGGGTCGTTGTTGGCCAACGAGCCGCCCATCGTGCCGCGATGCCGCACCTGCGTGTCACCGATCCACGATGCCATCTCGGACAAGCCCGGAATTCTCGCCGCGATGTCGGCATTGGTCGCGATCGCGCCATGCGTCGTCATCGCCCCGATGGTGATCGCACTGCCCGACGTGCTGATGCCCGCGAGATCGAGCTTGGCCAGGTCGATCACCGCCGAGGGCTTGTTCAGGCGCTGCTTCAGCACCGGGATGAACGTCATGCCGCCAGCGAGCGCCTTGGCCTCCATGTCGGATTTCAGCGCGTTGACCGCGTCGGCGACGCTGCCGGGCTTCTGATAGGCGAAATCGTACATGCTCGTCTCTCCTGCCTATTCCGCCGCCATCTTCGGCCGGCCGGCCTCGATGATCGACCAGATCTTCTGCGGGCTGGCCGGCATGTCGAGATGGCGCACGCCGAACTCGCGCAACGCATCCACCACCGCGTTGATCACCGCCGGCGGCGAGCCGATCGCGCCCGTCTCGCCCACACCCTTCGACCCGAGCGGGTTGTGGGTGCAGAGCGTCGTCTCGCTGCCCACGATGATGTTCGGCACCTGGTCGAAATGCGGCACCACGTAGTCCATCATCGAGCCGGACACGAGCTGCGCCTCGGCGTCATACACCGCGTTCTCGAACAGCGCCTGGCCGATGCCCTGGGCGACACCGCCTTGCACCTGCCCCTCGACGATCATCGGATTGACCACGCGGCCGATGTCGTCCACCGCGACGAAGTTCACCACCTGTGTCACACCGGTGTCGCGATCGATCTCCACCTCGCAGATGTGGCAACCGCCGGGAAAGGTGAAGTTCTTCGGGTCGTAGAACGCGGTCTCGTCGAGGCCCGGCTCCAGCTCCTCGATCGGATAGTTGTGCGGCACGTAGGCGGCGAGCGAGATCTCCGCCAGCGCCTTTGATCGGTCGGTGCCGGCGACGGTGAATTTGCCCTCGGCGAACTCGATATCCTCGACCGATGCCTCCATCAGATGCGCCGCGATTTTCTTTCCCTTTGCAACGATCTTGTCCATCGCCTTGACCATCGCGCTGCCGCCCACCGCGAGGCTGCGACTGCCATAGGTACCCATGCCGAACGGGATTTTCGCGGTATCGCCATGCACCACCTCGACCTGCGACAACGGGATGCCGAGCTGCTCCACCACGAGCTGCGCCATCGTGGTCTCGTGGCCCTGGCCGTGGCTGTGCGTGCCGGTGAACACGGTGACGCTGCCGGTCGGATGCACGCGGATATTCGCCACCTCGTACAGCCCGGCCCGCGCACCGAGCGAGCCCACCACGGCGCTCGGCGCGATGCCGCACGCCTCGACATAGGTGGAATAGCCCAGGCCGCGCAGCTTGCCTTTCGCCGCCGCCGCGCTGCGCCGCGCCTCGAAACCCGCGACCTCGGCTTCGCGCTGCGCGGTGTCGAGGGTCGCGAAGTAGTTGCCGCTGTCATATTGCAGCGCCAACGGCGTCTGGTAGGGGAACGCATCGATGGGGATAAAATTCTTCCGCCGCAGCTCCACCCGGTCGATGCCGGTATCGTGCGCGATGACATCCATCAGCCGCTCGAGCAGGAACGTGGCTTCCGGCCGGCCGGCGCCGCGATAGGCGTCCACCGGCACGGTGTTGGTGAACACCGCCTTCACCTCGGCATATATCGCCGGCGTCTTGTAGCAGCCCGCGAGCAACGTCGCGTAAAGATAGGTCGGCACGCTCGGCGCGAACGTCGAGAGATACGCCCCCATGTTGCAGATCGTGCTGACTCGCAGGGCGAGGAACTGGCCGTCGGCGTCGAGCGCCATCTCGGCGGTGCTCACGTGGTCGCGTCCATGCGCGTCCGTCATGAAGCTTTCGTTGCGCTCGGCGGTCCACTTGACCGGGCGCTTCACCTTGCCCGCCGCCCAGGTGACGATCGCCTCCTCGGCATAATGAAAAATCTTCGAGCCGAAGCCGCCGCCCACGTCGGGCGCGACGACGCGGAGCTGATGCTCGGGAATATGCAGCACGAACGCGCCCATCAGCAGGCGGATGACGTGTGGGTTCTGGCTGGTGGTGTAGAGCGTGAACTCGCCGTTTGACGGGTTGAAATCCCCCACCGCGGCGCGCGGCTCCATCGCGTTCGGGATCAGCCGGTTGTTGACCAGATGAAGCTTTACCGTCTTGGCGGCACCGGCGAAAGCGGCGTCCACGGTGTCCTTGTCGCCGAGATGCCAGTCGTAGCACTGGTTGCCCGGCACGTCGTCGTGCACCGTCGCCGCACCCGGCTTGACCGCATCCAGCACGGTCGCCACCGCCGGCAGATCCTCGTAGGCGATGTCGAGCTTTTCCGCCGCGTCCTTCGCCTGCTGACGCGTCTCGGCAATCACCACCGCCACCGCGTCGCCAACGAAGCGCACCTTGCCCACCGCAAGCACCGGGTGCATCGGCTCGGCCATCGGCGAGCCGTCCTTGCTGTGGATCTGCCAGCCGCACGGGATGCCACCGACATTGTCAGCCTGCATGTCGGCGCCGGTGAAAACGGCGACCACGCCGGGCTCGGATGCGGCCGCGCTGGTGTCGATCGTGCCGATGCGCGCGTGCGGGCGGTCGGAGCGTTTGACGTAAGCGTAGAGCTGGCCGGGGCGGTTGATATCATCGGTGTAGTTGCCGCGCCCGCTGAGGAAGCGGTGGTCCTCCTTGCGCTTCACCGACGCGCCGATGCCCTCGAAGCCCATATGTGCGTCTCCCCGTTTTTTTGCCCCTCACCCAACCCTCTCTCCCAAGGGGAAAGGGCTTCTCTTCTCCCTCTCCCTCAGGGAGAGGGCCGGGGTGAGGGTGCTATTCCGCCGCCTTCGCGGGCTCCTTGCCGTGCATCAGCGGCCACGCCGCCGCCACCGCCTTGACGATGTTATGGTAGCCGGTGCAGCGGCAGAGATTGCCCTCCAGCCCCTCGCGGATCTCCGCCTCGGTGAGCCCATCGGGATGCATCTGCACGAGGTCGATGGCACTCATCACCATCCCCGGTGTGCAGAACCCGCATTGCAGCGCGTGGTGCTCGCGAAACATCTCCTGCATCGGGTGCAACGTCCCGTCCGCCGCCGCCAGCCCCTCGATCGTGGTGACCGACTGGCCCTCCACCTGCAACGCCAGAATGGTGCAGGACTTGATCGATTTGCCGTCGATATGCACGACGCAAGCGCCGCACTGGCTGGTGTCGCAGCCGACATGGGTGCCGGTCAGCCCCAGTTTCTCGCGCAGCAACTCGACCAGCAACGTGCGGCCCTCCACCTCGGCCGTGTGCTGCTTACCATTCACCGTCAGGGACACCTGAGGCATCGTCACCCCCTGCTTTCGTCTCGATGTGCAAGCCGGTTGGTCTCGGCCCCGTATTGCGGCCGAGTGTGGTCATCCGTCCGGTTCCGGGTCAAGGTCTGCCAAGCGGGCAATCGGGGCGTGGGCCGGCCTCCCCCGAGAAACCAGGCGCCGCAACCCACGGTGAATTCTTGCCCCAGGTTCCGCCACAGCGGCAGCTCGAATGCGTTTCTCACATGGTTCGCGGTTCCAGGTGCCGGCGCTCGACCAACGCGTTCCAATACCGGCGCGTAAGACGTTTGCCCGAGCTGCGCCCAAGCAAGATTGCTTACGCCAGGGAGCTCTTCACATCAAGGCGATACGACCTCGCTTACCGTTGACATCGATCCGAACTCCGGTCATTATGATGTCGCAACGCAACCAGACAAGTTCCATCTGGAACATCAGGCCCGACCGAATGCTCCGGCTGTGACCCACCGCTTTCCAAGGGTGAAACCGTGGCAAACGCCTCGGCAAGTGCGATCTGGCTGGCGCCACCGTCGTCGTTCACCAAAAGGCCCAGTTATGGATGTCACCATGCCCTCGTCCTCCAGCCTTGACCTAAGGCTGGCGAAGCTCATTCGGCTGAAAGACGCCGCAATTGCAAAGAATATCCCGATTCCGCAGGAGACGCTGCTCGGGATCGGCGAACTTGAAAAGGCGCGTGGTGGATCAACTCAGGCGCTTCCCGAGAGCGAAGCTAACAAGCTCGACCTGCTGACCCAAGCCCTAGCTGAAGCGACCTACCCGATAACCGTCGACAACGTTGATCGGCTCGAGAATGGTCAGGGCGAAGCCGCATTCGCGATCTACGTTTTGGCCGGAGGGCTCATCCTGGCGGTTTTATCTGGGATCGGCATTGGCTTGGTTCGCAACAATTACGCCCCCCCATTGACGGATGCGTGCAAGATATTGTCCTCCATTTTCCTAGGCACCCTGGGAGCTGTTCTCTACGTCATGCTGCCGAACGGCAGGATAAACATGTATGTCGGATTGGACAGGGAGATGCGGACCAACTGCGTGGCTCGCATCATTATCGGGGGCATTCTCGGCTATGTTATATACCTGATCTATCCCGACTTTTTTCGACCGCCGGAATCTGGAAAGGTGGGGTTGGAACTACTGTATCCACTGATCGGCGGGTATAGCATTTCCCTCGTTGTCGGGATCCTCAGCAGGACAGTCACCGCGGTTGAACTCGCGCTTGGTATAAACGAGCGTAAGAACGTAAATGCACTGAAGAACGCCGCTGCACGCTGATCGGCCGGTGGATCCGCCGGCTGTCCCCGAAGGTGTTTTACTCCTTTGGCACTAACGTTCTGGACTGACGGATGCCCGCGGCCGCGGCACCACCTCACCTCCCGGCGCATGCTCCAGATGACAAGCCGAGAGATGCCCCACGCCGCCGCCAACCTCGCGCAGCAGCGGCTCCTCCACCCGGCACCGATCGAAGGCGAACGGGCAGCGGGTGTGGAAGCGACAGCCGGGCGGCGGGTTGCTCGGGCTCGGCACGTCGCCTTGCAGCGCGATGCGTTGCCGCTTGGCATCCGGGTCCGGCACCGGCACGGCGGAGAGCAGCGCCCGAGTGTACGGATGATGCGAGCGGGCGAACAAGGTGGCACGATCGGCAATCTCGACCAGCTTGCCGAGATACATCACCGCGACCCGATGCGTCAGATGCTCGACGATGGCGAGGTCATGGCTGATGAACAGCAGCGACAGGCCAAGCTCGTCCTGCAGATCCGACAGCAGATTGACGATCTGCGCCTTGACCGAGACATCGAGCGCCGAGACCGCCTCGTCGCAGATGATAAGGTCGGAACCAGGGGCGAGCGCGCGGGCGATGCCGATGCGCTGGCGCTGCCCGCCGGAGAACTCGTGCGGGAAGCGGCGGATCGCGTCGCGTGGCAGCCGCACCTTGTCGAGCAGCGCGGCGACCCGATCCTCGCGCTCGTCACGACCCGACGCGAGGCCGAAATTGGTCAGCGGCTCGGCGAGGATTTCGCCAACCCGCAGCCTTGGATTGAGGCTGCTGAACGGGTCCTGGAACACCACCTGCACCCGGCGGCGAAACCGGCGGAGCTGCGGGATCGGCAGATTGTCGATGCGTTGCCCATCGAGCCACACCATGCCGTCGGTCGGCTCGATCAGCCGCAGGATGCTGCGCCCGACGGTGGACTTGCCGCAGCCGGACTCGCCCACCAGCGACAATGTCTCGCCCCGCCCGATGGTGAAGCTGACCCCATCGACCGCGTAGACTTGGCCGCGCGCGCGTCCGAGCACGCCGCCACGCAGCGGAAAATGCTTCTTGAGCCCATCCACCTCGAGCAGCGGCTGCTTGTCGCTCACGCGGCGAGCCGCACGTCGGCGTAGTGGCAGGCGGCGGAGTGGGCCGGCGCCTTGAGCTCGACGACGGGGGCGGTGCGCCGGCACAAATCGGTCACCATCGGGCAGCGCCCGGCGAAGGCGCAGCCGACGATCGGCTCGCGCAGGCTCGGCACCAGCCCGGGTATCTCGGTCAGCTTGCTGCGCGCGGTCGTGCCGAGCGACGAGCCGAGCCGGGGCACCGCGCCCAGCAAGCCGCGCGTGTAGGGGTGCAGCGGGCGGGCGAACAGCTCGCGCACCGGCGCCTCCTCCACCTTGCGGCCCGCGTACATCACCACCACCCGCTCCGCCATTTCCGCCACCACGCCGAGATCGTGCGTGATCAGCATGATGGCCGAGCCGAGCCGGTGCTTGAGGTCGCGCATCAGGTCGAGAATCTGCGCCTGGATCGTCACGTCGAGCGCGGTGGTGGGTTCGTCGGCGATCAGCAGCTTCGGGTTGCAGGCCAGCGCCATCGCGATCATCACCCGCTGGCGCATGCCGCCCGAGAGCTGGTGCGGATACTCGCGCACCCGCCGCGCGGGCTCGGGGATGCCGACCAGGGTGAGCGCCTCGATCGCTTGCTTCTCGGCCTGCCGCGCGGAGCGGCCCTGGTGCAAGCGCAACGTCTCGCCGATCTGCCGCCCGACCGTGAGCACCGGGTTGAGGCTGGTCATCGGCTCCTGGAAGATCATGCTGATCTCGTTGCCGCGTATCCGGCGCATCTCCGCCTCGGACACCCGCAGCAGATCGCGCCCGTCGAACTGGATCGCCCCCGCGACCCGGCCGGGCGGCTCGGGGATCAGCCGCAGGATCGACATCGAGGTCACCGACTTGCCGCAGCCGGATTCGCCCACCACGGCGACCGTCTCGCCGGCGTCGATGGCGAAGTTCAGCCCCTCCACCGCACGCACCACGCCGTCCACGGTGCCGAAATGGGTTTGCAGGTTTTCCACCGAGAGGAGCGGCATCTAATGACCCCTCCTCCCGACCTCCTCCCACACGGAGAGGAGGAGAAGAGAACCCCCTCCCCTTGTGGGAGGGGGCAGGGGGAGGGGGCCATGCAAACTCAAAGCCGCTTGGCCATGCGCGGATCGAGCGAATCGCGCAGCCCGTCGCCGAGCAGGTTCACCGCCAGCACGGTGATCGAGAGAAACACGGCGGGAAAGAACACGATGTATGGCTTGACCTGCCACAACGCGCGCCCCTCCGCCATGACGTTGCCCCAGCTCGGGATCGTGGGCGGCGTGCCCGCGCCGATGAACGACAGGATCGCCTCGGTGATCATCGCCGAGGCGCAGATATACGTCGCCTGCACCGTCAGCGGCGCCAATGTGTTGGGCACGATGTGGCGGAGGATGATGCGCGGCACCCGCGTCCCCGAGGCGATCGCCGCCTCGACATAGGGCTGCTCGCGCAAGGACAGCACCACGCCGCGGATCAGGCGCGCGACGCGCGGCACCTCGGCGACGGTGATGGCGATGATCACGTTCTGCACCGAGCCGCGGGTCAGCGCCATCAAGGCGATCGCCAGCAGGATCGGCGGGATTGACATCAGCCCGTCCATCACCCGCATGACCACGGCGTCGAGCCAGCGCAGATAGCCGGCAACCAGGCCGATCGCCATGCCGATCAGCGAGGAAAGGGCGGCGACCGCAAAGCCGACGATCAACGACACCCGCGCGCCGTACAGCACCCGCGAGTAGACGTCGCGGCCGAGCATGTCGGTGCCGAACCAATACGTCGCCGAGGGCGCGCGGGTACGCCGCGCCGGGGCGATCGCGGTCGGATCGACGGTGCCGAGAAAGGGTGCCATCACCGCGATGAGGAACATCACCGCCAGCAGCGCAGTGCCGATCGCGATGGTCGGATGCCGGCGCACCAGGGTCATCAGCCGGCCGCGCCGCTTGATCGGCGGCAGCACGTCCGGCAGCGGCCCTGCCAGCTCCGGCGCGGTCGCGCTCAATAGCGTATCCTCGGATCGAACACCGTGTACAGCAGATCGACCACCAGGTTCACCAGCACGTAGGTGAAGCTGAACAGCAGCACCACGCCCTGGATCACCGGATAGTCGCGCCGCAGGATCGCATCGACCGTGAGCCGCCCGAGGCCGGGGATCGCGAACACGCTCTCGGTCACCACCGCGCCGCCGATCAGCAGCGCGACCCCGAGCCCGACCACGGTGATGATCGGCACCGCCGCATTCTTCAGCGCGTGGACGAACAGCACGCCGGTCGAACCCACGCCTTTCGCGCGCGCGGTGCGCACGTAGTCCTGCGACAGCACCTCCAGCATAGTGGCACGCGTGATCCGGGCGATCAGCGCGATATAGACCCCGGCCAGGGTCACCGTGGGCAGGATCAGGTTCTGCAGGAACGGCCAGAAGCCGCGTTCAAGCGGGGTGTAGCCCTGCACCGGCAGCCAGTTCAGCTCCAGCCCGAACACATAGGCCAGCACGTAGCCGATGACGAACACCGGCACCGAGAAGCCGATCACCGCCAGCGCCATCACTCCACGGTCGATCCAGCTCCCTTGCGTCCAGGCCGCGATCACGCCCATCGGGATGGCGCAGATCAAGGCGAGGATCAATGTCGCCAGCATCAGAGCCAAGGTCGGCTCCAGCCGCTGCTCGATCAGCTTGGTGACCGGCAGGTTGGTGAAGATCGAGGTGCCGAGATCGCCATGCAGGATACGCCAAAGCCACTCGCCGAAGCGGACCAGGAACGGCCGGTCGAGCCCCAGCGAGGCGCGAATGCGCGTGATGTCCGCCGGCGTCGCCTGATCACCGGCGATGATCGCGGCGGGGTCGCCGGGCGCGATGTAGAGCAACGAGAACACGAACAACGCCACGATCAGCATGACCGGGATGGTCGAAAGGATGCGCCGGGCAGCGTAGGCCAGCATCAGGCTTTCTTCACGCCCCACACCACCGGGAACGGTGCTTGCACCACGCCCGAGAGGTTCTTGCGCCAGGCTTGGTAGCCCTTGAAGAAACCCGTCGGCAGGAAGGTCGCGAAATCCATCTCGGCCTTGTTGAGCTCGCGGACCGCCACCTTCTCCTGCTCAAAGCTGTCCGCCGCGAACCAGGCGTCGATCTTGCTTTGCACGTATTCGGATTTCGGCCAGCCGAACCATGCCTTGTCGCCGGTCGTGTAGTACGCCGGCTGCGATCCCGGATTCACGCAATCGACCCCAGCGTGCCAGGTGTGGAACACGTTCCACCCGCCCTGATCCGGCGGTGCCTTGCTCGCGCGGCGCGCGCCGACCGTGCCCCAATCGGTCGCCACGTAGTCGACCTTGAGGCCGAGCTTGTCGAGCAGGTCGGCGGTGACGTCGCTCTGCGCCTTGGTGATCTGGATGTCGGTGCCGACGATCAGCACCACCTTGGTGCCCTGGTGGCCGGCCTCGCTCACCAGCTTGCGGCCATCCTTGATGCTTTTCTGCTTCAGAACGTCGCCGCCGTAATCGGACCAAAGCGGCGTGTTCGGCGTGAAGAAGCTGGCCGATTCCTGCCATAGCTTGCGATCTTCACCGACGATCGCCTGCATGTAGTCGGCCTGGTTGGCGGCGGTCAGCACCGCGCGGCGCACGCGCTCGTCATCGAAGGGCGGGTAGAGGTGATTGAAGCGCAGATCGCCGATATTGCCGAGCGGGTCGGCGAGGTCTATCGCCACGTCCTGGTTGCTGCGCAGGATGGGGATCAGGTCGCTGATCGGGTTCTCCCACCAGTCGACCTCGCCGCTCTGCAACGCCGCCGCCGCGGTCGCCGCATCGGGGATGATGCGCCATTCGACCCGATCGAAGAACACGCGCTTGCCGCCGGCCAGCCAGTCGGCCGGCTCCTCGCGCGGCACGTAGCCGTCGAACCGATCGAACACCGCCTGCGAGCCCGGCACCCACTGGTCGCGGCGGAAGCGAAACGGGCCGGAGCCGACATACTCCGTCATCTGCTTGTAAGGATCGGTCTTGGCGATCCGCTCCGGCATCATGAAGGCGGTCGGAGTGCCGACTTTGGCGAGCGCGTAGATCAGCTTGCTGAACGGCTGCTTCAGCACGATGCGGAACGAGCGGTCGTCGACCGCCGCGATCTCGTGCAGGCGGGCGCGGATCATCTGGCCCATGTTGTCACGCACCATCCAGCGCTGCAGGCTGACCACGCAGTCGCTGGCGCGCACCGGCTCGCCATCGTGCCACTTCAGGCCGGAGCGCAGCTTGATCGTGGTGGTCAGCCCGTCCGAGGAGACCTCGTGCCCCTCGGCCATCTGCGGCTTCGGCTCGAGCTTGCTGTTGACCCCGTACAGCGTGTCGAAGAACAGCAGGCTGGCATTGCGGACCACGTACTGCGTGGTCCAGATCGGGTCGAGATTGGCCAGGTTCGCCTGCGGCACGAAGCGCAGCACCCGGGCGTTCTGCCCCCGCGCGATCGCCGGCATGGCGAGAGTCGCGGCAGATGCCGCCAAGAACGCCCGTCGTCTCACCGCTGACTTCCCCGTTCCATTGTGCATTGCACTAAACGATGACAGCGCCGCGACGTGGCTGCAAGCGATTCAACGTCCAGCGCGGCGGCTGGTCGATACACGGCGGTTGCGGCCGGCGGCGCCGCTCGGCTACCGAGGTCGGGTGTCACCGTGGCCTCCTCCCCTCGCCTATCTGGTCTCAGCCCGTCGCCTCCCGACGCTCGCGCTTGGCGTCCAGTTCGCGAAATTCGGGATCGTTGGCGGGATCGGGTTTCTGTTCGACACCGCGACAGTCTATGCGCTGCGCCACGCAATCGGGATCTACGCGGCCGGTTTGGTGGCGTATGGCGTCGCGGCAACCGTCACCTGGGCACTGAACCGCGTCTGGACGTTCCGCGATGTCGGCAAGGCGGGGCGGGCGCATCGACAGTGGCTGCGCTTCCTAGGCGCCAATCTGGTCGGCTTCACGCTCAACCGGGGCACCTTCGCGGTCCTGGTCGGCTTCGTGCCGCTCTGCGCCGAGCAGCCGGTGCTGGCGGTGGCGGCCGGGGCGATCGCCGGGATGTTCGTCAATTTCGGCCTCAGCCGCCGCCTGGTGTTTGCCGCGCCGCCGGACGCGAAATAACGCGGCGGATAACGCATTGCCGCCGTCATTAACCGAATAATCGGATTGTTCAGCCTTGATGCGCGCCTAGAGCAGATCAAGCGCGAGCACGGTCAAGATGACCGTTCCCTAGCGTGAACCCTCGCGTCAATTGCGAGCTCGAAGGCGGCAGGCGGATGAGCGGATTTGTCGTGGAGCCGGGGTTGCTTGCGGTCGCGCAACTCCCTGGCCCGCCTGAACTCGTCGTCTCGAACTATCTGGTCGGCGGTGCCCGAGACGATCACGCTACGGAGGCGGCGCGTTGGACCGTCGACGGGCGTGCCGCTCTGGTCAAGCGCGGCGAGGACATCGTGCTGGCCCTGGCCGCCCTGCTGCTGTTCGCGCTGCCCATGCTGCTGATCGCGATCGCGGTTCGGCTGGATAGTTCCGGCCCGATCCTGTTTCGCCAACGGCGGGTCGGCCTCTACGACCAGCCGTTCGAGATGCTGAAGTTCCGCACCATGCGGCACGACATGGCCGACCCCGAGGTCAGTCAGCAAGCCACGCGCGATGATCCACGGGTGACCGCAATCGGCGCGCTGCTGCGGCGCACCTCGCTCGACGAGCTGCCGCAATTGCTCAACGTGCTGCGCGGCGACATGGCGATGGTCGGGCCACGGCCGCACGCCCCCGGTACACGAGCGGCGGGACGGCTGTTTCACGAAGTCGTGCCATTCTACTCCGCGCGACATCGTATCCGCCCGGGCCTGACCGGCCTGGCGCAGGTGCGCGGCTTTCGCGGCGAGACCGACACCGAGGAGAAGCTGGTCGATCGCGTCAGCAGCGACTTCGAATATATCGACAAATGGTCGATCCCGCTCGACCTGCTGATCATCCTGCGCACCGCCCTCGCCATCCTGTGCCGCACCAATGCCTATTGAGGGCGCGCTCGCCGAAGCAGCGAGCTGGCATCACGTCGCCGGCGCCGCTGGCCCGCCGGCCGGCGCCTATGACGCGGATGTTGTGATCCTGGCGCTGGATCGGGCCGAGGAGACTGTCGCCGCGATCGCCTCGGCGCTGCGGCAGACCGGGCTGTCCCGCCACGTGTTCGTGGTCGACCAGGGCTCGCATCCGGACAACCTCGCCCGGCTCGCCGCAACGGTGCGGGACCGCGACGATGCCACCTTGGTGCGGCTCGACCGCAACCTCGGTGTTGCCGGCGGGCGCAATCGCGGAACCGCGCTCGGACACGGACGCGCGATCATCGTCATCGACAACGACGCCGAATTCGCCACCTCGACGACCGCCGCCGAAGCGCTGGCGGCACTCGACCAGGACGGCACGCTGGCCGCGATCGGCCTGCGCATCCTCGCCTACGGCACCGGTGAGGACGACCAATCGTCCTGGGGCTATCCGCCCCGGCTCCGACCACATGCGGCCGCCTCGTTCGCCAGCGCGACCTACGTCGGCGCCGGCCACGCCATCCGCCGCGCCGCCTGGGACGCGGCCGGCGGTTACGACGAGGGATTGTTCTTCTGCTGGGAAGAATACGATTTCTGCTTGCGCGCGATCGCCCGTGGCTGGGCGGTGCGTTATCGCGGCGACCTCGCGGTGCTGCACAAGGTGAGCCCGCAGCGGCGCGTCGCCTGGTCGGGCAACCGCTGGTTCTACTACGTGCGCAACCGGCTCTACATCGAGCGCAAATACGGGGCGAGCTGGGCGTCGCTGGCGCCGCGCCTCGCCGGCTACCTGCTGCGCGGCATGCGCAACGGCGTGCCGCGACAGACCCTGCGCGGCATGGTGGCGGGCGCGCGGATGGCGCGTGGCGTTCCGGTGCAGCCGCTGGACGAGGCCGCGCGAGACTATCTCGCCCGCGCCGACCTCGCGCATCGCGGCGGGCTGCTCGGCCGGCTGCGCGAGGAGGTGCTAGCCGCCCTGCCGCGCCCGGCGCGAACGCGCCCGTTTCAGGCGCGGCGTCCCATCCTCTCGCGCAGCAGCAGGCTGAATATCGGCGGGTCCTCGACCAGGTAGCGGCGGCCCAGCCGGCGCGGTTCGCTCGCCAGCCGATGCAGCCATTCCAGCCCGGCGCGTTGCACCCAGCGCGGCGCGCGCGACGCGGCACCAGCGAGAAACTCCAGGCTGGCGCCGACGCACAAGCCGATCCCGCTGGCTTGCCCGGTCGCCTGGATCGCGGCGGCGAGCAATTCCTGCCGGGGCGATCCCACGGCGAGAAACACGAATCGCGCGGGATGGGCGAGCACGAACGCCACCGCTTCGGCGAGCGCGGCGGGATCACGCTCGAACCCCATCGGCGGGTTGTGATGATGCGGCCGCGCGATGCCGCAGCGCGCGACCAGCGGCTCCAGATACTCCGGCCGCATCCCGATCACCGTCACCCGCTCGTCGGGCGCGAGATGCTGGCGCAGCAGAAACGCGGTCAGGTCGCTGCCGGGTGACACGGCCGGCATGGCGAGGCCGAGCAGCCGCCCGGCGCGCGCCACGACGCGGGAGTCGAGCAGGCGCAGCAACGCCCCCTGATAGATCGCCCGATACGCCGGATCGCGGCTGAGCCGGACCAGATTGTCGGCGTTCGGGGTCAGCACGTAGCCGAACGCCGCCGTCGGGCACCGAGCGGCCAGCACGGCGGCGGCGGTCGGCGCGTCCATGTCGGCGAGGCTCACCCCGAGCAGCGAGATCGCCGCCATGTCAGGCCGACCCTGCCACGAGGCCGCTGCTCAGCCACGCCTCGCGCAGCGCGTGACGCAGCAGCAGGCAGGCACCCATGGCATAGACGACAAGCAGCACCGCCAGCCGCGCGGCGATCAGCAGCAGTGGCGAGGCCGGCTGCCACTCACCCGGCAAGCACAGGGCGGCGACGGTCGCCAGCGCGGCGATACCGAGCGCGGGCAGCCCGGGGCGATGCTGACGCAACAGCGACGAATGCATCGACTGGGAAATCCGCAGCACCGTGTACGGGCTGATCAGAATCTGCGCGGCGAACCACACGGAGACGGCGGCGAACGGGGTCGCCGGGCGCAGCACGATGACGCCGAGCAAGGTCATGCCGGTCACCGCCACCTGCGCGATCATCGACTGCCGGGCACCGCCGCGCGCGACCATCGCCACCCCGCCCGCGAAGCCGAGGAACAGCCAAGCCATCAGCAGCAGCAGCGGCGTGGTCGCCGCGGCGGCCTGCTGCCAGACCGGACCGAGCACCAGCGCGACCAGCGGCCGCATCGTCACCAGCATCGCGCCGATCAGCGGGAACATGACCAGGCCGGAGAGCAAGGCGTAGCGATCGACGCTCGCCTGCAAGGCGGGAAGGTCTCGTTGACGCTGCGACAAAACCGGGAGCATCAACCGCCACAACGCGGTCAACGTCAGGTCGCGCACCGCGTCCACCAGGCGGAACGCCAGATGCACGACACCGAGCGCGGCCGGACCAGCGGTGCCGCCGATCAGCATCGCGAACACGCGGTAGCGGCAGCCTTGCACCAGCGTGCTCGCGGTCAGCAGCAGGCCGGTGCGCAGCAAGGTGCGGATCGCTGGCCAGCGCAACACCGCCGCCGGTCGCCACTGGGCACCGACGACCAGCGCCAGCGCCCCCACGGCGGAGGTGACGAATTGCTGCAAGACCAGGGCCCAGGCCCCCGCCCCGGCCAGCGCCACGACGATGCCGCACACGGTGCCCGCCCCCTGGCCGATCACGGCGCGCAAGGCGAGCACCCGATAAGCCCGGCGGCGCGTCAGCAGGCCCTGCACCGCCCCGCCCGCGCCCACCGCCGGCAACGCCAAAGCGAGCAGCAGCGACATCGCGATCATCCGATGGTCGGCGAAGGCGAACGCCAACAGGCCGCCGGACGCCGCCTGCACCATCGCGGCCATTGCCCCGACGAGCGACGACGCCCAGAACGCGCTGGAGGCGGTCACGTCGTCGACCTGCTCCTGCTGCACCAGCGCGTCGGCGAACAGGGCGTTGACCGTGACCCACAGCAGCACGTGCATCGCCACCACCCCGGCGCCGATGCCGACCTCGGCGGGGCCGATCAGCCGCGCGAGGACGAAGGCCGACGCGAACGACAGCGACGCCGAGACGCCCGCCTCCAGGCCCGACCAGAACACGTTGCCGCGCCATAGGCGCATCACGAGCGCACGCCCGCAAGCAGTGCCGCCCCCATGTTGCGCTCGCGGGCGAGCGCCGGGCCGACCAGCAGCACCAGGGCGCCGGCGAGCCAGACGAGGCGCGCCTGATAGCGGTCATGCGGCGCTGAAAGCCCCCCGGTGACCGCCGCGTTGACCAGCAGCGCCAGCAACAGCCCGGCCGTCGCGGCGGTCAGCGCGTCGCGGCGACCGCGCACCGCGAGCACCAACAGCAGCCCAAGCAGCGCGGCGATCGCGGCAATGCGATGCACCGCTTGCAGGGCCGGTGGAACCGTAAGCTCTCCACGCGTCTGTCGTGCGCGGTCGTAAGCGGCGAGTTCGGCACCCGGAAACGATCGGGCGATGACCGGCCGAACCGTCGGGTTCCAGGGTTGCAGCCCGTCGCCGGTCGCGAAACGGGTCAGTTGCTCGACCGTGTTGGCGGCGACCGCGCGTGCCTCCCGCAACGGCGCGATGCGCAGCGCCGCGCCGATGATCGCGTCGGCTTCGGCGGAGACCGCCTTGGGTCCGCCGGCGCGATACAGCGGCGAACTCTTGTCCCACAGAAAATGATCCGAATCGGTCGGCAACGCATCGACATAGGGGCAGAGCCGCCAAGCCGCCGACGGGCAGAAACGATGCAGCGCCTCGCGACCGGGGCCGTCGTAGATAACCCGGGCGAGCAGAAAGATATTGCCGAACGGCGCCACCGAGGCGCGGTGATGCCCCACCAAATTGACCGCCACCAGCAACATCGCGCCGACACAAGGGATAGCGACGGCACGCGCGAGCTCGACGCGATGCAGTGTCCCGCCCCACCACCGCAGCAAGCCCAACGTCACGAGCAGCGCGAGCGCCAACGGCAGGTGCGAGGTGTGCACCACGATCGCGAGCACGCCGATGCCGGACAACACATGCCGCTCGGCCGAACGCATGCGATTGGGAAACACCAGCAGGAGCAGCAGCACGATTACCAGGATGGGCGCGAAGATGTCCGGCATGAGCTGGGATACGAACCACGGCAGCGCCGAGCACGCGCACAGCGCCGCCGTGAACGGTACCAGCCACCAGGCCGAAACGCTGGGCAGCACGCAGCGCATCAGCAAGCGCAGCAGCCACGCCACCAGCCCGGCCTGCGCGACGATCACCGGCCAGCTGGTCAATGTCATATGCAACGATCGCAGCAGCAGGCTGTAGAACACCGGCCGGTCCCAGCCGAGATACAGGTCGATCGCCTGCGACAGGTAGGTGCCGGTATCGGCGAACACCAGCGGATAGCCGTTCAGCAGCGCCGGCCACAGCATCAGCAAGGCAGCAACGGCGATCGGCCCCACCCGGCTCGCCAGCACGGCGGCTCGCGCTGATTGCGGCATCGTCATTCTCGGAAATAGCCGCCGTAACGGGGGTGATAGATCTCGGAATCCGCGAAGCCGGCGCGCACATGGGTTTTCGCGTTCACCCGCGTCAGCGCCACCCCGGCGACGTGGGCGGATGCCTCCTCGAGCAACCCGAGCGCGTTGCGCACCACGCGCAACGGCGTGTCGCGCCAACGCACGCAAAGCAGGGTGGCATCGGCGATGCGGCCGAGCAGGCGCGCATCCGTCATCGCCAGCGCGGGCGGCGCGTCGAGCAGAATGAGGTCGTGCTCGGCGCGCAGCCGCTCCAACGCCTGTCCCATCGCGTCGGACATGAACAGACCGGCCGTGTTCGCCTCCGCCGAGCCCGAGGCGATGAAGCGGGCCGTGGTCACGCTGTCGGTCTGGATAATGTCATCGAGCGTCGCGTGCCCGAGCAGGCAGTCGCTGAGACCGGCCTTGCCCTCGGCGTGCAGCAGCTTGGCGAGCGAGGGTTGCCGGATGTCGCAGTCGACCACCAGCACCCGCTCGCCGTTGATCGCCGCCGACCGAGCCAGCGCCATGGCGATGGTCGTCTTGCCCTCGCCGGGCCGCGCGGCGGTAATCGCGACGATTTTCGGCGGGCGCGATCGCAGCCACAAGCCGGCACGCAACGCGCGCAACTGCTCGGCGAACGGGGAAAGCGGCTTGTGGGCGCCGTATTCCTCGATCCGCGCGCGGCCCAAAATGCGAGCCGGAACCTGCGGGATGAGCGCGAAGCACGGCAAGCCGAGGCGCTCGCGTACGTCCTCGCCGCTGCGAAATGTGCTGTCCGCCAGCTCCAACAGCCAGACCAGCAGCAGGCCGAAGCACAGGCCGGCCACCACCGCCGCGCCCAGCAGCAGCTTCGTCTTGGGAAAGCTCGGCTCGCCGGGCGGCAGCGCGGGCGAGATCACGCGCGCGTCGGGCAGCTCGATCGCGGTCTGCTGCGCTGTCTGCTGGATGCGTTCGAGCACCGCCTGCAACAAGGTGCGCGATGCCTCGGCGTCGCGCTGCATGGCGTTGAGCGGGATCTGCGCCGTGGCGTCGTGCTCGACCTGCGTCTGCGCCTCGGCCAGGCTGCGCTCCAACGCGGCGACCCTGGCGCGACCGGACCGCACCTCCGCCTCGCTGGCGCTGACCACGCGACCGATCTCCGCCGCCACCGCCGCCCGCACCGAGGCAAGCCGCTTGCGCAGGCTCTCCACGTCCGGATGACCTCCCGACAGGCGGGTCAGCATCGCCTGTAGCTGGGCGGTGAGCTGGTCTTCCTGGGCGCGAAGCTGCACCACGCTCGGGGATAGCGCCGCTTGCGCCGCCGCGCCGGTGCGTCCACGCGCCACGTCGAGGCGGCCCTGCGCCTGGGCGACCTCGTTGCGCGCCTGTAGCAGATCGGCGTTGAGGCGGCTGATCTGCTCGGTGTTGAGCCCGGCCTGCACGCCTTGCACCAGGCCCTCGCGGGCGCGGTAGGCGGCGATGCGGTCCTCCGCCGTCTGCACCTCGCCGCGCAGCTCCGCGACCCGGCGCTGCAGCCAACCGCTGGCGTGCCGCACCGCCGCGAACTTCGCATCGAGCTGCGAGCTGATGTAGATCTCGCTAACCAGATTGGCCGCCGGCGCCGCGAGCGTCTGGTCTTGCGTGGTGAAGGAGACCTCCATCAGGCGGGTCGCCTTCACCGTCCTGACCACGATCGCGGCCTGCACCGCCTGCATCACGGCGCGATGGATCGATTCCGCGGACGGCTCGGCCGGAGGCGAGTGCAAGCCGCGCACTCCGTTCCACAGCGACGCCAGCGCCGCGCGCCCTCGCGCCGGCAGCGACGGGCGCCGCAATCGCCAATTGAACTCAGGACTTGTGTAGAGATTGAACCGATCGGCGACACGCTCCGCGGTGGGCAGGCTGCGGACGATCTCCGTCTGGCTCGCCATCACCGCGTCGGTGGTCGGATCGACCCGCAGGATGCTTTGCAGCTCGCGCGGCGCGAACTCGCTCGGATTGTAGATGACGATCGCCGTCGCGGTATAGCGCGGCGTCATCTGATGCAGCGCGATCAGCATCAGCAGTGGCGTGACGATGATGCACGCGATCAAGGTCCAGCCGTGCCGTCGCACCGCCCCGAGCACGACCCCGATGTCGAGCCAAGGCGCCGGCGCCACTGGTGCCGGGGCACGCGCCAATACGGCGGCGTCGTCGGGCCGCCGCGCAACGATCCCATCGGCGGGTCGATCGACCATGGGCTTCCATCCAGCGGGTCAGCAGGATGGCGGCAGGACGGTTAATCGGAGATTTAAGCGGCGGGCGGCGCGTGTCGTCGGCGCGCCGCACCGCTCATATCACATGGAACAGCCAGAGCAGGATGATGATCGGGATCGGGATGCCGATCAGCCAAAGCAGTATGCCGCGCACCGGTGGCCTCCCTGGGACATGACCATCGCGAATGGCCAACGTTCGAGAAGTCCCCCGGTTCAGGTGGCGGGCGCGGCGCGTCGCAGCAGCCCTTCGGCGCGGCGGCGCAGCTTGCCGATCCGGCCCACCCCGGCCAGCCGACGATCGAGAAAAGCCAAGGTCTCGGCGTCGTCATCGCTATGGTCCCGAACCCAGAACAGCACCGTGCTGGTGTAGACCGAGGCCAGGATGGCGCGCTTGGTGTACCAGCTGAAGTCGGCGGACCGGTCGCCCGCTTCATGCCAGATCGCATCGACGGTTCGCGCGGTGCAAGCGGCGGCCAGGCGGGCATGACGCGGCAAGGCGAGCAGGCCGATCGCCCGACGCACCGCCTCCTTGTGCGGCCGGTTCTGCCGCAAGCGGAGCGTGATGATCGCCCGCACGCGGGCGGGCAGCCGCATGGCGTCCAGGCTGAGCCCGGTCGCACCCTGCTCCATCCGCCGATCGGCGAGGTCGCAATAGGCTTCCACCATGTCGGCCGCGCCGCCGGGGAACAGCAACGCCGCGTCGTCCTCGGGCAGCCCGGTGGCGCGCAGCGCGCCACGGAGCGCCCGTTCGGTCCAGCCGTCGAACGGCACGTTGGGCAGCAGCGCCTCGATCGCCGCGTCCCGTTCAGGGCTGCGCTCCGGCGCGCGCATCACGCGCCCTGCTCCGACCGCTTCGCCGCTTCGGCCATCGCTACTCGGGTCAGCTCCTCGTTGAAGCCGAACAGCGAGAAATCGGTCATCCGCATCGGATAGAGGATACCGTCGAGGTGGTCGTTCTCGTGCTGCACCACGCCGGCGTGAAAGCCGGTCACCTCGCGCTCGACCGGGACTCCATCGCAATCGACGCCCCGATAGCGAATGCGCGGGGCGCGCGGGACGGCGGCGCGCAGACCCGGGATCGAGAGGCACCCCTCCCAACGCAACACCCGCGCGTCGCTCAGCAGCTCGACCTCCGGGTTGATCAGCGCGGTGTTGCCGATCGGCAAGTCGTCCGCATCGCCGCTGCTGCGGTCGGGGCTGGCGCGGAACACGAACAGGCGGAGCGGCACATGGACCTGGGGGGCCGCGAGGCCCGCGCCCATCGCGTCCTCCATCGTCTGCATCATGTCGTCGACCAGGCGACGGATTTCAGGGGCACCCGGATCGGCCACCGGCGCGGCGCGTTGCAGCAGAACGGGATGGCCCATGCGCGCGATCTTCAGGATGGCCATGGGGTTCTCCTCGGCTGGTCGGGCTGGTGTTGGTGGCGTCGATGACCCATGTTATAGGGCTGTGGCCCGCGTCGGCATCCGGCGGCGGGGTGTTTTTTTCATGGTGCCGCCGCCGGGGCGGCGCCGCTTATACAAGGAGTAGGCGGCCAAGTGCAGGTTCTCGTGCGGGATAACAATGTCGACCAGGCGCTAAAGGCGCTGAAGAAGAAGATGCAGCGGGAGGGGATCTTCCGCGAGATGAAGCTGCGCCGGCACTACGAGAAGCCGTCCGAGCGTCGCGCCCGGGAGGCCGCCGAGGCGGTACGCCGCGCTCGAAAGCTGGAGCGCAAGCGGCTGGAGCGCGAGGGGTTCTAACCCGGAGCCCGAAGGCTTCAAAAAGAAAGGGCGCCCCAAGGGGCGCCCGAATTGTTTCCGGGTCCAGTTGCCCAGCCTAGCTAGGCGGCCTTGGCCTCCGTGCCGAAATCCTCCTCGGCGCCAAGGCTGCCCTCGACCACGTGGAACGACTGGCGGCGCAGCAGATCGCGATACGGCCCGCTGGCCCGCTCGAGAACGCCGGGCGCCCCATCCTGCACCACCGAACCCGCGTTCATCACCACGATCCGGTCGAAGTCGCGCAAGGTGGACATGCGGTGCGCCACCGCGATCACGGTGCGCCCGGTCATCAGCCGGTCGAGCGCCCGCTGCACCGCCAGCTCCGACTCGCTGTCCAGCGCCGAGGTGGCCTCGTCGAGCAGCAGGATCGGCGCGTCGCGCAGGAACGCCCGGGCGATGGCGAGCCGCTGACGCTGGCCGCCGGAAAGCTTCACCCCGCGATCGCCGACGATGGTGTCGAAGCCCTCCGACAGGCCGGCGATGAAGTCGCACCCGGCGGCGGAAGCGGCGGCATGGACCTCCTCGTCGGCGGCGTCCGGCTTGCCGTAGCGGATGTTCTCCAGCACCGAGCGATGGAACAGCATCACGTCCTGCGGCACCACCGAGATCGCATCGTGCAGGCTCTCCTGGCTCACCTGCGAGACGTCGCGCCCGTCGATCAGGATGCGGCCGACCGGCACGTCACGAAACCGTTGTAGCAGCGACAGCATGGTCGACTTGCCGGAGCCGGAGCGGCCGACGATGCCGACCCGCTCGCCCGCGTCGATGTGCAGGCTCACGTCGCGCAGCACGGCGCCGCCGTCCGGGTAGGAGAAGCTGACATCCTCGAACGTGACCGCGCCGGCCGATTGCGGCAGCGGCTGAGCGTTCTCCACATCGCGCAGCTCATGCGGCACCAGCAACGTGCCAAGCGCCTCGGAAAGCCGGGCGACGTGCTGGGTGGCGTCGACCAGGGCCACCGCGAGATCGCGCGTGCCATGCAGGATGGTGAACCCCATCGTCGTCACCAGCACCACGTCACCGGTGGTGGCGACGCCGCTGCGCCACAGCAGGATCGCCCAGCCGAGCAGGCCGCCAGTGAGCACCGCCGTGGTGGCGGCGTGCAGCAGCCGCAGCTTCTCGAGATAACGCAGGCTGGTGCCCCTCGTCGCCATCTCCTGCGCCACCCTCTCGGCGAAGCGGTTCCGCTCGCGCAGGGTGGCGCCGAAGGCGCGAACCAGCGGCATGTTGTTGATCACGTCGACCAGCTCGCCATCCACCTCAGCCGCACGCGCGGCATAGGCGTGGTGATATTTGCGCCCGGCCGCCGCCATGCGCGCTATGACCACGCACAGGATCGCGGCGATCACCACGAGGACCAGCGCCATCAACGGGCTGATGGTGAGCAGCACGATGATCGCGCCCATCACCGCGATGGTGGGCGGCAGCACATTCCAAGCGAACGAGCTCTCGATCGTGTAGATGGCGTTGGCGGTGGCGGTGATGCGGCTGGCCAGCGTGCCAGGCGAGCGATCCGCGAAGTAGGCCGGGGAATGGCCGGTCAGGTGACGGAACAGGTCGCGCCGCAACGCGCCGGTCACCGAGACGAAGGTGTGGCTCGCGGTCCAGCCGCCGACGCGCCACATCATGTTGTCCGCCGCGATCAGGCCAGCGAGCAGCGCGAACGCGGTCCACACCGGGCTTGCCGCCGCGGCAGGTCCGGCCGAGAGCACGTCGACCAGGTATTTCACCGCGTATTGTGATCCGATTCCGCAACCCACGGCAGCAAGAACGGAGGTGATAACAATCGTATGTCCCAGCCAATGCTCGCGTACGTAGCAAAGCACGAAGCCGAGTGGATTCTGCGTCTGAAGACCTGTTGCCGCCGGTTGTGTGGAATTCGCCATCGCCTGCCCCTTATCGACCGATCCGGATCGCGGCAGCGCCACAAGCAGTGACGACCAAGCGCCCGGTCGAGCCATCTTAGACACCCTGATCGCAGCGACTCTTAGGCACGTCACGCCGCTTTTTCGCCCCATTCCCCGCGTTTTTCGGGAGTCACAACAGAACGAAAGAGATCACCGATGCGAATTGCCCAGATCGCTCCCTTGCACGAAGCCGTGCCGCCCAAGCTCTACGGCGGCACCGAGCGGATCGTCTCGTTCCTGACCGAGGAGCTGGTGGCACTCGGCCACGAGGTCACTCTGTTCGCCAGCGGTGATTCGACAACGGCGGCGACCTTGGAAGCGGTCTGGCCACGCGCCCTGCGGCTCGATCCGGTGGTGCGCGACGCGGTGGCGCCACACATGCTGATGCTGGAGAAGGTCAGGCGCCAGGTCGATCAATTCGACATCCTGCACTTCCACATGGATTACTGGCCATTCTCGCTGTTCGGCCGCCAGAGCGTGCCGTTCATCACCACCTTGCATGGCCGGCTCGATTTGCCGGAGCTGCAACCGGTGTTCGCCGAGTTCCCCACCACGCCGGTGGTGTCGATCTCGGATGCGCAGCGTCGCCCGCTGCCGCAGGCGCATTTCGCCAAGACGATTCATCACGGCATTCCGGCGGGCCTGCTCACGCCGCGTCCGGTGCAACCCAGCTATCTCGCCTTTCTCGGCCGCATCGCGCCGGAGAAGCGACCGGATCGCGCCATCGCGATCGCGCGCAACGCGGGTATTCCGCTGAAGATGGCGGCGAAGGTGGACCGAGTGGATCAGGTCTATTTCGACGAAGTGATCCGGCCGATGATCGACGGCGTCAACGTCGAGCTCATCGGCGAGATCAACGACGCGCAGAAGCCGGACTTCCTGAGCGGCGCGGTGGCGTTGCTGACGCCGATCGACTGGCCGGAGCCGTTCGGCCTGGTGATGATCGAAGCGATGGCTTGCGGCACGCCGGTGATCGCGTTCAATCGCGGCTCGGTGCCCGAGGTGGTGGAGGACGGCGTGACCGGCTTCATCGTCGAGGACGAGACCGGCGCCCTCGCCGCGATCAAGCGGCTCGGCACGCTGTCACGCACCCGCATCCGCCAGGAGTTCGACACACGCTTCACCGCGCGACGCATGGCAACCGACTATTTGGCGCTATATCGCAGCCTCGGCGCCGAACGTCGCTCGCCACTGCGGGTGATTGCGTAAGACAATCAGGCGAGGGCTTCCAGGAACGAGCCGAGCTCGGCCAGGAAGCCCCGCGTGTTCTGCGAATGCACGTTGTGGCCGCAATCCGGCACGGTCACCAGTTTCCCATCCGGCAAAGCATCGCGAAACCGCGCGGCGGCATCGGCGGTAAGAATGTTCGAGTTGCCGCCGCGCACCAGCAGCACGGGCAAGTCAAACGCAACCGCATTTTGCAACGTGACCATGTCGTTCGCGCCGTTGCCGTGCAGCAATCCCAGCCGTCGCGGCGTGGAATCGCATTTGCTGACAAACTTGCCGTCGGCGCGCCTCAGCATGTTGTACTTCACCGTACGTTCGATGTGCTCACGGCTGCGATACGGGTCGTATTGCCGGACGCTGGCAACGAAGTGTTCGAGATCGTCGAACTCCTGGGCGTTGCGCACAAAGGCGCCGATCGCCTGACGTCCCTTGTCGGAGATCTCCGGACCGACATCGACGATTACCAGCGCGCGCAGGTTCCCCGTACCGCGCTTGGTCAGCAGCATCGCGTTGCGGCCACCCATGGAATGCCCGACCAGCACCGGACGCTGTAGACCGAGCGCGGCGATGAACGCTTCGGCGTCGAGCGACATCGTGTGGTTGGAATACTCGACGTCGCGCGCCCATTCGCTGTCACCGTGACCGCGCTGGTCGAGCGCCAGCACCCGATAGCGGCGCGCCAGGCTCAGGCTCACCAGATCCCACGAGTGCGCCGATTGATGACCGCCGTGCAGCAGCACGATGGGCGGTGCGTCCGGCTCGCCCCATTCGAGGAAGTGGAAGCGATGCTGCCGCAACACGATGTTGCTCGACCAGTACGGCACCGTGGCCTGGTGCGGGATGCCGAGGTCGGCGGCGCTGGCGAGCAGGAGACGGAACTCGTCCGTCGCCGTCATGTCGAGCTTCTGCGTGGTGTCGGCGAAACTGTTCAGATACATGCGGCGATCTCGATTGCCGGGCCATGCTGCACCGAACCCGCCGACGGTGAAAGCCGGATCACGGACGGCCGGCGCGATGATACGGGTGGCCGGTGGCGATGGCGCGCGCGCGATAGAGCTGCTCGACCAGCATCACGCGCACCAGCAGATGCGGCCAGGTCATGCGGCCGAGCGACAGCACGTGATCGGCGCGATCGATGATCGCGCGGTCCAGACCCTCGGCGCCGCCTATGACGAAGCAGACCGGGCGCGACGCACCGAGCCAGCGCTCCAGAGCGACGGCGAGGGCGGCGGTATGAGGCATCTCGCCGGCGAGATCGAGCGCCACCGCGAAAGCCGCCTCGGGCAGTGCGCGCAGCAACGCGGCCGCCTCGCGTCGCTTGATCTCGGGGACGCTGCCCTGCGCCTCGGCCACCTCGGTCACACTCAGTCGGGGACGTAGCCGCTCGGCGTAGCGGGAGAACAGCACCGCCTCGGGGCCGTCTCGCAATCGGCCGACCGCGATTAGGCGCATCCGATCCGCGCTCCCTCAAACCGCCTCGTCGAGATCGGCGCCCCACATCTTCTCAAGCGCGTACATCGCCCGCGCCTCGGGCTTGAACAGGTGGACGACGATATCGCCCGCGTCGAGCAGCACCCAATCGGAGCCGCCAGCCCCCTCGATGGCAACGCGCGGCAACCCCGCTTGGTGCAGCTTCTCCTCCAGGTGCGTCGCCATCGCGGTGATCTGCCGGTCGGCGAGGCCGGTGGCGATCACCATCCGGTCGCAGAACGCCGCCTTGCCGGCCAGGTCGAGCGCGACCACGTCCTCCGCCTTGTCGTCTTCCAGGCTGGCAACGATCACTGTTTGCAGCTCGTCGAGCCGCGCCAGCTCAGATTCCAGCTTCGCGTTCGGCGCGGCTGCGCGTGGCCCGGCGGCGGCGGCCTTCTTGCGCGGTGTTCCCGGCGTCTTGCCGGCTTCCGGCAGGGTCGGCCGGGCCGGCTTGCGCGGCGGTGCCTTGCGCCGTGGTGCCGCCGGATCGCGTGGCCCTGGCGGCTCCGGATGCGTCGGTCCGGTCGGAGGTTTCCTAGAGATGATAAAGCTCCTTCTGCTCGTCGGCGCGCCGGGCTGCCTCGGTCGCGGCACGAATCGCCGTCGCAGAGGCAGGGTTCTGCGCGACCGGCAGGAAAATCCAGACGGGCGGCGCCTGTTCGGCCAGCGCGGGAGCGAGCCGCGCGGCACGGCGGGCGCTGGCCAGCCGCCGCGTTGCCCGGCTGGCCAGCGCCCGCGCGTTGTAGGAAGGGCGTGGCAACACCGCGATCGGCATCAAGCGCGCAATATCGAGCCAGCGCTTCCAGCGTGGCAGCTGCGACAGATTATCCGCGCCCATCAGCCAGACGAACCGCACAAGCGGGAATCGTCGACACAGCAAGCGCAGCGTGTCGGCCGTGTAACGCGTACCGAGTGTCGCCTCGATGCCGGTCGCGACGATCCGCCGCCCGTCCGCAATCTTGCGTGCCGAAGCGAGCCGATCGCGAAACGGCGCCATGCCCCGCACCGGCTTCAGCGGGTTGCCCGGCGAGACGAGAAGCCACACCTGATCGAGCCCCAATCGCGAGCGCGCCTGCTCCGCGACATGCGCGTGCCCTTCATGCGCCGGGTTGAACGATCCGCCGAGCAAGCCGACGCGCACCCGCCGCCGGTCACCGTAGCGAGGCAGCCGGTCGGCGATCGCTGCCTTGCTCAGGGGCGCACCTGGCCGGTGCCGAGCACGAGATAGCGGTAGGTCGTCAGTTGCTCCAAGCCGACCGGGCCGCGCGCGTGAATGCGACCGGTGGCGATGCCGATTTCGGCGCCAAACCCGAACTCGCCGCCGTCGCAGAACTGGGTTGAGGCGTTCCACAGCGCCACCGCGGAATCGACACCGGCGAGGAAGCGCTCCGCCGTCAGGGCATCCTCAGTGACGATCGCGTCGGTGTGCTCGCTGCCGTGACGTTCGATGTGCGCGAGCGCCTCATCCATACCGCTTACCACGCGCACCGAAAGCACCGCGTCGAGCCACTCGGTATCGAAATCGGCGTCGTTCGCCGGCGGGAGATCGGGCACGATCGCGCGCGCCGCCGCGTCGGCACGAAAATCGCAGCCGAGCGCCCGCAAGTCGCTCACCAGCACAGGCAGCAGAGACGGGGCGATGTCGGCGTCGATCAGCAGCGTCTCGGTGGCACCGCACACTCCAGGACGGCGCAGCTTGGCGTTGGCGAGGATGGCACGCGCCATCGCCGGGTCGGCGGCGCGATGCACGTAGGTGTGGTTCAGCCCTTCGGCATGGGCGAGCACGGGCACCCGCGCCTCGCGTTGCACGCGCTCGACCAGCGACTTGCCGCCGCGCGGGATGATGAGGTCGATCAATCCGGCCGCGCCAAGCATCGCCGCGACATGCGCGCGATCGGCGCTCGGCGCGATCTGCACCGCTGCTTCCGGCAATCCGACCCTGCGCAGCCCGGCGACCAACGCGGTGTTGATCGCGCGCGCGCTGCGCAGGCTTTCGGAGCCGCCGCGCAGGATAACCGCGTTGCCGGACTTGAGGCAGAGTGCCGCCGCATCGGCGCCGACATTCGGCCGGCTTTCGTAGATCATGCCGAGCACGCCGACCGGCGTGGCGATCCGCTTGATGCGCAGACCGTTCGGCCGCGTCCACGCGCCGAGGTCGCGGCCGAGCGGGTCCGGCAGCGCGGCGACCTGGTCGAGCCCGCCTGCCATCGCCTCGATGCGCTGCGGCGTCAGGGTGAGGCGGTCGCGGAACGCGGCGCTGCTGGTGCTCGCCGCCAGATCAGCCGCGTTGGCGAGCAGGATCGCCGCGCTGTTCTCGCGCAACGCCGTGGCCATCGCATGCAGCGCAGCGTTGCGCACATTCGCCGGAGTACGCGCGAGCACATGCGATGCGTGCCGCGCGGCTTCGGCCGCTTGCCGCAGATGCTGGGTGGTCTCGGTGTCGATGTGCATCGCTTGACGTTTCCTCGGAATGCAATCCTGCCGATGATCCGCGATCGACGCTAGTGGTCGTGCGCTAAAGCAGCACGAGGTCGTCGCGATGGATCAGCTCGTCACGACCGCGCCAACCGAGGATCGCCTCGATCGCATCCGAACGATGGCCGGCGATGCGCTGCGCGTCGGCACTGGCATACGCCGACAGACCCCGCGCCAGCGCAGTCCCGTCTGGACCGCGCACCAGCACGGGATCGCCGCGTTCGAACGACCCTTGCACCCGGGAAACGCCGGCTGGCAGCAGCGACTTGCCCGCTTGCAGCGCGCGCCGCGCGCCCGCATCGATCCAGCATTCACCCACCGGCGCCAGCGCGCCGGCGATCCAGCGCTTGCGCGCCGAGCGGCCCTCTGGTGTGGGCAGGAACCAGGTGCAGCGCGCGCCCTGCTCAAGCGCGCGCAGCGGCGCATCGACATCGCCCAACGCGATCGCCATCGCGCAGCCCGCCTGCGTGGCGATGCGCGCGGCGACGAGCTTGGTGCGCATCCCGCCGCTCGAATAACCGGTCGGCGGCTCGCCACCCATTGCCTCGATCTCCGGCGTCATTGCAGTGACCAGCGGGATGTGGGTGGCGGTCGGATCGCGGCGCGGATCGGCGGTGTACAGGCCGTCGATGTCGGACAGCAACACGAGCTGGTCGGCTTGCACCATCTCGGCGACGCGGGCGGCGAGCCGGTCGTTGTCGCCGAAGCGGATCTCCGTCGTCGCCACCGAATCGTTCTCGTTGATCACCGGCACGCAGCCGAGCCCGAACAATGTCGTCAGAGTCGCGCGCGCATTGAGGTAGCGGCGGCGATCCTCGGTGTCGCCAAGCGTGAGCAGCAGTTGCGCCGCGGTGAGGCCGCGCGCCGACAGCGCCTCGCTCCACGCCTGGGCCAACCGGATCTGCCCGACCGCGGCGGCGGCCTGCTTCTCCTCAAGGCGCAGCCGGCCATGCGTGAAGCCGAGCGTGCGTCGTGCGAGGGCAATGGCGCCGGAGGAAACCACGATCACGTCGGTGCCGCGCGCGCGCAACGCGGCGATGTCGGCGGCGATACCGGCGAGCCAGCTCGCGCGTGGTGTGGCCTCCGTGGCATCGACCAGCAGCGCGCTGCCGATCTTCACGACCAGCCGCTGCGCCGCCCCGAGGCGGGGTGCCGCCCCGAGCCGGGGTGCCGCGCTCAGGCGGCCCGCGCCTGCCGCGCCTGCTCGATCGCGGTCTGCAACGCGCGGAGCACCTCCGGCACGCCTTGGCCGGTCGCGCCGGACAGCAGCAGCACCGGCCGGCCGGACGCCTTGCGCAGCGCCGCCTGCCGCGCCGATGCCTCGCGCGGACTCATCGCGTCCGCCTTGTTCAACCCGATCAGCTCGGGCTTGTCGGCCAGCCCGCCGCCGTACGCCGCGAGCTCCTCGCGCACCGTGCGCCAGGCTTGCACCACGTCGCCGACGGCACCGTCCACCAGATGCAGCAGCACGGCGCAGCGCTCGACATGGCCGAGAAACCGATCGCCGAGACCGGCGCCCTCGTGCGCGCCCTCGATCAGCCCGGGGATATCGGCGATCACGCACTCCTCGGTGGCCGAGAGGCGAGCCACGCCGAGCTGCGGATGCAGGGTGCTGAACGGGTAGTCGGCGATCTTCGGTCGCGCCGCCGAGACCGCGGCGAGGAAGGTCGACTTGCCGGCATTGGGCAGTCCGACCAGCCCGGCATCGGCGATCAGCTTCAGCCGCAGCCAGACCCAGCGCTCCTCGCCCGGCCAGCCCTTGTCGGACCGACGCGGCGCGCGGTTGGTCGAGCTCTTGTAGTGCGCGTTGCCGAACCCGCCATCGCCGCCGCGCGCCAGCACGATCCGCTTGCCGGGCACGTCGAGGTCGGCGAGCAGGGTCTCGCGATCCTCGGCCAGAAGTTGCGTGCCGAGCGGCACCTTGATCACCACGTCGGCGGCGTTGGCGCCGGTCTTGTCGGAGCCGGCGCCGTTGCCGCCCTTCGGCGCGCGGAAATGCTGCGTGTAGCGAAAGTCGATCAGCGTGTTGAGATTGGCGACGGCCTCGAAGGCGATGTCGCCGCCCTTGCCGCCGTTGCCGCCATCCGGTCCGCCGAACTCGATGAACCGCTCGCGACGAAACGCGGTCACGCCATTCCCGCCATCGCCGGAGCGGACGTAGATCTTGGCCTGATCTAGGAATTTCATCGCTTGTGCCGCACAGAGCCGAGGGATGGGGCGGAATGCAAAAGGGGTCGGCTTGGCGCCGACCCCCCGGGAGGACAGGCGATCGGACGAGGCGCTACTCGGCGGCCGCCGGCACCGGTGTTGCCGGCACAGGGGTTACCGAGACATGCACCCGGCCCTCGGCCTTGCGCTGGAATTCGACCTTGCCGTCGATCAACGCGAAAATCGTGTGGTCGCGGCCGAGGCCGACATTGGACCCTGGCTTCCACTTGGTGCCGCGCTGGCGGAGGATGATGTTGCCGGCGACGACCGCCTGCCCGCCCGACTTCTTGATGCCGAGCCGGCGGCCTTCGGTATCGCGCCCGTTGCGCGACGAGCCGCCCGCCTTCTTGTGTGCCATTGCAGCTTCTCCTCTAGCTCGGGTAGATCAGGCGGCGGAAATCTCGGCCACCCGGAGTACGGTGACGTGCTGACGATGACCGTTCTTGCGGCGGCTGTTCTGCCGGCGCCGCTTCTTGAAGATAATGACTTTGTCGAGCCGATCCTGCGCCAGCACGGTGGCGGTGACCGAGGCCCCGGCGACGGTCGGCGCGCCGACGGTGAGGCTGCCCTCGCCGCCGACGGCGAGCACGTCGGTGAAAGTGACCGTCGCCCCTGGCTCGGCGGGCAGCTTCTCCACCTTCAGCACGGCGTTGGGTGTCACGCGGTATTGCTTCCCGCCGGTGCGAATGACTGCGAACATCGTTCAACTTCCTGCTGACCCCGGGCCCGCCATTCAGAAAGCCCGAATGCAAGGCCGGGCCGCCGAACCGGGGCTCGGCAGCCAGGGAGTGCCGCTTACCGCCGGGGGTTCCGGTTGTCAACATTGGGTGGTGGCTTCGATTGCGATCACCGGTTCGGCGCCCTATAAGCCGGCGCGGCATGGAGAGGTGACAGAGTGGCCGATTGTGACGGTCTCGAAAACCGTTGTACGTGCAAGCGTACCGTGGGTTCGAATCCCACCCTCTCCGCCGTAGACCACAACTAGTGCATTGCTTTAATTGGGATTTTCATTCAGTCCTCCTTTTCTACCCACTCCTCTACCCACAATAAGGCGCGTGATCACTCGCCGGATTGCAGGTCCACCACCCCCCGCAATTGATGCTTCTCTAGAACCACCCAGTCGTCCTGCAGGCGCAGCGCGGGGGTTGAGCTCACGTTGAAAAGGCGGCAAGCGCCGGCCACCACGCCGGCAACTCGTTGCAGGGGGATTCCGAGTGCCCTGGCAAGGCCGGCGCGCGACAATCGGCAATCGTTAGCCTCGAGAGCGCGCAATAGCTGTCGGATGGACGCATCGTCTGGCGCGCTGCCCCCAGCAAGTCGGCGCTGCGTCTCGTAGATCTCGGACGTAAGCAAGGCGGTGATCCAGCGAGGTTCGGAGCCCCCTGTGGAGGTACGGACGTGCGACGCCACCGGGGGTCCCAGGGATAATGTCGATTGTCTATTCTCGTCTGATCGGCGGCTGATTGGAGCGGGAACGGGTGCGACTTCCAGAGCAGGCGCGCGCGCCAGGCCATCCGCGTGCCCGTTCCACCAGGCCGGCTCGGCGGGCGGCGCCTCACGCCACCCGGGTGGCGGACTGACCGCCCCCATCACCGCTACCGGCAGCAGCACTTCCTGTGGGCTGGCGCCGCCATGGTAGCCGGCATGGCGCGCGCCGTAGCGCACCCGCTCGCTCCAGAGCCCCACCAATGAATCGCCGCCGCTCGGCGTCAGGACACGGCCACCGGACAGCGCCACCTCTCCCTCGCCGACCGATCCGGACTCGCGCCAGCGGCCACCTGCGCCGGACGGGCCGTAGAATGTGCCGCTCTCGACGACATGGCCGTGATCCGCCGTCACGATCACAGCGCGGCCGACATCGCGGCATAGGCGCAGCATCGGCAACAGGTAGCGCAGCACTTCGACTGACCATGCCTGCTCGATCTGGTCCGAGCCGGAGAGCTGCGCGTCCACCGCGTTGTGCACCACGCCGACGATCCGCTGCTTTGACTTGAGGATCGCATCGGAGATGGCCCGTGGCAGTTCGGGTCCACTCCCGAGATCGGCCTTGTGGAACAGCAGGGGTGGCAGACCGCCTGCGGAAGCGGCGACCAGTTGGCGGTTGCGAGCGAAGCCGGCGCGTTCGGTCGCCTGGTCCCCGCGAACGAGCGTGCCGCAGAGGAGGCTTGCCCGCGAGATCTCGGTAATGCTGGGCAGCGTCGACGCGCCGATCAGCGGGGGCTGGCCTCCCTCGCGCGTCCACTCGGTCCAGCCGTGTCTGGCCAGGCTCTCCGACAGCGGCCGCCAAACGGCGAAGCTTAGCCCGTCAAGTACCAGCAACATGACCGGACGCGTCCGCGCGAGCGGGGCGATCACGGTGGCGAGCAGCTTTTCCACCGGGATCGGAACTGCGCCTCGCGCCCCGCCAGCATTCCAGGCTTGCAGCAAGGCGGCAAAGCCACGGTTCTCGGCTTCCCGCCGGGAACCGACGGCCGTCAGCAGTGCCGCGAAGGCGGAGCAAGAGCCGCGTTGGAGTCGCCGCCGGCGAGCGCCTGACGCGCGCAATCGACGAAGCAGCCATTGTCCGCGTAGTCGGCGGCGGCTTCGGCCATGCTGCCGTGGGCGCGAAGGGGCCCCCGCGCCAGCCACGTCCCGAGGCGAGCCGCCATCGTCAGCCGCTCTCGGCGGGCACCTTGCTGGCCGCTTCGGTCGTGAGCTGCAACATGTTGCACGCGCTCCATGCCCGCCGCGCGTCTGTCGAGTCGCAAGAGCTGGCCACCGTCGCAAGAGCCGTCGCCGCCTCGCCGATGCGCGCCTCCAACCCAACTGCGAGCGCGGGACTAAGGGCCGCCGCGTCGTCCGCACGCAGTTCGGAAAGCAATGCCGCGCCCTGCTTCTGGACCTCCTCCGCCCTGTCGCGGGGTAGGTCTCGGAGCAGGCGACGCGCCGCCCCGGCCAACGCTTTGCCGGCGCGCCCGTCGACCCGCGCCCCGCCGAGCAGCGGTTCGAGCCGCACCGCAGCCTCACGTAACGTAGGCCTTGGCTCCGCCTCCGCGAACACGACCCCGCAAGCGAGGGCGATGGCCGCTGCGTCCGACAGCCGGCCGGCGGCGGCGGCGGCCAGCACCACCCAGGCGCCCGCCTCGCCGGCGGCCTCGAGGCGTTCACGCAACCCGCGGCGGGCGGCTTCACCCAGTGCCGCGAAGCGTTCCGGCGAGGTTGGATCAAGCGACCACGCCAGCAACACGGGCAGGTCGGTGCGCCCCTCGCGCAAGCCGAGGCCATGCTCCAGCGCCGCCTGCCAGGCGGTTTCCAGATCAAGCACGCCGCCTTTGGCGGGCGGGTAGCCGGAAGGCGGTGCGTGCTCGAGCAGGGCGTCGGCGAGCCAGCGGTGGGTGCGCAGGCGGGGATCGACGGCGCGCACGCCGAACAGGCCTTGCAGCGCCGACCAGCGATCGCCTTGTTCGAGGCGCCCGTTAGCCAGCCGGGCCGCGATGTCGCCACCAAGCGAGGCGCCGTCGAGCGGGGTCAGCAGGACCAAACCGTCCTCCATGCCCGCCTCCACCTCGTCGAGACGCTCGCGGCACTCGAGTTCCGAGGCGCACCAGGCAATGCGGAACCACCGTCCGCCGCGCGTGACGCAGTCTGGCCAGTCCCGCCGGCAGGGCGAGCGCATCCCGAGCACGGGCGCGGTTGCATCGCCGCGCAGCAGAGCATCGAGCGCCCGCTCGATTTCGGGCAGACCGGGCGCCAGCAGAGGGCTCAAGCAGTCGCCGCGGCCAGGCGGCGCGTCAGCCGCCAGGTGAGCGTGAGCTGCGCGTCGGGCATGGTCTCCAGGCGCCCGCGCAACTCGTCGAGCACCACCGCCGCGTCTGCTCCCGCGAGAGTGACGGTCTGCTCCTCGACCACCTCCCCATCCGGGGGCGGCGGGGGAGCGGCCTGGGACGAGGGGGAAACCGCCGGGGCCACGGGGGACGGCACCGAGACGGCGAGCAGACGCGACGCCTGCGCCTGGGCCCCGCGCAAGGCCGGCCCCAGCGGCAGCACCAGCTCGTCGGCCTGCAAGGCTTCGACGAGCCGGCCGCGCAGCCCCTCCGCCGACGCCCGGCGCTGGTCGGACAGACCGCAGGCACTCAGGATGATGTCCCAGGCGGCCGCGCCCAGTGCATCCCGCAGATCGGCGGCCGAGCCGAGACAGCGTGCGACGGCCGGCTCGCTGGTCTGCAACGGGGCGGTCGCCAGCGCCGCGATGATTGCGAGCGGGTCGCTGACGAGTTCCGAGAGCAGATTCTGCGCCGAATGCAAGGTGACCAGCCGCGCGGCCGAGGTCTGCACGCCGAGCGCTCCGCCATGGGCGTTGAGCGCCTTGCCGAGTGCGGCGAGCACCGGCCGCAGCCGGTCCGCCTCGCGTTTGAGATCGGCGGCGAGCCGCGCGACCGTGGCACCCTTCAGCACCTCGCTCGGGGTGAGGCCGAACAGCGCGATGGCCCGCTTCCGCGCCACTTCCCACGCCGCCGCCTCGGGCACCGGCTGTTCGCGCAGCTCGACCGCGTCGTCGATCCGCTCGAGCGACACGGCGGCCGGCGTCCCGTCGCGCATCGGCGTGCGGTCCGCCTGCGCCGCAAAGGCCAGGATTACCAGGTTCCGAACCTGTTCGGTCAGGCCCATCGGTTTCGGCTGGTCGATCCAGGCGCGCAGGCGCTGTGCCGTCATCGGCACGTCGCCGGCGCGCGCCTGCATGATGCCGAAATGCTGCGCCCAGTGGTCCGCCAGCACCAGGTGGGTTTGCGTCATGCTGCCGAGCCGGAGCGGCACCGCGATGCCCGCCAGGTCCCGCCGTTCCTGCGCGTTCTCCACATGCAGACGCTGGTCGGGCTGCTGTTCCGCGTCCTGCACGCGCGTCAGCACGCGGCCGAGCAAAGCGGGCCGCAAATCCTGGTCAAACAGCGGGTGCGCCGGGTAGTGATGCTCGAACATGCGGTCCAGCAGGCCGTCCATCGCCCCCTTGATCGAGGCGCCGGCCGGCGGGCGGGGGGCGAACGTATCGAGCGAAACCAGCATGTCCTCGGCGGCGATGGTCGCACCGAGGCAGCCATCGGCGTCGGGCCGCAGGCCGAACGCAGCCTCAAGGCAGGCACGCAGCCGGATCTGCAACGCGCTCTGCTGGCTGCGCAGGATCGCGCGGGCCTGTTCGCGATCGCTCGCCGAAAGCATTCGCGCCGCCTCGGTCAGTCGGTCGCGTTCCAGCACCGCGTCGATGCGGACCAGGGTGCCAAGCTCCCGCAGGGCGCGGTCGGAGAGATGGTTCGGTTGCCACGCCAGGCCACCCGAGGCGCTGTCGTCGGCGGCTTCACGGGCATACTGGGCATGGTCGATCGGCGCGCGGCCCTTGGGATCGAACGGCATTCCGAACACCAGCACAGGCGCGCCCTCGCGGCCGCGCAGCCGATCAGGGCTCATCTCCTTGACGACCTGGAAGTAGAGGTCCACGGGCCGCTTCGTCCCGCGCCAGGCGTGCTCATAGGCAACGAAAGGCTGCCCGTCGAGCAGGCCCGCGTCATCGCGGATGCCAAGCGCATCGAACAGCATCCGCTTCAGACGAAGCAGGCGTTCCCCGTCGGTGTCGAATTCGCCACATTGGCGAGGATCGGCTCGATATCGACGCCGCTGATGTGCAGCGAGACTGTCTTCCCCGTATCGTCGCTGATGCGGATTTCGCCCACCCGCGCGGCCCATCCCTGCAGCTTGCCAAGCACGAGCGTGCCCTCGCGGCCCAGCACGGGCGACACCACCGAACCGTGGTTCAGCGCGGCGAGGCGCGGAGCGGTGAGCGCGCGCAGGGCCTCCACCTCTGGCACCAGGGCGGCGAGCAGCAGGGTTTTCAGCAGCCGTGCGTCGTTCTCGAAGCGGCGCGCCGCCGCCTGGTCGGCGCTGCCCGCCTGCAAATCCTGCCAGGTGACGGCGTGCTCGTGCTCGAGCAGCGGCAGCAACTTGTGCGCCCAGAGCTTCTTCGCCTGCTCGAACTGGATGCGCGTCCCTTCGGAGAACGGCTGCTCGCCGGTGGCGATCTCGTCCCACAAGTCGCCCACCGGGATCAGGCTGCCGAGCCGCAGCTCGTCGCGGCGTTTCACCAGCAGGGTCAGCATCAGTTTCAGCGCGGTCCGCTCGCGTTGCAGCACCGACGACGCCGCGACCAGCGCCTGCACCAGGGCCGGACTGAACGGGTAGGTCATGCGGAACAGTGCCCGCTCGCCGTCGGAACCGAGCAGGGTCTCCAGCACGTCCCGCCGCCGACCGGCGAACTCCTCAAACGCGGCGTCAAGCGCGCGGCGCGCCTCCTCCGAGGTCGGGCGCAGCAGCCGGCGCTCGGCGATCACCGGGAGGTTGCGGTCCTCCAGGGTCACGCGGTCGAACCGCGCCTCCCAGTATTTAAGCGTGTCGGCGAATTGCAGATGCAGGGCGCCGGCCTGGTGCTCGCCCACCAGCTCGCGCAGATCGCGTTGCCGAGCGACGAAGGAGACGATCGGCACCGGCCGGTCGGCGTGCCGAGCCTCCACCAGCTTCGACAGTTTCGAGCCCTCGGAGGAGACGAAGTTCACGTCCCCGGCACGGGTCGCGAGCCACAGGATCAGCTCGTCGAGAAACAGGATAACCGCGTCGTAGCCGAGCGCCTGGGCGTGACGGCTCATGATGGCGAGGCCGAGGTCGAGATCGACGAATGCCTCGCCGCGCGCGGCGGCGACATCGGCGTAGCTGGCGAAGAACGTCGCGATCAGCGCGCTCACGAGCGCCTGGCGCGCGTCGCTCTCGGGCGGCTCGTGCGTCGCCGCATCGAACCGGTCCGCATCCCAGGCGTCGGCCAGATCGCCCCAGCCGTCACCATCGCTCGACGCGTTGCCGGCGTTGAGCTGGGTGAAGAACGCCGCGTCTCCCATGCGGGCGCGCAGCCCGCGCGCGTCCTCGAACAACCGCTCGCCGAGGTAGAAGCCCGGGATCGGCGCGTCGGGGTGGACGCGACGCACGTAGTCAGCATAGCCGCCGAGCACCGCGCTGTCGACGTCGCGCGCGCCGATCATGTGAAACGGTACCATCAGGAACCGCTTGCCTTCGAGCCAGCGCGCGTGCTTGTTCACTGGCCCGGCTAGCTCGACGATGCCGCGCGCCCGCAGATTGCCGGCGAGCAGCAGGTTGAGCACCGCCATGAAGTGACTCTTGCCGGAGCCGAACGAGCCGTGCAGTTAGCAGGCGGCACTTCGCGGCCCCTCGACCGCGCCCTGAATGACGCCGAGCGCCTGGTCGAACGCGGCGACGAGCTGCGGCGTGACGACATAATTGGCGATGGTCGCCTCGGCCGCCGCCTCGCTGATGCCCTCCGACAGCTTGAGCACGAAATCGCTGGTCTGGACCCGCTCCGGGATGTCGATCAGGTCGCGGAGCAGCGGGCGCGCGTCACTCATGCCGCGGCCCTCCGACCACGCGGCTTGCGCACAGGCGCGGGCGGGGTCCAGGTGCGGATCGCGCTCACCTCCAGGTCGAGGCTGCGCGCCTCCTCCTCGATGAAACTTGCGTAGTAGTCGCCCATCCGCACGCCGGTTTCCTCGTCGATATGGTTGTGCCACTGCTTCAGCCACGGCACGAGCTCCAGCAGCCCGGCAAGCATCGGCGCCAGACGCGGCGCGGTCCAGCCGTCGCTGTCGCGGCGTTCGACATACCATCCGGCGAGAGCGCGCGCGCGGCCGAGATGGTCGTGCCCGGCCCAGAGCAGCGGCAGGCTGCCATCGCCGTCACGGGCGCAGAACGGGTAGGAGACGAAGCGCTCCTTCGGCACGTCGAACCCGCCGCGCAGCCGCCAGAAATCGCCGGAGAGGAAGTCGACCTGCTTGTATTTCGGCGGCACCGGGATCGCGCCGACTTGTTCCCGCTTGCGCACCTTGGCTTCCTCGGCATCGGCGCAGGCGGCGTCGATCGCGTCCTCGTGGCGCTGCTTGTCCCAAGTCGCTTCCCAATCGGCGCGCTTGCGCCGCCCGGAGTCACTGTAGCGCAGCGCGGCGAAGAACGGCACCGACTCGCGCCCGAGCAGCTCGCCGATCAGCCGGTCGAGCCGGACTGCCTCGTCACCGGTGTAGAGGGTGGCGACAGCGCGGAAATCGGCATCGCCGCGCGCCATGTCGGCGAGGCCGAGCACGGTGGTCAGGTGCGGCGTGCCGCCCGGCCGGTAGCGCGCATCCTCCAGCCGGTCGAGTAGCCAGGTGCGCAGCGCGACCCGCTCCATGTCCTCCCAAGGCTCGGAGGCCCAGCGCCGCTTGTTTTCCGGTCGCTCGATCAGGCCATGGTGCTGTCGGCCTCGATCAGCGCGATGCGGCGTTCGACTACTTGGCGGTAGCTCTCGGGCCAGTGCGCGGGCGGCTCGGTGATCGGCGTCGAACGGTGGCGGGTGAACCACGCCGTTTCCAGCTCGCCGGCGGCGACACGCCGCGCCATGACGATCTCGAACGCCCGCTCGCCGAGTTGCAGCGGCGGCGGATCGGGATGCTTCGGGGGATCCTCGTGCAGGCCGTAGAGCCGGTAGCAGCGCCAGTCGAGCTCTTCCTGAAGCGCGATCATCGTGGCACACGCCTGCGCGGCTTCGACGCGTGCGGCATCCAGAGCGGCGCGGCTTGGCGTCTTCCGAGCGCCAAGGGCACCAGGCTGATTCGGCACAAGCCGCTGGGCTTCGGCATCGAGAACGCGAGCCATGCCAACGTTTTCGTAATCGGCGAGAGGAAAACCCTCAAGGCGAGTACCATTAATTTGGAGGAACTTCTCCCAAGCCTCGGCTGCAATGCCACCACCTATGCCGCCGTTTCCTTTGCTGTGACATACTTGGCGCAGCCAGAAGCACGCGGTGGAGGAGTTCAGCAATCCGAGCAGACCAAGGTATTCGTCCTCGCTCGCGCCCGCCGGCAGCTTGATGACCGGCGCCGTTCTGTTGAACACCTTGCCCCCGCGATCGAGCACAAAATGATTGTGCGTCGCGACCTCGCCAAAGGTGATGGTTAGGGGTGACCGCGCGCGACTTTTTGGAAACTGGTGGTAATCATACCAGGGACGGCCATTCGAGAGGTATGAGCCGCCTCCAAACGTGGTCCGGTTCCACAGCACTGTCCTGAGAGCCCAAAACCACGTAACTCGCGGAGTGGTGAGGAAGCTCCGGCCATTGAACAAGATCAGCATCGAACGGGAAGAGAATGCCCTCTTTTGCCGAGAGTGCCCAGTCCCGTATGTCTTCACCTCGAACCTGCGGTTTCGTAGAATCATGCAGGCCAGTCCGAACGAAAAACTCGACTGGATGAACAAAGGCATCATCAGCGTGCGTGTCTTGGTAGAATCCGATCGAAGTTGTTTGCTCTCCTAGTCGCGTTGTCGCTGCTTCCTCGATTCCAGCTTGGATCGCTGCCGCGCCTCCACCACCCATATTCCAGGGATGCTGCGCCAGCGCGTCTCGCGCGGTGTCCTCGGTGCTGATGAAGGCGCTATTCGACTCCGCGCAATCGGTCTGCGCGACGATGGCGGACCAGACCAGCCCGCGTGCCGGATCGTCCGGTGCCGCCGGTTCGCCGCGAACGCCGCGCACCGTCCGCACCACGCTGGCAATGGGGGGCTGGTTGCGGCCGAACAGGATAACCGTCGGCGTGCCGTGGCCGGGGATGTACGCGCCGGAGCAATCCACCACATGCGTCACGTCGAGGCGCGGCAGCACATCCTCGATCAGCTTGGCGCCGAACTCGCGCTTCATGAAACTATTAGCGACGATCAGCCCGGCGAAGCCCGCCGCCTGGTTGCGCGTGCCACGCTGCGCGAGATCGAAGAACCGCTCGGTGAACGGCGCCCCAAGCCCATAAGTTCGATAACAACTGTGCCTGTAGATCTCCCGATACTTATCCCGCATCGCCGCGTCCTTCGGCGTGATGTAGGGCGGGTTGCCGACCACGGCATGATACTGCCGTCCGAGGATCGCGCCGAGCGCGGCCTCGTCCTCCGTCGCGTACATGTGCGGCATCCGGTGGCCGAGCCCCTCGGCGGTGCCGCCCAGTTCCCCCCGGAAGAAATGCGTGCCGTGGAACAGGCTGTCGCCCACCGCCAGCGAGGGGCGGAAGTCAGGGGCAGCCGCAAGCCGCGTCACCTCGGCCGCGTGCAGCGCCGCAAGCAGGAGGCGGAAGCGGGCGATCTCGACCGCGAACGGGTTGAGGTCCACGCCCGACACCGCATCGAGCGCGTGTTGCGCCCGCGCCGCCGGCGGCATCTCCGGCTCGTGCCGCTCCCAACAGGCCAGCACTCGCGAAAAACCGCCGAGCAGGAAGTGGCCGGAGCCGCAGGCCGGATCGATCATCCGCACCTGCCGCCAGCCGAACTCGCCGATCGCCCGGTCGAGCGTGCGGTCGAGAATCCAGCGTTCGATGAACTCCGGTGTCTGCAGCAGCGCGTAGCGTTTGCGCGCCTCCTCCGAGAGGTCCTGGTAGAGGTCGCCGAGAAAGCGCGTGTTCCAGTCGGGGTCGGCGAAATCGTGCGCTAGCGTCCCGGGCTCGTCGCCCGGCGTGCGGAAGAAGGCGAGCAGCGCCATCGCCGCGTCGCCGGAGAGCGGCAGGCGAAAGGCCGGGTTGTGCGCCGGGTCGAACAGCCCCGAGAGGCCGGGCAGCCGCGCCGCCTCGGTGAAGGTGGCGACGAGGTATTCCGCGTCGCTGTCCTCCCGGTGGGCGCGGAAGTGCGCGCGTTGACGCGTCTGAGCGGCATCCATCCGCTCGCCTGAGCCTGCGAGCAGCGGCTGGTCGAGCAGTCGGTTGTCCTCGAGGAAGCGGAGGAACACGAGGCCGAGCAGCCAGTGCACCGCCGCCTGGTCGATCGCGCCGGTCCAGAAGGTCTCGAACGTGTCGGCGGTGCGCTTGGCATCGAACGCAGCACGCCATTCGGCTTGCGCGGCGTCGCGGCCGGGCGAGCTGGCATGGTGTTGCCGCAGGTCGGCCTCAAGCATCCGACGCAGCTTCTTCAGATCGGCCAGCAGCCGTTTGCCGTCCACCATTTTAGTGCGCAGGTCCCCATCTGTGATCCGCGCCTACGTAAGTAGTCGGGGAACCGGCCAGGGCGCAACCTTTACGCGAAGCATCCCCGCTGCGATCCTCCCCTACCCCTCCCCTTTTGGGATAGGGCCAGGGTAAGGGGTGGCCTAAGCCGCCGAACGCACCCCCGCGCGATGCGCATTCGCGAGCCACGGGCCGGTCAGGCGCGCCCAGTTGGAGGCGGCGATCACCGGCAGGACCACGTGATCGATCCGGGGCAGCCCGGGGTCGGATTGCGGCACCAGCACCCACAGGCTCGGCGGGCCGCCCGCGGCACCCGACGCCTGCGACAGCTCGACCAGCATGTCCATCAAGTCGTAGCGGGCGATCAGGCCCGGGCGGGTGAGCAATGCCGGCGCGCGCAGCCCGAGCACCGCCTCGCGCACCTTCGGGGCCGCGCGCGCGGCGAGGCGCAGCAGGTTGCGGAAATCCGCGCTGTCGCGCGCGGCGGCGTCGGCGGCGAGCGCTTTTGGCCACTGCACCCGCCGCGCCTCCGCCTCCGCCCGCATCGCCTGCAGCATGAGGCGTTCCAGACTGACGCGCTCGCGCGGGAACCGGACCAGCAGCTCGGCTTCGGCGCGCGGGGATAGATGCGGCGCCACGGTTAGGGCGAGAAAGGCGCCGGTGCGCTCGGCGTGCGCGATCTTGTCCTCGAGGGTCCGCGCGTCGAGCACTTCGGGCGTCGCTTCCGGCGCCGCCGCGTCCGTCGGATAGCGCACCACAGCCGGCGGTGCGCCGGTCTCGGTGTCGGTGATGGTCTGGGCGTAGTAGCCGGCCCCGCGCGTGCCTTCGCCGCGCCACTCGCGCTCGGCCCCCGCCTCGCCCAACAAGGCATCCAGCTCCGGCCGGGGCGGCAAGGGCAGCGCCTCGGGAAACCGGCCGCGCACGCGGGCACGCAGATCATCCTCGCGCAGCACCTCCGCACCCGCCAGCGCACCGAGCGAAAGGCGGAGTGCGGCGAGCGGCGCCATCCCGCGCGGATAGAGTTCGAGCCGGGCCGACAGCGCGGCGATGGTCGACGCGGCGGACGCGAGCCGGATGCGGCGCTCCGGCGCCAGCGCGTCGGCCCCCTCGGGGACCGGAACCAGCCCGAGTTCTTCCGCGACGCGGGATGGCTCGGGCAGCGGATCAAGCCGGCTCAAGCGGTCCGCCTCACGTCCGAGGCGGCGGCCGTATTCCGCCATCGGCGGCTCGGTCGCGAGCAGCACCGGGCCCGCGTCCGCGTGGGCGGCGAAGTGAACTGTCGCGCTGGCCCCCTCCAGCGTCGCGGCGGCGCGCAGCACCGCGCGCGCCCGGCGGCTGCGCTCGCCCGCGTCCTCCTCCACCGAGCCGCGCAGGGCCAGCAGCCCCGACGCGAGCTCGTCGGCCGAGGCCACCTTGCCCTCGGCCTTCAGGAGCTCGGCGACGTCAGTCCGCACGCCGGTGAGTTCGCCGGCCTTGCGCCACCGCTCGCAGGCGGTATCGATCGCGTCGGCGACCGCGCTGCGCGGGATGCCGAGGGCGCGCGCCACCTCCGCCGCTTCGGGCCAGGCAGGCGGCGCATCCGCCGGCTCCAGGCCAAGAAACCGCGCCAGGATGGCGTCTTCCGGCCGCTCGTCGCCGGCAGCGCGGTGCGGCACCAGGTGCTCAGCCAACCGGTCGACGCTCGCTCGGCCACCCTCCTCGCGCGCCGCGCCGCCGGGACGCAGGTCAGGCCGAAGCTCGTCGATCCGCTTGGCGCGCTCGCGGATCTCGCGCCGCACCTTGTCGCCGACGCCGACCAGATAGCGGAATTTCACCCGCGGCACGTCGAGGAGCTGCTGGACCGTGTGGATGCCCATGCTGTTCAACTGGGCGAGCGCCTCCACCCCGTAGCCGAGTTCGGCGATGCTGGTGGTGCGGTCCAGTCGGCGGGACAGCAGCTCGATGCCGTCGCTCGGCAGCACGCGACGCTCGGCCGGCGCAAAAGCTTCCCGCCAGCCGCGCAGCATCTCGTCGGCGCTCGCGAAGCGTTCGGCCGGTTCGCGCTTGAGCGCCTTGGTAAAGAATCTGTCGAGCCCGTCGCGCAACGCGGGATCGAAGCGCTCCCGCGCGATCGTCGCCTCGTCCCCGATCAGCGACGGATCGCTCAGCCCGTCGCCGTATTTCGGCGGGGTGCCGGCCAGCATCTCGTGCAAGGTGACGGCGGCGGCGTAGCGCTCGGCGTGCCGGTCCCAACGCGGCGGTCGCCGGTCGGCGAGGAATGGGTCCAGGTACGGTCGCGTGCCCGCCTCGATCGTCTCCAGCGGCACGCGCGAGAGCGAGAAGTCGAACAGCACCAGGCGATACGCGCCGCTGGGCGCCTTGGCGATGCCGATATTGTCCGGCTTGATGTCGCGATGCGCGACGTCGACCTCCTCGAGATGGTCGAGCGCCGACAGCAGATTCTCGCCGAATCGGCGCATGAGGTCGAGCGAGAGTGGCGGGTCGCCGCCACGCAGCCACTGCCGCAACGTCTGGGCGCCGGCACGCTGCATCAGGATGCCGGGCCGCCGCGCGACCGTCACTTCGCCTTCGAAGCGGACAATGTTCTGGTGGATCAGCGGGCGCAGCACCGCCGCCTCTGCGCGCACGCGGTCCGCATGGGCGGCGTCGACCGCGAGCTTGAGGACCAAGTCCTCCTCGCCCTCCTCGCGCCGGACCAGCAGCGCCTCCGCGGTGCCGCCGCGACCGAGGCGACGCAGGAAGATCAGCCCGCCGTCAAGCCGATCACCCTTCGCCGCGCTGTCGGGATCGGCAAGCGGGGTGGCGGCGGGCTCGGGCGGGCGACTCTCCTCCTCGGCAAGTGCCAGGTAGTCAAGGAATTCGCGCGCGTCGCGCGGGCGATCCCGTACCACTGGCGCGGTCGCCATCCGCACCACCTCATCGAGACATTCGCCGACGCCGTTAAGCGCGCCGGGCAGGCGCAGCCCGTTGCCTTCGCGAAGCAGCGCCGGCAGCTCGAGCGGACTGGTAGCGGGCGGACGGCCGGTGAACACGAGGTAGGCAATCGCGCCGAGGGCGAACACGTCCGCCTGGGCAGCACCCGCATCCGTCCCGGTGGCGGCTTCCGGAGCGACATACAGCCGCACGGGGTCGGACAGGTGCGCCTCGATATGCGAAGTGCCCTCGGTCCCGAGCGCCTCCCCGGTGGTGTCATTCCCTCGGCTGGCAACCTGCCAATTGGTGATCTGCAGCCGAGGCAGCTCGGCGTCGGGCTCGCGCACCAGCACGTTCTGCGGCGCGAGACCGCGATGAAACAGCCGCTTGCCATGCGCATACGCCATCGCCTCGCCGAGCTGTCGGATGAGGGCGAGCTTCTGGACGACCGACAGGGGCCGCTCCTTTTCCCGCCGCGCAAGATAGTGGTCGAGGCGGGGCGCTTCCGGATCGTAGTCGAACACCAGTGCGGGCCCGAGTTCCGCCTCGCGGTAATCGAGCGTCTTCAGGATGCCCGGATGCTCGATACCCTCCAGCACACGCCCCTCTCGGCGGGCCGTGCGGGCGAGCCGATCGCGTTCCGCGGCAGACGCCGCGCGGGCATACGGATAGATCCGTACGCGACGAACGAACCCAGTCGCGGCGTGCTGGGCCTCGAAATCCCGCCAGTTGCCGCCCTCGGACAGCAGCTTTCCCAGTTCATAGTCGCCGACCCGGCGCCCACGCCCAGGGGGTCGGATCCCGGCCTGCTCGATGCTACGCCGGATGGTGCGAATAGTGGCGGCGTCGATCGGCCCGCGACGGCCGAACCCGAACTGCTCGGCCCGCAGCAAGGCGTCGATCACGCCGTCGTCGTCGGGTGCGCCCGGACGGCCGCGCAGGAACACCCGCTGCTCGGTGCCGGGATCGATGTTCGGGCGTGCCTTCACGTCAGAAAGGAAGATCAGCGGCTCGACCCAGGGGGCGGCGATCCGCGCGTTGCGGAATGCGTCCTGACGATGCAGCACCGAGCCGAGCCGCTTCGCCTTTCGGTTGGCGAGCGGCAGCGGATTGTCGGTCGTGATCGGGCGCCCCTCGCCCCGCCAGACCCAGCTTCGCGCGTCTCCGGACACGGTCCCGGGTCGCGACTTGACTTCCACCAGCACCAGGCCGGCCGGGGTCAGAACGAGAATGTCGACCTCGTTTACACGGCCATCGTTGTCGATGAACTCGAAGTTGGACCAGGCCGACCACGGATCATGGTCGGGCAGGTGATTACGCACGAAGTCCAGCGCCACCTGTTCCCAGGTGAAAGAGCTTTCGCTAACGGCGCTCCAGCGTGGCATCCTCATGTGGCTGACCGAAGCTCCGCCTGTTTCGTACAACGCATGCTACGGCGCGCCGGACCTGAGAGGCTCCGATGCCTGCAGAAGCACGCGTGTCGAACGGCAACGGTGGTCCAAGTTTCTGCCCCGCTAATGCTGCGCGAGATGCATCATATCGGCCTCATGAACGGCTGGCGAACTGTCAAGAGGGTACCTGCGGAAGCTGCCGATGCCGGGATGCTCAACTATCTCACGCTATGGATCAACAACACTGCAAGCTGCTCGCACGTCACCGCAACCGCCTCGTGTGCGAGCCCCGATCATCTGGAACGCAACCGCGTGCCGCCGCAAGCGGGCCGTGCACGCGGCAATCAAGGATTTCAGGAGCGGGTTCCTGAAGCCGTCGCCGAACGCAGTGCTGGTCGAAGATCACCTGTCGTAACTCGCCGTTTGCGGAAGCTCTCGTTTGCAACTGTGCGGGGGGAGCGCCGCGTGCTCGGCGCCGCAGCTTGGCGATCGTGCCTTGCAGCTTGCGGCTGGCCTCCAACGTGGTCGCCTGGTTGTAGTGCCGCTCCGAGGTGACGAGTGCTTCGGCAAAACCCCGATGCAGACTTTCCTCGACAGCGCCACTTGCGCGCGCGAAAAACAGAACCCAGCAAGGCCGCATAGCGGAAGCACACGACAGTCTCGATCCGGCGGACACCCACCACGCCAGATCGACAGTCTGTCAGATCAAATAGAAACTTCTACAGATGCCGAGCACGGCCGCATCGAACTGCGCCGCCATGTTGTCAGCCATGACGTCGGCTGATTGCTCTCCGATCGCCGCTATCCGGGCGAGGCAGCCATGCCCGGATAGCGGCGATCGGCATGGTCGACGCGACCGTCACCCGCGATGGCAAGACCAGCACCTTGCGCCGGTTCTACCTTTCCTCCACCCGGCTGGATGCCGCAGCCTTTGCCGCCACCGTGCGTGCCCATTGGCGGATCGAGCACAGCCTGCATTGGGTTCTTGATGTCGGCTTCGATGAGGACCGCGCCCGCAACCGATGCGATAACGGACCGGAAAACTGTGTTTCGGCGTGGAAAAAGGACGCCTTGGCGGGGTGATCGGCGTCCAAACGGGACCCCCCTGACGGCGGGGTTCACGGTGGCTTCCGGGATGATCGGGGGCCGAGTTTGGGATGTTGATCGTGGAGACGATCGCGAGGATCCGACGGGCGTATTTTGTTCAAGGCAAGGCGATCAAGGCGATCTGCCGCGAGCTGCGTGTCTCACGGAAGGTGGTGCGGAAGGTGCTCCGATCGGAGGCGACGGAGTTTCACTACGCGCGCGAAGACCAGCCGCTGCCGCGGCTCGGTCCCTGGCAGGACAGCCTCGATGGGTTGCTGACGGCGAACGAGACAAAGCCGCTCCGAGAGCGGCTGACGCTGCTCCGTGTGTTCAAGGCGCTTCGCAGCCTCGGTTACGAGGGCGGCTACGACGCGGTGCGGCGCTATGCGCGGAGCTGGCAGCGTGATCGGGCGACGACGTCGGCCGGCGCTTTCGTTCCGCTGAGTTTTGCGCCGGGCGAGGCGTATCAGTTCGACTGGAGCCACGAGGTCGTGCTGATCAACGGCACGACGGTGACGATCAAGGTGGCGCACGTGCGGCTGTGCCACAGCCGGATGCTGTTCGTGCGGGCGTATCCGCGCGAGACGCAGGAGATGGTGTTCGACGCGCACGACCGCGCGTTCGCCTTCTTCAAAGGCGCCTGCACGCGCGGCATCTACGACAACATGAAGACCGCGGTTGAGACGATCTTCGTCGGCCGCGAGCGCGCCTACAATCGGCGCTTTCAGCAGGTGCAGCCACCATCTCGTGGATCCGGTCGCATGCACGCCGGCATCGGGCTGGGGTCCGGCCGAACCGTGGCCGAAGGCCGCGTAAGTCGGCCGGACGGGCAGATCGAAAACCAGGTCGGGCTAGTGCGCGAGCGGTTCTTCACGCCGCGGCTGCGGGTGAAGAGCTACGACGAGCTGAACGCCTGGCTGCTTGACCAATGCGTCGCGTATGCCCGCACGCACCGGCATCCCGAGATCCGCGGGCAGACGATCTGGCAGATGTTCGAGGCGGAACGGTCGAGCCTGGTACCTTGTGCCGGGCGGTTCGACGGGTTCCATGCGGTTGCCGCCTCAGTGTCGAAGACCTGCCTGGTCCGATTCGACAACAACAAGTACTCCGTCGCGGCGGGCGCGGTCGGGCGACCGGTCGAGATCCGTGCTTATGCCGACCGCATCGAGCTGCGCCAGGCCGGGCGCGTCGTCGGCGAGCATCCGCGCTGCTTCGGGCGCGACCAGACGGTGTTCGATCCCTGGCACTATGTGCCGGTTCTCGCCCGCAAGCCGGGTGCGCTACGGAATGGCGCGCCGTTCAAGAACTGGGTGCTGCCGGCCGGGCTCGACCGAATTCGCCGCAAGCTCGCGGGTCCCGCAGATGGTCGCCATTCTCGCGGCGGTGCTGAGCGACGGCCTACCCGCGGTGGAAGCGGCCTGTCTGGAGGCGTTGCACGAAGGCGTCCACTCGGCCGACGTCGTCCGCAACATTCTGGCCCGCCGCCGCGAGCCGGAGCTGCCGATCACGATCATGACCCCGGATGCACTACGGCTGCAGCATATGCCCGTCGCCGACTGTGCCCGATACGACAACCTCAGGAGCACCGCACGATGGAGCGCACCGAGATCCTGACCACCATGTCGGAGCTGAAGCTCTACGGCATGAAGGCCGCGTTCGACGAGATTATCACCACGGCGGTGAAGCGTCAGCACGAGCCGCAGCACATTGTCGGTGATCTGCTCACCGCGGAGATCACCGAGAAGCAGGCCCGCTCGATCCGGTATCAGATCACCATCGCCAAGCTGCCGCTGGCCAAGGATGTCGACGACTTCCGCTTCGCCAACAAGCCGATCAACGAGACCCTTGTGCGCGACCTTGCCAGCGGCAACTTCCTGGCGCATCAGCGCAACATCGTGCTGGTCGGCGGAACCGGTACCGGCAAGACGCATCTCGCCATCGCGATCGCCCGCGCCTGCATCCGCGACGGTGCCCGCGGTCGGTTCTTCAACGTCGTCGACCTGGTCAACAAGCTCGAGGCCGAGGGCCGATCCGGACGCCAGGGCCGCCTCGCCGACTATCTCTGCCGCAAGGACTTCGTCGTCCTCGACGAACTCGGTTACCTGCCGTTCGCGCAGTCCGGTGGTCAGCTACTGTTCCATCTGATCAGCCGCCTCTACGAGCAGACCTCCGTGATCGTCGCGACAAACCTGGCGTTCGGTGAATGGCCGAGCGTGTTCGGCGACGCCAAGATGACAACCGCTCTCCTCGATCGCCTCACTCATCACTGCGACATCGTCGAGACCGGCAACGAGAGTTGGCGCTTCAAGAACCGGGGCTGATCAGCCAGACCCACCCCTATCCAGCCTGACGCAGTGCTCGCCGCCGTCAAGGACGCTGCGCGCCGTCTCCGGCGATGGCCTGCGGCCATCCTTGACCGCAGCTGCGCGCAGCGCCCTGGGGAGATCAGGCCGGGACGAAGAAACGGCCCTGTTAGCCAAACAAAGAAACACATCGGCTTTATTACTAGCCGCAACGAAAGGGTGAAGCTGCCCCGTTTTCGTGGAGTGGTGAGGGGCTTGTTTGTTACGATCCTGCGGGAGCATTTTCCAGAGCTGCTTCGTAGGCCATAGGCGACCGGTAGCCGAGGGCAGAATGCAGCCTGACCGGATTGTATCAGCCCTCGATAAAGCTGAAGCAAGCCATGCGCGCCTCGGCCTGGGACACGAACCGGCGGCGGTCCAACAGCTCGCATTCGAGCGTGGCAAAGAAGCTCTCGCACATGGCGTTGTCATACGCATCGCCGACCGATCCCATGGACGGCCGCACGCCGGCCTCGCGGCAGCGGTGGCCACCGCAGCGGTGCTGGGTAGGGTTGAGCTGCGACACGCAACTCCGACCCGAGGACCACCACGATGACCGACGACAAGATCGCCCTTCACGCGCTGCTGGAGAAGTCTTCTGACGCGAGCATGCTGCGCGAGATGATCGGCTTTGCTGCCGAGCGCCTGATGGCGTTGGAGACCGAGACGCTGTGCGGCGCCGCGCCCGGCGAGCGAAGCGCCGAGCGGACCAACCAGCGCAACGGCTATCGCGACCGGGATTGGCATACCCGGGCCGGAACCGTCGAGCTGCGGATCCCAAAGCTCCGGCGCGGTAGCTACTTCCCCGGCTTCCTCGAGCCGCGTCGGATGTCGGAGAAGGCGCTGACCGCCGTGATCCAGGGGGCCTACATCCAAGGCATCTCGACCCGCTCGGTCGACGACCTGGAAGGCGCTCGGCATGGAGGGCATCAGCAAGAGCCAGGTGTCGCGCCTGTGCGAGGAGATCGACGATCGCGTCCATGCCTTCCTCGACCGCCCGATCGAGGGCGACTAGCCCTACGTCTGGCTCGATGCGACTTACGTGAAGGTGCGCCGCGACCACCACATCGTCTCCGTTGCCACCACCGAGGTGCTCGGCATGACCATCGGCCACCGCGAAGCTGAGCCGTTCTGGGTCGAGTTCCTACGCAACCTCGCCCGGCGCGGCCGCCGCGGCGTTAAGCTGGTTGTCTCGGACGCACACGAGGGATTGAAGGCGGCCATCACCAAGGTGCTCAGTGCAACTTGGCAAAGGTGTCGCGTGCATTTCATGCGCAACGCCCTGGCCTACGCGGGCAAGAGCCAGCGCCGCATCGTCTCAGCTTGGATCGGCACAGCGTTTGCCCAAGACGACGCGGCGGCGGCTCGCAAGCAGTGGCGTGACGTCGCCGACCAACCAGGCCCGACCACGGCTGCCAAAACTGGCCACGCTGATGGACGAGGCCGAAGCTGACGTGCTGGCCTACGGATGCGTTGGACAAGCCGGGAGTTGTCGGCTGCCGATTCCTGGAGCTATGCGGAAATATGGGTGACGCCGTGATCAGGCGGCGCTCTGTGCTGGCGTATTGGTGACCTCGACGCCGTTGGTGAATTTGACGCCCTGGACGACCTTGGGCAACTGGTTTTCGCCCTTCAGCCGGCGCCAGGTTTTGGCGGCGGCCATGACCAGCTTGAACACCATCAGTCGGGCGGTGTCCTGCGATAGCGCGCCCCTGGTCCGTACCGTTCGGTGTCGGACCGTTGCGAACACGCTCTCGATCGGGTTCGACGTGCGCAGGTGATCCCAGTGCTCGGCCGGGAAGTCGTAGAAGGTCAGCAGCGCGTCGCGATCCTTGATCAGGCAGGTCACCGCCTTCTCGTATTTGGCGGCGTACTTGTCGGCAAACGTGGCGATCGCCGCCTCGGCCGTCGTGCGGTCCGGCGCCGCCCAGATCTCGCGCAGATCGGCCTTCGCCGCGGGCTGCACGGACTTGGGCAGTTTGTCGAGCACGTTGGCGGTCTTGTGCACGGTGCAGCGCTGGTGCCTTGTCGTCGGGGACACCTCTTCGAGCGCCTTCCAGAAGCCCAGCGCGCCGTCGCCGGTGGCCAGCTCGGGGGCGATCGCCAGGCCACGCGCTTTCAGGTCGACCAGCAGCTCGCGCCAACTCTGCGCACTTTCGCGAACGCCCACCTGGAACCCGAGCAGTTCCTTCTTGCCCTCGGGCGTCGCGCCGATCAGCACCAGCATGCACTCGGCCTGCGGCTCCATGCGCGCCTGCAGGTAGACGCCGTCAGCCCAGACGTAGACGTAGCGCCGAGCCGACAGGTCGCGCCGTTGCCATCCGGAATAGTCGGCCTCCCACTCGCTGCGCAGCCGCGCGATGTCCGACGGCGACAGGTTCGGAGCGTCCTTGCCCAGCAGGGCTCCGAGTGCCTCCTGGAAGTCGCCCATCGAGACTCCGCGCAGATAGAGGATCGGCAGCAAGGCATCGAGGCTGCGCGTCCGCCGGGCCCAGCGCGGCAGGATGGCCGACGTGAAGCGGATGCGCTCGGCGGCCTGATCGGCGCCGCGGTCGCGCAGCCTGACCCGTTGCACCGCGACCGGACCGATCCCGGTCTGCACCACGCGCTTCGGACCGTGACCATGCCGGACCAGGCGGTCGCGGCCATCTGGCAGTTGCATGCCCTTCATGGTGGCAAGGAACGCGTCGGCTTCCGCCTCAATGGCTTGGGCCAGCAGCCGGCGGGCGCCGCTGCGAAGAATGGATGTCAGCGGATCGTCGATGGTGTCGGGCTGACGCAACGAAACAACACTGCTACTACTCGTCATGGCGTATCGGCTCCTTCGGGAGTTCAGGCAGGCTCTCACCCGCCTCGATACGCCGCCTCTCTCAAACCGTCGTCACCCAGGTTCGGCCATAGCTCCGATTCCTGTGCCGGTTGCCTTATCGTGTGTTTGTTTTCGTCCGGCCGTTTGATGCTCGCGCGTTGCCCGGATTCGGCTTCTCGGACCAGGCACTGACGAAGCGCGTGTACGCTTTCTCGGCTTGTTCGACCAAAGCGCGTTCCTTCTCGCGCAACTCCTTGATGCTGTAGTCGCGCGCCTTCCCGGGCGTGTTCCTGCCACGACGCGACTTGGCGCCTGCCTTGAGCTGCATCTGGCGTTCCTTCATCGCCATCAGGTCGCCGGATTGCCTGACCCGGGGGTCAAGGCCGAGATAGCTGACCAGCTTCTCCGCTGCGGCGAACCGGCTGACGTCGCCGATTGCGGACAGTATTCCGGCAGCGACCGCCATGTTGATGCCACCGATCGTCATCAACCGACGGACCCGATCATCGCCGAGGCAAGCGGACGCGATCGCCGCCTCGGCTGCCGTCAACTCCTTTTCCATCGCGTCGAGTGCCACCAGCCAGCGGTTCACGGCAGACCGCTCATGCTCGGCAAGTGGCTGGTCGTCGAGCCATCTCCGGCCCGGCCCCATGAACAACTTGCCTGAGAACGGCGGGATGAGGTTGGCGTGCAGAACCGCATGGATGCGGTCCTTGGTGCGCGTCATGCCCTGCACAATGGTCGCCCGCCGCGAAACCAGATTGCGCAGCAGTTCGGTTCGCTCGTCGGGCTGCCACACTTCCGGCAGGTAACCGGCCGCGTGCAGTCGGGCGAGTGCTGCTGCGTCGATCCGGTCCGTCTTGGCCTTCCTCCGCGATCACCCGAACCTGCAAGGGATGGGCGATGACCACCCGGCCCACATGCGGCTTCAGCAGCCGTACAATCGCCATTGTGTTGCCGGTCGCCTCAGCACCACCTCGTCGTCGACCCTCAGCGTTCGCGCAAATGCCAGCACCTTGTCCCGGACCAGGTCCACCCGGCCGCATTGTCGCAGCACGCCATTCTCGAGCTCCGCTACCTGGGCAAAGCTTCGATGCACGTCCAGTCCGATCACCCTCATTTGCCGTTCTCCCGATCAGTTCAGAAGCCGGCGGGGGCAACACGACACCTACGGATCCGCGCTCGCAGCGCAACCGGGCTGGTCGCAGGGGCGGCCAACTACTAACGCGAGCTCACAGCTCATCCTATGACAACGGCCTGCCCACCTTCCGTGCTCCAAGCTCCCCTGTCCCGGTTGCCCGGAGACTACGTGTCCGCACGCAGGCGGGCACGACGGAAGCCAGCCCCGGCATACCCGATACCAACCCGCTCGAACGCCTCAACGGCGAGATCAAGCGCCGCTCCGATGTTGTCGGCATCTTTCCGAACGAAGCTGCCGTCACGCGGCTCATTGGCGCGCTGTTGCTCGAGCAGCACGATGAGTGGGCCGTTCAGCGCGCCCGCTACATCACGCTGGCAAACATCGCCTCACTCAGCGATGATCCTCTCGTCAGCTTGCCAGCTCTGGCAGCCTGACAGGCAGCTCAACCCTGCCCAGCAACGCCGCTGCTACACCACGCGGTGGACACGATCCACGCCGCAACCGGGCCAGCTCGTCGCGCTCGGCCGCCACCAGCCCATTAACCTTCTCCTCCCGGCGGCCCTCTTGCCGGTCCGCCTGGGTAACCCAGTGACAGATCGACTGCGCCGTCGGCTCGAACTCGCGGGCAAGGTCCGCCGGGTCGCGACGGCACGGGCCAACTCGACCATCTGGCGGCGAAAATCAGGTGAATAGGGCGGTCGTGTCTTGGGCATCGTGGAGCCTCCGTCTGAAAGCCTGAACGGCTCCACCAAACCGGGTCAACTTCACTGCCCGACTTCGATCGCTTCGAACGCAATCAGTCCGGCAGTCCTCCCTTGCGTAGCCCTTCGGCATACCGCGCCCGGTCCGCCGGACGCTGAAAAGGAGAGCGGAGCATCGCTTGGCGAACCGACAGAGTTGGCTCCAGAGCCAGGAGCCGCGCACAGGCTTCGGCCGCTTCCGTCATCCGACCAAGATGGCCGAGGGCGGCCAGCAGAATCTTCCAGTTGGCGGAAAAGGTAGGTTTTAACTGCCCGACGAGCCGGCCAAGCTCGGCGACTCGCTCGTATTCTCCCACCGCGAACTGTGGCACCTGCTCAGCGGTATTGAAGAAGAAGGCATGCGGGTCGAACGGCGACAGCTCGCGTCCGTGTTCGATACGCCTGATGGCCTCCGCGTGATCGCCACGATAGCAATGCGCCAGTCCCGACATCATCCAGGCTAGCGGCAGCGCTGGATTGAGAGCTAACGCTCGTTCGTGCAGCACCAAAGCCTCCTCGACCTGTTTGTCGAGAAAGGCGCGGGCATGTCCCGCAATCGTCAGAGCGCGCGCATCCGATGGATCTAGCGTGACTGCCCGCTCGGCCAATTGGCCAGCGCGTGCCATTGCCGTGTCGGGGTCCGCAATCCAGCCTTGTCCAACGGCCAGGATGTGCCAGTAGGCATACCACGCGTGAGACGATGGCTCGTCGGGTGCCGACCGCACGGCTTCGGCGAGCAACACACCGGCACGCTCAAACCCGTCTCTGTCCAGCCGGAAGATCCCCGGAATGGCCGCCTGTGTCAGGTCGTGCGAACTCGGCGCGCCTGCCAACCGGGCCCATGCACGCGCTCCCTCACGAAGCAACAGCGCAGGATCGACCTGCGCAGCGGTCTGGGTAGCGATCCTGTCCTGCAATCCCAACAGATCGCTGATTGCTCCGGTAAACGTCTGCGTCCAAACCACCTCGCCACCTGACTGCAGATCCTGCACACGGACGGCCACACGCACATTGTCTCCAGCGCGTCGGACCGTTCCGTCGAGCATGTAGGTGGCTTCCGCGTCGATCATTCCTTCAGGCATTGCCAGGCAGGCAATCCAGCGGAACCGCGAGAGCGCGGCCGTGATCTCTTCAGCGATGCCGTCCGCCCATGTCGGATCGGCTTGCGATCCCAGCACCCGCAGCGGCCTCAGACCCAGCCGAACACCGCGTGGTAGATCACCGCCGGTCGACGCTCCAGCCACACGGGTGCGCTCAACCTCGAGCCAGGCGTCAAACGCCGGATCAAGTCCGCTCAAATCCTCCAGCAACACGCCGCCCCGCGGGGTTGCCGGGTCGCGGAGATCAAGCCCTACCGCTTCGCTCACCAGTCGGAGCTGCTCGCGGTCCGCCTCGATGACGCCTCGTCCGAGTGGCTGCAGGAGGCTTTGGATCTCGTGCACGCACTGTCTTAGCGAGCCTCGGGCCTGACCTCTGTCGCGGCGGCTCCAGAGCAAGCTGGTAATCCGCTCGCGTGAGACGGGACGTGGCGCAGCCATCGCCATGATAGCGAGAACCGCCCGGGCTTTCCGGGTCCGCGGCAGCAGATTGTTTCCGCCCGCGTCCGCCGCCTGCATAGGGCCAACAAGTCGCAGCCACAGACGGGGTGTCGCCTGCCGAGGGAGCGCGACGACCGACATGAATCCTCCTGACAATCGTGCCAAATTAGCGAACCGAACGCCGGATCAGCAAGCTTGAGTTGCGAAGAATAAAGTCCTTGACCCGACCAGAAAATAGTCCTATCAAATGCTGGTCAACGGGCGAGGTGTGTCCGCTGACTTTCTCCTTCGTCGCTGAAACTTTCCGATGACCCGACTCACCTAGCGTGAGCCGGGTCATCGCTTTTTGCGGCGGCGGAAAACTAAGCCTCGCCCGGGATGACGGTCTCGTTAACGCAGGATCACACCAATGTATCACGCCCTCGCTCATGCCCTCCTCCGCCCCGAAATTGCCGATGCCGGTCGGATCCGGACTGGCGCGGCCTGCCGCATCGTGCCGTCCGCGCCGCCGGCCGCGGTGGCCGATTCGGGTCGTATTCGCGTCGGCGCTGCATGCCGGCGAGTCCGCACTGGCGCCTGATGCGGCTCGATTATCCTTGTCGCCGAGCTGCAAACTGGCTGATTTATTAGTCGACGACGTGTTCTAGCGGGCGTTCTCCTTAGTGGCTGGGCTTGGAAGCGGTAAGCCAGCTCATACAAAGAATCGGTTTATCGCTTCCTTTCCCGTAGGTGAGGCGCCGCTTCGTCCGCTTTCGCTCACTCATGTCGCTGACATGTTTCCTTCAAGCGCATCCCTGCTTGTCCCGCCCCGGGCCCCACGCTGCCGACGGTGGTCGGATCGGGACCGGCACGTCGGCGACGGGCCAGCCCGGCTCATGGCTGTAAGCCGGAGGGTTTGCCCGTCGATTGGCCTTGAACTCTCTGTCTCGTCTGACACCACGGTACTTTCATACGGGATCACGCTTAATGAACCATTTCCTCACTCATCTCGTCACGCGTCCCGAGATTGTCGATAACGGTCGATGCCGGATCGGCGCCACCTGCCGCATTATGCCGTCCGCACCGCGGATGGCGGTGACCGACTTGGGCCGCATTCGCGTAAGCATCTCCCGGCGGATCTGCACGATCGGCTAGGCCATGGAGTGCGGCCCAGCTCAGGTGATTCCCGCCAGCCGCAGCACAAGCAAGAAGACGCCCATTCACAGCGACGAGCCGATCTCAATGCTCCAATTACCTGACACCCGCTTTCACAGATTGATCAAGGCCGCGCGGCCGCCACAACGGGCCGACCGCTCCGCCGCAGGTACTCTGCCGACCCGCGCAACGCGCTACTGCGATGCAGTGACATCCGCCGCCGGGTTCGGCTGGCACGTGTTTGCGCCGATGGGCCTGTCATTGCTTTGGGACGGAGAGGCAATCTTCTGGACCTACGGAACCATCGGAACTTGGCTACCTCTCACGGTTGCGCAATTTCCTCACTTCGCTGCGGCGTTCGATGAAACAGCCCCTCCCGAGGCGCAAGGCTGTTCACCGCCTTTTCTGAGCGCTTTGCCAGAGCCCGGACTGCTACAGATCTGGACCGGGTTGATTGCCCGGACGGCGCCAAGCTGGAGCTTGCTGGTCCGAGCGCCCGCCAATCTGCCTCCCGTTGGCGGCTACTCGCTGTATGAGGGAATCATCGAAACCGATCGCTGGTTTGGCCCTTTGTTCACCAACATCAGACTTACTCGAACACATCTGCCGATCAGTCTGACCACCGACGTTCCGCTTGCGCAGGTGCAACCGCTGCCGCGAGCTGCCTATGCGGACCAGACTCTGCGGGCAAGCACGGTCACCGATGATCTCGCTCCACAGGACTGGTCCGACTACATCGAGACGGTCGTTCATCCCAATGACGACCCGGACCGGGCAATCGGGCACTACGCCGTCGCCGCTCGCAAGCGCCGCACCGGGGAGTGTCCATTTGGTGGTGGCCGCGCCGCGAAAGTCTGACATGCGCGACCGGGTCGTGTCCCCGATGGTGGTGTAGCAGCGGTGGGTAAGTCCGGCCTTATGTAGCTGCGACCACCACGGGCTCGTCCGCATGTTAGGCACTCGTCCTTTATCATCCTCCGTCGTGTTACGAGAGGAGAACGGCGTTGGCCGAGATGCATGTCATGAGTGCGTTGCGTGACAAGCGGTCCGAACTTGCCGGGATGGTGAACCGTCTGGAGCGGGAGCTGCTCGAACGTCGTGCCAGCCTGACGCATATCGACGCGACCATGTGGTGGCGGCAGCTACATAAGGCCGGGTAAGTCGCCCGCCGCAGCGACCGGCGCGAGTCTGGCGTAGGCGGGCGACTTATCCACAGCGGTGGCCACCGCAGCGGTGCTGGGTAGGGTTGAGCTGCGACACGCAACTCCGACCCGAGGACCACCACGATGACCGACGACAAGATCGCCCTTCACGCGCTGCTGGAGAAGTCTTCTGACGCGAGCATGCTGCGCGAGATGATTGGCTTTGCTGCCGAGCGCCTGATGGCGTTGGAGACCGAGACGCTGTGCGGCGCCGCGCCCGGCGAGCGAAGCGCCGAGCGGACCAACCAGCGCAACGGCTATCGCGACCGGGATTGGCATACCCGGGCCGGAACCGTCGAGCTGCGGATCCCAAAGCTCCGGCGCGGTAGCTACTTCCCCGGCTTCCTCGAGCCGCGCCGGATGTCGGAGAAGGCGCTGACCGCCGTGATCCAGGGGGCCTACATCCAAGGCATCTCGACCCGCTCGGTCGACGACCTGGTCAAGGCGCTCGGTATGGAGGGCATCAGCAAAAGCCAGGTGTCACGCCTGTGCGAGGAAATCGACGATCGCGTCCATGCCTTCCTCGACCGCCCGATCGAGGGCGACTGGCCCTACGTCTGGCTCGATGCGACTTACGTGAAGGCGCGCCGCGACCACCACATCGTCTCCGTTGCCACCACCGAGGTGCTCGGCATGACCATCGGCCATAGCGAAGCCGAGCCGTTGTAGCGCGACACGAAGGATGGCCGGTGCGCGACAGCGGGATGGCCGGTCGCTGCGCGCGGCGATGATGGCCCGCGCCACCCTCGAACGACAAGTGGAGATGTCGCCGTCGGTGAGGGACGGCCGGGAATTTGTGGCTGACTTTAACCTTTCTCGTTGTCGCGCCTCGTGTCGCTGGCGGCTTTTGTTTTGCGTGACGAGCGATTGATGGCGACCCTTCGACGGTAGCTTTCGACGTTCATCTCGAAGATGGTTGAATGATGAACCAGGCGGTCGACTGCGGCGAGCGTCATCGCGGCATCCTGGAAAACGCTCGTCCATTCACCAAACGGATGATTTGCGGTCACCATCAAACTGCGCCTCTCGTAACGCGCAGCGATCAGCTCGAACAGGACGGATGTCTCAGCCTGATCCTTCCTCACGTAGCAAAGGTCGTCGAGGATCAGCAGATGGTATTTGTCGAGCTTGTCGATGGCGCTCTCCAGCGACAGAGCCTGACGGGCCTGCTGCAGACGCTGCACAAGATCGATCGTTCGGGTGAACAGCACGCGATAGCCGCTCTCGACGAGGGCATGACCCAGGGCGGCACCGAGATGCGACTTCCCCGAGCCGCTCGGGCCGAACAACAGGATCGTGCCGCCTCGGTCGATCCATCCATCGCCGCTGGCGAGCGCCGTAACGTGCGCACGGCTGATCATCGGCACCGCGGCGAAGTCGAAGCTGTCGAGCGTCTTGTCGGGTGGCAGATGCGCCTCGATCAGATGACGCTGGACGCGGCGCTGAACACGTTCGGCCAGTTCCAGTTCGGCGAGGGTTGCCAGCAGCCGTGCCGCCGGCCAGCCCTCACGGTCGGCACGCTCGGTGAAGGTCTGCCACATGGCGGCGATGGTCGGCAGCCGCAGCTCGCGAAGCAGCAATGGCAAGCGCGCGGTGTCCACCTTGATGGTGTCGCCGGTGTTGTCGTTCATGCGGCGGCTCCCACGGACGGCAGAAGCGCGTCATAGCTGGCGACCGACGGAAACATGACGACGATGTCGGGCAATACCGTGGCCGTCGGCGCGAAGCGCAGCCGGAGTGCCGGAACATCGATGGCGGCAGAACCGGCCGCCCGCGGGCGCTGCATCTGCTCGGCGAGCGCCGCGGCAAGTTCCGCCTCGCAACCGCGGTCATGCGCGAGCGCCAGCAGCGACACCATCGACTTGCAGGCCGCTCGCGGGTCGCCGCTTGCCAGCAATGTCTCCCAGGCCAAACGATAGGCGGGACGCGGGAACAGCGCGTCCCGGTAGACCAGGTTGAGCAGCGCCATTGGTTTGCAGCGCAGGCTGTGGATGATGTGTCGGTAGTCGACAACGTGCCCATGCCGCCCCTCGCTGTGGCTGCGGCCGCGGGGCAAGGTCAGCGCCTGGCTCTGTCCGACGAAGCATTCCAGCCGGTCGTCATACAGCCGGACCCGCAGACGGAAGCCGATCAGGCGCGAGGGCACGGTGTAGAACACCTTTCGCAGGACAAAGCCGCTACTGGAGGTCACGAACACGGTGGCCTCGTCGTAGTCGGTGGTTCGGGCAGGAGGCAGCGGACGCAGGGCGGCGCATTCCAACTGCACCATCTTGCCACGGCGGGCGTTGCGGCGGCCGACGAGGTCGGCGATCCAGGCACGGTAGGCATCGAGGCTGTCGAAATCGACGGTTCCGCGCAGCAGCAAGGCCTGGGCGACCGCGCGCTTGAGGTGACCGTGCTGGCTCTCGATGGCGCCGTTCTCGTGCGCCACGCCGACGTTGTTGCGGGTCGGCGTCATCTCGTAGTGCGCGCACAGCGCGTCATAGCGGCGTGTCTGGTCGGCTCGGGCGTCGTCGGCGAGATTGCGAAACGCGGCGGAGAGGCTGTCCGAGCGGTGCTCGACCGGTACGCCGCCGAGCGACCAGAGCGCGTTCTGCAAGCCGCCGGCGAGGGCGGTGAAGCTTTCACCGCCGAGCACCGGCTCGACGTGTTCCCATGCAGAGTAGGCAAGGACGAAGTGATACAGCCGATGGCTCAGGGGCTGCCCGGCGATGCTGACACCGACATCGCCCATGTCGGTGAAGTCCGACAGCGCCTGCTGCCCCGGCACATGGTCCTGACGGAAGATCACCTCACGATCGGCGCCATGTTCGGCCCGCCAGGCGCGAACCCGTCGCTCCAGGCTGCGCCGCAGCCGACCCCAGTCGTGATCGGGGTGACGGCGCTCCATCTCCTCGAGCAGGCCGATCGGCCTGAGGCCGGGCTGACCCTCGAGCAGTGGAAGGATCTCGCGCTCCCACAGTCCCTCGAATGGATCGGGACCCTGCCGACGGGCTCGGCGATCGACGATCTCTCGTGGTGGACCGCGCTGATCCGTCTCGATGCGGCGGGACGTCCGCTCGCTGAACCCGGCCTTGGCGGCCGCGGTGCGCTGCGGATACTGACGACGGAACTCCATGAATAATCTCACCTGCTGGCTTGTGACGTGTCGTCCGGGCACTGCGGTCCTCGTCTCGATCGAGGAACCGATCCTGCCCGCACACGCCGCGGCCCGCAGACGAGGGTGGAAACCCGCGTCGCCGGTTGGGCTGCCCTACGGTCGGGCTTTGCCCTCCCTCCGGCCACCCCAACCGGCCATCCGTTCGTGTCGCGCACCGGCCATCAGAGCTGTCGCGCGACAGTCGGCATCGGTTCAGCCACGCGATGGTGCGTTCCACGATCCAGCGCCTTGGCAGCACGATGAACTTGCCGGTGTCGCAGCGCCGCACGATCTCGACGTTCACCTCGCGGCAGACCCGGGCCAAACCCTGCTGAAACTTCGGCCCTTGGTAGCCCGCATCGGCGTAGAGCTTCAGCAGGAACGGATACATTCCGAACAGCGTCGCCATCAGCAACACGCCACCACGGTCCTGAACATCGGCGGCGTGCACGGTGGCATCCATCAGCAGGCCTTGCGTATCGACAAGGATATGCCGCTTCTTGCCCTTGATCTTCCTGCCGGCATCAAAGCCCGCCGGATCGACCCGACGCCCCCCTTTTCAGCGCTCTTGACGCTTTGGCTGTCGATGATGGCCGCGGTCGGGCTGGCCTGCCGGTTTGCCTGCTCACGGCAGAGTACGTAGAGGGCATGGTGCAGCCGGTCGAGCGTGCCGTCGTGCTGCCAGCGGCAGAAGTAGTGGTTCACCGTGCTGCGCGGCGGCAGGTCTTTGGGGATCGCACGCCACTGGCAGCCGGTGCTCAGCACGTCAGCCCGTTCATCACCTCGCGCTCGTCCACAGTCCGCTTGTTGCCGCCTCGCTTGGCGCGCGGGATCTGTGCCTTCGCCAGAGCCCATTCCTCGTCGGTCAGGTCACTGGGGTAGCGCAGCTGGCTGCGATCATAACGGGCGCGGTTTTCAACAGTCCACATCGGCACGCTCCTGCGAATCGGGGCGGCCGACATGGAATCACAAGCGATTCCAGCGACTCAAGATGATCTTGGACCGACACTCAGGCAATTCCAGAGACTTTATAAGAAACGCTAGTGCTAATCACCTGCCAAAGCAACACTGACTGGCCGGGCTAACATTGGCATGCCAGGACATAGAAGCGCTGGCCGACACCCGCTGGGCGCCAAAACCCGAAACGCCCCCCCAAAAAGGTTCAGTTGTCGACCCCGGGCCAAGCCGTCGCTGTCGACGTTACGATCGTAAATTCCAGCATTAATCGAAGCTGAACTATCCCACGGAGATCGATAATAGAGATCAAACGCTTGGTCATCCGGCGGCAGGGCTTCCAAGTGCAGTACGATTAGCCCAGGTGTGGCGACATCAGCAGCTTTCACAGCGGCTATTCCGGTGGTCTGGCCAGCCGGATACATCTGAAATTGAGTCGAGATATCACCAACTGCATTAAGCGTTCCCGCCGCCGCCAGCCGGAGCGCCACCTCCGCCGAGCCCGGAGACCGAGTTGCCGCCACCACCCGAGGACCATCGTCGCCAAACGAGTTTTGCTGCAAGCCCGCCATGAACGCTCGGTAGAAATGCCGCGCAAAGACTACGTTGCCCAACTGACTGGGATGGATTCCGTCAGCCGCAACGGCAACGTCGAGGCCGCTAACGTAATGCGCAAGTGGATCCGACGCGACATATCTGAGATGAGCCTGGCGAACTACATCAATCGATTTCGCATCGAAGCGACCGGCAGCGGCTGTTCCGATGGCCGGGATCGAGCACAATACCCGCGTCCTCGTTCCCGGGAAACTTGTCGAGAGGGCGCTAAAGATATTTCCCACTGCCGACACATAGGCGTTACCGTCGGCACCGGGCAGTTTCGCATCCTGATGTCCCTGGCACCAAAACAGAGTGCCAAAACCACCACCCATCTGGGTAAGAACACCCATGAGTGCCAAGTAGTTGGACTGCCCGGGTTGCCACGATGAGATCGTGCTCCCGTTGAACGCATATCCTACCAATGCCACGTTGACACCGGTGGCGGCGACGGCCAGCCGAAGGAATTCGGCGGCAAAGCTCGAAGTGTAGACTCCGCCATCGCTCGGTGTGGCCCACGCGATTGGCTTCGTGATGCCGTTCCAGGCCGCGAACGCCGAGCCGAAAGGACTCACTTCGACACCAAGTGCCGCCAACGTGGTCTTGTCTCCTGAGGCGTCAGTCCCCCAAAAATCGGCAGCAAGTGATTGACCGGCCGCGACCACGACTTCGCCCACACCTACTCGGTTCGTCGTGCTTACCAAACTTGCTGGGTCGCCGTCGGCCCGAAGATCAATAAGGTACCATGCTGCGTTAGCCGGAAGCCCTATTGCGATCGTCTGCGTGCCGCCCGAGAGATCAGTCGCTACAGGGAACCACGACGCGACGACATTCCCAGGTCGTCCTGCATCACGCAATTGAGCTTCCATTAAAAAGGCGGGGACGGATAGGTTTATTCCCAGTGCGAGCGTGCCGCTGCCTTTTCCAAAGAGCCCGCCCGTTAGGGTATCCCGCTGATAGACTTGGTTTGCCGGTGGCTGAACAATGCCAATGCTGCCCGAATAGTCCACTATCAGCTCCACTTCGCCGTGGCGTAGGCCAGCAGTGCATCCCTCTGAGCAGAGGAGGCCGCGGTCGACCAGAGATTGAACTCGTACAGCCATCCATCCAGGTAAAAGTTAGGAAGGCTGCCGCCAAGTTGGAATGTGTCCCAAGCGCTGCCTGTCAAAGCGCCACTAATTGTCGCTGTTGTCTCTGCAGCCCCGTTTATCGATGTCAAGATGTTATTGGATATGGCGTCAATTCGGCAGACCACTTTGATCAGAGTGTTGGCGGTGTTGAAGCCCGTTGCATGCGCCGAATTGAAACTGGCGACCGTGTTTCGAGCCGCCGCAACGTAACCCGTGCCGCCGATAGCGAAGCTAACCGAATTGTGACCGTCTACTGCGCCGCTGTTGCCAATGCCAAACGCCGCGCGCGTGCTGGCGTCGATGCTGGCCGGCTTGAAGACGAGGAGGTAAGTCAGGCTTGAATTCTGCAAGCCACTCATCCAATTTGCGCCGGCAAGCTGCTTCAAGAGCTGGGAGGATGTACCCGAGAACCGAAGCCCCGGCTTGCTATTCTGGCTATTCGTCTGGAAGGTCGGCGCAAGACTTATAGTTGGCTGCGAAAGGTGATTGTTGTTTCCGGACAAATCCGCAAGACCTTGAACCACCCCTCCATGAGCTGTCTGCGCAGTCGTCCGCAGTGCGTCGGCGAATACGGCGCCTGCGGCACTTGCGTCGAGTTGAACAATAGGACCAACGATTCCCGGAAGACCGTTGGCTGCGTTCACAACGATATTTGAACTTTCCGCCAGCATACTCCCGCCTGAGGCCGAGTCATAGATACGCACACTGGTGATTCCCGATGTCGTTGGCACAATCGGGGGAACGCCTGTGCCGGAGAAGCTTAGGCGGGCGCCCACATCGGTCGAACCTGCTCCGCTAACAGACAGGACTGCATATCCGGTCGCGAGACCGACCAATGCGGCGGTGATTCCGGAAATGGGATTTCCTAGGGTCGCGGCAGAAGGCACACCCAGAAGTGAGCAACTCTCAACGTTGAATGTACCCGCAGCCTTGGCAATTGCAGCGATGAAGTTCCTGTCCCTCACATAAATGGAGTAAGGCCCACCCGGAGTGATGCTGCCAGCGGGTATGCTGAAACTGTAGTTCCCGCCGCTTATGACCGCCGCCGAAATGGCTGTCCAAGTAAGCCCTTCGACGCTCCAGTCGAGCGCGGATGGCGCTCCATTCGCATAAGTCCCGGTTATCGACATAGCCTGGGTTCCCGTGACCGTGGCGGGAGTAGTGACCGTGAGGGTTTCGACAGGCGCAGACGATACAGTTGTTGCGTTAGTCTCGGAAAGCAGCAGCCCGTCGGCCGCAGCGTCATATATACGCAAAGTATAACTGCTACCAGGCGGGGGTACGGCGATCATCACTGGACTTGATGTGAGGGCGACGCGCATACCGGACTCAAGACGCGAGTTAGCATCCCACCACACCATCCAACCTCGCGTCGTGCCAGCAAGGGTGAACGGGACGCTGGAGACTTGACTGGCTGTAAACAGCGGCAGCGGACCAAACGTTGCACTCTTAATACCAAAACTGTTGGATTGGCGATAGACACCGTTGCCGTCGCGCAGCCACACTGTGGTTGCCGCTATCGCTGACAGACCTGGATGCACAAAACTGAAAGCGCTGCTTGTTACGACACTGCCGGGCGGAAAAGCCTGCCAGTTTGCGCCATCATCGGAGTATTGCAGCGCGGGAACGCTGCCATAACCTACGAGCGTACCCGCAACGGGAAAGGTGGAGCCAGCGATCTGGTTCGACAGAGTTCCCAGGTTGATTGCCTGCAAAGCCGTGGTGAGAGAGGGCGTTTGAGCATAGACTACGCCACCGACGCAACGAACGTTAGCCAGTTGGTTCGGCGATAAGGAAGGGCTCCCCGAGCAAACGACATTAGCGCCGAATACTAGCGCGGTGTTAGATGTGTTTATTACTTCGCACTCAAATCCGTCACCGCAATCCTCGGGGGTATTCACACTAACGGTACCCCCGTTTGGAAAAGCCACCACCGCTCGGTGGTGACGAGAAAAGCTCAAATTTGTTCCACTGAGTTCGTCTAACCGACGGCGCCTCCTTTCTTGAAGATAATTGGCGAGCTGCAGTAATGTTCCGACGACCATGACTGAATCGCCGCGCTGTCCGAGCCAGAATTGGTCCGAGTCGGCCATCGCGCCGGCGACTGGGTTGTCTGTATCCGTAATCAGGCGGCCATTAAGAAAGCTTGCGTAGGGGATCGCGTGGTCCGCGCCAGCTTGGCTGATGCCGACGAGATCGCCCGCGCCTATGCTACTGACTATTGGTGATGCCGTAATGGACGTCCACGAGCCCGCAGGGCCTGGTGGACCGGCGGCGCCCTGCGGTCCCGGAGCGCCTACAGGACCCGAGGGCCCTGTGGCTCCTGCAGGACCCTGAGGGCCGACTTGACCAGATGATCCACCACTGCTCCCGTTGCTAGCCGAGATCACGCCCGCCCGATCAATGGTAACATTGGCGCCGGCCGAGAACAGGTCCCGCAATGCAGTGAGCGGCATCAGGCGCGGCGCACCCGCGCTACTGATGACCACGTCGTCCGTCGAAATCAAAGTCAACTGCTTGGGAAAAGCCCGGTGGTCGGCTCCCGTAGCGACCAAAGTATCATATTCAAGCGCGAGCCCGCTCCCCAACTGAACAGGTTCGGGCTCGCCGGGTCCGACGCTTACACGACCCAAGAGCGTGCCGGATGAGGAGATGACCACGGGTTGAGTTCCCGCGAGCAGTTCGCCAACGGTGACTGACCGAGTAGCCCCGGATTGACTAATCGGGAGCTCGTCGGCGGAGGTCACCTGCCCAGCGGGGGGAAGCTGCGAGATCGTCGGCATCGGTTAAATCCTGATCGGGAGCAAGGTTTGATTCAGGCCAGGACGGGTAGGCCGCTCAAGACCGAAATCCATCGGCCGGTCTTGTCCGCAAATACCTCCACTCCCGAACCGGTCCCGGCTGTCTCGCCAGCTTTGCGTCCATCGCTTGCGTAGGCTTTGGCCCCCGCGGGAGGCGAGGCAGGAAGAGCGTTGACAGCCAAGTTTGGCAACATGGGCGGGGAGGAGAACCGGACCGAGCCGCTGATAACTATTCTGTCCGAGACCTTGTCGTAAGAGATCGTGCGGGAACCATCGGTGCTCAGTGCAATGCTGTGACCGTCCGCGAGCCACATGACACTTCCCCCCGTGCTCTGTACTGCTCCTCTCGTATCGAAGCTTGCCTGACCTGCCCCAACAGTACCGGCGGCGACAATGCTTCCGCCGGCAACGAAGCCGCCAGGAGCATTATATCGGCTCAACGTGTCCACCCAACCGAGCACACCGCCGTTGAGCAGAAACTCGATTCCGGGGCGAGCGGGATTATACCGCATTGACCAGCGGCCGTCGGAGCTGAAGGAGATCGTTTGACTGTCCGCCAGCCAAATCGCGTTTGCCCCCGATTTCTGGGTAGCATTGCGGGCGTCTAGAATTGCCTGGCTGAATGCCACGTTAATCTGTAGTCCACGCTTGATAGAGGCTCCGGTGGTGCGGGTCGCACCGCTGCCTGGCCAAACCCCTAAAACATTGCCGACTTCAACGTCGGTGCCGCTGGCCGAGTTCTTGGCTACAACAGCCGAAATGAAACAGCGCGTATCGGCATCGTCGCTGTTGTTTCCAACCCAGTCCAGTTCAAGCGTTTGCCCATAACCCGATCTCGACGAGGGTAGGTCGACCTGTTCATGGTATTCGATGACCCCACCCCACAGATTGGCGCCGTTGACAACGCCGATCACAGCCTTTCCGGCGGCGCCATCATTGGGAGCAATGGCAGAACCCAGGGTCAGAGTGCCAGGGCCATTGACAAAGCCCGCGGTGTCTGGCGTGCAGGCAATGACACTGTAAGGATTTCCGTTAATTGTAACGGGAAGTGGATGTGCGGCCGAAATGGGGTAACCAGTCCCTCCTGTGTAACCCGTCAAGTGCGTGTGTAAAGTTCGAGATGTCGGCGACGTGAACCGAAGTGCCGCCGGCCGTACTCGTGATCGCGCTGGAAGGAATCGGAACGCCAGCGCGGACTGTCTGGAAATAGCCGCCGACGTGGCCTGTGGTTCCGCCATTTCCGCCACCGGAACTCGACGTAAGGCTGCTCAGTAGACCCCAAACGCCGTCCGCCGGAGTGCTTGAAACCGTCGTGCCAATAGCGAGGTTGTTGATAACCCGTCCAGCCCCTCCGGTATGGTTTACGAGGTAGTATGACTGAACAACACTCGAGTCAGAAGTAGTAGATCCTACCTTATTGAATAGCGCTGTCTGCGGACCCGATGTACTGAGCACCGTGTGCTGGAAGTCCGAGTTGCCAACGTATAGAGATCCATTCTGGACTTTGTTCTGCGCGTTGCCGGCGAGATTGAGAGGGCCGCTAACGACCCCTCCCGCTGTGCTCAAGCGGCTTGCCGCTTGTGTGTCGACGTACTGTTTTGTCGCCGCATGGAACGGTTGCGCCGGGTCCCCGCCCAGCGTCAGCGCTCCCGTCATGACGTCGCCGCTGCGACTCAGGCGAAGATCGACATATTGTTTGGTTGCGGCATGCAGTGGTTGAACTGGGTCCGCCGCCAGCGACAACGTGCCGGACATGACATCGCCGCCACGCTGAAGGCGACCGTCAACATATTGTTTCGTAGCAGCATGAAGTGGCTGGGCCGGGTCGGCAGCCAGGGTCAGCGCGCCGGACATTGTGTCACCGGTGCGCTGTATCCGCTTGTCCACATATTGCTTCGTGGCCGCATGCAATGGCTGCCCGGGATCACCTGACAAGCTCAGGGCTCCGGTCATCGCGTCGCCGCCACGCTGCACCCGAGAATCGACGTACTGCTTTGTCGCAGCATGTAGGGGTTGCGCGGGGTCGGCCGCGAGCGCCAGGGCGCCGACCAGTGCGCCTCCACTCTTCGGCAGGAGATTAACTACTTGTGCGTCGACGTACTGTTTCGGCACTGCATGAAGCGGCTGGCCCGGGCTGGCGACGAGTGCGAGCGGACCAGTCATGGTTGCGCCCGTCGTTAGCGCGGTGGTTGCGGCTAAGTCGGCGAGCCGAACCGCATCCGTCCTCCCCGTCGGCTGGACTGTCAATCCTGACCCGTCGACGTTTGCGACAGCCGATAGACCACTCATGAATTCGGCGTAGGTAACCGCGGTGTTGGCACTGGCCTGCCCTAAAGGAACTATGTCCGTAGCGCTCGGAACCGTGCCCGCCGGCAGGCTTGTAACCATGTATGGGGAGGCATGCGCCGACAATGTGCCACCCGAGAGTGTCAGGTTGGCGCCGATCGCGATATGGGTTGGCGCACTTGTGGTATCGCCGGCATTGCCCAGGAGAGATCCTTTCGGGACCGCGAGTTGCTGCTGCAAACCGGCGAGAAGAGAACTCCGGGCGATTCTACGCGAGACGCCATTCTGGCTGACCACGAGATAGTCGGCGTCTGATGCCGCTGCAGCCGGAGCGAGTTGTTCAATAGTCGGCATGCGATTCAGGCTCCGAGTGGCAAGAGGACGTCAGTCGTGGCGGGCAGACAAACTGTCAGGGGGGTTGAGCGAAAACCAACAGAGACCAGCGATCACAAAGGAATCTGCCGGCGACGGACTCATATGGCCACGACTGGATTGCCATATTGATCGACTATAAGGGTTCCATTTTCGGTTCCGATCGCGCCGGGTGGAGTGGCAAAATAGGCCAATGTTCTTACCGGCAGTAGGACGCTTCGACTCAGGGAGCGTCCCGTTCCAGTCATGATTGATACGGTTACGGTATAATCGGTTCCTGGTTGCCCAGAAGAGAGCCACAGTATGACCGCCGCGCCGTCTGCGACCACGCTCTTCAGGGTGACGTCGCCGGGCTGGCTTGGCGCAATTGCGACGTCGAGTTCAGTGATGCCGTCGCCATCGTTTCCGACCAACGCCGCCGACACGTCCAGAATGTAGTCGAGAATATCGCTAGGGTCTTTGGCTGGCCAACTCAGCGCAACGGGAGCAGATCTCGTCGAACCACGTGGAACTGGGATGAAGTCGTCGAGCACCACGACGCGCGCGTTGCTCGGTCGCCAGACATGGCCGACCGGTGTGGGCATGTTTGCCTCTCGAGTGGAAGTTTGGCTTGGTGTTCGGGTACCCGCGCTGGTTTGCGGTCGGGCTGAGATATTCTCTGTCAGTTAGCTGCTGAGCGATTCGATCTTGGCGGTCAGAGCCTGCAACTCCGCATGCAACCCAGCAAGAGACTGTGTCGGAGGCGCGGGCATTAGTGCGGGAGGTGCGAAATTATGGCCGTCAAAGGTCCAGCCTTCCGCGACAGCGGGGGTGTCGGTTGCGTCGATCCATACGAGTGCTGGATTGAACAGCGTGGCGATATCCTGATTTGTGTTGAAACGCTCGACTACAAGCCCATCCTGAATACGAGCAAACGTTCTCATGTACATCCTCACCACCGGACGATGACGTAGCCGGCCGCGCCGGGTGCTCCATTATAGGGATTTGATCCGGACGCGCCGGTGCCCGCTCCGGAGGCACCGCCTCCAGGAAACAGGCCAGCCACACCGTATGTCCCGCTGTTTTGCGTTCCGCCCATGGCCGAACCGCCCCCCAGACCGCCCACTGTCAAAATCCCGGCCTGCCCAGCGGAGCCGGGGATGTTGATATCGCCGTTGACGCCAGTACCACTTGGCGTGTTGCCATTGAGCGGATACGAAAGACTTGAGAGCGGGTTAAGGCTGCCTCCCGTGGCACTCACGTAGGTGCCGAAGCTTGACGTTCCTCCTCCGCTCGGAGCGGCGCCGGCCGTCGTACCTCCCGCGCCCCCTGCTCCTACCGTAACCGGCACGGTTTGGCCTGGAATCACTCCCGCAATTCTCTTTCGGGCGTATCCTCCTCCCGCCCCCCCGCCGCTAGGTAGATTGGCAACGGAGGCGTAGGAGCCAGATCCACCGCCCCAGACTTCAACCTCTACCGCAGTGACACTTGCTGGCACCGTGAAGCTGCCAGAGACCGTAAAGCCCTGAACGCCGGAGCCGAAGCCAGGCCGAAGTAACGGCAGCTTCCAGCCGACAAACGGGGCGGTAGGCAGGGTAGCGATGTGGACCGCATTTATGGCTGTCTGACCGTAACTTACGGTGACTACATAGAGACCGGACCAGCCGCTATCTACCGGGGGCGTTACTTGAGTGCCGGCCGCCGCAGGAGCGCCGGCCTTCAGCTGGACCTGAACACGCTGTGTGCGCTGCGTGTTCTGCGCCACACCGCTGTTGGCTGGACCGCTATAGGGCTGAACCGGATTGGCCGCGTTGTAGTACGGCAGCACGAGAGGATTGGTGTCGCTCTCCTGCAGAGCAGCCTGTATCAGATAATTCACCGACTGGCCCGACGTAGTCGGGGCTGTGAAAGTGAGAACGGTCGAGGTCAGATTTATTCCCATCTTGACAAGAGCATCTGATGTATTTGACGGCAGCGAGCCATAAGCTAGAGTGTCGACGACCCCGAGCTGCGTAATGGTGCCCGGTCCAATTGTTACGCTCATGGAGCTGGGAACCGTGGGTAGGCACCCCAGTCCATCGACGACTGTACTACTTCCAAGCACCGCTTGAGCCAGTGCCCCAATCGCGACCATCGCATTGCGATTAATCGCTAACAGATCCGAGTCGAGCGGAATACTTCCTGGATAGACAAGGTTTCTGTCCATAGTACCTTTCCAATAATCAATTGGTGATGCGCATCCAGGCTACAACAGCAGCGGGCATTACACTCGCGACAGCCGAATTGATCTCAGCGTCGGTGACCTGTCCTTGAACCATCGCCATATTCGCGTACTCGACGGCCCCGAAGCCATATCCACCAGCAGGGAAACCCCAGCCGGTGACCTGGGCGATGCCGCTGCCGTGGGGTCGATAGGCGATCACGAAGCACTGGAATGGCAGGTTCAGATTACCCCACGCGCCGGCCAAGGCATAACCCCCACCTATTCCCCAAGCTGCAGTGTCCACCGGCCGAGTTGGCTCAAATACGATGGGAGTACGACCAGTCAAGTCCTGCAGCACCGTAACAATGGAATTGCGAGTGCCCCGTTCACGAAGCATATCGCGCTTAATGCTATTACGGAACGCTAGGTCCGACTGCATTCCGCGTCGAACCAAGTGAGTATCGAAGAAGTCGCGGGCAATCATGTCGAGCCAGATGCCTGTCGCCGTGGCCACACGGGCCTGCTCGCTTACCCTCAGCAGAAGATCGTAAAGCCACGTCCAGCTACTGGCAAGACCGTGAAGCAAACCGTCAAGTAGCGGACTGTCTTCTGAGAACCAGCGGGTGGGAAGGACGGCCTTGAGGCGCCGGACCATATCATCTTCATCGCCGATCATACACCCTGAGCCCAATCCCTCGCGCTATCAGTTGATCGAAATTATACCAGGCTTTACCACACCAAACGGCGGCGGATTGACGTCAGAGGCGGTCCCATTCACCTTGATCTGGCTAACGTTGATCACAGCAGAATGAGCCGCGTAAGCTACTTGGGCGATGCGAGTAAGAGGAAGTGCTGCTCCGATCGGCAAGCTGGCCACGTAAGTCGTCACAGCAGCGGCAACTATCGCTACGACTGGCGCCTTTTGTGCGCTTGGGTGAACGGTAATGGTCAGTGAGATATCCGCCTTAGTTATGGCCGGTGGCTGGATTGCAAACTGCGAGCCGACCGGTCGGACGGCCTCGATCGCTCCAGCGACGGTGGTCAGCAATGTGTCAGATGGCAAACCGGAACCATCGTCGACTGTCACTACGAATGAGCCAGGCCGCCAAGCCCCAGAGGTGTCTTGATTTTCCTGGACTACATATTGTAACCCTTGCTTAATCGACTCGACTGCGTTGCCGACGGCCAGCGTCGTTGCTCGCGAGCGGCTGTTGATGTAATTGACGAACCTCGTTCGGAAGTTAATGTCCGTTTCTGCGTCAAGCCCGTTTTGAAATGGCAGTGCGTTCGTAACTGAGTCTACACCCGGAATGGCGGTTCCCAATCGAACCGCACTACCAGCCTGGATGTTGGCTGCTGCGCCGGCAGTTGTTGATTGAACCGGCACGTCGATCGATGTCACTCCTTTGCCTACTACATACCCATTTTGACTTGGCGAGAAAGTTGGTATGGTCGCATCTGCAATCACCGAGAACGTCTGGTTACCGTCTGCCGTTCTCACCGAGGCCCCAACGGGGATCAGGGTTCCCAGCGTAGGGGTAAATCTGGAGAATGTTACCTTCCCAGACGACGCGGAGGCCGGTAGTCGTGACAGCGAGAAATCCGCCATCCATCTGTCCAAATCGCCGCCGGAGGAGGTCGCCGCGCGCGTGCTCTGCAAGACTTGAAGAATAAGCCACTGCATCCATAGTGCAATAGAGGCATTCGCCTCCAGAATGGCCCGCAGCACCGATCCCACGGTCAGGTCGAGCAACTGGGCCGATGCTGACTGGACCGCAGCAGCGGCGTTCTGCACGATGGAAGCGAAGTTCTGCAGAGTAAGTTGCATTAGTTAACCACCGAGAACGATAGGGCCTGGGTCTCACCGCTTGGAGCATCGACGTAACGGATGTGCACGTACACAGTGTCGGCCGCACCGGCGGGCGAGACCTCCACATCAATCACCGGCTCGGGACTGTGAGCGACAGTCGCCTCCTTGAAGATCTGGCTTCGGACAACAGCCTTAATCTGAAGCGCATCTCCTGGTTGCCCGATAAATTGCGCCAACCCGGCGCCGTAATCCGGACGCCAGATATATTCACCCGGGTTTGTGAGCAAACGCCGCAATATTCGTTGCTGTGCTAATACGGGCCCGCTTGAGGTAGCGAGGTCGCCTGTGGCACTGGTGCTCAGATCTGCACCCCACTGGTGAGAAAGGTCGGGCATTTCAATCCTGCGGGCTAGGGATGGAGCCGCCGCCGTGGGTGTGGACGTCGTAGCGCTGACGCAAACGGTCGAGTGAGCCGATGCGGTCATAGACGTCGCCATCAACGTGCAGGTCGCCCTTTACTTGCACGGTACCATCGGCGACTAGCTTGATACTACTTCCTGTTTGATGGACCAACCAGAGTTCACCATCGGGTACGTGAGGTGGTCGATGTGTGTCACTAAATGCCGTCCCCACAACGACCCCATGGTCGGCGTCGCCCTCCTGGGCTACCACCAGAACTTGGTTACCAGTTGACGGCAGGCAGACCATCCCCCAGCCGGCACCAACCCAGGAGGAAAGAACTGGCAGCCACCCGGTGAGCACACCCTCCGGCTGGAGGAGCACCCTTACCGTGGCCGATACTGGATCGACCGAGGAAACGAGTCCGAACCGCGGTTGAGCCGTCGCCTGATCAAGCGCTCCGGATTGGGCCTTCAGCGCATTCAGAAATCGTTCCATTCGTGGATCCTCGAACTGGCCGGGCCAAATTAGCCACCCGTCACGCTCGCGACGATGTCACCGGGTGGCGTAGCTTCGGAAGCGGGATTGGCGTTCTTGCAGCGCATGTGTTGTATGAAACCTGATTCGACATGAAGCACTCGCTCAATGGCGTCCACGTGATAAATTCGATCGAAATCCGTCCCGGTTCCTTCGATGCTCACAAAACTTCGAGGTGTGATCGAGAGCTCGCCTGGCATCGTTATGTTGACAAGCCGTTCATGGCGGGACAACTCGGCCAACTTTTGCTGGGCAAACTGAAGCGCTTGATCCGAAGTAAGGTTGGGTCGCACGTAAACATAGCGTTGAGGCGTGCCGCCAACATGGCCTCGGCCCTGCGTTCGGGCAGTTTGAGTAAAGGCGTCTCGCTGACGACTGTTCCAACTCTTTACCGTCACTTCGAGATCTTGGGCGAGAGTAAGTGCGCGCTCCAGTCTCAGGTTAAGCACGTGGCTAGGGTTAACCGCCGTCGTCGGCATCGACATCGAAGCAGGCTGAAAGAACAAGGTTCGCCCGCTGACAAAGACGTCAAACCCCTCCTGCTGGGCGAGGAAGGTCAGCAGATCCCACTCGGTTGTCGCTCGGCTGAACTGATTAAGCGTAATTCTATCGTGCTCGCTTTGATAGTAGCGCCCGACTGGGGTACTCGTCGGTGCGACCTGTGCATCAAGATTGTGACGCTTCGCGAGCGTCGAGGCGATCTCGCTTGACGTCTGGTTTGCGAACGTCTCTTGAGTACGGGTCTCGATCAGGGCAGCCGTGAGATCTCGTCCCTCTACGCGCACCAGACGTTGACCCATATCAAGATCGACGTGGTCTACTGCGCCCTGCACCAGACTTTTGAAGATGAGGCCATCGACGCTCATCTGGACTTCCAGAAAAACGTCGCTAGTGCTGGACCAGAACTGCGCGGCTCCTCGATCGACTGACAGTGCGATCGAGACGCTAAAGCGGTCCGCGGAAAAGTGATTGTTCGTGTGGACCTGCGCTTCAATTGCTCCTGAGACTTGGTTCCCGTTAGCCAGCACCCGTAACTGTGGGAACCGAACGCTACTGGTCAGCAATGCCGCCCCCCGCGCCCGGATCCAGATCTGGAATCAGGAGGTTGGTTACGCCGTTGAGCATTGGATCGGATAGACCGTTCTGCTGAGCAATTCGAATCCACTGGGTAGCATCGTTGAGGTACTGCGCTGCCAGCTGGAAGAGATTGCCCCCTGCTACTGTGATCATCCGCACTGGTCACGTGCTCGCGTTTTCAAGGTTCGTCGAAGCGCGACCTACGTAGGCTCGCGCTGTGGCTAGAGCACTCAGCCGACCCGCCGCTTCGGTGGCGCCCAGGAGAGCGCTGGAGCCCGCCGGGGCATCAGCCGTTCCCCCTAGCGTAAGCCCCGCGGAAGCGAGTGTCTCGCCAGTCCCCGCAAGCCCGATCTCGATTGCCCGACGGGAGGCATTCAGGCTCGACGAGGCGCGACTGAATGCTGCGGTGCCGCGAGTTGTCGAGTTTGGAGTGCTAACGTCTAGTTGCGTCTGACCAAGATCAATGCCGCTCAGCGTTTGACTAACGGCCGACGTGACGTCAGCAAGCACAGAGTCTGCCAAGGAGAGGGCGGACTCCACGAGCTCAGATGCCTCATCTCGCAACACCGTGCAGGACAAACGGTAAGGGATCCAGAAGCGATTTTGATAGTCTGCGATGTACTCATGGATGACGACGCGGTAGAAGAATACATCCCAGGTCAAGGGGACCGGCGCTCCAATCGAGCGCATCTCGTCCAGCAAGCGCGCACGCAATGTTGCATCCGAGCCGGAAAAGATGCCGCTTAAAGTGATTTCCCTGTCATCGCGGCCGAGCGCGTCTATAACTCGTGCTCCACCGGGTAACTGGTGAACCACCAAACGCTGTCTTCCGCCGAAACCGACGCCAGCGCCGATTTCGAAATCTCTAAACACAACTGGACCAAGGATAAGCTCGACGTCTGACATAGCTAGCGTGGCTGTTCTATAAACAGTTTGACATTGAGCGGATCTTGCATTCCTGCTGCCGTTGGCATCAGCTCAAACGGTATTGTCAACCGCTGGGAAATGCCGACTAGCTGAGGTTCAGGCTCACCGAGCCAGTGGATGACGAGCGGAAACTCGAGTGTATCCATTGTCAGCCTCCGTTGGGCGCTCCGGGCCAGCTTGGTCCAAGGCGGGGATCGAAGTTTGTACTACTGGACGGTGGTCGACCCGCGGCGTGAGCGAGGCGATCGGCCAACCAACGGCCGAGCACCCGCCCGTCTAGGATGATGTTGCCGCGCATCGGTGCGTTTCCTGTCCCCTCGCTTCGTGAGGGATGGGCCGGCAAACGCGCTTCTGTGTTCGTCTCCTGGCGATCTCGGATAGCAGCTTGCCGGTGGGATGGCGTGGCCGGTGCGTGTGAGCGTCGTTGTGGCCGAACTAGTTCAGACGGAGAGCGGTCCACCCTTTGCTCAGTTGGTCGCAAGTGAAAGTACGGTCGCTCGGGGGCGGCGGCGCGTGGCGCCAGACTTTCCGCCGACTGGGAGACGTCCTTCGTATGCGGCCGAGAAGGAGTTGCAGTTGTTCCGGAGGACGATTGCGGGCTCGGCTTGAGGGGTGGCGTTACAACCGCGCTCACCTCCGGAGGTGCGACGGACCCGGCCACTGGAGGCTGGGTTTCGACGACCGCACCGGAGCGGATGCTGGGTGCGGTATTTGCCGCCACCTTGCGAACGACGGGCGGGCCGGGTTCTACTGCTTTGTCCGGCAAAGCCGGCGGCGGCGGGTGACCAGGCGCGGCTGCAAAAATGGGCCGAGGAGCAGGAGGATCGTAGGGGGCCAACGCGGAAGTTGGCGTCTCGACCACCTTCTCCGGTCGCGGCTGTTCCGATGTCGACATGACGATCGAGCTCGGTGCCGGCGGAGTCGGCAGTTCTTTGGAACCCGCTCCTTGTCTACTTGGCGCAACGCTTGAGAGAGCCACAGCGGCGGGTGCGGGGCGTGACGGCACGGCTTCCAGCTCGGGCTCCGGAGATAACCCTTCAATGGGAGCTAAAGCCGCTTTGGGCGCAGGTTTCGGCTGCGCAGCGGCTGCCAAGCTGGTGGGCCCATGATCCGGAGGCGACAGACCGGCCCCAAGCTGTCGGAGAGAGATCAGTCCTGCGGCCGAATGGCTGATAGCGAGATCAAGTGCAGCCAGATCTCGGTGTATTTCAGCAACACCCGCTGAAACGCCGTTTTCCAACGCAAGCCGGATACCTATTTCGTACGCGTCGATCATCGCACGGCCTTGCGAACCGCGTTCGCGATGACATGCCCGATCCGCCGCGCGGTATGCTCCGCCTGCATCGCTCCTACAGTTCCAAGAAATGGACGGGGCGGAATGGAACGAGTGCCAAGCTCCTGATACACCGCCACTTCGTCGGATGATCCGACCACGGCGCAGTCGTCGCCCACGGCTACTTCAATGCTGTCATGGAGCTTGCCGGTGCGTAGCCAGGGTGTCGCATGGTCATCCCCGCCCTTGTGATGGAGCGTCGCTTTCACGGCGGCTGCAAGACGGCTGGCCTCCTCGCTTAGTACCGACCGTTGTGTCTCCGATATGTCGAAGCGGGCAAGGGAATCGATGAGGTGCTGCAGGCCATTGACCCTAATCAAGGATCGTTCTCCCAGGTGAGCGCTTGCCAATCGAACACCCGGCCATCGAGCGTTCCCAGGGCAACCACCCAGGCGAGCCGCTCCTCGGCAGGCAAGCTAAAAGCCACGTCGAACGGCACCCCGTTCCTGACCAAATACAGGCAGTCAATCAGGTCGGGGTGCCGACTCAGTTTCCCGCGTCTTGCCTCATGTCGGCGGGTGTCGGTTCCGACGTGGCCGTCAGCGCGCTCGCAGCGGCAGCGACACCCGAATCCCCCAATCGCGCCACGAGACTTTCGATCTGCTGCTCACTGGCAGGCATCGGAATTGGGACGTCTCCGATAGCGGTCACTGAGCAGGCAAGCAACGCTACTCCGAGCCATGGACCATTCTGCGCCAGAGCCGGACCGGCTGCCTTGAACAACCGAAGCTTGTCGAGAACTGTCATACGGCGCACCGAAAGACGCCGCCCTTGATCGTCACAAATTGTCTGTACCGCTAGGGCGCTCTCAATGATTCTGCCAGAGGGCAAGAGGTGACTGTCAACGCCAGACATCAGACACGCCTACGGCGCGTGGCAAAAAACTCAAGCTTCTGCTTGACGCTTGCGTCGCCCTTCCAAACACCTGCGCTCGTCAGCTTGAATACGACGCCGTCATATTGGTAAGTGGACGTGCTCCCGTCCGGTTCGGTGACATACTGGTAGAGAGTGCCGGGAGCAACGCGGCCACTGGTAAAGAACTGACTTTCTGCTGCAGCGATGAAGTCGTCGACGGAAGATGTCCCGCGTTCGATTTCAAAGTTCCCTTCCCAGCCCTTCGGCAGCTCCGTAGCCATCTGAGTTCCGTCCAGACGATCGACCCGAATCGGATGTGTGATCTGTCGGCTTTCGAACCCGGTGACGTGGGTAAGATCAACTCTCCCGGTGGGCCCCATGACCACGAGCTGGCAGTCACGCCCAACCGAGAAGATGGTACTGGTCGCCATGTGCGCTCCTTACGCCGACTGCCCGGCCGGTAGGGTTTGACGGCTGACCTGCACAGTCTGGCCGCCTTCCATGTTCACGATGAATTTCTCATTGATCGCCTGGTATCTGACTTGGGCGTCGGACTGCACGTAGCCCATCGTGGTTTGGCTGTTCGGGTTATTGCTGGCATCACATACGACGCTGAAGGGCAAGGAGCCGTCAGTGCTTCCCAATAGACCCTGGCTCAGCATGTTCTGAAGAAAGCTCAACTGGGTAGCTCGGATCCGGCGGAACAGGTTGGTGTTGATGACCTGGCCCACATACTGGCCCATACCTGCCGCAAGTGTAGCAGCGATGTAGTTGGTCAGTCTCCCATAGTTGTCGCCATTGATGGCGGCATTGGAACTGCTGTTGTGGCCCCCTCGGACACCCCAAAAGCTGCCACCCGGCTGCGGGTTTGCAATCACGTCAATGCCGTTGCCTAGAAGGAAAGCGAGTTCCGCAGCCGAATACGACGTGCTTTGCCCGGTTCCAGGAGAACCCGATTTCTGGCTCCCGATGACCCCGTAGAGTTGCTTGTTCAGACTTGACTGCTCTGGCGAAAGGTTTGCGAGCCGACCAGCGACAAAACCCTGGGGAGAGACGAGGCGAACGGTGCCATTAGTCTGGTCGGACCACCACAGCCAATCACCGAACATCAGCTTCGCGGCGTAGCTGTCGAGTCCCGCAGCCCGTTTGACACTGACAGCGTTGCTGATCGTGTCTCCGGCGGGTCCCGCCAATATCATGTATAGGCCCTCGGAGAGGCCGAACCCTGCCTGCGTCGTCCATTGGGTCGAATCGTCGCTGTCGGCGAGCACCCCGATGCTGCAGCCTTGGCCTCGGAGAGCATACATCCCCGTCCGAGGAGCTGTGTCCGAGCCGACGAGTGTGGCGGCAGTGACGGCGACAGCGCCATCAGAACCAAGCGTACCAGCACTAAGCGTGGTGGAGAACGGCGACGCGGCGACGGTTGCCCCGCCGGCGTTGGCTACCACAAGTTGTGAGGGACCGCGCTGCTGACCGACACCGGTATTGACGGCTATGGCCAAGGCGATCCAAAAGTTTGCACCTGAACCGACGATGTTGTCGAACAGTTCCGGCGCGAGACCCGGGAGAGAAATCGTCAGGCGCCAACTGTTGGCAGCGCTACCCGGTGTAAGGGCCAACGCGATTTTATTGCCGAGCGTGCCCGTGTAAAGCGCGGTAAAAGTAATGGTGCTTCCAGGTAGTGATACCTGTGCTGCCGTATCTGATCCGTCCGTGACTCGGACGCATCGGAACGCCTGCGCTCCCTGCTGTACAGCCGTGGCAACTTGCGTGCCCATGTCGTAGCGGCGGAACACAACCGGACCGAAGATCCGGGCGTAATTGGCCATGGTGCCGACAACAACGGGCTGCCCGACGGGCCCCCAACTCGCAGTCCCCACCATACCAACAACGTTGGTGGGGACGCCATTCAACACCAGGTTCTGCGGTGGAACGATCTGAACGTAGAGGTCAGGAACGACCAGAGCGGTCGTATTGATGCTGCCTTGCTGGACGATAGGCATGGCCTAGTCCTCCTTCGACGCGCGGGTCGCTACCCGAACGACATACGAGGCGTGCTCGCTCGCGAGGATCTCGGCAATGCGCGTGCGATCGGTAACGGTGTCGCCGCGGCCGAAATCGGCGAACGGCCTGACCACCACGAGATGCATGTCCATGGGAACCCCCGGTTTCATCCGATGAAAGGAATTGTATTGACACTCGTAGTGCCAAAGATCATTGCCGGCTGCTCGGCATGGATAGTCGCAGGATACTCTACTTCATAGATCAGATCTCGGCGATACAGAGCCGCGTCCTGGGATTGATCGAACGTATTTCCTGCTGCGAAGCTCAGGCGACCCTGTGTTCCGTCGGGAAGCGCGATGAACCTGAGTGGCGCGAGGGTAGTGTCGATCGCCGTAGCAACGACGTCGCGGACCAGCGGGTCGTTGCACCAGCAACTGATCCGAAAACGCTGACTTTGCCTACGGACTTCTCGAAAAGCCGCGGCGTCCGCAACAACACGGGCAACTACACCAGAGGCACCGGCAAGTACAAGCGTGGTTCCGGTGAGTTGGACGATGTAGTCGGCGCGGGCTTCGGCAGCCAGGTAGGCGGCCACCAAACCGGGCGTATCGGCCTTCCGGGTGCGATACACATAGGTTCGCCCCTCTCCGGTGGCGATACCAGCCAGCTGTCCCGCCTCTGCGGTCCCGCTAAACGTCACGGCGTTGTCGTTAACGGCAACCAAGAGGGTAGCGGGCGCGAAATCCGAGACCCATTCGTCGGGAAACCGCGTCGTGCTCCGGGCGCTGTCCTCGACCGGAAAAACGCTGACATTGACTATTCCAGCGGCAAGGTCGGCGTCGAGTCCTGCAGGAAGCGGCCATCCGCGAAAGACGCGGCAGGGTTGGTCACAGACACTAGGCGCGCTAACTCCCTGTGGATAGAGCCCAGCAGAGCTGAGGGCAACCAGCGCGCTCTCGACGTCCGACTGATCTGCCATCAGGTGCTCGATTGTCTGACGACGAGACGCCACCCGAGAGCGGTCAGTTCGGCAGTCGAGACGATGCCGTTTCGACCGAGATCGTCGGTCATGATGTCGGTCGGGCGTATAATAGTTCCGGCTAGCTGCGGAAGCATTACCGTCCAGGTGGCTGCCGTGCTGTCCGCAGGCAAGCTTGCACTCGGCTTGGCGCCGGAGGTGCCCAGAACGCTTGCTGGCCAGCTCTCGATTATTGGTCTTGCCGTGCTGAGTGCCACTCCCCCATAGGAGTTCGCACCGATGTGAGCGGGACCGCTCGGCCGGGAAAATGACACCGTTCGATCCGCCCTGACGCAAAGTATCGGGAGCAGCGGCTGCTGAGCTGCGATGAACCATATGCCCGCGCGCTGAACCAGGTAATCTCCGGGAAGGGTATATGCAGCGTCGAAAACACCGTACCAAAGTGAATTGCCGTACATGCTCGCCTGACTGAACATCCCTCCCGTCGTGCTGAATGCGGCGGAAAGGCGCATATAGCGATTGGCGCGCGCCAGCGGATCGCTTGCCCCTGCTGGCCGATACGCATCGGTGCTCGCACCGATTTGGCGCGCCGCCACTCCGAGACCGCGGCTGATTCGGTCCTGCAATACCTCCTGTTTCATTAGATCACCAGTCTGACGCTCGTATCGGCCAGGCCAGGACCTGCTGGCAGACCAAACAGCCCACAGAGTCGCCGCCGCATGTCGTCGAATAGCTTTTGCCGGTCGCGGGGCTCGTTAGGGTTGCGTTGCCAGGTGGCGGCCTGATTGGTATCGAGATGGCCCGAAGCCTCGGACATCGCCAACTCCAGCGCATTGAGCGTTGCGAGCTGCCGCCGCACGATGAGCATTTCGGAAGCGGCGAGATTGCTCATGCGGTATTCGAGCGTGCCGGAGACCTGATAGAACCGCCACGACTGGAAGCCGGCTGCGCCCGATCCATAAAACGGGTAGCCGCAAAACCGACGGACGTCCGTCTTCTCCGCGTCGTTAAGGGAAGGCATCAGATTGACGACCCATCCCCACGCGTGAAGAACAAGCTGCCCGAACCGCTAGCCAACATCACCGCCGCCGTCTTGATTAACGGATTGATCCCGAGGAGAACGCGAGAATCGGGTAGTACGGGCATGTCGGTTGCAGTGGCCACTACGGTCGCACTGGACCCAAGCCGAACAAAGGCGATCGATGCCGTGGCGTTTGTGACGAGAAGCGAGTCGCCACCCCCGGCAAGAGTCACGACCGAGGACGCAGTGCCGGCGACGAGCGAAGCGGTTCCAGCAGGGCGGAACGGCTGCGAGGATCCGATGGACAATCCACTCCTCCCCGATCAGCCGATATGCTCGACTATTACCGCGCGCTTGTAGGCGGCATTGGTCGCAGTCGGCATGTTGGTCGAGTTGGTTCCCACATCGGAGGGGGCACAAAAGCCGCCGATCCAATACCATGACTGCGCAATGATCTGCTGAAGGCGGTCAATCGGCTCCCTCGTGACCATTGCGATGCCGTCCACGACAGAGACAATCGAGTCTTTCGGTGCGACATCCTCCGCGGCCATACCGGCGAAATCGCCCTCGATCAGGGCCCCCTGGCCACACACTATCGGGCGTCGCACCATCACCCCCGAAAGTGTGGGATGCGATTGCACATAGGCCTCGGTCGTCGGAATGAAGCGTAGCCCCAGGAAGTCGTTGACCATTCCCTGGCGGAAGACTTGATTGGCCGAGGTCGCGCCCTGGAAGAGCTGACGGAAGTCTGGATCGCCAAAAAGCTGACGAGCCGACACCGGGTCCAAGTAGCAATTGTAGACGCCATCGATTTCCGGCACAGCGTTCAGCCGCAGCCTGGCTACGGCGTCGAGGAGACACGACATGGTCAACATGTCCCCAGGGGCAAGCAGGCCGGTGTTCGAGCGCTGCGCCGGACGAATGATCACCGGAGCGTTCGACGCCATGACAGTATTGCCCGCCGCGCCGTCGGCCGTCGAGACATTGGTGGAGAACGTCAGAGTTCCCGAGAGACCCCCAACATTTATGGCACTTGAGTAATTGGTCGGATCGACCGCAACACCGATTAACGTATACGTACCACCGCCCACTGTAACCGGCAGGGGGGCGCTGCTGCTGACCGGTGTCTGTAGACCATTGATGAAACTGGTCTGAAAGCCTCGGATATCATCAACAACAAGGGTGGGTGACGCCGCTCCGAGGGTGGTACGAACACGGGAATTGCCGCCGAAATAGGCGGCGAAGAGCGCGTTGCGAGCCAATTCATCGAGGCTGCGGGCCGCCTGCTCCCCATTCACAAAGGCGTTTTGCAGGAACTGGGACGCTATGCCGACACGGCTCGTCACCATGTTCAAGTCGGTGGTCGCAGCATAGTGATTGATCGAGATCGTGTATTGTTCGACGCTCCAAGTTGTCGGGGTGAGGCCGTTGTCGAGATTGGTGTTCGCCGCCGCCGGCAACGGTGTGGTAACGGAAGGCTTAAGTCCGGCGCGAGTCTTCGTGAGCGTCTCGCCAATGCCGACCGAGATCTCCTCCCGGTCTGCGCAAGCGCGATAGCCGAGACGGGAATGAAGCGCCTGCTGGAACTCACGCTCCAAAAATCCCTGCTGAATGATCGGCTGTAGCGCTGTGGGAAAATTCTGGATACCCATTCGGCGATGTTCCTGTTGTTAGAAGCGGCGTTTCAGGAGTTCCGCGCGAGCTGCGCGGTACTCGGCGTCTGTCATTTCAATCGCGCTCTTCTGGCGAGGCGCTTGTGCGGGAGGCGGGACGGCTGAACTCGAGGAAGACGGACTTCCGAACAGCCAGGGTTTGTCACGCCGCAGCTCCGTCATCATTGTGGTAGCGCCCTCGACCTCACCACGCTCGTTCAACCTGGCAGCCGACAGGTCGAGTAGTTTCAGGCCGTCAAGGTCCACCATTCCAGCCCGCACCGCTTCCGCCTTGAGTTCGGCGCGGATCAGTCGCGAGTCGGCTTCCCGCTGAACGCGGCTCAGTTGCTGTTCTAGTGCTTCTGCGCGAGCACGAAGCTCCGCCAAGTTTTCGGTGTCAGGCGGCGTGATGTTGTCGGTCACTAATTCCGGCTCCTGCGATCTTCATCGATGCGGCTCAGTTCTGCATGGATGTCTTCTATGTCGTAGACGTCGGCGATGGACCTGATGGCGGTCGCTTGGGAGATCTGACCCGAAGCCGAGAGCGTCGCGAGCGTTTGCGCATCCTTCTGCCGGTCATCGGCACTCGGCGCATACCATCGCGGCCACTTGAGCGAGAGCCGCGTCGCGGGATCAACCGGGGAAATCGCACGATCGAACACTGTGATGCGATAGACCTGGGACGCCTTCAGTATCATCCGAGCAAGCGACAGCAGGGCTCCTTGCCCGTAGCTGATGCGCAGATTGTCGGCGAGCCAAATGAGGCCCTGGTTCATCAGTTCCAGTGCCCGTCCCGACTGTGCGGCCGACAAGCGATCCGCGTTCGCGCGATTGCCATGCACGCTCTGAGAGTTCGGACGTATTCGATGACAGCCGCGGATGCAGTCCCGCCGATCTCGAGCAGTTTTGCGTCGCCCTTGTCGGAGACGACCAGGGCGTTGCCGGCTCCCTTCACAATTTCTGAGTCCGTGGTCGCGGGCTCTTTGATCAGGAGTGTCGGATCGCTACTATACTTGAGGCCGCGGCCGGCCTGGCTAAGTTGATAGTCTATTTCGATCTGTGTCTCGATAGCGGCTCGAAACGTGCATGCGCCGTCATTAGGGTCTCCTGTGACCGAGAACCCTGGCATGTTGCGGATCCAGACCAGAGGTACGAAGCCTAGTCCATGGCGAATGCTGCGCTTTTCGTCGAGCACTGGTTCGTCGGCGCTGCCAACCGGCCACGGTAAAAACCAGGATTCGCCCATTGGATCCCAGCGGCGCATGAACCAATGCGCTGAGTCAGGATCGGCAAGAGTATAGCCGTTGGCAACGAGTTGTGAACCGGCTACTTTGTACGTTTCGGTGACGCTGAGCAGTGTGTCGGGCGCTTCGGGGTCCCACACGGGCGTCAGGTATGTGGTGTCGATCACGGTGAAGAACACACGACCACGCAGCACGCGCATGAGGATGGCAACCGAGCCGACCGCTCCCCGCGTCGCGGCCTCAGTCATTACTTGGTTTAGCTTTGTCTCGTCGACGAGATTGGCAACTATATTCCGAGTATCCTCATCGGCGCAGTCGATGGATGGAAAGTGTCCTTCTCCAAACAGTAATGCCACACTGTCCTCGACCACCGTGCGGCAGAGCGCGTAGCGAACCGACGGACGGCGCGCTCGGAGAGGGATGTACTCGCCGGACACCGCCCGTTCTTCGTGGAAATCGTACGGCAGCGCGTCGTAGAGGGTTCCGTTCAGCACTCGACTGAGGAGATCAAGCGTCCGGGCGCGCTGAGGGTAATCCGAATCTCGCGGAATCAGGTCACAGATAGTTTCGAACATTTGGAATCCGCTCAAACATGTTGAGGTCCGAAAGACTGGGACCGGTTCGCAAAATCTTGGGGAGCGGTGCTGCTAGCGATCCGTGTTACATTGGCTCGCTCGATCTACGCTATCGGGCAAGTAGGGGCACGTTCAGGCGGCGGGCCGGTGCGCCGACGCTGACGAGCATGAGGAAGCCGCGTGACAGCGCATCGACTTGGTCGTCCTTGGTGCCAAAGGGAAAGTTACGCAGTTCTTCCAGAAACCTTCCGGTCCAGGGAGCGCGGACGACCGCAAGGTTGCCGGCTTCTGCCTGAGCTGCCACAGGGCTAGCTCTGGCGGCCTTGTTGCCAATTTCGCGCGAGCCTTCTATCCGATAGCCGGCGAGCCGGCGTGCGATACTGGCGATCGCGTATTTGCCGCCGGCCCCGGGGTCTTCTGGCAGGCCGATCGTGACGCCTCTGCCATCGAGCTCGGCCGCACGGGCGATGGCGTTCTCCACCGCGCCGGGTGTGCCGCGTAGGCTGGTCACGTCTAGGACAACAAAACGTCCAGCGGCATCGCGCTGCAGCTTTATCCCGACGGTCCAGTCTGGATCGTTGGTCCCGATCTGCGCAGTCGCGGCCAAATCCCAAGCCCGAACGATGTTTCCGCCGGTGTTGGCCGGCGGCTCATCAAGGATCTCGATACTGTCGGTTCGGAACAGACTACCGGTCGGCGGGTTCGGAGTTTGCTGAAACAGTGCGGCCCATACTCGAGCGCCCACGGTCTCCCGTTTCCGAAGAAGCGCTGCCAGGTCTTCCCATTCCGGCCACAGCGGCTGACCGGGCGCCCGTCCGAGAGGATCTTTTTCTTCGGCCAAGGCAGGCAGACGGAGCACGCGCCATTCGTCGCGGCCTTGGGAAAGCAGTCGTCCACCGAGGTCGTCCTCGTGCCAGCGGGTCATGATCAGGACGATCCGACCACCTGGCTTCAGGCGCGTTGCCAAGTCGGCGCGAAACCAGTTCCAGACATTGTCGCGGAATGTAGCGCTGTCGGCTTCAGCATGAGACTTGATCGGGTCGTCGATGATCGCCAGATCAGCGCGTCGGCCGGCAATCGGGCCACGCACGCCGGTTGCGAAGTATGTGCCGCGACTTGTCGTCTGCCATCGTGCCGCGGCGCGATTGTCTGAGACGAGTCCGTAGCCAAGTTCGGCCGCATGTTCTGCCACAAGATTTCGGACCTGCCTGCCGAAATGCTCGGCAAGATCGGCTGTGTGAGACGCCGCGATCACACTGCTTGCGGGATGTTGACTGAGCCACCACGGAGGAAACAGGACCGACGTGTATGTCGACTTGGCGGAACCTGGGGGCATCAGCACCATCAGTCTGTCTGATTCGCCGCGGCTGAGTGCAGCAAGAGCATCCAGCAGCAGCCGATGGTGCGCGGCAGGTGAGACCCCGAGCGGGGCCAACACATGCTCAGCCCACTCGTGAAGATTGAAACGACCAGCATCCCGCCCTGCCGGCGGTGCGGGGTGCTTGATTATACTCGGCATTTTGGGAGAATTTCCGGCTTGCGATGGCTGCGTGCGCAAACCGCCATCATGGATGGATTTATACAGTTTACTGGGGCACCTGGGCAAGCCTTTTCTAGGAAAAACTTCCGGCATGCTCTGCGTTCGTTCATGGCCGTTGCCCGCCGCCGCAAACCGCCGCAGGACACCACTGGGATTTCTCCTTGCCGCGCCGCGGCGGCTTGGAGAGTTTCCCGAACGCAAGCACAATCGCGCCCAGCAAAAGTGGAGCGGAGCAATGCTCGCACGACAGGCTCTGAAGGCGCTCTGGCGAGATGCGGCTATGCCGGAAGACGCGCTGGACGCGCTGACGCTCACCGGCTCGGACCCGATCCTCCCCTCCTCCTTCGCGGTCGGAGCGGCGGCGCAGGCGAGCATCGGCGCGGCGACCCTGGCCGCCGCTGCAATTTGGCAAAAGCGCGGAGGGCAGCGTCAGCACGTCTCGGTCGACATGCGACACGCTGCGGTCGAGTTCCGCTCCGAGCGCTTGGTCACGGTCGACGGCAGTGGTCCGGCCGACCCGTGGGATAAGATTGCCGGCACCTATCGCTGCGGCGATGGCGCCTGGGTTCGGCTGCATACCAACTTCCCGCATCACCGCGACGGCGTGCTGCGACTGCTCGGCTGCGCTCACGACCGGGAGGCGGTCGCGGACACGCTTCGCGGTTGGACGGCGCAGCAGGTGGAGGATGGCCTAGCGGAAGCCGGTCTGGTCGGGTCCCGAATGCGCAGCATCGCCGAATGGGACGCGCATCCTCATGGCCAGGCCTTGGCTGCTCAGCCGGTCGTGACGATCGAGAAGATCGGGGAAGCGCCGCCTCGCCCACTCAGCCGCGCCACCCGGCCGCTTGGCGGCATCCGGGTTCTCGACCTTACCCGCGTGATCGCGGGTCCTGTTTGCGGCCGAACGCTGGCGGCGCATGGGGCCGACGTGTTGCTCGTCACCGCACCGCATCTGCCGTTCACGTTGATCGAGGACACAGGCCGCGGCAAGCTGTCGACGCATCTCGACCTGCGCGACCAGGCCGGTCGGGACGCGCTAACCGAGCTGCTCGGCGAAGCGGATGTGTTCGTGCAGGGCTATCGTCCAGGGGGCATTGCCTCACTCGGCTTCAGCCCGGCAGCGGCGGCGACGCTGCGGCCGGGGATCGTCTGCGTTTCGCTATCGGCCTACGGGCATCTCGGGCCGTGGGCGGGACGCCGTGGCTTTGACAGCCTCGTGCAAACCGCGACCGGCATCAATGCCGCCGAATCGGAGGCGGCCGGTGTCACTGGACCCACGCCGCTTCCCGCCCAGGCGCTCGACCACGGATCCGGCTACTTGATGGCTTTCGGTGCGCTCGCCGCCTTGCACAGGCAGGCGGCCGAGGGGGGCAGTTGGCTGGTGCGAGTCTCACTGGCTCGAACCGGCCTGTGGCTGCGGCAACTCGGCCGGATCGAGGATGGTTTCAGCGCGCCGGACATCGAGCGGACCTCGATCGGCGATCTGCTGGAAGCGAGCCCATCTGGGTTCGGCCGCATCGTCGCGGTTCGTCACGCTGGACAGCTCAGCGCCACGCCCGCACGCTGGGACCGCCCAGCCGTGCCGCTCGGAACTCACCCGGCACGCTGGCCCGAATGCCGCTCTATCGGCTGACCGAGCCCTCGGGGATTTCGGCGCGCCGCAATCCCTCGGCGAAGTGCTCGCTGTCCTGCGCGCGTTCAAAGGGGCTGGTCGCGATGAAACGCCGCACTGTGAAATCGGGCTCGATCGCGAGCAGACGCCGACGCACCACAGCCGCCTCCTGCATCTGCCCCAGATGGCCGAGAGCGGCGAGATAGGGCTTGCAGGCGGCGGAGAATGACGGGTTCATTTCGCTGACCGCTCGCCCGGCCGCGACCGCGCTCTCGTAGTCGCGCTTCAACAAGGCGACGATGATGAATGCGGTGTCGAAGAAGAACGCCTGTGGGTCCAGCGGAGACAATTTCTTGTAACGGTTGATACGCTTTTCCGCCTCATCCCAGTCTCCCAGATAGGCGTAGGCCACCCCGGACAGATTCCACGCCATCGCCAGGTTCGGGTTCGCCGACAGCGCCCGCTCATGCAGCGCGAGAGCCTCACGCAGCCGGTGATGCAGGAAGGCGCGCACGTGGCCTGCGGTGGTCAAGGCTCGCGCGTCGGCGGGATCCAGCGTGACCGCCCGCTCGGCATGCTGACCGGCGGTGGTCAGTGCGGTCGCGGCATCCTCGGCCCAGCCTTGGCCCACGAGGAATATGTGCCAGTAGGCGTACCAGGCATGAGCGCCAGCATAATCGGGTTCCGCCGCGATCGCCTGGGACAGCAACTCTCCCGCCCGCATGAACGGCTCGCGCTCCATGCGGCCGATCAACGGGAGGGAGCGAAGCAGCAGGTCGTACGCCGTTGGGTCGTGCGGCGGCCGTGCGGCGACCCGCTTGGCCTCGATCAGCAGGATCTCCGGGTCGATCTGTGCCACCACCTCGGCGGCGATCTCGTCCTGCAGGGTCAATAGGTCATGGGTCTGGCGGTCGAACCTGCGCGCCCAGACCACCTGGTTGCCGGCTCGCAGGTCCACCAGCCGGAGGGTGATGCGCAGTCGGTTGCGTACCTTCTGGATCGTGCCGTCCAGCAGGAAGTCGAGGCCGAAGGTGCGACGAATCTCCGCCTCGTCCCGTGTCGTCTGACTCGCGAAGCGCGCCAACGAGTTGCTGGAGACCAGGAACATCCAGCGGAATCGGGCCAGCGCCGTGGTGATCTCCTCGGCGAGACCGGGCGCGAGATGCGCTTCCTCCTCGCCGGTGCCGACCAGACGCAGCGGCATGACACCCAGCCGAGCACCGCCGCGCGAGGCTCGGGGTTCGGGTTCCGGCCTGGTCTCGACTCGTCCGACGGCGGGATCGGCGGGCAGAGGCGCCGAAGGTGACGGTAGCGGCCGAAGCGGCGCCTTGCTGCCGCCCCCGCGGATCTCGGCGAACAGACGTTGGGTCTCGACCGAGGGCGCGGCGTCGAGTAGGTCGGCCAAAACGGCGCGACACCGCTCGTATGATTGGATGGCCATGCCGCGTTCGCCGCGCGCCGCGTGTGCTCGCATGAGCGCCCGCCAGGCACCCTCGTGCGCCCGATCTATGGAGAGTAGCTGCTGGGCCGCGGGGATCGCCGCCTCGGGCTGGACCTGCTCGCGCAGCAACTCCTCGGCGAGCGAGCGTGCGCGGTCACGCAGGCGCTCGCGTTCGGTGGTCAGCCACATGTCGAAGGCGGGATCGATCCCGTCGAGATCCTCGAGCAGGTCGCCGTCCAGCAGCGACAGCGACGCCGGCTGCGTCGTGGTCGCCCGCATCACCTCGTCGACATCGACCCAGACCGCTCCGGGGCGAAGGGAGAGGTGGTCGCGGGTGATGTGCAGGATCTCCGAGCCCACAGGCAGGAGCGCATCGAGCAGCCGGTGGATCTCTTGGCGGAGCGACGCGCGGGCCTGCTCCTCCGGACGACGACTCCAGAGTAGTTCGGCGAGGCGACCGCGCAGCGCCGGACGCGGGGTCGAAAGGGCAACCACGGCCAACAGCGCGCGTGTCTTGCGGCCTGCCGGCAGCACGCTTTCACTGGTGAGGGTCCACGCTTCCATTTGGCCGATCAAACGCAGCCGAACGGTGGTGGCCATACCGCCATGCAATGTCACATGACCATGCAAGCGCCGATCCAAGCCAACATTCATTTCACCATATGGTCGCAAGTAGGTTGCATGAGCAAGCCCTAATACACGTTATCGACAAGAGACAGTCAGATGGCGGCGGCCTTGAAGATCGGCCGAACGTCGCCACGCCAGTCGACATGATAGCGCCCGAGCCAACGATCCGACTGGGTCGGGCCGCCGGCGGCGATCTCCCAAAGCGGCGCGAGATATCCCACCTCATCGCGCTGGCTCATTCCACTTTTGTAACGTGCGGTCAACCCGTCTGCGGCGATCCTGAGGATCTCGGCTGAAAGCCCCCGCAACTCGCCGTGCGGAAACGGCGCATCCAGGCCCTGACGGGGGACGGCGGCGCGCAAGGTCACGACATCATCCCACGACCAGTGGCGGACCAGTGAGTAAGCGGCGGCGAGCGCGGCCTCGTCGTACAGCAGGCCGACCCACAGCGCCGACTGGGCAATCATCATGTCGGCGCGACCCGCGTCGGCTCCACGCATCTCCAGGAACCGCTTGAGCCGCACATCGGTGAACACCGTCGTCATGTGGTCGGCGAAGTCTCCGACCGTAGCGACATCCCCCGCCAGCTCCGGCACCCGCCCGTCGATAAAGTCGCGGAACGACCGGCCTGACACATCGATATACCGCCCTTCACGGTAGACGAAGTACATCGGAACCGAGTCGACGAGCCATTCGGCGTAGCGCTCGAAACCGAATCCTGTCTCGAACATCACCTGTGGGATGCCGGACCGGGCGTTGTCGGTGTCGGTCCAGACCTGCGCACGATAGGACTGGAACCCGTTCGGCCGCCCCTCGGTGAACGGCGAGTTGGCGAATAATGCGGTGGCGAGGGGCTGCAGTGCCAGCGAGACACGCAGCTTGCGGAGCATGTCGGCCTCTGAGGCGTAGTCAAGGTTCACCTGCACGGTGCACGTGCGGCTCATCATGTCGAGCCCCATGGAGCCAACCCGGGGCATGTAGCTGCGCATGATCGCGTAGCGTCCCTTGGGCATCCATGGCATGGCGGCCCGGGTCAGGGTCGGATGGAAGCCGAGTGGGGCGAAGCCCAAGCCAAGCTCGTCGCCAATCACACGCACCTGCGCGTAATGCGCCGCCAACTCGGCCGCAGTGTCGTGCAGTGTCGGCAACGGGGCACCGGAGAGCTCGAGCTGCCCGGCCGGCTCGAGCGAAATGGAGGCGTGGCCCTGCTTGAGCCCGATGATGTTGTCACGGTCAAGAATCGGGGTCCCGTCGACGCGAGACAGGCCCTCCAGCAGCGCCTTTATGCCCGCCGGATCGTAGGGCGGTGGCGCGCAATCCGAGCGACGGAAGCCGAACTTCTCGTGTTCGGTCCCGATACGAAAATCCTCTTTGGGCTTGCAGCCGCCCGCGATGAACTCGGCCAACTGCGCGCTCGACCGGATCGGCGTCGCGTCGGCATCTCCGGGGTTGGACATCGGCTTCCCAGCTTCCCAGCCTGGTTTAGCGACTAGCCTGTAATAGCGCCAGACCGACGATGCACGCCGTCTCGGCGCGCAGGACCCGCTGACCGAGCGACGCTGGGCGCACTGCCTGGTGCTCCCGGAGCGAACTCACCTCCGCCGGGCTGAATCCGCCTTCGGGCCCGACGAGGAGCGTCGCCGACCCGGCCCACCGGCGGAGTGGCGGCGCGTCGAGTCGCTCGATCGCGGCAAAGATGGGCTGGCCCGCCGGGGTGTCGGCCAGCAGCTTGGGGAGTGGTTGCAGCGGGTGCACCACGGGCACCGTCAGCCGCTCCGACTGTTCCGCCGCCTCGACCGCGATCGCCGCGAGGCGGGCCTGGTTGATCCGCTCGGCTTGGGTGCGCTCGGTCCGCAACGGCAGCAGGGACGACACGCCGAGTTCGGTCGCCTTCTGCACCACCAACTCGGTCGCGTCTCGTTTAAGTACGGCAAATCCGAGCCACAGCTCAGGCTCCGCCGCCTGCGGCCGCAGTAGCGCCTCGACGGTCAGCCTGACGCGACCCCGCCCGATGGAGGCGAGTCGGGCACGCCACTCGCCATCGCTCGCGTTGAACAGCCGCACCGGGTCACCGATCGAGCGGCGCATCACGCCCGTCAAGTAGTGCGCCTGAGCCGGCGTGACCGCGACCTGCGCATCGGCGGCGAGGGGCGCATTCACGAACAGGCGGATTGACCCGGACATGCTGAAGGACAGATTAGCACCATGCATGCCCATACCGACATCGCGGCCGCCGGCTGGGTCGCTCGTCTGCCGAGTTCGGTGGTGCCTTACGTGTTGCTTGCACGGCTCGACCGGCCGATCGGCATCTGGCTGCTGTTCCTTCCCGGCCTCTGGGGCGTGCTGCTCGCCGGTGCCCTCGCGATGCCCACGATCAGGCTGCTCCTGCTGTTCGCGATCGGCAGCGTGGTGATGCGAGCGGCGGGCTGCGTGGTGAACGACCTGTGGGACCGTGACATCGACGCGCTTGTTGCTCGCACTGCTGGGCGGCCGCTCGCATCGGGCGCGCTGCGGCCGCGGCAGGCACTGGTGTTCCTTGCCGCGCTGCTCGTGATCGGCCTGCTGATCCTGCTACAGCTCCCCGTGTTGGCCCAGTCGCTCGGCGCCGGATCGCTACTCCTTGTCGCCCTCTATCCGTTGGCCAAACGGGTCACCTGGTGGCCCCAACTCGTGATGGGCTTCACCTTCGGCTTCGGGGCGCCACTGGGTTATGCCGCCGGCGCGAGAGAGATCGACCTCGCGTGGATTGCGATTTACGGCGCGGCGATCCTGTGGGACCTCGGGTTCGACACGATATACGCGCATCAGGACCGCGAGGACGACGCCTTGGTGGGCGTCCACTCGACCGCGCGGCTGTTTGGCGAGCGGACCCGTCCTTTCCTCGCTTCATGCTATGGCGCGACGGTGCTTGCCCTCGCCGTGGCCGGGTGGCAGGCGCAGCTTTCGGCATGGTTCTATCCGGCGTTGGCACTGCCGGCGTTGCTGCTTGCGCGGCAAGTGGTGACGCTGGACATTAACGATCCCGCACGCTGCCTGACGCTGTTCCGCGCCAATCGTGAGGTTGGGCTGGCTGTGGGGTTGGCCATCCTGATCGGCCGGCTTTGAGCGGCGAAGACGCGGACGGCTTCATACGCCAGCATACCTCGCTGGCTCGCCCCAGCCTGGTGCCCGAGCTCCTGCTGTACACCGCGACGGAGCTCACGCCGATCTGGCAGGCCAGCGAGGATTGGCTGGCAGCCCACGGTGTCGAGCCGCCGTTCTGGGCCTTTGCCTGGCCGGGTGGACAGGCCCTGGCTCGTCATGTGCTCGATCACCCGGGGCTGGTCGGGGGCAAGCGGGTGCTGGACTTCGCCGCCGGCGGCGGGATCGCGGCGATCGCTTGCGCGCGGGCCGGCGCGGCTCTGGTCGAGGCGGCGGAGATCGACCGCATGGCAACCGCGGCCATTCGGCTCAACGCCGGCGCCAATGGCGTCGTCGTCCATCCGCTCGCCGGCGACATTGTCGGCGCCCCCTGCCGCTGGGACCTGATCCTGTGCGGCGACGTCTGCTACGAGGCGCCGATGACCGGACACATCCTGCCCTGGCTGCGCGCGATAGCGCGGCAGGCGGAAGTCTGGATCGCCGATCCCGGCCGCGCCTATCTCCCGCGCGAGGGCCTTACTCGCTTTGCCGAATACAGGATCGCGACAACGATGGAGCTCGAGGACCGGACTGAACGCGATGTCTCGCTCTACCAGCTCTCCCCCCTGAGTTGAGCGGGGCGTCGCTGAATAATCACGCGAACCAGGCCGCTTCCTGGTTGTTGTCCCCTCATGCACTACGTCGCCCTCGCCACGGACTTCGACGGCACGATCGCTCACGACGGCGTCGTGGACGAGCCCACGCTTGCCGCGCTGGACAAGCTGCGAGGCGCCGCACACCGACTTATCCTGGTCACCGGCAGGGAGCTCGACGACCTGCGTCGGGTCATGCCCCGCATCGACGTGTTCGACCTTGTGGTGGCGGAGAATGGGGCCCTGCTATACCGGCCGGGCACCAGGGAGGAACGACCGCTGGTGCCATCGCCCGACCCGCGCTTCGTCGAGCGCCTGCGGGCACTTGGGGTGGACCCGCTCTCGGTCGGTCGCTCGATCGTCGCCACCTGGGAGCCGAACGAGACCAAGGTGCTGCAGGCCATCCAGGAGCTCGGGCTAGAACTCACCATCACCTTCAACAAGGGCGCGGTGATGGTATTGCCTTCCGGTGTGAACAAGGCGAGCGGGCTCGCGGTCGCGCTGGACGAACTGGGTCTCGCGCCAGTCAACTGCGTGGCGGTGGGCGATGCCGAGAACGACATGGCGTTCCTCGACATCGCCGGCTGCTCGATTGCCGTGGCCAACGCGACCGATACGCTCAAGGCACGGGCGGCGTGGGTCACGTCGGGCATCCGTGGCGGGGGCGTGCAGGAGCTGATTGCTCGGCTGCTGGCGACCGACCTTGCCGATCTCGACCCGGGGCTCGCCCGGCAGACGGTGCCGCTTGCCGAGACGCTCGCCGGCGACACAGTCCGGTTCGCCCCACACCGCGAGACCATACTGCTCACCGGGCTCTCGGGCGGCGGCAAGTCAACTTTGACCCAGGGCCTTACCGAGCGGCTACATGCGGCTGGGTTCCAGTTCTGCCTCATCGACCCGGAGGGTGACTATGAGGGGCTGCCCCACGCTGTTTGCGTCGGCGCGGCCGATCAGCAGCCAACCATCGAGCGGATCAGTGAGCTCCTGCACAAGACCGACACAAGCGTCGCCGTGAACCTGCTCAGCGTTCAGCTCGCCGATCAGCCCGCATTCTTCTCCGAGCTGCTGCCGGAACTCATACGGCTCCGCACCCGGCTGGGCCGGCCGCACTGCCTAATAGTTGATGAAGCACACCATATGCTGCCGGCCGACTGGGACCTCGGTAAGAGCGTCCCGCTGGAAGCGCTGGCTGGATGCATTTTCATCACCACGCGCCCCGAGGCGGTTTCCGCGCGGCTGCTGCCCTGCGTCGACCGGCTGCTCGTCGTCGGTGACGAACCGGGAAACGCGGTGCAGGCGTTCTATCGATCGCGCGATCTTCCGAGCCCGCGTATCCCCGACTCGCTCGCACTGGGCGAGGTGCTGGTTTTGGACGCCGCCGGGGGCGATCCGACGCGGATGAAGGTCATTCCGGGGGAGACCCCGCGCCTACGCCACCGGCGCAAATACGCGCAAGGCGCGCTGGGTGAGGACAAGAGCTTCCGGTTCCGCGGAGCGGACGGACATCTGAACCTTCGGGCCCAAAATCTTGTCATGTTCATGCAGATGGGCGGGGGCGTGGACGCCGAGACGTGGCAGTGGCATCGCGAGCGCTGCGACTATTCGCGCTGGATGGCGGAGGCGATCAAGGACCAGGAGCTGGCCAAGGAGGTCAGCGACATCGAGCAGAGCGACCGCTCGACCGAGGATGCAAGGACGGAGCTTCACGCTGCCATCGAGCGACGCTACACGCTTCCGGGATGATAACCGCTGCCGGGCGGCTCGGGAATCAGTTTGCCGGGGGTCGCGTCCTCACCGGCCGGACAGGTCGAGCAGCGCCGCAAAACCCGCTTCGGTGCCGAATGCCAGCTGAGAGCCGTCCGGGCTCCAGGCCAATGCCGAAACCGGTCCATTGCCCGGCGGCGCAATCGGGGCGATCCGGGCCGAGCCGATCTCGGCCACGACCACAAGCCCGTCGCTGAACCCGGCCGCCAGCACGTCCTGCGTCGGATGGCAGAGCACGCGCGTGCATATCACGCCCGTATCCCCGCCGGCGAGCTCGGTCGGCGCCTTGCCCATCGGACCACCACCGGTGAACGGCCACAGCACCACCGCCTCAGCCCCGCTGCTCGCGAGCCATTTGCCGCTGCGCGTGAAGGAGAGGCTGTGCGTCTTGGCCGGATAGCCGCTCATCCGCATGTGCTGCATGTCCGACAGCCGCCAGCCATGCAGCGCATTCTCCTGCATTGCGGTCAGCACGTTGTCGCCGTCGGGCGAGAGCGCGATTGCGGTGTGACTCCCCTTCCATTCCAGACGCCGGGGCGTGTCGGTCTTGGCGGCGACAAACCAAAGTGACGCGCCGTTGTAGTGCGAAGCGGCCACCCGCTTGCCGCGCGCGTCGAAGCTGAGGCCGGTCACGCTCGATGGGTGTTCAAGCTGCTTGAGCTTGGTCCCGCCATCGTCGAACACATGCACGTGCTTGCCAACGGCGCAGGCGAGCAGCCCGTTGCCCTTCAGGTGGCCTTTGGTGGGTGCGAAGCTGGCGACGTGCTCCACCCACTTCATGCCGAACGACGCAATTTCGCTGACGCCTCCTTCGAGGCCGACGCGGCGGAACCCACCGTCATCGCCGCCGGTGACGAAACCGTTCGGCGCGCAATCGGCCGCGAGCGCCAGCGTCGCGCCGTCATGCACCGCAATCGCGGCCCAGTTCGCCCGGTCCGTGAGCCGCACAACGTGCACAATCCCGTCGCCAAGGGCGAACGCAGCCGCCGCGCCGGCACGATCGAAAGCACAGCCGACGACAAACGCGTCCAAGGCGCGCGCCATACCACGTTGCTCGATCAGGAAACCCGGGGCAACGCCGGTGCTCATGGCCGCGTCAGGCCGCCTGGCACGATTCGAAGCCGCGCCGCAACACTGGCCGGTTGAGGTTGCGGCCGATAAACACGATCCGGCTGCGACGTGGATCGTCCTGCTTCCATGGTCCGATAAAGTCGCCATCGGCGATCATGTGTACCGCTTGGAAAGCGAAGCGCCGGTTGTCGCCGGCATAGGCGAGGATGCCCTTGGTGCGCAGCAGATCCTGGCCGCTTGTCGCCAGCAGCGCGCCAATCCAGGCGTTGAATTTTTCGGGGTCTATCGGCTTCTCCACCTCGAAGCTCATCGAGTTGATGTCGTCATTGTGCTCGTGCTCGTCGTCGGTGAGAAAGGCGGGCTCGCGCTCCAGCACGCGCGCGAGGTCGAACGCCCCGCGGTCGAGCACCTGCTCGATCGCGACGCCGGCACGCTCGGTGCGATGGATCACGGCGAAGCGATTGATCGCGCGGATGCGCTGCTCGACGCCCTCCAATTCCTCCGGCGTCACGAGGTCGGTCTTGTTGAGCACGATCACGTCGGCAAACGCGATCTGGTCCTCCGCCTCGTGGCTATCCTCGAGCCGCTGTGGCAGGTGTTTGGCATCGACCACCGTGACGATGGCATCGAGCCGCGTCTTGGCGCGCACCGCCTCGTCGACGAAGAAGGTTTGCGCGACCGGCGCGGGATTGGCGAGACCGGTGGTCTCGATGATGATGCCGTCGAACTTTTCGCGCCGTTTCATCAACCCGCCGACGATGCGGATCAGGTCGCCCCGCACGGTGCAGCAGACGCAGCCATTGTTCATTTCGAACACTTCCTCGTCGGTGTCCACCACAAGGTCGTTGTCGACGCCGAGCTCGCCGAACTCGTTGATGACCACCGCGTACTTCTTGCCGTGATTCTCGCTGAGGATGCGGTTGAGCAAGGTCGTCTTGCCCGCGCCGAGATAGCCGGTCAGCACCGTGACCGGGACCTGCTCGGAGGTACCCTCTATTCGTGCCCCTGCTGCCTGTGCCATGCGCGCCTGCTCCAATCGGTGGTGAACCCGTCGCCAAGATATAGGCAAGCTGGCGCGGCGGGGCCACCCGACCTCCCGGCTCAGCCTCCGATCAGGCTGCGCCGGAGGGCGCCGAGCTGGGTCGTGGCGATGGGCAGGTCGAACAGCCGGGCGCGATCCAATCCCGCCCGGGCGATGTCGGCCCGGCGGGACGGGTCGGTCGCCAGGGCCACGATGGCTTCGGCCACCTGGTCCGGCCGATCAGGATTGACTTGCACCGCCGCCCCGCCGGCGACCTCGGGAAGCCCGCCGCGCGGCGCGTAGATCAGCGCCATCCCGCACGCCATTGCCTCGAGCGCGGTCAGGCCGAACGGCTCCTGCCAGCGGCTCGGCATCACCAGGATGGCCGCTCGCGCCATGGTTTGCAGCACGGTCTCGTGCGTCTGGTAACCGCGCATGTTCACCCCGGCGTCTCGGGCGGCCGGCCGCAAGGCGCGGATGTATGCCGTGTCCGCGCCGCCGGAGCGGAAGCGGTCGGCTCCCAGCATCGTCGCCCGCCAGCCCGGCAGGCGCGGCAGCGCGGCGGCACAGGCGGCGATGAACACGTCGGGCGCCTTGTCTGACACCAGTCGCCCGACGAACAAAATCTCTGCCTCCCGCGCCTCGGGTGGGATCGGTGGGGGCAGGCCCGCGAGGTCAACGCAATTGGGCAGCACAACCGGCGCGCGGTGCGGCGGCGCGACACCATCGAGCAGCCGGTCGCGCACGTAGCGCGACACGGCTACCACCGCGGCAAGTCGGCGCGGCAATCTGGCGCGCGCTGCCGCTGTCCTCAGCGACCGCATTCCCTGCGGGTCATTGTGCAGGAACAGGGAGACCGGGATGGCGGGGAAGCGAGCGGCCAGGAACAGCGCGATCTCGGCCCGGTTGTGCACCTCGATCAGTGCCGGCGGATCGCGGCGGAGCAGCCGTGCCACGCCGGCCGCGAACCGCCGATTCGGATCGAGCGGCAGCCAGCGTACCGGTCGGGCGGCGCGGAACGGCACGTCGCCGAAGACCGGACCCGCTTGCGACCCGCCGATTACCAGCGGCGCGAACGGACCGGACGCGGCCAGTCGGTGCGCGATCAGCCCGACGGCGCCGGTCCGCCCCGGCCCGAACCCTTCGCGCGGCGGCAGCACGATCGCGATCGTTTGGCTCATCACGGTCCGGACCCTAACCCTGCCGAAACCTCGGCGCCATCGGTGCGCCTTATCGACCATCGCGAATCCGGCTATTGCAAATCCGCGCTCTCGGAAGGGGCGCTCGACACGAAGGAGCCGGACCGGAGCGGTGCCACCGAACCCACGCAAGCAGGCTCCCATGCCAGGGCAGTGGCTGATCGGACGGCACGAGATCCTGCTCGGCGACTGTCTGAGGGTGCTTCGCGAGGTCAGCACCGCGTCGGTCGACGTCATCGTCACGTCGCCGCCCTACAACATCGGGGTTGCCTATCGAAGCTACGACGACCGCCGCCCGCGCCGTGAGTATCTCGACTGGCTGCGGCAGGTCGCCGGTGAACTGCGGCGGGTGCTGAAACCGGAAGGCTCGTTCTTCCTCAATGTTGGCAGCACCAGTTCCGACCCGTGGATCTCGATGGATGTCGCCGGAGCATTCCGCGACAGCTTCACCATGCAGAACCACATCTTATGGGCCAAGTCCGTGACCATCCGGGGCAACAGCATCGGCCATTTCAAGCCCATCACCAGCCGTCGCTTCCTCAATCACAATCACGAGTCGATCTTCCATTTCACCGCTACCGGACGGGTCGAGCTGGACCGGCTCGCGGTCGGTGTGCCGTTCAAGGACAAGTCCAACATCGCCCGCTGGGGCCACGCCGCCGACCTGCGCTGTGCCGGCAACGTCTGGTTCATTCCCTACAAGACCGTCCGCTCGAAGACGCAGAAGTTCAACCATCCGGCCGGCTTTCCGGTCGAGCTGCCGCAGCGCTGCATCCAGTTGCACGGCTTGGCCAATCCGATGGTGCTAGACCCGTTCCTCGGCGCCGGCACGACGCTCATCGCCGCCGAGCAGCTTGGCGCCCGCGCGCTGGGGATAGAGGTGGACGCGCACTATGCCGAGATCGCCGCCGAGCGACTGCGGGCCGAGATGCAACATGGCTAGGGACCGGATCACCGTGCTGCTCGCCTCGTTGCCCTTGGAGGCGCTGAGCAGGGCGCTGAAGATCACACCCGAAGACGCGCTGGCAAAGTTCCGCGATCCGCGTGTCACCTCCTGGTTCGCCGAGATCTGGGGCGAACGCCTGTTCGGCTACCAGAAGCACATCAGCAGCAACCATCCAGGCTCCGACGCGGCGATCGACCTTGGGGCGATGGGCCGCTTCGACATCAGCGTACGCTGCTTCTGCCGCAACACGATCAAGTTCCAGAAATCGAAGTATATCGGATCCGGCCGACGGGCGAGCGATGCGGACCTGATCGACTCGATCGACAGCGTCGAGCGTTACGTGCTCGTCGATCTGCGCCGGTTCCCGCGCATGCGTTTCGTGCCGCTCGACTCCAAGGCGCTGCTACGCCTAATCCGCCAAGGCAGGCTGACCACCAGTGGCATCTCACCGCGCCGCTTCGATGAGTGGCTTGAAGCCGCCTTCGAGGTCAGCACCGTGGAGATCGAACTCGGCGCGGTGACTCGGCGGGCGAAGCCCGAGGCTCGCCCCAGCTCGGCATTGCCGCTCTTCGTCACCTGATCCGACTGGCCACGATACCACACGATGGAGTTCGCTGCCGGCCCTGTGAGGTGGATCACAGGTTCTCAGCCCAATTGGCGATATGCCCTGCGCCAGCCAACGGGATTTGGGGGCCACAATGCCCAAGGTGCTCGCTCATTGCAGCCTGACAGCGCACTCCGTGGATAGCGCACTCGCAACCGAGGCCGTCGACCTTGAACAGTTGCGGGACGATCTGATCGTCGCCGGCGCGAGAATTCCCCGAGGCCAGCAGCTCAGCCCTGTCTTGCTAGATTGCGATCACATGGTCCTCGCGACCGAACGAGGGCGGGACAAGTGTGTCGGGTTACTCGGCGCGACTGACGGAACGACCGATTGCGACGAACCGTATCTGTTCATCCGCATAGCGTGGGCGCCGGATGATTTGTCCGGAGCAAGCCTGATCCAGCGGATGATGGCGCTCGCCCTGCTGCGAGCGACCGGCAATCGCACGCTTCCGCAGGTGATCGCAGTCCGGACCGATGATCGTTTGGTGCATCGCGCGCTCGGGTCTATGTTCGAGCGCGTCGTTGATAGGGCCCTCTATCCCAGCCCCGTCCCGAACGTGATCAGTCTTTCTGCCGCCGCGTTGGGACGACGGGTGGCGCGCCATGCCGTCCCGGGCGCTCGGCTCGATGTCGCTACCGGGCTGCTTCGCCCCGGCCCCGCGGGACGTGGTCTTTCGGACCAGCTCGTGATCGTCGACCTGCGCGCGTGCAATCCAGGTGACGTGATAGAGGAGGCGCGGCGACTCTATCGTCGGAGATCCTCGTTCGCTCTGCCGCTGCGCCCGACCGGGGTGAACCGAGCCCGGCGAAGAGCGACCCCTCACCCCGGCCCTCTCCCGCAAGGGAAGAGGGAGTTGCTTTCCGCCTCTCTTGCGGAGAGCTAATTCTCCGGGACATTGCGTGCCAGCTCGTCAAGCCAGACCCGCGCGTTGCCGTCCGAGGGAGCGCGCCAGTCGCCGCGTGGCGAGAGCGAGCCGCCAGCCACCACTTTCGGTCCGTTCGGCATCGCCGAGCGCTTGAACTGGCTGAACCCGAAGAAGCGCTGCAAGAAGACGCCGAGCCAGTGGCGTATCTCGCCCAGCGAGTAGGCGACCCGCTTGTCGTCGGGAAACTCCGGCGGCCAGCCGCCCTCCGCGCGCTGCCAGGCGTGCATCGCGAGAAAGGCGATCTTCGACGGCCTGAAACCGTAGCGCAGCACGTGGAACAGGTTGAAGTCCTGCAACGCGTAGGGCCCGACCTTCGCCTCGGTGCTCTGCGGCAGCTCGTCCTCGCCGGCCGGGACCAGCTCCGGGGAGATCTCGGTCGCCAGGATCGCCTCCAAGGTCTCGGCGACCTCGGCGTCGAACTGGCGGTGGTTGATCACCCAGCGGATCAGATGCTGGATCAGCGTCTTCGGCACGCCGGCATTGACGTTGTAGTGCGACATCTGGTCGCCGACACCGTAGGTGCACCAGCCGAGCGCCAGCTCCGACAGGTCGCCGGTGCCGAGCACGATGCCGTCGTGCTGGTTGGCGAGGCGGAACAGGAAATCGGTGCGCAGCCCGGCCTGCACGTTTTCGAAGGTGATGTCGTAGACCGGCTCGCCGCGGGCGAACGGGTGGCCGATATCCTGCAGCATGCGCGTCGCCGCCGGCTTGATGTCGAGCTCGTGCCAAGTGACGCCGAGCGCCCGCATCAACCGGATCGCGTTGCGCTTGGTGTGCGCGCTGGTCGCGAAGCCTGGCAGCGTATAGGCAAGGATGTCGCCGCGCGGCCGGCCCAGCCGGTCAAAGGCGCGGGCGGCCACGATCAGCGCGTGGGTCGAATCGAGCCCGCCCGAGACGCCGATGACAAGCCGCTTGATCCGCGCCGCTTCCAGCCGCTGCATCAGCCCCGCGACCTGGATGTTGTAGCCCTCGTAGCAATCCTGATCGAGCCGCGCCGGGTCGGCCGGCACGAACGGGAAACGCGGCACGCTACGCAGCAGGCCGAGATCGCCCTCCGGCGGGTCGAGCCGGAAGGCGACCGAGCGGAACCCGGCCGTTGCGGCGGAGTGCCGCCGGTTGTCGTCGAACGAACCTTGCCGGGCGCGCTCCTGGCGCAGCATGTCGAGATCGACATCGGCGATGGCGTATTGCGCGCCAGCCGGGAAGCGATCGGTCTCGGCCAGCGTCGCCCCGTTCTCGAAGATCGAAGCCTGCCCGTCCCAGGCGAGGTCGGTGGTCGACTCGCCGACGCCGGCCGCGGCGTAGAGATAGGCCGCGAGGCAGCGCGCCGATTGCGACTGGCTCAGCAGCCGCCGCGTCTCCGCCTTGCCGATGGTGATGTTGCTGGCCGAGAGGTTGGCAAGCACCGTCGCGCCGGCAAGCGCCGCCGCGCCCGAGGGCGGCTGCGGCACCCACACATCCTCGCAGATCTCCGCATGGATGGTGAGCCCCGGCACATCCTCGGCGGCGAACAGCAGGTCCGTGCCGAAAGGCGCCGCGAGCCCGCCGATGCGAATTGTCTCGCCCACCAACCCTGCGCCCGAGGCAAAGTGCCGGTGTTCGTAGAACTCGCGGTAGTTCGGCAGGTGCACCTTGGGCACCACGCCGAGCAGCCGGCCGCGATGCAGCACGAGGGCGCAATTGTAGATCCGGCTGCCGTGCCGCAGCGGCGCTCCCACCAGCAATACCGGGAGCAGCTCCCGCGTGCCCGCGACGAGGCTGCCGACCGCCGCCTCCACCGCGTCGAGCAGCGGGTCTTGCAGCAGCAGGTCGTCGATCGCATAGGCCGATAGCGCCAGCTCGGGGAACACGGCGAGCGCCGCGCCTCTGCCGCTCACTTCGGTCGCGAGGTCGAGGATGGCGGACGCGTTGGTCGCCGGGTCGGCCAGGGCGGTGCGCACCGTGCAGGCGGCGACCCGCGCAAACCCGTGCCGATAGATCGAGCGGAAATCTCTCACCACAGCGAAACCCACAAGAACCGATCGACATATTGGGTGCCGCGACATGCCACGCCAAGCGCGGGCGGCAGATCAGCCGATCCGGTCGATCTGCGCCACTTCGCTGACCGTGACCTCAAGGTCCTTCACCAGACCGTCGGACAGCGAATAGACCCAGCCGTGAACGCACAGGGACTGGCCGCGCGCCCAGGCGTCCTGCACGAACACGTCAGACGCGACGTTCCTGACCTGGCGAATGATGTTGAGCTCGCAGAGCCGGTCGAGCCGGGCGTGCTCGTCAGCGATCGCGCCGAGCTCCTCGCGATAGGTGTGGGCTACTTCGCGGATCGGATGCAGCCAATGATCGACCAGGCCGCGCCGCTTGCCGTCCACCGCCGCGCGGATGCCGCCGCACCCATAGTGGCCAACCACCAGGATGTGCCTCACTTGCAGCACATCGACCGCGAATTGCAGCACCGAGAGATAATTGGCGTCTTGCGGTGGCGCGAGATTGGCGACGTTGCGATGGACGAAGAGCTCACCCGGGTCGAGATCGACGATCTCGTTCGCCGGCACCCGACTGTCGGAACAGCCGATCCACAAATATTCGGGCGATTGCTGGTTGGACAGCCGGGTGAAGAAACCGGCGTCGGCAGCGACCTTCCGAGCCGCCCAGCTGCGGTTGTTCGCCTTCAAACCGTCCAACATGCCGCGCGCATAGCCCCGCTACCACGCAGACGCAAGCGCCCGCCGCGCGAATGCACCTATTTGTGGCCACCAGTGATCACGCTGCTCGATGGGCGCCGGCCAGCAACGAGCCAGCAGAGGCGAGTTGCAGCACCGCCGCGACGGCGAACAGCAGCGGCGCTGGTCCCGCCGGGCCGATCGGCCCGATGGCGCGCAGCGCTCCGAAGGCGAGAGGGGCGAAGGCAAGTGCGGCCTGACTGACCGCGAACACAAGACCCACTACGCGGGCGAGGTCTGCCGCCGCGAAGTCGGCCTGGGCAATCAGCGCCGGCAGCGAGGCGACGTTGCCGATGCCGAGCCCGAACAGCAGCGTCCCCGCGATCAGCAGCGGTGCCGACTGGCCGGCGGCGAGGAGCAGCGCCACCGAGCCCGCCGCCTGCAGGGCGACGTTCACCGCCGCCACTGCCCGCCAGCTCGTCCCCGCCGGCAGCACCACCGCCGGGATCGAGCGCCCAGCCACCGCGCAGACCGTGGCAAAACCCATGAGAGTGCCCGCGAAACTGTCGCCGAGCCGGGGGACCAGCAGGGAAAATAGCTGGACAATCAGGCCGATCTGCGCGAACAGCCCAAGCGAGACGCCGGCCACCAGGGTAGTGAAGCGCCGGTCTCGCCACACACCACCCGCGCCGATCGGCGATGCCTCGGCGCGCAGGACGACGGGAAGCGGCCCGGCCGTACCGCCGTCGACGGCGAGGCCCATCTCGGCCGGCGTCTGCCTGAGATAGTGGCCCGCGAGGGTCCAGGTCGTCAGCCCGGTCGCCGTCCCAACCAGCACCGCCGCCCATGGGAAACCGACGGCGTCGATCAGTGCGACCCAGAGCGGCGAGAAGATCACGCCGCCCACGCTCGCGCCGTTATAGGCCATCGACAGCGCCGCCGGTCTTCGCCGGGCAAACCACGGCGAGATCATCGCATTCAGCGCCGCCGCGCTCGTCATCGCCCATCCGGCCGCGCTGAGCGGTGTCACGGCAAAGAGCTGCCACGGCTCGGCCGCCACGGCCCAGCCGACCAGGCCGAGCGAGGTGAGCACCGCCCCGGCCCGGGTCACCGCCGCCACGCCGAAGCGCGCGTGCAGCGCGGCGAGGTTGCCGATCACCACCGCGCCCAGCAGGAAATGTACGGTGATCGCCGCCGAGATCAGCGTCACCGGCCAGCCCCTGCCGCCATGGATGGCGTGCAGGAAGATTGGCGGCCCGTAGAAGCCGATGCCCCAGGTGCACACGGCGACGACAAAGGCCGCGCCGACCACGTGCCAGCCGAAGAACAGCCTGCTCGACTGCGGCGCGCGGGCGCTCTGGTTCATCGGCTCAGCATTGGCACACCGTTCGCGTGATGTCGCCCGCCCACGCTTCGGCCCGCGCCGAATCGTTTCCCGGGCGCGCTTACGGCGTGAACAGCACCGCGGCGCCGGCCATATCCGGGACCAGCACGCCGCCGGACGCCCGCGTGTGCGCGATGCCAGCCGTGTCGAGCAGACGTGTCACCGCGAGGTTGGCGTCGTCGGTTCGGACCTCGATCCCGGCGATGAACGGCAAGCTCGGGACCGCCACCCCCGGCAGCACGCCTTCCAGAGCGTCGGGCGGCAGCAGGCGCACCGCACCGCGCGGCAGTTTGAGCGCAAAACCGCCCGCCGGGTCGGGCACCACCGGGCGACCGGCGAGGCGGGAGAACCGCGCCGCCGCCTCGGCCGGCTGTTCCGCCGCAATCACCAGCGCCTCCAGCGCCACCGCGTGGTTAGGATGGAGGAGGAAGCGTTCCTGCCAGATGGCCTCGGGCGTGAGATGGCGGATGAGTTGCAACCGGCCTTCGGGCGCGTCTGGCAACGGCAGGCGAGCGAAGCGGGCGCGCGGCCCGCCCAGATCAGTGTCGTCGACCGGGCGCTCCAGATAGGCGACGCCGGGAAGGTCGAACCCCGCCCGGCGCAGCCGCTCGAGATTGGCCACCTCGTCGTCGATGCCGAGGGCGACGATGTGGATGCCGGCATAGCGCGCGAGGAAGCGGTCGAGCGTGTTGCTGAATGCGTCCGGGTCGACGATCGCGATCAGCTCCAGATAGCCCTGGCGCAGCATGACGCAGCGATTGCCGGTCCCGAACGGCACCACCGGCCCATCCGGCGTGCGCTTGCCGGAGTGGCGCGCCAATGGAGTGAGCTGGAATCCCGCGCGCTCGAAGGCGGCAGCCATCACCCCGAGGTCGCGCCCGGCGATCCCGACATGATCGAGCGATTCGGCGGCACTCATGGTTGCGGCGTGTCGACCAGGTCGAGGCGGCGCTCGATGCGATCCAGCCGCAAGTCCATCCGATCGATCCGCCGGTCGACCCCTGCCGTCGCTTCCTGCAGCGCTGGCACTCGGGGCTTGATGTCGGTCAGCTCGGACAGCACGCGGTCGAGCTTGTCGTCCATCCGTCCTAGCATGCGGAGAACCAGGCTGTCGGGCGCGTCGCTCATGCTGCTCCTCACCTCCGGACATCGGGCGCACGATGCCAGTTGCCGTCGGCATGGCAAAGCGCGAACCTGCCCGCGCACCCGACGGAGCCCCTGATGAGCCAGACGACCATGCCGCCGCCCAACAATCTCGACGCGTTCTGGATGCCATTCTCGGCCAACCGCGCCTTCAAGGCGAACCCGCGCATGCTCGCCCGGGCCGAGGGAATGCACTACACCACGACGGACGGGCGGCAGATCATCGACGGCACCGCCGGGCTGTGGTGCGTCAATGCCGGCCACGGCAGGCGCGAGATCACCGAGGCGATCCAGCGCCAGGCCGCAGTGATGGATTTCGCGCCCAGCTTTCAGATGGGCCATCCGATCGCGTTCCAAGCCGCCGCGAAGCTCGCCGACTTTCTGCCCGACGGGCTCGACCGCGTGTTCTTCACCAACTCTGGCTCCGAGAGCGCCGACACCGCGCTGAAGATCGCGCTCGCCTATCATCGGGCGCGCGGCGAGGCATCGCGGGTGCGGCTGATCGGGCGCGAGCGGGGCTATCACGGCGTCGGCTTCGGCGGCATGTCGGTGGGTGGCATCGGTCCCAACCGCCGCCAGTTCGGCGCGCTGCTGCCTTATGTCGACCACCTGCCGCACACCCACGCGCCCGAGCACAACGCCTTCGTGCGCGGGCAGCCCGCCTGGGGCGCGTTGCTCGCCGACGCACTCGAAGCCATGGTCGCGCTGCACGGCGCCGACACCATCGCCGCGGTGATGGTCGAGCCAGTGGCCGGCTCGACAGGCGTGCTGATCCCGCCGCGCGGCTACCTGGAGCGGCTACGCGAGATCTGCGACCGGCATGGCATCCTGCTGATCTTCGACGAGGTGATCACCGGCTTCGGCCGGCTCGGCACCGCCTTCGGCGCGGACCGGCTCGGCGTGGTGCCCGACATCATGACCTTGGCGAAGGGGCTCACCAACGCCGCCGTGCCGATGGGCGCGGTGGCGGTGCATGACGGCATCTACAACGCCATCATCGACGGCGCCCCCGGCGGTATCGAGCTGTTCCACGGCTACACCTACTCCGGCCACCCGTTGGCCTGCGCCGCCGCCATCGCCTCGATCGAGCTGCATCAGAGCGAGGACCTCGCCGGCCGCGCCCGCGACATGGAGGGCTACTGGGAGGACGCGGTGCACAGCCTAAACGGTGCGCCGAACGTCATCGACCTGCGCAATTTCGGCCTGATCGCCGGCATCGAGCTGGCGCCCCGCAAGGATCGGCCGACCGACCGCGCGGTGCGGGTCTTCCAACGCTGCTTCGACAACGGCGTGCTGATCCGCACGACCGGCGACATCGTCGCGTTGTCACCACCGCTGATCGTCGAGCGCCCCCACGTGGACCGTATCTTCGAGGTGCTGGGCGACGCGATCCGGGCCGAGGCGGCCTGATCAGGATCGCCGGCTGGTGTACAGCACGCCCTCCGCCTCCAGGGCGCGGATTTCCGCCTCCGAGTAGCCGTGCCGCGCCAGCACCTCGGCGCCGTGCTCGCCGAAGCGTGGCGGGGCGGCGCGGGTGCCGCCCGGCGTGCGCGACAGCTTGATCGGCGTGCCGAGGCCGCGATAGGCGCCGAGCTCGGTTACCATCTCGCGATGCGCGGTGTGCTCGGCCGCCATCACCTCGTCGACCGGCAGCACCGGCCCGGCCGGCACGCCGTTGCGGATCAGCCGCAGCGACAGTTCGTGTCCGTCCTCGCCCTCGAACGACGCGCCGAGCAGCGCGATCATCTCCGCCCGATTGGCCAGGCGGTCGGCGTTGTCGCGAAACCGCGCGTCGCTGGCCATCTCGGGCTTGCCGATCAGCTCGCACAGCTTGCGGAACTGCCCGTTATTGCCCGAGGCGACGAAGATCTCGCAGGTGCGCGTCCGGTACTTCTCGTAGGGTGCCAGGTTGGGGTGCGGGTTGCCGGTCGGCAGCGGGCGGCGGCCGTTGAGGAAGAAATTGGCCGCTTGCGGATGCAGCAGCGCCATGCCGCAATCGTGCAGGGTCATGTCGAGATACTGGCCGCGCCCGGAGCCTGCGCGCTCGTGCAGCGCCATCAGGATGCCGATCACCGAATAGAGCCCGGTGCCGAGATCGACTAGCGGGATGCCGAGGCGCAGCGGTCCGGTGCTGGGGTCGCCATTGACGCTCATCAGTCCGGTCATCGCCTGCAGGATCGCGTCGTAGCCGGGCAAGCCGCCGAGCGGGCCGTCGCCGCCGAAGCCGGAGACGCGGCAGTGGATCAGTCGCGGGAAGCGCTCCGACAGCACGTCCTCGTAGCCGAGCCCCCACTTCTCCATCGAGCCCGGCTTGAAATTCTCCACCACGATGTCGGCGTCCTCCAGCAGGCGGAGCAGCACCGCCTTGCCGGCATCCTTGCCGAGATCGAGTGCCACCGATCGCTTGTTGCGATTGATGCCGATGAAATAGCTCGCGTCGCGGCTGCCGTTTTCGTTGGCGATGAAGGGCGGTCCCCAGTCGCGTACCTCGTCGCCCTGCGGCGGCTCGATCTTGATTACCTCGGCGCCGTGATCGGCGAGGATCATGGTGCAATACGGTCCGCCGAGCACGCGCGTCAGGTCGATCACTTTGAGCCCGGCGAGCGCTCCCGGCGATCGCGCCAAGCCCTTGCCCGTCGTGTCCGGCTTGACCGATCCATCCATCACGCTGCTCTTTCTTCGTTTGTGGGGCGCTGCCAGACGCGGCGGCAGAACTCGGGATAGGTCTCGACCATCTCGTCACATACCGAGCCGCGCAGCAGCGCGAGCTCCGAATCGCTCGGGTCCGGCGTGGTCGGCACCATCTCCGGTTCGTCGTAATCGAAGCCGGTCTGGGCGCGGATGCTCTCCACGGTTTCGCCGGGATGCGTCGAGACCAGGGTGAAGCGGCCGCGCACCGGATCGAAGCCGAACACGCACCGCCCGGTCACCAGCGCCTGCGCGGTGCCGCGACGGAACACCTCGGGTGCTGACACGCCGGGTGCTGAGACGATGTCGACGCGCGGGACCAGCACGCGCGGCGAGTGCTCCTCGCGGAACAGGATGGTGCGCGGCGTCATCAGGTACATGAACGCGGAGCCGAAGCTGCCGGGAAAGCGCACACCCCTCCCCGGCCACTCACCGGTGCCGATCAGGTTGATGTTGGCTTGCCCGTCGATCTGCCCGCCGCCCAGGAAGAACAGGTCGATGCGCCCCTGACCGGTGAGATCAAACAGCTCGCGGGTGCCCTCGGTGAATGGGTTGCCGCTGTGCTTGTGCAGCAGCGAGAGCCGGACCGGATGGCCACCCTTGCGCACCAGCCAGCACGCGGCTGCGGGAATCGGGCTCGCCGCGCCGACCGCGATGTGCCGCACCGGCGGCGCGCTCGGGTCGAGGATCAGCCGCGCGATGGCGGCCGCCATGCGTTCTTCGAGGCGGATCATTCCGCGGCGACCCGCGCGGCGGTGGCGAACACGAAACGGTCGAGATAGGCGCGGAACCCGTCCTCGCTGCGGGCCATTCGGGCATACTCGGCCATGTGCGCCGCGTCGAAGCCGTGCTCGTCGAGCAGCGCGATCGGCCAGGTGCCGCGCTCGGCGATCACCACCGCGTCGATATAGGCGCCGGTGATCGTGCCCGCGGCGAGCCGGTCGTCGTCCAGCAGGTTCCGCTCGGTCATCCGCTCGACGGTCACCAGCACGCGCTTCGCCGCGTGGGCGATGGTGGCGAGCTCGCGTCGCTTGCCGACCCAGACGTTGCCGTCCGCATCCGCCATGACCGCGTGGAACACCGCAATGTCGGGCTGCAACGCCGGCAGCAGCACGATCGGATCGTCGCCCTCGGCGAACGGGTTGGCGATCACCTTCCAGTCCGGCCGGTGGGCGAGGATGTCGCTGCCGATGATCCCGCGCAGCGGCAAGAACGGCACGCCCTTCTCGGCGGCCTGCAACATGGTGTGCATCGCGGGGCACGTGGCGTCGATCACCTCGACCCGCCCGGCGGCGAGGGCGCGGGTGAAGCAGGGCGCGAACCCGGCCTCGCCGAGACTGACGCCGCTGGTCTGCACCGAGGCGACGCAGCCGGCGCCGATCAGCAGATCGGTGGCAAAGCCGGAGACCGGCACGCCAACCAGACGCAGCTCACGCTTGCCGGCGCGGATCAGCGCGCGGGCGAAGGCGGCGGGGGTGAGCGAGTTGTCGGGCGGCAGGGCGAGCAGCGCGCCGTCCGGCACGCTGGCGGCGAGCGCGTCGAGGTCCGTCGTCATCGGCTCCTATCCACTTGCTCTATCTGTGGCCGCCACCATACAGGCTGCTCGTGACCGCTCCAATCCGGCACGCTGAAGGCGGAAACACAGCATGCGCCGCGCGATCTGGCCTTCCGTCCTGCTTGCGACCAGCCTGCTGACGGGTGTCGCGCAGGCAGCCTGTCGGCTTGACCGCCTGACCTCGGTGGCGGTGACGCTGGTGCGGGGCTTGCCGCTGGTCGAGGCAGCGGTCGACGGCAAGCCCGCCACGTTCGTGCTTGATACCGGGGCGGAGCGAACCGTGCTGGCTGACACCGCGGTGCGCGAGCTTGGCCTGCCGCGCGACAAATGGGTGGGCAGCACCATCGGCGGGGTGGGCGGCGTTTTCGAGCGGTCGGCGAATGCTACGCTGCGCTCCTTCGAGCTCGGTGGAGTTGCGTTGCGCCGGCGCAGTGTCAACCCGGTGCTGAGCCTTGCCGTGGCGCCGCTGCCGCTCGATGCACTCGGCGGGCGGCGAGTGAGCGGGCTGTTGGGAGCGGACTATCTTTCCGCCTACGACCTCGACCTCGACCTGCGCGGTGGGGTGCTGGCGCTGGTCGCGACACGTGGTTGCGAGGCGGAGCCGATCCCGTGGGAACCCGCGCATGGCGTGGTGCCGCTCGCGCGACCGCGCCGCTTCACCGTCCTCGCGCCAGTCAGACTGGATGGTCGCGTCTTGCAGGCCCAGCTCGACACCGGGGCCAGCCTGTCGGTGGTCAGCAAGCGCGGCATGGCGCGGCTGGGCATCGGCTCGGACCAGGCTGCGCCCGACGCGATCGGCACCGGACGGGGCGTCGGCCGGGGCGCGTTGGCGCTGCGTCTGCACCGTTTCACGATGGTGGGCATCGGCCCGGTCGAGACGCACGACGTCACGCTTGCGCTTGCCGCTCCAGTGAACGGCTATCCGTTCGACATGCTGCTCGGCACCGATCTGTTGTCGCGCCAGCGGTTGTTCATTTCCTACGCAACCAACCGTCTGCTGATCGCCTCCGAGCCGGCGCGGCTACCCAGCCGCGCCGGACGCTGACTAGATCAGCTCACGCATTTGCTTGATCGACGGCGCGAAGAAGTAGGCGCCGCCCTCGAGATGGACGAATCCCTTCAACTGCAACTGCGGCTTGTTGTCGGGCGTGTTGGAGAACGGCGCCGCGCCGAGGAACGGGCGCAGCTCTTGCGGTGACTGGCCGATGATCGCATCGACACCGCTGCCCGGCTGGGAGAAGTCCGCGTTGTTGCACCAGCTCTGCTGCACGAACTCGAACTGGTCAGCGATCGACGTGACGTAGCAGACAAACAGCAACCCGCGAGTCTTGTGACCGCCGGCCGATTTCTGGTCCAGCGCTTCCTGTTCGGTCAGCTCAGGGCCGAAGGCGATGCCGCGCCGGAGCATCCGGTGCGTCTGGGTGAACGCTTCCGCCTCGGCGATCTCCGCCTCATCGGTGGCGCTCGGGTTCCCGGGCACGTCGTCGCGCGGATACGCCTTGCGCACGTGCGCCGCCCAGGGACATTTCAAGCCCTCACGATCGTCGCCAAACTCGAAATCGTTCACGTTCGGCGTGCCATCGGCGACGGCGAAATCGTCCGCCAGCGGCGCCAGTTCAAGCGATGCCCCGCTCTTCCACCGCCCGACGAGCTGCGCGCCTAGCAGCGTCGGATCGGCGGCGTCCTTCGGTGCGGCAATGCTCATTGCGGCCTGCTTCACCGACTGGTTGAACTCGGGCACCAGCTGGGCGAGACGCCGGAACACCAGGAACGAGCCATCCTCCATGAACGGAATCGGTGGCTGCTCGACGTCGCCCTTCTTGGTAAAGGTGGGGCCGTTCGGATCCTGACCGTTGTAGCCGAACACGAACTCGCCCGGCCAAAGCAGGTCCTGCCCAGGCATCCCCTGGTCCGGATCATCGCCCAGCTGCGGCGTCAGCGGCGTTGTCGCGTCCACACGGCCTCGCACGCCCGGCTGCGACACGCCGTCAGCGTAGCCGAAATGCTCGTGACCGCGCACCGGCGCGGGTCGCACTTGGCCGACCTCCTCGTGCAGCAGTCGCCAGCCGTTGTCTTCCTCGGAAACCAGTCGCAGGTCGATGACATCGACCACCTCGGCGTGGGTCGCCCCGGTGACCAGGAAGACGCCGTGCAGATGGATCGTGTTCCTGAGTATCCGCCATTCGGATTGCGGCGGATCGTTGAGCTTGGCCTGACTTGCCGCCATCCCGTCGAGGAACTCCGCCGGAGCGGCGCTTAGTCCCTGCACTCCCAGCGCCTCGAGTCCGTTCCGCGTAAAGGCAATGTTGAGACCGGGCGTGGGGATGATGGTGTTGATCTTCGCCGCCTTGTTGGCAGCGATCGCCGCTCGCTTCTTGAGGCATTCATCGACGCTGGTGATTTCCAGACCTTTGAGGAACGACCTGAACTTGGATGCGTCCTCGATCTTGAAGAACATCAGATGTTGATGGTTCTTCGGCAAGCCGACGAGGATGTCCCCCTGGATTTCCTTGGCCGGAAACAGCGGCTCAGCCTGCAGGTCACGTGCCATTTTCACAATCTCGCTTTTCTGTTCCGAAGCCGACGGGCATGGATGGCAGCAAGTGCTGCCCGACAATCTGTCCTAGGCACCGCCGGGTCGGCGCGCTGTGACGCCGCTCACCATTCCGAACGCGTCTCGAATTTTCCTGGCTCGCCGCCTGATCAGTGCTGCGGCCGCAGCGTCATCGAACGTGTCGAGCGAGATGATCGGAGCGGTCATGGCCGGCAAAGCCCGGTCGATCGGGCAGCCGTCCCGCGCTGCGGACGCGCCTACCCGCTCCTGCCGCCCCGATGCCCCGTCCATCGGCTCGTCACCCCTCGTTGAATCGCGCGAGAAGACTACGTTTAGGTGGTGATGAAGCCGCTACCGAGGTCACCCCCCTATGCCGCACCAGCCATCCGTCGTGCCGCCGTCCTTTTCGCCGGACAGATTGGCGCGTCCGATAAAGCGAGCGATTGCCGCCGAGGTGGTCGCTTTGTTCAACGATCAGTCCCGGGGCGAGAAGCCGGTGAGGCGGCGTGGCGATGGGCTGTTCGGCCGCCAGTCGGTGGCGTGGCGGGTGCATGGCGACGTCACCGCGATGATGGTCGGCGGTGTCGCCGGCTTGTTGCTCCAGATGCTCCACCCGGGCGTGTTGGCGGGCGTGTGGGACCATTCGCGCTTCCGGGTCGACATGCACGGTCGGCTGCGGCGGACGGCGCGTTTCATCGCGCTCACCACATATGGTGGGCGGACGGAGGCCGAAGCCGCGATCGCGCGCGTCCGACGCATCCATGACCAGGTGCGTGGGACGTTGCCCGACGGGGCGCCCTACGTCGCGAACGATCCCGCGTTGCTGGCCTATGTGCACGTGACCGAGACGACGAGCTTCCTGAACGCGTGGATGCGCTACGCCGAGCCGCGCATGACGGCATCCGACCAGGATCGCTATTTCGCCGAGATGGCGCGTGTGGCGGAGGCGCTTGGCGCCGATCCTGTCCCGCGCTCGCGGTCCGAGGCGCGGCGACTGCTCCAAGCGATGCGGCCGCAACTGCGTTGCGACGAGCGGACCCGCGAGGTCGCCCGCATCGTGCTTGGCCAGCGTCCGGCGAACCGGATGACCGAGCCGCTGCACGCGCTCACCATGCGGGCCGGTGTCGACCTGATGCCGGCATGGGCGCAACGCATGCACGGGCTGCACAATTCCCCGGTGAGCGACCTGCTGGTCCGTGCCGGCACGCTCGGCGTCGCCCGCACCGTGCGATGGGCTTTCGCCTGATCCAAAAAGCCTGATTCCCTGACCGTTCTTCGCCATGGTCGGCGCCGGCCTCGGCGAGGCCGGCGACAATTCGCACCGATCTCGCCGTTCCGAACCCATGAGTGAGGGTAGTTATAGTAACAACAATTGACATCTATCGTAACTGAGCCTATAGTTCGCCCATGTCCCCAGCCCCCTCTACCCCAACCGGCTTGATGTGCCGCTTCGGCCTGCTCGTCGAGCGGCTGAGGTGGACGCTTGCCGATTGGGTCGACCGGAACCCCCGGAAGCGCGACGTGCTGGGGCCGCTTGCCTTGCTGCTGTGGAAGTACCTGCAGCGCACGACACGGCGCCTCGCCGCGCTGCATGCGCAGTTCGCCGCCGGGACGCTTGCGTCCCCGACGCTTGTGTCCGCGAAGCGCAGGGACCGGGCGTCGCGCCGCGCAGCCGAGCCGGCCGAGTCGACACCACCCGAGCAGCCCAAGCTGCCGGGCGGCCCGGTTCTGGCGCGGTTCGGCGCCGGGTATCTCGGCGCCTGGCTGCTGGCGCTGGTGGAGGATGCGGAGATGCAGGCGCTGCTCGCGGCGTCGCCGCAAGCGGGTCGGCTGCTGCGTCCTCTATGGCGGCGACTGACCAACGACCCGCTGCCCGCGCCGCTGCGGCTGCCGCCGAAGCCGCCGCGTTCGGCGCAACCGCTCGCTCCGGCGGCGCTCGCCGACACGTCGCTCGCCGCAGCGCCCGACACCCCACCCCACACACAGCCCCACACCCCGCCGCACCGTCGCCGGGCCGTGTCTGCCAAGTCGCCTCCCTCCCTGCCCTCCTGGCCACCGCCGTTTTTTCCGGCCTGACACGGTCGCAGCCTAGGCGTGTCAATAACGTTACGCTGTCGAAATAAGAGTCGCGTCTCGCAGCTTGCATGCGAGCAAGGCCGTGGATGGGGGGGAACTTGCGGTGGCTGGTAGGTGGCGTCAGGTCGGCCGCAGCACCGCTCGCCGCCGGTTCGCCAGTCCGCCGATCAGCGCTGCCGCCAGGCCGACGATCAGCACCCAGCCGGCCGAGCTCGGCGGGTATTCGAGGTAGAAATTGGCGGCGAGCACCCGGTCGGGAGGGATGTGGGTCGCCAGCGCGTACCAGGCATACTCGATCCCGGCGGTGGCGCAGCACGCGATCACCGCAAGTGGCAGCAGCGCCGCCCACCATCGCCGCCATCCCGTCGGCAGCAGCCGCCACAGCATCAGCCAGACGAACAGGCCGGCCATCAGGATGGCCTCGCCGACATTCGCCTTCGATTGCAGGGCGGCATGGAACACGGCGAGCACGCCGATGAGATAGATCAGCCGGTGCAGCACCCCCCAGTTCCGGCCCATTCGCCGCACCGAGGCGTCGGTCGAGGTGACGCCCAGCGCCACTAGGCCGAGCAGCGCCACAAAGCCGATGGTGAGATAGAACCGGTGGATGATCTCGGCCCCGACATGCAGCAGCCGAAAGTTCTGGTCGACCACGTAAAGCGTCAGGTGGGCCAGCCCGTAGACCATCGCGGCGACCCCGATCATGCGTCGCACCAGCGGCAGGGCGGGCCAGTCGAGCAAGGCGCGGAACGGCGTGATCGCCAGCGAGAGCAGCACCAGGCGGATGGTCCACAGCCCCGTCCCGTGGGTCAGCGCGTTGATCTGGCGCGCGCCCAGCGCATCGGTCGCGAGCTGCGCGGCGAGCACGGCTCCAGGCAAGAACAGTGCGGCGAACACGCCGAGCTTGAGCGGCGAGAGGCGGCCGGCGCGATCCCGCCAGGGTCGCTTGGGCGGCCGCTTGCGTACCAGGGTCTGGCTCATCGGGATCTGGCTCACCGGGGTCTGGCTCACCGGGGTCTGGCTCATCGGGTGGATCGCGAATACCCGGCGGGAGCCCGGAACAGGGCGGCCTCCTGCGGCACGTAGCGGACCTCCGAGGCGGTGGCGAGCGCGCGATCGCCCTGCCAGACTTTCAGCACGACGCCGTCATCGGTCGCGCAAATGCGGGTATCACGCCCCGCCAGGTCGCGGGATCGCCAGTCCGTGCAGGCGAGACCGGCGATCACCTCGGTTCCGCGCCGCTCATACGCACCTGACCTCTGCGCGCCGAGGCCCGGCACGGAGGCCGGCGCCGCCAGCTCGAGCACCGAGTGATCGCGCTCGCGTACCAGCTCCATGCGGTGCGCGGCATAGTCGATCAGCACGAACAGCCCGGGCGTGGGCGGGTCGATCCGCATGCGCTGCTCGGCGGCGGACCAGCGAACGCGCTGCTCCAGGCTGTGGTCGCCCTGCTCGGTGCGATAGATCACCGCGACGTCACGCGTCGGCATCAGCCTGGGCGCGCCCGCCGGGGCTGCTTCTGGCGCCGAAGCGGCGTGGGCGGCGAATGGCAGCGCGGCGAGGGCGACCAGCACCGCCCGCCTCATCGCGGCCGCGGTCCGGCGCCTGACAACCCTGGGAGCATGTGCAACAGGTCAACGGTCTTGTATCCGATGGGAGGCTGGAACAGCTTCGCCGGTTGCGGCGCGTAGGTTACCCGGATCGCCTCCAGATGGCCGCGGCCGAAACGCGGATCGGTGCCAGCGGCACGCAGCACCACTCCGTCCGAGGTCTCGCAGATCTGGCCCGAGCGTCCCTCCGGCGCCTGCACATCCCACACGGTGCAGCTCAACCCGGCCACAAGGTCGGCTCCCCGCCGGGTGAACCGCACCTGGTCGCCCAGCAGCGCGCCGGGGCCGAGCGAGAACCAGTCCGGCACCTCCATGACGATGCGTTGCTTTTCCAGCACGACCAGCGCACGGCCGGCTCGGGGATCGACCAGCACGTAGCCTGCCAGGGAAGCGGGCTCGACGCGCAGCATCCCGCCGCCGAACCGCACCCTAACCCGGACCGAGCCGCGATCGGCATCGCCGCTCTTGGCGGCGCTGGCCTGGCCGCCCGCCAGATACTCGACCATGACATCCCGTGTGGGCGTCAGCGGCGGGCGGTCCTGCGCCGCGGCCGGGCCGGCCAGAACAAAGCCGAGTCCGATGCCGAGGCAGATGCCGGCGAGCACCCGTCGCAAGGCGGTCATGGCGCGCCCTCGTCGGCGGCGGCGCCACGGCTGGCCAGCGCGCGGATCTCCCGGTGCAGCACCTCCCGAGGAATGGCGGCGCGCCAACGCGCCGGAACGTCGACCGCGGACGCGAGCAACGCCTTGTAGTCGTCCCGCGCGATCTCGACGGTGCCGAACTGGGCAAGGTGGCTGGTGACGAACTGGGTATCGAGCAGCCGGAAGCCGCCGAGCCGCAACCGTGCGACCAGATGCACCAGCGCCACCTTGGATGCGTCGCGCACCACGCTGAACATGCTCTCGCCGAAGAACGCGCCGCCCACCGAGACCCCGTACAGACCACCCACCAGACGCCCCTCCCGCCAGCACTCGACCGAATGCGCGCGGCCGAGCCGATGCAGCTCGTCGAACAACCGCTCGATCTGGGTGTTGATCCAGGTGTCCTCCCGCCCGGGCGCCGCGGCGGCGCAGCCGGCGATCGTGCCGACAAAGTCGCGATCGGCGGAGACCTCGAAGCCGCCGGCAATGACGGTGCGCAGCAGCCGGCGGGAAAGATGGAACGCGTCGAGCGGCAGCACGCCGCGCCGCTCCGGGTCCAGCCAGTAGAGCCGGTCGCCGCGTCGGCTCTCCGCCATCGGGAACAGCCCGTGCCGGTAGGCCCGCAGCATCAGATCCGGCGTGATTTCGACCACCCGCCGCGACATCGGATTACTCGCTGCTCCCTTGCCGCACCGCCGGAAGCTTGTCAGGTGCGATCGGCAACGAAGCGTTCAAGCCAATGGATCGTGTAGTCGCCCCGCTGGAAGGCCGGCGCATCGACAACTTGCCGGTGCAGCGGGATGGTGGTCGCGATGCCGACGACGGCGAACTCGTCGAGCGCCCGCCGCAGCCGGGCGATCGCCTCCGGACGGGTCGGCGAATGCACGATCAGCTTGGCCACCAAGCTGTCGTAGAACGGCGTTATCTGCGAGCCGGCGTAGAGGGCGGAATCGACCCGCACCCCGGGTCCGCCCGGCGCGTGGTAGGCGCTCACCCGGCCGGGCGAGGGCGCGAAGCTGTCCGGGTCCTCGGCGGTGATCCGACACTCGATGGCGTGACCATTGAAGCGAATGTCGGATTGCGTGTAGCCGAGCAGGGCGCCGTCGGCGATGCGGATCTGCTCGCCGACCAGATCGACGCCGCAGACCATCTCGGTGACCGGGTGCTCGACTTGCAGCCTCGTATTCATCTCGATGAAGGCGAACTGGCCGTCCTGGTAGAGGAATTCGAGCGTGCCGGCGTTGCGATAGCCGAGCTGGCCCAGCGCGCCGGTCACCGTGGCACCGAGCGCGGCGCGCAGCTCCTTCGTCATCACTGGCGATCCGGCCTCCTCCAGCAGTTTCTGGTGGCGTCGCTGTAGGCTACAGTCGCGCTCGCCCAGATGCACCACATTGCCATGCGCGTCGGCCAGCACCTGAAGTTCGATGTGGCGCGGACGGTCAAGGTATTTCTCCAGGTAGACGGCGTCGTTGCCGAAAGCGGCGCGGGCCTCGGCGCGGGCGACGCGAAACGCTTCCTCGAGGTCCGCCGGTCGCGCGGCCACCTTCATGCCACGCCCGCCGCCGCCCGCCGTTGCCTTGATCAGCACGGGATAGCCGATCCGCTCGGCGACCGCGCGCGCCGCGGCCAAGTCGGGCACCGCTCCGTCCGATCCGGGCACCAGCGGCACGCCCAGTCGCGCCATCGCCGCCTTGGCTGCGACCTTGTCGCCCATCATGCGGATATGCTCGGGCGACGGGCCGATGAAGGTCAGCCCGTGCGCCTCCACTGTCTCGGCGAAATCGGCGTTCTCGCTGAGGAACCCGTAGCCGGGGTGCACCGCGTCCGCGCCGGTGATGCTGGCGGCCGACAGGATGGCGTGGATGTTGAGATAGCTGTTGCGCGGCGAGGGCGGGCCGATGCAGACGCTCTCATCGGCGAGGCGGACGTGCATGGCCTCGGCATCGGCGGTGGAATGCACCGCCACCGTGGCGATGCCGCGCTCTCGGCAGGCGCGCTGGATGCGGAGCGCGATCTCGCCCCGATTGGCGATGAGTATCTTGTGGAACACCGCGCTATTCCAGGATCATCAGGGCCTCGCCATACTCCACCGGCGCGCCGGAGGCGACCAGGATCCGGGTCACCACGCCGGATTTCGGAGCCTTGATCTGGTTGAAGGTCTTCATCGCCTCGATCAGCAGCAGCGTCTGGCCGGCCGTCACGCTCTGCCCGACAGCAACGTAGTCCGGCGAGCCAGGCTCAGGAGCGAGATAGGCCACACCGACCATCGGACTGACAACCGCGCCGGGATGCGCGCTGAGGTCGGCCGCCGCCATCCCCGGGGCCGCCCCCGTTCGCGATGCGCCCGCCTCGACCCCCACTTGTCCGCCCGCGCCCGCGACGAACGAAGTCGCCGCCGGCGCGGCGCTGCGCACGATTCGGATGCGGCTGTCCTTCTCCGTTATCTCGATCTCGGTCAGACCGGTCTCGGTCAGGATCGCCGCGAGCATTCGGATCGCGTCGGCATCATAGGACACTCGGCTCATGCGTTCTCCGCCAGCAGCTCGGCCATCGCCGTCAGCGCGAGCGAATAGCCCCGTACGCCGAGCCCGCATATCACGCCCGTCGCCGCCTTCGACACGAAGGAGTGCTGCCGGAACTCCTCGCGGCGGTGGATGTTCGTCACGTGCACCTCGATGATGGGAAGCTCGACTGCCAGCAGCGCATCCATCAGCGCGATCGAGGTCGTGGTGTAGCCGGCCGGATTGATCACGATCCCCGCCGCCCGCTCGCGACACTCATGCACCCAGGTGACCAGCTCGCCCTCGAGGTTGGTCTGCCGGAAGTCGATCCCGAGGCCGAGTGCTTCGGCCGTCTCGGCACAGAGCTGCTCGACGTCGTCGAGCGTCGCCCGACCGTAGAGATGCGGCTGGCGCAGGCCAAGCAGGTTCATGTTCGGCCCGTTGAGCACGCTTATCAACGGCAGTGGCGGGGGATGCACCATGGATGCCGCCTAGCATAGCCCCGCCCCCGGGTCCAAGCGGTTCAGTCCTCGGCAACGTGATCGGCAACGTAGGCGCCGCGCCGGCCGAGCGGCTTGGGCGGCGACACGGTGCTGTCCCGCGCGGTCTGCAGCTCGAGCTCGGAGTTCAACTCCGCGCCCAGCAGCACCGCGTAGGCGGTCATCCAGAACCACATCATCACCGCGGCAACCGTGCTGAGCGGCCCATAGGTGGCGTCATAGTTGGCCAGATTGCTCACGTAGACGGTGAACACGGTGGAGACGATCAGCCACAGCAGCGTCGCCAGCATCGAGCCCGGAGTGATCCAGTGCCAGCGCGCCTGGCGGCGCGACGGGCCGAAACGGTAGAGCAGCGAGAGGCCGAGCAGGACGAAGATCACCATCACCGTGATGCCGCCGACCCGCAGCAACGTCTGCGTGTAGCCACTCAGTCCGAGAAACGCGATGACGGCTGGGAGGAACACCAGCGTGCTGACCGCAAGCGCCGCGGCGACGAAGGCGCACAGCGTCATCGCCAAGGCGGTGAGCTGATAGCGAAAGAAGCCGCGCGCCTCCTGCTCCTCGTAGGCGAGATTGAGCGCCGACAGCAGCGACTTGGTGCCATTGGCCGAGCTCCACAACGCGAAGCCGGTGCTGAGCAGCAGGCCGAGGCCGAGCGTCCCCTGTCGCTGCGCCACAAGCTGGTGCACCCGGTCGGAGATCAGGCTGAACATTGCTGGCGGAGCGAAGCGGGAGAGTACCTGCAATTGCGGCTCCACCGTCGCCGGGTCGAACGCCAGTCCATAGATGAAAATCAGCATGGTGATGGCAGGAAACAGCGCCAAGGTCGCCCAGAACGCGCAACCGGCGGCAACCAGCGAGATGCGATCCGAGATCGCCTCACGCAGCGAGCGCCGAAGCACCGCTTTCCAGCCGGGCCAGGGAATTTCCGCCGGTGTGTCCGCCCGACGTCCGAGACGCACCGCCTCCGGTTCATGCGCCACCGCCGAAGCGGCGGGACCGGTGGCCGCGTCCTGACGCTCAAGCTTGTCGGCGCTCTCATTCGGCCCCGATTTTTGCGCCATCGCCACGCTCATGCTCCCGCCATCGAGTCTGGCCGCCAACCAAGTCTGGCCGCCAACGCCACGCGAAAAACCATGGTTGCGCGGACGCGGCGCCGACGCGCCAGCGCTATTTTCGCGCCAGGGATGCAATCGCCCACATTTCCCTTGCGCCGGGGGGGTGGGGGTCCTATCTCGTCCACCTACGCAGCAACGCACGTGCCTCTGGCCCTCGTGGTTACGCAACGACGTCAAGCGTTCTGGCAATCGTCCTGGTCGCTGGTTCGTTCGACCGTTTCGTCAACTCCGTCCGTCGCCTCGCTCAGGCGGACGATTTTGTGGGGAGGCCCGGTGCGATGACACCCAAGATCGCCCGTTTCCTTGCCGATCATCAGCCGGCGACGCCGTGCTTGGTGGTCGACGTCGATCGCGTGGAGGAGAATTTCCGCGCTTTGCAGCGCGCGCTGCCGCTGGCGCGGATCTACTACGCCGTGAAAGCAAATCCGGCGCGCCCGGTGCTGGACAAGCTGGTCGGGCTCGGCAGCCGGTTCGACGCGGCGAGCTTCGAGGAGGTCGAGGCTTGCCTCGCGGCCGGCGCGCGCCCGCAAGCCATCAGCTTCGGCAACACGATTAAGAAGGCGTCGGCGATCCGTCGCGCGTTTGAAGCCGGCGTGCGCATGTTCGCCTTCGACTCGGCGGAGGAGCTGGACAAGCTGGCGCGGCACGCTCCGGGCAGCCGCGTCTACTGTCGCATCCTGGTCGAGAATGCCGGCGCCGACTGGCCGCTGTCGCGCAAGTTCGGCACGACGGTCGAGATGGCGCGGGATTTGATGCTGCGCGCCGGCGCGCTCGGGCTCGATCCGTTCGGCTTGTCGTTCCACGTTGGCAGTCAGCAGACCAGCGCCGCGGCGTACGAGGCGGCGATCGGTCGTGTGGCGATGCTGTTTACCGACCTGCAAGCATCCGGCGTCGACGTGCGCATGATCAACCTGGGCGGTGGCTTCCCGACGCGTTACCGGGACGACGTGCCGGAGATCGATCAGTTCGCGCAAGCGATCATGCGCGCGATGACCGAGCATTTCGGCAACGCGTTGCCGGAGATCGTGATCGAGCCTGGCCGCTGCATCGTCGGCGACGCCGGTCTGGTGAGCTCGGAAGTGGTGCTCGTCTGCCGCAAGGCGCAGCACGACCCGGTGCGTTGGGTGTATCTCGACATCGGCCGCTTCGGCGGACTTGCCGAGACGGAGGGCGAAGCGATCAAGTATCGCATCGCGACGCCGCATGACGGCGGCCCGATGGGACCGGTCGCGATCGCCGGCCCGACCTGCGACGGCGCCGATATCATGTACGAGAAGTCCAACTACCGTCTGCCGCTGGCGCTCGACTGCGGCGATCGCGTCGAGCTGCTCTCGACCGGCGCCTATGTCAGCACCTACGCCAGCCAGCGCTTCAACGGCTTCGCGCCGCTGGAGGAGCACTACATCTGAGGGCTCGGACGGGGAGCTCGCCCTCCCCGTCCGTTGGCGCGTCGTTCTGGAGCATCAGTCGGCCGTCAGCATGGGATGCTGACGATGCCAGTCGGTCGCGCCCTGATACGCGTGGCCGGCGCGAAACAGCAGTTCCTCCCGGAAATGCGGCGCCACGAACTGGAACGCGACCGGCGTGCCGGCGTCGGTGAACCCGCAGGGCAGCGTGATCGTCGGACTGCCACTGAGGTCGAACGGGCAGGTGAACCGCAGCAGCGCGGTCAGCTTCTCCGGATCCTGGCCGAGCGTCGCCATCGCCGCCGTGGTTGGTGACGCGAAAGCCTGCGCCGGAACGACCAGCAGGTCGATCGTCTCGAATAGCGTGCGCAGCTGCCCGCTGAAATTGTGTCGGCGCAGCAGGATCTTCTGATAATCCATCCCCGACGTCGCACGTCCGAGGTCGATCAGGCCGGCCAGCGCCGGGCCGTATTCCGACTTGCGCGCTGGATAGGTAGCCTCGTGCGCGACGGCGGTCTCGACCGCGCAATGCGCGATCCAGTCGGCGATCACTGGCGCCGGATCAGGAAACGTGACTGCGCGCACATCGCCGCCGAGCTGGCGGATGGTGGCGATCGCGTCGTCCACGGCCTGCACCATCCGGGCATCGGTGCCGAGCTTGTTCCACGCCGCGTCGACGCCGATACGCAAGCCGCGCAGGCCGCGATCGATGCCGGCGAGATAGTTCGGCACCGGCTCCGGGCTGGCCGTCGGGTCGTTCGGATCGACGCCGGCGATGGCGCCGAGCATCGCCGCCGCGTCGGCCGCGCTGCGCGCCATCGGGCCGATGTGATCCAGCGTCGCGGCAAGCTCGAACACGCCGTAGCGGCTGACGCGCCCCCAAGTCGGCTTGAGACCGGTGACACCGTTGGCGGCCGACGGAAACCGGATCGAGCCGCCGGTATCCGAGCCGAGCGAGCCGAAGCACAGCCCCGCCGCGGTCGCGACGCCCGACCCGCTGGACGAGGCGCCGGACCAATGCGCCGCATTCCACGGGTTGACCGGCGGGTCGACGCTTGGATGGTGATCCGCGAACGCCCCTTCGGTGAGTTGCAGCTTGCCGAGGATGATCGCGCCGGCGCCACGCAGCTTGCGCACCACGGTCGCATCCTCATTCGGCAGAAAATCCCGATGGATGGCCATGCCCGCCGCGGTCGGCACTCCGGCGGTCCAGCAGAGATCCTTGACCGCGACCGGCGCGCCGTGCAGCGGCCCCTTGATGTCGCCCCGGGCGATCTCCGCCTCGGCCTGGCGGGCCTGCTCGAGCGCTGCCTCCGGCGTCACCACGACATAGCTACGCAGCGACCCGTCAAGCGCGGCAATCCGGTCGAGCTCCGCCCGAGTTGCCTGCACTGGCGAGATCTCCTTCGCGTGCATCCGACGTGTGAGCTCGACCAGTTCCAGGTAGTGGAGTTCATCGGACGCCATTTCAGCCCTCCTGTTCTCGTGATGGTGCTCAGAAGATCCGGCTTGTCACAACTCCAGAATGGCTTCGTTGCGCCAGGACGTCGTGATCGCTTTGGTTGTGAATACGGGATGCGTCGCGGGCGAGCAATTCAGGTTGCAAAAGAGGCAAACGCACCCACGGTACGCACGGCGCGGCTCGATGCGCGCGCGGCTCGAGAGCGATCACCTACGCTGGCATTGCCCTTGCTTCCCACCAGGAGAGGTGGCCAGGACCGGAACGCGTGCGTGCGGACCGCAGGGTCGTGAAAGGTTTCTACGATGTATCCGGTGAACGGAGTCCGTGACCTGATCGGTTACGGCCGTAACCCGCCCGACCCGAAATGGCCGGGTGGTGCGCGGTTGGCGCTGAACTTCGTGCTGAACATCGAGGAAGGCTCCGAATACACGCTCGACAATGGCGATGGGTTCTCGGAGGCTTCGCTCACCGAGATGGGCGACAGTCCGGTACCACGCGGAGAGCGCGACCTGGCCGCCGAATCGATGTTCGAATATGGCAGCCGTGTCGGCATCTGGCGCATTCTCGACCTGTTTGCCAGCCGACAATTGCCGCTCACCGGCTTCGCCTGCGCGATGGTGCTCGAACGGCTGCCAGACATCGCGGCGGCTCTCAGGCAGGCGGGGCACGATATCTGCTGTCACGGCTGGCGGTGGGTGGAGCACTATCGCCTGCGGGAGGACGAGGAGCGGCGCCAGATCGCGCAAGCGGTCGAGAGCCTGATCCGAACCATGGGCGCGCCGCCGGCCGGCTGGTATTGTCGCTATGGTCCCAGCGTGAACACCCGCCGGCTGGTTCACGAGCATGGCGGCTTTCTCTACGACAGCGACACCTACAATGACGAGCTGCCTTACTACGTGACGGTGGCGGGACAGCCGCACCTGGTCGTGCCCTATTCGCTATCCACCAACGATGTGAAGTTCCATCGCGGCAACATCGGCACCGCCGGCGATTTCTGCGCCTTTCTCTCCGACGCGTTCGACCAGTTGTACGAAGAAGGGGTCCGCACGCCGAAGATGATGTCGGTCGGCATGCACGCGCGCCTGCTTGGGCACCCGGCGCGGGCGCGCGGGCTGGCGCGTTTCCTGGATCATGTACGCGCACATGACGACGTATGGGTCTGCCGTCGCGTGGACATCGCGCGTCACTGGCGGGCCGTCCACCCACCCCGCCAAGGTGAGGGCAGCTGAACAGAAGGGAGCCGACATGTTCGATCTGGTGGTGACCGGCGGTACGTGCGTGCTGCCAGGCAGCGTGGAGAACGTCGACATCGCGGCGGCGAGCGGCAAGATCGTGGCGATCGGCGCGCCGGGCAGCCTCGGGGCGATGGGTGCGGAGCGCATCGTCGAGGCGACCGGGCAGATCGTCATTCCCGGCGGCATCGATCCGCATATCCATTGCAGCATGAGCATGGTGATGCCGGGCGTTCCGGAGGTGATCACCGCCGGACCGTCGCAAGTGAGCAAGGCCGCCCTGTTCGGGGGCACGACGACGCTGCTCGATTTCGCGCAAGTTCCGGCGGAGGCGACGATCGAGGAGTCGATCGAGCGGCGTCGGCAGGAATGGGCCGCCAACTGCTACTGCGACTACGGGTTTCATTTGATGCTGTTCGACCGCATCAGCCAGTCGAAGCTTGGCGAAATCAAGGAAGCCGTGCAGGACGGTTTCGCCACGGTGAAGATGTTCACCACCGACATCACGCCGCAGCGAATGGTCCATATGGTCCCGTTCGGCGATATCTGGGAAGTGGTGCAAGCGGTCGCCGGGGCCGGCGGGCTCACCTGCATCCACGCCGAGGACAATGATCTCGTGATGCACATGTACGAGAAGTTGCTGCGCGAGGACCGCATGGGGTTCGAGAACCTGGCGGCGGTGCACACCACGCTCTCCGAGGACCTCGCGTTCAACCGGGTGATCAAGCTCGCCGAGAGCGTCGAGGGCGCGGCGATGTACATGGTCCACACGTCGGCGGCGACCGGCGTCGCCGCGATGGAAGCGGCGCGTTCTCGCGGGTTTCCGGTCTACGGCGAGACCTTGCACCAATACCTGCTGTACAACGCCGAGGACTACAAGCGGCCGAACGGGCAGATCTATCACACCTACCCGTCGCTCAAATTCCCCGAGGACCAGAAAGCGCTATGGCGCGCCATGCGACAGGGGCCGATCCAGTGCGTCGCCACTGATGAAGTCTGCTGTCCGCTCGAGGTGAAGCTCCAAGGCAAGCGCATCGACGACACCACGGGCGGCAATGCCGGTGTCGAGCCGCGCGTGGCTCTGATGTACACGCAGATGGTGCGCGAGCGCGGTTTCAGCTTGCAGGAATTCGTCAACCTGGTCTCGACCAACGCCGCGCGCATTATGGGCCTCTACCCACGCAAAGGCATCCTCGCGGTCGGCTCGGATGCCGACATCGTGCTGCTCGATCCGCGCGGCGCTGGGCCGATACGCAAGGAGAACCTGCATGAGACCGACTACTCGCCTTGGGAGGGGTGGGACGTGGCCGCCTGGCCGAGCGTGACGATCCTGCGCGGCAAGGTGGTGGTGGAGAACGGCGCCTTCCACGCTGAAAGGTCTGACGGACGGCTCATTCCGCGCCGGATTGACGACGAGATTCGTAGCAGGCCGGCGCTCTGAGTCGGAACAGCGAGGGTTTGCGCAATGGATATTGGCGTTTTCATTCCCATCGGCAACAATGGCTGGCTGATCTCGACCACGTCGCCGCAATACAAGCCAAGCTTCGACCTCAACCGGACCGTCGTGCAGAAGGCCGAGGGCTACGGGATGGACTTCGCGCTGTCGATGATCAAGCTGCGCGGCTTTGGTGGTGCGTCCGAGTTCTGGGACCACAACCTCGAATCTTTCACGTTGATGGCGGGGCTCGCGTCGGTCACGTCGCGCATAAGGCTCTACGCGACGGCTGCGACGCTGACTTTGCCGCCGGCGATCGTGGCGCGGATGGCAAGCACGATCGATTCGATCGCGCCGGGGCGTTTTGGCATCAATCTGATCACCGGATGGGCGAAGACCGAGTACGACCAGATGGGCTTGTGGCCGGGCGACGATCACTACGATCGCCGCTACGACATGCTCACCGAATACACCAAGATCATCCGCGAGCTCTGGTCGACGGGTCGGTCCGACTTCAAGGGCGAGTTCTACACGATGAAGGACTGCCGGCTCAGCCCGCCGCCTTCCGGGCATGTGCCGCTGGTCTGCGCCGGCCAGAGCCCGCGCGGCATGGAGTTCGCCGCCGAATTCGTCGATTACAATTTCTGCGTCGCATCCGGGCTCAACACGCCGGCGGCCTATGCTCCGACGAACGAACGGCTGCTGGCGGCCGCTGCGCGATCAGGGCGCGTTGTCGGCAGCTACCCCTTGTTCATGGTGATTGCCGATGAGACGGAGGACGCCGCGTTCGCCAAGTGGAAGTGCTACGTGGAGGGTGCCGATACCGAGGCGCTCGCCTATCTCGGCATCCAGGCCGATGCCGATGTGAAGGCGGACGCCAATTCGACGGCGCGCTGGATGGCGCGGTCCGCCTCGGCGGTCAACTTCAACATGGGCACGCTGGTGGGAAGCTATGCGGATGTCGCGCGGATGCTGGACGAGGCGGCCTCCGTGCCGGGCACCAAGGGCCTGATGCTGACATTCGACGATTTCGTCGTGGGCATGGATCAGTTCGGGCAGCGTATCCAGCCATTGATGCAGAGCCGCAGTCACGTCCGGGCGGCGGCGTGACCGCCTCGGCAATGGTGCCGCCGCATCGCCTCACGGCATCGGCGGCGTCCGCGATGATCGCAAGCGGGGCGCTCAAAGTGGAAGCATTGGCGCGCGACTGCCTCGATCGGGTTGCCGCGCGCGATCCGGCGGTGCGGGCCTGGGCGTTCGTCGACCCCGCTGCGGTGCTGCGACAGGCGCGCGAGCTGGACAAGGTGCCGCGACGCGGACCGCTGCATGGCATTCCGATCGGCATCAAGGACGTGATTGACACGGCGGACATGCCGACCTGCCATAACTCGCCGCATTATCAGGGGCACCGTCCAGGCGCCGACGCCGCCTGTGTCGCGACGTTGCGGGCTGCCGGGGCGCTGATCCTCGGCAAGACCGACACGACGGAGTTCGCCGCCGCAGGCCGCTGGGCGGCGACCGGCAACCCGCACGACCTGTCGCGCACGTCGGGCGGCTCGTCGTCCGGTTCCGCCGCCGCGGTGGCCGACGAGCACGTGCCGTTGGCGCTCGGCACGCAGACCGGTGGTTCGCTGATCCGTCCCGCCTCGTTCTGCGGCGTGTTCGCGCTCAAGCCGACCTGGGGCCTGGTGAGCCGCGAGGGAGCGAAGCTGTATTCGCTCACCCTCGATACGATCGGCTGGTACGGGCGCAGCGTGGCCGATCTGCGCCTGCTTGCCGAGCTGTTCGGATTGGGCGCGGCAGTGCCTCCGGTGTCGTTGCGCGACGCACGGATCGGTCTCTGCCGCTCACCGATCTGGGATCTCGCCGAGCCCGCCACGCGCGACGCCTTCACCGAAGCGGCGGACCGTCTGGCCGCTGCCGGGGCAGACCTGGTGCCGTTGGACTTGCCCGCTTCGTTTCGTGACATGCCGACACGCGTGCATCGAACCATCCTGCACAGCGAAGGACGGGCCGCGTTCCTCAGCCTGATCCGAACGTTCGGCGACGCGGTTCACGACGACTTCCGCCATCGCGTCGAGAACCGCGACGGCTTCACCCACGAGATGCTGCGCGATGCCTACGATGTCGCGGCGCGCTGCCGCGCCGAATTCGATACGATTGCAAAGGGCTTCACCGCCGTGCTGACCCCGAGCGCGGTTGGCGAGGCGCCCGCGGGCCGCAATCCCGGCAACCCCGTGTTCAACCAGATGTGGACGTTGCTGCATGTGCCCTGCGTCAACGTGCCCTCCCGTCGCGGTCCACACGGCCTCCCGGTCGGTGTAACCCTGACCGGGCCACGATTCAGCGATCAGTCGTTGCTGGCGACGGCGGAGAGCGTGGCCGGGTGCCTGCAAGGATAGGAACGCTCGATCCCGACACAGCCGGAGCGTCGTCCATCACTTTCCCGAGGAATCCGATGATCCCGACCCTGTCCAAACTGATGCGGCCGCTGCTGGGTGCCGTTTGCCTCGTGGCCGTGGCTGCTGGCGTGTCGGTCGCGCACGCGGCGACGCCTGACCTGGCCGCCGCGCAAGCGCTCATCGAGCCGCACACCAAGCTGCCGAGCTTCACACCGCCGGGACCGCCGTTCGACGCCGCCAAGTGCATGAAGGGGAAGAAGATCCTCACCATGCCGGTCTCGTCGGCCAACCCGTTCACCAAGAACATCGCGTCGGCGATGACCGCCACGGCGAAGCGGATCGGCTTCGAGGTGACCGAATGGGAGAACCAGGCGCGGCCCACGCAATGGGTGCAGGGCATGAATTTCGCCATCAACAACAAGTTCGATGCGGTCGATCTGCTCGGCGGCGTCAACCCGGAAGTGCTCGGCCCGCAGATCGCGGCGGCGAAAAAGGCCGGGATCGAGGTGTTCACCTCGCATCTCTACGACACCAATCAGACTCCGGATCCGGCGGTCGATCTGTCGTTGGCGGTGCCCTATCACGAAGTGGGCGCGCTGCTCGCGGCCTGGGTGACGCTGAAGACCAAGGGCCACGTGAACGCGGTGATCGTCGGCTCCGACGAGATCATCCCGACCGCGCCGTTCGTCAAAGGGATCAAGGACACGCTGGCCAAGATGTGCGGTCCAGGCTGCAAGACAACCTATGTCAACGCGCCGGTGCCCGAATGGTCGACCAAGATCCAGCCGAGCGTGCAATCCGCGCTGATTGCCGATCCGACGATCAACTACGTCATCCCGATCTATGACAGCATGTCGCAGTTCGTCATCCCGGCGATCACCATCACCGGCCGCCGCGCGAGCGTGAAGATCGCGACGTTCAACGGCACGCCCTTCGTCATCGACGCGGTGCAGAAGGGCACTGTCGAGATGGACATCGGCGAGAGTCTTGGCTGGATCGCACGGTCGATCCTGGACGGCTACATGCGCAAGATGTGTGGTCTGCCGACCTACACCACGCTCTATGTGCCTTTCTACATCTTCGACTCTTCAAACGCCGCGAGCGCCGGCACGCCCGCCGGCTACGACAAGGGCTACGGCGACCAGCACGTCGCGGGCTACGACAAGCTCTGGGAGTTGAAGTGAGCGGCGGGGCGCCCTACCGCCGAAAACCGGGCGACCCGTCGGCCCTGTCGATCCGCCATCTGTCGAAGCGCTTTGGCGGCGCCCTGGCGCTTGACGATGTTGCGCTCGAAATCCTGCCGGGCGAGGTCCACGGCCTGCTTGGGCAGAACGGATCGGGCAAGTCGACCTTGATCAAGGTCCTGTCCGGCTATCACACGCCTGAGCCCGGTGCGGAGCTGGTGATGAACGGCGAGGGCGTGCCGTTGCCGATCCCAGCCACGGTCGGGCGGCGCCTGGGGCTCGCCTTCGTGCACCAACATCTCGGGCTGGTGCCGTCGCTGACCGTGCTGGAGAACCTGCGCATCGGCGCCATCGCGACCGAGACGAGCTGGTATGTGGACTGGCGTCGCGAACGCCAACGCGCCACCGAGACGTTCGCGCGCTTCGGTCTGACGATCGATACACAGGCGCGGATCGCCGATCTGCCGCAAGTGGAGCGCGCGCTGGTCGCGATCGTCCGCGCATTCGAGGAGGTCCGCGCGGCGACCGGCGGGCAAAGCGGGGTGCTGGTGCTGGACGAACCGACGCCCTTTCTGCCGAAGGTCGGCGTGGACCAGTTGTTCTCGCTGGTGCGATCCATCGTCACCGAAGGTGCGGCGGTTGTTTTCGTCTCGCACGACATCGACGAGATCATGGAGATCACCGACCGCGCGACGGTGCTGCGCGATGGCCAGCTCGCCGGGACGGTGGTCACGCGCGACACGACGCATGCCGAGTTCGTCGAGCTGATTGTCGGCCGGCGAGTCGACCTGTTCGGCGCTCACCATCGCGACCTAGGCGAGGCCGAAGTCGCGGCGTCGGCCCGGCAGGTCAGCGGCGGCGTGCTGGAGGACGTCTCGGTCAACGTCCGACGCGGTGAGGTGCTTGGGCTGACCGGACTGATTGGCTCCGGCTTCGACGACCTGCCGTACCTGATACACGGCGCCCGAGCGGCCACCGGTGGCACTTTGAGCATCGGCGGCCGCTCGTTCGCGCTGGCGCGGATGTCGCCTTCGGTGTCGATCGCGGCCGGCATCGCCCTGCTCCCCTCGGATCGACTAGGCGCCGCCGGCGTCGGCGGATTATCCGTCGCCGACAACATCTCGCTGCCGGTGTTGAACAAGTTCTTCCATCATCTGCTGTTGGACTGGCAGGCGATCTTCGGTCGCGCGATGCGGCTCGGCAAGACGTACGACGTGCGGCCGAACCGGCCGGAGATGAACCTTGCTGCGCTGTCGGGCGGCAATCAGCAGAAGGTGCTGATGGCCAAATGGTTGCAGACCAAACCCAGACTGCTGATGCTCGACGAGCCGACCCAGGGTGTCGATGTGGGCGCGCGGCAGCATCTGTTCAGCGCGCTGAGCGACGCCGCCCGGCAGGGCACGGCGGTGCTCATCGCCAGCACGGATTACGAGCAGCTCAGCCAGATTTGCGACCGGGTTCTCATCTTCGGTCGCGGCCGGATCGTCGGCGAGCTGGTAGGCGGCGAGATCAGCAAGAGCCGGATCGCCGAGCAATGCCTGCGCAGCTCGAGCGCGGGCATCACCTCGGCCACGATGGAACACGAGGATGCCTTGGCGTCATGACGAAACAGGCAGCGGCGAGCGAAATCGGTCCCGCCAAAGCCCATCGCCGGTTCAGTTGGCTGCGGTTGGCCGAAGCCTACGCGTTGGTCGCGGCCTTGCTCGCGCTTGCCGCGGTGTTCGGCGCATTGCGGCCCGAGGCATTCCTCTCATGGGGCAACATCTCCACCATGCTCGGCTCACAGGCCGTGCTGGTGGTGTTGACCATGGGCCTGATCATCCCGCTCACCGCCGGCGATTTCGATCTCTCCATCGCCAGCATGCTGACGCTGTCGGCCATGTTGCTCGCGGTGCTAAACGCGCAGATGGGCGTCAGCCTCTATCTGGCAATGGCGATCGCGCTCGCGGCCGGCGCCCTCACCGGCGTGATCAATGCGTTCTTCATCCTGTACTTCCGCATCCCTTCGCTGATCGTCACGCTGGGAACCGGGACGTTCATAAATGGCATCGTGCTGTGGATCAGCGGCTCGATGACGATCAGCGGGCTCGATGACGTGCTGGTCGAGTATGTCGTGGTGCGCCGGATTTGTGGCGTGCCGCTGGCTTTCTACTACGCCCTGTTGCTATGCGCGGCGCTTTCATACTTCTTCGAGTACACAACACCTGGCCGGCGGTTGCTGTTCGTCGGCCGCGGCCGGGAAGTGGCGCGCCTGTCGGGCATCCGGGTCGATCGGGTGCGGCTGTTCAGCCTGATCGCATCCGGCGTCATCGCCGCCGCGGCCGGCATCCTCTACGCCGGAACGATCGGCGCCGCGGACCCGCTCTCCGGCCTGACCTTCATGCTGCCTGGATTCGCGGCGGCGTTCCTCGGCGCAACCAGCATCTCCCCCGGCCGGTTCAACGCCTGGGGATCGCTGATCGCCGTGTATTTTCTCGTCATCGGCATCACCGGCCTGACCATATTGGGCATCCAGACCTACGTGCAGAACCTGTTCTATGGCGGCGCGCTGGTCATCGCGGTGGCGCTGTCGCAATTGGTGCGCAAGCGCGAGGCTCAGGACTTCACCTGAGAGGCTCGGGTCCGATACTTCGCCAGCTGGCGTCCCGTACGGGATTCGAACCCGTGTTACCAACGTGAAAGGCTGGTGTCCTGGGCCTCTAGACGAACGGGACAGGACCGGGGGGTGGGTAGCGGAGGGTCGGACAGGGGTCAAGCCGACACGGCATCGCAGATCACCAGCGACGCACTGATCGTGCCGTTCCACGTCTCCGCCCGCAGGTGCCCGGCAAGGTGCAACGCCGTCCCCGCGTTCAGCAGCGCGTCAGCGAGCGCTCCCTCGCGGGCGCGAAACAGCATCGCCTTGATCCGCGCACCACCCCCCTCGCCCTCGACAAAGGCGCGGATCACCGTTTGCTCGCGACCGACCCGATCCGCCCGCACCACCCGCGCCCGTTGCAGCACGAACACCGGCTCCTCGTTGCCGTTGCCGAACGGCGCCAGCCGGCCGACATGCTGGGCGAGTTCCACGGTCGCACCCGGCACCGCGAGGGCCCCTTCAACGGAGAGATCGGCAGCGGACGGCAGGGCGGCGGCGGCGGCGAGCCGTTCGACGAGGAAAGCGTGGAAGTCGCTCATGCGATCGGCCTCCAGGGAAAAGCCTGCCGCCATGGGATGACCGCCGCCGGTCACCAGAATGCCGGCCTGGCGGGCGGCGATCACCGCCGCGCCGAGGTCGATGCCGGCAACCGAGCGGCCCGAGCCCCGGGCGAGGCCATCGGCCACCGCCGCGACGCAGGTCGGGCGATTGAAGCGCTCCTTGATCCGACCGGCGACGATGCCGACCACGCCGGGGTGCCAATTCTCGCCGGCCACCAGCAGCGCGGCGTGCCCGGCTTCGGCCTGCTCGCCGGCGGCGCGCATCGCCTGTTCCAGCATGCCGGCTTCGACCTCCTGGCGCTGCCGGTTGATCGAGTCGAGTGTCTCCGCCAGCGCGCGCGCTTCCACCGGGTCGTCGCACAGCAGCAGCCGCAACCCCAGATCGGCCTCGCTGATGCGGCCGGCGGCATTGATGCGTGGCCCGAGACCGAAGCCGCAGGTGAAGGCGGTCGGCTGGTCGTGCATCTGCGCCACCTCGAGCAGCGCCGCGATGCCTGGCCGGGCGCGCCGGCCCATCACTTTCAACCCCTGGCAAACCAGCGCCCGGTTGAGCCCGGTCAGCGGCATCACGTCGCACACGGTCGCCAGCGCCACCAGGTCGAGCAGCCCCAGCAGGTCGGGTTCCGCTCGGCCCTGGAAGAACCCCGTCCGGCGCAGCGCCCGCACCGTCGCGACCGCGGTCAGGAACGCCACCGACGCGGCGCATAGCGAGGTCAGGCCGGAGCCGCAATCGAGCCGGTTCGGATTGACCGTTGCCACCACGTGCGGCGGCGGTCCCTCAGCTTTGTGGTGATCGAGCACCACCACGTCGGCCTGATTGTGGATGGCGCGCAGCGCCTCCGCCGCGCCCGTGCCGCAGTCGACGCACACCACCAGGCTGGCACCGCGCGTGACCAGCGCGCGCAGCGCCGGCCCGTTCGGCCCATAGCCCTCCGCGAGCCGGTCGGGCACGTAGGGCAACGCCGGGCAGCCGAGCTCCCGCAGCAGGGTGACCATCAGCGCGGCGCTGCACGCCCCGTCCACGTCGTAGTCGCCGAACACCGCCACCGTCTCGCCCTGGATCGCGGCGCGCGCCAGACGCTCGGCGGCGGCATCCATGTCGGCGAGCACGGACGGGTCCGGCAGCAGCGCGCGCAAGGTGGGTTGCAGGAAGTGCGCCGCCTCCTCGATGCCGACTCCGCGCGCGGCGAGCAGCCGTCCCATGATCTCGGGCACACCGTGACGCTGGGCGATGCCCATGCCGATGCGCGGCTCGCCCTCGCGCCAGAGCCAGCGGCGACCGCTGAGGCTGCGCTCGACGCCGAGCGCGGAAGCGACCACCATCCCGTCCATCAGGAGGAGGGCGACCAAGTCTTCCGGTCGAAATTGTGATGCGCCTCGACATAGCGGACGGTGCCCGACTTGCTGCGCATCACCATCGAATGGGTGATCGCGCCCCGACCGGAGCGGCGCACGCCGTTCAGGATCGAGCCGCCGGTGACGCCGGTGGCGGCAAACATCACGTCGCCCTTGGCCATCTCGTCGACCGCGTATTTGCGCTTCGGGTCACCGATCCCCATGCCGCGCGCGCGCTCGACCTGCGCGTCGTCCTCATACATCAGCCGACCTTGCATCTGTCCGCCGATACACCGCAGCGCGGCGGCGGCGAGCACACCCTCCGGCGCGCCGCCCGAGCCGAGATAGAGATCGACGCCACTCTGCGGCATCGCGGTCGCGATCACGCCGGCAACGTCGCCGTCGCCGATCAGCATGATGCGCGCACCCGCCTCACGACACTTGGCGATGATCTCCTTGTGCCGATCGCGATCGAGGATGCAGACCACGAGGTCGTCGATATCGCAGCCGCGGGCTTGCGCGAGGTTGCGCAGATTAGCCTCGGGTGTCGCGTCGAGATCGACCACGCCATCCGGCAGCCCGCCGCCGACCGCGATCTTGTCCATGTAGATGTCGGGCGCGTGCAGGAAGTTGCCGTGCTCGGCCAGCGCCACCGTCGCCAGCGCGTTCGGCCCGCCCTTGGCGGTGATCGTCGTGCCCTCCAGCGGATCGACCGCGATGTCCATCGCCGGACCGCCCTGCCCCACCTTCTCGCCGATGAATAGCATCGGCGCTTCGTCCATCTCGCCTTCGCCGATCACCACCGTGCCGTCGATCGCGACCTGATCGAACGCGCGACGCATCGCTTCCACGGCGGCGCCGTCGGCGTCGTTCTTCTGCCCGCGGCCGATCCAGCGGGAAGCGGCGAGCGCGGCCGCCTCGGTCACCCGCACCAACTCAAGTGCCAGGTTGCGATCGGTGTGCAGCACTCCCGTGTTGCGGGCTCCGCTCTCAGCCATGTGGCTCATCCTCCGGGGTTTGCTCAGGCCGGCTCGATGCGGATCAGGGTCGGCGTTTCGAGCACCGCGTCGAGTGCCGCGATACGATCGAGCGCCGCCCGCATCGCGGCCTCGTTGGTTTCGTGCGTGACCAGCACGACGGGCACCGCCTCGCCCGGACTGCGGCCGCGCTGCAACATCGATTCGAGCGAGACGCCGATATCGCGCAGCACCGCGGTGACGTCGGCGATAACGCCGGGGCGATCGACCACCATCAGCCGCAGGTAATAGGCCCCCACGTGCGCCGCCATCGGCACGGAAGGCGCATCGGACAGGGCACCGGACGCGGCACCCCAGACCGGCGTGGTGCGATCGCGCGCGATGTCGATCAGGTCGGCGACGACGGCGGAGGCGGTTGGCCCGGCGCCGGCGCCGCGACCCTCCAGCATCACCCGGCCGACGAAATCGCCCTCGGCGACGACCGCGTTGAACACGCCATCGACCCGCGCGATCGGCGAGGCTTGCGGCACCATGCAGGGATGCACGCGCGCCTCTATCCCGCCCTCGGTCTGGCGGGCGATGCCGAGCAGCTTGATGCGATAGCCGAGCTCGCCGGCAAAGGCGATGTCGAGCGCCGAGACGCGGCGGATGCCCTCGACATGCACCGCGTCGAATTCGACCGGCCTGCCGAACGCGAGCGCGGCCAGGATCGCCAGCTTGTGCGCCGCGTCGATGCCGTCGACGTCGAATGACGGGTCGGCCTCCGCGTAGCCCAGCTTCTGCGCCTCGGCGAGCACTTCGGCGAACTCGCGCCCGCGCTCGCGCATCACGGTGAGGATGTAGTTGCAGGTGCCGTTGAGGATGCCGGCGATGCGGGCGATCCGGTTCGCGGCCAGCCCCTCGCGTAGCGCCTTGATCGCCGGGATGCCGCCAGCGACCGCCGCCTCGAACGCGAGCGTCACGCCGACGCGCTCGGCGGTGGCGGCGAGCTCCGCCCCGTGTACCGCCAGCAGCGCCTTGTTGGCCGTGACCACCGGCTTGCCGGCTTCGAGCGCGGCCTGCACCAGCGCGCGCGAGGGTCCTTCGGAGCCGCCGATCACCTCGACCACGACGTCGACCGCGGGATCGGCGGCGAGCGCCACCGGATCGTCGTACCAGCGCAACCCGCCCACCGGCACGCCGCGATCGCGCGTGCGGTCACGGGCGGAGACCGCGGTCACCGCGATCGGCCGCCCGGCCCGCGCCGCGACCAGCTCGGCATTGTCGCGCAATACCGTCAACACGCCGGTGCCGACCGTGCCGAGGCCGGCCACCGCGACCGAGAGCGGACGGATCATGCCGAGGCGGCGCTCAGCACCGGCTCGGCCGGCGACCCGTTATCGGCCTGCAGGAAGGCACGGATGCTACGCACCGCCTGACGCAGCCGGTGCGTGTTCTCGACCAGCGCGATCCGCACGAACCCCTCGCCGTGTTCGCCGAAGCCGATGCCGGGCGCCACCGCCACCTTGGCCCGGGCCAGCAGCAGCTTGCTGAACTCGACGCTGCCAAGATGAGCGTAACGCGGCGGCACCGGCGCCCAGGCGAACATCGACCCCTCCGGGCTCGGCACTTCCCAGCCCGCCGATTGCAGGCCGCGGATCAGCACGTCGCGGCGCTCGCGATACAGCTCGCGCATCTGCTGCACGCAATCCTGCGGTCCGTTCAGCGCGGCGACGGCCGCAACCTGGATCGGCGTGAACGCACCGTAGTCGAGATACGACTTCATGCGGGTGAGCGCGTTGATCAGGCGCGGATTGCCGGCGGCGAAGCCGACTCGCCACCCCGGCATCGAGTAGGTTTTCGACAAGCTGGTGAACTCGACGGCGATGTCCTTGGCGCCGGGCACCTGCAGCAGCGAGGGCGGCGGCTGATCGCCGAAATAGATCTCGGCATAGGCGAGGTCGGACAAGATCCAGAGCTCATGGCGGCGGGCGAAGTCGACGATCTCGCGGTAGAAGTCGAGGTCCGCGAGATAGGCCGTCGGGTTGGACGGGAAATTGACGATCAGCGCGGTCGGCTTGGGCACCGAATGGCGCACCGCGCGGTCAAGCGCGCGCAGCATGTCGTCATCCGGGGTGGCGGGCACGCTGCGCACCGAGGCGCCCGCGATGATGAAGCCGAACTGGTGGATCGGGTAGGAGGGGTTCGGCACCAGGATGGTGTCGCCCGGGCTGGTGATCGCCGCCGCGAGGTTGGCCAGCCCTTCCTTCGAGCCGAGGGTGGCGATCACCTCGGTTTCCGGGTCCAGCCTCACGTCGAAGCGGCGGGCGTAATAGCCGGCCAGGGCCCGGAGCAGGCCGGGGATGCCCTTGCTGACGGAGTAGCGGTGGGTTCGCGGGTCCTGCACCGCCTCGACCAGCTTGGCAACAATATGCGGCGGCGTCGGGCTGTCGGGGTTGCCCATGCCAAGATCGATCACGTCTTCCCCGAGCCCGCGCGCACGGGCCTTGGCCGAGTTCACCTCGGCGAACACATAGGGGGGCAGGCGGCGGATGCGGTGAAAATCGTCTGACATCGGAGTCTTTCGCGGACAGACCCCTATTCTACCAGACGCGCAGCGCCGCCGCGACCGGCCGCTTGCGCATCGACCCGTACCGAGGCGGCGGGCACTCCGGCGGCTGCCAGCGCCGCCGCCATCACCTGAGCCCGGCTGAGCGCCAATGTGAGGGCGTCGGACTGCGCCTGCGGATCGGACGAAACCGCCTCACCGAAACCGCTCACCATCACCGTTGCGCGTTGCCGCCGTGACGCAAGAAGCCGCAATGCGGTGACCGAGTCGGTCGGCAAGGTCGATGATCCAGGGGCGAAGGCGATCGGCACCGCCGCGCCCACCTGCTTCGGCGCCGCGACCGCGCTCGGCGCGACGGCGGCTGCGCGTGGCGGCGCTGGCGGCGCAGCGGCCGCCGTGTCGACCCCGGGGATGCTGGGCCGCCCCGGCGGGGCCGCGGACAGCGACGGCAGCGCGGTCGCCGCGTCGCCCTCCGAAGCGGCTGCGCGAGGGGTTGTCTGCACTGCCCCGACGGGCGCGCGCTGCGGCGCAGTCTCGGCGGCCGGGGCAGAGGCTGGCGGAGCAGCCGGTGCCGGCGGGGCGGTCGCCGCTTGCAGCGAGGCGCTGGGCGCGTCGGACTGGCCGGGCGGCGGCGCCGGCGGGATCGTGCCGCGCCCGAACAGCGCCGGAGAGGCCGTCGGCGAGGACGGGTCCGCCAGCGGCGCCGACGCGGCCTCGCGCTGCGCGTTGGCGCGATCCGCAACCAACGCCGCGGCGATCTGCTGATGCAGCTTCATGTCCGGCGAAGCGGGCCGGTCGGGGACGCTGGCGAGGTTGGGATAGGGCTGATCGGCGCCCGGTGGCGGCGGACGCTGCTCGGCGATAGCGCCGCCCTGCAGCTGGTGCCACCACACCACCGGATTGATCGAGTCCGGCGTTGACGAGCAGCCGGCGAGCGTCAGTGCCATGGCTACCGCGTTCGCCAGGCGGGCCTGTGTACAGTTCGAAAGCGGTTGCACACGCAATGCGTGCACTGCGCCGCACGACAACGATGCCCGACCGGCCTCCTTCAATTCGTGTCGCCGAATCACCATACCTCATTCCGCTTGCCGAGAGTTGCGCCCCGCCACCGCATGGCATAGGTCGAAGCCGTCGCGCCCTCACCCACAGGTTTAGCTTGCGGTGACGCGCACGGAAAGGATGTCCGATGAGCGAACTGGAAAAGCCTGCGACACCCGCGTTTCAACTGCCGGACCCGAAGGTCGTCAGCCGTTCGATGGCCGATGTCGCCGAGCGCTCGCAGCGCATCGTCAACGAGTGGCTCAAGCGCCAGTCGGTCGGGCAGACCAGCCCCGACCCGTTCAACATCGGCAACGCCTTTCTCGAGATGACGGCCAAGCTGATGGCCAACCCCGCCGGTCTCGTGCAGGCGCAGATCGGCTTCTGGCAGGACTATCTCACGCTTTGGCAGAACACCGCGCGGCGGATGATGGGCATCGACTCGAAATCGGTGATCGACACCCCCGCCAGCGACCGGCGCTTTCGTGACGACGCCTGGCGTGACCACGAGGTGTTCGACTTCATCCGCCAATCCTACCTGCTCTCGGCTCGCTACGTGCAGGAGGTGGTGACGCGTGTCGACGGGCTCGACCCGAAGACCGCCCAGAAGGTCGACTTCTACTCGCGCCAGTTCGTCGACGCGATGAGCCCGAGCAACTTCCTGTTCACCAACCCCGAGGTGTTGCGCAAGACCGCCGAGACCGGCGGCGAGAACCTGTTGAAGGGCCTCAACAACCTGTTGGGCGATCTGGAGCGCGGCAAGGGTCAGCTGCGCATCAAGATGACCGACATGGACGCGTTCAAGCTTGGCGAGAACATCGCGATCACGCCGGGCAAGGTCGTCTACGAGAACGAGCTGATGCAGCTCCTCCAATACACGCCGACCACCGAGAAGGTGCTGAAGCGACCGCTGCTGATTGGCCCGCCCTGGATCAACAAGTTCTACATCCTCGACCTGCGGCCACGAAACAGCTTCGTCAAATGGGCCGTGGCACAAGGCCACACGGTGTTCGTCATCAGCTGGGTCAACCCGGACGAGCAGCTCGCCGAGAAAAGTTTCGACGACTACATGACCGACGGATACCTCGCCGCGCTGGACGCCATCGAAAAGGCGACCGGCGAGCGCGAGGTGAACGCGATCGGCTATTGCCTGGGCGGCACTCTGCTGGCCAGCACGCTCGCCTACATGGCGGAGAAGCGTGACGATCGGATCAAGTCGGCGACGTTCTTCGTCACGATGACCGATTTCCGCGAGGCAGGCGAACTCGGCGTGTTCATCGACGAGGAGCAGCTCAAGTCGCTGGAGGAGAAGATGAACCAGCGCGGCTATCTCGAAGGCAGCGAGATGGCGACGACGTTCAACATGCTGCGCGCCAATGACCTGATCTGGTCGTTCGTGGTGAACAACTACCTGCTCGGCAACGAGCCGTTCCCGTTCGATCTGCTCTACTGGAACAGCGATGCCACCCGCATGCCGGCACGCATGCACAGTTTCTACCTGCGCAAGATGTATCAGGAGAATCTGCTTGCCACGCCAGGCGGTATCACGTTGGCCGGCGTGCCGATCGACCTCGGCAAGGTCGAGGTTCCGAGCTACTTCATCTCCACGCGCGAGGACCATATCGCGCCGTGGAAGTCGACCTATCGCGGAACGCAGTTGCTGGGTGGCAAGCAGAAACGCTTCGTGCTGGCCGCCTCAGGCCACATCGCCGGCGTGGTCAACCCACCCGACAGCGGCAAGTATGGTCACTGGATCAACACCGACCTGCCGCCCGACCCGAAAAGCTGGTTCGAGGGCGCCACCGAGATGGCGGGCTCCTGGTGGCCGGACTGGCAGCGCTGGGTTGCCGCGCTCGACGATCATCAGGTTCCCGCGCGCCATCCAGGTGACGCCAGGCTGAACACGGTCGAGGACGCGCCCGGTCGCTACGTCGCCGTACGGCTGAGCTGACCGGGAGCCAAGGCTAGACGGGCGAGCCTTCGCGAGCCGCCCAGGCCGGCATCAGCTCGTTGCAAGGCAGGCTGGGGTCCATCAGCTTGCGCGCCGCCGCAGCGCCGGCGACCGGCAAGCCTGCCGGATCGAGCAGGCCGATCTGCACCAGCACGCTCGCCTGGTCCCAATAGATGTGCTCGTGCGCCACCTTGTCGCCCTCGAATTGCACGATCGCCACGAGCGGCACTTCGACCAGGCGGCCGGTCGGCGCCACGCCCGGCAGCATCCAATCGATCTCGCGCGTATGGGTGAAGCAGAACAGCATCTCGTCGACGATGCTGGTCTCACCCACCGTGCGGCTGACCGGAATGAGCTTCGTGTCATCCGGGTTGGCGTCGACGAAGTGGTGCTTGTAGAAGCGCTTGAGCTCGTTATGGCCGAACCCGCCGGTCATGGTCGGAATGTGGTTGACGTAGGGTCGTCGCACCATCGTCGCCATCGTGGCATCAACATCGCGCGTCTCGAACTCCGAGCGGCAATGCGCCTCCCATAGTGCGACCAAGTCGTACTTCGCCATTGCGCGTCATCCTGCCGTGATCGCCGCCTCATAGCACGACCGAGCCAAAGCGCCGATCGGCGGCTGTCATTAAAACTCCACTGTTCCTCGACTGGGCTTTCGGTCACCTGTGCGGACCCGTGATGACTACGGCGGCGAGGCACGCGTGAAAGCACCAGAATCCGCCGTCGAGGTGGAGCGGATCACCAGAAGCTTCCGAGGACGCCGGGTGCTGGACATTCCGCGCCTGACGATCGACACCGGCGAGATGGTTGGCCTGCTCGGCGCCAGCGGGTCGGGCAAGTCCACCTTGCTGCGCCACATCGCTGGCCTCACCCTGGCTGATCCCCGCTCGGGCAGCGTGACCGTCGCGGGCCGGCGGGTGCAGACCGGTGGCCGGGCCAGTCGCGATCTGCGCCGCACCCGCGCCGGCGTCGGCTTCGTGTTCCAGCAGTTCAATCTGGTCGATCGGCTGCCGGTGATGACCAACGTGCTGACCGGCAGCCTAGCGCGGGTGCCGCTATGGCGCAGCCTGCCCCGGCTGTTCACCCGCGAGGAACGCGCGGCGGCGCTGGCCGCCTTGACCCGGGTCGGTATCGGCGAGCACGCGTGGCAACGCGCCTCCACCCTCTCCGGCGGGCAGCAGCAGCGCGCCGCGATCGCCCGCGCGCTGGTGCAGCGGGCGCGGCTGATCCTGGCCGACGAGCCCGTCGCCTCGCTCGACCAGGAGAGCGCGCGGCGGGTGATGGAGGTCCTCCGCACGCTCAATCGGGAGGATGGCATCAGCGTGCTGGTGTCGCTGCACCAGGTCGAGGTGGCGGTGCGCTACTGCGATCGCATCGTCGCGTTGCGCGAAGGCCAGATCGTGTTCGACGGCGCTCCCGCCGCGCTCAAGCCAGCGCATCTCGCCGACATCTACGGCGCGCAGACCACGATCCCCGCCGTCCGGAACGACACGATGACGCCACCCCGCCCGGCGCTGACCGTGGCCTGGGCGCAGGCGTGACCGCACTGTTCACAGATAGACCCAAGGACACACAACCATGATCGCACTCACCCGCCGAGCGGCCTTGGCCGCGGCGTTGCTCGCCGTGCCGCTGGCGGCCCGCGCCGCCGACCTGCCCCCGTCGATCAATTTCGGGATCATCTCGACCGAGGGATCGCAGAACCTGCGCTCGCGATGGGCGCCGTTCATCGAGGACATGTCGAAGGAGACCGGCATGAAGATCAACGCCTTCTACGCCACGGACTATGCCGGCGTGATCGAGGCGATGTGGTTCAACAAGGTGCAAGTCGCCTGGTTCGGCAACGCTTCGGCGATCCAGGCGGTGGACCGAAGCAATGGCGAGGTGTTCGCCCAGAAAGTCTACGCCGACGGTTCGCCGGGCTACAATTCCCTGCTGATCGTCAACAAGGACGGCCCGATCAAGTCGCTCGATCAGCTGTTGCACGCGCCGTCGGGCACCTACGATTTCGGCAACGGCGATCCGAACTCCACCTCCGGCTTCCTCATCCCGAGCTACTATCTCTGGGCGAAGAACGGCATCGACGTCCGCCGCTTCTTCAAGAATGTGGTCACCTCGAACCACGAGACCAACCTGATGGCGGTCGCCACCAGGACGGTGGACGTGGCCACCAACAACACCGAGGACCTGGCAAAATTCCGCAAGGCGCAGCCGGAGCGCGCGGCGATGATCAAGGAGGTCTGGCGCTCGCCGATCATCCCCGCCGATCCGATCGTCTGGCGCAAGGACCTGCCGGAGCCCGCCAAGCAGCGCATCCGCGATTTCCTGCTCACCTATGGCAGGGAGCGGCCCGACGCCGATGTCGCGCATGAGCGCGCGGTGCTGGCCGGACTGGGTGGTTGGGGCGGCTTCATCGCGTCATCGAACGCGCAGTTGCTGCCGATCCGCCAAGTCGCGCTGTTCAAGCAAAAGATCCAGGTGCAGGAGGACACCAAGTTGTCGCCGGAGCAGCGTGACAAGCGGCTCGGCGAGATCGATCGCCAACTGAATGAGCTCGACCGCGAGCTGACCTCCACCCAGGCGAGCGCCCGTTAGGCTTCGCCATGCCGGGGAGTGATCGCGCGATCGGGGCAACCGTGCTCGCTCGCGACGCCCTGCGACCGCCGCGTGGCGCAGCGCTCGGGCAACTGCTTGCCCTGATCGCCACCGCCGTCGTGCTCGCCTGGGCCTGGCGCGGCGCCGAGATGCGCCCCGGCGAGCTGGTGCGCGATTCCGGGAACATGGTCGCCCTGGCTCGGGATTTCTTCCCGTCGGATTTCTCCGAGTGGCGCAGCTACGCCCGCGAGATGGTGCTGACCGTGCAGATCGCCCTGTGGGGCACCAGCCTGGCGATCCTCTGCGCGATCCCCTGCGGGCTGCTGTGCGCCGGCAACGTCGCGCCTTGGTGGCTCGACCAGCCGGTGCGACGGCTGATGGACCGTTTCCGCGCGATAAACGAGCTGGTGTTCGCCATGTTGTTCGTCGTCGCGGTCGGCCTCGGCCCGTTCGCCGGTGTCCTGGCACTCTGGGTTCACACCACGGGCGTGCTGGCCAAGCTGTTCGCCGAGGCGGTCGAGGCGATCGATCACCGGCCGGTCGAAGGCGTGCGGGCGACCGGCGCGCACGGGCTGGAGGAGATCGCCTATGGCGTGATCCCGCAGGTGCTGCCGCTTTGGGTCAGCTACTCGCTCTACCGCTTCGAGTCGAACGTCCGATCGGCTTCGGTGATCGGCCTGGTCGGCGCTGGCGGGATCGGACAGGTGTTGTGGGAGATCATTCGCGCCTTCCAGTTTCAACAGACCTGCGCCGTGATCATCATTATCGTGATCGCCGTGTCGCTGCTCGACATGGCCTCCCAGAAGTTGCGTCGGCTGTTCATCTGAGGTCCGATAGGCCAGATACCGGCGGGCCTGAGCGGAACTGTCATGCACCAGCTCCCTTATCCGTCTGCCGGTCCGGGGCCGTCGCGAAGCCGCGGATTCTCTTCACAATCGCTTTTGGGGGCACAGCCGTGGCAGAAGATATTCCAACCAACGCGCTGGTCGTCGTGGCCGACGGTGGAAAGGCGATCCTGCTTCGCAACACCGGCAAGGGCAGTGACGTCTCGCTGCGTGAGGAACGCCGAATGGGGCCCAAGGACCTGGCCGAGGAAGGACCGTCCGGCTCGCGGCCCGAGGACCAGACCCCGAAGCAGACGGACGAGGCCACGTTCGCCAAGCAGCTGGCGCAGTCCCTCTACAGAATGCACCACCGCGGCGACTTCGAATCGCTCGTGCTCATCGTGGACCCGCAGACCCTGGGCCAGCTCCGCAGCGCGATGCACAAGATGGTCGAGGCAAGCGTGGTGCGCACGCTGTCCAAGGATCTGACGAACCACTCGACCAGTGACATCGAAAAGGCGCTGGCCTCCTAGCTCGTCCTGGGCGAGGGCACGGCGGGCTAGGTCACATGGACGCGCCGGAACCGCTGCGAAGGATCGACCGGACGCTGCGCGCCACGGCGATCAGCGCCGCAATTCTGCTGGCGGCCTGGCTGCTCAAGGATGTGCTGCTGCTAGCGTTCGCGGCGGTGCTCGTCGCCTGCGTGCTGTGCTTCGCCAGCGAGCGGCTCAGCCAGGTGACCGGATTGGGCGCCAACTGGTCGCTGCTTGCTGTCGTCCTCACCATCCTGGTCATTCTCGTCCTGCTCGGCTGGTGGCGCGGGCCGGTGATCGCAAGCCAGGCTGCGGACCTCGTCGACCAGCTCACGACCGAGGCGCGGCGGCTTTGGACACAGATCGGCCAAACGGCGTGGGGAGCCCGGGTTGCGGGAGAGTTGCGCGATGCCTGGCCGGGCTCGCTCGGGGGGGTGGGCGGCTATCTGACCGGATTTGCCAGTTCGACATTGGGGATCGGCGGTAGCCTGCTGCTGGTGATCGCAACCGCTCTGTTCCTCGCCATCTCGCCGGGCCTCTACGTGGGCGGCGCGGTGCGCCTGCTGACCCCGCCAGCGAGGCCGCGGGGGCGCGAGGTGCTGGAGGGTGTCGGCCACACCTTGCAGCTCTGGTTCGTCGGGCAGCTCGTCGACATGCTGGTGGTCACCATTCTGATCGGCGCCGGGCTGTTTCTGCTCGGGGTGCCGCTGGCGCTGACCCTGGCGCTGTTCGCCGGGCTGCTGAACTTCATCCCGTTCATCGGCGCGCTCGCCGGCGCGATCCCGGCGATCCTGGTGGCCTTCGGCCAGTCGCCCAATCTCGCCTTGTGGGTGGCGGGCTTGTTCGTCGCCGTGCAGACGCTCGAAGGCAACGTGATCGCGCCGGTGATCCAGAAACGCACGGTCTCGCTGCCGCCGGCGCTCACCATCTTCTCGCAGACCATCCTCGGCACTTTGTTCGGCGCGCTTGGCCTGATTTTGGCCACGCCGATCATGGCGGCGGCCATGGTCTTCGTACGCATGGCCTATGTCGAGAGCGTGCTGGAGGCTGGCGAGGTGCGCGACACGGCGTCGGCCGGTTCAGGGCGCTGCTGACTTGACCTGCCCTCCCCGGCCCGGACATGCGGCGGTAGCTGCGATGACATGACTGGTCACGACGCTTGGCTGCTGATGCTCTGCGTGTTCGGCCTGCTGGTCGCGTTCGGCGCCACCTCCGGCGTGGTGAACGAGCGGCTATGGGTCTCGGAGCCGCTGTCCTGCGCTCTCGCCGGCGTCGCACTGGGGCCGGTCGGCCTCGGGTTGCTGCGGCTCGACCCGGCGAACAGCATGATGGATGCGACCATCCTGCGGGAAGCGGCGCGCATCACCTTGGCCATCGCCGTGACCGCGGCGGCGATGCGGCTGCCGGCCTACTGGCTGCGGCGAAACTGGCGCGGCATGGCGGTGGCGCTTGGGCCGGGGATGCTGCTGGCCTGGGGCGCGGGAACCCTGGTGACGGCCCTGACATTCGGCCTGCCGGTGCTGACCTGCCTGGTGATCGGGGCCGCCCTCGCGCCGACCGACCCGGTGTTGTCCGCCCCCATCCTGACCGGCGAGCTCGCGCGCCGCGCGGTGCCCGGAGACCTGCGCGATTCCCTGACCGCCGAGAGCGGCATCAACGACGGGCTCGGCCTGCCGCTGGTCCTTCTGCCGATCCTGCTCCTGGAATACGCGCCGGGTGAGGCGGCCTATCACTGGGCGGGCAAGGTCATGCTGTGGGAGATCGGCAGCGCCGTGCTCGTCGGCACCGTCGCCGGATGGTTCACCTCGAAGTGCCTGGACTGGGCGCGCGGCCGGCGCGATGCGGAACCGGCCTCGCTGCTGACGGTGACGATCTCGCTGGCGCTGGCGACGACCGCCGGCGTGAGGCTGCTGGGCGGCGACGCGATCCTGGCCGCCTTCGTCGCCGGCGCGGTGCTGAACAACAGCCACCGGCGGGCCCAGGTCGAGGACCACCACGAGCGGTTCAGCGAGGCAATGGGCCGCTTCTTCGACCTGCCGATCATGATCATCTTCGGCGCGGCGATCCCCTGGACGGCCTGGGCCGGCCTCGGCTGGCGCAGCGCCGTGTTCGCGGCCGGCATCCTGCTGGTGCGACGCATTCCAGCCTGGCTGCTGCTGGGGCGGCTGATGCCGTGGACCCGCCCCATCTCCAGCGCGATGTTCGCCGGCTGGTTCGGGCCGATCGGCGCGGCGGCGCTGTTCTACGCGATGATCATCGAGGAACGGACGGGGTCGGCGGAGGCATGGCCGTTCATCAGCCTGGCGGTCGGCGCGTCGGTGCTGGCGCACGGCATGACGGCGACGCCGCTGACCCGCATGTTCGGCGGCGAGCGGCCTGATGAAGCTGATGGATCTTGATACAACAGCCGCGACACTGGGATGGCTGGTAGGAACCGGGCGTGCTGGCAAAGCTGACAATCCCGCTCGCCTTGTTGGCGATAGTTCCGGTCGCACCCGCCCTCGGATACCTCACCGATGTGTCGCCAAGCTGGGTGTTCCTGGCCGGCGCGGCGGGGGTCGCGGTGCTCGCCGATTGGGTGCGGCGCTCCACCGAGCAGATCGCCGAGCATGTCGGGCCGGCGATCGGGGGCTTGCTGACCATCAGCTTCGGCAGCCTCGCCGAGGTAATCCTGGCGCTGTTCGTGCTCGCCGAAGGCCGGGTGGAGGTCGTGCGGGCGCAGATCACCGGCTCGATCATCGGCACCAGCCTGCTCGGCCTGGGTCTCGCCATCGTGGTGGGCGGCATCGGCCGGTCCGAGCAACGCTTCAAGCGCGAGCGTGCCGGATTGCTGTCGAGCATGCTGATCGTCGTCGTGATCGCCTTGCTGCTGCCGGCGGTGTTCGATCTCACCGAGCGCAACATCGTCGGCAAGCAGCAGCTCGCCATCACCGACGAACAGCTCAGCATCGGCGTGTCGGTCGTCCTGCTCGCCCTCTATGCGGCCAACCTGGTCTACACGTTGATCACGCATCGCGACGTGTTCGCCGCCGACGAGCCACGCGACGAAGGTGGCGGCTGGCCGCTCTGGGTCGCGCTCGCGGTGCTGGTGGCGGCGACGGCGGTGATCTCGCTGGAGGCCGAGCTGGTCTCGGGCGCCTTGGAGGCCACGTCCGGCTCGCTCGGGCTGACGCCGACATTCCTCGGTGTGGTGGTGCTCGCATTGGTCGGCACCGCGGCCGATCTGTTCGCCGCGTCGTGGTTCGCCAAGCAGGACAAGATGGGTCTGGTGCTGAACATCTGCATCGGCTCGACGATCCAGGTCGCCCTTGTCGTGGCGCCATTGCTGGTACTGGCCTCCTGGGCGATCGGCAAGCCGATGAGCCTGGTGTTCGATAGCCCGATCGACCTGTTCGCCATCGCCGGCGCCGCGTTCATCGTCAACGCGATCGCCGCCGACGGCGAGACCACGTGGTTCGAGGGAGTGCTGCTGATCGGCGTCTATGTCCTGTTCGGACTGGCCTTCTTCTATGTCGGCTGATCGCCCGCTCGACGTGCCCGGCACCGAGGCAACGCTTCGCCGGCAGATCGTGGCGGCAGCGCAGCGTTTGGACGCCCTCGGGATCAACCAGGGAACGTCCGGCAACATCTCCGTCCGCTGCGACAGCCGCATGCTGATCACGCCGTCCGCCACCCCGTACGAGGAGATGCGGCCGGCGGATATCGCGTCCATGCCACTGGCGGGCCCGCGCGGCGCGTGGGTCGGGCCGCTCGCGCCCTCGACGGAATGGCGCTTCCATCTCGACATCCTGCGTGCGCGCCCCGATGCCGGCGCGGTGGTCCACACTCACGCCACCTACTGCACGACGCTCGCCATCCTGCGCCGCGAGATCCCGGCCGTGCACTACATGATCGCCGCGTTCGGCGGCTCCAACATCCGCTGCGCGCCGTACGCCACCTTCGGCACCGAGGAGCTCGCCGCGAGGGCGTTGACGGCGCTCGACGGACGCCACGCGTGCCTGCTGGCCAATCACGGCATGATCGTGGTCGGCCCCACGCTCGCCCGTGCGATGTGGCTCGCGGTGGAGCTGGAGACGCTGGCCCGGCAGTATTATCTCAGCTTGCAGGCCGGCGAGCCGACGGTGCTCTCCGACGCCGAGATCGCCGACGCCGCGCGACACTTCGCAAGCTACGGGCTGCGGGAGCGCGGGGACGCGGAGTGAGCGAGCCGGTCGATCTGCTCGTCATCGGCGGCGGCGCGAACGGCACCGGTATTGCGCGTGACGCGGCCGGGCGGGGATTGCGGGTGCTGCTGTGCGAAAAGGGCGATCTCGGCGAGGGCACCTCGTCGCGCTCCAGCAAGCTGGTGCATGGCGGGCTGCGCTATCTCGAGCAGTACGAGTTCCGGCTGGTGCGCGAGGCGCTGATTGAGCGCGAGGTGATGTTGCGCATCGCGCCGCACATCGTCTGGCCGATGCGTTTCGTTCTGCCGCACGCGCGTGAGCAGCGGCCCGCCTGGATGCTGCGGCTCGGGCTGCTGCTCTACGACACGCTCGGCGGCCGCACCCGCCTGCCCGCGAGCCGCAAGCTCGACCTGCGCCAAACGCCGGAAGGGCAGGTCATCGCGCCAGCCTATCGCACCGCGTTCGCGTATTCCGATTGCTGGATCGACGACTCCCGGCTGGTGGTGCTCAACGCGCTCGACGCGGCGGCGCGTGGTGCGGAGGTGCTGGTCGGCACCGAGGCAATCGCGGCGCGGCGCGACGGCGCCGGCTGGTCGGTCGAGCTGCGCCTGCCCGACGCAAGCCGCCGCGAGGTCCGCAGCCGGGTGCTGGTCAACGCGGCCGGACCCTGGGTCGAGCGCGTGATCAACCGCGTGATCGCCAGCAACGCCGGCCGACATGTGCGGCTGGTCAAGGGCAGTCATCTGGTGGCGCGCAAGTTCTGGGAGGGGCCGCACGCCTATCTGCTGCAGAACGACGACAAGCGGGTGATCTTCGTCATCCCCTACGCGGGCGATCTGTGCCTGATCGGCACGACCGATATTCCGTACGAGGGGCGTGCCGAGGATGTCGCGATCGACCCGGCCGAACGCGCGTATCTGCTGCGCGCGGTCAACCGCTACATGCGGCGCGAGTTGACCACGGCGGACGTCGTCGCGGAGTTCGCCGGCATCCGGCCGCTCTACGATGACGACGCGACGGCCAGCGCCTCGGCGGTGACGCGCGACTACACGTTCGACATCGAGGGCAGCGAAGACACCGCCGCCGTGCTCAGCATTTTTGGCGGCAAGATCACCACGCATCGCAAGCTCGCCGAGCACGCGATGGCCAAGCTCGCGCCGTTCCTGCCGCGTATGGGCGACGCTTGGACGAGCACCGCGCCGCTGCCCGGCGGCGACATGGCCAACGGCGATTTCGACGCTTTCCTGTGCGGGTTTTCCGAATCGCATCCCTGGTTGCCGCCAACCCTGGCGCGACACTATGCGCGGCTCTACGGCACGCGAGCGGCGGCGCTGCTGGATGGTGCGCGCGCCATCGACCGGCTCGGCCGGCATTTTGGCGGCTTGCTCTACGAGCGTGAGGCAACGTTTCTGCACGACACCGAATGGGCGAGTCAGCCCGAGGACGTGCTCGAACGGCGAACCAAGCACACTCTGCACATGAGCCGCGCCGAGCGGGAGGCGTTCGCCGCGTGGTGGCGCAGCCGCTTCGCCTGAGCGATCGCGGCTACATCGCGAGGGCGAGGATCTCGCGCACCTGCGCCGGACCTTCGATCGGACGCGGGTTGCGCGGCACCCACGGGGTGCCCATCGCCTGCTCGGCGATGCGGTCATGCTCCGACGCGCCGACGCGAACCGCGCCCAGGCTGCGCGGCATGTCGAGCTCGGCGATGAACTGGTCCAGCACATCGGCCGCGTCCTCGCCAGGATGGCCCATCGCCGCCGCGACCAGCGCCTGACGGTCGGCATTGGCCGGCCGGTTCCACCGCATCACGGCGGGCAGCATGATGCACGAGGTGTGTCCGTGCGGGATGTCGAACACCGCGCCGAGCACGTAGCCGATCCCGTGGCTGGCACCCATCGGCACGCCGGCCGCCAGCGGCCCCATCGAAAGCCAGGCACCCATCTGGCAGTCGAGCCGCGCCTGCAAATTGCTCGGGTCCGCCTTGACTCGCGGCAGCCCACGCGACAGCAAGGTCAATCCGTGCAGCGCCTGCGCGTCGGTGTAGGAATTGGCCGCCGCCGAGCAGATCCCCTCGACGCAGTGGTCCACCGCGCGGATGCCGGTGGAAAGGAACAGCCACTCGGGCGTGTGGACCGTGATCGCCGGATCGAGGATCACCGCGACCGGAATGATAATCGGGTGGCGGAACAGCTCCTTGACCCGGCTACGCTCGTCGGTCACCCCGGCGATCGCGCTGAACTCGCCGGCGGACAGCGTGGTCGGCACGGCGACCTGCCGCACGGTGGGCGCCTTGCACGGCGGTGGGCCGAGGGTGCCGTCGGGCCGCCGCACCGGACGCAACGCATCCAGTTCCTCCGGCGAGCCTATGTCATTGGCGAGGCAGAGCTGCACCGCCTTGGCGCCGTCGGTGATCGAGCCGCCGCCGATCGTGACAATAAGGTCCGCCTGCACCGCACGCGCCTGCTCGGCGGCGGCGATCACGGCGCGGCGCGGGGTGTGCGCCGGCATCTCGGCGAAGGTGCCAACGCAGCGATCGCCGAGGGCCCGACGCACCGCCGCGATCTCGTCGGTGCCGCGATCGAGCGTGCCGCTCACCATGAGGAACACCCGCGCCGCGCCGAGCCGTTCGACGAGCCCGGGCAACGCGTGCGCGACGCGATCGCCGAACAGCACTTCGTCCATGTTGCCAAACGTCACGCCACCCGGTTTCAGGTTCGTTGCCTGTGACATCTCGCGCCTCCCAGCTTTGTGCCCCATGGTCGGCACGAGGGAGGAAGAGTCAACCGGAGCGGGCCAGGGACAAGGGCGTGGCCCGACAAGGGCGTGACCCGACGAGGGCGTGACCCAAAAGTGAAAGACGGGAAGGCTGCCCACCCTCCCGCCTTTCCAAAGTGGCACCAAGCCTGTTTTGCCGCTCAGCCGTTGGGCTGCCAGGAATGTGGCTCGAAGATCGAGCCGATGACTTTTGTCCGCCGGCGGTTTTGTCCGCGGACTTTTGTCACCAAACCATCTCCGCTGGTGCTTCTCGATAATGATGAGCGCTCTAACCCTGTTCAACCACCGGGATGTCACGTCTGTGTGTATGCTCTCTCCGGTTGTTTAACGCGTTGACCCTAGGCCATCCGAGGGCTCACGGGCTCGGCCGGCTCGTTGATGCGGGTTGGTGTTACCCGGCGGGCCGCGGACGACCCACGGCAGCTGGTCGACCCGCCGGGCGGCACGACGACGGCGGGAACGGCCGGTCGCTTGCGGCATCTCGGCGGAGGAACTTCGCGCGGGCGCACCGGCATCAGCGGGCGCACCATCGTCGGCGGGCGCGCCATCGTCGGCGGGCGCACCGGCGGGCGAGGCTGCGGCGCGCTTACGCGGCCGGAGCAAGAGGGGGGTTCGGATAGCCTGATGCCCAGCATCTGACAGAGCGGGCGCAGCAGCCGGCCCATCTGCGGCGCGGCTTCCAGCAGCGCCACCATCTCCGGGTCGGACAGCAGATGGTTCAGCTGACTGCCATAGACCGCCGCCTCCGGCACCAGCCGAAGCAGCCAGGCAAAGCCGCGCGGCAGGCGCTTGGCCGAACGATCCGCCGGATCATCCGACTTGCGCCGCTTCGCTTGGCGGTCGGCGCGGGACTCCGCCGACTGGTCGGACGCACCCGACGCGGACGCTCGCGTGGCGGCCGGGAGCGCGCCCGCGCGGACCCGGGCGGCCAGCTTGGCGAACCGCGCGCCGGTGCGCCGCAGCCGCATCCAGATCAGGTTGGCAATGGCCACCGCAATCCAGCGCCTGGCGCTGCGCTCGGCAGCGGCCTGGCACAACGCCTCGATGATGAAGGCGAAGCGTTCGATTGGGGGTGGGAGGACGTAGGTCACGAACGGTATAGAACACAACGCGAACAGAATGCGCAAGCGAAAATCGTCAGGCGTTTCGCGCGGGGCACGAACTCGGCGATGTCAGCCTGCTCCTCCCCGACCATGGCCGCAAAAGTCGGTCCAGCTGCCGCCGGTGCTATGATCGGCTGTCATGCTGGCAATCACGCTTCGCTTCGACCCGGTCACCGCGTCCATCATCGAGGAGATGTGGCGTTTTCTCGCGGCCGAGGGCATCGATGCGGATTGCCGCGACCTTGGGTATGCCCCGCACATCACGCTCGCGGTCTACCCGAATGACGCGCCGATCTCGCGGCTGCGCGGCGCGCTGCATAACGCTGCCTCGCGCTGGGATGCCTTGCCGATCACGCTAAGCGGCTTCGGCGTGTTTCCCGCGCCGTTCGCTTCCCTCTGGCTTGCGCCGGTGGTCACCTCGGCGCTGCTCGCCCGGCACGCGGCGATTGAAGCCGCCCTCCCTGGACTTCAGGCGCACCCGCATTATCGGGCGGGCGCCTGGATGCCGCACGTGACGCTGTCGGGCGTGCTCAAGGACCCCGCGAGCGCGCTTGCGAGGCTGCTGGCAAGCTGGCGACCGCTCGCGGGCACCTTGGTGCAGCTCGATCTGGTGCGTTTTCGGCCGGTCGAGATAGTGCAAAGCCACGCCTTGCGCCTCGCGGGCTAGCCCGGGTGGAGGCGCGGAGGAGCGTCGGCTCTGGCGCACGCGATGTCGCAAAACATGTCGCGCTGGAACGCAAAGCCGATCACCCGCCAGTTCTCCGAGACCAGCAATTCGTTGACCGTCCGAACCACGCCGTATGGCGCTCCGACCATGTCTTGCATGATGTAGTCGTTGAAGATCACCACGCCGTCGTCCTTGATCTTCCGCCTGGCCAGGTCGGCGTCCCGCTTCACGCCCTCATAGTCATGCGCGCCGTCGACGTAGATCAGGTCGAATGAGCGATCGGGATAACGGGCAAGCGTGATGTGGCTTTCACCCTCCTCGACGACGACTTCGCTCCGGTCGGCAAAGCGATGCCGATAAAAATCGAGCTGGGTCTTGCCCTCGAACAGGATCTCGGATGGCTGGCCCCAGATGATCGGGTTCTCGTGCATCGTGAAGATGTCGAAGGCAACGAATGTCGTGGGCGCCAGACGATCGAGGATGAATGCCGAGAAATCGCCGCGTGCCACGCCGATCTCGGCCACCACGCCACCGGCGGCGAACCGCATGGCCGCCAGCATGTCCTCGCGGGTGGCAAACAGCCGCGCCCCCTCCACGTGCCGCCGATCCAGCCCCGGACTGGCGATACCTGGCTCCGGCGCCGCCGGGACCGGGGCCGGAACTCGGGCCGGGACCGGCGCTACGGCTCGGGCAGCGTGACAGCCGGAACCCCTCGATTGCCGCCACATGGCATGAACGATGCGGCTGTCCACGTTTATGGGGTGAGCCTCGGTCATCTTCGTCCGTCCTCCTCAGCTTCGGGCTCGGGCTCGTTGGCCACCCGGACGACCTGCCGTTGAACGACGCCTGCCTTCGTGGTCAATGAAGACGGGTACTGGGTTTACGCTATAGCGCTGTGACGAGCGAGCCTCGCTCTCACGTGAGCAAAGTACGAGCGTCCGAACCCGTGCTCGGAGGATCAGTATGGATCAGCAACAACTCGACCGATGCGCGAGCATCTACGAGCAGTGGCACAATTTGGCCAGGGGTCGCGATGTCGAGGGGCTCCTGACGCTTTACGCCGACGACGCTATTTTCGAGAGCCCCCTGGTCCCTGCGATCATGGACGACGCGGACCGCGGCATGCTTTCGGGTCGCGCGGAATCCGTCGCTTCCTTCAGCAAGGGACGAAACGGCGGCCAAACGAGCCCGTCCGCTGGTTCCGAACGGGCGATTACCTGACCGATGGTCGGGTTCTGATGTGGGAGTATCCGCGTGAGACGCCTGACGGTGAGCAGATCGACATCATGGAAGTGATGGAAATTCGCGACGGCCTGATTCAGCGTCACCATACTTATTGGGGTTGGAAGGGCTGCCTCCAGATCGCACCTGCGTTAACCCGGAGCTCGTGAAGGGCACGGGTGCGCCAGGGCAAATAATTGGCGGCGATTGGCGGAGGGGATGAGATTCGAACTCACGATACGGCTTGACGCCGTATAACGGATTAGCAATCCGCCGCCTTCAGCCACTCGGCCACCCCTCCGCCGGGAATGCGACCGGACCGGGGAGCTCCCCGGCCGGACACGGCGTTTGCACCGGCGCTTCTAGGGCCTGCAACCGACAGGGTCAAACATTGCCTCTCCCGCCGGGCTACCCGAGGAAACGGCCCGCTCGGCTCAGCTCAACGCAACCTCGAAGCCACGCGCGGTGGCCTCGCGCGCCATCATTGCCTGATACCAGCGCTGCACGTTGGGAAAATGCACCAGGTCGATCTGGTGACGCTCGTGCCGCCAAGCCCAGCCCAATATGGCGAAATCCGCGATCGACAGCTCGGCACCACCCACGAACGGCACGGCGCCGAGCCGCCGGTCGAGCACACTGTAGAGCCGGCGGGTCTCCTTGGAGTAGCGCTCCAGCCCGTAGCGCCGGTCCTGCTCGTGCTCGACCTGCAGGAAATGATGCACCTGGCCGGGCATCGGCCCGAACCCGCCCATCTGCCACATCAGCCATTCGAGCACCGGCACCTGCGCGCGCGGGTCCTCGGGGAAGAACTTGCCGCTCTTGCGGCCGAGATAGATCAGGATCGCGCCGGACTCGAAGACGCTGATCGGCTCGCCGCCGGGTCCGTCGGGATCGACGATCGCAGGGATCTTGTTGTTCGGGCTGATCGCGAGGAACTTGGGCTCGAACTGCTGGCCGTTGGTGATGTCGACCTTACGCACCGTGTACGGCAGGCCCATCTCCTCCAGCGCCACACTGATCTTGCGCCCGTTCGGCGTGTTCCAAGTATGCAGCTCGATCGGCATTGTCTCGGTCCTTTGCTATGACAGCTTGCGACGCAGTGTCTCGTTGACCAGCGCCGGGTTGCCCTTTCCAGCCATCGCCTTCATCACCTGGCCGACGAAGAAGCCGAACAGCTTGTCCTTGCCCGACCGGTATTGCGCCACCTTGTCGGCATTGGCCGCCAGCACCTGGTCCACCGCCGCATCGATCGCGCCCGTGTCGGTGACCTGGCGCAACCCGCGTTCATCGACGATGGCGCCGGCGTCGCGCCCGGTCTCCACCATCGCCTCGAGCACGTCCTTGGCAATGCGGCCGTTGATCGTGTCGTCGGCCATCAGATCGAGCAGTTGGCCGAGTGACACCGCCGAGACCGGGCTGTCCTCGATGCCGCGACCGGTGCGGTTCAAGGCGGCGAAGAAGTCGCCGATCACCCAGTTGGCCGCGAGCCTGGCATCACGACCCCGCGCCACCGTCTCGAAGAAATCCGCCGTCGCCTGCTCGGCGATCAGCACGCCGGCATCGTAGGCCGGCAAGCCGTAGTCGCGCATGAACCGCGCCCGCTTGGCGTCGGGCAATTCCGGCAGTTCGCGACGCAGATCCTCGATCCACGCCTCGTCGAGCACCAACGGCAGCAGATCGGGATCGGGGAAATAGCGATAGTCATGCGCGTCTTCCTTGCTGCGCATCGAGCGCGTAACGCCGCGCGACGGATCGAACAGCCGCGTCTCTTGCGCCACCGTGCCGCCGCCCTCCCACACCTCGATCTGTCGCTTCGCCTCCGCCTCCACCGCCTGCATGACGTAGCGGATCGAGTTGACGTTCTTCACCTCGCAGCGGGTGCGAAACGGCTCGCCGTGCTTGCGCACCGAGACGTTGACGTCGGCGCGCAGCGAGCCCTCCTCCATGTTGCCGTCGCAGGTGCCGAGATAGCGCAGGATGCTACGCAGCTTGCGCACATAGGCACCGGCCTCCTCGGGGCTGCGCATGTCGGGCTCGCTGACGATCTCCATCAGCGCGACGCCGGCGCGGTTGAGGTCGATGTAGGACTTGCTCGGATGCTGGTCGTGCAGCGACTTCCCCGCGTCCTGCTCGAGGTGCAGGCGCGTCACCCCGATCATGCGTGTGCTGCCGTCGGCCAGCTCGATCTCGATCCTGCCCTCGCCGACAATCGGGTGCTGGTATTGGCTGATCTGATAGCCCGCTGGCAGGTCGGCGTAGAAATAGTTCTTTCGATCGAAACGACTTACCACGTTGATGTGGGCGTCCAGACCGAGCCCGGTGCGCACCGCCTGTGCGACGCACTCCCGGTTGATCACTGGCAGCATGCCGGGGAACGCGGCGTCGACGAAGCTGACCTGGCTGTTCGGCTCGGCGCCGAACTCGGTCGCGGCACCGGAGAACAGCTTGGCGTCGCTGACCACCTGGGCGTGAACCTCAAGGCCGATCACGACTTCCCAAGGACCGGTCGAGCCTTCGAGCGAGTAGGCGGTAGCAGCCATTCGGTCTCCATCCAATATCGACACGGATCAGCCGATGATAGCTCACCGGGTCGACCACGGCTATTCTGCGGCATCGCGGGGCGGGGGAAGCGGATATGGCGCAGGAGATCACGCCGGCAACGGCTGGCTATGACGCGCTAATAGACGTGATCCGCCGCCGCCGCAGCGTTCGCCGCTTCGAGAAGGGCCGGTCGGTGCCGCGCGAGACGTTGCTGCGGATCGCCGAGGCGGCGCGTTGGGCGCCGACCGGCGCCAATGCGCAATGCTGGGACCTGCTCATCGTCGACCAAGCGGCGAGGCGCGCGCGGGTGCTGGACGTTTTCCTGCGCCAGTCGCAACGGTTGGTCGACCACGCGAAAGGTTTTCCGGCGGTGAAGAAGTCGTATCTCGCCAACACCGTCGCCATCTTCGTCGTGCTCGGCGATCCGCGCTGGAAGGTGTGCTTCCCGCAAGCCGACGCCGACGCGGCGGCTTCGTGGCGGGCCGAGTACGCGGCCAACAACGAGCGCATCTACCTGGCCTCGATCGGCGCGGTGATCCAGAACGTCCAGCTCGCGGTCGCGGCGTGCGGGTTGACCTCGGCTTGGCTGTCGGGTGGGGCGGAAGCCACCACCAACGAGGATCTGCGTTCGGCACTCGGCTATCCGGACTACTTGGAAGCGGTCGGCACGATCCCGGTCGGATTCCCCGAGAAGGACGCCGCCGCGCGTTACCGTCGTCCGCTCGAACAGATCGTCCACTGGAACGCGTGGCACAGCGAGCAGGAGCGGCCGCAGGCGATGATCGACTACTTCGTCCGCCGCCTGCGTCCCTTCGCGATGTACCGGCACCGCGAGAGCATGCTGGATTGGGAGGACGCGGACGAGAAGCTCGGCGCGTGGAAGCAAGCCTTCACCGGCCCGCATCCCGGCGGGAAGGGTTAGGCGCCGGCGCGGATCGCGGGCAGCTTGTCGAACCCGGCCGACCGCTCGAGCGCCGCGCCGACCGCGAACACGGTCTCCTCATCAAATGGGCGGCCGATGACCTGCAAGCCAAGCGGCAACCCGTCCGCGTCCAGCCCGGCCGGAACCGACATGCCCGGCACCCCCGCCATGCTGGCCGGAACGGTGAACACGTCGTTGAGATACATCTTCACCGGGTCGTCCATGTTCTCGCCCAACGCAAAGGCGGCCGAGGGCGCGGTCGGCGTCAGCAGCGCATCGACCCGCGAGAACGCGCCGGTGAAGTCCTTCAGGATCAACGCACGCACCTTCTGCGCACGCAGGTAGTACGCGTCGTAATAGCCGGCCGAGAGCACGTAGGTGCCGATCAGGATGCGTCGCCGCACTTCCGCGCCGAACCCGGCGGCGCGGGTGCGCTCGTAGAGGTCGCGCAAATCCTCGCCGTCCTGGCGCATGCCGAAACGCACCCCGTCATACCGCGCGAGATTGGACGAGCACTCGGCCGGTGCCACGATGTAGTACGTGGCGAGACCATATTTCGTGTGCGGCAGCGACACGTCGACGATCTCGGCTCCGGCATCGCGCAGCCAGACCCGACCCCGCTCCCACAACGCGTCGATCTCCGCCGGCATCCCGTCGGCGTGGTATTCGCGCGGGATGCCGATCCTGAGCCCCTTAACGCCGCGCCCGCAGGCGGCCGCGAAATCGGGCACCGGGCGATCGGCGCTGGTACTGTCCCGCGGATCGTGCCCGGCCATCGAGCGCAGCAGGATCGCGCAATCCGCCACGGTGCGCGCGAACGGGCCGGCCTGGTCGAGCGAGGAGGCGAACGCGACGATGCCCCAGCGGCTGCAACGCCCATAGGTCGGCTTGACGCCCGGTATGCCGCAGAACGACGCGGGCTGGCGGATCGAGCCGCCGGTGTCGGTCCCGGTGGAACCGAGCGCGATCCGCGCCGCGACCGCGGCGGCGGAGCCGCCCGACGAGCCGCCCGGCACCAGCACCGCGCCCGGATCACCACGTCGCTTCCATGGGTTCTCGACCGGACCATAGGCCGAGGTGATGTTCGACGAGCCCATCGCGAACTCGTCGAGATTGGCTTTGCCGAGGAACACCGCGCCGTCGCGCAGCAGGTTGGCCGTGACGGTGCTCTCGTAGGGCGGCACGAACGGGCCGAGCATGCGGCTGCCGGCGGTGGTGCGCACGCCCTCGGTGCAAAACAGGTCTTTTATCGCCAGCGGGATGCCAGCGAGCGGCCCGGCGTCACCGCGCGCCAGCGCCGCGTCGGCGAGGTCGGCCTGGCGCAGTGCCAAGTCGTGGCTGACGGTGATATAGGCGTTGAGCCGTGGATTGAGCGTCTCGATCGCCTCGAGGTGCGCCAGCGTGAGTTCACGCGCCGAGAGAAGCTTCGCTTGCAGCGCTTCGCGCGCGGCGGCGAGCGTCAGGTCGGTTGCGCTCACTCGATCACCTTGGGTACGGCGAAGAAGGCGCCGGCCCGCTCGGGCGCGTTGGCCAGCAGCTTCTCCGCCATACCACCGTCGCTCACGACATCGTCGCGCATCTTTAATGCAAGCTGCGCCGCACCGGTCAGCGGCGCCACGTCGGTGACATCAACCTCGTTGAGCTGCTCGATCCAGCCGAGAATACCGTTGAGCTCGGCCTGCAACCGCGCCACCTCCGCGTCATCGACGCGGATGCGGGCGAGGCTGGCGATGCGCCGGACGGTCGCGGGATTGAGCGACATGCAACGGAGAGTCCCTGGCCGGAGAGGCCGGGACCATACCGTCCGGTCAGACCCGGTTCAACCGGCCGAGCGGGCGCGCCGACGCCGCGCCGCCAGCGTCAGCCGGCGAACGCGGGCTCGTCCTGCGTCACCAAGGTGCGCAGCATGTCGAGCAGCTTGCGGCTGGCAGCGGCGCGCGGCTCGGCAAGCATGGCCGCGAAGGAGGGCACCCGCAGGCCCCCCAGCGTGCTCGGGCCACCCGCATAGGCCATCGACCAATCGCCAAACCGCCGCCCGCGCGCCGGGGAGAGCTCGAGCACCGTCACGTCGGCATGACGCGGATCGCACTGGATCCGCTCGAAGGTGCGCTCGATCGCGGCCACCGGCCCTTCGAGCACCTGGGCGAACCAGTTCTCCGAGAACAGCAGCGCGCCCGATATGCCATCGGCCTGATTGTTGCGGCGGGCGACGGCCAGTATCTGGTCGATCTCGCCCTGCAGGTCCGCGACGCTGCCTGGCAGGCGGCTCTCGCTGCAGTAGACCAGGCGATGCAAGCCGCTCATTGCAAATTCCCTTCGTGGTTAGCGCACGCCGAAGCGCGCAATGATGCCGTCGATCTGGTCACGCGGGACCGGACGGCTGATGAGATAGCCTTGGATGAGACTGCAGCCTTGCTGCGCCACGGCGGCGGCTTGCTCCTCGGTCTCCACGCCCTCGGCGATGACCGACATGCCGAGGCCGGCGCCGAGCGTGGCGATGGCGCGCAGCATGTGGGCCGCGTCCGGCCTGCTCACCAGGTCGCGGATGAAGCTCTGGTCGATCTTGAGCTTGCTGAAAGGAAAGCTGCGCAACTGCCCGAGCGAGGAATAGCCGGTGCCGAAATCGTCCATCGAAATGCCCGCGCCAAGCTGCTTCAGCGCGTGCAATGTCGCCTGCGTCGCCGCGGTCGAACCCAGCAACGTGCCTTCGGTGATCTCGAGTTCAAGGCGGTCCGCCGGCAGCCCGGTCTCCGACAGCGCCTTCCGCGCCGTGCGCGCCATGTCGGAGCCGGCGACGAACTGCAACGGCGAGACGTTCACCGCGACGGTCAGGCCCGCCGGCCACCGCCTTGCCTCGGCACAGGCGGTGCGCAACGCCCATTCGCCGATGGATCCGATCAGGCCAAGGCGCTCGGCGAGGGGAATGAACTCGGCCGGCGACACCATGCCGCGCGTGCGATGCCGCCAGCGGATCAGCGCCTCGAAGCCGACGAGGCGCCGTGTCACCACGTCGAGCTGCGGCTGGTAGAACAGCTCGAACTCGCGCATCGGCAGCGCCCGCCGCAACGCGATCCCAAGCTCACGCTGCGCGCGTGCCCTGGCGTCCATCGCCGGGTCGAACACTGCGCCGCCCCGCGGACCGGTCGGCAGGTCGTACGACAACGCGAGGTGGGCCCGGCGGATCATCTCATCGGGATTGCGCAGCCCGGCCGTGCCGAGCGCGATGCCGACGCGCGCCTCGATGGTGGCCACCTCCCGCCGTACGATGAACACCCGGGCAAGCAGGTCGGCAATGGTCTGGGCGCGTGCCAGCGCCCCCGCCGCATCCGGTATGTCGCTCAGCAGGATGGCGAAGCAGTCGCCGCCCAGACTCGCCAGCATGTCGGACCCGCGCACCGAGGCGCGCAGTCGCCCAGCCACGGCGACCAGCAATGCATCGACGTAGTCGGCGCCGAGCACGTTGCCGATCTCGCGCAGCCCGTTCAGTTCGATCACGATGAGCGCCGCCGAGCCGCGCTTGGACGGTCGGCGCAGCACCGAGGCAATGTGTTCGCGCAACGCGGCGCGATCGGGAAGCAAGGTGAGTGCGTCGGCGCCACTGCTTGCCGCGGCCGGCCCGCGCGCGGGTCCGGCGCACCCGCATGGCACAAGCCCGCTCCGCTCCGGCACAGGCGATGGGGCGAGCGGCGCTGGGAGAGGCGCGTTCAAAGCAAGTCGCGGCACGGGGACCAGCCCTCACATCGGCATCTGTCGTATTATGATCTTCGAGAGTGAATTTTTGGTCACCGCGCCGATGCTGTCATGGGGCTGATCGAGCTCAACGCGCTCCAAGCCGGGCTTCGACCGGGCGAGCGGCTGATCGGCCTCGACCTCGGGAGCCGGATCATCGGCGTTGCCCTATCGGATGTCGGCTGTCTGATCGCCTCGCCCTATGGCGTTATCCGGCGCGGCCGGTTGCGCGACACCGCCGCCGAGATCGCCGCGATCGGGCGCGCCGAGAACGTGGGCGGGCTGATTGTCGGGCTGCCGCTGTCGATGGATGGCTCGATCGGGCCGGCGGCGCAGGCGGCGCGGGACTGGACGCGCGCACTGTCCGCCGCCACCGGGTTGCCGGCGGCGCTCTGGGACGAGCGGCTGAGCTCGGCGGCGGTCAATCGGTTCCTGATCGACGAGATGGATCTGAGCCGCAAGAAGCGCACCGCCTCGGTCGACCGCATGGCCGCCGCCTGGATCCTGCAGGGCGCCCTCGACGCGAGCAGGCGCTAGCTAGTCCTCGGCGGAGAGCGGGCTACAGGCGGCGGCGCTGGCGCGCGCGAGCAGCACCATGCGCCGCGCCGCGAGGCCGGCACCGGCCACGTCGCCGGTGACGTGCCGCAGCAGCGGGTTGGAGAGCACCGCCCGGGTGAGCGCGTTGACCGCGAGATCGGTCGCGACCACGCCGGCGGCCGACAGCGCGGTGCGGCGCAGCAGCGTCAAGGTGCCGAGCAGACCGGGACGCAAGCCGTGCAGCTCGGCGACCTGCCGCACCAGACGCAAGCCGCGCCACGCGACCAGCAGCCCGTCGAAGGTCGGCGACGGCACCGCCGCGGCGACGGCGAAGGCCTGCAACGCGGCGGTGCGACCCAGCGCGTCGCTCTTGGCGCGCAAGTCGGCGAGCGGCCCAGCCCGGAGCAAGGCCCGCAGGGTCTCGGCGTCATCGACCGCGGCCACCGCGTCGATGGTGGCGGTTCCGTCGGGCAGCCGGGCGAGCCAGCGGCGCAGCGCCGGGCGCGCGGCAAGCGCGTCGGCGGTGAGCGCGGCCCGCAGCCGATCGACCGTCTCCAGGCCAACCAACCCGCGCAGCTCGCGCCAGATGCCCGCGCCGACAAGTCCGAACCCGGCCACGGCCACGGCCGCCGTGACCCAGCCCAGCACCGGCGAGCGGGCGAACTGGGCGGCGGCGAAATTGATGGTGGCCAGCGCCGACAGGCCGAGCACCAGCACGCCGACACCGCCGAGCACCAACGGGATCGTGCCGACGCCACGCTCGGGCAAGGCGAGCGGCAGCGTCACCGGCAGGTCGGCCTCGAGACGCGGTGCCGGGAGCGGTTCGGCCTCGATCCGTGGCCGCGGCATCTCCTGAACAGCGGTCTCGCTCAAAGCACATCCTCCAGCAGGAACGCGAGCAGCGCGTCCACCCCTATCTGGGGTACCCCCTGGCGCCCGTCACCGGGCAGGCGGCGTGGCTCGAACTGCGGCAGGGCCAGGAACTCGTGCGCCCAAAACGAGCGGTCGGGCGGCCGATCCGGTACCTCGCCCGGGTAGGATCGGGTCAGCCGGTCGGAGCCGAGCACACGACCACGCACCGCCGAGACGTTGCGACCTTCCAGGGTCCAGACGAAATCCTCGGTGCAGCGGACCGCGGCGATGGCGAAGCAAGCGGCCGCCGCCGATTGCGCCGGGTCGGGCAGCCGCGTGAGACTTTGCACCAGTGCGGCCAGGTTGCCGCGTTGGCGCTCGGCCACGTGGTCCGACTTGGTCGCGGCGAACGCCACGCGCCGCACCCCGCCCGGCGCCAGCCAGGCCGGCAGCGGCAAATAACGCAGCAGCGGGATCGTCTCCGTCCAAGGGCGTCGCCAGGACAGCGCCGCCGCCACGGCGGAAAGCGCGTCGGCGGTGTCGTTGAAGGCCGCCGGACCGGCATGCAGCGCGGACAGCAGATCAGCGAGCACCACCAGCCGATCGATCTGGCCAAACGCCGGCGCGACCAGCTCCTCCTGCACCGCTTGGCGGTAGGCATCGAAGCGCCGCGCCAACAGCCGCGCCAAGCCGCCGCGCCCGCCGAACGGGAAGAACTCGGTCCAGGGCGGCTCCGGTCCGGGCGCCGGCATCAGGAAGCGCCCCGGCTGGAGATGCGCCAGCCCGAGCTCGTCGCGTTGGCGGACCAGCAAGGCGCGATACAGCCGGTGGCCGGCCGCCGCCAGTGTCTCGTCCTCCGCCGCCCCCGCCGGCAGGCCGCGCACGAAGGCCAGGAACTCGCGCGCCAGCGGCGCCGCCTCGCGTGACTCCAGCCGTGCCAGGACTTGTGCCGACCAAGCCGCGAAATCCATGCCGAGCAACGGCAGGTCGAGCAGCCACTCACCCGGATAGTCGATAAACTCCAGCCGCACCCAGCGCGGCGGCAAGGCCGAGGCTATCCCGGCCCGCGCGAGTTCGAGCTGCAAGGCCAGCAAGGACACGGCATCGGTCCGCTCGGGCCAGCGCGGCGGGTCGGCCGCCAAGGCGGCGAGATGCGCCTGGTAGGCAAAGCGGAACCCGCTCGACGCGCCGGTCGGGGCCAGCGTCACCCGCATCGCGCGGCCGGCAAGCCGCGTTGCCAGCGCCGGCAGTGTCGGCACCCCGGCACCCTGCGCCAACAGATTGGCCGCGGCCGAGGTGAGAAACGCGGTCTTGCCCGAGCGGGCGAGCCCGGTCACCCCGATCCGAACCACCCTCGATCCGGGCAGGATCTCGTCGAACCCGGACCAGATCGGCATCTTGGTGGCGTCAGCCTCGTTCGATCAGCTCGATCTTGTAGCCGTCCGGGTCCTCGACGAAGGCGATGACCGTGGTGCCGAACTTCACCGGGCCGGCTTCACGGGTCACCTTGCCGCCACCGTTGCGCACCTTCTCGCACGTGCCGGCGACGTCGGGCACGCCGATCGCCAGGTGACCGAAGGCGCTCCCCTGCTCGTAGCTCGGCACGCCATAGTTATAGGTGAGCTCGATCTCGCCACCGCCCGGCTCGCCGAACCCCAGGAAAGCCAGGGTGTACTTGCCGTCGGGCACGTCCCGTCGGCGCAGTTCCTTCATGCCGAGCAGCTCGGTGTAGAAGTTGATGCTGCGATCGAGATCACCCACGCGGATCATGGTATGTAGAAAGTTGCTCACGATATCCTCCGATCGGCCTCAGCCGGACGCGATGCACGCACGATCGGGCGCACTATCGGGCGCCAGGCCAAGCAGGAAAAGCCCCGCCGCGTCGGCTTCTGCAACGCAAGCGGCGGGATCGGCTAGCAGCGCGCCGCCGGCCTCGAACGCGATGCCCCGCAAGCCGGCCGCGCGAGCGCGGCGAACGGTCTCGACCCCGATGGTCGGCAGGTCGGCGCGGCGTTCCTGACCGGGCTTGACCAGCTTGACCAGCACCCCTCCCGGCCCGGATCGCGCCAGCTCGGCGCAACGACCGAGCATCGCGTCGGTGCCCTCGACTGCCTCCACCGCCAGCACGAGCCCGTGCTGGACGACGCAGCCCTGTCCGACATCGACGCCGCCAAGCGCCCGGGCGACCGCTACCCCGCGGGCGATGTCGGAACTGGCCTGGGCGTCGGGGGCGGTCCGCGTGAGCAGCCCGCGCGGCGCCACCGCTTCGGCAAGCACCTCGTGCGCGCCGATCACCTGGAACCCCTCCTCGCCGAGGATGCCGATCACCGCGCTCAGCAGCGTGTCGTCACCGGCGAAGATCGCGCGGCCGAGGCGGGCGAGCACGCGCGCACCTTGCCGGTCGGGGCGCAGGTGCAGCAACGACGGACGCCGCACCGTGCCGATAAGCACCAGTTCAGTGCATCCGCGTTGCCGGAACAGCGAGAGGATGCGGCCGACCGCGCTGATCCGCGCGAAGGCGTGGGGATAGGGCGCCAGCACCTCGGGGTCGGCATCGCCGGCGAGACCGACGATGAACACCTGTTGCTTTCGGGCCACCACCGCCGCGGCAACATACCCGGGTATGCATCCGCCCCCCGCGATAATCCCTATTGGGGCGATGGAGACCACGGCCATTCCCCGTCCATCATCAACCAAGAGTGGAGGCTCTCACGATGAAATCGCCGTCCGGAGAAGAGAAATCGAAGTTGAGGCGTTTTAACTTCGGTTTAGCCACCGGAATGTATGTTTCCGGTTGCAAACTGCGGGGGTGTTCGGCTTAGTCCACTCTCATCACGTATTTGTGAGAGCGTTGACCATATCAAGCGGCAAGGGCCTAGTTTGATGAGCGACGACGAGAATTTTCCGACGACCAGCGCGGCAACCGGCATCCTACACTGCCTTCGCATGCTTGCCGAGGAGGCTGCGACCCTGCGCCTCACCCGCACCCAGGCGGCGCTGCTGGAGGCGATCGAGATCTGTGCCGCCGAGCGTGCCGATCCTCGGCTCGAATTGGAGGAATCCATGACGCACGCCTACCGGGTGCTGCACTAGGTCTCCAGGCCGCCAAGGGGCCGAGCCGTACCGAAACACCGGCCAGAGCTGGTGGCCTTCGGCATCGGCGCTGCCCCATCAGGGCAGGGATCAGACGGTGTGATCCGGGCTTGCCGCGGCCAGTTCCGCCCGGATGAGCCCGCGATGGCATGGCGCGTCGATGAACTCCAGGATCTCGGCGATCAGCGCCTCCTGGCCGAACCGCGCCCGCGTCTGCGCGAGCCGCTGCGCGAACACCCCCTCCTGGCCGAACATCGAGCGGAACGCCGCGCGCAGGATGCGGATCTGCGCCTTGTCGAAGCCGAGCCGTTTCAGCCCGATCACGTTCAGCCCGGCAAGCCGCGCGCGATTGCCGAGCACGCTGCCAAACGGGATCACGTCGCCCTCGACACCCGACGCGCCGCCCACCATCGCGCCACGCCCGATGCGCACGTATTGGTGCAGGGCAGAGGCGCCGCCGATGACGGCGCTGTCCGCGATCGACACGTGCCCGCCCATGACCACGTTGTTGGCGATGATCACCTGGCTGCCGATGGTGCAGTCATGCGCGACATGGACCACCGCCATAAGCATGCAGTCGGCGCCGACCCGGGTGACACCAGTGCCGGTAAAGGTGCCCCGATGGATCGTGCAGTGCTCGCGGATCTGGGTGCGCGCGCCGATCTCGCAGCGTGTCGGCTCGCCGCGATATTTCAGGTCCTGCGGTGCGAGGCCGACAGTGCAGAACGGGAACAGCACCGCGCCGGCGCCGATCGTCGTGCGTCCATCGACGACGACATGCGACATGAGATGCGCGCCGTCCTCAAGCACCACGTCGGGGCCGACGGTGCAGAACGGGCCGATCCGTACCCGCTGCCCGATCTCCGCGCCGCGCGCGACCAACGCCGTGGGATGGATCGCCTCGACATCAGTTTGCATCCGAACCCGTTCGGGCAGTCCGTCCATCGGCAAGCGCGTGTCCCCAGCGTCGAATGACGGCCACGCTAGGCCGCGGCCGCTGGGCCACCAACTCAATCATTGTTGCGACATATTTCGATGACCGCCAAGTAACTCATTGTATGCGCTAAGGTTCTGTCTTGCGGTCCATGATCATCGCGGCGTAGGTCGCCTCGGCCACCGACGTCCCCTCCACCCGCGCGACGGCTTGGAACTTCCAGACGTTCCCGCGATGGCGCTCCTTGGTGACGTGGATACGGAGCTGGTCCCCGGGCACCACTGGCCGACGGAACTTGGCCCCTTCAATCGACATGAAATAGACGACCTTGCCGGCCGCTTCCGGCCCAAGCGTCTCGACCACCAGCACCGCCGCGGTCTGCGCCATGCTCTCGATGATGAGCACGCCCGGCATGACAGGATGGCCGGGAAAGTGGCCCTGAAAAAAGGATTCGTTCACCGACACGTTCTTGACGCCGATCGCTGAACGGTCCCGCACGACCTCGATCACCCGGTCGATCAGCAGGAACGGATAGCGATGCGGTATGGCGTGCATGATCCGCGCAATGTCCAGCACATCCACCGTGCTGCCAGATGGGCCCCTGCCGGCCTCCGCCTGCCCCTCGGTCGCCGTGCCATTCATTCCATCAGTCCGTACCCGTCTGTCCCGCTGGCCCCTGGCTCGTCGGCGCCTGGGCCGCCTTGCGCTCGGCCTCACCACCGGCGCTCGCCTCGGTGGTTCGCATCGTGGCAGCCGGCCGCTCACGCGCCATCCGCCGGAGCAGCGCTACTTGTCGAAAAAACGCCTTTACCGGTTGTGACGGGCTGCCCACCACATCAACACCCGGGGCGACATCCGCCATCACGCCGGCTTGGGCGCCGATACGAGCCCGGCGGCCGATCCGCAGATGGCCAGTAATCCCCGCTTGCGCAGCGACCACGACGAAATCCTCGAGATCGGTTGACCCGGAAATGCCGGCTTGCGCCACCACCACGCAACACCGGCCGAGGCGGGCGTTGTGCCCGATCTGGACCAGGTTGTCGAGGCGGGACCCGGCGCCAATCACGGTATCCTGTGCCGAGCCGCGGTCGATCGTGCTGTTGGCGCCGACCTCGACATCATCCTCCAGCACGACCCGGCCGAGCTGCGGCACGCTCAGCAGCCCGGCATCGGTGATGGCGAAGCCGAACCCGTCCTGGCCGATCCGCGCGCCCGGGAACAGCGTAACCCGGGCGCCGAGCAGCGCGTGCGAGACGCTCACATGCGCGCCGATGCGACAATCCGGCCCCACCACGACGGCCTCGCCGATCACCGCCGAAGGTCCGACGCGCGACCGTGGGCCGATTTCCGCCCGCGCCCCGACCACACTCAGGGCTCCGATCTCCGCCGTGGGATCGATGACCGCCGACGGGTCCACCACCGCGCTGGGATGGATGCCGGGCCGCGACGGCGGCGGCGGGTGAAACAGCGCCGCCACGCGCGCCCAGCCCTGGTACGGTTGATCGGTCTGGATGGCGATGCAACCAGGCGGAGCCTTGTCGGCCAGATCGGGGTGGACGATCACCGCCCCGGCCCGCGTCTCGGCCAAGGCTGGAAGATAGCGCTTATTGTCGAGGAAGCTGACCTCCTCCGGTCCCGCCGCGCCGAGTGGCGCCACACCGGAGAACCGCCTGCGCGCAGGCGGTGCCGCCCCCCCCGCCGCGTCGACCACGGCCGCCAGACTGTGCGGTCCGCTACGAAGAAAGAAGCGCGGATCGCCAGTGAGCGGCGGCTCGCCCACCTTTAGCAGCCCACGCGGCAGCAATCGTCGCGCGGCCGCATCTCAGGGTTGCTTCGGCGCGGCCGGCGTATTGGCGGTGGGCGCGCTGGCGGCGGGAGGTGCGGAGGCCGGCGTGTCAGACGCCGCGGCCGGCCCCGGAGACTTGGCGGGCGGCGGGCTAGCCGACGACTCCGTGGTCGGGGCACCCGGCTTCGCCTGCGCGGTCGGCACCGCACCCGGCATGTCCGAGACCGAGACCCCCTCTGGCGGGATCACAACCGTGGGCAGCACGGCGTTGAGCTGCTTGACGACATCCTCGGTGATGTCGAACGAGCTGGTGTTCAGCACCACCTCCTCGCGATGCAGCACCAGGTTGATGCCGCGGCTGTCGGCGACCTGGACGACGATCTTCTGCAGCATCCGCTCGATCTGCGCGCGAGCGTATTGCGCCGCCTCCTGGATCACTCGATTGCGATCACGGAACTCGCGCTGCGCCTTGGTCACCCGCTCTTGCAGCTCACGTTCCCTGGCGCGGATCTGTTCGGCGTTGAGGCTGCCGCGCTGCGAGGCGAGCTTCTGTTGCACGTCGCGCCAGGCGGCCTGCTCCTTCTGCGCATCGTCGTGCAACTTGGTCATCCGGCCGCTGAGTTCCTTGTCGACCTCCTGGGCGGCGGCCGAGCCCCGGCTGATATCGCTCAGGCCAAGCACGCCGATCACCGCTGCCGGCGGCGTCGCGCCCTTCGGGATGGGCGGCAGCGCCGGCGCGGGGGGCAGTTGCACCTGGATCTGCGGCGGTGGTGCCTCGGGCTCGGCCGGAGGAGCCGGGATAGCGACCGGGCTGGGTGTCTGCACCGGCGCCGGCCGGGCGGCGGGTGAGCGCACCGGGCCGGAGCGCGGCGCCGTCCGCTGCTGATTTGGTACAAACCAGTCCTGCCCGTGCTGCTGTGCCGCAGTCTCGGGGGACAGGAAGAGTGTAGCGGCCGCTAGAAGGGCGGACGCGGCAAGCAGGCGGATGTGATGCACTAGAACCTCGTGCCGAAACCGAAGCGGAAGACCTGCGTCTGGTCGAATTTTTGCTTGATGACGAAGGGCGTGAGATCGATGTTGATCAGCCCGAATGGCGTTCGCCAGGAAACGCCGACCCCGGCGCCCACTCGCGGGGAGGAGCTTTCGAAGATCGGCGGGCACGTATTGGTTACGGCACCCAAGAAGTTCCGTGCGCCGGTGCAGTTGTTGCTCTCGAAACTCGCCTGGGTCAAGCCACCCACGTCGACGAAAGCCCGCCCCGAGAGGCCGATATCGGCCGAGATCGGCAGCGGGAAACGGAGCTCGGTGGACTGGGTCCAGATGAAGCGGCCGCCCAGGCTGTCGCCGGCCGGGAACGAGTGCGGCCCCGCGCCACCCGCCTGAAAGCCGCGCAGATTGTCGCCGCCCAGGAAGAAGCGGTCGATGATCTGCTCCTGCTGGCCGGTGTTGAACAGGTAGCCGGCGCCGGCGGAGATCGCAAAACCCCAGTCGCTGTTTCCAGTGTAGCGGTCGAGCGGAATGAAGTACGTGCCGTCGAGCTTGGTACGAATGAACTGGGCGTCGCCACCCAGCCCGGCGAAGTCGGTGCCGAACCGGGCCACATAGCCGGTATGCGGATCAATGGCGCTGTCGCGGTAATCCACGGTGAGCGTCTGACCCACCTGCGAGAGCAGCGTGGTGCCGGACTGATCCTGAATGTAGAAGCTGGCCAACGGCGAGATGTCGTACACGTCACGACTGACCAGCGAGTAGGCCCAGGACTGGCGCAGGTGATCGCTGAACGCGTAGCCGATCCGCAACACGGTGCCGTAGCGCTTCTCCTGATACTGCGACACGTCGCGCAGATTGGTCTGCAACGCGAACAGGTCGAAACCGGCGACCAGGTTGCGGTCGAGGAAGTACGGATCGGTCACCGACAGGTCGATCGAGCTCCGTCGCTGCGCCAGCACCCCGTTCAGCCCGGCATCGATACCAGTGCCGAGCAGGTTGCGTTCGCGCAAGCCGGCATTGACCAGGAACCCGGCATCCGTCGAGAACCCGCCGCCGAGCGTCAGTTCGCCCGTCGCCTTCTCGTCGACCGTCGTGTTGATGATGGCGCGGTCCGGCGTCGAGCCGGGTGAGCTCGACACCTGCACGCTGTTGAAGAAGCCGAGATCCTCCAGCCGCTGCCGCGAGCGACGGATCGCGGTGGCGTTGAACGCGTCACCCTCGGCGAGGCGGAACTCCCGGCGGATCACCTTGTCCTCGGTGCGGGTGTTGCCCTGTATCTCGATGCGCTCGACATAGACCCGCGGCCCCTCGCCCACCTCGAACGCCATGTCGATGGTGTGCGCTTCGCGATTGCGCGAGATGCGCGGCTTGACCTCTACGAACGGGAAGCCGCGACCCTGCGCATCGCTGGTGATGTCCTGGACCGAACGCTCGACCGCATCCCCATCGTACCAGTCGCCCGTCTCGATCCACAGGTCCGGCACGAGCGACTTGCTGTCGAGGTTGCGCAAGGTCGAGTTCACCGAGACGTTCGTCACCCGGTAGCGCTCGCCCTCGCTGATCGTGAAAGTAAGGAAAAACGCGTCGCGGGTGGGCGACAGCTCGGCGGTCGCCCCGGTGATCTCGACGTCGGCGTAGCCGTTCTTCAGATAGAATCGGCGCAGCAGTTCCTTGTCGAAGGCAAGACGCTGCGGGTCGTAATTGTCGGAGGTGGAAAGGAAGCGCCACCAGACTTCCTGCCGGCTGGTGATGACCTCCTTCAGCCGGTCCTCGCTGAACGCGTGGTTGCCAACGAAAACGATGCGACCGATGAGTGTCGATTCGCCCTCGTTGATCTTGAAGACGACGTCGACACGATTCTGGTCGAGGCGGATGATCTGCGGCTCGACCCGCGCATTGTAGCGGCCGCGCTTGGCGTAGAGGTCGAGGATGCGCTGCCGATCGGCCTGCGCCATCGCCGGCGTGAACACTGCGCGCGGCCGCAATTGCAGTTCAGCGCGCAACTGCTCTTCGGTGAGCTTGTGGTTGCCCTCGAAGGCGATGCGGTTGACGATCGGGTTCTCGACCACCTTCACCACCAACGCATTGCCTTGGCGGGTCAGGTTGACGTCCTGGAACAGCCCGGTGGCGTAGAGCGTCTTGAGGCTGCGGTCGATCCGGTCGGGATTGAACGGATCGCCGGGCTGCACCAGCATGTAGGAACGGATCGTACCGTCCTCGATGCGCTGATTGCCCTCGATCTTGATCGCCTCGATTGTGTCGCCCGACGGCTGCACCGCGGCGGGACGCGCCGCCGCGCGACGCACCGCCGGTCGCGGGCGGGCGGCAGTACCGGGTTGGCCGGCGCTTGCCGGAGCTTGCACTCCTGGGGCAGCACCGTCCCCCGTCTGAGCGGCGACAGGCGTGGACACCACGAGCGCCAGACAGGCCGCAGCAAGCAGAACGGCACGGATGCGAGTCAAAAACCAGACCTCCCCATAGACGCCGTCGCTTCGCGACAGCGCCGCGCCGGCCGAGTCGCCCCGCGAGCGGTGGCGGAGAATAGCGGCGGGTTCCCCTGCACGCTACCCGATCCCCGGCGCCGCTCGGCGACGCGGCAGACACCGCCCGGCATCCGGCCGCATAGCCTGCCCCCGGCGGTATGCCAACCCCGGCACTCGAGTAGGGAGCCAGCCAGCCCTCAGCGGCGGAGCGTGCGCTCCAGCTCGGCCTTGCTCATGCGCGAGCAGCCGCGCAGGCCGCGACGCTTGGCCTCAGCGTAGAGTTCGGCCCGAGTCGCGTCGCCATTGCCGGCGCTCGCGCGGCGCCCCTCCTTGACCTGCCGCGCCGTCTGCCCCTTGCGCTCCTTCGCCTCGGTGCGAGCGCGATTGCGCTTGTTCTGGGCCGGCGTCTGTTCCCGTGAGGCGCCCGCCTCGCTCAGCCCTATGGCGATCGCCTGGCGCGGATTGCGTATCTTGCGACCGCCCGACTCCAACTCGCCGTGCTTGAACTCGTGCATGACGCGGCCGACGATGTCCTGCTGCCGCTTGCTTTGCTTGGCCATCAACGCAGTCCCCACCCGCGCGCCGAGCCCGCGTCCTACCGGCAGATCTCCTCGGCGAGCCACCAGGTCAGCAAGGTGCATGCGCTCATGAAGTCGTCAATCGCCATCGCCTCATGCGGATTGTGGCTGCCGTTGTTGTTGCGGACCAGCAGCATCCCCATCGGCACGCCGCACGCCGCGAAGGCCGCCGCGTCGTGCGAGGCGGGACTGCCGAGCGCGAGCGTCGGGATGCCGAGTTGCGTTGCACCACGCTCCAACGAACCCGCAACCGCCGGATCGACCGGACCGATCGCGGCGCGTGCCGGCGTGCCGCGGTCGAAACGCACGCCCCGGCGCCGTTCGATGTCGTCGATGATCGTATCGGTCTGTCGCTCAAGCCGCCGCAGCACCGCCGCATCGTAGGCGCGGATGTCGAGCGAGAAGCGGAACTCGCCGGCGACCTTGGTCAGGCCGTGCGCCGCCGGATCGGTGTGGAACCGCCCCATGGTGAAGGCCATCGGCACGCCGCGCGCCTCGTGCTCCTCCCACACCCGATCCAGCGCGGTGAACAGATCGGCCCCGGCCAGCGCCGCGTCGCGGCGAAACCGGCGCGGCAAACCGACATGATCGTAGGCGCCCTCGATGCGCGCGTCGGGCAGCCGGAACGTGCCGGGGATGCCGGTGCAGATCGCCACCGGGCGGCCGGCTTCGACCAGGCTCGGCGCTTGCTCGATATGCACTTCGAGGAAGGCGCGCAGTGTCGCCGGGTCGAGGAAGCGGTCGCCGAGCGCGTCAGGGTCGCCGCCGCAATCGGCGATGTGCGCCCATAACGGGCGTTGCGTATCGCGCCGCCGCGCCTCCAGCGCACCCGCCGGCAAGGTGCCGAGTGCCGCGCGGCTGCCAATATAGGAGACCTCGAACCACACGCTCTCCTCGGCGCGGATCGCCATCACGGTGAGATCGCAAGCGGGCGCGAGGCCGGCGCGCTTGAGGGCGGCGACCGCGGTGAGCCCGGCGACCACGCCGGCGGCGCCGTCGAAGTTGCCGCCATGCGGCATCGAATCGAGATGCGAGCCGATAATGACCCGCTTGGCGTCACGATCCCGCCCGGGCCAGGTCATGTACATGTTGGCCGCGGCGTCGCGCGTGATCTCGAGCTCGAGCCGACGCGCGGCCTGCTCGATCGTCATGTGCGCGCGCTGCTCGCCCTCCCCGTAAGGATCGCGCGTCACCCCCGGCTCGTCGAGGCTGTCGCGGCGCAAGATGTCGAACAGGCTCGAAGCCAACGTTCGGCCCGCCGCCACCGCTGGTCCGATCTGCATCGCGTCGGGCCCTTCCCTCTCATCCCACCGGTGCTAGCCTGCCACGAACGAGCGACAACCAGAAGGGATCGGCATGGACTCGACGGGCAGCATGCTGCGCGATACCGCCTCGCGGTTGTTTCAGGAGCAGTGCGACGCCACCGTGTTGCGCGCCGCGGAGCAAGGCACCTGGCCGGCGGCGGCTTGGAACGAAGTGGCCGCTGCCGGGCTGCACCTCGCGCTGGTGCCGGAGGCGGCCGGTGGCTTCGGGGTGGCGGTCAGCGACGCCCTGACCCTGCTGCGGGTGGCCGGCGAGCACGCGTTGCCGCTGCCGCTGGCCGAGACCATGCTGGCGAGCTGGCTGCTGGCCGGCGCGGGCTTCGAAATTCCCGACGGGGCGCTCACCATCGCCCCGGTTGCCGCGGGCGAACGCCTCGCGCTGGAGCGGACGGCCGGCGGGTGGCGGCTCGACGGCACCGTCACGCGGGTGCCCTGGGGACGGCTGCCTGGGATCGGCCTCGTCGTGCTCGCCGAGCACGCCGGCGCACCGCACGTCGTATTGCTTCCGACCAAATCGCGGCGTGTGACGCCCGACGCCAATCTGGCGCTTGAGCCGCGTGACACGATCCGCTTCGAGGAGATACTGACCGACGCGACGGTGCGACCGGCTGCCGCTGGGGTCGGTGCGCCGCAGCTACGGGCACTCGGTGCCGCGATGCGCAGCTTGCAGATGGCCGGCGCCCTGATGCGGCTGTCCGACATGACCACGCACTATGCCCAGGAGCGGGTGCAGTTCGGCCGGCCGATCGGCAAGTTCCAGGCGGTGCAGCACAATCTGGCGATCCTGGCGACGCAGACGGCCGCCGCGGTCGCCGCCGCCGATCTCGCCGCCGAAGCGGTCGCCGAGGGAATGCGCATCCTGCCGATCGCCGCGGCCAAGGCGCGCACTGGCGAGGCCGCCGGCATCTGCGCCGGCATCGCCCATCAGATGCATGGCGCGATCGGGTTCACCTACGAGCACAGCCTGCACTTCTTCACCAAGCGCCTGTGGTCCTGGCGCGACGAGTTCGGCAATGAGACGGCCTGGAACCTGCTGCTCGGCCTTCATATGGCGAAAGCGGGAGCGGACGACCTGTGGCGGGAGATCACCGCCGCCTAGCCGGCGCCCCCGGGGCAGTCAGTCGTTGAGCCGGGCGAGTTGACCCGCGACGCGGGTTGGTCCACGCCGGGGTGATGCTTCGCAAGCTCGAGGCCCTGCTCGACCCCACCGCCGGCCAGCCCGGGCCGCCGCCGCATCGCGGGCTGCTGCGGTTCTACTGGCACTATGTGCGCCAGGCGCGCTGGTTCTTCGTCGCCCTGCTGGTCGCCGGTCTCTGCGTCGCCCTGGTCGACGCCGCCGTACCGGTCTGCGTCGGTCGGACGGTCACCTTGGTCGCCACCGGTGATCCGGGCCGCATGCTGGGCGAGCACTGGCTGCTGCTCGCCGGCATGGCCGGGTTGCTGCTGGTGCTGCGCCCGGCGGCGATGCTGGCCGACAACGCCTTGATGAACCAGGTGCTGAACCCGGGCCTGGCCAACCTGATCCGCTGGCAGAGCCACTGGCACGTCGTGCGGCAGAGCTGGACCTTCTTCCAGAACGATTTCGCCGGCCGCATCGCCGCCCGTGTGATGCAGACCGGCCCGGCGCTGCGCGAGACCGTGGTCGCGGCGATCAACGCGGTCTGGTACATCGTGGTGTTCGGCGGCTCGGCGATCGGCCTGTTGGCCGCCGATGACTGGCGCCTGGCGATGCCGATGGTGCTGTGGTTCGCCGTCTATGCCTGCCTGCTGCGCGTGTTCGTGCCCCGTCTCAGGGCGCGCTCGCAGCGTGTGTCCGAGATACGCTCGATGCTGACCGGACGAGTGGTGGACAGCTACACCAATATCCTTACCGTCAAGCTGTTCGCCCGCGCCCGCGACGAGGACGCCTTCGTGCGGGACGCAGTCGACGAGCACACCATCGCCATGCGCAACCAGACCAGGCTGGCAACGCTCTGGTCTCTCACCTTGGCGGTGATGAATGCCGGGCTGGTGGTCGGCACCGGCGGGGTGAGCCTGTGGTTGTGGAGCCAGGGTGTGATCAAGGTCGGCGCGGTGGCGATGGCGCTGCCGCTGTCGTGGCAGATCTCCTCGGTCGCCGCGTGGGTCGCCACCAATCTCACCAACATCTTCGAGAATGTCGGCGTGGTGCAGGACGGCATGCGCTCGATCGACGTGCCGCGCCAGCACCCCGACGCGCCGGACGCGCGCGAGCTGCGCGTTCCCGCTGGGCAGATCCGCATCGAGGGGCTGCGCTTCGGTTACGGCACAGAGGCCGGCGTGCTGCACGGCATCGACCTGACGATCGCGCCGGGCGAGAGGGTTGGTTTGGTCGGGCCGTCCGGCGCCGGCAAGTCGACTCTGGTCAACCTGCTACTCGGCTTCTACGAACCCGAGGCCGGGCGCATCCTGATCGACGGGCAGGATATCGCCGCCGTCACGCAAGAGAGCCTGCGGACGCAGATCGCCATGGTCACGCAGGACACCTCGCTGCTGCACCGCTCGATCCGCGACAACATCCGCTACGGTCGGCCTGACGCCACCGACGCCGAGGCGGAACAGGCCGCGCGCCGCGCCGAGGCGCACCGTTTCATCGTCGGGCTGCAGGACTGGCAGGATCGACGCGGCTACGACGCGCATGTCGGCGAGCGCGGCGTCAAGCTCTCCGGCGGCCAGCGCCAGCGCGTCGCCCTGGCCCGGGTAATCCTGAAGGACGCGCCCATCCTGGTGCTCGACGAGGCGACCTCGGCGCTCGACTCCGAGGTCGAGGCGGCGATCCAGCAGCAGCTCGACGGATTGATGCGCGGACGCACGGTGATCGCCATCGCGCACCGGCTGTCGACCATCGCGCGGATGGACCGGCTGGTCGTGCTGGATCACGGCCGCATCGTCGAGATCGGGACGCATGCCGAGCTGCTGCGCGCGGGCGGCGCCTACGCGCGGCTATGGCAGCGCCAATCGGGCGGCTTTCGCGACGATCGGGAACCGACCATTCTTGACACTGCTGTAACCCACGGTTAGCAAGCCCTCGCCTTCCGGCAGGGAGACTTGCCTGGAGCGGACATGAGCGAGAAACAGGGCGGCGGCTCGAACGATAGCTCGGGGAGCAACTCCTTCGAGGCACGTCTGCGCGCGGCTCGCGAGAGGCAGGGGCTCGACAAGCCCGAGCCGGGCACCTCCGGACAGCAGTCCGGTGGTGGCGGGCCTTCCCCGCTGGGGATCGGCCTCCGGGTGGGCGTGGAGCTTGTCGCGGCTCTGGCCGTGGCGGTCGCCATCGGCTTGGGGCTGGATCGCTGGCTCCACACGTCGCCGCTGTTCCTCTCCGTGTTCGTGCTGTTGGGGGGCGCGGCGGGGGTGCTGAACGTTTGGCGCATCATGGCGCCGAAGCCGTCCCGAGCCGGGGACCGATGAGGCGGCCATCACCTGACGTGATGGCACGGAGAGGGAGCGAAAGCTTTGGCTGCGGCTGGTGAACCCACGATCGACGCACTCGGCCAGTTCCGGCTGTTCCCCACACTTGGCCCGTTCGGTCACTCGGTCAATTTCGCCAACTCGAACGTCTACATGGTGGTCGCGGCGGCGCTCATCCTCGCGCTGCTGGTGCTCGGCATGCGGCACCGCGCGGTGGTACCCGGCCGGCTGCAGGCGGCGGCCGAGCTCTGCTACGATTTCATTTACCGGATGTGCATCGACCAGATCGGCGAGGAGGGAAAGCGCTTCTTCCCGTTCGTCTTCACCTTGTTCTTCTTCATCCTGATGGGGAATTTGCTGGGTCTGTTGCCGTACGGCTTCGCCTATACCAGCCACATCGCCGTCACCGCCGCCCTCGCCATCCTGGTCATCGTGCTGGTGACGATCGTGGCGATCCGCGAGAACGGCAGCCACTTCTTCACCGAGTACTTCTTCCCCAAGGGTACGCCGATCATCATGGCGCCGCTGATCGTGCCGATCGAGATCATCTCGTATCTCTCGCGGCCGGTCAGCCTGTCGGTTCGTCTGTTCGCCAACATGGTCGCCGGCCATGTGATGTTCGAGGTGCTGGCGAGCTTCACCGTCATGCTCGCCGGCATCGGCCTGCTTGGCGATATCATCGCGATCGGCCCGCTCGCGCTCAATGTCGTGATGATCGGCTTCGAGCTGCTGGTCGCCTGCTTGCAGGCCTACGTGTTCGCCATCCTCACCTGCATCTACCTGCACGACGCGGTGCATCTGCACTGAGGACCGCTCGCGCGTCGCGTTCCCACCCCTCCCTGACACAAGGATTGCTTACTCATGGATCTCGCCGCGGCTAAAGCTTTCGGAGCCGGCATCGCCGTCATCGCGCTCGCCGGTGTGGGCATCGGTATCGGCAACATCTTCTCCTCGTTGGTCTCCTCGATCGCGCGCAACCCCTCCGCTCGTGATCAGGTGTTCGCTCTCGGCATCCTGGGCTTCGCCCTGACCGAAGCGACGGGTTTGTTCGCGCTGCTGATCGCGTTCCTCATCCTGTTCACCTGATCGGGACGCGAGTGCTCGCGCTGCGGCAAACGCGCATGTCTCGCCGGCTCAGCCTCGCACGACTTGCCCTGCCCGCGTTGCTTGTGGCGCCTGGAGTGGCGCGGGCGGCCGAGGGCATGCCACAGCTCGCCTTCGGCAATCCGCTGTTGCTCAGCCAGATCGTCTGGCTGGCGGTAATCTTCGTCGCGCTTTATCTGTTGCTCACCCATTGGGGTCTGCCACGCGTGTCGTCGGTGCTGGCGATGCGCGAGGAAACCATCCAGGCCGATCTCGACGTCGCGCGCGGCGCCAAGGCCCGGGCCGATGAAGCGGTGCGCGAGCTGACCGAGGCGTCGGCCCGCGCCCGCGCCGAATCGCAGGCGTCGATCAACCAGGCGTCAGACGCGGCCAAACGGCAGGCGGCGACCGAAGCCGAGGCGGCGAACGCGCGGCTCGAGCAGCAACTGCAAGACTCCGAGGCGCGCATCGGCGCGGCGCGCGCGGCGGCAATGGGCGCGCTGCGCCAAGTGGCGACGGAGACCGCGTCGGCGGTGGTCAGCCGCCTGGCCAACCGCCCCGCCGACGACGAAGCGGTCGAGCGCGCGGTCGGCTCGGCGCTGGCCGCACGCGGGCATCAGGCAGCATAGGGCGGACGAACCACGATGCACGAGGAAAGCTTCTGGGGTAATCCGCGAACCTGGGTCGGTGTCGCCTTCGTCCTGTTCGTGTTGATCTTCGGCCGCAAGCTGTGGGCGGCGATCGCCACGATGCTGGACGCGCGCACCGCGCAGGTTCGCGCCAGCCTCGACGAAGCGGCGCGACTGCGCCAGGAAGCCGAGGCGATGCTGCGCGACGCCGAGGCGCGTCGCACCGCCGCGATCGAGGACGCACGCCAGCTGATCGAAGGGGCCAAGGGAGAGGCCGAGCGGGTCGCCGCCGCCGCGACCCGGGAGGCCGAGGCGGTGTCCCGTCGGCGCGAGCAGATGGCGATCGACCGCATCAGCGCGGCCGAGAAGGCGGCGCTCGACGAGGTGCGGATGACCGCCGCCGACGTGGCGACCGCCGCCGCGCGCGAGGTGCTGGCCACCAATCTGACCGCCGAGTCCGATGCCGCGCTGATCGACAGCGCGATCAGCCAGCTGCCGACCGCGCTCGCCGCCCGCCGCGCCGCCTGAGCGGGGTGCGCGCGGTTTTCAGCTAGACAGCACCGGTCAAGCCGACGCTTACTTGGCGTTCAACCGCGCGTACGTCGCGGGTTGCTTGGGGAAGGATGCTGCCATGTTGCACCGACGCACTCTACTCGGGGGTGCCGCCGCGATCGCAGCCACGCCGTACGTCGGGCGTGCGCGGGCCGCGCAGGCGCCGGGCATCACCGCGACCGAGATCAAGTTCGGCAACACCTATCCCTACAGCGGCCCCGCCTCGGGCTACGCCACCATCGCCAAGACCGAGGCGGCGTATTTCCGCATGATCAACGAGCAGGGCGGCGTCAACGGCCGCAAGCTCAATTTCATTTCCTACGACGACGCCGCGAGCCCGCCCAAGACGGTGGAGCAGACCCGACGGCTGATCGAGCAGGACGGCGTGGCCTTCCTGTTCAACCCGCTTGGCACCGCGTCGAACACCGCAATCGTCAAATACGTCAATCAGAAGAAGGTGCCGCACCTGTTTCTTGCTACCGGCGCCGACAAATGGGGCGAATACAAGGAGCACCCCTGGACCATCGGCTGGCAGCCGAGCTACCGCACCGAGGCGCAAATCTATGCCAAATACATCCAGCGCGAACAGCCGAACGGCAAGATCGGCATCATCTATCAGAACGATGATTTCGGAAAAGACTACATCGCCGGCGTGAAGGACGAGATCGGCGATGCGATCAAGAATGTCGTCACGGTCTCCTACGAGGTGACCGATCCGACCGTCGACTCGCAGCTCGTCAGCCTCAAGGCCGCCGGCGTCGATGTGCTGATCAGCGCGGCGTCGATCAAGTTCGGCGCGCTGATCATCCGCAAGGTCAGCGAGCTCGACTGGCACCCGCTGCATCTGCTCAGCAACGTATCCGTCTCGGTCGGTGGCGTGATGGTCCCCGCCGGCGTCGAGCGCGGAATCGGCATCATCAGCTCGGCCTACCTGAAGGACCCGACCGACCCGGCCTGGACGGACGATGCCGACATGCAGGCGTGGCGCGCGTTCATGGCACAATACTACCCCGAGGGCGATCTGAAGGACTCCGGCAACGTCTACGGCTACGGGCTTTCCGAATTGATGATCCAAGTGCTGCGTGCCTGTGGCGACGACCTCTCGCGCGGGAACATCATGCGCCAGACGACGAGCCTCGATCATGTGCGCAATCCGATCCTGCTGCCCGGGATCACCCAGAGCACCAGTCCGACGAACTATCGCCCGATCCGCCAACTGCAGATGATGCGGTGGAACGGCAAGACCTGGGACCGGTTTGGCGACCTGATCGAGGGCGCGAACGTCTGATCGTCGTCGCCCAACCGCGGGTAATACACACGTAATCAGCAGGGTTTTTCTGGTGCTGACCACCTAGGAGCTTGTTCCGCGCGCCACTGCGTGATATATTTTTTTTTTAGATGTTTCTCGGAGCGTGATGTGCATACGGCGTTGCGCGGCAAGGCGCCCACCATGATCGAGTCGTCCGGCCATGCCGGGACGCCATCGCTGTGCTACATGACGCCGACATTCGCGCGGGACATCGAGCAGTTCGCCCTGCTTCGCCGCTCGGTGCGCCTGTTCTCGCCGAACATCCCGCACCTGGTCTACGTCGATACCGAGGACTACCAGACCTTCGTACGTCGCTTTGGCAATGAGCCGTTGCTGCAGATCATTCCAATGGCCGACATCCTGCCGCCTCGCATGGAACGCGAGCGACGGTTCTGGAAAGGCTGGCGTGGCGGCTTGGCGGATCGGATCAATCACCGGGTTGGCTCGCACAATCGCTTGTTCACGGGCTGGAAGGTGCAGCAGATCCTCAAGCTGGAAGCCGCGGCGCGCGTGCCCTTCGATGCCGTCGTGTTCCTCGATTCCGACTGTTTCTTGTGCGACACGGTGGAGCCACGCGATTTGACGCGCGGGGGAGATCTCATTCTCCTCGAAACCCCGGCGACCAATTACGAGGATTTCGCCTTCGAGGTGAGTCGTCAGGTCCTCACCGCCGGATCGCTCCTGGAACCGGCGGACGCGTTCAACTACATCCACCAGGCGCCCCGCTTCCTACGGCGGACCGCCGAACGGCTGCTGGAGCATCTGCAATCCCGTTACGCCAACTGGCACACCGCACTGTTCCGCGAGATGTTTCCGTCGGAATACAATCTGCTCGGTTACGCGGCGCGCGTGCTGGAAGAATATCGCGGTTATCAGCGCGCGGTCACGCCGCGACAGGAATGGCTCTACGAGGTGAAGCTGCCGCACGCACTCGATCAGCAGATTGATCTCTGCCGCGCCGAGAACGGGCGCCGCAAGTTCTTCCTGATCCAATCCAACATGCGCATTCCGGCGGCGGACTATATCCCACGAGCAACGCGGATGATCGAACACCTCGCGCAGCAACGGCACCGGCTCGATCGCGTAGCGGCAAGTCCCCTATCGGCGCTGGCCGGTTCGGCGACGACCGCGCGGCTTGCGGGGCTGCCGACTGCCGCGTAGGCCGCGATGATCCTGCCGATGCGAGCTACCGGCTGGGTGCTCGGTCGCAGGCGGTCACTTCGGCCGGCGCCGTAGCCTGCGGCCTGCTCGTGACCGGCCAAGCCGGTTATCCTGCCGCGTTGGGGAGGATCGACCGATGAATGATGCCGCGAGTGTGGCGAAGATCGCGTCCCTGCTGGGTGATCCGGCCAGGGCGAACATGATGACCGCGCTGATGGATGGCCGCGCGCTGACCGCGAAGGAGCTGGCCTACGCCGCCCATGTCTCGCCGCAGACCGCCAGCGGCCATCTCGCGCAGCTGACCGAGGCCTGCTTGCTCGGTGTCGAGCGGCAGGGGCGCAATCGCTACCATCGGATCGCTTCGCCGCTGATCGGCCGCATGATCGAGGGCATTCTCGCCGTGGCCGGCACGACGCCCGAGCCGCGTCGCACCACGTGGCGCGGCGGCGAGGCGCTGCGGACGGCGCGCACCTGCTACGATCACCTCGCCGGCAGGCTCGGCGTCGCGATCGCCGATGCGCTGCAAGCACGCGAGCACGTGCGGCTCGATGCGGATGGCGGCGAGTTGACGCAAGAGGGGCAGGCCTTGTTCGCCGACATCGGTATCGCTCCGCGGATGCGCGCGGGCCGCGTGTATTGCCGCCCGTGTCTCGATTGGAGCGAGCGACGACCGCACATCGCCGGAGCGCTCGGTGCCGCGCTCGCCTCGCGCTGTTTCGAGCTCGGCTGGATCAAGCCGATGCGCGATACCCGCGCGGTCGCGATCACCACGGCGGGACGCACAGGCTTCGCCGAGGCGTTCGGCGTCCGACTGTGACGCGGGTTACGCGGGCAATGTATCACCGGAGCCGGGCGGCGGCGCGAAGTAGAGCGTGTGATCCTCCTTATCCGTCGGCAGCTCCTGCTCGTGCTCCGGCGTGGCGACAACGAGGCCGCCGCCCTGACGAACGAAGATCAGCGGCACCGCGTCGCGAGACGGGTCGGACGTGAAGCGCCAGCCGGTCTCGTGCAGCCGCTCGTAGGCGTCGTAGTCGAGCTTCGCGCTGCCGAACACCAGCCCGCGGGAGTCGCGACCGAGGTCGCGCCGGTCGTCGAGCCGCCCACCCGGGGGGGCAAGCTGGAACACGCGCTGCCGGCCGAGTTCCGGGCCAAGCTGGGCACACACCAACCCGTTGTAGATCACGTCCGGTGTGGCGGCGAGCAGGTAGTCGACCGCATGGCGGGACAACTCCTCCTCGCCGTGCTGCGACAGGATCTCGGCCTGGATGGCTGACAGGCCACGTTCGCGTACTTTGGTCAACGCGCCGGGGAAGGTGTCGAACAGCACCACCGGCACCTCGAGCTCGTCGAGCACGCTCGCCAGATCGATCGCCCAGGGCGAGGCGCCGACGATGCCGAGCGCGGGCGCGGTGCCGAGTGCCAGGCCCAGCCGGTTGGCCAGCGGTCGCAGGCTGAACCCGTGCAACACCACCGTCGCGGCGATCAGCGCGAACACCGCCGGCATGATGCGGTCGGCGCCGACATAGCCCGCCCCCTGCAACTGCAGCCCGGCGATGCCGGCGACCGCCGCAGCGACGATGCCGCGCGGCGCTATCCAAGCGCAGAGCGCGCGCTCCTGCTTGGTCAGGCTGCTGCGCCAGGTTGCGAGCAGGATCGCCGCCGGACGCACCAGCACCAGCATCGCGCCGGTGAGCGCCAGCAGCCGCCAGTCCAGCTGGAACAGCACGGCGCGATCGAGATCGGCGGTGAGCGTGATGAACAAGGTGGCGACCAGCAGGACAACCAGCGCTTCCTTAAAGCGGCGCAGCTCGCCCGCGCCAGGGATGTGCAGGTTGGCGACCGCGACGCCAAACACGGTCGCGGCCAGCAGCCCGGCCTCGTGCATCACCAGATTGGACAAGGCGTACACGCCGAGCGCGATGGCGAGCAGGATCGGCACTTTCATCACTTCGGGCACCTGGTCGTGCACGAAGCTCCAGCGCACCAGATAACCCGCGCCGACCCCGAGCGCGGTGGCCAGGACGAGCGAGGCCGCGAGCCACAGCGCGAGCTCCCCCCACGGATGGATCGAGCCGGTGCCGCCGCCGGCCAGCAGCAGCTGCAGCAGGATCGTTGCCAGCATCGCACCGACCGGGTCGTTGACGATCGCCTCCCATTTGAGGAAGGCGGCGGCACGCGGCTCCAGCCTGGCGTGGCGCAGCAGCGGCAGCACGACGGTCGGGCCGGTGACCACGACGATGGCGCCGAACAAGGCGGCGGCGGACCAGCCCAGGCCGCCGATCCAGTGCGCCGCGACCGTGCCAAGCAGAAAATTGCACGGCAGCGCCAAGGTGGTCAGCCGCAGCACGCCCTCGCCAGACGCGCGCAGCTCGCGAAAGTCCAGCGCCAGCCCGCCCTCGAACACGATGATCGCGACGGCGAGCCCGACCAGCGGCTTGAGGGGCGGAAAGTCCTGCGAAGGGTGCAGCACCTGCAGCCCGGGTCCGATCAGTAGGCCGGCGGCGAACAGCAGCACGATCGCCGGCATCTGCAGCCGCCAGGCCAGCCATTGCGCCGCGACGCCCAGCACGGGCACGCACAGCACCGCCACCGCGACCCCGGTCTCCATGCGCTATTCTCTTCCGACGATGCCAGGCTGCAACGGCGCAGCCTCGGCCTCGTTCGGTATAGCGGGTTCGGTGGATTGGCGCGCGCCGGCGGTTCCCGTGCTAGCATCAGCGCCGGATCGCCGATCCCAGCAAACCACGCAAGATCAGGAGCGAAACATGTCGGATGCAGCCACCCAGGAGAAGTCGACCCTGGTCAACCCGGGCACCGAGCTCGCCCATGCGACGGCGGAGAGCGCGCCGCTGGCACCGGGGCGGCGGGATTTTCTCAAATATCGCGACCTCGGCGTGACCAAGGCGAGCGGCGGGCGCATGCGGGCGCAGATCACAGTCGCGACCGGGGCGATGCGGCCGACCGGCTGGCACTACCACGTCTGCGACTCGCAGCTCATCTACGCGCTGAAAGGGTGGGTCGATCTGGCGTTCGAGGATGGCCGCACCATCCGGGTCAAGGCCGGCGAGTCGCTGTTCATCCCCGGCGGCCTCAAGCACAACGAAACCGGCATGTCGGAGGATTTCGAGATCATCGAGGTCTCGTGTCCGGCCGAGATGGGCACCAAGGCGTGCGACCCGCCGGCCGGCATGCCGGGCTGAGCCGCCACACGCCAGTCACGGAGGGAACTATGCCACCAGGTTCGCCGGACTGGCTGATGCTCGAGGGCCGCGTCTGCGTCGTCACCGGCGCGGGCAGCGGCATCGGGCGCGCCGTTGCACGCGGAATGGCCGAGGCGGGTGCCGCGTTGGTGCTACTCGACAGGCACGAAGCGGCCTGTCGCGAGACCGAAGAGGGGTTGCGCGACACCGGCGCAAAAACCTTGGCGCTCGGCTGCGACATCGCCGACCCGGCCAGCATGGCGGCGGCCGAGCAGGCGTCGCGCGCGATCGGCCCGGCGGACGTGCTGGTCAACAATGCCGGCATCCTGCGGGCGGGCGCGCTCGCCACCTTGCCCCTCGAGGACTGGAACCTGCTGCTTTCGGTGAACCTCACCGGCACCCTGCTGTGCGCGCAGGCGTTCGGCAAGGCGATGATCGAGCGTGGTCGTGGCGCCATCGTCCACACCGCCTCGATCGCCGGCAGCAACGCGCAGGGCTTTTCCGGCGCCTACAGCGTGAGCAAGGCCGGCGTGTTGATGCTGTCGCGCCAGCTAGCGGTGGAGTGGGGTCCGCATGGCGTGCGCAGCAACGTGCTGAGCCCCGGTCTCGTGCGCACCCCGATGAGCGAGGGCTTCTACCAGGCGGAAGGTGTCACCGAGCGCCGCGCCGCCGCGATCCCGCTCGGCCGGGTGGCGACGCCCGAGGACATGGCGCAAGTCGTGCTGTTCCTCGCCTCCGATCGCGCCGGCTACGTCAACGGCCAGGAGATCATCGTCGACGGCGGCTTCGAGCACATGCTGATGAGCCTCATCCCGCGCCCCGGCTTCGAACGCGGCAACTGATCCGCGGCAACTGATCCAGGGCATTTGGCGCGCGGGTCAGCCGCGGCTCGATCCCGCTCGGCGCCAATCCCGACCAGATCGGGGCGGCTCCGCCATGTTTCTTTCTGCTGACGGGATTTAGCGCAGCGCCGGCAATACCTCCGTCTCCAGCAAACTTCGCGACATCGCCGCGTCCGTCTCCGACACACCGCGCAGCGCGCCGGTGATCGCCACCTTGTCGAGGCCGAGTGCGGCCAGGTCGCGCAGTCGCTCGATGCAGCGCTTCGGCGGCCCGACGATGGCGAAGCGGTCGATGAACTCGGGGGTGAGCACGCCGGCCTGAGGCGAGTCACCGCGCGTGTGGGCGCGCATGTCGTAGCTGCGACGGAGGTCGAGCAGCACCGAACGGTCGCCCTCGCTGACCGGGCCATTCGCCGTCCCGTGCATCACCGAGAAGCGGGCAAACGTCGTCAGCCCGCCCCGTACCAGGTCGCGCGCGGCGTCGAGATCGGTGTGGCAGCCGCAGTTGAGGTAGGCGCCGAACGCGATCCCGTCCGGGTCGAGCCCGGCCTTGCGCCGCGCCTCGCGGGCGAGGCCGATGCCCCAGGCGATGCGCTCCGTGTCGGCGCCGAGTGCGAACATGACCCGTTCGGCGTGCAAGGCGGCGATGGCGATCACTTTGGGGCCGCTCGCCGCCACCTCCACCGGCACTTTCGCCACCCGCTCGGCGATCCAGCCGATCTGGCTCGCTTGCGGGGCGTCGGCGAGTTCCAGCTCCGACATCGGCGGCGCCATCGCGGTCGGGATGTCGATGTCGTCGAACGCCACCGCTTCACCGCGCAGATAGGTTTGTACCTGCCGCAAAGTGCGCTCGAACCCGGCGAGCCGGGCCGGGGCGCGGCCGAGATGGGCAAGTGCCGAGTCACCACGGCCGATTCCGAGCACGGCCCGTCCGTTCGACAGCAGCTGGACGCTCGCAATCGAGCCGGCGGTAACCGCGGCGTGGCGGGTGACGGTGTTGGTGACCCCGGTGCCGAGGCCGAGCCGCGTCGTGGCAGTCGCCGCCATTGCCAGCGCGACATACGGGTCACCGGCGACGTTCTGCGAGTCGACCACCAGCAGCCCATCCCAGCCCGCCGCCTCCAGCGCGCTCGCGGTCCGCGCGGCGCGGCGCAGGCCCGCGATCCCGGTTGTCCAAAGCTGCATTGCTCGCCCACCCCCGCGTCACTGGCCCGGCATTGTAGCGGGGCGCTAGATTGGCCGGAAAGGAGCCCGCCACCATGCTCGTCACCAGCCCGGAATTCAAGGCAAACGCCCGTCGCGCCATCGCGGATACGGGGCTGCAGAAAGCCTTGGCCCGCAGCGGCACAAGCTTCGTCGCGCGCCGCTCGGCAGCGGTCGAGGGGCTGCCCGAGTTCGAGCGGCTGCGCGAGATCGGCCGCGAGATCAAGGACCACACCCTCGACAATCTCGACTTCTACCTCGAAGCCTACGAGGCCAAGGTGCTCGCCGCCGGCGGCAGGGTGCACTGGTGCAGCACGGCGGACGACGCGCGCGAGGCGGTGCTGCGCATCTGCCGGGAGGCGGGCGCGCGCACCGTCACCAAGGGCAAGTCGATGATCAGCGAGGAGCTCGGCATCAACGACCATCTCGAGCGCCACGGCATCGAGCCGGTCGAGACCGATCTCGGCGAATACATCGTCCAGCTCCGCCGGGAGGCGCCGAGCCACATCATCGCACCCGCCTTCCATCTCAATCGCGAGGATTGGGAAGAGAGCTTTCGCAAGTCGCACACCGAGCTGCCGGCCGACCGCGTGTTCCACGAGCGACGTGACATCCTCACCGAGGCGCGCGCGCGGCTGCGAGAAAAGTTTCTTGCCGCCGATGTCGGCATCACCGGCGCCAACTTCCTGGTCGCCGAGACCGGCAGCAGCGTCATCGTCACCAACGAGGGCAATGGCGACCTCACGCAGACCTTGCCGCGCGTGCACATCGCGCTTGCCAGCATCGAGAAGATCGTGCCGACCCTGGAGGACGCGACCAGCCTGCTGCGGCTGCTGGCCCGCTCGGCGACCGGGCAGGAGTTCTCGGTCTACACCACCTTCTCGACCGGCGGCCGGCGCCCGGGCGACCTCGACGGGCCGGAGCAATACCACGTCGTGCTGGTCGATAACGGCCGCTCGGCGATGCTGGGCACCGAGTTCCAGGAGATGCTGCGCTGCATTCGCTGCGCCGCCTGCATGAACCACTGCCCGGTGTACGGCGCGGTCGGCGGGCACGCCTATGGCTGGGTCTATCCCGGCCCGATGGGCAGCGTGCTCACCCCGGCCCTGGTCGGCGTCGATCGCGCTGGCCTGCTGCCGAACGCCTCCACGTTCTGCGGCAAGTGCGAGAGCGTCTGTCCGGTGAAGATCCCGCTGCCCGGCATGATGCGCCACTGGCGCGAGCGTGAGTTCGAGCGGCATCTCACGCCACCGACGGCGCGGAGCCATCTCGGCCTGTGGGCCTGGCTGGCGCGGCGACCGAGCGCCTACCGGATGGCCACCCGGCTCGCCGCCACCGCGCTCGGCCTGCTGGGGCGCCGGCGCGGCCGGTTCACGTCGTTGCCCTTCGCCGGTGGCTGGACCGCCGGGCGCGACCTGCCGGCACCCGAGGGCGACACGTTCTTTGCCCGCTACGCCCGCGCCCAGCGGAACCGGCCGTGAGCAAGGCGGCCATCCTGGGCGCGATCCGGCGCGGCCTGCGGCGCGGCGAGCTGTCGCAGAACCAGGCCGAGCTGCTGCGGACCCGGCTGGCCCGCCATCCGCGCCATCTCATCCCGGAGCGCAGCCGCATTCCCGGCCCGGCGCAGCTCGACCTGTTCGTCGCCAATGTCGAGCGCGAGTTCGGCACCGTGGACCGGTTGCCCGACGCCGCCGCGGTGCCCGGCGCGGTGGCGGACTACCTCGCCGGCCAGAACCTGCCTTCCGCCTTCGCGATGGCGCCGCATCCCGAGCTGCAAGCCATCCCCTGGTCGAAGCGGCCATTGCTGCACATTCGCGAGGGTCGGGCGCAGGCGAGCGACACGGTCGCGGTGCAGCACGGTTTCGCCGGCATCGCCGAGACCGGCACCTTGATGCTGCCCTCCGCCCCGCAGCGGCCGACAACGTTGAACCTGCTGGCCGAGACCGCCATCGTCGTGCTGCGCGCGAGCCGGGTGGTCGGCGCCTACGAGGAGGCGTGGGACTTGCTGCGCGACCAGCACGGCGAGGGCGCGATGCCGCGCAACGTCATGCTGGTCACCGGCGTGTCACGCTCGGCCGACATCGAGCAGACCCTGGAGCTCGGCGCCCACGGCCCGCGCCGGCTGCACGTGCTGCTGATCGAGGACGCATCCGGGGCGCAATGAGCGCGCTCGATCATCTGGAGCAGACCTTCGCCGAGGCATATCGCAAGGAGATCGACCAGGAAGAGAACGTCTGGCGGACACTGCCCTTCTTCGCGGCCACGCTCGCGGTCGAGATCGGCGGCCTGACGCAGTTGCGCGAGCCGATGCTCGACGTGAACGGTCCGGCATCCTGGCTGCTCGCGGTTCTCGGCTGCCTTGTAGTGGGCGCGACGCTGATCGTCATCGTCTCGCTCGGGGTGTCGATTGCCAGCGCCGATTTCACCTACATCGCCGGGGAGCCCAGCATCCTGGCGTACACGTCGGAGTTGGAGGAGGCGCAGAGGGCGGGCTTGCTGGGCGGTGACGAGGCGTTGGAGCAGCTGAAACGCTTCCTCGTGCGCCAGTATGCCGGCGTGACCGACAACAATCGCGCCATCAACCGGCACCGCGCCACGATGCGGAGGGTGGCGGGCGTCGCGATTCTTGTCTCTGTTCTTGCCACCTTCGCCCTTGGCGGCGTGACTGTCGCTCACCAGATCATCCATCGTGCGCCAGCAGGAGCCCTTCATGCCGCTCGACCAGGCGAATCCCGATCAGACGCGGTCGGCGCCGAAGCTGCCCGAGCCACCCCCCGTTCGGGTGGTCCGCAAGGGCTGGTTCACAACTCGGGAGACGACCGCGACGATCGAGGAGGTGGAGCGCATGAACGCCGAGCGCCGCCGGCGGGAGCAGCAGCGCTGACGCCGCACTGATTGTCACTCGCCGCAGTTCGCCTTTGTCGGTGAGCCACGGGTTTTCGCTCCGTTGCTTCCTGCATCAAGCTTTCCCTCGAAGTCCCGCACGCGGCTGACGGAGGCCGATCGCGCGGAGTGGGCGCATTACGCAAGGCACGTTCGGCCACTCGCCGGGCGGGCGTTGCCAGAGCCGCCGCCGATCGGCCTCGCCCCTGTCCCGTCCACCCCCGCGCCGCCGACCGAACCGCTGCCGCACCGCCCGGCGCGCGCGGCACTGCCCACGGTCACCACCGGCACGCAGCCCCCCGGCCTCGACCGCGCGAACTGGCAGCGTTTCCGAACCGGCAAGCTCGCCGCGCAACGCACGCTCGACCTGCACGGGCGCACCGCGCAGCGTGCGTATCATGCGCTGGAAGCGTTTCTGCGGGGCGCCCAGGCCGATCGGCTGCGCTGTGTGGAGGTGATCACCGGGCGCGGCAGCGGCGAGGAGGGCGGCGTGCTGCGGCGCGAACTGCCGCTCTGGCTTAACCTGCCGCAGCTCCGCCCGCTGATCCTGGGAGCGGCCCACCCGCACCCGGCCAACCCCGGCTCGGTGCGGCTGCTGCTCAGGCGTGTGCGATAGCCGGTTCGGCCACCGGGCGCTTGCGGATCAGGTAGCGCTGACTGCCCTCCAGCACGAGTTCGCGCCGCTGGTTGTGCACGGTGCTGCGCAAGCCGACCACGCCGGTGCTGCGGCCCGGCGTGAGTTCGACCACCTCCAACGCGGGATAGGTCGTGTCATTGGCAAACACCGGCTTGTGGAAGCGGCTGCTTTGTTCGAGGAAGCCGACCAGCGATTCCTCGACGTAGTACGGAAACAGTCCAGCGCCCGGCGCGGTCTGCGCCAAAGTTTGCAGCCCGTGCGCCAGCAGATGCGGCATGCCCCGCGCGCGGCAGTATTCCACGTCGTAGTGCACCGGGTGCGCGTCGCCGCTGGCGGCCTGGAAGGCGAGGAACACCGCCTCGGTCATCGTCCGGCTGGGCAGCACGAAGCGCTCGCCGAGGCTGAAATCCTCGAACCAGCGCTGCGCCGGCACCATCCGATGCTGCGCCGGGTCGAACTCCGTCACAGCGCGCCGCTGGCGTGCAGCTCGGCGATCTCGGCGGTGTCGTAGCCGAGTTCATGCAGCACCGTGTCGGTGTGCTCACCCAGCGCGGGCACGTCGCCCATCGCAGCTTCGAAGTCGCCGAAGGTGAAAGGCGGCAGCAGCGCGCGGATCGGCCCGCCCGGCGTGTTCACCTCGCGCCAGCGGTCGCGGGCGGCGAGCTGCTCATGGTTCCACACGTCGATCGGCTCGTTCAGCCGGCCGTTGGCAATCCCCACGCGATCGAGCACCGCGAGGATGTCGGCCGAGCTCATCGTGGTGAACAGCGCCTCGATGATCGCCGTCACCTCCGCGCGGTTGGCGACGCGCGCCTTGTTGGTGGCGTAACGCGGGTCCTCGATGAGCTCCGGCCGCCCCAGCACCTCGCGCGCGAACGTGGCCCATTCGCGGTCGTTCTGCAGGCCGAAGATCACCTGACCGTCCGCCGCGCGGTGCGCCCCATACGGCGCGACGAGCGGGTTGCTGGCCGCCTCGCGCACCCACGGCACTTGACCGTATGCGGCGCGGTACATCGGGTAATGAATCCATTCGGCGAGCGCGTCCAGCATCGCGACCTTCACCGAGGCGCCCATCCCGGCGCGCTCGCGACGCAGCAGTGCCGCGAGAATGCCCTGATGCGCGTACGTGCCGGTGGCGATGTCGGCGAGCGAGACGCCGACGCGGGACGGCTGCTCCGCCGTGCCGGTGATGCTGATCACGCCGGCTTCCGCCTGGATCAGCAGGTCGTACGCCTTCTTCCGCGCGTACGGCCCGCTCTCGCCGTAGCCAGAGATGTCGCACACCACGAGGCGGGGGTAACGCGGCGACAGCACTTCATGCGACAAGCCGAGCCGCGTGGCGGCGCCCGGTGCCAGGTTCTGCACCACCACGTCGGCGCGCGCCACCATCCGGTCGAGCACCTCGGCGGCGCGCTGGTGCTTCACGTCGAGGGTGATGCTTTGCTTGCCGCGATTGAGCCAGACGAAATTGGTCGACTGGCCGAACGCGGCGGCGTCGTAGCCGCGCGCGAAATCACCCGCGCCGGGCCGTTCGACCTTGATGACACTGGCACCGAGATCGGCCAGATGGCGCGTGCAGATCGGCGCCGCGACCGCGTGCTCCAACGCCACGACGCGCACGCCTTCCAACGGTCGCATGATCGGCCTCCTCCCTGGTGTATGGTTCAGCCCGGCGCACCATTGACATACGGCTTGAGCGCAGCGTGCAACGCGGCCGTCGCCGGCGTCGGCACGCCGAGCTCGCGACCCAGCGCCACCGCCGCGCCGGCGAGCCACGGCAGCTCGATCCGGTTGCCGCGGATCAGATCGACCGCCATCGACGCCATGCCGGTCGGCGGAAACGCCTTCACGCCGTCCAGCAGCTTGTCGGCGAGGTCAGGCGCGAGCGAGACGCCACGCGCGCGTCCCACGGCGATGACCTCGTTCATCACCGTCCCGTAGAGCGCCCAGAGATCGGGGTCGTCGCGCAGCTTGCCGACCGGCAGGCGGGTCACCGCGGTGATGCTGCTCATCGCCACCAGCAACACGAATTTCTGCCACAGCGCCTGCTCGATGTCGTTGGTCAGGGTGGCGTCGAAGCCCGCCTTCCGGCACAGCGCGAGGAAGCGCTCGCCGCGTGGGCTGCTGCTCCCGTCGCGCTCGCCGAACACCAATCGCTGCAAGGTGCCGGTCTGGCGGATCACGCCGGGTTCGGCGATCGCGGCGCTGACCTGCGCCACCCCGCCCATCACCGCGCCTTCGCCCAGGATCGGCGCCAGACGCGCGCTCGCATCGATGCCGTTCTGCAGCGGGATAACCGCCGTCTGCGGCCCGACGATGGGACGGATCTGCTCCCCGGCGCGCTCCACGTCCCACAGCTTGACGCAGAACAACACCAGATCGACCGGCCCGATCGACGCCGGATCGTCGGTCGCCTGCGTTGGTCTGAGATGCGTCTCGCCGCGACCGCCCTCGATACGTAGCCCGTGCTCGCGCATCGCTGTCAGATGCGCGCCCCGAGCAACGAAAGTGACGTCCGCGCCGGCGTGCGCGAGCGCCACCCCGAACACGCCGCCGACGCCGCCCGCCCCGATCACCGCGATGCGCATATGCGTTCTCCTACCTGGTTCCGCGTGGCTGCCCGATCGGCGCCACCTGGTTGGTCATGTCGGCCAGCACCTCGGCCACGTGCCGCGCCGCAACCGGGCTGCCCTCGCGGCTGAGCCGGCCGGCGATGGTGAGCAGGCAGCCCATGTCGCCGGCCAGCACCATCCCGGCACCGGTCGCGGCGATGCCGCGCGTCTTGTCGGCGGCCATGCGGGTCGAGATCTCCGGATATTTCACGCAGAACGTGCCGCCGAAGCCGCAGCAGATCTCCGGCTCGGCCATCTCGACGACCGTCACGCCCATCGCCCGCAGCAACTGGCGCGGCTGCTGCTTGATGCCGAGCTCGCGCAGGCCGGCGCAGGCATCATGATAGGTCACCGACACCGCCCCGGTCTCGCGCGCGGGGGGCGTTGTCATACCCATCACCTCGGTGAGGAAGCTGACCAGCTCGTAGGTGCGTGAAGCCAGCGCGTCGGCGCGGACTCGCAAGTTGGGGTCGTCCTCGAACAGATGCGGCATGTGCTGGCGCAGCATCCCGCCACACGACCCGGAGGGCACGACGACGTAATCGAACCCGCCGAACGTATCGAGGATGCCCCGCGCCAAGTCCCGTGTGGTCGCCCGGTCGCCGGAGTTATAGGCCGGCTGGCCACAGCAGGTCTGCGTTCGGGGCACCTCCACCTGACAGCCGGCCTGTTCCAGCAGCCGAATGGCGGCGAAGCCCACGGTCGGCCGGTGCAGGTCGACCAGGCAGGTGACGAAGAGAGCAACACGCAGCTTGCTTGCGGACATCGCCGCAGTCTAGGGCGCGGGTCGGGCCGCCGGCCAGAGCCCGGCGAGCCGCGGTCAGGCGCTCCGCGCGGCGACCAGGCGCCAGCTCGGGTCGCGGGCAGTCAGATCACGCTCGAACGTCCAGAGATCGGTGATCTCGGTGACCGCGTCGGCGCCGGCGACGATCTGCCCGTCCTGTCCGGTGGTCACGCCGATCTGGTCGGACACGAAGCGCACAGTGATCGCCGCCACCACGTCCCGCAGCTCGGCCGTCTCGATTGTCATCGCGTTGATTGCCCGGATTTCGGTCCGCTGCGTCTGTTGCGCGGCCTCGCGGGCCTCTATCGCGGCGTCGAAGCTCCGAAAAGTCTCGTCGGAGAGCAGGTTGCGCAGCGTGTCCCGATTGCCGGCGGCGAACGCCTCGACGATCATCCGGAACGCTTGCTCGGCGCCGTCCAGGAAGCGGGCCGGGTCGAAATTGGGGTCGATCTTGTGCATCCGCGCCAGGGCAACCCCCGCCGGACTGTCGGCGTCAGGCACCGCGCGGTCTGTCGCGGGCACGGCCGGTTCGGCGCGCGCTTCGATCGTAGGACCGGTCGGCGTCTCGGGCTGGGTTTGCTCCTGGGGCCGCTCGAATCCAGTGCGCCGTCCCAGGATGCTGCGCAGCCGCAGCACCAGGAAGCCCGCAATCATCGCGAACAGTACCAGGTCGATCGGAAAACCGCTGGAGCCCATCATCACTCTCCCGAAGCCGACAGATAGGGACGTCCGGGCCGCCAGACAACAAATCTCGGGCTGGGTGCGCGAGCGCGGCGGGATTGCGGCCGGCAGGGCCCGCCGGTATTGCCGGGGGATGATCCTGCTGCGGCACGGCCAGAGCGAGTTCAACCTGCATTTCACCGCCACCCGGCGCGATCCCGGCATCGTCGATCCCAAGCTAACCGCGTTGGGGCTGGAGCAGGCCGAGGCGGCGTCGCTGGCGCTAGCCGGGGAGCGAATCAGCCGAGTCGTCTGCTCGCCCTATACCCGCGCGTTGCAGACCGTCGCGCCGATCGCCAAGCGGTTGGGGGTGCCGGTGTTCATCAACCCGATGGTGCGGGAGCGCTACTCCTTTGCCTGCGACATCGGCGCTCCTCGGGCAGCACTCGAGCTCGCCTGGCCCGAACACGATTTCAGCGCTATCAAGGAGGTCTGGTGGCCGACCGTCGAGGAGCCCAGCGACTTGATTATCGCTCGCGCGGCCCTGTTCCGCGCCGAGCTGGCGGCCTTGCCCGACTGGCAGGACACGTTGGTGGTGAGCCACTGGGGCTTCATCCTGTGCATGACCGGGCGCAGCGTGGCGAACGGCGAGTGGTTGCGTTGCGATCCGACCGCGCCGGCGCCCGAGGAACTGATCTGGAAAGCTTGACCCCGCTCGCCGACGGCTCCCGCGAATAGTGCAATGGCGTGAGGGAACGGGGCGTGCTACCCGCCGCGCGAGCGTGGCGCCGATCCAGATTGTGAATTGAGACGGAGCGAGACATGTCCGAGACAACACCCGGCCCGCAGGACCAGGCGCAAACTCCGCCGCTGATGGTGAACATCCAGTACGTGAAGGACTTATCCTTCGAGGTTCCGAATGCGCCGGCCATCTACACACAGCTTCGCGCGCAGCCGCAGGTGAACATCAACCTCGACGTGAATGCCCGCCGGCTGCAAGAGAACCAGCACGTCTACGAAGTGACATTGATGATCCGCGCCGAGGCTCGCGAGCCGGTGCAAGGCGCGGGGAACGGTCAGGCGAGCGATGGCGGTCCCGAGGCCGGGTCATCCGCCAGTGCACCAACGGTGTTTGTGGCCGAACTCGCCTATGCCGGCGTGTTCACCCTGTCCAACCTGCCGGACAACGCGATCGAACCGGTGCTGCTGGTGGAGTGCCCCCGCATCCTGTTCCCGTTCGCTCGCAACATCCTCTCCGACATCACCCGGGAGGGCGGTTTCCCCCCCGTGCTGCTACAGCCGATCGACTTCGTGGCGCTCTGGCAGGGCCGGCGGCAAGCGCAGGGAGAGGCACCCTTGCAAGCCTGAGCCGCGCATGATCGGCGAGCGAACGAACCGGCTGTTAAGTCACTATTAAGCAATCGACAAAACCGCCATCAGACTGCCACGTTGCTTCGGTTACGCTTGAACCCTGGGACGTGGAGATCGGGAGGCGGCCGATGACCGAGACGGATTACGCGCACAAGCTCGACGAGCTCGACCGGCTGCTCAATGATCCCGAGGTGCCGATGGAGCCAGCCAGGGTCTGGTATCTGCTGGCTGAACTGTCGGAACGCGAACTGGTACTGAACGGCTCGTCGCTTCAGCCGGGCTGAGCGGCGTCGTCCCGCTCGGCGGCGATTAGAAACTCGCGATTGCCTTCCGGCCCGGTGATCGGACTGTGCACGATCCCGAGCACGCGCCAGTTGCCGCGAGCCGCCCACCACGCGGCGACTCGTTCGCAGGTCATCTGATGCACGGCGGGGTCACGCACCACCCCACGTTTGCCGACGGCGCTGCGACCGGCCTCGAATTGCGGCTTGATCAGGGCGATCGCCCAGGCGCTCGGCGCGCACAGCTCAAGCGGCGCCGGTAACAGGGTGGACAGCCCGATGAAGCTCGCATCGCACACCAGGGCCTCAATCGGGTCGGGGACGGTTTTCGCCGTCAGATAGCGCGCGTTCGTTCGCTCGTGCACGACCACGCGCGGATCGGTGCGCAGCTTCCAGGCGAGCTGGCCATGTCCGACATCCACGGCGTGAACGCGCGCCGCACCCCCCACCAGCAGCACGTCGGTGAACCCACCCGTCGAGGCGCCGAGGTCGAGGCAAACCCGCCCCGAGGCCGACAGCCCGAAATGCCGCATTCCGTGATCGAGCTTGAGGCCGCCGCGCGACACCCAAGGCAGGGACGAGCCGCGAACCTCGAGCGGTGTCTCCGGGGGCAGCGCCTCGCCCGACTTCTCCACCCGGCGCTCGCCGGCGAAGACCACTCCGGCCAGAATCATCGCTTGCGCCCGGGCGCGGCTCTCGGCCAACCCCCGCTCGATCAGCAACTGGTCGGCACGCGACCTGGCCGCTTTGGGCATCGGCGCGGCAAGCTCAGGCGCTGGCCACGCCGAGCTGGACCTGCGGCACACCCAACGCGCCGAGTGCCGCGTTGGTGATGTCGGCGTGGGTGAGCTTGGCCTCGGCGAGCTGGCGCGGCTGGCTGTCGTGGTCGATGAAGCGGTCGGGCAAGGTCATCGGGCGGAACTTCAGCCCGCCATCGAGCAGGCCGCGCCACGCCAGATGGTGCATCACCGCCGCGCCAAAGCCGCCCGCCGCGCCCTCCTCGATGGTGATCAGCACCGCGTGGTGCCGCGCCAGCTGCTCGATCAGTGCGGTGTCCAGCGGCTTGGCGAAGCGCGCGTCGGCCACCGTCGCCGGCAGCCCGCGCGCCGCCAGCTCGTCGGCCGCCCGCAACGCCTCGCCCAGCCGCGTGCCGAGCGAGAGGATCGCCACCGAGTTGCCCTCGCGCAGCACCCGCCCGCGCCCCAGCGCCAGCACCTCCGCGGCACTCGGCAGCGCCACCCCCGTCCCCTCGCCGCGCGGGTAGCGCAACGCGCTCGGCCGATCGTCGATCGCCGCCGCCGTCGCCACCATGTGCACCAGCTCGGCCTCGTCGGCCGGCGCCATCAGCACCATCCCCGGCAGGCAGCCGAGATAGGCGATGTCGAACGAGCCCGCATGCGTCGCCCCGTCCGCCCCCACCAGACCCGCCCGGTCCATCGCGAACCGCACCGGCAGGCGCTGGATCGCCACGTCATGCACCACCTGGTCGTACGCCCGCTGCAGGAAGGTCGAGTAGATCGCGCAGAACGGCTTGAGCCCCTCGGTCGCCATCCCGGCGGCAAAGGTCACCGCGTGCTGCTCGGCGATGCCGACGTCGAAGCACCGCTGTGGGAACCGCTTGGCGAACCGGTCGAGACTGGTCCCCGACGGCATCGCCGCGGTGATCGCCACGATCGTCGGATCGCGCTCGGCCTGGTCGATCAGCGCGTCGGCAAAAACCTTCTGATACGCCGGCGGACCCGGCGGCGCTTTCGCCTGCTCGCCGGTGATCACGTTGAACTTGGACACCGAGTGCAGCTTGTCCGCCGCGTCCTCGGCCAACGCGTAGCCGTGGCCCTTGCGGGTGATCGCGTGCACCAGGATCGGCCCGCTCTCCTCCGCCTCGCGCACGTTGCGCAGCACCGGGAGCAGGTGGTCGAGATTGTGCCCGTCGATCGGGCCCACGTAGTAGAACCCCAGCTCCTCGAACAAGGTGCCGCCGGTCAGGATGCCGCGGGCGTATTCCTCCGCCCGCCGCGCCGTCCGCTCGATGCCGCGCGGGAACCGCTTGGCCATGCGCGCCGCCAGCTCGCGCAGGGAGAGGAACGAGCGCGACGACATCAGCCGCGACAGATAGGCGCTCATCGCCCCCACCGGCGGGGCGATCGACATGTCGTTGTCGTTGAGGATCACCACCAGCCGCGACTTCAAGGCGCCGGCGTTGTTCATCGCCTCATACGCCATCCCGGCACTCATCGCCCCGTCGCCGATGACGCAGACGATGTTCTGGTCGGGGCTCTCCCCCTTGAGATCGCGCGCCACCGCCATGCCGAGGCCGGCCGAGATCGAGGTCGAGGAATGCGCCGCGCCGAACGGGTCGTATTCGCTCTCCGAGCGGCGGGTGAAGCCGGACAGGCCGCCGCCCTGGCGCAAGGTGCGGATGCGATCGCGCCGCCCGGTCAGGATCTTGTGCGGGTACGCCTGGTGGCCGACATCCCAGATCAGCCGGTCGTGCGGCGTGTCGAACACCGCGTGGATCGCCACCGTCAGCTCGACCACCCCAAGCCCGGCGCCGAGATGGCCGCCGGTCACCGACACCGCATCGATGGTCTCCGCCCGCAGCTCGTCCGCCACCTGGCGCAACTGCTCGGGAGAAAAGTTCCGCAAGTCGCCCGGATGCCGAACGCGGTCCAGCAACGGGGTCTGCACAGGACTCATGATGTCGCCCTCTCGGTGATGCCGGCTCAATCGGCCGGGCGTAGCGCGAGCGAGCCGTCGGCCCGTTCCACGATGGCGGCAACGCGGGCCTCCGCCTCGGCGAGCTTGGCCTCGCAATGGCGGCGCAGCACCGCGCCGCGCTCGTAAGCCGCGATGGCGTCCTCGAGCTTCTGCTGACCACCTTCCAGACCGCGCACGATCTGCTCCAGTTCAGCCAGGGCATCCTCGAAGCTCAGCTTGGCAACATCGGGCAAGGCGGGAGGCAAGGCGCGGGGCAAGGCGGTTTCCCCTTCCGGCCGAGCCGTGGCGGGTCGTTTCGCGTCCGACAACTCTGCATCCCCAGCATGGTATCAACCATAAGGTGGTAACCGCTCGGACGCGGCGCGCCAACCCCCGCCGCAAGCGGACGCCGCAACATTACGGGCGGCGCAGCATCACGGCGGCGCAGCATCGGAGGTTGCGCGCGGCACGGTTCCGTGGTCTACGCCGCCGCTTCCCTGCCGGGCGCGACGGCATCGCTCCCGGCTATGCCCACGTTCCCAGTGGAACGGGTCCGATCCGGGCCGGGGCGGAGACAAGCCGGAGGGAGAACAGGATGCCGCTTTATGAATGCGTGCTGATCGCGCGCAATGACGTCACACAGCAGCAGGTTGAGGGTGTGGCCGACCAGATCGCCAGCCAGCTCGAGGGCGATGGCGGCGCGGTGCAGAAGCGCGAGTATTGGGGCCTGCGCAGCCTATCCTATCGGATCAAGAAGAACCGCAAGGCGCACTACATGCTGCTCGGCCTCGACGCCAAGCCCAAATCGCTTGCCGAGATGGAACGTCAGCTCCGCCTCAACGAGGACGTCCTGCGGTTCTTAACGATCCGCGTCGATGCGATCGAGGAAGCGCCTTCCGCGATCCTGTCGCGCAAGTCCGACGAGCGCGAGCGCGGCTTCCGTGGGCCCAAGCCGGCAGGGCGCTTCGAGAGCGGTCGTCGGCGCGGTTATGACGAGCGCGAGGAGTTCCGCGCCCGTGGCACCGAGGAGTTCGTGCCGCGCGAAGAGGTGCGCAGCGGAGCGGAGGAGTAGGCGCGATGTCGGACAGCACCGAGGTCAATCCCGCCAGTCGACGCACCGCTGTCGGCGCGCGCCGGCCGTTTTATCGCCGGCGCAAATCCTGCCCGTTCTCCGGCCCGAACGCGCCGAAGATCGACTACAAGGATGTGCGGCTGTTGTCGCGCTTCCTCAGCGAGCGCGGCAAGATCGTGCCTTCGCGGATCACCGCGGTCTCCGCCAAGAAGCAGCGCGAGCTGGCGACCGCGATCAAGCGGGCCCGGTTTCTCGCCCTGCTGCCCTACATCGTGAACTGAGGGCAGATCGATGCAAGCGATCGAGGTGATCCTGCTCCAGCGGGTCGACAAGCTGGGTCAGATGGGCGAGGTGGTGAAGGTGAAACCTGGTTTTGCCCGCAACTATCTGCTGCCGCAGAAGAAGGCGCTGCGCGCGACCAAGGACAACCGCGCGCGGTTCGAGGAGCAGCGGGTGCAGCTCGAGGCGCAGAACATCAGACGCCGCGAGGAAGCCGAGCGTCTGGCCGAGCGCGTCGGCGGCCTCTCCGTCGTCATCATCCGCCAGGCGGGCGAATCGGGCAGTTTGTATGGCTCGGTGTCGGCACGCGATATCGCTGACGCGGCCACCGCCGGCGGGCTCACGGTCAATCGCTCGCAGGTCGTCCTCGAGCACCCGATCAAGACGTTGGGGGTGAGCCAAGTGCGGGTGATACTGCATCCCGAGGTGCTGATCCCGGTCAAGGTCAACGTCTCGCGCAGCCCTGAGGAAGCCGAGCGGCAGGCCCGTGGCGAGAGGATCGGCGCCGAGGACGATGACGAGCAGCCGAACCTGCCCGACGACCTGTTCGAGCGTGGCCTCGATTTCGAGCCTCCGCCAGCCTGAAGCCGGGCCGCCGCCAATCAATTCACCGCCAGCCGACCGCAGTCAGCGCACTGTGTTTTGACGAAACTGTCACGCGACCTAGACTGTTACCGTTTGGTTAATCGTTGCGTATTCGTTGCGGCAATGAGGACGGTAGATGCGGGCTGCGCTTGACGCGATCTTGAGGCAATTCATTCGATGCGGTCGCCTGACCGTGAGCTGGCCCGATGGTTCGAACACCGTGTATGCCGGACCGCCCGGCTCCGGACCCGGAGCGGGCATCGCGCTGCGTGAGCCACGCGCAGTCCGCCAGCTTGTGCTCAACCCGGGCATGGGCCTGGGCGAGGGCTACATGGATGGCAGGCTGGGGCCGTTCGAGTGCAGCTTGTATGACCTGCTCTACGTGCTGCTGCTCAACCTGGACCAGAACGCCAAAGGGCACCCGTTCGCGCATCTAGGCGAACGTCTCGGCCGCGTTCGGCGCCGCCTCGACCAGTTCAACCCCGCCACGCGGGCGCGGCGCAACGTGGCACACCACTACGATCTCAGCGGCCGGCTCTACAGCCTGTTTCTCGATCGCGACCGGCAGTATTCCTGCGCCTATTTCCCGCGCGGCGACGAGTCGCTGGAGGAAGCGCAGGCGGCGAAGAAGCGACACATCGCGGCCAAGCTGTGCCTCGACCGCCCTGACCTGACCGTGCTCGATATCGGCTGCGGCTGGGGCGGCCTGGCGCTCACCCTGGCACGCGACTACGGTGCCCGGGTGACCGGGATCACGCTGTCGACCGAGCAGCTCGCCGAGGCGCGGGCCCGCGCCGCGGCGGAGGGGCTTGACGAGCGGGTGACATTCGAGCTGCTCGACTATCGCGCGGTGCAGGGCACGTTCGATCGCATCGTCTCGGTCGGCATGTTCGAGCATGTCGGCGTCGTTCACTTCCGCGAATTTTTCCAGACCATGCGCCGCTGCCTCACGCCGGATGGCGTCGCTTTGCTGCACTACATCGGGCGAACCGACCCGCCGGGCGGCACCAATGCGTGGATCACCAAGTACATATTTCCGGGCGGCTACTGCCCGGCGCTTAGCGAGGTGACCGCCCGGATCGAGAAGTCGCGACTGATTGCTACCGATATCGAGGTGCTGCGGCTGCACTACGCCGAAACCTTGCGTCACTGGCGGCGCCGGTTCGCCGCCAACCGCGACACCATCGCCTCGCTGTACGATGAGCGATTTTGCCGCATGTTCGAGTTCTATCTCGCCGCGTCGGAGATCATGTTCCGCTGCGGCGGGCAGGTCGTCCACCAGATCCAGCTTGCCCGCACGCTAAGCGGTGCGCCGCTGACCAGGGACTATATCGCCGAGGCCGAGCATGCTCCGAGCCGCGTCGCTGCCCATGCGTCAAGCGGGTAGGGCGATCAGACCGCTCGCGGCGGCCCTGCTGGCGACTTTCTTGCTCGCCCAGCCACGGGTCGCGGCGGCGACCCAGGACGTGCGTTCCGGACCGGCGGCGCTTGGCGATTGGAGGACGGACGCGCCCGGTGTGGTTCGTCACATCACCCCGGCCGACCTGCCACCGCCCCGCCCGGGAGAATCCGCCTCCCGCTCACCTTCGGTGCGTCGGCGGCCAGACCACACCTTGCCGCTTGTGCCGCCGGGCTTTCATGTCGAGCTGATCGCGTCCGGCCTCGACATGCCACGGGTGCTACGCACGGCGCCGAACGGCGACGTGTTCCTGGCCGAGAGCGGTGCCGGACGCATCCGCATCCTGCGCGCCGGGGCGGAGCCGGCGGTCTTCGCCGAGGGTCTGAACTTGCCGTTCGGCATCGGCTTCTGGCCGCCCGGGCCGGCGCCGCAATTCGTCTACGTGGCGGAGAGCGGGCGCGTCGTACGCTTTCCCTATCGCCTCGGCGACCAACGCGCGCGTGGTCGCGCCGAGGCGATTGTGCCGCATCTGCCGACCGGCGGGCATTGGACGCGCGACATCGCCTTCTCGCCGGACGGGGCGCGGATGTTCGTCTCCGTCGGCTCGGCCAGCAACGTCGCCGTCGGCATGGCGGCGCGTCCGCCCGACGGGTTCGTCGCGGCGCATCCGGCCGGAGCGACCTGGGGCGACGAGGCGTTGCGTGCCGATGTGCTGGTCGGCAACCCGGACGGCAGCGACATCAGGGTGTTCGCGACCGGCTTGCGCAACTGCGTGGGTGAGGCGATCGCGCCACGAACCGGCGGGTTGTGGTGCGTGGTCAACGAACGCGACGGCTTGGGTGACAACCTGGTGCCGGATTATGCGACCGAGGTGCGGGAAGCGGCGTTCTACGGCTGGCCCTGGTTCTACATCGGCGATCACCCGGATACGCGGCCACGTGGTCGCAGGCCCGACCTCGCCGAACAGGTGCGCGTGCCAAGCGTGCTGATCCAGCCGCACTCGGCACCGCTCGGCATCGCCTTCTACGAAGCGGCGCAGTTCCCGTCGGACTATCGCGGTGACGCCTTCGTGGCACTGCACGGCTCGTGGAACCGGTCCCGACCGACCGGATACAAGGTGGTCCGCCTCCGCTTCCGCGACGGCAAGCCGACCGGCGAATACGAGGATTTCCTGACCGGCTTCGTGATCTCCGACGCGGCCGTCTGGGGGCGGCCGGTGGGCGTCGCGGTCGACGCGGACGGCGCGCTGCTGGTGAGCGAGGACGGCAACGGCACCGTCTGGCGCGTGACCTACCGCGCACCATAGCGGCGCCCGCATCGACCGCGCAATACGAAACGGCAATGATGCGGAGGCATAACGGACATGATAGATTGAGTAAAGTGCGGCGCTATGCCCTATCCCTCGCGGCGGGTAATGCGCGGATACGCGGCGGGCGGAGGATCGATTGCGACGACGACTTCCATGTTGATCTGCCAGCTCACGGATCTGCACATGTGCCCACCCGGAAGCCTCGCGGCCGGTGGACTCGACACCAATGCGATGGCGGATCGGGCCTTCGCCGCCGTGGCCGGGCTCGACCCACCGCCCGACGCCATCCTGGTCACGGGGGACCTCGCGGATCGCGGCTCGGCGGCCGAATACACGCTGTTCCTCGCCTCAATGCGGCGCCACGTTCAGGCGCCGATCTATGTCATCCCCGGCAACCACGACCGGCGCGACACGATGCGCCAGGTGCTCGGCGGGCTGCCCGGTCTGGGCGGTCCTGATGCCGGGGAGTTCGTGCAATACGTGGTCGACGACCTGCCGCTGCGCTTGGTGATGCTGGACACCTTGGTGCCGGGTGAGGCTCACGGTGAACTCTGCGCCGCAAGGCTCGACTTCCTCGAGCGCAGCCTCGCCGCCGCTCCGCAGCGGCCGACGCTGGTCGCCATGCATCACCCGCCCTTCGCCTGCGGCATCGGCTTCATGGATCGCATCGGGCTGCGCCGTCCCGACGAGTTCGCCGCCGTCATCGCCCGCCACCGCCAGGTCCGACGTGTCTTGTGCGGCCACGTGCATCGGGCGGTGTTGGGTCAGGTTGCGCATGCCCCGGCTTGGATCGGACCCTCGGTCGGTCATCAGCTCGCCTTGTCGCTGCGTGCTGACGCGTCGGGAGCGTTCGTGTTGGAGCCGCCGGCCTTCACCTTGCACCGCTGGACCGAGGCGGAGGGCATCGCCTCCCATATCGCCTATGTCGGCCCCTCGCCTGGGCCGTTTCCGTTGGCCAGCGCCTGAAACCCAGCAAGGGGTTACGGGGTTTTGCTCATTGCCAAAGGCGTCGTGGGCTGACGCGAATCGCTGGTTGCGTGCACATTGCGCCCAGCGGAGGAGCAAACGCGGCCAGGACGGCTGCGCGGAAGGATGAGGTTACCCGATGGACGATACCGAGCGGCGCATCCGCGAGCGGGCCTACCAGCTCTGGGACGAGGATGGTCGTCCGCAAGGGCGCGAAGCGGAACACTGGGAGCGAGCGCGGTTCCTGGTCGGGATCGAGGACAATCCCGAAGCCGGGCAATTGCCTAACCCCGAGGTCGAGGATCGCGAGCACGGGTGGACCACTCCGCCGCCTCCAGTGCCGGCCGAGCCTATCGAGGCGATCGAGAATCAGGGTGAGTTTCCCGACCGCTTCGCTGATCAAGGCGAGAAGAGCTCCGGACCGGTGCGCCGCAAGCCCCGCGCAGCTGCCGACAAGGCAAGCAACGGACGCAAGAACGCGAACGGCGGCCGTGATGGATAGACGTCTCCCCGCCTGATCCATCCGGCCGCCATGCGCGGGAGCGTCAGGCGCCGTTCATTGCCGCCTTGATGTAGGCGCCACCCTCGGTGACCGCGCGCCGCCCCGCGCCGAGCATGCGGTGGAACATGTGCCAGACGTGAATCATCTCCGGCCAGACTTCGAGCCGAACGGGCACGTCGGCCGCCCCGGCCTTGCCGGCCAGCGCAAGCGCGTCATCGAGCAGCACCTCGGCAGCGCCCACCTGGATCAGCAGCGGGGCGATGCCTGAGAGATCGGCGTAGATCGGCGCGGCCAGCGGTGAGCGCGGGTCGGCACCGCCGAGATACGACTGCGCGATCTCCAGGATGGTCTCCTTGCTCACCGTCGGGTCGGCCTGGGCGCGGGTGGCGAACGTCTCGCCCAGCGCTTCCATGTCGACCCAGGGCGAGATCGCCCAGCCGCAGGCCGGCTGGTTCAGCCCGGCTTGCTTGATCGCGACCATCGCGGCGACCACCAGCCCGCCGCCCGCGCTGTCGCCGGCGATGGTGATGTGGCGCGGCTCGATCCCGTTCGACAGCAGGTAGCGGTAGGCCGCCACGGTGTCCTCGACCGGCGCCGGAAATGGATGCTCGGGCGCAAGCCGGTAGTCCAGCGCGAGGGTGCGGCAACCGGCGACCCGGCCGATCTCGGCCACCAGGTGGCGGTGACTGAGGATCGAGCCGAACACGTAGCCGCCGCCATGCACGTAGAGCACGACCCGCTTCGGGTCGGCGCCGGGCGTGGTGGTCCACTCGGCGGGCACGCCGCCGGCGGAGACCTGTTCGGTCTCGATGGACGGGTCGAGCGGAAAGACGCGCGCGTTCTCGTCCATCGCCTTGCGCCGCGCGTCGGTCTCGGTCTGGCGCGGGCGGGACGCGATCAGCTCGCGCAGCTTGACCATTTCCGGATCGGCCATCGGTGTTTCCCCTGGTTGTTTGTAGGATCGATGCTAGGCCAGCCCGGCGAGCGCGGCTACTGCATGTGCTGGAGCGCGCTTCGCATCGGCCGGCTGGATATCTTCAGCAGGCCCTCGAACGGCGTGTCCATCTCGTGCACCAGAAAGTTCGCGGTGCCGATCGCCAGCGCGCAGACCAGCAGCGCGCCGACAACGGTGGCATTGCGCGGGGCGTTCAGGCCGAAGCTGACGAAGATCAGCACGATCCAGCCGACCAGGATGGCGACGACCGTCCCGCGTACCCCCGGCCCGGATTGTTCGATCAGCAGCCAGCGTTGCGAAAGCAGCGATGTGCCGAGGCGCAGCGCCTCGCCCTGCAACCATCGCTGGCCGGCATCGACCGGCGCGAGCGCGCGTATATCGTCCCGCGCGTGTTCCAGCAGTAGCCCGGCGTCGCGGTTCTCGAGTGAGGTGTGGTCCCGGCGGGAAGACCAGACATCGTCGAGGACCCGCGCGGTGTAGCTGCGCAGCCGGTCGCGGATCGTGGCGGCACCGGGGCCGTAATCGCGCAACGTCTCGTCGAGCAGGATCAGGTCGGCCGCGTAGGTCTGGATGGCGTGCTCGGTCGCGTCATAGGTGCTTTTCGCCGTCGCGATCAGCAGCCCGAGCACCAGCGATGCCAGCACCGACAGCATGCCGGTGCCAAGCCGGATCACGTCCAGCGTCTCCTTGCTCAGATGCCGCGCCGGCAGCACGCGTTGCAGGCCGAGCCCCGCCAGCCCCCCGGCAAAGATCGCGGCGGCAACGATCAGGCTCAGAGAAACCGCGCTCATGCCTTCTCCCGCGCTCCGTTGCAGACTCAGCGGATCTCCCGGAGCGCACTATATACGGAGCGCATTATATGGAGCACGCGACCACTTGGCGTGAGGGTGCGATGAGCGATCCTGTCCCGGCTATCACCGAAGCCGCTGCCACCGGCGAGACCGCCACGATCTACGCCGATATCCGCCAGGTGCTGGGGGTCGACGTGGTCAACCTGATCTGGCGCCATCTGGCTACGATCCCGGGTGCGCTGCCCTGGGCCTGGGGAACGTTGCGACCGCTCTATGTCGACGGCACGATCGCGGCCGAGGCGGCGGCGCTGCACAACGATCTCGATCTGCCGCCGCTGCCGCCATTTCCTCCCGAAACCCTGCCGGCGGCGGGTCTTCTCGGCGACGACCTGAGGACCATCCGCAACATTCTCGCCGCCTACGACCGCACGAACGGGATGGCAAGCATCGCCGTGTCCGCGTTGCTTGCGCGGCTCGACGGCGAGCCCCTGGCGCCCGACGCGGCGGGGTCGCGGGTCGGCGCCGGATCGCGCGAACCGCAGCCCGCGATTCCTCTGCCTCGACTGCTGAACGTGGCGGATCTGTCGCCCGCGACCGCTGAACTGGTGGCGACGTTGAACCGTCTCGGGACACGACGAGCCAGTCCGATTCTGGCCAGCATGTACCGCCACCTGGCGCACTGGCCGATTTATCTCGCGCTGGCCTGGACTCTCATCGCGCCCCTGGAGGCCGATGGGCGCCTCGGTCGCTTGATCGACGACACTGCCGCGAAGGCGCGAGCGCGGGCGGCGCACGTCGCGCTGCGTCTCGGTGATCGGTCCGTGGCCGGGCCGGAGCCCGATGTCGGTGCCGCGATCCGGGCGGCGATCGAACCGTTCGCCGGCGATGTCATCGTGAAGATGGTGGTGATATGCGCCCTGCTGCGCGCCGCCACCGGCCGGTATGAAGGGTGAATCCCGGTTGCAAATTTGCGGCTACCCGCTCTCCCGCTTAAGGTGAGGCGACCGATCAGTCAGAGAGGAGGTCCAGTGGCATCGCTCGCAGATGAACTGGCTACGATCCGCCGAGGCGCGGAGGGGGACGGCACCAAGCCCGGCCGCATTCCGCCCGATGTCTTGCGGATCATGCACCGGGTCACGGCCGACCAGCGCGCTTCCGGCTTCCTTGGGCGGATGCCTGGCGTGGGTCAGCCCGCACCGGCCTTCGCCCTGCCCAATCAGGATGGCACGATGGTGACATCGGCCGATCTGCTGGCGCGCGGTCCGCTCATCGTCTCGTTCTTCCGTGGCCAGTGGTGACCATACTGCCGAGCAGAGCTGTATGCTTTGAACGCAGTATTGCCAGAGGCGCGGGCGAACGGCGCGGAAATCGTGGTGATTTCCCCTCAACTGCCCAATTTCCTGCGTGACTTGAAAACGGCGGGGAAGCTGGATTTCGATTTGCTGCATGACGCCGGCAACGCGGTTGCCGAGGCATTCGGCCTCGCGGTGCCGTTGCCGGAGGATCTCATCGCTGTGTATCGAAAGATCGGCGTCGACCTGGAGAAGTACAACGGCGACACCGAGTGGCGATTGCCCATCCCGGGCCGCTTCCTGCTCGATGCGGCGGGCGTAGTGCAGTGGGCGGAAGCCGATCCCGACTACACACGCCGTCCGGAGCCGGAAGAGACCCTGGCGGCACTGCGCAACCTGCCGTGAGCAACCACCCCCGCGCTGGCCGTTCCGGCTGGCGTAGGGTTCACCGGTCGAGGGAGTTACGAGCCGCCGTGGCCAGCTTGTCGGCGCGCTCGTTCAGCGGGTCGCCGGAGTGGCCGCGCACCCAGTGCCAGTCCACCACCTCATGACGAGCGGCGGCGGTGAGCAGGCGGCGCCATAGATCCATGTTGGCGACCGGGTCGCCCGCCGCGTTGCGCCAGTTGCGGCGCACCCAGCCGGTGTGCCAGCGGGTGATGCCGTTGCGCACGTATTCGCTGTCGGTGTGCATGGCGACGCGGCAAGGGCGGATCAGCGCCTCCAACGCGGCGGCGGCGGCGGTGAGCTCCATCCGGTTGTTGGTCGAGGCGGGCTCGGCACCGCTGAGCTCCCGTTCATGACCACGAAACAGCAGGATCGCGCCCCAGCCGCCGGGACCGGGATTGGGCTTGCAGCCGCCATCGGTCCAGACCCGCACCTCCGGTTCAACCTCGGGCGACGGGTCAGATGCCATAGGCGTGTTCGTCGCGGGCGGCGAGATGGAAGCGCAGCCGACGCCAGTAGTCCAGCGGGTTTTTTGGCGTGACCAGCGCGCCCTCCGTCCGGTTGTGCCAGTCGTATAGCCGGGTGAGCAGGAATCGCAGCGCGGCGCCCTGGCAGAGCACCGGCAACGCCGCGCGTTCCATCGCCGTCAGCGGTCGCACCGCGTCGTAGCCGGCCAGCAGCAGCCGCGCCTTGGTCACGTTGAGCGAGAAATCCGGCTCGAAGCACCAGGCGTTGAGGCAGACCGCGAGGTCGTAGGCGAGGATGTCGGTCGCCGCGAAATAGAAGTCGATCACCCCGGACACGCAGCCCGCGAGGAAGAACAGATTGTCCGGGAACAGATCGGCATGGATGTGCCCGATCGGCAATGCGTCCGGCCAGGTCGCGAGGATCGCCGGAAGTGCTGCATCGAGTTCGGCGGCGAGGCCGGGCTGGACCTCGTCGGCGCGGGAGCGGACCAAGCCGAGCAGCGGCGGCCAAGCCTCGGGGCCGAGCGTGTTGCGGCGCGTCGGCGCGTAGTCCGCGCCCGCGAGATGCATCCGCGCCAAGGTGGCGCCGACCGGGCCACAATGCTCGGGGCGCACCCGGCGCGGCCAGACGCCCGGCAGAAACGTGGTGATCGCCGCCTTGCGCTCGCACAGGCTCATCAACGTGCGGCCGTCACGGGCGCGAACGGGCTGGGGGCAGACGATGTCATGCTGGGCAAGATGTTCCATCAGGCCAAGAAACCAGGGCAGATCGGCCGGGTCGACGCGCTTCTCGTAGAGCGTGAGGTGAAAGTCGCCCTCGGATGTGCGCAGCGAGTAGTTGCTGTTCTCGACCCCCTCGGCGATGCCCCGGAACGCCACCATCGTGCCGATATCGTAGTCGGCCAGAAACCCGGCGAGCGCGTCGTCGGTGACCTCGGTGTAGACCGCCATCGCGCCCCCGGTGCCGCGTCAGGCGAGTGGAGCGGGTAGCTTGAACACCACGTTTTCCTGCGTCACCCGCCGCTCCTCCACGGTCAACGCGAAGCGCTCACCCAGCCGCTCGATCAGCTGCTCGACCAGGAATTCGGGGGCGGAGGCGCCGGCGGTCACGCCCAACGTGCCGACCCCGTCCAGCTCCGCCCAGTCGAGCGCCTCGATGCGTGGCAGCAACAACGCCCGGCCGGCGCCGGCGCGCTCGGCCACCTCGCGCAGCCGCTGCGAGTTCGACGAGTTCGGACTGCCGATGACGATGACCAGGTCGCAATCCGGCGCCACCGCCTTCACCGCCGCCTGGCGGTTGGTGGTGGCGTAGCAGATGTCTTCCCGCGCCGGCCCGACGATTGCGGGGAAGCGCCGGCGCAGGATGCCAACGATCTCGGCCGTGTCGTCGACCGACAAGGTGGTCTGGGTGATGAAGGCAAGGCGCTCGGTCTGGGGTGGTGCCACCGCGTCGGCTTCGGCCGCGTCCTGCACCAGGGTCATCGCGCCGTGCGGCAGCTGGCCCATCGTGCCCTCCACCTCCGGATGCCCGGCATGGCCGATCATCAGGATGTGTCGGTCGGCGCCGAAATGCCGCTCCGCCTCGCGATGCACCTTGCTCACCAGCGGGCAGGTCGCGTCGAGATAGCTGAGATTGCGCCGGCGCGCCTCGATCGGCACCGATTTCGGCACGCCGTGGGCGGAAAAAACCACCGGCGCGTTGGCGGGAACCTCGTCGAGCTCCTCGACAAACACCGCGCCCTGCGATTCGAGCGCCTCCACCACCGCGCGATTATGGACGATCTCGTGCCGCACATAGACGGGCGCGCCATCGCGGCGCAGCGCCTCCTCGACCACCCGGACGGCGCGATCGACTCCGGCGCAGAAACCGCGCGGTCCGGCAAGCAGGATGCGCAAGGGAGGTTGCTCGGGCATGGGACGGTCGGTGTGAGGGGGCCGGATCGCGCCTTTCGCGCCCGGCGTCAAGCGCCGCGTGTTGTCGCCCGTCGCACCAGCGGATATGCCCGGCACGCCGCCCTCGGAGTTATCGATGTCGCTCACGGTCCCGCCTGCCTCCGTCATGTCTCGAAACGCCCCGCGCCGCCGATCGGGAATCCTCGTTCGCCTCGCCCTGCTGGCGGTCGGCCTGTCGGCCGTCCTGGCCGGATGTCGTGGCGGCGCGCCGACCGCCACCTTCCCGCCGACCTGCCCCCGCACCGGGATCCTGGCCGACGCGGCCGACCTCACCCGCTACGACAGCACGCGGGGGCCGGGCGGGTCGTCCGGCGGGCGCGATCTGACAGATATGGTGATCGACGGCCGGATCACAGGCGTCTCCGGCACCTGCACCCGCGAGGATCGCCGTCATCTTGAGGTTACGGTCGCCGTCGCGATGCAGCTCACCCGCGGCCCCGCCGCGCGTGGCGCACGCGAAGAAGTGCCGTTCTTCGTCGCGGTTAGCGAGGGCGGGACGATGCTGGACAAGCAGGTCTATCGCGTCGAGCCGCAATTCGCCGCCAATGCCGACACGCTGCGGTTGACCAGCGATCCGGTGCGTCTGGTCTTGCCGACCGATCCGGAGAAGCGCGGCTCGGCCTATGACGTGGTCGTCGGCTTCGAGGTCACGCCGGACGAGCTCGCGCTGAACCGCAAGCGCGGGCCGCGCTGACCCACTCTCTCGGTCCGTTCGACGCTCTACTCTATGCCAAACCTAATGATACGCTTGCGCTTGCCGGCGGCGCGCGCCAGTGCGAGCTCCGCTCGTTTCTGGGCCTCTGGCCCGATTGACGGGTTAATCAGCCGCTTCCGCTTCGATGTCACACGCTTCGCCAGGGCATCGACCGGCTTGCGGTTGCCCTGAAGGTGAGAATTTCCCATGATTTCACCTATAAAGTGCTGATCATAGGTCGGCTACACGCGCTCTGCCAGCACCGTCCGGCCTTCAGGATTTTCAAACTTAAGCACCACCTGTCGAATTTGTTGCGCCGGGTGCTGCGCTGCGTCATGTTCCCCCGGTCCGCGCATCCGGCGCGGGAGAGAGCGGGTCCGATCCGGGTCCGCCGCCGAAGGCGCAACCGGCCCCCGGAAACGCTCAGGCAAGCAGGACCGCGCCGGGATCAGGATCTCTGGAAAGCCGGAGTGGCGCGCGCCGCTTCGCACCGACGGAGAAAGGGTGCGCTCCTAGCGAGATCGTAACCCGAATCTCTCAGGTTCCGTGACAGAGGGGGGTCGCAGGGCGGTGTCGGGCGTTTCCGATGCTCCCACCCGACGGCGGTGTGCTGTCGGGCGACCCGTTGCGGAGCGCCGAATGGCCGAGATCGAGAACGCCTTGCCTGATGATCCGATGGGGGAGGAGCCGAAAACCACCCCGCTGGACGCGCTGCATCGCAGCCTGGGCGCCCGCATGGTGCCGTTCGCCGGCTACGAAATGCCGCTGCAATACGGGCCCGGCATAATGGCCGAGCACCGGCACTGTCGCGAGCGGGCGGCGCTGTTCGATGTCTCCCACATGGGCCAGGCGAGCCTGCGCGGATCGGACGCGGCGGCTGCGCTGGAGCGGCTGGTGCCCGGCGACATCACCGGGCTGCGCCCCGGTCGGCAGCGCTACACGCTGTTCACCAACGAGGCGGGCGGCATCTTTGACGATCTGATGGTCGCCCGGCTCGGCGAGAGCGAGTTCCTGCTCGTCGTCAATGCCTCGCGCACCGGCGATGACATGCTGCACCTGCGCGATGAGCTGCCCGAGGCGCTGTGGCCGAGCTTGCTCGAGGATCGTGCCCTGCTGGCGCTGCAAGGCCCCGCGTCCGGCGCGGTGATGGCGCGGCTGAGCCCGCAGGCGGCGTCACTCGGCTTCATGGGCGTCCGCCGGGTCGAGCTCGACGACGCCGCGTGTTTCGTCAGCCGCTCCGGCTACACCGGCGAAGACGGCTTCGAGATCTCAGTCCCGGCCGAGCACGCCACCGCGCTAGCCGAGCGCCTGCTGCGCGAGCCCGAGGTGCTGCCGGCTGGGCTTGGCGCTCGCGACTCGCTCCGCTTGGAAGCCGGCTTGCCGCTCTACGGCTTGGATATCGACGAGCTGACCTCGCCGGTCGAGGCAGGGCTCACCTGGACCATCGGCAAGCGCCGCCGCGTGGCGTGGGACTTCATCGGCGCGTTGGCGATCCGCGATCAGCTCGAGAACGGCGCCCACCGCCACCGCGTGGGGCTGCGCCCGGACGGCCGCGCGCCGGCACGTGCCGCGACGCTGATCGTCGCCGAGGACGGCACCGGCGCCGGATCGGTCACCTCGGGCGGGTTCTCGCCCAGCCTCAATGCGCCGATCGCCATGGGCTACGTGCGCAAGGACCTCGCCACCGACGGCACCGCCCTGCATTTGACGGTACGCGGCCAGAACCGGCCGGCCCGCGTGGTGCCGCTGCCCTTCGTTCCGCACCGCTACGCTCGCTGAGAGGGATACAGACGCATGCCCCAGTTGAACGCCGAAACCCGCTACACGCGCGACCATGAGTGGGTGCGTCTGGAGGGCGATACCGCCACGGTCGGCATTACCGATCACGCGCAGGAAGCGCTCGGCGACATCGTGTTCGTCGAGCTGCCCGAGCCAGGCCGCGAGGTGGCGGCCAACGAGGCTTGCGCGGTGGTCGAAAGCGTGAAGGCGGCGAACGACGTGTACGCGCCGGTCGCCGGCCGCGTGGTCGAGAGCAACCAGGCGATCGTCGACGACCCCTCGCTGGTCAACCGCGACGCCGGCGATGCCGGCTGGTTCTTCCAGCTTGCCGGTGTGGCCGACGCCGAGTTCGGCGCGCTGATGGATAAGGCGGCCTACCAGGCCTACGTGGAGACTCTGTAGGATGGACGCACTGGCCGAGCTCGCCGCGCTGGAGGCGGCGGACGGCTTCGTCGCCCGCCATATCGGCCCCTCCGAGACCGACCTCGCCGGCATGCTGCCGGTGGTGGGTGCCGCCTCGCTGCAGGACCTCGCGGCCAAGACGGTGCCGGGCGGCATCCGCAGCGCCGCGCCGCTCGACCTGCCGCCAGCGATCGACGAGGCTGGTGTCATCGCCGAGCTGCGTGGCCTGGCCGCGCGCAACGCCGTGAAGAAATCGCTGATCGGCCTCGGCTATCACGGCACCCACACGCCGCCGGTGATCCAGCGCAACGTGCTGGAGAATCCCGGCTGGTACACCGCCTACACGCCGTACCAGGCGGAGATCGCGCAAGGTCGGCTGGAGGCGTTGCTCAACTTCCAGACCGTGGTTTGCGAGCTCACCGGCATGCAGATCGCCAACGCCTCGCTGCTCGACGAGGCGACCGCCGCGGCGGAGGCAATGGCGATGGCGCACGCGATCGCCAAGACGAAATCCGACGTGATCGCCGTTGCCAATGACGTGCATCCGCAGACCCGGGCGGTGCTGGCGACGCGCGCCCGGCCGCTCGGCTGGCGACTGGCGGACTTCTCGCCCGGCGACATCGCCGCGATCGGCGCGGCCAACCCGTTCGCCGTGGTGCTGCAATATCCCGGCACGACCGGCGCGATCCGGCCGTTGGGCGCGGAGATCGCGGCCGCGCACGAGGCGGGCGCGCTCGCCATCGTCGCGGCCGATCCGCTGGCGCTGGCGCTGCTGACCCCGCCGGGCGAGATGGGCGCGGATGTCGTGGTCGGCTCGGCGCAGCGTTTCGGCGTGCCGATGGGGTTCGGCGGTCCGCACGCCGGGTTCTTCGCCACCCGCGACGCGTTCCGCCGCACCATGCCTGGACGGCTGGTGGGCGTCAGCGTGGATGCGGCTGGTCAATCCGCGCTGCGCCTCGCGTTGCAGACACGCGAGCAGCACATCAGGCGCGAGAAGGCGACATCGAACATCTGCACCGCCCAGGTGCTGCTCGCGGTGATCGCCTCGATGTATGCGATATGGCATGGGCCGGACGGGCTGCGCCGCATCGCGCGGCGGGTCAACTTGCAAGCGCGGCTGCTCGCCGATTGCGCCGAGCGCTCCGGGCTACGGCTGCGCCACGAGACGTATTTCGAGACGATCACGATCGAGACAACGCAGCCCGAGGCGCTGATCGAGCGCGCGCTCGCCGCCGGGTTCAACCTGCGCCGGGTCGACACCGGCGCGGTCGGCATCGCGCTCGACGAGACGGTCACGCGCGACGAGCTCGAACGGCTCGCCGACGTGCTCGGCGCGCCGCTCGCGGCGGCCCCGCCAAGCATTCCCGCCGCCCTGTTGCGCGCGCCGGGCTTTCTGGCGCAATCGGTGTTCAGCTTGCATCGCGCCGAGCACGAGATGCTGCGTTACCTCAAGCGGCTGGAGGACAAGGATATCGCGCTGAACCGCAGCATGATCCCGCTCGGCTCGTGCACGATGAAGCTGAACGCGACGGCCGAGATGATGCCGATCTCGCTGCCGGGCTTCGCCGACATCCATCCGTTCGCGCCGGCCGAGCAGACTGAGGGTTATGCCATCCTGATCGGACGCCTCGCGGAGTGGCTGCGCGCGATCACCGGGTTCGCCGCTGTGTCGTTGCAGCCCAATGCCGGTTCGCAAGGCGAGTATGCCGGCTTGCTGGCGATCCGCGCCTATCACGCGGCGCGCGGCGAGGCGCAGCGCGACGTGTGCCTGATCCCGTCGAGCGCGCACGGCACCAACCCGGCGAGTGCCGCGATGGCGGGAATGCGCGTGGTCGTGGTCGGCTGCGATCGCGACGGCAATGTCGATCTCGCCGATCTGCGTGCCAAGACCGAGCAGCACGCCGCACGGCTGGCGGCGCTGATGGTGACGTATCCCAGCACGCACGGTGTGTTCGAGGCCGATATCCGCGAGATCTGCGCGCTGGTCCATGCGCAAGGTGGGCAGGTCTACATGGACGGCGCCAACATGAACGCGCAGGTCGGGCTGACCGCGCCGGCGGCGATCGGCGCCGATGTGTGCCATCTCAACTTGCACAAGACGTTCTGCATCCCGCATGGCGGCGGCGGCCCTGGTGTCGGCCCGATCGGCGTCGCCGCGCACCTCGCCCCGTTCCTGCCCAACCATCCGCTGCGCGCCGATGCGGGACCGGAGAGCGGCATCGGCCCGGTCGCGGCGGCGCCGTTCGGCAACGCGCTGATCCTGCCGATCAGCTACGCCTACATCCGCATGATGGGGCCGGCCGGCCTGACCCGCGCGACCGAGATGGCGATCCTCAACGCCAACTACGTCGCGGCCCGGCTGCGCGCGCACTACAAGGTGCTGTACGCCGGGCCCGGCGGGCTGGTCGCGCATGAGTGCATCATCGACTGCCGAGGCTTCCAGCAAGAGGCCGGCGTGATGGTCGAGGACATCGCCAAGCGGCTACAGGATTACGGCTTTCATGCTCCGACCATGTCCTGGCCGGTCGCTGGCACCTTGATGGTGGAGCCGACCGAGAGCGAGGGCCGCGCCGAGCTGGACCGGTTCTGCGACGCGATGATCGCGATTCGCGGCGAGATCGCCGACATCGCGGCGGGCCGGCTCGACCGGGCCGACAACCCGCTGAAAGGCGCGCCGCACACCGCCGCCGAGGTGATGGCGGATAACTGGCCCCGCCCCTACTCGCGCGAAATGGCCGCGTTCCCGCTGCCTTGGGTCGCGGCGGGGAAATACTGGCCGCCGGTCAAGCGCGTCGACAATGCCTACGGCGACCGCAACCTGGTCTGCACCTGCGACCCCCCCGAAAGCTACGCCGCCGCCGCTGCCTAGATACCCGCACGACGCTTTCCAAGATCATTGACGGGGCGGTCGGCCGCCTCCGGTCGGTGCAACACAGCTCCCTTCACAGCTCTCTTGCCTGGCGGAGAGCCGGAGTCGGCGCCACATTCCGTGCCATGTCGCCGCACCCGGAGACTTGGCTGACAATCTGCCCCGAGGGACTCTGCTGCCATCCCGGCGGGTTCTTCATCGACCCGGTGCGCCCGGTGGAGCGCGCGGTGATCACCCACGCCCATTCCGACCACGCCCGGCCCGGCCATCAGGCGGTGCTCGCCAGCCCCGCGACACTCGCGCTGATGCGGGCGCGCTTGGGCGAGGATCGGGCCGGCCTCCGGCAACAGGCGCTCGGCTGGGGCGAGCGGTTGCGGCTCGGCGAGGTCACGCTATGGCTGGAACCCGCCGGGCATGTGCTCGGCAGCGCCCAGGTCGTGCTGGAGTATCGCGGCAGCCGCGCCGTGGTGAGCGGCGACTACAAGCGCCAGGACGACCCGACCTGCGACGGCTTCATCCCCGTCCCCTGCGACGTGTTCGTCACCGAGGCGACCTTCGCCCTGCCGGTGTTCCGCCACCCGCCGCCCGCGCACGAGATCGAGCGGCTGCTCGCCAGCCTGCGGCTGTTCCCCGAGCGCACCCACGTCATCGGCTGCTACGCGCTCGGCAAGTGCCAGCGACTGATTGCGCTGCTGCGCGCGGCCGGCTGGTACAACCCGATCTACCTGCACGGGGCGCTCGCCCCGCTTTGCGCCGTTTACGAGCAACATGGTGTGGCGCTGGGTGACCTGCGGCCGGCGACCGCGGCGGCCAAGGACGCGCTGCGCGGCGCCATCGTACTCGCCCCGCCGAGCGCGGTGACCGATCGCTGGGCGCGGCGGCTGTCCGAGCCGGTGGTCGCCATCGCCTCGGGTTGGATGCGGGTGCGTCAGCGCGCCCGCTCGCGCGGCGTCGAGCTGCCGCTGGTGATCTCCGACCACGCCGACTGGTACGAGCTCAACGCCACCATCGACGAGGTAGCCGCGCCGGAGGTCTGGGTGACGCATGGCCGCGAAGAGGCGCTGATCCACTGCATCGGCCAGCGCGGCGTGCGCGGCCGGGCGTTGCGGCTGGTCGGCTACGGCGACGAGGACGACGAGGGCCTCGCCGAGACGTCCGGCGAACCGGCAACGGCCACCCCGGCATGATCGCGTTCGCCGACCTGCTGGAGCGGCTGGTGTTCACGCCCTCGCGCAACGCCAAGATCGCGTTGCTGCGCCGGTATTTCGCGACCGAGCCGGACCCGGATCGCGGCATCGGCCTCGCCGCCGTCACCGGCGAGCTCGCCTTCACCGCCGCCAAGCCGGGCCTGATCCGCGAGCTCGCCGCCTCGCGCACCGATCCGGTGCTGTTCGCCTGGTCGTACGACTATGTGGGCGACCTCGCCGAGACCGTGGCGCTGATCTGGCCAAGCAAGCCGAGCAACGCGGCTCCACCCTCGCTCGCCGAGGTGGTCGAGACCTTGGAGAGCGCACCCAAGCCGGAACTCGCCGGCCACGTCGCCGGCTGGCTCGACGCCTCCGAGCCCTCGGTGCGGCTGGCGCTGCTCAAGCTGATCACCGGCAGCTTGCGCGTCGGCGTGTCGGCGCGGCTGGCGAAAGTGGCGCTGGCCGAGATGACCGAGGGCCGCGTCGCGCCCGACGACGTGGAAGAGGTCTGGCACGGCCTAGCCCCGCCCTATGCCGCGCTGTTCGCCTGGCTGGAAGGGCGGGGCGCGCGGCCCGACCCCAAGGATGCGCCGGTGTTTCGCCCGCCGATGCTGGCGCACCCGCTGGAGCCGCAGGATCGCGTCGCGCTCGACGCGAGCCAGTATCGCGCGGAGTGGAAGTGGGACGGCATCCGGGTGCAGCTCGTCGCCACCCCGGGCGGCAAGCGGGTCTACTCGCGCAGCGGCGACGACATCTCCGGCGCGTTCCCCGAAATCCTCGGCGCGATGCAGTTCGAGGCGGTGCTCGACGGCGAGCTGCTGGTGATCCGCGACGGCGAGGTCGCACCATTCGCCGACTTGCAGCAGCGGTTGAATCGCAAGGCGGTGAACCCCAAGATGCTGCGCGACTTCCCCGCCGGCATCCGGCTCTACGATCTGCTGTTCGACGGTGCGGAGGATTTGCGCCCGCTGCCGTTCGACGCGCGCCGCACCCGGCTAGAAGCGTGGCACGCGCGGGTCCGCCCCGAGCTGATGTGGCTTTCGCCGCTGATCGAGTTCGGCACAATCGAAGAACTGTCGGCGATCCGCGACGACGCGCGCGCCGCCTCGATCGAGGGGCTGATGCTCAAGCGCGGCGACAGCGCCTACGTGCCCGGCCGTCCGCGCGGCCAGTGGTGGAAGTGGAAGCGCGACCCGCTCACCATCGACGCGGTGCTGATGTATGCGCAACGCGGTCACGGCAAGCGCAGCAGCTTCTACTCCGACTACACCTTCGGCCTGTGGCGCGAGGACGGCGAGCTGGTGCCGGTCGGCAAGGCGTATTTTGGCTTCACCGACGCCGAGCTGGCGATGCTCGACAAGTGGGTGCGCAACCACACCACGGCGCGGTTCGGCCCGGTGCGCGAGGTGGCGAAGGAGCTGGTGCTGGAGGTCGCCTTCGACGCGGCGCAACTCTCCACCCGGCACAAATCCGGTGTCGCCCTGCGCTTCCCGCGCATCGCGCGCATCCGCACCGACAAGCCGGCGGCCGAGGCGGACCAGCTCGCCACCCTGATGCGGCTGATCGGCAGCCCGGGCGAGGCTACTCCGCGCGCGGCGACGGCCGTGGCTTGACGATCCAGGTGTAGGCCGCGCCGACCAGCATGATGACCGTGGTCGCGAAGAACACCGCCCGCATGCCGAGATGCCCGCCGATGAAACCGCCGAGCACCGGGCCGACCACCTGGCCGGTGTATTGCGCCGAGGTCGAGTAGCCGAGAATCGTTCCGGCGACGCCGTCGGGCACGCTGTGGCGGATCGTCGCGTTGATCGCGGGCAGCAATCCCGCCAAGGACATCCCCATCAGGAAGCGCAAGCCGATGAGCTGCCACGCGTTGCCCACGAAGGCTTGCGGCAGCAGCAGCAGGCCGGTGACCAGCAGGCAGCCGATGATCACGTTCCAGGTGCCGACCCGATCGGCCAGCTTGCCCAGCCGTGGTGCCGCCAGGATGCTGCCGAGTGCGGCGGCCGACATCACCACGCCGGAGATCAGCGCCACGTGGTCGCCGTGCACCAATGGCGCGACGTAGACGGTGATGATCGGCTCGATCGACATGTTGGCCAGCATCAGCAGCATCGCGGTGATCAGCATCGCGATCACCGGGCGGCGGTCGGGGATCAACGACCACGAACCTTGCCGCCGCTGCGCCCGCCGCGCTTGCACCGCGCCGCGGTCTTCGCGCAGGAAGGCGCAGGTCGCCAGGAACGCGATGAAGATGACACCGCCGGCGAGCAGGAAGGTCGCGCGCACCCCGATCAGCGAGGGCAGCGCGCCACCGATCAGCGGGCCGAGCAAGGTGCCCGCCATCACCCCGGTCGACAGCGTGCCGAGCGCCCAGGCCGAACGTTCCTTCGGCGTCTGGGTGGCGATGAACACGATCGCACCGGAGGCGTAGCCGCCGAGCAGGCCGGCGAGGAAGCGCAGGGCGACAAGCTGCCAGACGTTGTGCGCCATGCCGATCAGCGACATCGTGATCGCCATCGCGAGGCTGGCGCGCACCAGGATCAGCTTGCGGCCATAGGCGTCGGCAAACTTGCCCCATACCGGCGCCATCACCCCGGCGGCGAGGAAGGTGATGCCGTAGGCGATGCCGGACCATTGCACCACGCCCGCCTGGGTCCGCACGCCGAGCTGTGCCACGTAGAGCGGCAGGAACGGCAGCAGCAAGGTCATCGCCGCGTTGTTGGTGAACGAACCGAACAGGCAGACATAGAGGTTGCGTCGCCAATACGCCTCCTGCTGGGCGCTGGAGACCGGGGTGGTCGACGGGGCGGGCGAAGCAGCCGTGTCGTTCATCGTTCCGGCTTAGGCCGAGAGCGATAAGCTGTCACCTTCGCGGATCGATTGACCGCGCGTCGCGCAACGTGCTGCGCTGTGTCCGGAACGAAGTGATGGGGGGACGACGATGCCGATCGTGCAGAACACGGCGCTACGGCGGCTACGCGCGGGCGAGGTTTCGCTCGGCTTCGGCGTGCATCACCTGCGCACCGCCGCGGTGCCGGCGCTCGCCGCCGCGACCGGGCATGACTGGCTGTTCATCGACACCGAGCACGGCGCGTTCTCGGTGCAGGAGGCGACCCAGCTCTGCATCGCGGCGCTGCCGGTCGGCGTGACGCCGATCGTGCGGGTCTGCGCCGACGCGCTGGACGAAGGCACCCGCGCGCTCGACAACGGCGCGCTCGGCATCGTCGTGCCGCATGTCGACACGGCCAAGCAGGCCAGGCGCATCGCCGAGGCGTTCCATTACCCGCCGGACGGCCACCGAAGCTGGGGCGGGCCGCCGGCGATCTACCGCTACCAGCCGCCGGCAACGACCGAGGCGCAAGCGGCGATCAACCAGGAGATCTTGGTCGCGGCAATGATCGAGAGCCCCGAGGCGGTCGCCAACGCGGACGATATCGCCGCCACCGACGGTATTGACGTGCTGCTGATCGGCACATCCGACCTCACCGCCGAGATGGGCATCGCCGGGCAGGTCGGGCACGATCGGGTGGTCGAGGCCTATCGCCGGGTGCGCGAGGCGTGTCGCAGGCACGGCAAGTTCCTCGGCCTCGGCGGGGTGTATGACGAGACCAACGCCGCGCGCTACATCGGCATGGGTGCGCAGTTCGTGCTGACCGGCAGCGACCACAGCTACGTGCTGGCGGGTGCGACGGCGCGCACCGCGTATCTCAGCACCCTCCGCCCCGACCCGAGCGCGCCCGAGACGAAAGCCAGCTCGACGCGCAAGAAGAAGAAGGCGGCATAGCCTCAACCTTTCGGGGCGTTGTCGCCGGGCAGGACCGCCGGCTGGATGCTGCCACGGGTGCGGCGCGATATTGGACGGAGGCAGCTCCAGGCCAGGACAATGGCGAGGCCGGCGAACAGCACCGCACCGTGCGACGCGGACGGCAGCGGGACCAGCAACGGCACCACGCCCACGCACGTCAGCCAGGCGACGATCACTACCGCGAAACTGCCGTCGCCCACGAACAGGCCGAGCAGGTTTCCGGCAATCGTAATCAGCCAGCGCATCACCCGCGCTCCGTCCGGGCGAAACCGAGGCGGCAAAGCGCCACGGTCAGCAGGGCGACCCCTAGGAAGCCGAGGCTCAGGGCGAGGATCGCCCAGTCGCCGCCCGGCCATCGAATGCCCATCCCCTCCCCTACCCAGAACGTGCCGAACCCCGACAACAACACACCGACGGCAAATTTCAGGGTGTTCTCGGGGATGTTGGCGAGCGGGCGGTGGACCGCCACGCCAAGCGCGATCACCACCAGCAGCGCCGCCAGCGCGCCGAAGCTGGCCGGCAGCAGCAGCCCCGAGCCGCCGGCACCGATGGCGAGAACGACGAACACCACCTCCATGCCTTCCAGCACGGTGATCTGAAAGCTGGTGGCGAAGCCCGCCGCATCCCACACGCCGCCGCCGCCCAGTGCGCGCATTCGGGTGGCCTCGCGGGCAAAGGCGGCACTCTCGTCATTTAGGGGGATGACACCGGCGGCGCGCAGTATGGCCTTGCGCAACCAGCGCAGGCTGAACAGCAGCGACAAGGCCCCCACCAGTGTCTGCAAGAGAGCGAGCGGGATGCGCTCCAGCGCCGGGCCGAGCGCCGCGACAACCGCGAGCAGGAGGACCAGCGCCACCAGGCTGCCGCCGAGCGCGCCGCGCCAGCCACGGATACTGCCAACGGCGAGCACCACTGTGAGCGCCTCGACAAATTCGACAAGCGAGGCGAAGAAGGCGGTGAGAATGGAAGGGACCGCGTCGCCCCAGCCGATGACCATGATGCGCCGTTCCGTGCCAAATTCAGGACATGGCAATTACACTATGCCGGGCGCCGCCTCGCGCACGAGGTGTTTCGGGCGGCTCCGCGCGGGCGTGGCTATGGAGCGGCCGGCTCGGCGGTGATCGGCGGAGGGCGGGAACGCGCCAGCTTGCGCGCCCAGTTCCGCGCGGGCTTCTCGATCCCGTAATAGGTCGCGGCGGAGGCCGCGATAACGGGGAGCAGCAACAGCAACCCGGACAACGAGAACGCGTGCGCGAAATGGACCCGCTCAAGCCCGACCATCAGCGGCTTGCGAAGCATGGTGTCGAACAGCACGTGAATCAGATAGATCGAATACGATATGTCGCCGAGCCAATGGATCGGGCCGCTGCCGATCACTCTGGAGGTGAGCGACGCTTCGCGGGACAGGCACAGGACGAGCGGCACGAACGCCACGATCTCGGCGCTATCGCTGTCGGGCAGCAACAGCGGGAGCACGATGACCGCCAGCAATGCCACGCCGCCGGCATAGCGGGCCCCGGTCAGCCGTTGACAGAGCGGAACGCTCCCAAGGCGGTACGCGAATACGCCCAAGGTGAAGCCCGCCAGGCACCGCAGCAGCGGATAGGGCGTATCCGAGCCGAACACGTCGAGCGGTCCGTTGCGGGCGACGCCGATCACCAATTGGTTGACTTGCAAATCGGTCCGAGTTGCCACCAGAACCAGCGCGGCGATGGCAAGCAGAACCACGCCCCAGGCGGCTCGCCAGCAACTATTGACGGCAGCGGCAACCAGGATGGGAAAGATGAGATAGGCAGCGAACTCGGTGCTGATCGACCAGGTCGGGCCGCCGATGCTGTCGGCGACGCCCCACGCCTGGACGAGCAGCAGGTTGCTGACCAGCACAGCCGGCGAGGTCGACGCGCCCTCGAACGGCAGGACGAACCAGATCAGCGTCATGAGCAGGTAGAGCGGATAGATCCGGCCCAGCCTCTTGTAGAGGAAATTCCAGTATATTCGAAAGTCGTAGGGCCCGGAGAATGTCTTGGCATAGGTCACGGCCATGACGAACCCGCTCAAGACGAAGAACAAGTCGACGGCCAGGTAGCCGTGGACCAGGATCGTGCGAATCGGGCCGCTCGGTGCTACGAACTGGAAGTAATGATACAGGACGACAACACACGCTGCGATCCCGCGCAGACCCGTCAGCGGCCTGATCTCATTCATCGCAACACCCTGACGCTTCGCGCGTGGCGCTCGTCCAAGGCGGGTTGCGGCCATTCTCGCCCGAGCGATCGCGGTCGAACGGAACCGCGGCGCGAAATACAGTAATAAGCGCCAAGAGCCATAAAATCGATCGACCCCCGCTTTGGCGCCAAAAATTGGACGCCACGGGCAACGTAGATCATCTTTAAACGGCAGCAACCAACAAATTTGTGATCTCAATGCACATGCGTAACGCGCTTGCGGCAAGCGTCGGCGGATCGCTCACGCGCTCCGACCCGGGTGCCGCCGGCTCGAGGTGTGGCGGGCGCCCGCCTACTCTGCGGCCTTGCGCCCGCGCCACTCCTCGACGTCGATGCGGGGCAGGTCGAAACGGTCGGTGGTGCGGGCGTACCAGCCGCGCCCGTGCATGCGGCCGATCAGATCCAGTTTCGGCGTGTCGATGTAGCATTTGACCGGATCGAGCACGCAGTCGTCGCGCACGTGCATGGCGAGGACCTTGCCCATCACCACCGCGCGGTCGACACCCACCTCGACAATCACCAGGCGCTCGCATTCCATCGACACCGGGCTCTCGGCGATGCGGGGCGATCTGACACGCGACGAGGGCAGCGGCGTGAGGCCGGCCTCGCGGAACTCGTCGACCTCGGGGCCGAACTCGATCGCGGTGATGTTCATCGCCTCGGCCCGCGCGTTGTCGACCAGGTTGACCACGAAATCGCCGGTGCGGCGGATGATGTTGCCGGTGTCCTTCGCATCACCGGGCGCGCGTCCGCCGATGCCGAAGCAGACGATCGGCGGCTGGCCTGACATGGCGTTGAAGAACGAGAACGGCGCCGCGTTGACGCTGCCGTCGAGGTCGCGCGTGGACACCCATGCGATCGGCCGTGGCACCACCGTCGAGACCAGCAGCTTGTAGGCGTTGACGGGGTCCAGCGTCTCCATGTCGAACAGCATGCGCGATCCTTCCGGCTTGTTGCGCCGAACCTGACCCTAAGGCGCCGGCAAGTCCAGCGACGCCGGCCGGTTGGGCAGGTGCTACGCACGGCGGACGCTGACCGCGATGTGTGGGGATTAACGCTGATGAATGGCCGGCACGCCCGGGCGAGCCGGCTCAGTGGCGCCAGCCGTGATGCCAGCCGCCCCAACCACGGTGCCACCCGCCGCCCCAGCCGCCGCCGATGCCGATCGCCAGGGTGGGGCCGACGGCATAGGCCGGGCCGTAGTAGGCGGGGCCGTAATAGGCGGGGCCGTAATAGGCGGGCGCCGGATAGGCGTAGCCATAGGCCGGGTAGCCGTAGCCTGCGACGGGCGTTGGCTGCACCGTGTTGCCGCGCGCGACCATGCATTGCGTATAGCCGACATCGTAGCCGGTCTGCACCGCGCCGGATGCGACGACGGCGTTGTCGGCGCCCACCACCGATCCGCCAACCAGGCCGCTGCCGGCGCCGATCGCGGCCCCCGCTCCCGGATTGCCCGTGGCGGCGCCGATCAGCACACCGGCCACCGCGCCCAACGCCGTGCCGGCGGCGGCGCTGCCGACCGCGCTCTGCGTCGCCGCTTGCCCGGGGTCGGCGTAGCCATTGCGCGCCGTGGCGTATTGTCGACACGCAACGTCGTCCTGCTGGAACGCTTGCAGGTCCTTGCCCTGCCCGGGCAGCGCCACCACCGACGGCCCCGCCGGCGGCGGTGTCACGCAGCCCGCCACGGCGAGCACGGCGAGCAGGACTGACGAAGCTCGGACGGTACTCATCGCATTTCTCCGATATGCGGCTGTCGCAACTCGTGCACCTTGGCTGACGCTCAGCGGCGGCTCGACCGCGTCGGCGCTTCCGTCTACCAACACATCCGCCAAACGCAACGCGCAACCCCAAGGGTGAACATGACCACTCGCGAATTCGTCACCGTCGACGTGTTCACCGATCGCGCATTCAGCGGCAACCCGTTGGCGGTGTTCCCCGACGCGACCGGGCTGTCGGATGCAGAGATGCAGGCGCTGGCCCGCGAGTTCAACCTTTCGGAGACCAGCTTCGTCCTGCCGCCGAACGACCCGGCCAACACCGCGCGGCTGCGCATCTTCACCCCCGTGGCGGAGCTGCCGTTCGCCGGACACCCCAACATCGGCACCGCCTTCGTGCTCGCCGGCCGTGACACGACAGGTCGCCGGCCGTTGGTGTTCGAGCAAGCGGCCGGCCCGGTTACCCTGCGCATCCTGCACGGGGCCGATGGCGTGCCGCAGGGCGCCGAACTCGACGCGCCCCACTCGCTCACGCTTGGCGTGGCGCTCGAAGCCTACGCGGTGGCGGCCTGCGCGCAACTGGAGCAGAGCGACATCCGCGTCGAGTCGCACGCGCCGCTGGTCGCCGGCGTCGGCTCCGACTTCATCATCGCCGAGGTGCAAGACGCCGACACGCTCGCGCGGGCCCGGCCCGATCCGGTCGCGTTTCGCGAGATGATCGCCGAGACCACCGAGTTGCCGGCGCATATCGGCTTGCACCTCTACGCCCGGGACGCGAGCGATCCGACGCGGCTCTACACCAGGATGTTCGCCCCGCTCAGCGGCATCAACGAGGACCCGGCAACCGGCAGCGCCAACGCAGCCCTCGCGGCGCTGCTCGTTTCGCTGGCACCCGGCGAGGATGTCACGCTCGCCTTCGACGTCGCCCAGGGGATCGAGATGGGCCGACCGAGCCGGTTGCTCGCCACCGCGAGCAAGACCGCCGAGGGCGCGGTCATCGCCGGCATCGGCGGCAACTGTGTCGTCGTGATGCGCGGCACCGTCAACCTCTGAGCGCGTGATCCGGCGAGTTCGCCAACCGCAGTCGTTCGCAGGGCGCAATTCGGCGACCGGGTCCTCAGCAACGCGAAGCGATCGCCGGCGCCAGTGCCGCCACCGGTACAGCCAGATGTCATCCGGCGCGACGCCGGTAAATCTTGCGTCCGAGCGGCGCACCTTGCGATAAACCTCGGCGACGAATGGCGTCCGCGACGCCGCATGCATCGGGCGCGTCGACGCATTATCAGAGCTGGTGATCCGAGAACAGGTGACACGCTTTTGAAGCAACGATTTGTCGTAACCGGTGGCGCCGGATTCGTCGGCAGCCACGTGGTCCTCGCACTCGCCGAGCGGGACGCGGATGTTGTCGTCATTGACAACCTGCAGCAGGGTCACCGCGCCGCTGTGCCATCCGGCGTGCGACTGGTCGAATGCGATCTGGCGGACACCCAGGTGGTCGACGCGGTGCTGGCGGACGGTCCGTGGGACGCGATGTTCCACTTCGCCTCGCTGTCGCTGGTCGGCGAGAGCATGCGTCAGCCGTTGCGTTACCTGATCGACAATGCGCGCAACGGGATGACCCTGATCGACGCGTGCGTCCGCCACGGCATCTCGCGCTTCGTGCTGTCGAGCACGGCCAATCTGTTCGGCAACCCAACAGTTGTGCCAATCACCGAAGCGGTGCCGCTCGATCCGTCGTCGCCCTACGGGGAAAGCAAGCTCATCATCGAGCGGGCGCTGCGGTGGGCCGATGAGGTGCACGGGTTGCGAAGCGCCGCGTTGCGCTACTTCAACGCGGCGGGCAGTGACCCGGCGGGCCGAGCCGGCGAGGACCACAATCCCGAGACTCACCTCATTCCGCTGGCGATCGACACCGCCCTGGGCCGACGCGCGGCACTGGACATCTTTGGCACCGATTACCCGACCTCGGATGGGAGCTGCATCCGCGACTACATCCATGTCACCGACCTCGCAGAGGCGCACATCGCCGCCTTGGAACCGCTCGCCTCACGCAGCGTCAGGTACAATCTCGGCAGCGGCCACGGGCACTCGGTGCTGGAGGTCGTGCGAGCGGTCGAACGGATAACCGGCCGAACGCTGTCGACCCGCGTCACCAATCGTCGGGCCGGCGACCCCGCCACCTTGGTTGCCTCGTCCGAGTTGATGCAGCGCGAGACCGGGTGGAAGCCATCCCGCACATCGTTGAACGAAATCGTCAGCGACGCGCTCGCCTGGCGCGAGTCGCACCCGTACGGCTACGGCGAACGCCCGAGGTCGGCGCTGACGCGAACACTCGGGGCCAGTCTCGCCGGCGCCATCTGAGGCATGTCGGCCGGGTGAGGGGTCGGGCTCAGCCCAACACGCTGGGGCCGCTCCGACCCGGAGAGGGTGACCGCCAGCGCCGCGGTGACCAGCGCGTATACCGCGATGGCCAGCAGCCAGTGTCCCATGCAGACCAGGGCCAGCGTGGCAATGACGCCGCTTGCGCTCACCCCTATCAGGCCCCCGACGACAACGGTTCTGTTCAAGGCGCCTCCCAACCGCGCAGCTCAGGCGCGTTGGCCTACTATAGAGTAGGGCGACCCTTTTTGCAACCCTTGCGAGCATCTTTCGAGGGTGTGGTTACCATTCGGCGTGTTCGGACGGAAAAGCGTTACATCACCAGGAGCTTGTCCAGGGTGATCGGGAAGCGGCGCACGCGCACGCCGGTGGCATGATAGACCGCGTTCGCCACCGCGCCCGCAGTGCCGGTAATGCCGATCTCGCCCACACCCTTGATCCCCAACGCGTTCACGTGTGGATCATGCTCCTCGACCAGGATCGCCTCGATCGAGGGTACGTCGGCATTCACCGGCACGTGATACTCAGCGAGATTGGCGTTCATCGGCCGACCGGTACGGGGATCCATCACCGCGTGCTCGTGCAGCGCGAACGAGACGCCCCAGACCATGCCGCCGAAATACTGGCTCTGCACCATGCGCGGGTTGATGATCCGCCCCGCCGCGAAGGCGCCGACCAGCCGCGCGACGCGGACCTGCCCGAGCGCCGGATCGACCTTCACCTCGGCGAACACGGCGCCGTGGGCGTGCGTCGCATAGTGCTCCTGCACCGCCGGGTCGGTCGCCGCCTGGCCCTTGCCCTCGATCGCAGCCCTGCCGGCGCGCGCGAGGATGTCCTCGTAAGGCTCACCACGAGTTTCATCGTCGCGGCGGAGCAGGCGCCCGTCGCGGGCGACCACGCCGGCGTTGCCCGCGCCGAACAGCGGCGAGGCCCGGTCGTTCATCGCCAGATCGGCGAGTTGCGCAATCACGTCGCCCCCGGCGCGGTGCAGCGCGACGCCCGAGGTCGCGGTCTGCGACGAGCCGCCGGCCATGCCGCCGTTCGGCAGGTCGGAGTTGCCCATGCGGAACTCGACCCGCGCGAGATCGAGGCCAAGACCGTCGGCGGCGATCTGCGCCAGCCCCGTCCAGGCGCCCTGCCCCATGTCGTGCGCGCCGATTTCGACCAGCGCGCTGCCATCCGCCCGCAACGTCGCCCGCGCCTCGGCCTGCATGGTGATCGCCGGGAACGTCGCGGTGCCCAAGCCCCAACCCACCAGCAGGCCAGCATCATCGCGCATCTGCCGTGGCGCGCGCGGCCGGCCCTGCCAGCCGAACCGCTCGGCGCCGCGCGCGTAGCACTCGCGCAACGCTTTCGACGAGAACGGCTTGCCGGAGACCGGCTCGGCCTCGGCGTAGTTCTTCAGGCGAAACGCGAGCGGGTCCATGCCGCAGGCTTCCGCCATCTCGTCGATCGCGCTCTCCAGCGCGGCGCTGCCGGAGGCTTCGCCCGGCGCGCGCATGAAGAACGGCGTGCCGGTGTCGAGGCGCACCGCCTCATGGCGCGTCGACAGCACGGGCGTCGCGTAGAGCGTGTGCGACACGTTGCTGCTTGGCTCGAAGAAATCGTCGAACGTGCTGGACGCCGTCAATGTGTGGTGGTCGATCGCGGTGAGCCCGCCATCGCCGCGTGCGGCCAGGCGCAGAGTCTGCCGGGTCGGCGCGCGATGGCCGACCGGGCCGAACATCTGCTCGCGCCGCGTCACCAGCTTGACCGGCTTGCCGACCAGCCGCGCCGCCATGACGCCGAGAACCTGCGGCGCCCAGATCGCACCCTTGGAGCCGAAGCCGCCGCCGAGGAACGGGCTGCGTATGAGGATGTTCGCCGGGTCGATACCAAACAGCCCGGCAATGCGGCCCTGGGCCATCGAGAGCGCCTGGCTCGGCGTGTCGACAACGAGGCTATCGCCGTCCCACGCCGCGACCACGGCGTGCGGCTCCATCGCGTTGTGGTATTGCGCTTGTGTCTCGTAGACGGTGTCGATGCGCTGCTCGCCCGCGCTTAGCCCGGCCTCGACGTCGCCGGTCCCTCCCGCTGCCGGCTCGCCGGGGCCGACGACCTGCGGCACAAAACGTTCCGCCGCGTCGAGGCCGACGCGGGCGGGCTCGGTGACATAGCTCGGATCGAGCAGCGCCGCCCCTTCGGTTGCTGCCTCCAGGGTCTCGGCGATGACCACGGCGATCGGCTGGTTGGCGTAGCGCACCGCATCATCGCGCAGCAGGTCGAGCTTGAACGCGAACGGATCCTCCGACTTCTCGGGGTCGGGGGCGAGTTTCGGTGCGTTGGCCGGTGTCATCACCTCGACCACGCCGGGATGGGATTTGGCGGCGGCCACGTCGAGCGCGGTCACCCGGCCGCGCGCGACGCTGCTCACCGCCATGACCGCGTGCAGCATCCCGGCCGGATGATGGTCGGCGGCGTAGCGCGCGCCGCCGGTGACTTTCAGCAGCCCGTCGCGGCGGGTGAGCGGCTGGCCGATGCTGGAACCATGACGGATGTGCGAGGGGGCGAGGTCAGCCATGGGCCGGAACTCCACAAGCCGGGGCGAAGGGGGAAGCGGGCAGCGCCGGCAACCGTTCGGGCGTGCCAGCGGCGGCGAGGGTGAGCGCTCGCACGACGATGCGTCGCGCCAGCTCGATCTTGTATTCGTTGTCGCCCGACGGCGTGGCGTCGGCCAGCGCGGCCTCGGCCGCTTCGCGCCAGACGCTCTCCCCCGGCTCACGCCCGGCAAGCAGGTTTTCGGCGGCGCGGGCGCGCCAGGGCTTCAGCGCAACGCCCCCCAAGGCGAGCCGCGCCTCGGCGATCTTGCCGCCGTCGAACCGCAAGCCGCACGCGGCCGAGACCAGGGCGAAGGCGTAGGAGGTGCGCTCGCGCACCTTGAGGTAGCGCGCGTGGCCGGCGAACCCGACGGCGTCCGGCGGCAGGCGCACCGCGACGATCAGTTCGCCGGGTTGCAGCACGGTCTCGACCTGCGGCGCGTCGCCGGGCAGGCGGTGGAAGGCTTCGAGCGGCACCTCGCGCTGACCCGACCCGCCCTCGATCTCGACCACCGCGTCGAATGCGACCAGCGGCACGCAGAAATCCGACGGGTGGGTGGCGACGCAGTGCTCGCTCCAGCCGAGCACCGCGTGCAGCCGGCTCTCGCCGCCGCGCGCGTCGCATCCGGCACCCGGGTCGCGCTTGTTGCAGGCGCTGGCCGGGTCATAGAAATACTCGCAGCGGGTGCGCTGCATCAGGTTGCCGGCGGTGGTCGCCGCGTTGCGCAACTGCGCCGAGGCGCCGGAGAGCAGCGCCTCCGCGATCGCCGGGAAACGACGGGCGAAATCGGCGTCGTGCGCGAGGTCGCTGTTGCGCGCCAACGCGCCGATCCGCACGCCGCCATCCGGCAAGCGTTCGATCGCATCGAGGCCGGGCAGCCGGGTGACGTCGACGAGACGGGTCGGGCGGCTGATCCCGCCTTTCATCAGATCGAGCAGGTTGGTGCCCGCCGCGAGGTAGGCAGCACCCGTCCCAGAAGCGGCGGCGATGGCTTCCGCGACGCTGCCGACGCGGACATAGTCGAAGCGGTTCATGCCGCCGCTCCTCGTGCTTGCTGGCGGATACGCGCCTGCGCGTCCAGCACCGCCTCGGTGATCCCGGCATAGGCGCCGCAACGGCAGAGATTGCCGCTCATCGCCTCGCGCACCCGCTCGGGGTCGTCGCCCGCTTGCGCCTCGCGGATCAGCCCGACGGCGCTCATGATCTGCCCCGGCGTGCAGAAGCCGCACTGGAAGGCGTCGTGCTCGATGAAGGCAGCCTGCACCGGGTCGAGCACGTCGCCCTGGGCCAGCCCCTCGATGGTGAGGATGTCGGCCCCGTCGTGGCTGACCGCCAACGCCAGGCAGGCGTTCACCCGTCGGCCGTCCAGCAGCACGGTGCAAGCGCCGCATTGCCCGCGATCGCAGCCCTTCTTGGTGCCGGGGAGGTCCAGGCGCTCGCGCAACAGATCGAGCAGGGTGACGCGCGCGTCCTCCAGCTCGATCGCCTGCGGGGCGCCGTTCACGGCGAGGGTGATCGGGATGCTCATGCCGTCCGTTCTCCAAATCCGGTCGCCCGTCACGTGCGGCCATTCCCCCGGTTTGCTAGCCCCCCGGCCGAGCGCTGCCAGGCTTGTTATCGCCAGCGATCGCGGCACGGCTGGCGAGCGCCAGGATTTGCCGGCGCCGCGCGGTGTGTCAGCATGCCGCGACCCTGGGGAGGATCGGACGATGGCCAAGCGTCAGAGCGTCAACGGCAACCATCCGCGCCACGAGAACCCGATCCCGAACGCCAGCCGGATCGGCAACGTGGTGATGTCCAGCGTGATCGGCGGTGCCAACCCCGGAACGCGCGACCTGCCGCCCGAGCTCGAGCGGCAGGTCGCCAACGTGTTCACCCACATCCGCCACGACATCGAGGCGGCGGGCGGCACGGTCGACGACATCATCAAGGTGACTTTCTGGGTGAAGGACCCGGTGACGCAGCGGGCCGCGCTCAATGCCGAGTGGGTAAAGATGTTTCCCGACGCCGACGCGCGGCCGGCGCGCCACACCCTGCACCTGCCCGCCGACAGCCGCGCGCTGGTGCAAGCCGACTTCACCGCCGTGCTGTCCTGAACCGCCCGGCCCAATCCACCACCAGAGCGCCGCCATGTTCGCCAAGCCGCAGGAGTGCAGGATGAGGACAGGTGCCGAATACCGCGACGCGTTGCGCGACGGACGACAGATCTGGGTGTTGGGCGAGGGCAGCGTCGAGGATGTCACCACCCATCCGGCGACCCGGCCGATGGTCGAGCAATACGTCGGCTGGTACGATCGGCACTTCGACCCCGCCTGGCAGGACATCGTGCTCACGCCGGGATGCGACGGGCAACGCGTGCCGGTTGGCTACCTGCTGCCCCGGTGCGCCGACGACCTGGCGCGGATGGGACGCTGCTTCTCCGCCACCAGCTTCGTCAGTGCCGGCAACATCACCCACACCCCGGCCTACGGGCACCTCATCGCGCTCGGCGTGCTGCATGCGGTCGGCGAGCGGAACGCGGCCCCGCAGCAGGTGCCCAACGCCGAGGCGTATCGCGCCGAGATCGCGCGCACCGGCCGCTTCCTCACCTTCGCCGCCGGGGCGGCGACGATCGGCTACCGGCTGCGCCCCGACCCCGCCGAGCGGGCCGCGCTGCGCATCGTCAAGCAGACCGATCGGGGACTGGTGGTCAGCGGCAAGATCGGCATGCACACCAGCCCGGCCTATGCCGAGGACGTGTATATCGGCGCCAACAACGGCGTCGATCTCGAGGGCGCGCGGGCCACCTTCGTCGTCGCGGTGAACGCGCCCGGGGTGACGGTGATCTGCCGCCGTCGCTCGGCGCGCGACCCGAACCCGTTCGTCGCGCCGCTGAGCAGCCGCTTCGACGAGCTCGACGGGCAGATGTGGCTCGACCAGGTGCTGATCCCGTGGGAGCGCGTCTTTCTCACCGAGCCGTCGGCCGAGCCGGTCGCGCGCTGGCTGTTCTGGCACCAGCTGTATTGCTGGCTCGCGAAAGCCGAGTTCACGCTTGGCCTCGCGCTCGCCTCCACCCATGCAATGGGGCTGATGACGCATGGCGCGTCGGTCGAATACCTGGTCGATCTGATCGCCGACGTGCAGACGGTGCGTGCCTGCCAGACCGCCACCGAACTCGACCCCAGCTTCACCCCGGAGGGGTTCTGCGCGCCCAATCAGGCGCACCTCTCGGCCGGCAGTCTGGCGATGTTGAGAGGGCGACCGCGCATGGAGGAGATCCTGCGCACCCTGCCCGGCTCGTCGCTGGTCGTGGCACCATCGGATAGCGATCTCGCCGAGCCCGAATTGGCCGCTGGCTTGGAAGAATCGTTCACCGGCGCCGGCTACACCGCGCTGCAACGGGCGGCGTTGCTACAGATGGCGTGGGACCATGTTGGCTCGGCGCTCGACCATCGCGAGTCGGTCTACGAACTGCACGCCAATGGCGGAGCGCAGGCTTGGCGCAACCGGCTGCGCCGCAGCTTCGATCGCTACAACGAGCTGGCCAACGGGGTGCTGGGACAGCTCGACATCGCGATGCCGCAGGTCGATCTCAACCCGATCCGCGACGCACCCATGGCGGCGCGGCGCCCGGTGAGCGTTGACGCATCGCCGCCCGCGAAGAACTGACACGAAGGGGGAACCAGCCATGGCGGAACTGCTCGCCGAGACCCGGGACAAGCTGCTGCGGGTCGCGACCTCGACGCTCACCGGCGCGCTGTTCCGGCGCGGCTATCGCAATATCTTCATGCAGGATGTCTCGCCGCTGCGTGTTGACCAGGCCCGCATGGTCGGCATCGCCTTCACCATGCGCTTCATCCCATCGCGCGAGGACAAGAACGGGCCGAACGCCAAGCAGCGGCCGGTGGCGATCCAGCCGAAAGCGATGGAGGAGTGCCCACCCGGCCACGTGCTGGTGATCGATTCGCGCGGCGACGCGCGCGCCGCCTCGGCGGGTGACCTCTACATCGGCCGGCTGAAGGCGCGCGGCTGCTCGGGGATCGTCACCGATGGCGGTTTTCGCGATTCCGAGGGCATCCTGAAGACCGGGTTGCCGGCCTATCTGCGCCGGCCGACCTCACCGCCGAGCCCCATCGTGCATCACCCGATCGACCTCAACCTGCCGATCGGCTGCGGTGGGGTGGCGGTCTATCCCGGCGATGTCATCGTCGGCGACTGCGATGGCGTGGTGGTGATCCCAGCCGACATCGCCGACGAGGTGGCCGAGGAGGCGGCGACCACCACCTTGTACGAGGAGTTCGCCGAGGAGGAGGTCGCGCGCGGCCGCTCGCTCACCGGCCTGTTCCCAATGGCGGGCGACGAGGCGAAACGCGACTTCGAGGCGTGGAAGACCGGGCGCCCCGGCAGAGCCTAGTCCGTGTTGGCGTCCTGCTGGGCAATCGCGGCTGGCACCCGGTCGGGCGACGCTGCCGGGCCCTCCGCCTCGTCGCGCAGGCGGCGGAAGCTGCGCACGCTGAGCGGCAGCATCGCGAGATAGAGCAGCCCCGCCGCCGCCAGCGCGGCCCAGGGGTCGGCGACCAGCAGCGCCGCGAACGTGCCGGTGCCGAGCATCACCGGCAGCACGTATTCCGCCGGCATCTTGAAATTCTTGAAGCTCCAGACCGGCACGGTGGAGACCAGCAGGACCGCAGTTCCGGCCAGCACCAGGGCGGTGAAGACGCCGGATCGGGCCACCGTGTAGAGCCAGTCCCAGCCGATCGAGCGCGCTTCCAGGCCGACGAACAGCGGGAACAGCGCCAGCCCCGCCCCGGCCGGCGCCGGCACCCCGGTGAAGAAACTGTGCGCGTAAGCCGGGCGCGGCGCGCTGTCGAGCGAGGCGTTGAAGCGGGCCAGCCGCAACGCCATGCACACCGCGAAGAACAGGCACGGGATGAAGCCGTAGCGGCCGGCGTGTTGCAGCGACCAGAGATAGAGGATGAACGCGGGGGCCACGCCGAAGCAGACGAAATCGGCCAGGCTGTCGAATTCGGCGCCGAACCGGGTGACCGCCTTCAGCAGCCGGGCCAGCCGCCCATCGAGCCCGTCGATGCCGGCGGCGACCACGATGGCGACGGCGGCCGAACCGAACCGTCCCTCGATCGCGAAGCGGATCGCGGTGAGGCCGGCGCAGAGGCCGAGCAGGGTGAGCAGGTTCGGGATGATGCGGTTGAACGACGGCCCCTTGTAGCGCGGTCGCACCCGACGCCGGCGCGGGTGCGGCCGGCCGGGTGGCGCGCCGGGAAACCGCCGCGTCACGCGCCAAGCTCCGCCAGCACGGTCTCGCCGCCGATCATCGTCTGCCCCTCCGCCACCAGCGGGGTCACGCCGGTCGGCAGATAGAGATCGGTGCGACTGCCGAACCGGATGATGCCCAAGCGCGACCCGGCCCGCACCGCGTCGCCCTCTCGCAGGTCGCAGACGATCCGTCGCGCGATGAGCCCGGCGATCTGCACGACGGCGATCTCGCGTCCCTCGCCGAGGCGGATGGCGATGGCGTTGCGCTCGTTCTCCGCCGATGCCTTGTCGAGGCTGGCGCTGACGAACCGGCCGTGCCGATAGCTGATGCGCGTCACGGTGCCGTCGGCCGGGACGCGGTTCACATGGACGTCGAGCACGGAGAGAAAAATACCGACCCGCCAGCGCGGTGTCGGGCCGAGGCCGAGCTCGGGCGGCGGCACCGCCGGGCTGACCGAGACGACGCGGCCGTCGGCGGGGGCGAGCAGCGCGCCGACCCGGCCGGGCGGCACCCGCTCAGGGTCACGGAAGAAGTAGAGGCAAAACAGGGTGAACAGCAGGCCGAGCCAGGCGAGCCAGCCGGCGAAGATCAACCCGAGCACGAAGCCGAGCACGCCCGCCAAGATGAAGCGATGCCCGGCGGGGTGCGGCGGGGCGAACACGGATCGGAAGGAGTCGGCGAGGGTCATGGTCGGGCGCGGTTATCGGCGGTTCGCCGAGAGGCGGCAACCTTGTCTCGTCAGTGCGCCGCGGGAGCCGATCGAGGCGCGGCACCGCCCGAGGCGGGCGCCTTGAACACCTGGCCCGGATAGATCAGCCCGGGGTTCTCGATCTGGCCCCGATTAGCCTCGTACAGCAGGGTGTAGCTGGCGCCGCGTCCATACAGGCTCCGCGCCAGGCGCCACAATGTCTGTCCCCGCGCGATGGTCAGCTGGGTGACCGCGCCCGGCCCGCCTTGTGCGAGCTCGGCGCGGGAGTCGCGCGGCAGCGGCGCCTCGGCGCGGGCGATCACCTGCCCGTCGCGGCCGAGCTGGTCGATCCGCAGTCGATGCTCGCCAGGTGCTACGCTCTGGCTCGGCGCCAGGGTCCAATGCCCATCCGCCGCCGCCCGCGCATCGCCCATCTTATGGCCGTCGATGTAGACTTGCACCATTGCGTTGGGTGGCGCCCGGCCGGCGAGCCGCAACGCGCCGTGCTCGTCGAACTCGGCCGCATCGACGCCCAGCCCGCTGGCGGCGGGAGATTGCAGCAGGCGCGGCGCTCCGCCCGGCGTGGAGAGCAGCGCCAGAGGCCCCGGCGCGCCGCTCGGGCCACGCTCGGGCACGACGAGGAGCACCGAGCCCAGGCTCGACAGCTCCTGCCCCTTGGGCGTGCGCTCGACCAGGGTCAGCGCCCGGGCGCCGGACGGCAGCGGCTTCGCCGGGACGAACACCCAGGCGCCGTCCGGACCGACATCGGCGCGACCGATCTCCTGCCCGCCATCGAGGATGCGTATCTCCGAGCCGGGTGTCGCGTGACCGGCGATCACCGTGTCGCCTTGCGGGTTGATCCGCACCACATCGAAACTCGGCCGCGCGGGCGCGGGCGCCGGCGCCTGCGGCGCCGCCGATCGGGTCGAATCGGTGGGCTCCGCGCCTTCGTGCAGGCCGACGACGACGGCCGTGCCGATCGCCACCACCCCGGCGAGCGCCAGGAGCAGCAGTCGGATCGGCGTTCCCCTTTCCCGCATCGGGAGACTCTGTCCCGTCATGATCGGAACGTAGGGCGACGCGGCCCGGGCGGCAATTCCCCACCCGTCCAACGGGCTCGGTGCAGGCTGGCGCGACGCGAGCAACCACGGCAGAACGGCAGCCCAAGCCCGAGCGGTTCGGCGGCGGAGGGGGATCACGCGAGACATGCTGCCCATGCGGAAACTGAAGCTGCCGATGAAGGTTTGGGATGCGCCGATCCGGCTGTTCCATTGGGCCGTCGTCGTGCTGATCGCGGTCAGCTACGTGAGCATCAACGAGGGCTGGATGCAGGTCCACCTGCTGTCCGGCTACACCATGCTCGCGGCATTGCTGTTCCGGCTCGTCTGGGGCTTCGCTGGCAGCGAAACGGCGCGATTCGGCAAGTTCCTGAAAAGTCCGCTGGCCGCGTTGCACCATCTCGGCGGCATGTTCCGCCGCGAGGAGGACAGGGAGATCGGCCACAACGCGGCGGGCGGCTGGATGGTGCTGCTGCTGCTGCTGCTGCTCGCCATCCAGGTCGGGACCGGGCTTTGCGCCAACACCGACGAGGACTACATGGTGAACGGCCCGCTCGCCAAACATGTCGGCAAGCAGATGAGCGACCAGCTTTCCTACTATCACGGCGTCAACTTCTACCTGATCCTCGGTGCGATCGCGTTGCACGTGCTGGCGGTCGCCGCCTATGCCGCGCTGAAGGGTCAGAACCTGCTGCGGCCGATGATCACCGGCAAGAAGCGACTGCCCGGCACGATGCGCGCACCCCGCCTGGCGAGCCCGCTGCGGGCGATCATCGTCTTCCTGGCCTCGGCCGGGATCGCCGCCGCGGTGGCGAACCTGCCGTAGCCGCCGTGCCCAGGGTCGGCGCGATTTCGGCCATCACCGCGCCTGTTTTCCAACTTTCTTAAGCCCCACCGCGTATCACTGCCGTGGGCTCGTCGCCGCGGCGCCAGCTAAAGAAGGACCTTCATGCCGGATATCCAGAGCGTCGCCGTGTTTTGTGGATCGAGGCCCGGCAATGACCCCGCCTGCCGACGCGCCGCCGAGGCGTTGGGCGACGGCTTGGCGCGGGCCGGCAAGACGCTGATCTACGGTGGCGGTCGGGTCGGGTTGATGGGGGCGGTCGCCGACGCGGCGCTCAAGGCGGGGGGCCACGTGATCGGCGTCATCCCGAGCTTCCTGACCCGGACCGAGGTGGCGCATCCGGGTGTCTCCGAGCTGATCGTCACCGAGACGATGCACAGCCGCAAGACCCGGATGTTCGAGCTGGCGGACGCCTTTGTCTCGATGCCGGGCGGGCTCGGCACGTTCGACGAGACGATCGAGATCATCACATGGCGCCAGCTCGGCCTGCATGACAAGCCGCTGCTGATCTGCGACGTGGCCGGTTCCGCCGGTCCGCTGCTGGCCATGCTGGAGGGCGCGATCGCCGCCGGCTTCGCCGAGCCCGACATACGCAAGCTCTACAAGAAGGTCGACGGGGTGGCCGCGCTGATCGGCAAGCTCGGCCGCATGAGCATGGCCGGCCCGGGCGAGGCGGCGCTGATCTGAGGCTTACCGGTCGAGCCACACGTCGGTAAGGTCCTGGCCGATGTAGTGGCTGGGGGTCATCACCCAGCCCTTCAGGCTGGCGGAGGTGACGACAATGCGGTTCCACCACAGGATCGGCACCGAATAGGCGTCGGTCAACGCGCGGCGCTCGAAATCGCGCACGATTTGCGCGCGTTGCTGCGGGTCGGTGCTGATCGCCTGGCCGATGTAGAGCGCGTCCAGTGTCCGATCGGTGGAGCCGGCATGGTTGGACGGCGAGAGATCGTGGGAGACGTATTTGGCGAGCTGCAAGGTCGGGTCGTCGAAATAGTCGCCGGCGAAGTCGAAGCCGACGGCGAAATGGCCGCTTTCAAGGGCCGCCTGCCAGTCCTTCGAGTTCAGCTTCACCTGGTTCGCGGTCACGCCGATCGAGCGCCACGCCTCGATCACCGCCTCCGCGCCCGGGCCATAGGGGATCGGCACGTCGCGATTGGTGATGGTGACGGCGAGGTCGCGGACACCCGCTTCGGCAAGCAGGCGCCGTGCCTCGGCGCGCGCGGCGCCGATATCGCGCGAAAAGCCCGGCAAGGTGACGAGGGCGGATTGGGGGGTCGCCATCGTGAAGCCCGGACGCATCAGCCCGCCGACGAATTTCATGTACGTGGTGGACGACAGCGTATCCGCCATGCCCCAGCGATCGATCGCGAGCGACAGCGCGCGGCGCACCCGCGCATCGTCGAACGGCTTCTGCCGCGTGTTGAACACCAGCATCAGGTCGATCAGCCACGGCGATTCATGGACGGTCGCCCGTTCGCCCATCGTGCGTTCCAGTTCGTCCCGCTCAACCGGCGTGAAGCTGCGGAAGCTGCCCATCAGGCGGCCGGCCTGCATACCCTGCACCACCGCGGCGCCACGGACGAAGTCCGCCTGGTAACCGTCGAGATAGGGCTTGCCGGGTTGGAAATAGCGGTCGAAGCGGCGCCCGATCCAGTGCTGGCCCTTGACGTGCTCGACGAACACGAACGCGCCGGTGCCGAGCACGTGGGTGCGCGGGAATTGCGGGTCCGCCTCGATCTTGGCACCCTGGTAGATGCAGTTCCACGGCGAGGCGAAGTTGGCCAGCATCGCCGCGTCCGGCCATTGCAAGTGGAACACCACGGTGAGCGGGTCCGGCGTGTCGATCGCGGCGATCGCGGCGTAGTCCACCTGCCGCGCCGAGGTCACGCCGGGGGGTGGATGGATGATCCGCTGGTAGCTCGCCCGCACATCGGCGGAGGTGAGCGGCGTGCCGTCATGGAACAGCACGCCCGGGCGGAGCTTGAAGCTGTAGGTCAGCCGGTCGGGCGAGACCGTCCAGGACGCGGCGAGGTCGCCGGTCACCTGCGGGTAGTTCGGGGTGTCGAACTTCAGCAGCGTGGAATAGTGCGGCGCGACCGGGTGCAGGAAGGCGAACGAGACGTTGGCCTGGCAGTCATAGTTGGACGGTTCGGCTTCCACCGCGAACACCAGCGTGCCGCCCCGCTTCGGCGACGGTTCCGCAGCCGACGCCGCCGCCCCGGCCACGATCCAGGCGCTGGCGAGCAGCGCCATCACCGTCCACCACGCGGATCGGCGCATCAGCGGCCCTGGCCGGATTGCCAGCGTTGGAACTGGTCGAACAGCTCCTGCTTCTGCTGGGCCGAAAGCGGCGTGGTGCCGATCACCTGCTGACGGGTGTCGACGAAGCGCGAGAACAGCGTCTTCACGTTCTGTGGCGCCGGCCGCGCGACCGCCGCGTTGCGATCGAGCCACGCTTGCGCCGGCGCGAAGCGATCGAGGCCGGCGATCTCGGCCGCCAGATTGATCTCGTGCCACTTGGGATGGTGTCCCGGTTCGAGCAAGGCGCGGAACTCGGTGAAGAACACGTCGACGAAGGTGGCGACGTTGCGGTAGCGCTCCGAGCCGGGGGACAGCCGCGCCACCGCGAGCAAGGTGCCGACCGCGACCGTGTCGACCGGCTGATCGTCGGCGATCAGTCCAGGATAGTCGGCCGCCGTCAGCGAGGTCGGCACGTAAGCGTTGATCACGCGCTGATCGAGCGGCACGGCGAGGAAATGCAAGCCCGTCTCGCGCGGCAGACCCTGGAACAGGCTGGCCGGCTTGCCGGCGACCAAGGCCATCGCCGATATCTCGCCGCGCCGCAGCCTGTCGAGCGCCAGCTCCGGAGCGTCATCGACCGGTTCGACCGGCACGCCAAGCAGCTCGAACACCCGGCCGGCGGTAATGGAGGTGCCGGAGCCACGCAGGTCGAGATTGACCTTGCGATGGGCGAGATCGGCGACGCTCTTGATCTCCGGCCGCGCCAGCAGGTGCAACTCCTTGTTGTACAGCTTGGCGATGTAGGTAAAGGTGATTTCGGCGCCTTGCTGGCGCATGCCCGCGACCAGGTCGGCCTGCAGGATCGCCATGTCGATCCCGCGCAGCATGGCCAGGTCCACCACATTCTGCCGGACGCTGACACCGACCACCGGAACCACCCGGCGGGTCGCGCCGTCATCGACAATGGAGGCGAGATCCTCGGCGATCCGCACCGACGCCCCGGCGGAGCCCTCGGTCTCCAGTTCGACGACGCCCCGATTGTTGAACGGCTCGGCGGCCCGGATGGTCACGGGAGCGAGTGCGATCAGCGCTGCGATGAAGGAGATGAAGGAGAAGAGTCGGGTTCGCCGCAGGGCGGCTCGGACGCAAGCGCTCACGTTTCATTCCGGCGATCGGTTTCGACCGCCTACGCTTGCAGAGCTCGACCATTCGGGCAAGCGCCAGCCCGGCGCGCAACCGTCCGTGCCGTGCTGGTCGAGGGTTCAGAACCCACCAGGAATTCGTTTACAAAGTGCAACGTTATCGACGTGCGAAGGCTGCGCCGTCTCAGGCCCGGAAAAGCGGCGGTGGCCAGGGTGGCAGGGAGGGCGGCGACTTGGCAGATGCAGCCCGGCGACGGTGCGGCGGGGCTTGGGGTGAGGCGTGGGGAGTGGCATCGGACGGCGCTTCGGCGAGCGCCATCGGAGCGAGCGGTTGCTCCGAACGCGGCGGTTTCGGCGCCAGCCGCAGCGGCGCGGGCAGCGGATCGTTGGTCAGCCGGCGCCACAGCGGGCGCAGTAGCCGACCCGCTTGCGGCGACGCCGCGAGCAGCGCCCGCATCTCCGGATCATCGACCAGCGCCAGCAGCCAGGCGCCGAGATACCCGGCGCCGAACCGCGCCAGCACCGGGCCGCCCGGCAGCTTCGACCGCTCGGGTGGTATCGACTCGGCCGGCTCGGCTGCCTGACGCCGCGCCCGGTCCTTGCGCGGCGCAAGCGTCCCGGCGGCGAACTGCGCATGCAGCGCGGCGAGTTTGCGCGTCGTGCGCTGCAAGTACTTCCACAGCAGCAAGGCGAGCGGCCCCAGCACGTCGCGGTTCCGGGGGTTCCGGTCGACCCAATCGGCAAGCGTCCACCTCAGCCGCTCGACGAGCAGGCCGAAGCGGCACATCAAGCCGGCTGGGGTGGAGGGGGCTGGGGACATGGGCGAAGTTATAGGAAATTGTTAGCGAGTGTTGCAACAGATTTGTTAGAGCGGTCCGAGCGGGACTGGAACGGCCGGCGCCAACCCGGTCATCACGAGTCGGTGTCACGGGCCGCCGCCGCAAGAGGCACGTGACGAGCCGCGCCCGCCTCACCGCAGCGAGACCAGCGCGTAGGCGGCGTAGCAGGTGACGAGTATGAGGCCGCTCGGCCGGCCCAGTCCGCGCCTTGCGAAACCGAGCATGACCGCCACGGCGGTCATGGCGACGAGTACCCCGAGCGAGAGAACCCCCTCTCGCGATGGATACGACAGAGTGACGAACAGTGTCGGCAGATACGCGCCGAACAGCAGGTTCAGCGAGTTCGAGTTGAAGGCCTCGCTCGACAGCGCGGCACCCCGCGCGCGGCGGGCGAGGTGCAGTGCAACCGTCAGGTTCGGCAGTCCGGTGAGCACCGCGATCACGAAGGTGCCGACCACGAGCTGCGACAGGCCCCAGTGACGGCCCAGAAACTCGGCCGATCGGACCAGGGCGACCGAGCTGATCACGATCATGGCCAGCAGCGGCACGATCGACAGCCCATCCGTCCGGGTCAGCGGGCGGATCGAGCCCGCTTCCTCCTGGCTGCTCGCCTTCTCCAGCTGGCTGCTCTGCTCCTCGTGGATCAGCCGGACAAGCCAGCGCCGCGCCCGATCCGACAGCGGCAACGTATCGAGGGTGACGCGGCGGATCGACGAGATGGCCAGGAACGGCACGACCACCACGAGCAGCAACAACCCCGCCCCCAGCGATCCCAGCCAACCCAACGCCTGCGCGCCGACAACGAGGGACAGCCAAAGTGCTACGCCGCCATTCAGGACGAGGATCGGCCGGCCGATCGGAATGCGTCCCGCCACCAGGGCGCTGACGCCGAACAGGGCGGCGATGTTGAAGATGTTGGAGCCGAAGATCACGCCGCGACCGAGCTCGTGCTGGCCGCTGATCAGCGCGGTCAGCGCCGAGGTGATCTCGGGCGAGTCAGCGCAGAACGCGGTGACCAGGCCGAGCAGCCCCGCGGGGAAGGCAAAGCGACGGCCGACCTGTTCGAGGCGCTCGACCAGCACGGCACTCGACATCATGCTGAGCAGCAGGCTGCCGCCGAACAGAACCAGTGCGAGGGGAACGGACATGCTGGCCCTAGCGTTGCGAAGCAGAGGTTCGTCCCGGTCACATCCGAGGGATCGGTGACGGCTGGCGCACCTGTGATGCCACGACGCGCGGGGCGGCACGCTGTTACCGGTCGAGCCGGTCGCCACCAGGTCGCCCAGACACCACGGATTAGGGATTAGCGACCCGACTTCGCAAGAACTCGGCTTCCACTCGCCGAGGTTGATACCAAGTGGACCGCAGTCGCCTCGAGTGCTTGGCCACCCACCAAACAGCAAAACGAGAGAGAACCATGTTCTACCACAGAAAAGAGACGATTGTGCCGGTCAACGTCGGCACGCCCGACGCCCGGTTTGGCCAATACATGCTCGACCAGTTCGGCGGCGCGACCGGCGAGCTGACCGCGGCGTTGCAATACTGGGTGCAGTCCTTCCACATCGAGGACGCCGGCATCCGCGACATGCTCCAGGACATCGCCATGGAGGAGTTCAGCCACCTGGAAATGGTCGGCAAGCTCATCACGCAGCACACCCGCAATCTGGACCAGACCTCGGTGTATGACGCGCCGCTGTTCAGGATACGCGGCATCGGGCCGCATCTCGTCGACAGCCAGGGCTCGGCCTGGACGGCGGGCTACGTCAATGAAGGTGGCAACGTGGTGCGTGACCTGCGCGCCGACATCGCCGCCGAGGCCGGCGCCCGGCAGACCTACGAGGCGTTGATCAAGATGTGCAGCGACGAGGGCACCAAGAAGGTTCTCGTCCACCTGCTCACTCGCGAGATCACCCACGCGCAAATGTTCATGAATGCGCTGGAAAGCATGGGCAAGCTGACCGACCCGATGTTCGGCAACGTCCAGCCGGACGACACGGTGAAGCTGGTGTTCAACCTCTCGCAAGGCGATGACCATCGCGGCCCGTGGAACGAGGCCCCGTTCGAGTATGTCGCCGACCCCAAGCCGAGCGGCGGCATGCCCCCCGCGCCGGTCAACCCGGACGACGAGCCGCACGCGCAACCCCGCCAGATGGCGGCCGAGTAAAGTCGCCGATCAAGACTGATACGGCAGCATCAGGCTGGCTGGAATGGCACCGCGAGATAGGGATGGCGAGGCTGCTCCAGCCGGCCGAGCCAGACCGCATCCATCCGAGCGCAGTCAGCGCGCGCTCGACTGGCTCAACTTCTTCGTCGCCGATGTCGAGACCGCCTTTGGACCCTTCGTTGCCGTCTATCTGACGACGCAAGGCTGGAGCCAGGGCGCGATCGGCACGGTGATCACCGTCAACAGCTCGGTCGCCCTGGCCAGCCAGATACCGGCCGGCTGGCTGCTCGACGTGGTGCGGCGCAAGCGCCTGATCCTCGCGGCGTGTCTCGCCTGCATCGCATCGGGCGCCTTGCTGATCGCGTTCTTTCCGATGGTGATCACGGTGATGGCGGGCGAGGCGCTGCACGGCATCACCGGGGGAGCGGTGCGCACCGCGCTCGCGGCAGTGTCGATCGGCTTGGTTGGCCATCACGCCTTTCACACCCGGGTCGGGCGCAATCAGCGCTACGATTCTCTCGGCAATGCGGCGACAGCGGCGGGGATGGGCGCGCTCGGCTACCTCGTCTCGCCCCAAGCGCCGTTCCTCGCAGCGGCGGGGCTCTGCGTGCCTGCCGCTATCATGCTGTGGCTGATCAACGGCAAGGAGATCAGCTACGCGCGCGCTCGGCAGGCGCCGGAGGAGGAGGAGACCCGCACCTGCAACTGGCGTGACCTGCTCGGCAACCGTCCGCTGCTGATCTTCGCCCTATGCCTGTTCATGTTCCAGTTCATCAACGCCTCCATGCTGCCGCTCGCGAGTGAGCGGCTGACCATTGAACGCGGCGCGGAATCCGAGCTGTTCACCTCGGCGCTGGTAGTCGTGCCGCAACTCGTCACCGCGTTGATCGCCGGCTTTGTCGCGCGCAAGGCCGACGAATGGGGCCGCAAGGCGCTGCTCCTCATCGCCTTCGCGGCGTTGTTGGCGCGCGCGGCGGTGTTCGCGCTGCCCATCGGGCCGTGGTTCCTCGTCGCCTCGCAGGTGCTGGGCGGGCTCGACGCGGCGGTGATCGGCATCATCACGCCGTTGGTGGTGGCGGACGTCACCAAGGGCAGCGGGCGCTACAACGTCGCCCTCGGCACCACCGGGACGGTAAGCGGGGTCGGTGCGACGATCAGCACCACCGCGATCGGCTACGTCGCGCAGCTATTCGGCTTCACCCCGGCATTCATCGTGCTCGCCGCCGTCGCCGCGATCAGCGTCGTGGTGCTGTGGTTGTTCCTGCCGGAGACGGTGGAGGAGGCACGCGCGGCGGCTTGAGCCCGGGCTGGCGACGTGTTCACCCTTCCTGCCGCACCCGCGCCGCTTGCGCGCCGCACAAACGCAGCAAGGCGGCGGCTGAGGTGCGGAACACGAGGCGCGGCGAGCCGGCGGCGGCCCACACCGGATCGAGCGCCAGCAGGTCCTCGTCGAGCAGGATCAGCGGCGGCGTGAGATGGCCCACCGGGGCGACGCCGCCGATCGCGAACCCGGTGACCGCGCGCACCCACTCCGCGTCGGCACGCCCGAGCTTGAGCCCGAGCAGCGCCTCGACCCGAGCCGGGTCGACCTGATTGGCGCCGGAGGTGATGACCAGCACCGGTCGCTCCGGGGTCTCGCCGATGGCGCGGAAGATGATCGACTTGGCGATCTGCGCCACCGCGCAGCCGACCGCCTCCGCCGCCCCCGCCGCCGTCCGCGCGGTGTCCGGCACCGCGATGATGGTGTCGGGATGGTCGTGCGCGGCGAGGGCGGCGCGCACGCGCTCGACCGAGCCGGCGGGATCGGTTTGTGGCATCCCTATATCTCCCGGATGGAACCGCTGGCGCTCTATATCCACTGGCCCTTCTGTCTGGCCAAGTGCCCGTATTGCGACTTCAACTCGCATGTGCGGGAGCGGCTCGACGCGAGCCGCTTCATCCGCGCGCTGCGCACCGAGCTGGCGTGGCAGGCGGGGCGGCTCGGGCGGCGGCGGCTGGGCTCGATCTTCTTCGGCGGCGGCACGCCGAGCCTGATGCCGCCCGAGGGCGTGGCGGCGCTGATCGAGGACGCTGCGCGGCTGTTCGAGCTGCCGGATGACGCTGAGATCACGCTGGAGGCCAACCCGACCAGCGTCGAGGCCGGGCGGCTGGCGGCGTTCCGCACCGCCGGGGTCAACCGCGCCTCGCTCGGCGTGCAAAGCCTCGACCCGGCGGCGCTCGCATTGCTGGGCCGGCAGCACTCGGCGGCGCAGGCGGTGGCGGCGCTGGAGATCGCGCGCGCGGTGTTTCCGCGCATCTCCTTCGACCTGATCTACGCCCGCCCCAGCCAGAGCGAGGCCGCCTGGCGCGCCGAGTTGCGCCGTGCGCTTGATTTGGTGGCCGACCACCTCTCGCTCTACCAGCTCACTATCGAGCCGGGCACCGCCTTCGAGGCGCGGCATCGGCGGGGCGAGATCGTGCTGCCCGAGGGCGACGCGGCGGCGCGGCTCTACGAGGCGACCGGCGAGGAGGCGGCGCGGTTCGGCCTCGCCGCCTACGAGGTGTCGAACTATGCCCGGCCGGGCGCCGAGAGCCGGCACAACCTGGTCTACTGGCGCTACGGCGACTACGCCGGCATCGGCCCTGGCGCGCATGGCCGCCTGCTGCTGGGCGACACCCTGCGCGCCACCCGTCGGCACCGCGCGCCGGAGGTGTGGGCCGAGCGGGTGGAGGCGGCCGGTCACGGCACCACCGAGGACGCGCCGGTGGCCCCGGCGGATCGGGCGCGCGAAATGCTGCTGATGGGCTTGCGGCTGACCGAGGGCATCGACATCGCCCGCTTCACCGCGCGCACCGGTGTGCACATCGACCAGGCGATCGACGGTGACTTGCTTGGTCAAGCTATCGAGGCGGGCTACCTGGCGCGCAGCGACGGGCGGCTGTGGGCGACCCCGGAAGGCCGGCTGCGCCTCGATCCGCTGCTCGCCGCCCTCATCGTATGAAATTGTAAATCCCTCCCGGGGTAGGTGGGCGCAGCATCGGATGGCGCGCCGTGATCGACCCCTCCCCTCGCCCCGCGCCCAAAGCGCATATTGGCGCGCTGGATTCGCTGCGCGGGCTCGCGGCGCTGGTGGTCGTGCTGCACCACGTCTGGCTGCTCGGCCTGCTGACGCCGCACTCGACCTGGCTGTGGCGGGCGCTGCGCTACTCGCCGGCGCGCGCCGTGCTCGAGGGCCGCGCGCCGGTGATTCTGTTCTTTGTGTTGTCGGGCTTCGTGCTGGCGCATGGGCTGCTGCGGCAGCCGACCGGCTACGCCTCGTTCATCGTCCGTCGGATAAGCCGGGTGTATCCGCCGTTCGCGATCGCGATCCTGCTCTCCGCCCTCGGCTACGCGCTGGTCGAGCCGGGGCCGCAGCGGCCGCTCGGGATGTGGTTCGCCTCGTTCTGGCAGAACGGCCACGATCTCCCTACCCTGGCGCGCCACCTGCTGATGCTGGGCGACCGGCGCGACGATCTCGACCCGGTGGTGTGGAGCCTGGTGCCGGAGCTGCGCATCTCCGCCCTGCTGCCGCTGCTGCTCTGGCTCGGCCGACGCAACCTGCCGGCGCTGCTGGCCGGTGCGTTGCTGCTGCAATGGCTCAGCGTGCCGTTCGGGGTCGACGCCGGCACCGGCCTCGCGTGCCGCGCCTGGTGGTCGTGCAAGCCGTTCTGGGGCCAGGGCTTTGCCGGCTCGCTGATGGTCAGCCTGTATTTCGTGGTTTTCTTCGTGCTCGGGCTCGGCCTCGCCGTCGAACGCGCCCGGCTGCGGCGCTGGATGGCCATGCTGCCGCCGCGCGGCCACGCGCTGCTACTCGGGCTTGGCCTGGTGTGCTTCAGCGGCATCCCCTCGACCAACGACCTGGTGTACGGCCTCGGCGCCACGCTGCTGATCGCCGTGGCGCTGGAATCCCCCGCGACTGCGCGGGTCCTGGGCATGGCACCGCTGCCTTGGCTGGGGCGGATCTCCTACAGCCTCTACCTGGTCCACCTGCCGGTGTTCTTGGCGGTGGTCTACGCCACCGGCCTGACCGGGCCGGGAATGATCCCGCTGCTGCTGGCGCTCTCGCTCGCGGCCGCCTGGGGATTTTATCACGCCGTCGAGGCACCCTGCCGCGACTGGGGCCGTGAATGGACCCGCCGGGTGACCGCTCAAGCGCGCGAGGACAGGGCGAGGGCGCGGGCGTAGACCAGCTTGCGCGGCAGGCCGGTGGCGGTCGCCACCAAAGCGGCGGCGTCGCGCACCGTGTGCTGGCGCAACGCGTCGAGCAGCCGCGCATCGAGCTCCTCGGCGCCGGCCGCGCCCACCGCCTGCGGCCCGATCAGCACCGTTATCTCGCCCCGCGCCGGTGCCTCGGCGTAGTGCGCGGCCAGCGCCTCGATCGGGCCGCGACGCACCTCCTCGAACCGCTTGGTGAGCTCGCGCGCGACGGCGGCGGGACGGCCGGCGAACGCCTCGGCCATGTCGGCCAAGCTCTCCGCCAGGCGGTGCGGCGCCTCGTGCCAGATCAGGGTGGCGGCGAGGCCCGCCTGCTCGGCCGCGCGCAGCCCGCCGAACCCGGCCCGGCGCGCCGCCCGACGCGGCGGCGGGAAGCCGAGGAACAGGAACGGCAGCGGCGGCAGCCCGGACAGCACCAGCGCGGTCACCGCCGCGTTCGGCCCCGGCAGGGCGGTCACCGGCAACCCCGCCGCGATCGTCGCGCGCACCAGCCGATAGCCGGGATCGGACACCAGCGGCGTGCCGGCGTCGGAGACCACCGCCACCAGCCGCCCCTGATGCAGCCGGTCGAGCACGCCGGCGATGGCGGCATCCTCGGTCTGCTCGTTGAGCGTTTCCAGCCTCGCACTCAGCGCATACGCCGCGAGCAGCCGGCCGGTGCGCCTTGTGTCCTCGCACAGCACGAGATCGGCCGCCTGCAACGCGGCCCGGGCGCGCGGCGTCATGTCGCCAAGATTGCCGATCGGCGTCGAAACCAGCACAAGTCCAACGGTCGGGCCGGCGCGCTCCGCCGCTGGCGTTTTGAGGGGCAGATCGCATGCTTCGTCGGGCATTCGCACTCCTGGTCGGCACGCTCGGGTTGGCCGCCTGCACTTACCCCCCCGGGGTCGCGCCCGGCTACCCGCCCGGCTACCCGGTCGGGCTGGTCCCCGGCCCGCAACCCGTCGCCGCGGCGGGGCAGGTCGCCGTCCTGCTGCCGCTCACCGGGCCGCGCGCCGATATCGGGCAAGCCATGCTGAAGGCGGCCCAGCTCGCGCTCGACGCCCCGGGCGCCCCGCGCCTCGACCCGCACGACACCACCGGCAGCCCCCAAGGTGCCGCGACCGCCGCGCGGGAGGCAATCGCCGCGGGCGACAGCATGATCCTCGGCCCGCTCACCTCGGCGGAGACGGCGGCGGTGGCGCCGATCGCGCGCCAGGTCGGCATCCCGGTCCTCGCCTTCACCAATGACCCGGCGCAAGCGCAGCCTGGGGTCTGGCCGCTCGGCATCACCCCGCGACAGCAGGTGTTCCGCCTGGTCGCCGCCGCGCAGGGCGAAGGCCGATCCCAGTTCGCCGGCCTGCTGCCCGACACCGAGTTCGGCCGGGCGATGGCGGGCGCGCTGCAGGAGGCGACCGCCACCGCCGGGCTGCCACCGCCGCGCTTGCAGGACTATTCCAAGGGCATGGCGTCGATCAACGCCGCGGTACGCGACCTGTCGGACTACGCCGCGCGCGGCGGCACGTTGGACGCCCGGATGCGTGCGCTCAGGGAGCAGCGCGATGCCGACAGCCGGCGCGAGGCGCGCGAGTTGGCGCAGCAGCGCGGCGCGATCCCCCCTCCCCCCTTCGAGGCGCTGCTGCTGGCCGATACCGGGGAATCATTGTCGGAGATCGCCTCGCTGCTGCCGTACTACGACATTCCGGCCAGCTCGGTACGGGTGATCGGCCCAGCCCTGTGGGCGAACCCGTCGAGCGGCGCGGGCCAGTTGCCGGGCGCTTGGTACGCCGCACCCGATCCGATGGCGCGCACCGCCTTCGCCGACGCCTACGCGGCCAAATACGGCGGCCCGCCGCCGGCGATCGCCGACCTCGCGTATGACGCCGCCTCGGTTGCCCGCGTGCTGGGGCGCAACCCGGGCGCGCAGGGAGGCTTGACCCAGTCCGCCGGATTCGCCGGCAGTGACGGGCTGTTCGCTCTGTTGCCGGACGGTCAGGTCCGCCGCGGCCTGGCCGTGTTCGAGGTGCAGCGCGGCGGCAGCCCGCAAATGGTCGCTCCCGCGCCGCAAGCGCTCGACGTGCCGGGGACCTGAGCGGGCCCGACCGGGCGCCGGTCCGGGCCGAGGGATGCCGGCACTGGTGATCGCGCTGCTGGCCGCGACCCCGGTGGCGACATTGCTGCTGCTGGCGGTCACCGGCCAAGCCGCGCCCGGCGCCGCACTCGCCGGCGCCACGCTGTCCCTGCTCGCCATCGCGATCCTCGGCTTCGTTTGGGCGCGCGACCTGGCACTGCTCGCCGAGACCGCGCGGCGCGCCGCCGAGGACGAACCGGGCGCCGCGTTCGTCGCCGCCGGCACACCGAGGCTGCGGCCGATGGAAAGCATCACTCGCGACATCGAGCGCCTGGCCCGGGCGATGTCGAGCCGCGCCGCCCAGGTGGAACGCCTGCGCCAAGCCGACCAGACCATCCTCGAGCGTCTGCCCGACCCGCTGATCATGCTCGCCGCCGACCGTCGTGTGCGGCGCGCCAACGCCGCCGCCCGGGCGGCGTTCGGCGAGGAGGTTGCCGCGGTGCTGCGGCACCCCGTCCTGCGCGGCGCGCTCGATCGGGCGTTCGCCGAGAACACGCCGCAGCAGGCGGAGCTGACCATCCCGGTGCCGGTGCCGCGCGAGCTGCGGGCCACCGTGTTCGTCATCGACCCGCCGCTCAGCGACGGCAGCCAGTCGGTGATCGTGCTCGCCGACCGCACCCGCGAGCGCGCGGTGGAGCGGACGCGGGCCGATTTCGTCGCCAATGCCAGCCACGAGCTGCGCACGCCGCTCGCCAGCCTGATCGGCTTCATCGAGACCTTGCGCGGCCCGGCGGCCGACGATCGCCCCGCCCAGCAGCGCTTCCTCGCCATCATGGGCGAGCAAGCGGCGCGGATGAACCGCATCATCGACGACCTGCTGAGCCTGTCGCGCATCGAGATGGATGAGCACCAGTCGCCATCGGAGGCGGTGGACCTGGCGGAGCTCGCGCCACGGGTCGCGGCGGAATTCGAGCCACGACTGGCCGAGCGCCGGATGACCCTCGACCTGCGGATCGCCGCCGCTGTTCCGCCGGTCACCGCCGACGCCGATCAGCTCGCGCAGGTGCTGCACAACCTGCTCGACAACGCGGTGAAATACGGCCGGGAGGCCGGGCAGGTGGGGCTCGCGGTCGAGCCGGCGGAGAATGACGACCGCTTTCCGGCCCGCCCCGGCGTGGTGCTATCGGTGAGCGATGACGGGCAGGGCATCGCCCGCGAGCACCTGCCGCGTTTGACCGAGCGGTTCTACCGGGTCGACGCCGGCCGCTCGCGAGCGGTCGGCGGCACTGGCCTCGGCCTCGCGATCGTCAAGCACATCGTCAACCGCCATCGCGGCCAGATGGCGATCAGCAGCACGGTGGGCGGCGGCACCACCGCCTCGGTGTGGCTGCCGCAGGTCGGTGTACCGACAAGCGCAGACGGGCCGCACGCGACCGGGCCAGGCCCAGGAGGGGGATGACGCCACGAAGGACCGGCGCGGGCGACCGCCCAAACCGCCCGACGACGCGCCGCCACCCGAACGTGGCGTCAAGGCCGGCGCCGGTGCCGCGAGACCGTAGCCTGGATTACCGGATACCCCAGCTCTTGTGCGCCTGGATCGCCAAGCGCCAGGCCGGGTGATCGCGGCAATATGCCGCCGCTTGCTCGGTGTTGATGGCAAGATCAGGCCCATCCATCGGCGAGAGCCAGCGATGCGCGGCCGGGAAGCCATAGAACGCGGCGGGTTCGCAGCCGACCTGCGGATAGACCAGCTTCAGCTCGTCGGCCTCGCTCAGCACGAGCCGCGCGCCGGCCTTCGGGCTGACGCACACCCAGTCGAGCCGACATGGCAGCGTCCGCGTGCCGTTGGTCTCGATGGCGACGGTGAAACCCCGCGAACGCAGCGCGTCCACCAGCTCGGCATCGAGTTGCAGCAACGGCTCGCCGCCGGTGAGCACGCAGAACCGATACCGGGGTCCGGGCCATAGCGCCACCGCCGCGTCGGCCAGTGAAGCGGCGTCGTGCCGCTCGCCGCCGACGAAATCGGTGTCGCAGAACCGGCACACCGCGCTCGCCCGATCCGCCTCGCGCCCGCTCCACAGGTTGCAGCCGGCGAAGCGGATGAACACGGCGGTGCGGCCGATATTCGCGCCCTCGCCCTGCGCGGTGAGGAAGACCTCTTTGACGGTGTAGCCCAGGGTGCGCTCCGGCGACTGCGATCGTGCCGGCCCTCACTTGCCGCGTTGCCGCCCGCCGCGCAAGCGGGTTCAGCCTTGCGAGCGAGCGAGGAGGTGACGGCGCAGGAAGTCCAGCTCATCGGCAACCACCGACTCGTGCTGCGGGCCGTCGTAGATGTCGAAATGATCGACGCCCGGGTCCGGGTTTGTGTCCATTGGTTCGATCCCCTCGCTCTTGATGCGAGGTCGGAGTACGCGGACCTGGATGGTGTGCACACTCCGTTTCTTGCGTCCGTTCTTGGCAACGCCGGTGCGCTCGATCACAGCCGGGGAAACAGCCTTGTGCGTCCCCCCTCGGCGGTCACACCGGTGGCGTGATCCGGGCCACGATCGACGAGCGCTGCGACCGGGACCCCGCTTGCGACTTCGGCTCGTTCTGCCCCTCGCGCCGCTGGCGCGGACGGCGCCGGGCCGGAGTGAGGGAGACCCAGATCTCGCCGCCTGGCTGGGTAAGAACGCTCACGTCACGACGCTCGCTCGGCCACTGCCGAATGACGTCGTCGGCGATCTCCGCATCGGTCAGCCCATAATCGCGCGCAGTGCTGACGTAGTCCTCCAGGCGACGCATCGCTCGTGGTGGGGGCGCTATGGTTGGCTGTCCGGTCACATTGAAGATCAAGGTGTGGACTTCAGCCGGCATTACTCATCTCCCGCTCCAAAACACGGGCCCAGTAAGGCGGGGCTTTGCTAACCAAAGCTTACCGCGGCTGTTGACAGAACCGTGTGCTAAGTGGCGGCAAACACATCCGCATGCGCCGGCTGGTCTACCGCCCAGCGAGTTGCCACAGGCGCTCCCGCATTTGGGCGCTCACGGTTTCGAACGCGAAGCGGGCGGTGTGCCGATGCGCTTGGTCGGAGAACTCGGCGACCGACGTGGGACCGCGATCAAGCGACAGGAGCGGTGCCGTCGGAGTCTCCAATGCTCCCGGAAGCGCCTGGGCGAGATCTCGCATGGCGGCAGCAAGTGCTGCGATATCTCCCGTCGGCACCACGCGGCCCAGCCCCGCCGCGATATGGGGGAGGTTGTAGGCGTCGTAGACAAGCGGCACGCAGCCCGCGCGCAGTCCCTCGGCCACCGGGCGACAGAAACCTTCATGGTAGGACGGGATCGCCAACATGTGCGCGGCGTGCAGCAGCCGCTCGCGTTCGGCGTCGTCGACCGTGCCGGCGAAATGCACCACCTCTGCCAGCTCGTTTTGGGAAATCAGACCACGCAACCGGGCCAGATAGTTCGGCTCGGACCAGGCCGTGTTGCCCGCCACCGTCACCCGGATCGCTCCCTGCGGCAGTCGCGCCTGGGCGATGGCCGGGATCAGGTCGTGCAGCCCTTTCGACGGCGCGATCCGGCCGAGATAGAGGATTTCGACCGGCGTGACCTGCTTGTCGGCGAGGTTGGCGAATTCCGGGTCCTCGACCACCAGGGGAATGACACGCAGGCACGCGGGATCGAAGCCGCGATCGAGCAGTGCCTGAGCGTTGGCCGGGCTGTCGGCCCAGATCTCGTCGGCGCGGCGCAGGATCTCGATCTGCCGGAGCGATCGCTCGATGACCGGCACGTCCGCAGCGCTCACGAAGCGCGCGGGGGTGACATTGTGGAAGCGGACGATCCGGATCGGCGGGCCGCCGGTCAGCAAGGCGTCGAACAGGCTGTGTTCTATCCCGAAATGAAAGATCGCGGCATCCGCAGCCTGATAGGCCGGGTCCAGCAGGAGATGCGAAACATCACCGCAGTGCCGGTGCGCGATCTCGGGAAAATCGCAGGCAGACCCGAAATGTTGCACCTCAATGCGCGGATCGGCCGCCAAGGCGCGAACCGTGTCCCGGGCGGCAAGCGAGATGGCGTCGTAACGCACCATGATCGGGGCGACGACAGCGACGCGGAACAATCGGTTGCCGCGACTCACAAGTTGGCGGAGGCGGTACAGGCCGTTCGACTGGCGCGGGCGCGTCGCAACAACGCCACCACGCCGTCCGCCATCGGGCTTGGGGCGAAGCGGCTCTGGTAACGCCGCCGCCCCGCCTCGCCCAGCGCACGGCGCAACGACGGATCGCCGACCAGCCGCTCTAGTTTCTCCTCGAGCGATGCCGCATCGCCGGGCACGGCGAGCAGCGCGGTGCTGCCCTCCTCGGCGACCTCGACCATGCCGCCGGTCCGGCAAGCCACGGCCGGTTTCCCGTACATCATCGCCTCGACCAGAATGAGGCCGAACGACTCGAAGCGGCTGGGTGCCACGAAGATGTCGCAAGCCTGGTAGAAGCCGCGCAACCGGTCCTCCGTCACTTCGCCGTGGAACCGCACGCGCGCCAGCAGCTCGGCCGACGCGGCCGCCTCGAAAGCGGCGCGGTACGGCCGTCCGTCGGGGCCGGGAATGGCGTCGTTCCCGACGATGTCCGTATGCACGTTCGGATGGCGGGCAAGCAGCGACGGCAGCACGTCGAGCAGAACGTCGATGCCTTTGCGCGATTCCAGCCGGCCGACAAACAGCAGGCGTAGCGAGCCGTGCGGCAATGTGGGCGGTACCGTGGCCGGAAAATCCGACCAGTCTTCCAGTCCCAGCGCTACGATCTCGGTGCGCGGCGGATCGAGCGCCACACCGTAGGCTTGCGCGATGTCACGGCTGATCGCCCCGCTGATCGCGTGCACACCGTCGGCGGAGCGCAGCAATCGCGCTTCGAGTTGCAGCATCGGCTTGGCGAAATCACGCTGAAATGCCTGATCCGCGGCAATATGCGGGTGGCTGTCCAGCCAGAAATGCAGCGTCGTCTGCAAGCCGATGACCAGCGGGAACGCGCCATCCAGGAGGATGGCCGCACCCTCGCAATCCCAGATCGGCGCGTAAACCGCCGTCACGGATCGCCGTTGGGCGATGTCACGCAGGGCATCCAGCATCGTGCTGGCCTGCGCCCAGATATGCGCGGGAATGGCGCAAGCGGGCAGTTCCGGGGCGGGCCGGGGCACCAGGCGATGCACCCAGGTGCCTTGCTCGAAATCGACGCGATCGTGGCCCTCGCCTCGGGTCAGCACGTGGACGTGGTGACCGAGCTCGGCGACCGCGCGCGCCGTCTGGTGGATGTAGCGACCGATGCCGCCCATCCGGCCGGGCGGGTATTCCTGGCTGACGAAGACGTAACTATCCCGCCCGCCTTGCGGAACACGTCGCGGAAATTCGTGGAAACCGGCGGCATGCCGTTCGAGCAGCGCGGGCTGTAGCAACCTCCGTTGCCGTCGCACTCCCGCATCCAGACCCACGGCCCACGCACGGTCGACATCAGCACGAAAAGCTTCGAGGTCGGACACGGGCAGACGCAAGGCGTCGACGTGGTTGCGCAGATCCGCTTCCACCGCATGGACAAACGCCGTCATCTCCTCGATCGCCCGGCGCACCGGATAGTGGCCACGATTGTTCAGCAACGAGAAATACAGCTTGTTCTTCAGAACGGGATAGAGGACGCGCGTGATGCGGCTCGCGGTGCGGATCACACTCGGCAGGAATTTGTGATGCACGATCGCGTCCGGCAGTTGCCGGATGACGCGGCCGCTATCCACCAGCCGGCAGCAGACATCGGTTTCGTCGAGGTAGAACTCGTACTCCTCGTCGAAGCCGCCGATGGCAAGCAGCGCGTCGCGGCGGAAAGCGCTGTTGGTGCCTTGCACATAGGGGAAGTTGAACGAGAGCGGGAAATTGAAGCAATCCGCCGGCGTGTCGCGCTGCCAGTCGGCATTGCCGAACCGATCCGCCGAGGCGTAGAGATATTGTGCTCGCGCGCCGGTATGATCCATGACGATGCCGCCCGCTCCGGCGACTCGCGGGTCATCGAAAGCGGGAAGTATCTGCTGCAACCACTCGGGTTCCGGCAGGCCGTCGTCATCCAGGAACGCAACAATCTCGCCCGCCGACATGGCGATGCCGATGTTGCGTGAGGCCGAGAGGTTGCGTTCGGGATTGCGCGCAAGCTTGATCCGCCCGGACCACTCGGACAACACCTCGGACGTTCGGTCTTCGGTCGGTCCACGAACCACGCAGACCTCGAAGCCGGGCCCTTCGAGGTATTGCAGGCAGTGCAGCGTGTTGGCGAGGGCGTCCGCCCTGCCATCGGTGCATATGACAATGGAGACGCGCGGGCTATCCGAGGGCGGCGGCTCAGCCGGCATGGTAGCGCAGCTCCTCCACCGCGATGCCGAGCGCGCGCCGATCGTTATTGACCCCAAGCTGGGCCGGCACCGCCGTTTCGGACCAGACGCGAAGCTCGCGGCCGATGCGCGGCAGCGGGATGGCCAGCGCGCACTGCTCCCCCGCAGCGAAGGTGCGTCGTGTTACCGGCCCGGCGCCGCCGGCGTCGATCGCCGCCGTGAGCGGCACGGGCAGGTGATTGGTGAGGGTAACAGTGACGGCGGCCCAGCCCGGCGCATGGTCCAGCGTCATGCGGCTGTCGACCTGCGCCCACAGCCGCGGCTCCCCTTGGGGTAGCGCCGGCGCCCAACTCGCCGCCTCCACACTCGGCATCAGCGTCTCGCCGGGGCGTACCCGCCCATCGTGCAGCCTGCCACGATAGAGCAGGCCAAACGGCCCCAGAGCCTCGACGTGAGTGCGCGACACGAGGAACCCCTCGCGCAGCAACGCCCGCAGCAGATAGTCTTCCTGGAACCCAAGCTCCATCCATCCCTTGCGCCGCACCGCCCAGAGAGCATTGCCATCCGGTCGCAGACCCCAAGGGTTGGGAAACGTGGAATGCACGGGCTCGGCGGCTAGCACCAGCACGCCGCCTGGTTGCAGCACCTCCCGCCGCACCCTGTGCAATACGTCCAAGTGATCGAACGCGTGATGGAATGTCTCGAAGAAGACGACAGCAGCGGCGCCGGGCTCGCCGGGCGCGTAGGGCCGGTCACCCAACGCTCCCTGATGGGTCGCCACCACGCACCCCAGGCTTTCCGCCTCGCGCTGTGCGAGATGCAGGAACGTCGCCTCGCTATCAACGCAGGTCACCTGGTAACCGGCGCGGGCGAGGGTCGCGGCGACATGGCCCCATCCCGCGCCGTATTCGACGACACGCGAGCCAGGCGGCAGGTCCAGCTCGGCCAGGATCATGCCGACACCGCTCATGTAACGGCCGGTGAAGCCCGGATCTCCGGTGCCGAAAGGGAAGCACTGCGCCAACCGCAGGTCGGTCTGCCCGTCGTCGTCCACCTCAGGCGCCAATGGCTCACAGGCATCGACCCCGGCGACACGCCGATAGCTCGCCATCACCCAGTTCGCGTAGTCGGATCCAAAAGGATCGCTCGCCGTCGGAGGCTGTGGCATCGCCACGCTGATATCGTTCAGCATCCGCAACGCCGCCGCGTAGTCGGACTGCATCAGCGCATCGGCACGATCGAGGATCACTCCAAGCTGTTCGAGTTCGATCCGCTGCACCAATCCCCGGTCCCCGCTAGCTGACTTGCAAGGCGACGAGGCGCGAGTTGCGCCAGACCTGCACGCCGTCGACTTCGGTCATCAGTTCCAGCGAGGCTTTCGCCGGATCGAAGTGAAAGCGAGTGGGCTTCTCGTTCTCGAGCACCCAACCGGCGGCATGCAGGATCGCGATCACCTCGCCTTCGATCGGACGCGAGTGCGTGCCGATAATCAGCCAACGGACACGGGCATTGAGCGGCTCGACGCAGCCAGCGCACAGCTTTGCTTCCCAGCCCTGCACGTCGATATGCACGAGATCCCACACGTCCTGTTCGGCCAGCAGATCGCCAAGCGGCACGATCTCGACGTCGATGAAATCCTCGATCCCGCCTTGCATGTAGGCCACGTCGTCCGCATCCAGCTTTCCCCCGCTTTCCTGCACTGGCCGCGCTCCGGCGGCATTCGGCGGATCGGCGATCCGCGGCCACCGTGCGTGACCCGCCTCCACGCCGACGGCGGCGCAGACCAGACGATGCGCGTCCGGGTCCAGATCGTTGTCGAGGAAGTGCTGGCGCATCAGTGCAAAGCGACCCGGGTCCGCCTCCACGCCAAGGAGCCGCAGATCGTGCAGACCACGCAGCCGCGCGGCCACCGCTCCGGCGGCAAGCCACGGCCCCGAGCCAGCGCCTAGCTCCATCATCGCGAAGCGGCCGCCGCGTGCGGAGGTCACGGCTTTCAGCAACCCGATCCATTCGATCGCTTCAAACAGGTCATGCGGAACCGGCCGGCCCATGACCTGGCCATCCAGGCTGCGGACAGCATCCCACAGCGAGGAAGTGCGTGTGCGTGTGCCGAGGAAATCGGTGACAAAGCCCGAAGCCGGCTGCGGGCGAGCATGGGCGAAGGGGTCGAACACCCACATGTCGCGATCGGAGTAGCCGGCGTAGACCTCGCCAGGTGTGGCGGCCGGAACCATCGCCGGAGCGGGAGCCGCGGCACTGGCCTGCGGCGCAGCTTCGAGCGAAGCCTCGATGCGGCGCAGCCGTTGCAGCGTCTCGGTGGACCGATGCGGCAGCATGACCCAGCGATTCACATACCGTAGCGCCTTCTTGAGAAGATGGGCTGGTTCGGTCATGCGCGCCTGGCGGTGATCTCGAACTCGAAGCACTTGCCGTTGCGTCGACCCACGACCGGCACCTCAATGTCACAAAAACCTGCTTCCTTCAGCAGTCCACTCAAGCTGTCGGGTGTGAACAGGTTGTAGTGATAGTCTCCGTCGTAGTCCTGCGCACCGAAGACGACCTCGCGGAAATCCTCAAAATCGTAGGTTCCCGCGCCGGCGCCGGCCAGCATGGCAGCCGCGTCCGGCGTGACCGCGCGAAACGTGCCGCCCGGGCGCAACATCGTCTGCCAATAGGGCAGCAGTCGCCGGCGCACCGCCTCCTGCGGGAAATGTTCCAGCAGATGGGCAGAGAAGATTTCATCGACGCTGTCGCGCTCGAACGGCAGGTCACTGACATCCGCGACAACGTCCACACCAGGGAGATCTCGCGCATCGACGTTCACCCAGTCGGCCAACGCGATGTGGCCACAGCCGAGATTGAGCCTGAGTTCGCCGCTCGCCTGGGCTGCCGCCACCTTTTCGGGTGCGAGGATGCGGGCGGGCGTCGGCAGGGTGTCGCCCGGTTGCGCCCGGCCGTGATCGCCATGGGCCAACTCGAACAAGGTTTCCCGCCGTACGAACTCGATGCGTTCCCAGACCGCGCGCGCGGTGGCGTCAGCGTTGTCGAGCCGGATAGCGGTCTGCTCCGACTGTTCACGCAACTGCGATAGCTCATAGCCAAAGGCCGAAACAGTCCCGACGGCGTTCAGAAACGACGGCACATGCTGCCGCCAAGCCACTTCGAGTGGCGCAAGCCGAGCATCCAGTGCGGCAACGCCGATCTCCAGCGGGGCCAGTCGAGCATTCAGTTCCGCAAGGCCGACATCCATCGAGGCAAGCCGAGTATTCAGTTCCATAAGGCGGGCATCCAGTGCGGCAAGGCCGGCATCCAACGGCGCCAGCCGATCGTCCAAAGGGGCGAGCCGAGCATCCAGTGCCGCGAGGCCGACATCCAGCGGGGCGAGCCGAGCATCCAGCCGAGCATCCAGTGGAGCAATCCTGCCTTCCACGCGCGCCCACGCCCTGCGCCATACCGGCCGCAGAGCCAGCGACGCGGTCCTCCGGGCGATGGATCTCAGACGCGGCATGCGGATCCCCCATCCTGCGAGCGAGTCGCAGGGTCCTTGCTCGAGTTCGTTCGCAATCTCTAGCCCGCATTTCGCATGAGGAGTAGGTGCGCCGGCCCGCTTGCTCGGCGGACCGCCACCTCATTGTCACGCCGCGCCGCCAGCCTCGCCGATACACTCCGCCGAAGCAGATCGACGGAGGGCAGAGGATGACCGACAAGCCGGGCTTGATGTTGACACGGCGCCAGGCGATCACCGCGGCCGCGGCCGGCGGGCTGACGCTCGGCGGCGGGATCTCCCCCGCCCCGGCGCAAGGTGAGAGCGCCACGGCGCACGGCATCGTGTTCGAGGATGGCGGCGACGGCCAGCGCCATCCGGACAGCCGCGGCCTGCAAGGCGTGCTGGTCTCCAATGGACGCGAGGTGGTGAAGACCGACGCCGACGGGCGCTGGAGCCTGCCGTTGCGCGTCGGCGATTCGGTGTTCGTCGTCAAGCCACGTGGCTGGATGACCCCGGTCGATCCGGCGACGCAGCTGCCGCGCTTCGCCTACGTCCACGCGCCGTCCGGCACCACCCCGGCCTCGACTTCCGCTTCGCCGGCCTGGCACCGACCGGCGACCTGCCCGAAAGCATCGACTTCGCGCTGCGTCGACAGCAGGAGCCGGACGCGCTCAACGCCCTGCTGTTCACCGACCCGCAGCCGGAGAGCCTGGCCGAGATCGGTTACATCCGCGACGACGTGGTGGCGCAGACCGCCGGCGTACAGGCGGCGTTCTCGCGCGACACGTTCAAGCGCGTGTTCGGCGCGCGCTACGCGGCGTTCCAGTATGCCGGGGCAACGTTCTTCGTGCTCGACAACGTGGACTATCTCGGCACCGATCCCAGCAAGCCGAACGGTTTCGGCGCCTATCGCGGCTTCTTCGGCGAACGACAGCTCGATTTCATACGCAACGTCCTCGCCGAGGTGCCGACGGGCTCGTGGTGTTCTCGTTCCACATTCCGCTGCGCACCTTGTTCGGCACCGAGCCGGCCGTCTCGACGGTCGATGCGCGCGATTTCCTCGCGGCGATCTCGTCGCACCCAAACAGCGTCAGCTTCAGCGGTCACACCCACACCAACGAGCACTGGTATTTCGACGAAAGCGATGGCTTCACCGCCGGCGGGACGCACCATCACCGCGTGCTAGCGGCGGTGTCGGGAAGCTGGTGGAGCGGACCGTTCGACGAGCGCGGCATTCCCGTGGCGTTGCAGAGCGATGGCACGCCAAACGGCTTTCACCTGCTCGCGATCGACGGCAACCGCTACACCGCGACCTTGATCCCGGCGCGGGAACCGCAACAGGCGCAATTGCGGATCATGCTCGACAGCCAGGTGCACGGCGACGCGCGCGAGGTGCTGAACGAGTATCAGCCAGGCGCGCTGCTCGGCGGCCCGATTTCCCGCGCGGCGGCGGGATCGACCCGCGTGGTGGTCAACCTGTTCGACGGCGGCCCCCGTTCCCAGGTCGAGATGGCGATCGGCCGATCCGACCGTTTCACGCCAATGACGAAGGTGGAGCGCATCGACCCGCTGGTGGCCGAGGTATACATCCGGCACGCGGAGACCAAGAAGCCGTGGGTCAAGGCCGGCAAATCGAGCCACATCTGGCAGGCCACCCTGCCGGCCGACCTCCCGGCCGGCAGCCATCGCGTCGCGGTGCGCGCCAACGACGAGTTCGGCCGCGAGCACCTGGGCTGGATGGTGTTGGAGGTGACCGCATAACGCGCCCGCCCGGATCGTGCTACCATGGGGTTGGAATGCGCTGACACAGGAGCCCGGCATGCCGGACAACAGCAACCAAGACCCGCCGAAGCCGCCGCTGCCGAGCGGGCTGGCACTCAGCGGACTGCACCCGGTGTTTCGCGAGCAGCCGCACAAGGTGCTCGACAGGTTGCGGCAAGAGGAACCGGTGCATCGCGACCGGCAGTTCGACCGCGTGTTCCTCACCCGCTACGAGGACGTGCGCGTGGTGACCAGCGACCGCGAATACCTGGTCGACCCGCGCAAGGCGCGACCCACCGCCTTCTCGCGCATGGTTATGCTCCGCCGCGACAGCGACCAGCCGTTCGAGCCGTCGATGCTGCATCTCGACGATCCGGACCACAAGCGGCTGCGCGGCCTGGTGAGCAAGGCGTTCAACCAGCGCGCCATCGAGGCGTTTCGCCCGCGTATTCAAGCGGTCGGCGAACGGCTGCTCGACGCGGTGGCGGGGCAGCCCCGGTTCGACGTGATCGCCGACTATGCGGCACCGCTGCCGACGATCGTCATCGCCGAGATGCTGGGCGTCGATCCGGCCGACCAGGGCGACTTCAAGCGCTGGTCCGACGCGCTGCTGCACACCTTCAACCCGCAGCCTACGCCGGAGCAGAAGTCGACCCTGCACTGGGGCCAGCAAAACCTGATCAGCTACTTCAAGGCAGCGGTGGACGCGCGCCGCGCCAATCGTGGCGACGATCTGATCAGCGCGCTGGTGGCTGCGGAGGAGGACGGCCAGCGGCTGAGCGAGAAAGACATCATCACCACCTGCAACCTTTTGTTGGTTGCAGGCAATATGACCACAACCGATCTGATCGGCAACGGCGTGCTGGCTTTGCTTCGCCACCCGGAACAGTTGCGTAAGCTGCGCGGGCAACCGGAACTGGCGCGCAACGCCGTCGAGGAGATGCTGCGTTACGATCCGCCGGTGGCGCAGACCAGCCGCATCACCCCGGCGCCGCGCGAGATCGACGGCGTGAAGCTGGAGACGGGCGAATCGGTCACTCTATCGCTGCTGGCGGCGGCGCACGATCCCTCGGCGCACGAGAACCCGGAGAAGTTCGATATCGAGCGCGCCGACCCGCGCCATCTGTCGTTCGGCGGCGGGCTGCATTTCTGCTTGGGCGCGCCGCTCGCCCGCGCCGAGGCGCAGATCGCCATCCCGCTGCTGTTCGAGCGCTTTCCCGAGCTGCGGCTCGACCCCGACGCACCCGTCATCCGCAAGGAGGCGGCGGTGTTCAACGGTTTCGAGGCACTGTGGGTGCGAGCTGGCTGAGCATGAGCAACATGACCAACCGCCGGATCGTGCTGGCGTCGCGTCCCGACGGCACTCCGACGCCGGCGAATTTCCGACTAGAGACCGCCGAGGCTCCCGCGCCGGCGCCGGGCCAAGTGCTGCTGCGCACGATCTGGCTCTCGCTCGCGCCCTACATGTTCTGGCGGATGCGTGACGAGAAATCCTACGCCCCGCCGGTCGGGCTCGGCGAGGTGATGGTCGGCGCCACGGTCGGCGAGGTGCTCGAATCGCGGCATGACGGGTTCAAGCCAGGCGACATCGCGCTCGGTGGCGGCGGCTGGCAGGAATACGCCGCACTCCCTGGCGATACCCTGCGCAAGATCGACCCCGCCTCGGCGCCGATCTCGCTGTCTCTCGGGATGCTCGGCAGCAACGGCCTGACTGCCTATGCGGGGTTGCTCGACATCGGCCGACCGAAGTCGGGAGAGACCGTCGTCGTCGCCGCCGCGTCCGGCGGGGTCGGCTCGATCGTGGGTCAGATCGCCCGCATCAAGGACGCGCGCGCCGTCGGCATCGCCGGTGGGGCGGAGAAATGCGCGTTCGTCCGGGACGAGCTCGGCTTCGACGCCTGCGTCGATCATCGCGGCCCGAACTTCGCCGCCGAGCTGGCGGCCGCCTGCCCGGGCGGCATCGACGTCTACTTCGAGAATGTCGGCGGCGCGGTGTGGGAAACCGTGTTCCCGCTGCTCAATGATTTCGCCCGCATCCCGGTCTGCGGCCTGATATCGCAATACGACAAGACCGCGCCGCCGCCCGGCCCCAACCGGGTGCCCGAGCTGATGCGCGCCGTGCTGACCAAGCGGCTCGCATTGCGTGGCTTCATCTCGAGCGACTATGCGGCCATGCAGGGAGAGTTCCTGGATGCCGCGCGGGGCTGGGTGCGCGAGGGCAGGCTGCGTTCCCGCGAGGATGTCACCGACGGCCTGGAAAACGCCCCGCGCGCGCTGCTCACGATGCTGAGCGGGCAGAATTTCGGCAAGGTTCTGGTGCGGGTGGGCCGCGATCCCTCCGGCTAGTTGAGCAACCGCGCCGGACGAAAATCGGCCAGCTCCGGACGCTCGGCGTCGTGCAGCACCTCCTCGGCCACCAAGCGACCGAGCAACGCCGAGAGCGTCACGCCGCTATGCGTTACCGCCGCGTAATGGCCGCTCACGCCCGGCATCCAGCCGACGGCGGAGAACCCGTCGCGCGGGATCGGGCGGATGCCGAGCCGGGTCGCTTCCGGCTCCACCGCGCCGACGCACGGCAGCAGCTCGGCCGCTCGCCGGGTCAACGCCCGCGCTGCCTCGCTCGCCGGGCCTGGATCGTCGAGCGAGGCCGTTGTCGCGCCGCTGGCCTCGTCGATCAGCACCAGCCGCCCCGCCCCGTCCGGCCGCAGATCGCAACCCGGTGTGCGCAGCACCCGGCGCAGGCTGGTCGCGACCGGCGGGGTGAACACGAGCAGGCCGGCGGTGGGTGCCAGCGGCAGGCGCGGCACCGGATCGCTGTCCGGCTCGCCCGCCCAGCGCCCGGCGCAGTTCACCACCCGCTCCGCCGGATGCTCCGTACCGTCCGCCAAACGCACGCCCGTCACGCGCCCGGCTCGGCTGACGATGCGCTCGACCACCCTGCCGGTGAGCAGCCGCGCACCGTGCCGACGCGCCAGCGCAAGCATCGCGTGCGCGTAGGGCACCGGATCGAGCCAGCCCTCCTCGGGATAAAACGCGATCGGCGCGTCGCCGATGGCCGCGGGGTCGATGTCCGGCTCCAGCGCGCGCAACTCGGCCAGGGTCAGCCACTCGGCGGCATAGCCCCAGCCGCGCAGCCGCTCGACCTTCGCCGCCTGCGCCGCGCGATCGCTTTCGCGCTCCCATTCGATGCTGCCGCCGTCGTGCCACCACGGGGTGGCGCCAAGCTCGTCGCGCAGCGCCGCGTGCGCCCGCATCCCAGCCACGTTGAGCGCGTGATAAGCCAGCGGCGGCTTGTTGTTGGCATTGGTCCAGGCGAAGCTGCTGCCAGAGGTGCCACCACCCACCCGGCCGCGCTCCAGCACGGTCACCGCCGCCCTACCCAACGCCAGCCGGTAGGCCACCGAGGCGCCGATCACCCCGGCGCCGATCACGATCACCTGCATCAAGTCACTCCGGTCGCTCAACGCTCCGTTGCGGGGATGCCAGCGCCGGCGCGGTGGCCGGCGAGCCAATGCGGCACGACGGTGATCTTCGCCATCATGCCGCCGTCCTCGTGCTCGAGAATGTGGCAGTGGTAGACGAAGTCGCCAACCTCGTGGAACGGGATCGACACGGTCACGAAGGTCGGCTGGCAAGTCCCGGCGATCCAGGGCCCGACCGTGCCGTCGCAACTATCGCCGGCGGCGTGCGGCAGGGGCACGTTGTCGAGCAACACCGGCTTACCGCCGACCGAGCTCGGCAGCGTGGTGTCGCCATCGCCCGGCGTCGCGATCACGCTGAACCGGGTCTGATGGACATGGAAGTTGTGGTCCTCGGGCGCGAGGTTCACCAGCATCCAGGTCTCGGTGACGGTCTCGTCGTGCGGGCCGAGCTGGACACAGACGGTTGGCAGCGCGGCGTGGTCGAACGCCAGGATCGGCGTCGCATCCGGGGAGGCTGGTGGGGTCGTGTCATTGGCGACGATCCGGCGGTAGCCCAGGCCGAAATCGGCGTCGGCGGGGACCCCGAACAGGATCTGCCGCGCCTGACCGGCGGCAAGCGGCGTGCAATCCAGGCCGGCGGCGGGCTGCAATGTCCGCGCCCGCGCCTGTCGCGCGGCGCTGGTCGGCGCACCGGGCTGCGGCGCCAGCGTCGCAACCGACACGGGAGGGTTCGCCGCATCGAGGCGTGTCGTCGCCACGCCCGCCAACACGCCACCTGGCGCCAGGGCGCGGACCGCATCCGGCGCCACGGCGAGGATCTTGGCGGCGGACCGGAGCGCCGGTGCCGCGGCCGTCAGCGCGGCGGCCGTTTGGGCGACCGCGGTCGGGGCGGGGAAGCTGAGATGCGCGAGATCAATGCGCGGCCAGTCGTCGCCGCTCTCCCGGTCCCGGCCGGTCAGCCGGTTCATCGTGCGCAGCACCACCGGGCCGCTCGCCAGGTCGCCGCGGATGAAAATCTCGGCGCGCGCGCTTGGCATCATGCGCAGGCTGGTGGCGCAAACGGCGTGCGTCGGGGTGGTCGAGGCCGCATCGGGACACGGCGCGACATTGATCCTGCCGCCCAGCAGCCTGGTAGCCTGGGCGGCCGTGGTGCCCGGCGGCACCACCAGGCTCACGCCGTCGACCGCGAGCACCTGGAACACCAGCGGCTGGGTGTCCGCGCCAGGCGGGAACAGGCCGAGATTATAGGTTGCACTCCCCGACGCGTTCGCCATCCGCCAGATCTCGCCTTCCCCATGCACCGGGATTTCCGGATAGGTCTGGCCGTTGACGGTGAACTCCCAGCGGCCGTCATCGGCGTCAGTGCTGGTGCCGGCGGTCTGGCCGATGCCGGCGCAGCCACCGACATTCCCCGGGTCGTCGGGGCTCGCGCACATTGCCGCGTTCTCCTGCAGGCGCAGCCGGAAATCCCCGGTCACCTGCGTGTCCTTGAACACGAGATGCCGGACATAGGGCGCCAACTGGCCCGGGGCGCAGGTCGCGCCGCGATCGCAGACATAGGAATGCACGTCGCCGATGGTGATGATCCCGGCGAGCCCGCCGGTCACCTGGTTGAGCGAGAGGCCGTGGACGTGCGGGTGGAACCAGAACAGCCCCGCCGGATGATCGGCCGGAACCGGGATGGCGTAGTCCACCACCTGCTCGCGGAAATCGTATTCGCGAGCGTGGTCGTTTGCTCCGCCGTGATGGTGGTGCGGGCCGGCGGTCGGCGCAAACCCGGACGGCGAGGCAGCGGATGGGGCGGGCGGATGCACGCCGGGCGGCAGGTCGAGCACGAAGACGTAATCGCCGAACGGATCATCGGCATCGTCCGCCCGGCGCGGCTCGACGATCAGGCCATGCGTGTGCAGATTGGTCGGGTTGGCCTCCATCAACTTGTCGCCTTCCACGTTCTTGGCGTCGACGATGGGCGGCAGGCAGTTGACCAGGCGGATACGCAGGAGTTGCCCGGGCTTGAGTTGCAGTCGCACGCCACCGTACGGGCTGACCACCGGGTCCGCCGCCACGGGGCAGGCGTGCAGGTCGACCGTGCGGTCGGCAACGGGACAGCGTCGCGCCCTGCTGTCCGACGGACGCTCGCAGATCTCGTAGACGTAGCCCACCGGCTGTCCGGTGAATGGCAGCCATTGCGGCCGGGCGACCATCAGCAGGTCCGGCGCGCCGTGCTTCGGCACCATAGGCGGGTCGGCGAGCTCCGCCGCGCCGGCGGAGAGCAGCCCGCCGACCAGCAAGCCCAACGCGACGCCCAGCATGCGGACCCACATCTGACCACCCTCCCAACCCTTCTCGTCGTAGCGTACAGGCGACGAGAACCGGTCAGGTGTGAGCTGGGTCACAGTCGGATCGAGCGGAACTATCGCCCGCCGGGTTTCGGGGTGCCGGGCTCGCCGAGGTCCCACCACAGGCCGGCGAACGCGGCGATTGCCTCGCGGCCGATGCGCGGAACAAAGTGCTCGTCCGGGCCGTGCTGCTTGCAGCCGTTGTAGCTGTGCGGCACCCAGATCAGCGGCACGCCGAGATGGTCGACGAACACGTCGCCGGGCAGGCCGCCCGAGGCGTTCGGAATCACCTGCACGCGCTTGCCCACCGAGCGCTCCATGCTGCCGGCGGCCCAGCGCACCCAGGGATGCGCCGGATCGGTGCGGCTCGCCGCCATCCCGACCTCGGCATTCTCGATCCGCACACCTCCGAGACCGTGCGCGTCGAGGTGGCGACGCAGCGCCGGCTCGAACACCAAGGGGTCGGTGTCGACGGTGAACCGCACGTGGCAGCGCGCCCGCGCACTGGGGGCCACGGCATTGACCGGGTTCTCCGGCCGGCCGGCGACCATCGCCAGCACGATGAAGGAGTTCCAGCCGTAGATCTTCTCGGCCGCGCTGAGGCCCGGCTCGCCCCAGTCTGGGTCGATCGTCGCCGACTCGGCGCCGCCGCCGACCGGACAGCCCCGCAGCGCCCCACGCACGCTGGCGGGGAGGCCGTTCGCCGGCAGCCAGTCGCGCACCAGGATTCTGCCCCGTTGATCGCAGATCGAGCCGATGGCGTGGGCCAGCACGATCGCCGGGTCGGTGGTCAGGCCGCCCCAGTGGCCGGAATGCACCCCGCCCTGACGCAGCTCGAGCATCAGGTCGAAGACAAAAATGCCGCGACTGCCGGTGCAGATGGTCGGGATATCGGGCTCGACGCGCGGGCCGTCGCTGGCGATCAGCACGTCGGCGGCGAGCAGATCGGGATTTGCTGCGACGAACTCGCGCAAGCCAGCCGAGCCGCGCTCCTCCGCCGTCTCCAGCACGAGCTTAAGGTTGAACCCGAGCCGCCCGTCGCGCTCCGCCAGCACCGCCTCGAGCGCCGCCAGGTTCAACGCGTGCTGGCCCTTGTTATCGGCGGTGCCCCGCCCGTACCAGCGCTCGCCCGCGTCCGCGAGAGTCCAGGGATCGCGCCCCTCGCTCCACTGGTCTTCAAGCCCGCGCACCGTGTCGCCGTGTCCGTAGGTGAGCACGGTGGGCGCGTCGGGGTTCTCGATGCGTGTCGCCGTGAGGATCGGGCCGAAGCCGGCGCGCGGGTTGTCGTGGATGGTGATCGCGTCGAAGCCGAGCCGCGCCAGCCAAGGCCGGATGCCGAGGTCGAGATAACGGTGCAGCTCGCCGCTATGACGCGGATCCTGCGAGGTGCTCGGGATCGCCACCAGCTCGGCCAGCCGCTCGCGAAACCCGTCGTCGAACGCCGCGCGCGCCCGCGCAATGGCACCGTCCCGAGAAGTCATTCGCACCTCGCCCAAAGCTGGCAGACTGAAAGCTGGCAGACTGAAAGCTGGCAGACTGGCAGCCCACGATAGGCGGGTCCAGCCGACGCACCCGCCGCGCAAGGAACCGGGTCATGACCGTCGCTATCAGACGCAGCGCCGCGCGGAGGCCAGAGCACGCGGGTTCGCCGTTGGAGGTGCTGCTCGCCTTCGCCCGGCTCGGATTGACCTGCTTTGGCGGCCCGATCGCGCATATCGGCTACTTCCGCGACGAGTTCGTGCTGCGGCGACGCTGGCTTGACGAGCCGACCTATGCCGATCTGGTCGGGCTGTGCCAGTTCCTTCCCGGCCCCGCGAGCAGCCAGGTCGGGTTCTCGCTCGGGCTGCTGCGCGGCGGCTATCTCGGCGGCCTCGCCGCCTGGCTCGGCTTCACCCTGCCCTCCGCCGTGGGCTTGGTGCTATTCGCCTACGGCGCCAGTTCGTTGCGCGGGCCGCTCGGCGACGGCCTGCTGCACGGCCTCAAGCTCGTCGCGGTCGCCATCGTCGCGCAGGCGGTGCTGGGGATGGCGCGCAGCCTCTGCCCGGACCGGCCGCGCGCCTCGATCGCCACCCTCGCGCTGATCCTGATGCTGATCGCACCCGGCTCGCTGAGCCAGATCGGCGCGATCGCGCTCGGTGCCGCCGCCGGGCTGCTGCTCTGCCGCGGCGGCGTCGCGCCGGCTCCGGCTGATCTCGCCCTGGCGGTGTCGCGCCGCCTCGGCGGGATTTTCCTCGGCGTGTTTTTCGCCGTGCTGGCGCTGTCGTTCGTGGCAGTGCCCGACGGCGCGGCCGCGTTGTTCGCGGCATTCTACCGTGCCGGCGCGCTGGTGTTCGGCGGCGGCCATGTGGTGTTGCCGCTGCTGCGCGACGCGGTGGTGATCCCCGGTTGGGTGTCCGACAACGGCTTCCTGGCCGGCTACGGCGCGGCGCAGGCGGTGCCCGGTCCGCTGTTCACCTTTGCCGCCTATCTCGGCGCGGTGAGCAATGTCGCACCGGGCGGGGTCGCGGGCGCGGCGATCGCCCTGGTCGCGATCTTCGCGCCGGGGATGCTGGTGCTGATGGGCACCCTGCCGTTCTGGCATGCGCTGCGCGCCCGGCCAGGCGCACGCGCCGCGATGGCGGGCGTCAACGCCGCCGTGGTCGGCCTGCTCGGCGCCGCGCTGTACGATCCGGTTTGGACCGGCGCCGTGCATGATCCGGCGGATTTCGCCATCGCGGCATCGGGGTTCGTGCTGCTCGTCGCCTGGCGCGCTCCGCCGCTGCTGGTGGTTGTGCTCACCGTCGCCGCAGCGGCGGTGCCGGCGATCGGCTAGGCCAGGCGCTCGCGCCCGAGAGGCTCGCCTCCGATCGGGAAGCTGAACAGCCGCTCGCGGCCCAGCAGGAACACTCGGCCGCCGCGTGGGAATAGCCGCGCGATCGCCGGGTCGCGCACGTCGAGCCCGCCGGTATAGGCGCCGAACGCGGGCAGGATGATGCGTCGCGCGTCGGCCACGAAACACGGGCGGCTGACCGCGCAGCCGCGCGCCGGGATCGCCGCCTTCGGATGGTAGTGGCCGCTGAGCTCGCCCTCCGCGCCCGCGCGCGCCTGATGGCGGAACAGGAACGGCCCGGCCGCGTAGTCCTCGACCCAGTGCCCGCCAAGCCTGGCCTGCGGCAGGGGATCATGGTTGCCCAGCACCCAGACGAAACGTGCCCGCTCGGTAAGGTTGGCAAGCCGGGCGAGCTCGCCCGGCGGCAGCCGCGTCGCGCCGTCGCGATCGTGGAAACTGTCGCCGAGTGCGACCACGACGCGCGGCTGCCAGCGGCGCAGCAGCAGGATCAGCCGATCGATCGTCGCGCGTGTGTCCCACGGCGGCAGCAGCATGCCCCGCCGCGCCAGCGACGAGCCTTTTTCCAGATGCAGGTCGGACACCGCGAGCAGCCGCGTCTCCGGCCAGACCAGCGCGCCGGCCGGATCGAGCATCAGCCGCTCGCCCGCCAGATGCACAGGGGCGGCGGTCATGCGAGCACAGCCTTCACGCGCTACGCCCACCGAACGACAACGAGCCCTGCGCGGTGCCACGACCGCGCCCGTTGCGCCGCATGATCGCGGCGTTGCGCCGATGCACCGCCGGCACGCGCGGCGGCGGCTCGGCCTCGCCGGTGGCCTCCGCCACCAGCGCCGCCTCCGCTTCAGCAAGCAGCGCGTCCTCGTCCTGCCCGGTGCGCACGCTCTCGCGACCGATATCCAGCAGCACCGGCACCGCCAAGGGCGACACCCGCGACAGCGCCATGTGCACGATCCGCCCCTTCACCCGCGCCAGCATCGCGGCGATGCGCGACAGATCGGTCAACCCGCCGCCGGCATCCGCCTGGGTGGCGCGCAGCAGGATGTGGTCGGGCTGGTGACGGCGCAGCACGTCGTAGATCAGATCGCTGTTCACCGTCACCTGCTTGCGCGATTTCTCCATGCCGGGATGATGCCGCTCGATCAGCCCGGCGATCACCGCCACGTTGCGAAACGTGCGGCGCAGCATCGAGCTCTCCGCCATCCACGCCTCGAGATCGTCGCCGAGCATGTCCTGCTCGAACAAGCGCGAAACATCGGTCGGCTGGTTGGCCGACCAGCAGCCGAGCACGTAGTCGGTCGCGACGAAGCCGAGCGGGGCCATGCCGAACCGCTCCATGCGCCGGGTAACCAGCATGCCCAAGGTCTGGTGCGCGTTGCGGCCCTCGAAGCAGTAGGCGACGAGATACCAGCGGTCACCGCGCGGGAACGTCTCGACCAGCAGATCGGCGCGGCCCGGCAGGCGCGAGTTGGCTCGTTGCAGACGCAACCACTCACGCACCGGCTCGGGAAACAGGTGCCAGTCCTCGGGCCGTTGCAGCAAGGCGCGAACACGATCGGCGAGATTGGTGGTGAGCGGCATCCGCGCACCCGCATAGGCCGGCACCATCGGCTCGCCCGTGCCCCCCTCGGCGACCTCGACCACCATCTCGCGCAGCCGCACGAAGCGCAGCAGCCGGCCGGCGAACATGAAGGTATCGCCCGGAGTGAGCATGTTGACGAAGTATTCCTCCACTTCGCCGAGCACCGGGCCGAAGCCGCGTTTGCCGGCCACCAGGCGGATTTTCAGCAGCGGCGCTTCGACGATGGTGCCGATGTTCATGCGGTACTGCCGCACCACGCGCTGCGAGCGCACGTGCACGCGGCCCTCGCTGTCACGAAACAGTTTTCGCCACCGTTCGTACGCCGCCAGCGCGTAGCCGCCGTCCTCGACGAAGCGCAGCACGTCGTCGAAGTCGCGTCTTGTAAGTGTGGCGTATGGCGCCGCGCTGTTGACCTCCTCGTACATCGCGTCGGGGTGGAACGGTGCCGCGCACGCCATGCCGAGCAGGTGTTGCGCCAGCACATCCAGCCCGCCCGGACGCGGCGGGTCGCCGTCGAGCTCGCGTGCCGCGACACCGAGCATCGCCGCCTCGCATTCCAGCACCTCGAAACGGTTGGCCGGCACCAGCACCGCGCGGCTCGCCTCGTCCATCCGATGGTTGGCGCGCCCGACCCGTTGCAGCAGCCGCGAGGTGCCTTTCGGCGCGCCGATCTGCATCACCTGGTCGACCCCGCCCCAGTCGATGCCGAGATCGAGCGAGGAGGTCGCGATCACCGCGCGCAACACGCCCGCCGCCATCGCCGCCTCGACCTTGCGGCGTTGCGACACTTCGAGGCTGCCGTGATGCAGCCCGATCGGCAGCGTCTCCTCGTTGAGCTTCCACAGCGCCTGGAACATCAGCTCCGCCTGGGCGCGGGTGTTGACGAACACGATGGTCATGCTGGCGGCGCGGATGCGGGCGAGGATCTCCGGCGCGGCTTCCAGCCCCATATGGCCCGACCAGGAGAGCCGCCCGGCGGGCAGCATCATGTCGATCTCGGGCGGCGCGCCGTCGGCCACCTCGATCCGCCGCGCCGCACCCACATAGGCGGCGATCGCGTCGGGGTGCGCCACCGTCGCCGACAGCCCGACCCGCCGCGCGGCGGGGGCGAGGCGGGCGAGCCGGGCGAGGCAGAGGGCTAGCTGGTCGCCGCGTTTGGTGCCGGCGAGCGCGTGCACCTCGTCGATCACCACCGTCGCCAGCCCGGCGAACAGCGTGGCGGCGTCGGGCAGCGAGAGCAGGATCGCCAGGCTCTCGGGCGTGGTCAGCAGCAGGTTGGGCGGCGCCTCGCGCTGCCGGGCGCGGCGATTGGCCGGAGTGTCGCCGGTGCGGGTCTCGATCGAGACCGCGAGCCGCATCTGCTCGATCGGCGTGGCGAGGTTGCGCGCGATGTCGGTCGCCAGCGCTTTCAGCGGGCTGACATAGAGCGTGTGGATGCCGGCGCGCGGCGCGGCGTGCAGCTCGACCAGGCTCGGCAGGAAGCCGGCGAGGGTTTTCCCACCGCCGGTCGGCGCGATCAGCAGCACGCTTTCGCCGGCGCGCGCGGCCTCCACCATCGCGAGCTGGTGCGGCCGGGGCACCCAGCCGCGCCGAGCGAACCAGCCGGCGAATGGTTCTGGCATTGTTCCAGTCATCCCGGCTCTATGTAGCATCGTTGCTTGTGCTGTCGATTGTCCTCGGCGAAGTCGTGGAAAAAGTCCCGGTCTAGCGGATACCCTGCGGGCGCTAGACCCTCCGTGGGCGATCGCCTGTGGCCTGCAAGACTGGTCAAAGGGAGTGCGCGATGCCAAGTGTCGAGGTTCAGGCCCATTGAGACGCGGAGGCTGAAGTCTGGTGGGCGGAGAGCACCGACGTCGACGGATTGGTCGCTGAATCGGAGACGATCGAGGGATTGCTTGCCGATCTCCGGGAGACTGTCCCCCTGCTGTTGCGGCTCAACCGTGCCTACCACGGGCAAGACGTTGAACACCAATGAGGTGCTGAAGCAGGCCGGATTGCCCAAGTCGTTCTGACGCCTCGGCAAGCGCTCGAGCCGCATACGGAGGCACAGGCTGGATGACCGCGGGGAAGCTAGTCAGCCAAGCCGCGGTATGCTCCGGGTCATGGAAGCCGCGCCGCACATCCTGATCGTCGACGACGACCGCGAAATCCGTGACCTGCTGGCCGGCTTCCTGGAGCGCGAAGGATTGCGCGTCACCACCGCGCGCGACGGACGCGAACTGCGCCGCGCCTGGCCGGCCGGATACTACCAGCTCGTCATCCTCGACCTGATGCTGCCCGGCGAAAACGGGCTCGAACTGGCGCGCTGGCTGCGCGGCCAGTCCGATGTCGGCATCATCATGCTGACCGCGATGGGCGAGGAAGTCGACCGGGTCGCCGGCCTCGACCTCGGGGCGGACGACTATGTCGCAAAACCGTTCAGCCCGCGCGAGCTGCTGTCGCGCATCCGCGCCGTGCTGCGCCGGACGGGTGAGCGACCGCCGCGCGGCGCCGCGGCAGCGCACCAGGTCTTCTGCTTCGCCGGCTGGACCCTGGAGCCGGCACGGCGTCGCCTGCTGAGCCCGGCCGGCGTGGAGACCCCGCTCACCGGCGGCGAATATGACCTGCTCGCGGCGATGCTGGAGCGCCCGCAGCGCGTGCTCACCCGCGACATGCTGCTCGACCTGCTACGCGGGCGCCAGGCCGGGCCGTTCGACCGCACGATCGACGTCGCCGTCGCCCGCCTGCGACGCAAGCTCGAGGACGACCGCCACAACGCGCAGATTATCAAGACGGTGCGCGGCGGCGGCTACGTGCTGGCCTGTCCGGTCGAACGCGGATGACGCGCCGGCAGGGCTGGCGGCCGTGGCCGCGCAGCCTCGCGGCGCGCACCATGCTCGTGCTGCTGCTCGGCCTGGCTTGCGTGCAAGGCGGCGGGCTGCTGATCCACGCGCTCGACCGGGTGAAGCTGCAACGGCTCGCCGCAGGGCGGGATCTCGGCCGGCGTGTGGTCGGCCTGTACGGCTCCCTCGTCGCCGCGCCGGCCGAGCAGTGGCCGCTGGTGGTCGAGCGGATCGACGCCGGGCCGGACATCGAGGTCAGCCTTGACGCCGCATCGCCGCGCGCCGAGCTCGGGCCGGCGCCGCCCGACACCCAGCAGCTGATCCGCCCGTTTCTCCGCTTCGGCGCCATTGCGGCGGCCCTGCGCCCGCGGGAGGTCGCGATCCGTGGCGGCTTCACCGAGCAGCGCATCATCGTGGGCTTGCGTCTGCCCGACGCGCGCTGGGTCACCCTCCACGTTGCCGTGCCGCCGCCACGACCCTGGCACTCCCGCACGTTCCTTGCCGCGTTCCTGCTGATGACCGCCGCCGCCGCCGCGCTGGCCTGGTGGGCGGTGCGGCGGCTGATGGCGCCGGTGCGCGACCTCGCCGCCGCGGCCGAGCGCCTCGGGCGGGACGTGAACGCGCCGGCCTTGCCGGAGGCGGGACCGGTGGAGGTCGCCAGCGCCGCCAGGGCGTTCAACACCATGGCCGCGCGTATCCGCCGCTTCGTCGACGACCGCACCTTCCTGCTCACCGCGATCGGCCACGACCTGCGCACGCCGATCACGCGCCTGAAACTGCGGGCCGAGTGGATGCAGGACGCGGACCAGCGCCACAAGATGCTGGCCGATCTCGACGAGCTCGAGCGCCTGGTCGCCGCGACCCTCGCCTTCGGCCGCGATACGGTGTCCAACGAGCCGCCGGTGGCCCTCGACCTCGCCGTGCTGCTGCGCACCGTGCTGGACGAAGCGGCGGACGCAAGGCCGGGCAGCGGCGCGCACCTCGCCTATGCAGGGCCGGAGCACTTCACCGTGCGGGCGCGCTCGGTGGCGCTGAAACGCGCCTTTGCCAACCTGGTCGGCAACGCGCTCGCCTATGGCGGCAGCGCGCACGTCACACTGCGAGCGCCCAACGCGAGACCGCCGGGCGGCACGGTGATCGTGCGCGTCGAGGATAGCGGCCTCGGCCTGCCGCCCGACCAGCTCGAACGCGTCTTCGAGCCGTTCCACCGCGTCGAGACCAGCCGCAGCCGCAAGACCGGCGGCACCGGGCTCGGTCTGCCGATCGCGCGCAACGTCCTGCGCGCGCATGGCGGCGATGTCATCCTCGCCAATCGGCCCGAGGGCGGCCTGGCGGCGACGGTGACGTTGCCAGTGTAGCGCAGCTTGCCAGTGTAGCGCCGAAGGCGGCGTTACACTTTGTTTCCCGATCCCAAGTGAACCGCCGAGGCAGCAAAGCTATCTCATGGTGAGGCGCTTGCCGCTTCATGTTCGAGGGGAATAGCCACCATGAAAACCAAACGACGCGTGCTTCGCGTCACCGCGGCTTTCACGCTGTTGCTGGTTTTGAGCGGCTGTGTGATCGTCCCAGTTCATGGTCGATATTATCGTCCTCACCACTACTACTATTGGTAGTAGTGTGTTTTTCAACACACGTGAGAGGAGTGGGAGCGTGATAAACGTCTCGGCTCTGCGATCACTCGCGACCGGCGTCGGGCTGTATGGCGCCGTGACACTCGCCGTCGCCGGCCCCGTCCTGCTGGCGAGTGCCGCCCAAGCCGAATGGGTGCCAGAGGGGCGGTGGCGGCGCGGCGTCGTGGTGGTTCCCCCGCCGGTCCTGGTCGCGCCGCCGCCCCGGGTGGTGGCGGTGGCACCCCCGCCCGTCATCGTCGCGCGGCCGCCCGTGGTCGTGGCGCGACCCTACCGGCGCTGGGTGCGGGGCCACACCAACTGGCGTGGCTTCTGGGTCCCTGGGCACTGGCGCTGAGCTTGACCGCGGAGGCCGCCGTCGCGGTGACCCGCTTCGGCCTCGGGGCGCGACCGGGTGAACTGAGCGATGCCGCCGCCGACCCGCGCGGCTGGCTCACCGCCCAGATCCGCCGCTCGGGCGCCGACCAGCCGCACGGGGATTGGCCCACGGCGCAGGACCGCCTGGCCGCGCTGGCCGACTTCCGCCGGCAGGTCCGCGCGGTGCGCGCCGATCTCGGCTTGCGAGCGACGGGCCTCCCCGCCGCCGCGTCCGCCGATGCGCAAACCGAGTTCCGCGCGGCGCGTCGGGAGGCGAAACGACCGCTCACCGACGCGGTGCGGACCGAGACCCTGGCCCGCATCCAGCTCGCCACCACCACGCCGGCCGGGTTTCGCGAGCGCTGGGCGCTGTTCTGGTGCAACCACTTCACCGTCGGCGGCAAGGACGAGGCGACGCAGATCCTCGCGCCGGTGTTCGAGCGCGAGGCGATCCGCCCCCGCGTGTTCGGCCGCTTCGAGGACCTGCTGGTCGCCGCCGTCACCCACCCGGCGATGCTGCACTACCTCGACCAGGCGCGTTCGGCCGGGCCGGACAGCGCCGTCGGGCAGCGCCGTAAGCGCGGGCTGAACGAGAATCTGGCGCGCGAGGTGTTGGAGTTGCACACCGTGGGTGCGGACGCGGGCTACACCCAGGCCGATGTGACCGAGTTCGCCCGGGCGCTCACCGGCTACTCGATCGCCGGCGAACGCGACGACGGCCGGCTCGGCGCGACGCTGTTCCGCACCGATTTCCACCAGCCGGGGCCGCGCACGATCATGGGCCGCCGCTACCCCGGCGAGGAGGCCGAGCAGGCGCGTGCCGTCCTGGCCGACCTCGCGGCGCACCCGGCCACCGCACGCCACCTCGCGCGCAAGCTCGCCGCCCATGTCGTGTCGGACGCGCCGCCGCCGGCGCTGGTCGACCGCCTGGCAGGCGCCTGGCGGGCCAGCGACGGCGATCTCGCGCGGGTCGCGGCGGCGCTGATCGCCGCCCCCGAGGCGTGGCAACCCGATCCGGCCAAGCTGAAGACGCCCTACGAGTTCATCGTCTCCGGCTGGCGCGCGATGGACCGGCAGCCCGGCCCGGCGCGGCGCGATGCGATCGGCCCGCTGGCCGATATGGGAATGCGCCCGTTCGCCGCGCCGCAGCCGAACGGCTGGTCGGACGCGGGCGCCACCTGGGGCACGTCCGATGCGCTGATCAAGCGGCTCACCTGGGCGCTCGACACCGCCAATGCCCACGCGTCGGCGGTCGACCCAGTGGAAGCGGCGCGCTTGGTGCTCGGCGCGCGCCTCACGCCAGCGGCGGCGCGGGCGATCGCGCGCGCACAAACCCGGCCGGACGCCTTCGCCCTCCTGCTCATGGCCCCCGAGTTCCAGCACCGATGATCCCGCCCCCGCCCCCGTATCGCCCCGCCCTCGCCCGCCGCGACGTCCTGCGCCTCGGCGCCGGGCTCTCGCTGACCTTCATGGGTGGCGCGAGGGTGTTGGCCGATCCGGCGCAAGCCGCGCGCAAGCTCGTGGTGATCGTCTGCCGTGGCGGCATGGACGGGCTGTCCGTGGCACCCCCTATCGGGGACGCCGCCTACCCGGCCCTGCGTGGCCCGATCGCCATTGCCGCCGAGGCTGCCTTGCCGCTGGATGGCACTTTCGGCCTGCACCCGAAGCTGGCGACGATCCACGCGCTGGCCCGGTCCGGTCAGGCGCGGCTTGCCCCGGCGGTCGCGCTGCCGCACCACATCCGCAGCCATTTCGAGGCGCAGGACCTGCTGGAGACCGGCGGCGATCAGCTCACCCCCGCGACCACCGGCTGGCTCAATCGCGCCCTCGCCGCGATGGGCGCGCCCAAGCCTGTCACCGCGCTCTCGGTCGGGTCGCAAGCGCCGTTGATCCTCAGCGGGCCGGTGCGGACCGAGAGCTGGAGCCCGGGCGCGCGCCTGGACGACGACACCACCCGGCTCGCCGCCGCGCTGCAAGACCTCTACGGCCCCCACACCGCGCTCGGCGCGGCGCTGGCGGCGGGACTGGCCACGCAAGCGCGCGCCGACGCGCTGGGCGGCGAGGCGCCCGGCCCTGGCGCGCGTGGCCGCGGCGCGCGCGGCATCGCCGAGACGGCGGGCAGGCTGCTGGCCGCCCCCGATGGCCCGTCCATCGCCGTGCTGAGCCTCACCGGCTTCGACACTCACGCCGGCCAGGGCGCCGCCGAGGGACTGCTCGCCAGCCGCCTCGGCGTGCTCGACCAGAGCGTCGCCGGCCTGCGCGCCGGCCTCGGCAATCAGTGGCGGCAAACGGTGTCGATCGCCGTCACCGAGTTCGGCCGCACCGCGCGGGTCAACGGCACGGGCGGCACCGACCACGGCACCGCCGCCGCCCTGATCCTTGCCGGCGGCGCGCTGCGGGCCGGCGGTCTGATCGGCGACTGGCCGAGCCTCGCACCGCCGAGCCTGTTCGAAGGCCGCGACCTCGCCGCCACGCTCGACATACGCGGCGTGTTCAAGGGCGTGCTCGCCGAGCATCTCGGCCTCGAGCGACGTGCGCTGGACAACGCGGTGTTCCCGGGCAGCCGTGACGCGAGGTTGGTATCGGGCCTCGTCAGCTCGTGACGCTGCCCCACCCGCCTGCCGATCAATTCTCCGACCAAGCCGGAGAACTGATCGGTCTCAGCGGGCGGGTTTCTCCCACACCGGGAAAGCGGTCCAACAGCAGCTCGGATCGGACCGTCTCAGGTTCCGGATCAGGATTGCGTCCGCCGCCGGTGGACCATTCCCAGCGCAAGCGTACCGAAGCCGAGCAGAGCAAGCGAGGCAGGCTCGGGCACTGCCGTGAAGTCGGCGGTGATATACAACTTGGCGGTGTTGTTTTCGGGATTGTACCAGTGGCCGGTGACGGGATTGAAGGTGCTGCCCTTCGGCCCGGCACTGCCCAGCACGAACTTCACGTCCGACACCTGCAGGCCGGCAAAGGTGATCTCGAGAGGGTCCAGGGCATTCAACAATAGCTGCGTGATGCTGTCACCCGGCGGGTTTGTCGGCTGCCGGATGTTCAGGTTGACCGAGGTGGTGGCCGAGGTCACGCCCGGCGCGGTGAAGTTGAGCGTGAGACTATACGTGTCGTTGAAGTTCGGGTCGGTATTGGTTGTGGGCACATTCACCCAGTCTATCTCGCCGATGCGGAAGTCGTTCTGCGGCGTCGTGGTACTGGTGGTTCCGATGTCGACAGCCGTGAGCGTGCTGTAGGGGGTCGTGGGGAAGACGAAGAAGGTGCTGGTTCCCAGGATCAGGCGGTTCCCGTTCTGCTGCACCGTGCAGGCGGGAGAATGGGCCGAGCAGCCGGTCGGGTTGGCAAACGAACCGTTCGAGCTGAATGTGACCGGGAGCGCGTTGGCGGCAAACGAGGCGAGCGCGATAGGCGTCGCGATGGCGGTGGCGAGAAGCTTGCTGCGGAGCACGGGTTTTGCTTTCTTTACCAAAGGTTAACACCAACCGCCGCAAAGCACAAATCATGCCAGAAATTAATGGCTTTATTTTCAATAGGTTTCGCCGATTTTGCCATTGTATTCATGGAAATTTGTAAATATTACCGACCAAACTATTAGCAAGTCCCGTCTTTGTGGAACAATGGTATGTCGAATACTTAGACAATTGTATGCCGGCCTGGTCGCCACGTCCCGGGCCGGCCGGATTCTCCCAGGTGCAAGGCTGGTGTCGGCCTGGTCAGCTTCCGACGCTGCCTCGCCCACTCGGCGGCCCTCGTGTCATTGCGCCGGGCGCATGCGGCGGTGCAAAATCGGGCTTGGCCACGGAGTGCCAAACGCGAGATGAAAACCGCCGAGATCGACACCGAAGCCTTCCTGCGTGACCTCCACGCGTTGCGCGAGATCGGCCGGTTCCGCACCGGCGTGCACCGGCCGACCTACTCGCCGCAAGACATGGAGTCCCGCCGCTGGCTGGTCGAGCGCCTCGAAGCGTGCGGGCTCGACGCTTGCATCGACGGGATCGGCAACGTCTACGGCCGGCACCAGGGAGCGGGGCCGCATCTGCTGGTGGGCAGCCACATCGAAAGCCAAAGCGAGGCGGGCTGGCTCGACGGCGCGCTCGGTGTTGTCGCCGGGGTGGCGCTTGCCCGGGCCGGGCTGCCGGTCGATGTCTGCGCCTTCGCCGACGAGGAGGGGCATTTCGAGGGCGGCTTCCTCGGCAGCCGATCCATCGTGGGCGAGCTGCCGGAGGCGGAGATCGACCGCAGCCGCAACCGCAGCGACGGCACGAAGCTGCGCGACGCGCTGGCGGCGGCCGGCCTGGCGGGACGGGAGCGCCTCACCCTGGAGCCCGGCCGGCACCGGGGTTTCCTGGAGATGCATATCGAGCAGGGCACCGGTCTCGAACAGGCCGGGCTGCGGCTCGGCGTGGTCACCGGCATCGTCGCGATCTGGCAGTGGCGGATCCAGGTGCAGGGCCAGCAGGACCACGCCGGCGGCACCACCATGGCGGAGCGGCGCGACGCCGGGCTCGCGGCCGTGCGCCTGCTGGCGGCGATCGACGCGGAATTCCCCCGCATCGCTGGCGAACGCAGCACCTGGACCACGGGGCGGATCACGCTCGATCCGGGCGCGCCCAGCATCATCCCCGGATCGGCGGACGTGCTGTTCCAGTTCCGTGACGTCTCTGTCCCGGTGCTGGAGCGGATGGAGGCCGGATTGCGGGCGCTGGTACGCGAGAGCAACCGGCGCGAGCGCTGCACCGCCACCCTGGAGCCGGTCTCGCGCGCCATCCCCGCTTTGTGCGACCCGACGCTGATGGCGGCACTCGAGGCGGCGGCGGAGCGCCTCGCGCCGGGTGCCTGGCAGCGCATGCCCTCGGGCGCGGGGCACGACGCGCAGGTGATCGCCCGCCGGATGCCGGCGGCGATGCTGTTCGTTCCCTCGATCGGCGGCGTCAGCCATCACTGGGCGGAAGACACCAAGGACGCCGACCTCGCCCTCGGCGTGTCGGTGCTGGGCGAAGCGGCGGCGCGGTTCCTCGCGGGATAGGCAACGGGTCCGCGGACCAGCGCTCTATGCGGCGGTCCGCAGCGCGGCGGCGAATTCCGGCTTGTTCAAGAGCTGGTCGATCGCTTGGCTCAAGGCTTGCTGCGCAACCGCCCGCAGATCGTCGGCGGAGGCAAAGATTCCGACATCGAAGGCGATGATGCTGCCCGAGACCGGGTTCACTCGCGCTTCGTCCCGATAGATCGCGCGGCCGGTCGAACGATCGACCAACTCGATCACGAAGTCGGCCGTGGCTTCCCGGCGGACATATTGCGAGCTTTCGAACGCCACGATCGTCACTTTGAGCGCCGGGCCGACCCTCGTCTCCGGCGCCAGCATCCCCCGCGACGCGAGTGCGCGCCGAACGGCCTCGCTGACCACATCGCTCAGCGGTTGTTTCGTGTGCAGCACCTTCAGCGGGTTGCCGTAGCCACCTCGGACCGCGCCGATCCATGTCGGGTCGGCTTCGCCGCGCTGGTCGATGGCGGTGACCTGCGAGACGGCGCCGATGGCCGATCGCACCGGAGGCGATGCCGTCGGGACGTATGACAGGGTGGCCTGCTGCGCGCAGGCGGCGGTTAGCGCCACAAGGGCGAACGCCGAAATCCGCAGAAGCCTGTGCATGGACGCGTATCCTCACCTCTAGCTCACCAGCAAGTCACCCCGCCGCAAGTTCGTATCCCCCGTGCCGTGCTCGACGACAGCCCGGCAACCGCTCGAACAACGGCTGGTATTAAATTGCTAATGTGGAACAATTAGGTCGTGCGTCGGCCCGACGCCTTCACACCGGCTTGGGTGGTCCGGCCGATCGGGCGCGCTCGGCCCAGGGCGGTTCGCCGGCCGGGCGGGCGTCGGGAAGTCGGAACGGCGGGAGCAGCCCGTCGGCGGGCGGCGTCCTGGCGGATCGTTGCGTCGCGGCGGACCTTCGCTCGGGCGCGACAGCGTCGGCGGGCGCCACATCGCCAGCGGGTGCGTCGGCGACGGCGAGCAAGGCCGCAGCGCGCCTACGCCGCCTGAGCAAGCTTGGGTGTTCGGATAGCCTGATGCCCAGCATCTGACAGAGCGGGCGCAGCAGCCGGCCCATCTGCGGCGCGGCTTCCAGCAGCGCCACCATCTCCGGGTCGGACAGCAGATGGTTCAGCTGACTGCCATAGACCGCCGCCTCCGGCACCAGCCGAAGCAGCCAGGCAAAGCCGCGCGGCAGGCGCTTGGCCGAACGATCCGCCGGATCATCCGACTTGCGCCGCTTCGCTTGGCGGTCGGCGCGGGACTCCGCCGACTGGTCGGACGCACCCGACGGGGACGCTCGCGTGGCGGCCGGGAGCTCGCCCGCGCGGACCCGGGCGGCCAGCTTGGCGAACCGCACGCCGGTGCGCCGCAGCCGCATCCAGATCAGGTTGGCGACGGCCACCGCAATCCAGCGCCTGGCGCTGCGCGCGGCAGCGGCCTGGCACAACGCCTCGATGATGAAGGCGAAGCGGTCGAGTGGGGTGAGAGGAAGAACGACTTGCACGAACGAATCGTAAACGAGAAACGACCAGTAGGCAAGAAAAATCTTGGGCGCCTACACCCAAAGCCCTATCCACGGCCGTTCTCAGCTTTGGTCCCCCCGTCGCCGACCCTGGCGGCGGCAAGCGGGAGGGTCGTCGGATACGGAAGCTGGCATCAACCGCCGCCCCTCGGGTGCGTCGCGCGCCAGACCGCCAGCAGCCGCGTCTCGTCGACCGCGGTGTAGCGCTGCGTTGTCGACAGGCTGGCATGGCCCAACAGTTCCTGGATCGAACGCAGATCGGCGCCACCCGCCAGCAGGTGGGTGGCGAAGGAGTGGCGCAGCGCGTGCGGCGTGGCGTGCTCGGGCAATCCGTTCAGACGGCGGAACTGGCGCACCGTGCGCTGGGCGACCGCAGGATCGAGCCGTCCGCCGCGCGCGCCCAGGAACAACGGCGCCTCGGGCTCGTGGCGCGGATGGTGCCGCACCCACGCCGCCATCGCGACGCGCACCGCCGGCAGCACTGGCACCAGCCGCTGCTTGCCTCCCTTGCCGGTGACGCGCAGCGGTGTGTCCGATCCGGGCAGCGGCGCCTCGCGCCGATCGAGCGCCAAGGCTTCGGCGATGCGCAGCCCGGCGCCGTACAGCAAGGTGAACAGCGCCGTGTCACGCGCCTGGATCACCGCCTGGTCGGACATCTCGCCGATCGTGGTCGCGACCGTCCGCGCGTCGGCGGGCGCGAGCGCGCGCGGCAGCGGCGGGCGAGCTCGCGGCGTGGCGAGCAAGCTCAGCGCGGGGTTCTCGGTGCCGTGGCGCCGAGCGAGGTAGCGGAACAGGCCACGCACCGCCGAGAGGTGCCGCGCCCGGGTCGCGTTGATCTTCCCCGCCGCCACCTCCCAGGCGAGCCAGGCGCGGAAATCGGCGGCGCGCAGCCCAGCCAGCGCGGCGAGGTCGGGCTCGGCGCCAAGATGCTTGGTGAGGAAGCCGAGGAACTGGGCGATGTCGGTGCCGTAGGCTTCCACCGTCAACGCCGAGGCGCGCCGCTCCTCGCCGAGCCAGAGCAGGAACTCCCTGCGCGCTTCCTCGCCGGTCACGCCGCGCGCGCCAGCGCGGCGGCGACGGCGCGGCCGAGGAACGCCAGCGCGCCGGTGCCTTGGCCGGGTTCGAGCAAGCAGCGCTCGCGCGCGACCAGCGCGAGCAGCGCGGGCACGCCAATCTGCGGAACCGAGGCCAGCGCATCGTGCCGCGCCAGCCGGGCCGCCTCGGCGTGCAACAGCGACGCGTCCGTCGGGTCGTCGCGGAACACCACGGCGCGGCCGCCGAGCAGGCGGGCCACCGTGCCGTCCGGCAGTCGTCGGGCGCCGGGCAGTTCGGCCTCGACGCAGAGCGCCACCGCGTCGAGGCCGAGCAGGCCCGGCACTTCCCCGGTGAGGCAGTCGAGCGTGTCGCTCGCCCGCATCAACGCGAGCACCGCCTCCTGCACCCGCGCGTTCAGCCCCGCCGTGGCGCGTCCGGCGGCCAGGATGCCGTGCGCCTGCGCCGCCATCTCGGCCGCGTGGGCACGCTCGGCGTGCAGCATCGCCGCCATGTGATCGGCCAGCTTCTCGCCATGCATCCGCCGCGGCGGCGTGAGCGCGCGATACAGGTCCGGGTTCTCCGCCAGCCAGGTGGGATGACGACGCAAGAACGCCGCGACTTCAGCGGCGGCGCGCATGTCGGGCAGCAGCCGCGCCTGATCGGCGGCCCCTTCGGGTTGGTTGTCGTCGCGCTCGGAAATGACTGGTGCGCCTTAAATTGCCTCGCGGAGTCGAACCCGGCTACGCCTGACAGACGACAGCGCGTTGGAACGCCCTATCGAATGGCAGGCGGCGACAGAAGGCAAGCTCGACGTTTGGCAGTCATGCTGCCTTACCCATTTGCCGGCCCGTTCGACTACGCCGTCCCGCCCGAGCTCGATCCGGTTCCCGGCGATGTCGTGCTGGTGCCGCTGAACCGGCGCGAGGAGGTGGGGGTGGTGTGGGATCACCCGTCGGACGAGCGGGTGCCCAATGCCAAGCTCAAGCCGATCGCGGCGATCCTCGACACGCCGCCGCTGCCGGAGGCTTCGCGTCGGTTCATCGACTGGGTCGCCGCGTACACGCTCGCCCCGCCCGGCGAGGTGATGGCGATGGCGTTGCGGGTGCTGTCCAGCGCCGCGCCGGCCCCGGTGGTCGGCTGGCTGGCGGCCGACGGGGGCGCCGACGCACGGATCACGCCGGCGCGCCGCCGGGTGCTGGACGTGCTCGGCGACAACCGCGCCCGCTCCACCGCGATGCTGGCCCGCAATGCCGGGGTCGGCTCGGGCGTGGTGCGCGGCATGGCGCAAGCCGGGCTGCTGATCCCGGCCACCCTGCCGACCGAGCCGGCCTTCGCGATCCCCGATCCGGCCCACCCCCGCCCGCCGCTCTCCGACGAGCAGGAGCTCGCCGCCGCCGAACTGTGCCGCGCGGTCGAGGCGCACGCCTTCTCCGTCACCCTGCTCGACGGCGTCACCGGCTCGGGCAAGACCGAAGTCTACCTCGAGGCGATCGCCGCCTGCCTGCGCGCCGGACGGCAGGCCCTGGTGCTGCTGCCCGAGATCGCGCTCTCGTCGCAGTGGCTCACCCGGTTCGAGCGCCGTTTCGGGGTGGCGCCGGCGATCTGGCACTCCGATCTCGGCTCGCGCACCCGGCGCATCACCTGGGCCGCCGTCGCCGCCGGCGAGGCCCGGGCGGTGGTCGGCGCCCGCTCGGCACTGTTCCTGCCGTTCCCCGACCTTGGCCTCGTCGTGGTCGACGAGGAGCACGAGACCGCGTTCAAGCAGGAGGACGGCGTGGTGTACCACGCCCGCGACCTCGCCGTGGTGCGGGCGCGGCTGTCGGCCGCCCCGGCGATCCTGGTCTCCGCCACGCCCAGCCTGGAGACGGTGGCGAACGTCGAGGCCGGGCGCTACGGCCGGCGCACCCTGACCGCGCGGCATGGCGGCGCGGTGCTGCCCGAGGTTGCCGTGGTGGATTTGCGCGAGCATCCGCCGGAGCGTGGCCATTTCCTCGCCCCACCGCTTATCGAGGCCATCGAGGCCAGCCTGCAACGCGGCGAACAGGCAATGCTGTTCCTCAATCGCCGGGGCTACGCGCCGCTCACCCTGTGCCGGCATTGCGGCCACCGCATGGAGTGCCCGAACTGCACCGCCTGGCTGGTCGAGCACCGGGTCCGCCGCTTGCTCCAGTGCCACCATTGCGGCTTCGCCGTGCCGATCCCGCCCGAGTGCCCCGCTTGCGGCGCGGCCAACAGCCTCACGCCGGTCGGTCCGGGGGTGGAGCGGATCACCGAGGAAGCGACGGCGCGGTTTCCCGAGGCGCGCCGGCTGGTGATGGCGAGCGACACCATGCCCGGCCCGCACGCCGCCGCCGCCGCGGCACGGGCGATCGAGGCGCGCGAGGTCGACCTGATCATCGGCACCCAGATCGTCGCCAAGGGATGGCATTTTCCCCACCTCACCCTGGTCGGCGTGGTGGACGCCGATCTCGGGCTGGCCGGCGGCGATCTCCGGGCGGCGGAGCGCACGGTGCAGCTGCTGCATCAGGTGGCCGGGCGGGCCGGGCGGGCCGAGGCGCCTGGCCGCGTGCTGCTGCAAACCTTCTCCCCCGAGCACCCGGTGATGCAGGCCCTGGTCGCGGGCGATCTCGCCGCGTTCATGGCGCGCGAGGCGGCGCAGCGCCTACCGGGCCACTGGCCGCCCTATGGCCGGCTCGCCGCGCTCATCGTCAGCGCCGACACCGCCGAGCAGGCCGATGCGCTGGCGCGCGATCTCGGCCGCGCCGCACCGCGCGGCGAGAGGATCACGGTGCTCGGCCCGGCACCCGCGCCGCTCGCGCTGCTGCGTGGCCGGCACCGTCGGCGCCTGCTGCTGAAGACCCGGCGCGACGTGGCGGTGCAGCCGATCCTGCGTGACTGGCTCGCCCGCGTCCCGGTGACGCGCGGCGCACGGATCGATGTCGACGTCGATCCGGTCTCGTTCCTGTAACTCCGCCGTGTTGCGCGGGGGGAGACCCCATGTTACACGCGCCCCCGCTGGCCACCCGCCCGGGGTTCCGGCAATTCGCGCGGCTGCCCCGATGTCGGCCGTGGTCGACATCATCATGCGGGAATGGAAGCGCGAACCGTGGCGTCTGGCGCGACGACAATCTCCTCTGGCGGTGGCCTGGCCGACCGTTATGCCACCGCCCTCTACGCCCATGCCGACGAGAATCGCGCGCTCGATACGACGGTCACCGAGATGGACGGCCTAGGCCGACTAATCGAGGCCAGCGCGGATTTCCGCCGCTTGATCGAAAGCCCGCTGATCGGCGTTGCCCAGGCGAGCAGCGCAGCGCGCGCGGTGTTGTCCGCCGAGGGCTTCTCCAAGATCGTGCAGGACTTTGTCGGCGTGGTCACCGCCAATCGGCGGCTGAGCAATCTGCCGGAGATCGTGCGTGCCTTTGCCGCATTGGTGGCGAACAAGCGCGGCGTGATCACCGCGCAAGTCGCCTCGGCGCATCCGCTCAGCGACGTGCAGCGACAGCAGCTTCGTGCGCGCCTGATCGAGGCGGGCTACAGCAACGTCAACATTGTCGAGGAGGTCCAGCCCGACCTGCTCGGCGGGCTCGTCGTCAAGATCGGCGCGCGCCTGTACGACACCAGTCTCAAGTCCCGGCTGCAGCGACTGCAGTACGCCATGAAGGGAGCCGCCTGATGGAGATCCGCCCGGCCGAGATCTCGGAGATCCTGCGCAAGCAGATCGCGTCATTCGACACCGAGGCCAACGTCGCCGAGACCGGCCAGGTGCTGAGCGTCGGCGACGGCATCGCGCGGGTGTTCGGGTTGCAGAACTGCATGGCCGGCGAGATGCTGGAGTTTCCCAGCGCCGGCCTGCGCGGCATGGCGCTCAATCTCGAGACCGACAATGTCGGCGTGGTGATCTTCGGCGACGACCGGCAGATCCGCGAGGGCGACACCGTCTCGCGCACCGGCGCGATCGTGGAGGTGCCGGTCGGCAACGGGCTGCTCGGCCGCGTGGTGGACGGGCTCGGCAATCCGATCGACGGCAAGGGGCCGCTGGCCGACGTCGAGCGTCGCCGCGTCGAGGTCAAGGCGCCCGGCATCATCCCGCGCAAGTCGGTGCATGAGCCGATGCAGACCGGCTTGAAGGCGATCGACGCGCTGATCCCGATCGGCCGCGGCCAGCGCGAGCTGATCATCGGTGATCGGCAGACCGGCAAGACCGCGGTGATCATCGACACGATCATCAATCAGCGGAACATCAACTCCGGCGACGACGAGGGCCGGAAGCTCTATTGCATCTACGTCGCGATCGGCCAGAAGCGCTCGACCGTCGCCCAGCTCGTCAACACGCTGGAAGAGAACGGGGCGATGCAGTACTCGATCGTCGTCGCCGCGACCGCGTCCGACCCGGCGCCGATGCAGTTCCTCGCCCCCTACTCCGGCTGCACGATGGGCGAGTTCTTCCGCGACAACGGCCGTCACGCGGTGATCTGCTACGACGACCTCTCCAAGCAGGCGGTCGCCTATCGCCAGATGTCGCTGCTGCTGCGTCGTCCGCCGGGCCGCGAGGCATATCCGGGCGACGTGTTCTACCTGCACTCCCGCCTGCTGGAGCGCGCGGCGAAGATGTCCGACGCCGAAGGCGCCGGCAGCCTCACCGCGTTGCCGGTGATCGAGACGCAGGCGGGCGACGTGTCCGCCTACATCCCGACCAACGTGATCTCCATCACCGACGGGCAAATCTTTCTGGAGACCGAGCTGTTCTTCCGTGGCATCCGCCCGGCGGTGAATGTCGGTCTCAGCGTCTCGCGCGTGGGCTCGGCGGCGCAGATCAAGGCGATGAAGCAGGTCGCCGGCCGCATCAAGCTGGAGCTCGCGCAGTATCGCGAGATGGCGGCCTTCGCGCAGTTCGCCTCCGACCTCGACGCCTCCACCCAGCGCCTGCTGGCGCGCGGCGCGCGGCTCACCGAGCTGCTCAAGCAGCCGCAGTTCCAGCCGGTGCCGGTCGAGGAGCAGGTGGTGGTGATCTTCGCCGGCACGCGCGGCTATCTCGACGGCATCGACATCGGCCGGATCGGCGAATTCGAGAACCGGATGTTGTCCGAATTGAAGTCGCGCGAGCCGACGGTGCTCGAGTCCATCCGCAGCGATCGCGAGATCAAGCCGGAGACCGAGAAGTCGCTGGTGGCCTTTATGGACAATTTCACCAAGTCGTTCTCGTGACCTCGGTTTCCTGAGCGGTAGCCCGAAACCATGCCAAGCCTGAAAGACCTGCGCACGCGCATCAACAGCGTGAAGTCGACACAGAAGATCACCAGCGCGATGAAGATGGTCGCCGCCTCCAAGCTGCGTCGCGCGCAGCAGCAGGCGGAGGCGGCGCGCCCGTACGCCGAGCGCATGGAGCGGGTGCTCGCCGCCCTCGCCGCTTCGGCACGCGGCAGCCCGACCGCGCCGCGCATGCTGGTCGGCACCGGCGCCGATCGTGTGCATCTGATCGTCGCGGTGACGGGTGACCGCGGCCTCGCCGGCGCGTTCAACTCCAGCATCGGCCGAGCGGCGCGCAATCTGGCCCGCCGACTGCAAGCGGACGGCAAGACCGTCAAGATCCTCGCCGTCGGTCGCAAGGGGCGCGACTTCCTGCGCCGCGAGATGCCCGACAACGTGATCGGCGATCTCAGCTACGCCGGCAAGAAGCGGGTCGAGTTCACCGATGCGCAGGAGATCGCGCAACGGGTGACGACGATGCTGATGGCGGGCGAGATCGACGTCGCCACCATCGTCTACAACCGCTTCCACTCGGTCATTTCGCAGATCGTCACCGAGACCCAGCTCGTGCCGCTGCCGCTGCCAGAAGGCGAGACCGCGCAGCCCGAACAAGGCGCGCACGCCACCTACGAGTTCGAGCCGGACGAGGAGACCATTCTGGCGCGGCTGCTGCCGCAGAACCTGGCGATCCAGATCTATCGCGCCCAGCTCGAAAGCTCGGCTGGCTTCTTCGGCGCGCAGATGAGCGCGATGGACAGCGCGACACGCAACGCCGGCGACATGATCAAGAAGCTGACCCTGAACTACAACCGCGCGCGCCAGGCCAACATAACCCGAGAGCTGATCGAGATCATCTCCGGCGCCGAAGCGCTGTAACGCGGATTCCCACGATCCACACACGAGGACTTCCTGATGGCAAGCAATATCGTCGGCCGCGTGACGCAGGTGCTGGGCGCCGTCGTCGACGTGCAGTTCGAGGGTGACCTGCCGTTCATCCAGAACGCGCTGCACACCAAGCTACAGGACCACACCCTTGTGCTGGAGGTCGCGCAGGAACTGGGCGAGCGCACGGTGCGCTGCATCGCGATGGACAGCACGGACGGCATGGTGCGCGGCCAGGAGGTGGTCGACACCGGCGCGCCGATCTCGATGCCGGTCGGTCCCGAGACCCTCGGCCGCATCATGAACGTGATCGGCGAGCCGATCGACGAACGCGGTCCGGTCAACGCGAAGCTGACCTACCCGATCCACCGTGAAGCGCCGAGCTTTGACGAGCAGGCCACCTCGGCCGAGATCCTGGTCACCGGCATCAAGGTCGTCGACCTGCTCGCTCCCTACCTGAAGGGCGGCAAGATCGGCCTGTTCGGCGGCGCCGGCGTGGGCAAGACCGTGCTGATCCAGGAGCTGATCAACAACATCGCCAAGGCGCATGGCGGCGTGTCGGTGTTCGCCGGCGTCGGCGAGCGCACGCGCGAGGGCAACGACCTCTATCACGAGATGGTCGACGCCGGCGTCATCAAGCTCGGCGAGAACACCACCGAGGGGTCGAAAGTGGCGCTCGTGTACGGGCAGATGAACGAGCCGCCCGGTGCCCGCGCGCGCGTCGGCCTCTCCGGCCTCACCGTCGCCGAGTATTTCCGCGACGAGGAAGGCCAGGACGTGCTGTTCTTCGTCGACAACATCTTCCGTTTTACCCAAGCAGGCGCGGAAGTGTCGGCGCTGCTCGGTCGCATTCCCTCGGCAGTGGGCTATCAGCCGACCCTGGCCACCGACATGGGCGCGCTGCAGGAGCGCATCACCTCCACGACCAAGGGCTCGATCACCTCGGTGCAGGCGATCTACGTGCCCGCCGACGACCTCACCGATCCCGCCCCCGCGACGTCCTTCGCCCACCTTGACGCCACCACCGTGCTGTCGCGGGCGATCTCCGAGAAGGGTATCTATCCGGCTGTCGACCCGCTCGATTCGACCTCCCGATCGCTCGATCCGCGCATCGTCGGCGAGGAGCACTACAATGTCGCCCGCGAGGTGCAGCGCGTTTTGCAAACCTACAAGTCGCTGCAGGACATCATCGCCATTCTCGGCATGGACGAGCTATCCGAGGACGACAAGCTGGTGGTCGCTCGCGCGCGAAAGATCGAGCGCTTCCTGAGCCAGCCGTTCCACGTCGCCGAGGTGTTCACCGGCACGCCCGGCATCTTCGTCCCGGTCGCCGACACGATCCGTAGCTTCAAGGCGATCGTCGCCGGCGAGTACGACCATCTGCCGGAGGCGGCGTTCTACATGGTCGGCACCATCGAGGAAGCGGTGAAGAAGGCCGACTCCCTCAAGACCACGGCCTGAGCCGAGGGAGTTTCCGCGATGCCCACGGCGCTCGAGATCGTCAGTCCGGAGAAGCTGCTGCTGTCGCGGCCGGTCGACATGGTGGTGATCCCCGGCGCGGAGGGCGATCTCGGCGTGTTGCCGGGGCACTCGCCGATGATCGTCATGCTGCGCGGCGGGACCATCCGCATCTATGAAGGCAGCCAGGTGGTCAACCGCCTGTTCGTCGCCGGCGGTTTCGCCGAGATCACGCCGGACCGCTGCACCGTGCTCGCCAACGAGGCCGTCCCGCTGAATGAGGTCTCGCGCGATGTCGCCGAGCAGCGTCTGCGCGACTCCGAAGCGGCCTATGCCGCCGCCGACAAGACGGATGTGGCGACCTTGGATGCGCAGATGGACCGCATGCAATCGGCTCGCGCGATGATCGAGGCCGCCGAGGCGACCTGATGTAAGCTACCTGACCGGCCCTGTTGCGCGGCTGCATCAGCCCGCTTCTACTGCGGTATCCTCACGAAAGCTTACTTTCGAAGCGGCAGAACCGATGGCAATCTGATGACGTTGGGCGCCCGATGCGTCGGGCACATCCCCGCGGCCGTCGCAAAGCACGCGGATCGAGGCATGAAGCACTGGCGTATTGACGACGTCGACTGGGATCGGTTCGATCCCGCCAAGGTCGATCCCGACATCATCCCGCTGGTCAAGGCCGCTGCGATGGTTGAGCGGAACGGCACCGACTATGCGCTCTATCTCAAGAACGTGTTCACCGGCGACGGCGATTTCGCGCAAGCGGCCGAGAGTTGGGCCGTTGAGGAAGTGCAGCATGGCGACGCGCTCGGCCGATGGGCGATGTTGGCCGATGCCGGCTGGGATTATCCCGCCGCCTTCGCCCGCTATCGAGCGGGCTTTCAGATTAACGTCCGCGCCAGCGCGTCGATCCGCGGCTCACGCACCGGCGAGCTGATCGCCCGCTGCATGGTGGAGACCGGCACGTCGAGCTACTACACGGCGCTCGCCGAGGCGACGACGGAACCGGTGCTGCAACGCATCTCCCGCCTGATCGCCGCCGACGAGTTCCGCCACTTCAAGCTGTTCTACGACCACATGCGCCGCTATCTGGCGCGCGAGAACATCGGCGTGCTGCGTCGTTTGCGCATCGCGGCGGGTCGCATCGGCGAGACCGAGGATGACGAGCTCGCCTTCGCCTTCCACTGCGGCAACGAGCCGGAGAACATGGAATACGCCCACGATCGCTGCATCGCCGCCTACATGGCGCCGGCGATCGCGATGTACCGCTTCCGTCATATCGAGCGCGGCATGGGGATGATGTTCAAGGCGGTCGGCTTGCCACCGCGCGGTCGCCTCTCGGACGTGTCGGCGCAGCTCGCCTGGCGTTTGCTGCAACGGCGCCGGCTGCGTTTCGCCCAGCGCATCGCGGCGTAGCTCGGGTTCAATCAGACCATTTACCTCAAAATGAAACTGCCGTAATGCCTCGCCACGAGGAGGGCCGGGCATGGCAGACATCAGCACCGATCGAGCGCCGCTGCGTCGCGTCCGCTGGGGTCGACTTTTTCTGCTGCTGCCATTCGCCGCGGTTCTCTGGGTCTCGGCATACAACCGGATCGAGCCGAGCCTGTTCGGCGTGCCATTCTTCTACTGGTACCAGCTCGTCTGGATCCTGCTCTCGGCCGTGATCTGTTTCCTGGTCTACCGAGCCGAGAGCTGAGAGACACGGCGATGAACTGGACCGCGCTCATCATCTTCGTCGCACTGTTCCTGTTCGTCACCGGGCTCGGCTTCTACGCCGCGCGCTGGCGCCGAGGAGACCTTGGACAGCTAAACGAATGGGGCCTGGGCGGGCGCCGCTTCGGCACCATGGTCACCTGGTTTCTGCTCGGCGGCGATCTGTACACCGCGTACACCTTCATCGCCGTCCCTGCCCTGATGTTCGGCGCCGGCGCGATCGGCTTCTTCGCCGTGCCGTACACGATCATGGTCTATCCGATTCTCTACGTGGTGTTTCCGCGCATGTGGGCGGTCGCGCACAAGCACGGCTATGTCACCGCCGCCGATTTCGTGCGCGGGCGGTTCGGCAATCGCTGGCTGGCGCTGGCGGTCGCGATCACCGGTCTAGTGGCGACGATGCCGTATATCGCGCTGCAACTCGTCGGCATGGAGGTGGTCATCGGCGCCATGGGTGTGGAGACCGGCGGTGTGATCGGCGACCTGCCGCTCATCATCGCCTTCGTCATCCTCGCCGCCTTCACCTATTCGAGCGGCCTGCGCGCCCCGGCGATGATTGCGGTCGTCAAGGATCTGCTGATCTACGTCACGGTAATCGCCGCGGTCATCGTCGTGCCGATCCAGCTCGGCGGCTATGGCGCGATGTTCGCCAAGGTGCCGGCGGCCAAGCAACTGCTCGCCACACCAGGTCCGAACACGTTCGGCACCTACAGCGCCTACGCGACCTTGGCGCTCGGCTCGGCGATGGCGTTGTTCCTGTATCCGCACGCGATCACCGGCGTGCTGAGCTCGAGCAGCGCACGAGTGATCCGACGCAACGCGGCGATCCTGCCCGCCTATTCACTGGTTCTCGGGCTGCTCGCGTTGCTCGGCTTCATGGCGATCGCGATGGGCGTGCAGCAGATGCCGGAGTTCGCCGCTGGCTTCAAGCGCTACGGCAACAACTTCTCCGTCCCGGCGCTGTTCCTCGCCGCCTTCCCGAGCTGGTTCGTCGGCATCGCCTTCGCCGCGATCGCGATCGGTGCGTTGGTCCCCGCCGCCATCATGTCGATCGCCACCGCCAACCTGTTCACCCGCAACGTCTACCGCGAGTTCATAAAACCCGACTGCACCGACGCCGAGGAGAGCCAGGTCGCCAAGATCGCCTCGCTGGTGGTGAAGGCGGGAGCACTGGTGTTCATCTTCGCGCTCGATCTGCCATACGCGTTGCAGCTCCAGCTGCTCGGCGGCGTCTGGATCATCCAGATCGCGCCGGCGGTGATCGGCGGTCTCTACACCCGCTTCTTCAATGGCTGGGCGCTGCTGCTCGGCTGGGCGGCCGGCACCGGGCTCGGCACCTGGATGGCGTCGACATCGAGTTTCAAATCGGCGATCTACCCGATCCCGCTCTTCGGCACGACGTTCCCGTGCTACATCGCGCTCTCCTCGGTTGCGGTGAACTTGGTTGTCGTCCTGGTACTCTCGGTTGTGCTCAACGCGGTCGCGTCGGATCGGCACAATGACGCGACCGTCGCCGGGGACTACGTCTGAGCCGAGGCAAGCAGCACCCGATCCCGATATCGCCCATCCGCCGGTGACCACCAGCGCGGTGTCGACCGCAGCGAGGCAGCGCCTGCTGTTCGCCCTCATGTGCCTGATCTGGGGCTCCAACTGGCTCGCCCTCAAGGTCGGCACCGGCGCGGTGCCGCCGGGTTTCTTCTCCGGCACGCGCTGGACCGCCGCCGGGCTGCTGCTGCTGGGCTGGCGCTGGTGGCGCGGGCAGGACAATCGCGTCAGCCGCCGCCTGATCGGCCGCCTGGCGCTGGTCGCGTTCCTGATGGTCGGGCTGAATGCGCTAATCCAGAATTACGGGTTGCGCCTGGTCGACAGCGGCATCGCGGCGGTGATCAGCTCGGCGCTGACGCCGATCGCGCTGCTTGGGTTCGGCGTGGCCCTTGGGCAGGAGATGCTCACCCTGCGTCAGCTCGGCGCGATCATGCTGGGCGTCTGCGGCATCCTGATGCTGTTCGGGCCGAAAGCGGCAACCGGCGGCCTCGATTGGCGGGAACTGCTCGGCGCCAGCGGGATCGTGGTCGGCTGCCTCAGCTACTCGCTCGGCTCGGTGTTGGCGCGACCGTTGATGCGCGCGATGCCACCGGCGCAAGTGGCAACCACCACGAACCTGCTCGGCGGCCTGATGTTGCTGGCTGGATCGGTGCCGTTCGAGCCGGGTGCGGCAACGGCGATGCGCTTCGATTGGGGCTGGCCGGCGTGGTTGTCGTGGCTGTTCCTGCTCGGCCCCGGCTCGCTCGGCGGCACCATCATCTACTTCATTTTGGTGCGCGACTGGGGGGCGAGCCGGACCGGCACTTACGCATTCGTCACCCCGGTGATCTCGGTGCTGCTCGGCGTGCTGGCACTTGGCGAGCGCGTCACCCTGTTCGACGCCGCCGGAATGCTGCTGATGCTCGCCGCCGCCGGCCTGGTGTTGCGCCGACGCTGATGAGCTCCTACTTGGTCGGCGGCATCACCGCAAGGCACGCTCCAGCAGCTCGAGCACGTCCTTGGCGAAGCGGCGCATGTTCGCCACCCGATCGTCGCTCGCGGTCTCCAAGGTGACCGCCTGCTCGGCCGGGCCAGCGATGGCGAAGCAGGTATGCCCTGCCTTGTCGCCGTAGCGGTTGCCGGTCGGACCGGTGGCGCCGCTCTCGCCGATACCCCAGGTCGCGCCCAGCTTCTCCCGCGCCCGCTGGGCGAGAAGCCGCGCGTACGGCTCGCTGGACGCGCGCATCCCCGACATCTCGGCGTCAGCGATACCGGCGATCTCCGCGCGCGCCTTGCGGGTGTAGATCACCCCGCCGCCGAGGAAGTAGGCCGACGCACCCGGCACCGACAGCAAGGCCGCCGAAACCAGCCCTCCGGTCGAGGACTCGAAGATGGCAACGGTCTCGCCACGCTCCTTTAGGCGCGCGCCGATTTTCTGCGCCAACGGCAACAGGTCTTGCATATCGCCCTCCAGTTCTCGCCTGCTTCAGACGCTGGCACGCGCCAACGTGGTCGGCAATATGCCTCGCTCAGACGAAAGACTTGCGAAAGAATACGCGAGTCGTGCCCGGCGGATCGCACGGCACACGCCCGAACTCCTCCCAGCCATGCCGCGCGTAGAACTCCGGCGCCTGGAAGCTGATCGTCAGAAGAAAGCCCGACTTGCAGCCACGTCGGCGGCCTTCTTCCTCGACGCGCCGCAACAGCTCCGTGCCGACGCCGGAGCCGCGCAAGCGCTCGGGGAGAAAGACGAGGTTGATGAACAGCAACCCGTACGAGGTGCGGCCCAGCATCCCGCCGAGCAGCGCGCCCGTGCCCGCTTCGCGCACCAGTGCCGCCAGCGGACGCGCGTCCCGATACCCGGTCTGCGACTCATTGTAGGCGTCGAGCCCGCCGCCGATCACGTCCTCCGCGGGCTCCGGCGGCTGATCGGTGAGCTCGATCTCTGCTTGTGGCAAAGTTCAGAGCGGCTTGAGCGGCGTCGCGTCCGCCGGCAAGGGCACGCGATCGACGTTCAGTGCGAATGAAACGATCGTGTAGTAGCCGACGGCGCCGATCAGATCGATCACGCCCGCCTCGCCGAATTTTTCCACCACCGCCGCGTAGGCCACGTCGCTCACCTCGCCGGTGTGCAGCAGCTGGTGCGCGAAGTCGTAGACGATATTCTCGTCATCCTGCATGTTGGCCGGCCGCTTGCCCTCGGCAATGGCGTCGGCAATCTCGGGTTTCAATCCCGCATCGAGCGCCAGCTTGCGATGCGCGTACCATTCGTATTGCGCGGTCCACTTGCGGGCACAGATGATGATGGCGAGCTCGTTCAGCCGCGGCTCGATCGAGCTCTGGAAACGGACGAACTCGCCAACCTTCTGGATGCGATCGGCGATCTCCGGGCTGCGTAGCAACGCCTTGAACGGCCCGCGTTGCCAGCTGCCGCGCGGGCCGGAGGCGATGCCCTGCGCCACCCGCTTCTGGTCCGCGGTCATGCGCTCCTCGGTGAGCGGTGCGAAGCGTTCAGTCATGGTTCGTTCTCCCTACGGAATTGTCGCGATCATGCCGCCATCGACGACGATCTCGGTCGCGGTGATGAACCGCGCCTCGTCGGAGGCGAGGAACAGCACGGCGTGCGCCACGTCCCAGCCATCGCCCATGTGCCCCATCGGCACGCGCTTGTGCCGATCGGCGATCAGCGCCTCGGCGTCGTTGTTGCCGATCTGCCGCGCCAGGCGATGCGTCACCAGCGGCGTGTTCATCAATCCGGGCACCACGGTGTTAACCCGCACGCCGAGCGGAGCGTACTTCACCGCGGTCGAGCGCGAGAGCTGGATCACGCCGGCCTTGCTGGCGCTGTAGCCGACATGGGTGCGGCCGAGATGGTCGCGCAACCCGGCGACCGAGGCGATGTTGACGATCGACCCCTTGCCCTGCCGCTCCATTACCGGCAGCACATGCTTGCAGCCGAGGAACGCGGTCTTGAGGTTTTGGTCGATCTGCAGGTCGAAGGTCTCCTCCGACATCTCCACCGGCCCGCCAGGGGCGGAGCCGCCGACATTGTTGACCAGGATGTCGACGCGGCCGAAGCGATCGACGCAGGCGGCCACGGAATCCCGCACCAACGCGGTGTCGAGCGCATCGGAGACGCGCGTCTCGGCGCGATTGCCCTCGCCCGCGATGATACGCGCTGTCTCCTCCAGCGCCGCCGCGTCGCGATCAAGCAGGAACACCTGGGCACCTTGCCGGGCGAACAGGGTCGCGGTAGCGCGACCGTTGCCCCAGCCGGGACCGACCGAGCCGGCTCCCGATATCAGCGCCACCTTGCCCGCCAGGTCGAGCATCCCCCGTCCCCCCCGTTGTCGTGGCCGCCACACTAGGCCGGGGCGGAACCTGGGAGAAGGCCGCTATCCGGGCGCCCGCATGTGAGGCGGGCGTGGGCGTGGCTGCCGCGATTGGCCCTCTCGCTCGGCTTGCTGCTCGCGGAACAGCCGACGAGCGCGTTGCTGGTCGCGGGGCTGCTCGGCCCCGGCACCGCACAGGCGCAGGCATCGCGCAGCGGCGGCTACTCGCGTCCCGGCGGCGGCTTCTCCAGAGGAGGCGGCTTCGGCGGCGGCAGCTTCCGCCGGCCGAGCGTGGGCGGCAGCAGCGGCTACTCGCGACCATCCCGAGGCGGCTACTCGGGCGGCTTCTTCGGCGGGTCGGGCGGCGACCGCGCGATCAACCGGCGCTCCTCGGGCGAGGCGTTCCGCAACTACCGCAACGCGCAGCGGCCAGCCCCGGCGCCCCGACCCGCGCCGCCCGATCGGCGCCCCTCGACCTGGGGCAACGGCGGCTATTTTCCCGCGCCAACCCGCCGGCCCTACGCCCCCTCCCCCTACGCGCCGTCGCCCTATGCCGGCGGAAGCGGCGGCTCCGGTGTGCTCAGCGCCGCGCTGCTGTTCACGCTGCTCAACACTCTCTCCTCGGCGAACAGCGCGCGCTATTTCCACAACAACCAGAACGCGCCCGGCTACGCCGACTGGCGCCGCGACGCCGAGCGGGAGGCGCAGAACGATCCGGCGCTCGCGGCCAAGCTCGACAAGCTCGATCAGCAACTGGCGCGGATCGAGGATCAGCCGCGCAATCCCGGCGCGCCGCCGCCTATCGCGAACCCCACACAGCAGTCCGCCGCGCCGCCAGCGCAGGGCGGCGGGTCGTGGACCGTCATCATCGTGCTGCTGGTGGGGGTGGGCGGCTTGGCGTTCCTCTGGTGGCGACGCCGCCAAGCCGGCGCGGCCAAGGTGACGGCCCCGCCGGCGCTGCGCGGGAGCGACACCATGCGGCTGCGTGTCGGGATGACAATCCCCGCCGACCCCACGCCGTTCCTGCTCGCCGCCGACGCGACCAAGGTGCGGGCGCCCGAGGGCGAGGGCGCGATCAGCGTCGCCGCGGTCGGGCTGGTGCAAGACGGACCGGTCGCGTTGCATCGCCTCTATCTGCCCGGCCGCCAGGGCTTCTTCGCCCTGCACCTCGGCGGCCGCGGCGCGCCCGACGAATGCCGCTACTTCTCGCAACTCGACGAGGTCACGCCGGCGACCCAGGATGAGTGGGGTTTCTGGCTCGATCCCGCGCAAGGCATGATCGGCTGGCCGGTGTTCCAGACCAAGGACGGCAAGACCTATCCGCGCGCCTGGAGCCCGGGCCAGCAGCGGGTAGCGCCGCGCTTGCAACAGGAGACAATCGAGGACCCGCAAGGCACGCGCACCCGCACCTTGCGCGCGATGCTCTACGCCGGCCCGACCGACGCCGCGCCGCCCGCGCCGCAAACCGAATACATCCTGGTTTGCGCGGTCGACGACGCCGGGCGGGCCTGGGTCGAAGTGTTTGCCGGCATCGACATCAACCCGGCCTCGCTCAGCCTTCCCTCCGTGCCCCTCCAAAGCTGAAAGGACCGTCTCGTGACCGGAACCAGAGCATGACGGCTTCGGTCGTCGACGCCGTCGGCAGGGGGCTGCCGATCCTGCTGTCGCAGCTCCTCGTCACCATCGTTCTGTTGATCGTCGGCGTGGCGGTCTACACCGCGATCACGCCGTTTCGCGAGCACCACCTGATCGGCCGTGGCAATGCCGCCGCGGGCATCGTGCTGGCCGGGGCGATCGTTGCCCTGGCGATCCCGCTGGCGGCGCTGCTCGCCACCACCGCCGCGTTCCTCGACATCGTCGTCTGGGGTGTGGTCGCGCTGGTGCTCCAGCTGGTGACCTTGGCGCTGGTGTTGCTGGTGCTGCGGCGGTTTCGCGCCATGATCGAGAGCGGCAACATCGCCGCCGCTCTCACCCTCGCCGCGGCGCAAATCGCCGTGGCGCTGTTGAACGCGGCGGCCATGATCCCGACCTGAGCCGCGCCAGCCCGGCGCCGGCCTCTGCACCAGGAGAACCCACATGTACAAGTTTGTTCGTAACTTGCTCGGCGTGAAGATGGACCAGGCGGTCTCCTCCGGCATCGAGGCGCTGGTGCGTTGGGACCCCAAATCGGCCAGCGAGGCGGAGCTTCGCACGATGGAGCAGCATCTCGACGAGCTGGGCCGCGAGGTCGCCCTCGCCCGCCAGAGCTTCGACAAGGAGCGCCGCGAGGCGGACGCGATCACCTCGCTTTCGGATCAGCGGATGGCCGCCGCCGAGCACCTGCAGCAGCAGGTCGCGGCGGCCACCGACCCGCAGCGCAAGGCGGAGCTGGAGCGCAGCCTTGGCACCCTGGTCGGAATGCTGGAGCAAATGTCGTCGGACATCGAGCGCGAGAAGCAGGACGCGGAGGATGCGAAATCCTTCCTCGACATGCTGGAGCAGACCTACATGGAGGCCGGCGGCAAGCTGAAGACGGCGCGTTCGGAACTGGAGCGCGCCCAGCGCGACATGAGCCGCGCCGAGCAGCAGCGCGAGCAGGCCGAGCGCCAGGCCGAGGCGTCACGTCGGGCGGCCGGCCTGGCGAGCACGACGAGCAGCCTCACCGTTGCCTTGAAAGCGATGCAGGACGCGGCTTCCAAGGACCTCGCCTCGGCCGACGCCGCGATGAGCAAGGCAAGGCTGCTACGCCCCGACAAGCCCGAGCAGGACGACGCCAACATCGCCGCCGCGATGCGCGAAGCCTCCGGCAAGCCGGCGGCGCCGACCGGCTTGAACGACCGGCTCGCAGCACTCCGCTCGCAACGGAGCTAGGTCCGCTGCTCCACCCTCCCTCTCGGGGGAGGGTCGGGCTCAGGTGTGCGGGAAGTTGATCTCGACGGCGACGCCGTCGGGATCGTGCATGAAGAGCTGAGTGAGGTTCACCGACGCGATCTCCCGCTCGTCGTATTTCACCGCGTGCTTCGCCAGCCGGCTCTTGATCTCATCGAGGCCGGAGCCCTCGAAGGCGATGTGGTCGAGCCGACCGGTTGCTGGTGGCTCGCCCTGCGCCCCCAGATGGGTGCCGATCAGGTGGATCACCGCCTGCTTGCCGCAATACAGCCAGTATCCCGGAAACGGCAGCGTCGGCCGATCGCCAACGGCGAGGCCGAGCACGTCGACATAGAAGTCCCTGGTCGCCTCGAGATCGCTCGGGCGGGTGGAGATGTGATTGAGGCCGTTCAGTGCCATTGATGGTGCTCCGTTGCTCACCCCTCGGGGAACGGGGTCTCAACTACTCCGCCGTCAGCGCAACGGGTTGTCAATCACCTTCCGGGCCGAGAAGGACGGCCACATCGCCGCCGAGCAGTTCGTCCAGTGTGAGCGGGCAGCGTTCGAGCAACGCGCCGAAACCCTCCGCGTCGTCGAGCGCTGCGCGCGACCGGCGTAGCGCGCGGGCGTAGAGCTGATCCAGGTCGATCCGTTGCCGCATTGACGGCGTGAAGCGGCGCTCCGCATCGTCGAGGAACGTGCCCGCCTCCTCGCGCCAATGCGGTACGCTGGAACTGTCCGGCCGGATGTGGAGCTTGATCAGGTGGGTCAGCGCCTGCTGCAACAAGCTTTGGCAGGCGCGCAGCTCCGACAGCCCCACGTCGCGCACCTCCTCGATCACGTGCGGCCAGTCCACCTGCGCGTTGAGGCGCTCGCCCGCCGCCAGCCGGCGCAGCAAATCGGCCTGCCGCTCGGCCCAGGCGAGAGCGTCGCGCTCGTAGAGGCCATCCGGCATCAAGCCGCCTTCGCCGCCCCGAACAGCCCGCCCATCGCGGCAAGCTTTGCCAAGTGTTCGTCGGCGGTGCCGAACAGCAGGTCGATCATCGTCTGCCGCTTGAAGTAGTGGCCGACCTTGTACTCCATCGTCATGCCGATGCCGCCGTGCAGCTGGACGGCTTCCTCGCCGACATGCTTGCCCGAGCGGCCGATCTGCACCTTCGCCGCCGACATCGCACGCGCGCGCTCCACGGGATCGCTCTCGCCGGCCATCACGCCGGCGAACAGCGCGATGCTGCGCGCCTGCTCGACCGAGACGAACATGTCCACCGCGCGGTGTTGCAATGCCTGGAACGAGCCGATGGTGACGCCGAACTGCTTGCGGGTCTTCATGTATTCGACGGTCAGCTCCTGCATCGCGGCGAGCAGCCCCACGCTCTCGGCGCACAACGCGGCGATCGCCTCGTCGACCACGCGTTCGACCACCGGCAGCGCGGCACCGGTCTCGCCCAGCACCGCCTCGGCCTGCGCGCCCGCGAACGTCACCTCGGCGGCGCGCTGATTGTCTTGCGTCGGATAGCCGCGCCGCGACACGCCCGGCGCGTTGGCGTCGACCAGGAACAGGCCGATGCCGTCGCGATCCCGCCGGTTCCCGGAGACCCGCGCGGTGACCAGCAGCTTGTCGGCGACGTCGCCGTGCAGCACGACGCTCTTCGCCCCGTCGAGCACCCAGGAATCGCCGTCGCGCTTCGCCGTGGTACTGACGTCGGCGAGGTTGTAGCGCGACTGCCGCTCGACATGGGCAAAGGCGAGCAGCAGCTTGCCGGCCGCCACTTGCGGCAGCAGAGCACCTTGCAGCGCCTCGTCGCCGGCCGCGCGCACCAGGCCGGCGCCGAGGATCACGGTTGCGAAATAGGGTTCCAGCACGAGGCCGCGACCGAACGCCTCCATCACGATCGCGGTCTCGACCGGCCCGCCGCCGAAACCGCCATGCTTCTCCTCGAACGGCAGGCCGAGGATGCCGAGCTCGGCGTATTGCGCCCAGATCTCGCGGCTCCAGCCGTCCGGCTCCGCCATGATCTTCTTGCGCGCCTCGAACTCGTAGCGATCGGTGACCAGCCGCTCGACGCTGTCCTTGAGCAGCCGCTGTTCCTCGGTGAGATCAAAGTCCATGTGCCCCCCGCCTGCCGATGCTCAAAGCCCCAAGATCGCCTTGGCAACGATGTTGCGCTGGATCTCGTTCGAGCCGCCGTAGATCGAGACCTTGCGGTAGTTGAAGTAGTCGGGTGCGGCCTCGGTCGCGTAGTCCGGGCCGATCACCGGCTCGTTCTGGCCGGCCTCGACCGGCTGGTACGGCATCGCGAACGGGCCGACCACCTCAATCGCCAGCTCGGTCAGTTGCTGCTGGATCACCGAGCCCTTCAGCTTGAGGATTGAGGAGGCTGGATTGGGCTTGCCTTTCGCAGAGCTGCGCTCGGCGGCGACCACGCGGAGCTGCGTCATCTCCAGCGCCTTCAGCTCGACCTCGACGGCGGCCAGCTTCTCGCGGAACTTCGTATCCTCGATCAGCGGGCGCTCGCCCACCGTTTCGAGTGCTGCGAGCTGCTTGATCCGCTGCACCTTGGCTTTCGACGCGCCGACCCGAGCGATGCCGGTGCGCTCGTTGCCGAGCAGGAATTTCGCATAATCCCAGCCCTTATTCTCCTCGCCGATCAGGTTCTCGGCCGGCACCTCGACATCATCGAAGAACACCTCGTTGACCTCGTGCCCGCCGTCGATGGTCTGGATCGGGCGCACCGTGATGCCCTTCAAAGTCATCGGGAACACGATGAAGGAGATGCCCTGCTGCTTCTTCGCCGACGGATCGGTGCGGCACAGACAAAAAATCCAGTCGGCGTGTTGCGCCAAGGTGGTCCAGGTCTTCTGGCCGTTGATGACCCAGGTGTCGCCGTGCCGCTCGGCCTTGGTGCGCAAGCTGGCGAGGTCGGAGCCGGAGCCGGGCTCGGAGAACCCCTGGCACCACCAGTCATCGAGATTGGCGGCGCGCGCGAGAAACCGCTGCTTCTGCTCGTCGCTGCCGAACTGCGCGATCACCGGCCCGACCATCGAGGTGTTGAAGGCGAGCGGCGCCGGCACGTTGGCCTGCTGCATCTCGTCCTGATACATGTAGACCTGCACCGGGCTCCAGCTCTGCCCGCCCCACTCCACCGGCCAGTTTGGCACCGCCCAGCCGCGCGCATTCAGCGCCCGCTGCGCGCGGATCGTTTCATCCTTGGTGAGGTGATGGCCGGCCGCGACCTTCTCGCGGATCTCGGCGGGAAATTCCTCGCGGAAGAATCGCCGCGCCTCGTCGCGAAAGGCGATCTCCTCTTGGGTGAAGCTCAGGTCCATTGCGGTATTTCCTTCTCCCTCTCCCCTTGCGGGAGAGGGCCGGGGTGAGGGGTCAGGCGGCGCGAGATTTCAACCGGTGGGAGAAGCTTTTGCGGAACTTCGCCACTTTTGGCGCCACCACCACCTGGCAATAGCCGGTGTACGGATTGCGGGCGTAGTAGTCGTGGTGCTCCGGCTCGGCCTCGTAAAACACTTGTAGCGGCTCGATCTGGGTCACCAGCGGCGCCGGCCAGACCTTCGCCTCGCTGACCTCGCGTTTCACCGCCTCGGCGGCCTCGCGCTGCGCGTCCGAGTGGGTGAGGATGATCGAGCGATACTGCGACCCGACATCGTTGCCCTGCCGGTCGCGCGTGGTCGGGTCGTGGATCGAGAAGAACACCCGCAGCACGTCCTCGTAGGAGACAACCCGCGGGTCGAACGCCACCTGCACCACTTCGGCGTGACCGGTGCGACCGCTGCAAACCTGTCGGTAGCTGGGATTCTCCACCTGGCCGCCGGCATAGCCGGACATCACCGACTGGACACCTTCCAGGTCCTTGTACACCGCTTCGAGGCACCAGAAGCAGCCGCCACCTAGGGTTGCAAGCTCCTGGCCCGGCTTGGCCTGATCCGTCATGCTGTGCTCCTCCATCATGCTCGGTCCTTCATATGGGGCCGCGCCGCGACCGCACTATGCCCCGGCTTGACGCAGGAGAGAACCGAGCAGTGCCGCATCGGTGATGACGCGGGGCACCTTGTTCTGCCCACCGAGCCGGCCGCGGCCGCGCATCCAGTCCGAGAACGCGCCTCCGGGGGTGGCGACAATGCGCGGCGGCAGCAACTGCCCGCCCCGCCGATGCGCCCGATAATCCTCGTTCGCCGCCGCGAGCCCTTCGTCGAGCGCCCGGGCGAAAGCGTCCAGCGCGGCCTGCTCGGGTCGGGGGCCGCGATACTCGACGACCAGCACGTGGCGGCCCCGCGCGCCCACCATCTCGGCACCCGCCGCGAGCTCGGCCACCTCCCGCCCGATCGAGGCCGCCGCCGTGACCACCGCGCGCTCGATCTCGCCGCCGCTGACGTGCTCGCCGAACGCGGAGAGAAAATGCGCGGTGCGCCCGACCACCAGCAGACGCGGCGGCGCGCGGTCAACCAGCCGCACGACGTCGCCGATCAGGTAGCACCACAGCCCCGCGCACGAACTGAGCGCGAGCGCGTAGTCCATTCCGGTCTCCACATTGCCGATCCAGTGCCGCGTGGGCTCCGGCGATTCGAGCTCGGCGACGGGGATAAATTCGTAGAACAGCCCGTTGTCGAGGATCAGGCGCATCCCCTCCCCCGGCCCGCGATCGGCAACAGCGCAAAAACCCTCGCTCGCCGGATACACCTCGCGCAGCTCGGCGTGACCGCCGGCGAGCCAGGCGTCGAACTGGGCACGATACGGCGAGAAATTCACCCCGCCATGCACCAGCAGCTCGAGCTCGGGATAGAAGCTGGCGAGCCGAGGCGGCAGGTCTGGTCGCGTTGCCGCAAGCCGCTCGAAGAACAGCAGCAACCAGCTCGGCGTGCCGCTGATCGCGCGGATCGGCTCGGCGGGCGAGCGACGAGCCAGCAACTCGATCTTGCGATCCCAATCATCGAGCAGCGCCAACGCGGGCGGCGGGTAGGTGTACGGCCGCGCCCAGCGCGGCACCTCCGCCGCCGCGATGCCGCTGAGATCGCCGCTGCGTATGCCCGGCGCCTCGCGACGCAGATCGGTGCTGCCGCCGAGCAAAAAACTCTTGCCCGCCATTACCCGGCTGCGCGGCCGGTTGCGCAGGTGATACACCAGCACGTCGAGCGCGGCGCGGCGGTTGCTGCGCAGCATCGCGCGCGTGACGGGAATGTTTTTCGTCGCGCCGCTACTGGTGCCGGAGGAGAGCGCGAAATACGGCACGCGTCCGGGCCAGGTCACGCCCGAGACATGCGGGAAAACCGGCGAGAAGAACTCGCGCCAGAAATCCTCGTAGCTGCGCAGCCGAACTCGCGCTTGGAACTCCGCAACCGAACGAATCCGCGCGAACCCATGCGCCCGACCGAAGCGCGTCGCGGCGGCCCGGCTGACGAGATACTGCAACTGCTGCCGCTGCGCCTTCGATGCGTCCTCGCGCGCAAGCACTCGGCTGCGCCAACGCGCATAGGCGCGCAACAGTGGTGTCGCGTCGATCATCCGGCTGGCTGCAAGCGTTGCACGCGCGGAAACGCGCGCGCCACTGCTTCCGGTGTCAGCGGCATCTGGATCGTGCCGCCGTCGCGCCAGAGCGGCAGCTGATCGGCGAAATTGGCGCTGCCGAGCCAGCCATCCTGGCCGCCGAACAGCACGAACCAGCTCGCGTCCGGGTCGGACATGTCGGCGACGAAGCGCGATTGCGACCCGTAGACCGCCGCGTGACGTTGGTTCACCACGCCGTGGAACGTCTTCATCACCGTCTCGCGCGAGCCGCCGACCGGATACTCCGCAATGCGGAACCGCCCGCCGATCACCGGGACGTTGGCGAGCACCGATTGCACGCGCATCACGTGCATGTCGCCCCAAGTCGAGAACTTTTTTGCGTCTGTCGCGGCGGCGCTCAACGCCGTGCGCAGCAACGCGTCGCGCTGTGCCGGCGGCAGCGCCGCGAGAGCATCGGGCAAGAACGTGACGATCTGGCTCCAATCGGCGCGTAGCGGCGGCGTCTCGGTCTTGTTGAGACCGTGGAACACATGGAACAGCAGCGTCTCGAACGCGACCGGTCCAGGGTTCGCCACGTCGTAGCTACCGTTCCAGTCGCGCAACCGCGTCATGAACAGGGGCTGCGCCCGCGCCAGCCCTGCGGCGTCGATCGCGCCCACCAGCGCCTGCTTCAACCGCAACGAGGCCGGCGAGACCACGTCGTGCTGCAACGCGCGCAAATCCTCGACAGAGAGTTTCGGCTTCGTGGCGAGCAAGGTCTGCAACCGCTCGACCCGCTCGGAGGTGATGAAAAAGAACCCGACCGGCGTATCGGTTTCGGTCGGCGGGTTGTTCGCCGAAGCAAAAAAGCCGCGCGCCGGATTGAGCGCCCAAGGCAGATCGACGGAGGTCTCGTAGCCGTCCCAATCCGTCGCCGGATCGCGCGGATCGAGCACGAGGTCGGGCGGCCGGCGGTAACGCCGGCGCGGCAGCCATACCGCCATGATCTGGCCGATATTGCCGGCGCTGTCGGCGAACTGCATGTTCTGCGGCCCGACCGCGTAGGTGGCGAACGCGGCGCGGAACTCGTCGGGCGTGCCGGCGCGCGAGGCTTTCAGAAACGCGGTGATCTCGTCGCTGGGCGCGTGCCCCATCCAACGCAGCGCGATGGTGGCACCTGGGGGCGCCTTGAATTGCGGCGCGTCTGACAAGATTGGTCCAAGGCGGGAGCGACGCAGCGTGATCGTCTCGCCCGGCCAGAGTCGCACCCGCAGGCGCTCATCGCGACTCTCCAGCGTCTCGTGCGAGGCATCGTATAGATCGCTGACGGCGGCGCGCATGTTGGTGCCGCCCCACGCCATCTGCGCACTGCGACCGAGCCCGAAGATCGGCAGCCCGGCCGGCATCAGGCCGACCACGTTGTACGACGGCGAGCGCACGCCAGCGAGTATCCACAAGTTCGGCAGCACCAGCGGCAAATGCGGGTCGCTCGCCAGCAGCGCGCCGCCGGTGGCGCTATGCGTGGGCGAGACCACCACGCAATTGCTGCCGGAGCGGCTGAACCCGAGCAGCAAACTCTCGATGGCCGCCTGCTGGTCTGCCGCGTCGAAGCTCACCGCGCCGCCGGCGCCGCCGTCCAGCGCGCGCCGCCAGATCGTCGGCCACTCCGGCGTGTCACGATCGCCGATCAGCCCGAAATAGGTGGACCAGTTGATGTCGGTGCCGGCGAGCCGACCGATCGCCAGCAGATCGCGCACCGACCAGGTCTCGCGCGAGAGGCCGAGCAGGCCGTATTCGGGCGGCCTCTGCCGCACATGCGCCTGATACCAGTTCAGCCCGTCGACGAAGCCCTGCAGCCAAACACGGGTTTCCGCCGGCAGCCGCGCCTCGATCGCCGCTCCCGCGCCAGGGAAGTCGATGATCCGCAAGGTGCGATCCAAATCGCGCGCGAACCGGCCGGCCATTTCCGACAAGCGGCCGTAGACGATGCGCTTGGCGAACGCGAGCTGACCTTCGCGGAGATGCGCATGCACCAGGCCGAGGCTGAACGCGAGGTCGCGGTCGCTGGCCGCCTCGATATACGGCACGGCGTAGCGGTTCCAGCGGATCGTCACCGCGCTTTCCAGCGGCAACCCGCTGGTCGGGAACCGTGCGAGGCGCTGCTCGGTGTCGCGCGCGACCGGGAACAGCGCGCCGCAGCCGGGCAGCATCGACATGAGCGCCATCAGCTCGAAGCAGAGCACACGCATGACGTCGCGCCTATCACGCATCGTCGGTCTGGCGTTGGCTGGCGTGGTTTCACCGGTGGCGAAACTGGGCGATACTTGCCTACCAACGACATGATGTTCGGGTGAGCGTGACGGATTACCTGCAATTTCGGGAGCGCGTGCGTCCCGATTGGGTCGATGCGGCAGGCGCGCTGGCGCCGGCCTATCTCGTCGTCATCTTCGATCACGCGATCGACCTGCTGTACGACGGGATCGGGATCGGCGTGGCGTATCGGCAATCGACCAGCTTTTCCAGCTTCACCCTGGAGACCCATACGCTGATCGAAGGTCCGGTGCGGGCCGGCGAAGAGGTACTGGTCCGCAACCGGGTTCTGCAAGTCGACACCAAACGACTGCACATCGCGCAGGAGATGTTCCAGCCAACGTTCCCGTTGGGCCGGATGCAACGCGTGGCGCTGATGGAGCAGCTTTCGATCCATGTCGATCTATCGTCCCGGCGCTCGGCTCCGTTCCCGCCCGAACGCTTGGCGCAGATACGCGCTGCGATCGCCGCGCAGGCACACGATCCTCCGCCGGTCGGTGTCGGACGGCAGGTAAGCTTGGCTTTGCGCTGAAATCTTGGGAAGCTCTGACGTGGCGAGCCGCGTCACCGATGGTGGCGCGGGCGTGCAACATAGTCGGGAGGTGGCCAATGCGGGCTTTCGTTCTAGCTGGACTGGCGTTGACGGCCGGGCTCGTGGGTCTGGTGCAGGTGCAAGCGCAAACCAAGACCGTGCAGGTCCCGGCGGAGGGCATCATCGAGGCCCGGCAAGCGGCGTATGCGCTGATGGGTGCGGGCTTTGCCGACATCAAGCGCGCGGTCGACGCCAAGGTGACGGACGTCAAGCCGTTCAAGGCGAACGCCGAGGCAATCGGCAAATGGGCCAGCAACGTGACCACTATGTTCCCGCCCGGCACCGAGCAGGGGCACGATACCAAGGCGTTGCCGTCGGTCTGGTCGGACCGGGCGGGCTTCGAGAAAGCCGCTGAAACCTTGGTCAGCGCCTCGGCGGTGCTGGCCAAGGCCGCCGAGGCGAACGACCCAGCCGCCTTCGCCAGCGCATTCCAGCAGACCGGCAAGGCGTGCGGCGGCTGCCACCGCAACTTCCGCGTCAAGGTCTCCTAGTCACCGGCGGGTGACCCGCCGGCTCCGACTAGGCCTGCAAGCCCGGCAGATCGGCGAAGCCGCGCAGCAATTCGCCGACTACGTTGGCCGGATCAGCGGCACGCATGACGCTGGCCATCACCGCGACTCCCGACGCACCGGCTGACAGGCAGGGCGACACGTCGGTGGCTTCGATGCCGCCCAAGGCGATCAGCGGCACGGCCATGCGGCGGGCGGCGGCGGCCAGGCCAGACAGGCCGAGCGCCGGACCGTAGCCCGGCTTGCTGCGCGTGGCGCGGATCGGGCTGAGGGTGACGTAATCCGCCTCGCTCCCCGCCAGCGCGTCGCCGGAATGCATCGAGAGCCCGACCAGCGTGTCCGGCGGCAAAGCGCGCCGGGCCGCCGCGACCGAGCCCCCCGCCGGCAAATGCAACGCGGTACCGGTCTGTGCGGCGGCGGCGAGGTCGTCGTGCACGCCCACCAGCGCGTTCCATGGCCGGGCCATCGCGATCAGCCGTCGCAGCAGGCTGAGCCGCTGTTCGGCCGCCATGTCCTTCTCGCGCAAGCTGAGCCAGCGGCAGCCGGCGGAAAACGCGGCCTCGGCGATTTCCTCGATCGGTCGCACCGCCTGGTGCCGGTCGGTGATGACCAGCAGCGGCGGCTGCGGGAGCCTCACCCGCCGATCAGGCCCAGTTCTGGGCTTGAGGGCTCGGCCAGCGTGCGCTTGGGGATGCGGCCGGCGAGCCGGGCGCCGCGCCCCGCCTCCACCGCCGCGCGCATCGCGCCCGCCATGAGCCGCGGATCATGCGCCCGGGCGATCGCGGTGTTGAGCAGCACGCCGTCGCAGCCGAGCTCCATCGCTTGCGCCGCGTCCGACGCCGTGCCAATGCCCGCATCGAGGATCACCGGCACCGCGCTGATCCGGCAGATATGCTCGATCGCATACGGGTTGCAGATGCCGAGCCCGGTGCCGATCGGCGCGCCCAGCGGCATCACCGCCGCAGCCCCGGCATCGGCCAGCTTGCGGCAGCTCACCGGGTCCTCGTTGCAGTACGGCAGCACCACGAAGCCGTCACGCACCAGCTCCTCGGTCGCGCGCAGCAGCTGCTCGACGTCCGGGTAGAGCGTTTCCCGGTCGCCGATCAGCTCCAGCTTGACCCAGTTGGTCTCCAGCGCCTCGCGCCCGAGTTGCGCGGTGAGCACCGCCTCCTTCACCGTGGAACAGCCGGCGGTGTTGGGCAGCAGGTCAAATTTCTCGCCGAGCAGGTCGATCAGGCTCTCGGGATAGCTATCGAGGCTGAGCCGCCGCACCGCCATCGTGACCAGGGCGGGCTTTGCTGCGAACAGGCTGTCGAGCATGACCTGGTGGTTCGGGTAGCCGCCGCTGCCCATCAGCAGGCGGGAATCGTAGCGCCGGTCGGCGATCACCAGCGCATTCGCGGCACCTGTGGTCATGGTGACGTTCATCTCAGCCTCCTCCGATCGGCTTGACGATCTCGACATCGTCGCCGTCCGCCAGACAATGCTCGTCCCAGTGTCGCGCCGGGACCACTTCGCCGTTCACCGCCACCGCCACGCCGCGCCGCCGCTCGACGCCGCGCGCGGCCAGCAGCTCGGCGACGGTACGGCCGGGCAGCGCGTGGGGCGCGCCGTTGAGGCGGATGGTGGGCGCGGTCATGCGGGCTCCTCGATGGGCTGGCCGACAGGGCGGGTGTCGAAGCGGGCGAGGCCGAAATCGCCGATCGCCGGGTCGGTCTCGCCGGTCAGGATGGTGCGGCTTACGGCGTCGGCGGTGACCGGGGTGAGCAGGATGCCGTTACGGTGGTGGCCGGTCGCCAGCACCAGCCCGTCGACGCCGCTCGGCCCGAGCACCGGCGCGTCGTCGCGCGAGCCTGGGCGGAACCCGGCCCAGCTCTCCAGGATCGGCAACTCCTCGATGCCCGGCAGCACGCGCCAGGCGCCCTCGAGCAACGCCAGCATCCCTCCGGCGGTCAGCCGCGCGTCGAAGCCGCGCTCCTCGGTTGTGGCGCCGACGATCAGCCTACCGTCGTGGCGCGGCACCAGGTAGACGCGCGGGCTCCAGACGACGTGGCGCAGCAATGGCGCCGCCGGGTCCATGCCGAGTGCCAGCATCTGTCCCTTGATCGGACGTACCGGCGGTCGGGCGGCAGCGGGCAGCCCTTCGAGCAGCGGCGACCACGCGCCGGCCGCGAGCACCACCACATCGGCCCGGTGGATCGTGTCGCCGCAGCGTAGCCCGACCACCCGCCCCTCCGCCAGATCGAGCCCGCTCACCTGCGTGTTCTCGTGCAGCCGCCCGCCGGCGCGGCGCAACGCGATGGGCAGCGCCTCAGCGAGCTTGCGGTTGTCGACCTGGTGATCATCCCGGCTGAACACCGCCGCCGGAGCGTGCGGGTGCAAGAAGGGTTCGCGCCGCCGCGCTTCGCCGCCGGACAGCCATTCGAGCGGGATGCCGAGGGAGCGCTGGAAGTCGAAATGGAAGCGGAGCTGTGCCGCGTCATCGCGGGTGAGCGCGACCGACAAGGTGCCCTCCCGCCGCAGTGCCACATCGACGCCGCTGGCCTCACCCAGCTCCGCCGCGAAGTCGGGCCACAGCGCCTGGCTGCGCCGGTTCAAGGTGGTGAGTGCCGCTTCGCCGGGCTCCGCCTCGATCCCCGCGGCCAACATGCCGGCGGCGGCCCAGGTCGCGCCGCGCCCGGCGGTGCCGGCGTCGAACACGTCAACCGCGCAGCCCGCTTGTGCGAGGCGCCAGCCGATTGACAGGCCGATCGCGCCACCACCGACGATCGCGACCCGCTGGTCCGCGACAAGCGGGCCCGCGCGACGGGAACTGGGACTGGTGGGTTGGTCGCGGATAGCGGGCTCCCTTCGCTGGCATGATCCAGGCAGGTTCAGTGGGTGTGATCTCAGCCGCGCCCGCGCGGTCCACCCGCGCGAGCCGGCACCCCAGCCGAGGCATATATGGGACCGGTTACGCCCCGTCGGCAAGGCCCCCTCACCCTGCCCTCTCCCCCCGGGGGGAGAGGGTTCACTTGACTAGGCGGCGGCGTTGAAGTCGATGAGCTGGCGCAAGGTGGAGCCGGCCTTCAGCTTGGCGTAGCCCTCGTTGATCTCGTCGAGCTTGATGTTGCCCGAGATCAGGTGATCGAGCTTCAGCTTGCCCTGCTGCCACATATGCAGCAGCCGAGGCATGTCGACGCGAAACGCGTTGCTGCCCATCGACGAGCCCTGAATTTTCTTTTCTTTCAGAAACTCATAGCCATGCAGCTCGATCTTCATGCCGTATGGCACCATGCCGATGATCGTCGCCACGCCGCCCGGACGCAGCGACTCGAAGCACTGCTCGGCGGTCCGCTTCAGCCCGACCGCCTCGAACGAGTAGTGCACCCCGCCCCCGGTCATCTCGCGCAACGCCTCCACCGGGTCGACATTGCTCGCGTTGATCGTGTCGGTGGCCCCCATCTGCTTGGCGACGTCGAGCTTGGAGGAAACGGTATCCACCGCGATCACCTGATCGGCCCCGGCGAGCGCCGCGCCGTTCACCGCCGACAGCCCGATGCCGCCGCAGCCGAACACCGCGACGGTGCTCCCCGGCTCGACTTTCGCGGTCTTGAACACGGCGCCGACCCCGGTGATGACGCCGCAGCCCACCAGTGCCGCGCGGTCCATCGGGATGTCCTCGCCGATCTTCACCACGGCGTTCTCATGCACCAGCATCTGCTCGGCGAAGGAGGAGAGATTGAACGCCTGATTGACTTGCTTGCCCTGCCAGGACAGCCGCTTGGCCACGCCGGGCGGCAGCTTCACCGCCGTGTTGTCGCACAGGTTGGGATGGCCGGTGGTGCAATAGGAACAGGTGCCGCAGAACACCGACAGGCAGGTGATCACCCGATCGCCCGGCTTGACATAGGTCACCTCGCTGCCGACCGCCTCGACCACGGCCGAGCTCTCGTGGCCGAGCACGCAGGGCGTGGGATAGGGGTAGAGCCCTTCGAGAAAGTGCAGATCGCTGTGGCACAGGCCGGCATAGGCGGTGCGCAGCAGCACCTCGTGGGCTTTCGGCTTGGCGACCTCGAGCGTCTCGATGGTCATCGGCTGGTGGGCTTCGTGAAAGACGGCGGCCCGCATCGGCTTCTCTCCCCAATTGGTTGCGTCGGACGCGATGTTAGTCCGCCGCCCAGGTGGCCGTCCACCGGCCGGCGCGCCGCGGGTTGCGCCTCCGGCGCTGGACGCGGATGATGCTCGGCGAGGAAACGAACCGTGTCCCAGGACCAGCCGCACAGCGTCGAAAGCCGCCGATCCTGGGTCGTCGCCTGCGCGGCACTCGGCATCCTCACCTTCTCCTATGGCGCGCCGCTGGTCGCCGTGGTCGCGCTCAAGCCGATCACGGCCGAGCTCGACGTGCCCCGCTCGGTCACCGCGCTGGCGTTTTCCTTGGCTTGGCTCGGCACCGGCCTGGGCGGCATCGTGATGGGCCGGATCGCCGAGCGTGTCGGCGTGCGGCGCGTCGTCATGTTTGGCGCGACGATGGTGGCGGCTGGCCTCGCGACCGCTTCGCTCGGCGGGGTTTGGGCGCTGTATCTCGGCCAGGGCCTGCTGATGGGGCTGCTCGGCAACTCCGCCCTGTTCGCGCCGCTGGTGATCTATGTGAGCCGCTGGTTCGACCGCAGGCGGGGCAGCGCGTTGGCGCTGATCTCGTCGGGCCAATACATCGCCGGCATCATCTGGCCCACCTTGTTCCAGCGCGGCATCGCGGCGATCGGCTACCGCGAGACCATGCTCTGCTTCGGGCTGCTGGAGCTCGCGGTCATTCTGCCAGCCGCGCTGGTATTCTTGCGCCCCCCGCCCGAGCCGGTCCCCCTCGGGGAAGCCGGGTCTCCGGAGGGGCGCGGGCCGGCGAGGACCGGTTTGTCACGGCGCACCGTCTTCGTCCTGCTCGCCGCCGCGCCCTTCTTCTGCTGCGTGCCGATGGCAATTCCAAACGGGCATCTCGTGGCGTTCTGCACCGATCTCGGCATTCCGGCCTCCCATGGTGCCGCGATGCTGTCGGTGATGCTCGCCTGCGCCTTCCTCAGCCGGCAATTCTGGGGCTGGTTCGCCGACCGGTTCGGCGGGTTGCCCTCGCTGCTGGTCGGATCGGGGTCGCAGGCCCTGGCGCTCAGCGCCTTCATGCTCACTCAGGACGAGATCGGCCTGTTCACTGTCGCGGCAGTCTATGGCCTCGGCTTCGCCGGCCTGATCCCGGCCTATGTGCTGACCATCCGCGAGCTGTTCCCGGCCACCGAAGCAAGCTGGCGCGTGCCGGTGGTCCTGTTCTCGGGAATGTCGGGGATGGCATTCGGCGCCTGGATGGCCGGCGCGTTATACGACCATTTCGGCTTCTACGCGCCGGCCTTTGCTGCCGGGGTGCTTGCCAACCTGGTCAATTTCGCGCTGATCGCCGTGCTGGCGCTGCGCAGCCATGCGGGCCGTTCAAGGCACGGCAACTTATCCCCCGCCTGAGCAGCCCGGCGTAAAACGCTAGAATAGCAATGGCAAGATATTAGAGCGTGGTGCGAATTGGATCAGGTCGATCAGGCGATCAATGCATTGTTGCGGCTGTTTCGAGCCGCCGGGGACGCGCTGCTCGCCGGGCTGGCGGCCGTGGAAGTCTGGCTACGAGTCCAGCTCAGCCACCTGGGCGTCGAGCGATCCATCCAACCCGTGATCCTGACCGCGGTCGCGATCTTGCTGCTGGTGGCAATATTGCGGCTGTTCGGCGGCGCGATACGCGTTCTGCTCGTGGTGCTGCTGATCCTGCTCGCGCTCCACGTTGTGCTGCCAATCGCGCACGTGTAGGCGATAGATGCACTCCGGTGGTCCAACTCACCTCGGAAGGCGGGCTGGACCACCGCAGGCGTCACTTCATCGGCTGGCCGCTCGACCTCGACGAGCCGGTGCCGCCGCTCATGCTCGAGCCGCCGCTCGACATCGAGTCGCCGTGGCCGGACATGGCGCCTTGGCCGCTTTCGCCAGACATCATCCCCGAGCCGCCCTGCTGGATGGAGGAGAGGCTGCGTTGGTTAAGCTGCTCGGTGGTCATCTGGTTGGGTTCGCCCATACCGGCGCGACCACTTTCTTCACCACCCTTCATCCCGCCTTCTTCACCACCCTTCATCCCGTGCCTCGACATGGAGGATCGGTGGTGCATTTTCGACGAGTGCCTCATCCCCTGATGGTCCGACATACCCTGATGTTCCGGGGCGCCGACCTTCGCGCCCGGGGCAGGATTTTCGATGCGTTCCGGATTCACGTTTCCGGGGGTGGTACGGACGCCGCCCTGGGCGTTACCCCCGGTATTCGCCTGGGCGAACGCCGGACCGGCAGCGAGCGCGAGCGCCGCAGCTGCAACCGTGCTCAGAAAACCAATACGTGACATGACTACTCCGTTCGATTGTAGGGAACTTATCTGGTTTGGCCGGCGCGACGACATTTGGCCGTTGAACGCCCTGCCCCACTACGACCATAACGCGCTATCAGGGAGAGAGGTTTCACTTGCGCCAGGATTGCAACCGCTGTGTTGCTGTTCCGCCGCACCCCCGGTTCTGAACCGCCATGACCGTACTCCGATGCGGTTGGGCCGAGGGAAGCGAACTGGAGCGCGCCTACCATGACGCCGAATGGGGTGTGCCGCTGCATGGCGATCGGGCGCTGTTCGAGATGCTGACCTTGGAGGGCGCGCAGGCCGGTCTGTCGTGGCGGCTGGTGCTGCAACGGCGGGCCCATTATCGGATGGCGTTCCACGGGTTCGACGCCGCCGCCGTCGCCGCGATGAGCGACGCAGCGTTGGAGCAGCGGCTCGCCGACACAAATCTGATCCGCAACCGGCTGAAAATCTTCTCGGTGCGTGACAATGCCCGCGCAGCGCTGGCTGTCGCCGAGCAGGCCGGGAGCCTGGACGCGTTTCTCTGGTCGTTCATCGACGGGGCGCCGATCCTCAATCGCTGGACCGATCGCAGCGAGGTGCCAACCCGCTCCGCCATCTCCGACGCGATGAGCCGAGCGTTGCGCCAGCGGGGCTTTCGCTTCGTCGGCTCGACGATCTGCTATGCCTTCATGCAGGCCACCGGCATGGTGAACGACCACCTGACCGGTTGCTTCCGCCACCCCGACCACGGCTGAACCGCATGCCGCAAGCAATCCATCACCTGACGGTTCGAACCAGCGGCGCCGGCCTGGTGGAGATCACCGACGAGGTGGTTCGCTGGGTGGCCGGCCAGCGGTGCGGCATCGGCCTGCTCACCGTCTATTGCCGCCACACCTCGGCCTCGCTGCTGATCCAGGAGAACGCCGATCCCGACGTGCGGACGGACCTGCAAGCCTTCTTTCGTCGGCTGGCCCCGGAGGGTGCGGAGTACGTCCACGCCGCCGAGGGACCGGACGACATGCCCGCGCATATCCGCGCCGCCCTGACCCAGACCCAGCTCGCCATCCCGGTGGAGCATGGGCGGCCGGTGCTCGGCACCTGGCAGGGCATCTACCTGTTCGAGCACCGCGCAGCGCCGCATCGCCGCGAGCTCGTGTTTCACCTGCTCGGCGACGCCTGACCCGAGAGGCGTTGACCGAAGAAGCGCTGGCCGAGCGTGCGGGAGTGGCCGCGAAACTCGGCGATCACCATACCTTCGGCAGTGGTGACCCGGACGTCGTAGATGCCGCCGCGCCCCAAGCTCACCCGCTCGACCGCGGTGGCGACCAGGATCATGCCGCGCTCGGCCGGGCGGATGAAGCTGATCGCGCCGTGCTGCGCCACCGCGCGGTCGCCGTGGCTGTTGCAGGCGAAGGCGAACGCCGAGTCGGCCAGGGTGAAGATGAAGCCGCCGTGGCACATGCCATGCCCGTTCACCATGCTGTCGGCGACCGGCATCGACATCCGCGCGTGTCCCGGCCCGACCTCCTCCAGCACGATGCCGAGGCCGTGGGTCGCGCGATCGGCCCGCAGCATCGCCTCGGCGCAGGCGCGCGCCAGGGCTTGCGGATCGTCCTCGGACGGGTCTTGCATCTTGCCTGAACACTCCACGAGGATCGCTTCGCCATGCCCTGCGAGGCGGCCGGCCAGATTACCACCGAAGGGGCGACGAATCCGACAGGACGCGCCGCTCACCTTGGCGTTAGACTTGCCCCATATCATATGCATCCCGACCAGGGACGGAGACGCGCCAGATGGATATTGGCCTCGGACCCGACGGCTTCACGCTCGACAGTCGCTACACCGAATACGAGAACCCGATCCTGCTGAGCGGCATCCACGCGCTGGTCCGGGTGCTGCTGGAGCAACGCAAGCTGGACCGGGCGGCGGGCCACAACACCGCCGGGCTGGTGTCAGGCTATCGCGGATCGCCGCTGGGCGGCCTCGATCAGGAGCTGTGGCGGCGCGAGAAGCTGCTGGGCGAGCACGACATCCGCTTCCAGCCCGGGCTCAACGAGGATCTGGCGGCGACCATGCTGTTCGGCACGCAGCAGATCGACGCGTTTCCTGGCAAGCGCCACGACGGCGTGTTCGGGCTCTGGTACGCCAAGGGACCCGGAGTGGATCGCAGCGGCGACGCGCTGCACTGCGCCACCATGTTCGGCACAGCGCCCCTCGGCGGCGTGCTGGCGGTGGCGGGTGACGACCACGCGGCGCAGTCCTCGACCTACCCGCACCAGACCGATCACGTGTTCGAGGCACTGATGATGCCGGTGCTGGCGCCCGCCGGAGTGGCCGACATCCTCGATTTCGGCCTCGCCGGCATCGCCCTGTCGCGCTTCAGCGGGCTGTGGATCGCGATGAAGACCATCGCCGACGTGGTCGAGCAGCACGCGACGGTGGCAGTGCCGTCGAGCTGGCGCTTCACCCGCCCCGACATCGCGTTGCCGGCGCATGGGCTGAATATCGACCACACCATGCAGTTCCCCGCCGACCGGGCCGAGCTGGAACGCCGGGTGATCGACGAGCGCCTGCCCGCGGTCGGCGCCTGGGTGCGGACCAATGGGATCGACCGGCTGGTCGTGCCGGGACGCGACGCGCCGATCGGCTTGGTCACGGTGGGCAAGGCGCACCTCGACACCTTGCACGCGCTGGCCATGCTCGGCCTCGCCGGCGATCCGCGTATCGCGGTCTACAAGGTCGGCCTGTCCTGGCCGCTGGAGACCGAGGGCTTGGCGCAGTTCGCGCGCGGCAAGCGGGCGTTGCTCGTGCTCGAGGAAAAACGCTCCTTCGTCGAGCGGCAGGTGCGCGACGCCCTGTACCATCTGCCAGCCGACAGCCGCCCCGCCGTCGCCGGCAAGGTGGGGCTCGGCGGCGAGAAGCTGCTGACGCCGCTGATGGAATTCACGCCGGAGATCGTCGCCGCCGGCATGGCGCGGTTCCTGCGCGCGGCCGGCATCGAGGTGGCCGAACCGGCGGTTGCCTCGGCCGCCGAACGACCGGAGGGATTGCTGCGGCGCGGCCCCGCCTTCTGCGCCGGCTGCCCGCACGGCACCTCGACCAAGGTGCCGCAAGGCAGCTTCGCCACCGCCGGGATCGGCTGCCATTTCCTCGCATTGGCGGAAGGCAACGAGACCCGCACCTTCACCCACATGGGCGGCGAGGGCATGCCCTGGGTCGGCCTCGCCCCGTTCACCGACACCAAGCACGTGTTCGTCAACATGGGCGACGGCACCTATCAGCACTCCGGCCTGCTGGCGATCCGCCAGGCGGTCGCGGCGCGCGCCAATGTCACGTTCAAGATCCTATTCAACGACGCGGTGGCGATGACCGGCGGCCAGCCGGCCGAGGGCGGCCCCAGCGTGACGCAGATTGCCGCCCAGGTCGCCGCCGAGGGTGTGACCCACATCGCCGTCGTCGCCGACGAAGCCGAGCGCCTGCCGCGCGCCGACGCGCTGCCCGACGGCGCCACGCGCGACCAACGCGACGCGCTCGATGCGATCCAGCGGCGGTTGCGCGACGAAGAGGGCGTCTCGGTCATCATCTACGACCAGGTCTGCGCCACCGAGAAGCGACGGCGACGCAAGCGCGGCAAGATGGCCCAGCCGACTCGCAGCGTGATCATCAACGAGGAGGTCTGCGAGAATTGTGGCGACTGCTCAGTGCAATCGAGCTGCATCGCCATTGAGCCGGTGGAAACTGATCTCGGCCGCAAGCGGCGGATCAATCCGACGAGCTGCAACGTCGATCTCTCCTGTCTGAAAGGCTTCTGCCCAAGCTTCGTCACCGTCGCCGGCCCGCCGCGCGCGCCGGAAGCCGACCCGCGTTGGCAGAAGCAGGAGCAGACGCTGGAGGCGAAACTCGCCGAGCCGGAGATCACGGAGCGCGTACCGGCCTGGCGCGGCGTGTTCGCCGGCATCGGCGGCGGCGGCATCGTCACCACCGGGCAGATCGTCGCCCAGGCGGCGCAGCTCGACGGAAGGGTGGTCAAGACGCTCGACTACACCGGCATGGCGCAGAAGAACGGTGCCGTGTTGTCACACGTGCAGATCGGCGAGGCGGATCAGCTCGACGTGGTGCGTATCCCGCGCGGCCAAGCCGACCTCATGCTCGCCGCCGATCTCGCCGTCTCCGCCAGCGCTGGCGTGCTGGAAACCTGCCGGCCCGACGCGGCCGTGATCGGCAACCTTGATCTGGCGATGACCGCCGGGTTCAAGCGCGACGCGCGGATGAAGATCGACGCCGGCCTGCATCGCCGCACCATCGAGCGCGCGACCCCGCAAGGGCAGCCAAGCTGGCTGCACGCGTCGTCCCTGGCCGAGCACCTGTTCGGCAACGCGCAGGCGATGAACACCATGCTGCTGGGGCTCGCCTGGCAGCGCGGGCTGGTGCCGATCAGTCGTCGGGCGCTGCTGCAGTCGATCCAGCTGAACGGTGCGGCGGTGGCGCTGAATCGGCGCGCCTTCCTATGGGGCCGTATCCTCGCCGCGTTCCCGGAGAAGGTCGACGAGATTCTGGCCGATCAGCGCGCCGACGCGCCGCCGGAGCTGCAAACGATGATCGACCGCCGTGCCGCCTCGCTCGCCGCGTATCAGAACGACGCCTATGCCGCCACGTATCGCGCTCGGGTCGGCGAGGCGGTGGCGCGCGAGACGGTGGTGTTCGGCCAGCCGGGCAAGCTGTCCGCCGCCGCGGCGGAGGGCTGGTTTCGCGTGATGGGCTACAAGGACGAGTACGAGGTCGCCCGCTTGCACGCCGCCGCCCAGCATCCGGGCGGCGAAAAGCCGATGTTCCATCTGGCACCACCGCTGATCACCCGCACCGATCCGGCAACCGGTCGGCGGCGCAAGATCGCCATCCCCGGCTGGCTGGCGTTGCCGCTGTTCCGCGTGCTGCGCCACGGCAAGGCGCTGCGCGGCACAGCGCTCGATCCGTTCGGCTGGCAGGAGGACCGCAAGATCGAGCGGGCGATGATCGACGCGTATGGCGAGGACATGCGGGCGGTGCTGGCGGCGTTGGGCCCGGCCACTCTGGACACTGCCGTGGCCTTGGCCGAGCTCCCCGACCACGTGCGCGGCTTCGGCCCGATCAAGCTTGCGAACTGGCGGCGCGCCGAGCAGAGCCGCAAGGCGCTGCTCGCGCAGCTGCGTGATCCCCGGCCAGTCGCGGTGGCGGCAGAGTAACGATAGGGTTCAATCTAGCGGCCAATCCGGCAAATAATCCAAGGTGCGAAGGTCCTGAATAGGATCTAAGTTGTCGCTGTGACAAAGATCACAGCGCAGAAGCTCAGCTTGAAACAATGTTGCGGTGCGGCACATGTATCGGTGTCCGTTCTATTACAGGAGTCAAACGATGAATCCGGTCAACGTGATGCGTGAACTAACGCCAGATGAGCGCGAACTAACACAGAATGAAATTGGGCAGATCTCGGGCGGACTTACCGCGATCATGGTTTGGGGATCAAACGTGGTGGCCGTCTCAAGCGAAGGCACGGTCATGGTGTCGAGCAATGGTGGTAAGTCCGGTACCTATTCGACTTTCTGAATGATGTAGCCTGGCCGAGACCAAGGTTGCATCGCGGATACAATCTTGGTCTTCGTCGAGAACGGGGTGTACAAGCGGCAGGCGCCTTCGTAGGAAACCGAAACGCCACACGATCTGCGCATCCTCGCACAGTCGCGTCTACGATTTTGGGCGGAAGGCACTTGCCGCGCCACGAGGGGAAGTCATCCCTAAGCCGAGGTTTGCACTTGGGAGTGGGACTTGGGCCTGTGACACGACGATGATGAGCCCGATGAGCCGTCGAGATATGTCCGTTCATGGGGCTTGAACCGACGCGGACCGGCGGTTGCCACGCCAAGCCGGGCGCCGGTGTCGTCAACAACACAAATCGAAGTCAGCTCTTGTGAAGCGTCCAATGCAACAAATCGGGCCATCGAGCCGCCTTCCGTGTACGAACCGCCGAGCGACAGCGTTCCGCGCGATGGAGCGTCACCCTCCCGGCCATGACTACCCGGTGCGGCACGTTTCCCGGTGGCCGTCCTGTAGAGGGAGCTAAACGATGAATCCGACCAACGTGATGCGCGAACTAACGCCAGACGAGCGCGAATTGACACAGGATGAAATTGAGCAGATCTCGGGCGGACTTACCGCGATCATGATGTGGGGATCGAATGTGGTGGCCGTGTCAAGCGAAGGCATGGTCATCGTATCCAACAATGGTGGTAAGTCCGGTGCCTATTCAAGGTTCTGAAAGACATAGCTCGGCAACAAACGCCAAGCCGCCGGCAGAGACCTGAACGGCCCGCTGGACAAGTTCTTGCGCGACCCGGAGCGGGCCGCGGCAGGGATGGAAGAGGGCGTGGTCAAGGATGGCTTGCTCGACCGGTTCGGGCACTCGATTGGGATGGGGGTCCGCGCGGGCCGGGTAGCCGGCCGCTGAGGCCATCGGCCCCGTAGGCCTGGAAGTCGCGGCGAATCTCGTAGAACTGCTGGCGGGAGTATCCCGTCACCTTGCAGGCTTTTGAGACCTTGTCGAGACAGTCGACTTCCCGCCCGTCCGGGCCTATCTCTCGCGTGATCGGGACCGAGAGGGAGCGGACGATGCTGGACTACGCCGGCGCCGACACGTTGATCGTCGACATGGCGCGCAAGTTCGCCGAGGAGCGGCTCGCCCCCGGAGCGGCGGCCCGCGAGAAGGCCGGGGCGATCGAGCCCGAGATCATCCGCGAGCTGGGCGAACTCGGGTTCCTCGGCGCGACCACCTCGGCCGAATGGGGCGGCTCGGAGATCGATCCGGTGAGCTACGCGCTGGCGCTCGAAGAAATCTCGGCCGGCGACGGCTCGGTCTCCACCCTGATGAGCGTGCACAACTCGCCGACCTGCGTCGTGGTCGAGAAATTCGGCACCGACGCGCAGAAGGATCGCTGGCTGCGCAAGCTCGCCAGCGGCGAGCATGTCGGCTCGTTCGCGCTGACCGAGCCGCAGGCCGGGTCCGATGCCTCCAACCTGCGCACCCGCGCGGTCAGGCACGGCGACCGCTACGTGATCGACGGCGCCAAGCAGTTCATTTCAAGTGGCAGCATCCACGGCAGCACGGTGCTGTTCGCGGTGACCGACCCGTCGGCCGGCAAGCGCGGCCTGTCGGCGTTCATCGTCGCCAAGGACTCACCGGGCTACGTCGTGGCGCGCAAGGAGGAAAAACTCGGGCAGAAGGCGTCGGAGACCTGCGCGCTGCTGTTCGAGGGCATGGAGGTGCCCGAGGATCAGCGCATCGGTGCCGAGGGCGAGGGCTACAAGATCGCGCTCTCCACCCTGGAATCCGGCCGCATCGGCATCGCCGCCCAGGCGGTCGGGTTGGCGCGCGCGGCGCTGGACTACGCGGTCGGCTACGCCAAGGACCGCAACGCATTCGGCCAGCCGATCATCGACCACCAGGCGGTCGGGTTCCGGCTGGTGGAGGCGAAGACCAAGCTGGAGGCCGCCCGCCAACTCGTGCTGCACGCTGCCCGGCTGAAGGCGGCGGGCGAGCCGGCGCTGGAAGCGGCGTGCATGGCCAAGCTGTTCGCTTCCGAAGTCTCCGAGGCGGTCTGCACCGCCGCGATCCAGACGCTCGGTGGATACGGCTTCCTGGCCGACTATCCGGTGGAGCGGTTCTATCGCGACCAGCGCGTCTGCCAGATCTACGAGGGCACTTCGGACGTGCAGAAGATCATTCTGCAGCGGATGCTGTAGCGCCGCCCTGCGCTACTCGCCGCGAAACGTCGGCTTGCGCTTCTCGACGAAGGCTCGCACGCCCTCGCGACCGTCCGCCGTCGCGCCGGAGCGGGCGATCATGCGGGTCTCGCGCTCCATCTGCGATTCCAGCGTGTCGTTCGGCGCGTGCAACAGCAGCTTCTTCACCCCGCCATAAGCCTCGGTCGGTCCTTGCGCCAGGCGTTGCGCCAGCGCGCCGACCTCGCTCATGAGCTGGTCGGCCGGGACCACGCGGTTGACCAGCCCCCAGTCGAGCGCCTCGGACGCGGTCAGGGTGCGATTGGTGAGATACAGCTCCATCGCCCGCCGCCGGCCGAGAATGCGGCTGAGGAAGTAGGTCGAGCTGCCGTCCGGCGTCAGGCCGATCTGGGTGTAGGCGCTGGTGAACTTGGCCCCCTCGACGGCGATGGCGAGGTCGCAGGCGGCGACCAGGCTCAACCCTGCGCCGGCGGCGACGCCGTTGACGGCGGCGATCAAGGGCGCGCGCATCCAGGCGAAGCGCGACACGGCGGCGTGCAGCGGCGCGGTCATCTCCTTGAGCAGGATCTCGATACGCTCCGGGTTGGCGGCGAAATCGGTCACGTCGCCACCGGCACAGAACGCGCGCTCGCCGGTGCCGGTCAGCACCGCCGCCCGCACCCGCTGGTCGGAGCCGCACAGATTGGCGATGTCGAGCAGCTCGTGCGCCATCTTCAGGCTCACCGCGTTGAACGCGGCGGGTCGATTGAGGCGGATCCACGCGACGTTGTCGCTGATCTCGAAGTCGATCGTTTCGTACGGCATCACTTTTCCTCTCGGCTCAGGCGGTCGCCGATTCGCGCGCGCCCAGCTCCTCGACCATGCGCTCGCGCATGAGGAATTTCTGCATCTTGCCGGTCACCGTCATCGGGAATTCCTCGACGAAGCGGATGTAGCGCGGGATCTTGTAGTGCGCGATCTGGTCACGGCAGTAAGCGCGCACGTCGTCCTCCGACATGGTCTCGCCAGCGCGCGGCTTGATCCAGGCGCACAGCTCCTCGCCGAATCTTTCGTCGGGCACGCCGAAGATCTGCACTTCCTCGATCTTGGGATGGCCGTAGAGGAACTCCTCCACCTCGCGTGGATAGACGTTCTCGCCACCCCGGATCACCAGATCCTTGATGCGGCCGACGATGTTGCAGTAGCCCGCCTCGTCCATGATGGCGAGGTCGCCGGTGTGCATCCACCCTGCCGCGTCGATCACCTGTGCGGTGCGTTCGGCATCGTTCCAGTAGCCTAGCATCACCGAGTAGCCACGAGTGCAGAACTCGCCGCGTGTGCCGCGCGGAACCACCCGACCTTCGGTGTCGATGATCTTGATCTCGACGTGAGGAAGCGCCCGCCCGACGGACGACACGCGCACCTCCAGCCCGTCATCGGTGGTGGTCTGCGTGCTGACCGGGCTGGTCTCGGTCATGCCGTAGCCGATGGTCATCTCGCTTGCGTGCATCTGGTCCACCACGCGTCGCATCACCTCGATGGGACAAGGTGCGCCGGCCATCATGCCGGTGCGCAGACTGGTCAGGTCGAAGCGGTGGAACTCCGAGTGCTGGAGCTCGGCGATGAACATCGTGGGCACGCCATACAACGCCGTGCAGCGCTCCTCGGCGACGGTCTGCAAGGTCGCGAGTGGATCGAACCCCTCCCCCGGATAGACCATCGCCGCACCGTGCGTCAGGCAGGCCAGGTTGCCGATGACCATGCCGAAGCAGTGGTACAGCGGCACCGGGATGCACACCTTGTCCTGTTCGGTGAAGCGCATTCGGCCGCCGAGGAACAGACCGTTGTTGAGAATGTTGTGGTGAGTGAGCGTCGCCCCCTTTGGCGCGCCCGTGGTGCCGGAGGTGAACTGGATGTTGATCGGATCGTCGAACTGCAACCCGGCGGCGATCTCCGCGAGGCGCGCACGTTCGGCGGCGCCGCCGAGTTTCGCGACCTCAGCGAACGGGACAGCGCCTCGGGTGGCTGGCTCGCCGATCTGGATGACGACGGAAAGCGCCGGCAGCCTGGCCGCCGCGAGCCGGCCGGGCTCGGCCTGAGCCATTTCCGGCGCCAGGCTGGCGAGCATGCCGACATAGTCGCTCGACTTGAATCGGGTCGCGGTGACCAGCGCGCGGCAGCCCGACTTGTTCAGCGCGTATTCCAGCTCGGACAGCCGGTACGCGGGATTGATGTTCACCAGGATGAGCCCGGCCTTCGCGGTCGCGAACTGGGTCACGGTCCATTCGGCATTGTTCGGCGACCAGATCCCGACCCGGTCGCCTGGGGCTAGGCCGAGTGCGAGCAGCCCCGTGGCGAGGGCTTCCACCTGCTCGGCGAGTTCCCGCCAGCTCCAGCGCACCGCCTGCTGGCGAACGATCAGGGCCGGGCGGTCGGGCCAGCGTGCGACGGTGCGGTCGAACTGGGTGCCGATCGTCTCGCCCAGCAACGGCGTATCCGATGTCCCGCTGGCGTAGCTCGGTTCCTGCCGGTTCATGCGTGCTCCCCTCGCCCTTCCCAATCCTGGCGGACCTGGCGCAGAATGGACCACGTTACGCGAGCCATTCAACATAGCAGGACCCCGCCGGCGTGACGATCGTCAATCGGCTACCTGGACTCGACTTCGACCTCGGCGAGACGGCGGACATGCTGCGCGGCCAGGTGGAGGCGTTCGCCGCCACCGAGATCGCGCCGCGCGCCGCCGAGATCGACCGGGAGAACGAGTTCCCCGCCGATCTGTGGCGCAAGATGGGCGAGCTCGGCGTGCTCGGCGTCACCGTCGAGGAGGAGTACGGCGGCGCCGGGATGGGCTATCTCGAGCACGTGGTGGCGATGGAGGAGATCTCCCGCGCCTCCGCTTCGGTCGGGCTATCGTATGGCGCGCACTCCAACCTCTGCGTCAACCAGATCCGTCGCAATGGCAGCGAGGCACAGAAGCGGCGGTATCTGCCAAAACTGATTGCCGGCGAGCATGTCGGCGCGTTGGCGATGAGCGAGCCGGGAGCGGGGTCGGACGTGGTGGGGATGCGCACCCGCGCCGACAAGCGGGGCGATCGGTTCGTGCTCAACGGCTCGAAGATGTGGATCACCAACGGGCCCGATGCCGACGTGCTGGTGGTCTACGCCAAGACCGACCCCGCGGCCGGATCACGCGGCATCACCGCGTTCCTGATCGAGAAGGGTTTTGCGGGGTTCTCCACCGCGCCGAAACTCGACAAGCTCGGCATGCGCGGCTCCAACACTTGCGAGCTGGTGTTCGAGGAGTGCGAGGTGCCAGAGGAGAACGTGCTCGGCGCGGTCGGGCGCGGGGTCAATGTGCTGATGAGCGGGCTCGACTACGAACGCGCCGTGCTCGCCGCCGGGCCGCTCGGCATCATGCAGGCTTGCATGGATGCGGTGCTGCCCTACGTGCATGAACGCAAGCAGTTCGGCCAGCCGATCGGCGAGTTCCAGCTGATGCAGGGCAAGCTCGCCGACATGTACACCACGATGAACGCCAGCCGGGCCTATGTGTACGCAGTGGCGCGCGCCTGCGATCGGGGTGAGACGGCGCGCAAGGACGCCGCGGGCGCGATCCTCTACGCGGCCGAACGGGCGACCTGGATGGCGCTGGAGGCGATCCAGGCGCTCGGCGGCAACGGTTATATCAACGACTACCCGACCGGGCGGCTGTTGCGCGACGCCAAGCTGTACGAGATCGGCGCCGGCACCAGCGAGATCCGCCGCATGCTGATCGGCCGCGAGCTGTTCAGCGAGACGGCGTGAGCGGGTTGGCGGGGTAACCGATGACCACCCTTCGCTCCGACATAGACCCGCGCTCCGACGAGTTCGCCGCCAACGCTGCGGCGATGCGCTCCCAGGTCGACGACCTGCGAGCCCGCGTCGCGGAGGCCGAGCTCGGCGGCGGCGAGGCGGCGCGCAAGCGGCACCTGGGGCGCAACAAGCTGCTGCCGCGCGAGCGGGTGCAGGCGCTGATCGACCCGTTCTCGCCGTTCCTCGAATTGTCGCAACTTGCCGCGCACGGCCTGTACGGGGGCGAGGTGCCGTCGGCCGGCATCGTCACCGGCATCGGCCGCATCGCCGGGCGGGAATGCGTGATCGTTGCCAACGATGCGACGGTGAAGGGCGGCACCTACTTCCCGATGACGGTGAAGAAGCACTTGCGCGCGCAGGAGATCGCGCGAGCCAACCGGTTGCCTTGCATCTACCTGGTCGATTCCGGCGGCGCATTCCTGCCGCAGCAGGACGAGATCTTCCCCGACCGCGAGCATTTTGGCCGCATTTTCTACAACCAGGCCAATATGTCGGCGCAAGGCATACCGCAGGTCGCGGTGGTGATGGGCTCCTGCACCGCCGGCGGCGCCTATGTCCCGGCCATGTCGGATGAAAGCATTATTGTCCGTAACCAGGGCACCATCTTCCTCGGTGGCCCGCCGCTGGTGAAAGCGGCGATCGGCGAGGTGGTAACGGCGGAGGAACTGGGTGGCGCCGACGTTCACGCGCGCACCTCCGGCGTGGTCGACCACTACGCGCAGGACGACCGCCACGCGCTGGCGCTGTGCCGGCGCATCATCGCCGGGCTCAACACCGACAAGCGGCCGGATATCACCACACGCGTGGCGCGTGAGCCGCTGCACGATACGGCCGAGCTCTACGGCGTGGTGCCCGCCGATCAACGCGCGCCATACGACGTGCGCGAGGTGATCGCCCGCATCGTCGACGCCAGCGAGTTCGACGAGTTCAAGCGGCTCTACGCCACCACGGTAATCTGCGGCTTCGCGCATCTCTACGGCTACCCGGTCGGTATCATCGGCAACAACGGCATCCTGTTCTCCGAGAGCGCGTTGAAGGCGGCGCACTTCATCGAGCTGTGCAGCCAGCGCGGCATTCCGCTGGTGTTCCTGCAGAACATCACCGGCTTCATGGTCGGCCGCAAATACGAGGCAGGCGGCATCGCCAAGGATGGGGCGAAGATGGTCACCGCGGTGGCCTCGACCTCGGTGCCAAAGTTCACCGTCATCATCGGCGGCAGCTACGGCGCGGGCAATTACGGCATGTGCGGTCGCGCCTATGATCCGCGCTTCCTGTGGATGTGGCCGAACGCGCGCATCTCGGTGATGGGCGGCGAGCAGGCGGCGAGCGTGCTGGCGCAGGTGCGGCGCGACAATCTCGCCGCGCGCGGCCAGGACTGGCCAGCCGCCGAGGAGGAGGCGTTCAAGGCGCCGCTGCGCGACCAGTTCGAGGACCAGGGCCATCCGTACTATGCGACGGCGCGACTGTGGGATGACGGCATCATCGACCCGGCGGACACGCGCCGCGTGCTCGGCCTGTCGTTGTCGGCGGCGCTGAACGCCCCGATCGAACGCACGCGCTTCGGCGTGTTCCGGATGTAGCCCGCCATGTTCCCATCCCTGCTGATCGCCAATCGCGGCGAGATCGCGTGTCGCATCGCGCGCACCGCGCGGCGTTTGGGCATCGCCACCGTTGCGGTGTATTCCGATGCCGACGCCGACGCGTTGCACGTCGAGGTGGCCGACCGGGCGGTCCGCATCGGACCAGCACCCGCGCGCGACAGCTATCTCGATATCGAGCGGATCATCGACGCGGCACAACGCACCGGCGCGGCGGCGGTGCATCCCGGCTACGGCTTTCTGTCAGAGAATCCCGAATTCGCCGAGGCGTGCGAGCGCGCCGGATTAATCTTCGTCGGCCCGCCGGCCTCGGCGATGCGCGCGATGGGCTCGAAGGCGGCGGCCAAGGCGCTGATGGAACAATCCGGCGTGCCGCTGCTGCCCGGCTACCACGGCACCGAGCAGGACCCCGATTTCCTCGCCGACGCCGCGCGCCATATCGGCTTTCCCGTGGTGGTGAAGGCTGTTTCCGGTGGCGGCGGACGTGGCATGCGCGTGGTGCGCGAGGCCGCCGAGTTTGCCGAGGCGCTGAGCTCCGCAAAGCAGGAGGGCGCGTCGTCGTTCGGCGACGATCGGGTGCTGATCGAGCGCTACGTGGTTCGCCCGCGCCATATCGAGGTGCAGGTGTTCGCCGACACGTCTGGCAACGCGGTGCATCTGTTCGAGCGTGATTGCTCGACGCAGCGGCGGCACCAGAAGGTGATCGAGGAAGCGCCGGCGCCGCATCTCGATGCTCGGCACCGGGCGGCGATGGGCGAAGCGGCGGTCGCGGCGGCGCAAGCGGTCGGCTATGTCGGCGCCGGCACCGTCGAGTTCGTGGTCGACAACAGCGGCTTCTACTTCCTCGAGATGAACACGCGCCTGCAAGTGGAGCATCCGGTGACCGAGATGGTAACCGGCTTCGACCTCGTGGAATGGCAGTTGCGCGTTGCCGCCGGCGAGGCGCTGCCGGCCGCGCAGGACGCGATCCGGCTGCACGGCCACGCGATCGAGGCGCGCATCTATGCCGAGGACCCGGCGCGCGACTTCGCCCCCTCGGTGGGACGACTGACCGCGTTCCGCACACCGCCGGAGACATCGGCGGTGCGTCTCGACGCGGGTGTGCGCGCGGGCGACAGCATCACCGTGCATTACGACGCGATGATCGCCAAGCTGATCTGCCACGGGCCGGACCGCGCCGGCGCCATTGCTCTCTTGCGCGCCGCTCTCGACGGCTGCGCGGTGACGGGTGTCGCGACCAACCTCGATCTGCTCGGCCGCATCGCCCGCAGCGAGGCGTTCGCGGACGGTCGGATCGACACCGGCTTCATCGAGCGCCACGCCGACACCTTGCTGGCAGCACAAGCGGCACCGCCGCCGGATGTGCTCGCCGCCGCCGCACTTGGCGTGGTGACCGAGCAGGCCGCCGGTGCGGCTGAGATCGCGCGCAACTCGGCCGATCCGCAATCGCCGTGGCACGCGTGCGACGGCTGGTGGCTCAACGCGGCACCCGAACGCGTGCTCGGCTTCACCGCCGCCGACGCGTTGTATCCGGTCGGGTTGCGGCGCGAGGACGCCGGCTGGCGTTTGAACGCGGGCAGCGTTTCGCTTGCGGTGCGCGGCTGGATCGCGGCCGACGGGCGACTCGGCTTCGAGATCGACGGCGTGCGCGGCACCGCCGATGTGCAACGCGATGGCGACAGCGTCACCGTTCGGCGCGACGGCGAGACCTGGCGCTTGCGCCTGCCCGACCCGCTGACCGACGCCGCCGACGAGGACGCGGCGGGCGGTCGCCTGATCGCGCCGATCCCCGGCCAGGTGCGCGAGGTCCACGCCGAACCCGGCCAGGCAGTGACGCGCGGCGAGCTGCTGGTGGTTCTGGAAGCGATGAAGACCGTGTTCCGCCTCGCCGCCCCGGCCGACGGCGTGGTGGCCACGGTGAACTGCCGGCCGGGCGAGATGGTGCAGGAGGGGACGGTACTGGTCAGCTTCGAGGAGGCGGCCGGATAGCCGAGACCACGCAATCGCCATCCCTCGGGGCCAGCAGCGATGACCCCATCTGGACCTAAATCCGATCCGAAGCCACGCTTCGTCCGAGTGGGCGGGGTCAAGCCGTGCGAAGCACCCGCCGAAGGCGGCTCGGGCTTGAGGCCGACCACTCGGACGCGAGCACGATCGACGACCGGATGGGACAACTCCGTGGTCTCGACGCCTAGCTGGGCTTGGGCGATGCGCAATCCCGTCCGATTGGGGAGCTTACCGCGATCGGCTCGACCTCAGTGCTTGGTGGCGGGATCAACACGCTGGCCTGCGGGTTTACCATTAGACGAATAACAATTGTTGACACCAATGGTAACAGAGGCGTATACACTCCGCCCATGTCCCCAGCCCCCTCCACCCCAACCGGCTTGATGTGCCGCTTCGGCCTGCTCGTCGAGCGGCTGAGGTGGACGCTCGCCGATTGGGTCGACCGGAACCCCCGGAACCGCGACGTGCTGGGGCCGCTCGCCTTGCTGCTGTGGAAGTACCTGCAGCGCACGACGCGGCGCCTCGCCGCGCTGCATGCGCAGTTCGCCGCCGGGACGCTTGCGTCCGCGACGCTTGCGCCGCGCAAGGACCGGGCGCCGCGCCGGGCAGCCGAGCCGGCCGAGTCGACCTCGCGAGGGGAGAAGCTGCCGAGCGGCCCGGTGCTGGCGCGGTTCGGCGCCGGGTATCTCGGCGCCTGGCTGCTGGCGCTGGTCGACGATGCGGAGATGCAGGCGCTGCTCGCGGCGTCGCCGCAAGCGGGTCGGCTGCTGCGCCCGCTATGGCGCCGGCTGACCAACGATCCGCTGCCCGCGCCGCTGCGGCTGCCGCCGAAACTGCCGCGTTCGGAGCCACCGCTCGCTCCGGCGGCGCTCGCCGCAGCGCCGGGCGAGGCGTCGAGCGACACCCCAACCCACACCCCACCCCACGCTCCACCCGGGCGTCGCCCGGCCAAGTCCGCCAAGCCGCCGGCTTCGCTGCCACCCTGGCCACCGCCGCTTTTCCGGGCCTGATGCGGCACAGTCTTGGCACGCCCTAAATGTTGCGCTTACGAAACGTTGGCAGCGATCACCGCCCCGGCACCCAGACTCGTCCATCGAACAGACGCCGTGCGGTGCGGTAGAACGAGCCGGAGCGGGCGAGCCAGGCGCCGTTGTCGTGCGCCACGTCCGCCGCCACGGTGAGAATCCCGGACGGCATCCCGAGGCGGATCGCCCCGTCCCGCGCGGTCGGCGACAGGGCCTCGGCAACCACCGTGCCGGCGATGCGCGCGGCGATCGCGGTGCACAGCGAAATGGTCAGCGGCAGGGCGCGATGCGGCTGGCCGTTGGAGATGACCCGCGCCACGAGGTCGATGTCACGTGCCCGAACCTTCTCGCCTGACAAGCTCGCGCTGTCGGCTGGCGGAGACACGAAACCGACGAACGGCACGATGGTGATCCCGCGCGCGGCATCGAGATCGGGCGCGATGCCCATGCGGATTGAGGCTTGCAAGCGGATCGCGTCGAGCAGCGCCAACACATCCGGCCGCGCCTCGAGCTCATCGGGCAGTTCCAGCCCGGTCAGCCCCACGTCGCGCGCCCGCACAAACACCGCCGCGTTGGCCGCGTCCACCAGCGACGCCTCGATCGAGCCGAGCCCCGGCACCTTCAGCCGGTCGAGCGCCTGGCCGCTGGGCAGCAGCTTGCCGGTGGTGGCGCCACCCGGTTCGACGAAATCGAGGCGGATCGGCGCACCGGAACCGCTGACGCCGGGGATCACCAGGTCGCCGTCGGTGCGGGCACGCCCGTCCTCGATCGGGAACGTGGCGTGGATGAGCTTTCCGGTGTTGGTGTTGAAGATGCGCACGGTAGCGGTGTCGCCGTCCGCCCGGATCAGGCCCTCGTCGACCGCGAACGGACCCACCGCCGAGCTCATGTTGCCGCAATTGCCCCGGTAGTCGACGCGGGCCTCGCGGATCAGCACCTGGGCGAAGGTGTAGTCGATATCCGCATCCTGCCGATCCGACGGCGCCAGGACGCACACTTTCGACAGCGAGGACACGCCGCCGCCCATGCCGTCGAGCTGGCGCCCAAACGGATCGGGCGTGCCCATCGCGGCGGTGAACAACGGCGCCCAGTCGGCGCGGTCCGAGGGCAGGTCGCTGGCGTGCAGCATCAGCGCCTTGCTGGTGCCACCGCGCATGAACACCGCCGGGATCGCCTGCTGGGTCACGGCGCGATCACCAGCTGGGTCTGCGTGACCAACGCCACCAGCTTGCCCTGCGCGGTGGTGACGCGGGTCTGCCAGACCTGGGTGCGTCGGCCACGGTGCAGCGGCGTGGCCTCGCCAAAAACCTCCTGGCCGACCGGTGCGGGACCGATGAAGTTGGTCTTGCTCTCGATCGTGGTGGTTCCCGCGCCCTCGGGCAGGTTCAGCACGGTGCCGGCCGCGCCCAACGTGTCGGCGAACGCCATGATGGCGCCACCATGCAGGATCGCCGGGCGGGTACACAGCTCCTCGCGGACCAGCATCGCCGCGCGCACCCGATCGGTCGCGGCGTCGGTGAACCGGATCCCGAGCAGGCCGGCAAACGGCAAGGTTGCATCGTTCAGGCGGTCGAGCGCGTCCATCGGTTGCCTCCGCAGCGCGCCGCATTGTCGGCCAGCCGTCCAGCCCGCCGCAAGGTGCGAAGAACCGGCGGGCCGGCTGGCGCGTTCGGCGAAGGAAAACACGAGGAAACTCCGCGATGAAACGCCGTCATGCTCCGCTGCTCGCCCTCGCCCTGGCCGGGGCCGGGGCGTTTCTCGCGTCGCCGAGTGTCGCGCAGACCGGGCAGCCGCTATCGTTCGTGCAACCGCTTAGCTCGCAATCCATCCAGGCCGTGCAGGAGAAGCTGCATCAGGCCGGCGCCTACAATGGCAAGATCGACGGCGTGTGGGGACCGGACAGCGCGACGGCGTTGCAGCAGTTCCAGCAGAGCCATCAGTTGCAGGTGACGGGCCAGATGAACCAGGCGACCGCCGCGACTCTCGGCCTTGAGCCAGGGATCTTGCTGGCCGAAACGACGCCGGGACAGCCGGCGGCCGCACCGCCGCCCGCGCCACCGCCAAGCGATCGGCTCAGCGCGAGCTCGATCCGCGCGGTCCAGACGCGCCTGCGCGCGCTGAATTTCTACAGCGGCTCGGTGGACGGCATCTGGGGCCAAAGCACGCAGACGGCGATCGAGCGGTTCCAGCAGGGCCGCGGGCTGCAAGCAAACGGTCAGCTCAACCCGGCGACGATCTCGGCACTGGGTCTGACCCCGAACGCGCTATCCTATCGCTGACACCCAGCCGCGTAGCAGCGCGTCGGTTGCCGCGTCGACCGGGAACAGCGTCTCGATGCGTATCCCCTGCACGGTCACGTCTCGCGGCGTGCCGAGAGTGGCGATGGTGGTGAACAGCCGCACGGAAACGCCGTCCCGCAGGAAATGCACCGGCAACACCGGGAGCGATGGATCGTCCAGCAGCGCTCCGCGCGCGAGGTCGCGCACGTCGGGCTAGGCGAGCAGGCGTGCCAGCAGCGTCTCCGATTCAGGCGCGGGAGCGGTGAGGGCGGCGGATTGCACGTCGCGCAGGAAGTAGAGCGCGACCTCCGGCCAGTTCTCGATGAGCGGCCGCCATCCGCTCGGTGCGAGCAGCAGGTCGGCGAGGTTGGCCGGCCCCGCTATCCCCGCGTCGCCGCCGTTGAGGAACGCGGTCAGCCGCAACGCGCCGCGATTGCCGCGCAGCAGGTTCCAGCCGGCATCGACCACCAGGGCGGGATACGGCTCCTGATGCGCGAGCATGTGGTCGAGTGCGGCGTTGACCATCGCCATCTCCGGCGCGGTCTAGCGGGCTTTCGCGCCAGGCGGGGGCGTAGCCGGCCGCCAACAGCAGCGCGTTTTGTTGCCGCAGCGGCAGGCCGAGTGTGGCGGCGAGTCGCAGCACCATCTCGCGGCTCGGCGCGGCGCGGCCGGATTCGAGGAAGCTGAGATGGCGCTGCGATGTGTCGGCTTCCAGCGCGAGATCGAGCTGCGACAGCGCCCGCCGTTCGCGCCACCAGCGCAGCCGCATGCCGAAACCGTTGGCGGGCTTGTTCATGCGTGCAGCCTCTCGCGCGAAGCAACCATCGGCAAGCCCGCTTGCGTCGGCACCCGCGAGGCTCGATCCTGCCCGGCGCCAGCGAGCGGGAGGATACGACGATGGCCCAGTTCGAATACGACCATTTCCATCTGCGCAGCCCCGATCCGGAGGCGACGGCGCGGTTCTACGAGACGATGTTCGGCGCCGAGATCCTGCGTTCCAAGCAGTCGGACGGCAGCGAGCGGATCGATCTCGACCTGTGCGGCGCGCGCGTGTTCATCGCCCCGGTGCGCGACGGGCAATCCGCCCCGGCGCCGACCGCGCCCTATCTCGGGCTCGAGCATTTCGGCCTGCGGGTCAGCGGCATCGACGCGGCGGTGGCCGAGCTGAAGGGGAAGGGCGCCGAGTTCACCCTGGAGCCCACCACCATCCGGCCCGGCGTGAGGATCGCGTTCCTGCGCGGGCCGCAGAATGTCAGCATCGAGCTGCTGGACCGCAGCGCCGCCGCCTGAGAAGGGTTTGTCGCGCGGGGTCAGTCGCGCGGCTTGACCGTCTGGATCACCCCGAACCCCTCGAACTCGGGGTGGCCCAGATAGAGCGGCCGGTTCTGCCCGGCGTTGCGATGGGCGGCACGGAACGCTTCCGACTGCGTCCATGCCTCGAAATCGGCGTGACTGCGCCAGATCGTGTGCGAGGCGTAGAGCACGTGGTCATCCGCTTCGGGACCACGCAGCAGGTGGAACTCGACGAAGCCCGGCACCTTGTCGAGATGCGTGTCGCGCGAGGTCCAGACCTCCTCGAAATCCTTCTCCGAACCCTTGGTCACCTTGAAGCGATTCATCGCGATATACATGCGGCGTCTCCCGATCCTGGTCTGTCAGCACGGTTCCCATTCGCGGGCCGGAATGCAAGGGTGGCGAACCGTCATTTGCGATAAGAGGAGGAACTGTCATGCCGCTGTACAGCCGCGTCTGCGAGATGCTGGGAATCGAGCATCCGATCCTGCTGGCCGGCATGGGACGGGCGAGCACGCCGGAACTTGCCGCCGCCGTGTCCAACGCTGGCGGCATGGGCGTGCTGGGGGCGGCGTCCTGCGGCCCGAATCAGCTCCGCGCCTGGATCCGCCGCACGCGCGAGCTGACCGATCGGCCGTTCGGCGTCGACACGCTGCTGCCCGCCTCGGTGCGTCGCGGCCCCCAAGGCGAGAACACTGGCGTTTCGCCGCGCGACCTGCTGCCGCAACACCGCCAGTTCGCCCGCCAGTTCCGCGAGCAGGAGGGGCTGGACGAGCTGACCGAGGCGGAGATGCTGCGGATCGGCGGTCGTGATCCGGCCGATGCCGACGGCCCGCCCGCGCTGACCAAGGAGTTCTTCGAGGCGCAGATGGAGGTGGTGATCGAGGAGCGGGTGGCGCTGTACGCCGCCGGCCTCGGCAGCCCCGAGCCGTGGATGGAGCGGCTGAAGGCCAACGGCACCAAGGTGCTCTGTGTGGTCGGCGCCACGCGGCACGCGCGCAACGTGCTCAACTCGGGCGTCGACCTCATCGTGGCGCAGGGCCACGACGGCGGCGGCCACAACTCGCCGATCGGCACGATGGCGCTGATCCCGCAAGTGGTCGACGCGGTCGACGGGCGGGTGCCGGTGCTGGGTGCGGGCGGCATCGCCGACGGGCGCGGCGTGGCGGCGGCAATGATGCTGGGCGCGGAGGGTGCCTGGATCGGCAGCGCCTTCCTGGCGACCCCCGAAGCGGGTTTGCGCGACTTCCAGAAACAGGCGCTGGTCGAGGGCAACGATCAGAGCACGGTGGTGTCGCGCTCGCTCACCGGCAAGCCGGCGCGGATGATCCGCAACCGCTGGGCCGATGCCTACACCGAGAATGCGATCGAGCCGTTGCCGATGCCCTATCAGGGCATGATCGCCGCACCGGTCACGGCGGCGGCGCTGCAAGCGGGACGCGGCGACATCGTCCCCGGCTTCGCCGGCCAGGGGCTCGGCATGATCCGCGCGGTGCGCCCTGCCGCCGAGGTGCTCCAGGCCATCGTTGCCGAAACTGAACAGCGTCTGGCGCAAGCGGCGCGCTTCGTTGCCCGGTAGCTAGAGCCGGCCGATCACATCAGGATCAATCGGGATGCAAGCCAAAGCGGCGATGCCGGACTTGCAGGGGTTGCGGGTGCTGGTCGTCGAAGACACTGCCCTGGTCGCCGAAGTGATCCTGGAGGCGTTGGAGCAGTGCGGCTGCGAGGTGGTCGGCCCGGCGGCCGATCTGACCGGCGGGCTCGCGCTGGCGCAGCGGGAAGCACTGGACGGGGCGCTGCTCGACATCAACCTGGCGGGCGAGTGCAGCTTCCCCATCGCCGAGGCGCTTGCCGCGCGCCGCATCGGCTTCGTGTTCCTCACCGGCTATGGCGATGCGGGCATACCGGAGGCGTGGCAACAGGTGCCGCTGCTGCAAAAACCGTTCACCTTGACCACGCTGACCCGGCTGGTCGCGGCGCAGTTCGGCAAGCAAGCCTGACCAGGACCGCGCGGGCCGCGCCGGAGAGCAGGTAGGCCGCGCCGCTGAGGGCGGTGATCCAGAAGCTGGTCGGCCAGTCGGTCCACCAGGCCAGCGCCAGTCCGAGCCAGGCTTCGGCCAGGGCGAGACACGCCGCGAGCAGCAGACCCATGCCGAGCCGCGCGGTGACACGCTGCGCCGTGGCGGCCGGCCCGACCATCAGCGCGAACACCAGCAGCACGCCGACGATCTGCGAGCAGGCTGCCGTGGTCAGCGCCACGATGGCGAGAAACAGCACGCCCATACCGCGCAGCGACACCCCGCGCGCCTCGGCGAGTTCGGGCTGCAAGGTGGCGAACAGCAAGGGCCGCGCGATCACCGTCAGCCCGGCCAGGCACACCAGGCCGAGCGCCAGCAATACCCAGACCGTCGCGGCGTCGACGCCGAGCACGTTGCCGAACAGCAGCGCGGTGGCCTGGCTGGCATAGGCGGTAAAGAAGTGCAGGAACAGCAGCCCGAAACCGAGTGCGACTGCGAGCACGAGGCCGACCGCGACGTCGCGCCCGCTGACCCGCTCGCCGAGCAGCCCCATGCCGACGCCGGCGGCGAGGGTAACCAGCACCAGCCCGGCCAGCGGCGGCACGCCGAGCAGGACCGCGCCGGTGGCGCCGGTAAAGCCGACATGGGCCAATGCGTGGCCGGCGAAGGTCTGCCCGCGCAGCACCAGGAAGTAGCCGACCACTCCAGAGAGCAGCGCGACAATCGCCGAGGCGGCGAAGGCGTTGCGCATGAAATCGTAGGCCAGCATCAGTGCGCGTGCCCGTGTTCGTGCTCGTGCCGATGCGCGTCGCGTTCGAGGTCGTGCTCGCCGGACATCACGAACACTCGCCCGCCGACCCGCACCACCTCGATCGCCGAGCCGTAGAGGCGCGACAGCACCGGCCCGGTGATCACCTCGTCGACGGTGCCAAGGGCGGCATGACCGCTGCCGAGGTAGAGCACGCGATCGAGCGCGCCGAGCAGCGGGTTGAGCTCATGGGCGCTGAACAGGACGGTGATGCCGAGCTCGCGTTGCAGCCGCCGCGCCAGCGCGATGACGCCGCGCTGATGGTGCGGGTCGAGGCTGATCAGCGGCTCGTCGAGCAGCAGGATGCGCGGCCGGCCGAGCAGCGCCTGCGCCAGCAGCAAGCGCTGCCGCTCGCCGCCCGAGAGTTCGCCGAGCGGTCTTGTGGCGAGCGCCTCGGCGTCGACCATCGCCAAGGCCCAGTCGAGTTGCGCGCGCTCGGGCGCGGCGAGGATCGGCAGCCCCCAGCGATGCCCGCCGACGGCGGCGGCGGCGAAATCGCGGCCACGCAGCCGGGGCGCCGCCGCCCCTCTGGTTTGCGGCAGGTAGCCGATCGCGGGATTGCCGCGCGTCACCTTGCGGCCGAGCACGGTCACGGCGCCGCGCTGTGGCGCAACCAGGCCGAGGATCGCCCGCATCATCGTGGTCTTGCCGGCGCCGTTCGGCCCGAGCACGCCGACGAACTCGCCCTCCGCGATGGCGAACCCGGCGTCGGCGAGAATGGTCCGGCGGCCGAGGGAAAGATCGACGCCCGCGAACTCGATCGCGTTCATCGCGGTTCGCTCATCAGGGTTCGCTCATCGGGGCTGGCTGACGCCGGCAGAGCTCGACAACGCCCGGTCCAGATCGTCGAGCTGGCCGAGCATCCAGGACTGGTAGGTGCGGCCGTTCGGCTCGGTCTCCGTCACCCCGACCACCGGCAGCCTCGCCGCCACCGCGAGGCGCAGCAGGCGTTTGGCGGCGGTGTTGGTCGCCTGGCTGTTGTAGATCAGCGCCCTCACCTTGCGCTGGCGCAGATCGGTCTCGAACGCCGCGACGTCGGCGGCACTCGGCTCGGTGTTGTTCATCACCGCGAGCTGGAAGCGCTCGTTGCGCATCTCCAGGCCGAGTGCGGCAGCCATGTAGCCGAACACCGGCTCGGTCGCGGTGACCGGCGCGCCGGCGTATTTGCGCCGCAGCTCGGCGATTTTGGCCTGCAACGGCCGCAGCGAGCCGAGGAAGCGCTGCCGCCCCCCGTTGTATTCGGCCGCGTGCGCCGGATCAGCCGCGACGAGGTCGGCGGTCAGCGCCTCGGCATAGGCCGGCATGGCGGCCGGGTCGTACCACAGGTGGGGATTGGCACCCTCCGGCTTGTGCAGCAGGTCGGCGACCAGGATCACCCGTGGCTGCCCGGAGCCCGCGCCCAGCAGCTTGGCCACCCAGGGGTCATAGCCGAGGCCGTTATAGACGACGATCCGGGCGGCGAAGAGCGCACGCGCGACCGATGGGCTCGCCTCGAACAAATGCGGGTCCTGGTCGGAGTTGCGCAAAATGCTGGTGACCGTCGCATGTGGTCCGGCGATCTGCTCGGCGACGTCGGCATAGAAATTCTCCGCCGCGACGATGCGAAACGGCGGCCCCGATTGCGGCCCCGCCGGGCTCTGCGCCCACGCCACGCCGCCAAGCAGCAGGGATGCAAGCAGCGGGCCGAGGCCGAATCTCAAGATGAACACCCCGGCTCCTCACAGCAGAAACGTTATGCTATAACGTAGACCTCGCCGATGTCCAGGCACGCGCCACCGCCGTGCTAAGCTAGCGGCCGGGCAGTTGGCAGGAGCATGGGTTGGCAGAGGTCGGCTTCTCGGTCCGCACATCGCGGTTGCTGGAACAGGCCGAGACCATGTGCGAGGGGCGTGGCACGCGGCTGACCGAGCTGCGTCGCCAGGTGCTCGGGCTGGTGCTCGACAGTGCGAAGCCGGCCGGCGCCTACGACCTGCTCGACCGCCTGCGCGCGCACCACAAGGGGGCCGCGCCACCCACCGTGTATCGCGCGCTCGAATTCCTGCTCGAGCAGGGATTGATCCACAAGGTCGAGCGCCTGGCCGCCTTTGTTGGCTGCGTCCATCGCCTGGAGCACGCGGAGGTGCCGCACGCCGAATGCGCGCCGCACGCGGTGCAATTCCTGATCTGCAAGCGCTGCGGCCAGGTGACCGAGGTGGAGGATGCCGCGATCGGCCGCGCGCTGGCCGGCGCGGCAAGCGTGCATGGCTTCACCCCGCTCGGCTCGACGGTCGAGGTCGAGGGGATCTGTGCGCCGTGCGGGCGCGCGACGTGACGCGGATTGGCCCGGTCGCGGAAATTGCTCATACGTGACCCTGATATCGTGCCCATTGACCTTTATGTAGCCAGAGATACATTTTCCCGCATCGGCATTACGAGACGCAGTCCATATGAGCGAAGTCGCAGCTTCTGGCGTGAGATCGAGGCGGAACCTCTCCGATCGCACGGATGCGGCTATTCGCGAGGTCTTGGCCGGCCGTCGCGGCGGCGCCCGCTCCGCCTTCCTGTTCGCCGGGCCGGCGGTGATCGCCTCGATCGCCTACATGGACCCGGGCAACTTCGCGACCAACATCCAGGCCGGGTCGCGGTTCGGCTACACCCTGCTCTGGGTGGTGCTGATGGCCAACCTGATCGCCATGCTGTTCCAGGCGCTCTCCGCCAAGCTCGGCATCGTCACCGGCCGCAACCTGGCGGAGATGTGCCGCGAGCAGTTCTCGCCGCCGGTGCGTTACTCGGCATGGGCGGTGAGCGAGGTGGCGGCCATGGCCACCGATCTCGCCGAGTTCCTCGGCGGCGCCATCGGCCTATCGCTGCTGTTCGGGCTGCCCCTGCTCGCCGGCATGGCGGTCACCGCCATCGTCACCTACGGCATCCTGATGTTCGACAGCCGTGGCTTTCGTCCGATGGAGCTGATCATCGGCGCGCTCGTCGGCGTGATCGGCCTCTGCTACCTGATCGAGATGTTCATCGCCCCGGTCGCATGGGGCCAGGCCGGGCTGGGCCTGATCATACCCGCCATGCCGGATAGCACGGCGCTGACCATCTCGGTTGGCATCATCGGCGCCACCGTCATGCCGCATGCGGTCTACCTCCATTCTGGCCTGACACAGCACCGCGCGCCCGGCGCCGATCCGCGCCAACGCCGGCTGCTGCTGCGCTTCTCGAACCGGGAGTGCGTCGTCGCCCTCGCCCTCGCCGGGGTGGTCAACATGGCGATGGTGATGATGGCCGCGGCGGCGTTCCATCAGGTCCACAGCGACGTGGCCGAGATCGAGACCGCCTATCACACACTCACGCCACTGCTCGGCGCGGGGGCCGCCGGCGTGTTCCTGGTATCGCTGATGGCCTCGGGGATTTCCTCCTCGGCCGTCGGTACCATGGCCGGGCAGATGATCATGCAAGGCTTCGTCGGCTTCCGCATCCCGATCTGGGTGCGGCGCCTGGTGACCATGGTGCCGGCCTTCGTGGTGGTCGCGATGGGGGTGAACGCGACCTACGCGTTGGTGCTGAGCCAGGTCGTGCTGTCGTTCGCGCTGCCGATCCCGATGATCGCGCTGGTGTTGTTCACCCGCAATCGCGCGCTGATGGGCGAGTTCGCCAACAGCCGGATGACGGACATCGCGGCGATCGCGGGGACGGTGATCATCCTGTGCCTCAACGCCGTGTTGCTGTTGCAGACGTTCGGCGTGCCGATCCCGGGATTGTCCGGCGGCTGAGGCTCAGGCGGGGTTCGGCTTGTGGCCGCGGCGCCGGGTCAGGCCCAGCCCGAGCAGCCCGGTCGACAACAGCGCGAACGTGGCGGGCTCCGGTACTGCCACGACGTTGGCGTTGCCAGCCTGGAAGCCGAGAATGTCGGTCTCGAAGCCGAACGGGTTGCGGAACGTGACCGACGCGATCGGGCTGCTCGAGGTCAGTCCGATGAACCCCACGTTGGGCTGCGGCGCGCCGAACAGCGACGGTCCGGCGATCACCGTGGCGACGAGCGACCCGTCCACCGCGATGTCGATCGGACGGGCCGCGTCGAAATCCGCGAACAGGAAGCTCAACGCCGACGGGCCGCCGGCACTGACGAACAGGTTGATCCCCGGAACGACGGGGGCGGGGGACAAGGCGTCGATATATGGGATGCCATCGCCATACGCGCCATCGTCGACGATGAAGAGGAGACCCTGGCTGACGAAGGTCAGCGGCCCGAGCGTGTAGGAAGCGAGGCTATTGGTCGGTGGTCCGGGAATCGTGTATGTGGTCAGGTTGTTGGCCGCCTGGTTGAACGCGGCCGGCGTCAGATAGGTCTGCACCGCCGCTTGGGCGCTGGTGCAGACGCACGCTGTGAGCGCCATCGCCACGCCAACCCCGGCGAACGTGTCCCGGACCATCAAAGCACCGTGTCGATTGTTCAGGTCAAGCTCGCAACCAAGCGAACCATTCCGGCTCCGTAGTATAGAACGCGGGTGAATGTCAAGCTGTGTCGTGTTGCGGTAGTGCCCTAGTTTGAAATCCTGCGGCCGCCGTCCGATTCCGGAATGCTTGCGACGCACGGATGAAGGTCGGGTATTCTCCGGATATGGCAAAACACCCGAAGCGCCCCCGTGATCCTAACCAGCTCGCTAAGGCAATTGTGGACTTAGCGACCGGCCAAGCCAGCGACGAACCGACAGCGCATGAGGCTCGCGCCCGAAAGGCGGGTGCCGTTGGTGGACCAGCACGGGCGAAGGCGCTGACACCTGAGCAGCGGGCTGAAATCGCTCGGATTGCCGCCATCGTGCGTTGGAAGAAGGGCGACTAGGCTGCTGCCTCATCGTCGTCGTCCAAACCGTCCTCTATCTTCATCTCCTCCACGTCATCCGTGAAGTCGAAGATGCCCTGCAACGGCTCCTCGTCGGGGTGCGCGTCGTTGTAGTGGTCAATCTTCATGGCGAGCGCGTAGCAGTCGTTGGCGATGGATCGCCGCTCCTGCTGAACGCTCTTCTCCACGTGCGGTCTTGGTGCGTCATCTATATCGCCCCACACGAACAGCGGGAGGCCGTTGTTACCCCGGGTCCGGACCGGAATGTTGGCCCGGTAGCGTCGGCCCTTGGTGTCGGTTCGGGTTTCTTCCCTTAAGGCGTCCGCCAAATCGTTCGCTAGGCTGGCGCTGAGGTCTACTGGCCTTGGTTTCCACAGCCCCTTCGAGATTGCCCAGTAGGCTACCTCGCGTAGCTCCACAGGATCGGTGGAAACCTCTTCACGGTATCGCTGCCAGATTTGGCGAACCTGTTCCTTGTAGTTTGCCACTCGCCTGATCCTTACCGATCAACCGGGACGGTATCGCCCCAGCCGTCCATCATCATCGACCTAGCAAGGCACCTGCGTATCTTCACAAGATGTGCGCGCAGCAAGTCGTAACGACTCAGAATGCGATGCAATTGGCCCACAACCAAACCCGGATGCACCTGCATCCGCTTTGCGAAGGCCATTACCTCACGATCAGGGAACATTGGTCGTTTGCGAAGATAAAAGGACTGCATCTTTTCAGTCGGAACGCAGAAATCCGCCGCCTCCGAATTGGCAACTCGTTCTTCCTCGCTAATCAAAGACTGGTCGTTGATGTCCATGTCTGCATCCAGCATCGGCGCTTGCCGGCCGTGCCCATGAAGAACATGAGCGCACTCGTGCCGGAGAACAAACCAAAAGTTGTCTATACGGTCGGCACGAAGGGACATGCCAATGACCGGAGAACGGTCGTTAAGCCACAAGCAGACGCCATCGATCTTACTATGCGGGAGCCCTTCGACTACCACGAAACGAACACCCGCCATGTGTAGAAGACGCGGAACGAACCGTACCGCATCGGGGCCGTTCCGGAGTTGCTTGAAGCTTTCGATTGTCTCTTCCAGCTTTGCCCGGCAGTAAGGCTCAACTGCCATTTCAGATGCGATTTGGCGGACGCGAAAAAGCCATGCCAATTGGGGCGGCGGCACATCTTCGTAGACGGTCTTCTTCGCTGAGTGAGCGAGATGGGGAATTTCCTCCAGCGTCCCTACCCCGAAGAAACGGCACACCTGTTCTTCAAGCGATCCCTCGCCGTGCTCAGGATCGATCCAGCCTCGCCTCACCATCTCCCGCAAAGGATATCGCGACAGGATGCGCGCCCGAGCCGATATGGCAGGTTCTGGCTGGTCGGCGTTGCGGACATCCCAGTCGGCCTGAAGCCGCGCAAACGTTTCGGCGGGATGGTCCAGCGCAGCGCTCAAAGCGCGCGCCATGTTATGGCTGATCCCGCGCTTGTCGCCCAAAATCTGATTCACTGACGCAGTTGTCGCTCCGAGCGCATATGCGAGATCGGTCTGATTCCAGCCCTTGGCTTCCATGATCTCGCGGACCAGCGCGCCGGGAGATTTTGCTATGTCAGTGTCCGTCATCTCTATAACCCCCTGAATAGAAGGGATAGGGGCACGCGCCCGCGATGTCAATATCGCATTAGCGTTTACGTTAAACTAGTGGAAATGCTTGACTAAAGGATTGGGTAAGTTAGAATGGGTCCATGAACAAGCTCCCCGCCGAGAAGCGCGCCACCATCCTGACGCTTCTCTGCGAGGGAAGTAGTCTCCGCGCGATCAGCCGCATAACCGGCGTGAGCCTGGACACCGTGACTAAGCTCCTGATCGATGCTGGCCGTGTTTGCCAGGCATTCCACGACAGGACGGTCCAGAAGGTCTGTGCGAAGCGCGTCCAGTGCGATGAGATTTGGTCCTTCACCTACGCGAAGCAGAAGAATGTCGCGACTGCCAAGGCAGCACCTGAAGAGGCTGGCGACACCTGGACTTGGACCGCCCTGGAAGCAGACTCGAAGTTGCTGATTTCTTGGCTAGTTGGCGGCCGAGACGCCGGCTATGCGCACGTGTTCATGGAGGATGTAGCTACCCGGCTTGCCAATCGGGTGCAGCTCACCACGGATGGCCTGAAGGCTTATCTCAACGCCGTTGAGGGCGCGTTTGGAGCCGACGTGGACTATGCCCAGCTCGTGAAACTCTACGGTGATTCGCCCGGCCCGTCTGGCCGCTACAGCCCGGCCGAATGCACGGGTGCTATCAAGACGCGCGTTGAGGGTAGGCCCGATCGGAAGCATGTCAGCACATCCTACGTCGAGCGTCAGAACCTAACCATGCGGATGCACATGCGCCGCTTCACTCGACTGACAAACGCTTTTAGCAAGAAGATTGAGAACCACGCCCATGCGGTAGCGTTGCACTGTACGTTCTACAACTTCGTCCGTATCCACAAGACGCTCCGGGTTACGCCTGCTATGGCTGCGGGCCTGACCGATCGGCTTTGGGAGATGAAGGATATCGTGGCACTGATCGAGAAGGCCGAGGCTACCGCAGCGCCGAAGGTGCGCGGACCCTACAAGTCGCGCGCCCCCAAACTTGCTTGACCGACACATTCTGTCCGGCTGTGATGCTCCACTCGCGGGCGGAGTAATCGAAAATAGCAGTTGCCTCTATCAGTGCTGCATTATCGTCGGTCAAGACGCTCTACGATTTGACGAAGGCAATGGTAGGTCGTCGAGATGTTGCCGCGTTTGAAGGGAAGATGATCGAATTCCAGGCCAAAATCCTGGATACCCAAGCAGACTTGCTTGCGGCGCAAGAGGAGCGCTCTTCGTTTTTGACACGCATAAGCGATCTTGAAAAAGAAATGGCTGATCTCAAAGCATGGGAAGCTGAGAAAGAGCGATACGAGCTTAAGCAATTTGAATGGGGTGTCTTTGCTTATAGACTGAAACCTGAGGCACAAGTCTCCGAACCAGTGCATTTGCTTTGTGCAAATTGCTTCCAACATGGGCGTAAGTCCCTTATACAAGGCACCGCAGCGATGAACTTCGCATACCGCATACATGCGTGTCCGGTGTGCAAATTGCAGATTCCGATAACCGCCAGCGCGCTGTGCAGCGCGCTGGCACCCGATCCCTATGTCGAACCGACATAGCAGCAGCCAAAGATTTCAAACTAGGGCACTACCAGGGCGTCGATCCGATTGAGGCCCGCGCGGGCGGCAGCCAGGCAAGCATTGAACGCCACCACCCTCCGCGTTTGCGCGGCTGCATACGTTGAGGCGCATCGCCCCGGATGGCGCAACGCCAAGCACGCCTAGCAATGGACCAGCACGCTCGAGCGCTACGTCTATCCGCAGGTCGGTGAGGTCGTGTCCCCAGCCGTGGTGTAGGAGCGCACTGCGTTCCTGAGCGGGGCTGAACCGCGATCAGGCTGCCAGGGCTGGCAAGCTGACGCGAGGATCATCGCTGAGCGGCGCGATGGTTTCCAGTGTCATGTAGCGTGCGCGCTGAACGGCCCATTCATCGTGCTGCTCGAGCAATAGCGCGCCGATGAGCCTGGTAACGGCAGCTTCGTTCGGAAAGATGCCGACAACATCGGAGCGGCGCTTGATCTCGCCGTTGAGGCGTTCGAGCGGGTTGGTGCTGTGCAACTTGGCCCGGTGCTGGACCGGGAACCCCATATAGGCCAGCACGTCCGCCTCGGCCTCGTCCATCAGGGCCGCCAGCTTCGGCAGCCGCGGCCGAGCCTGGTCGGCGACCTCGCGCCATTGCTTGCGGGCGGCGGCCGCGTCGTCCTGGGCAAACGCGGTGCCGATCCAGGCGGCGACGATGCGGCGCTGGCTCTTGCCCGCATATGCGAGCGCGTTGCGCATGAAATGCACGCGACACCTTTGCCATGTGGCGCTGAGCACCTTGGTGATAGCCGCCTTCAGCCCCTCATGCGCGTCCGAGACGACGAGCTTGACGCCGCGCAGGCCACGGCGAGCAAGGCTGCGCAAGAACTCGACCCCGAACGGCTCGGCCTCGCTATGGCCGATCGTCATCCCAAGCACTTCGCGCCGGCCGTCGGCACTGACGCCGACGGCGACGATTACCGCGACCGAGACGATGTGGTGGTCGCGACGGACCTTCACGTAAGTGGCGTCCAGCCAGACATAGGGCCAATCGCCCTCGATCGGGCGGTCGAGGAAAGCGTGGACGCGCTCGTCGATCTCTTCGCACAGGCGCGAAACCTGGCTCTTGCTGATCCCCTCCAGGCCGAGCGCCTTGACCAGCTCGTCGACCGAGCGGGTCGAGATGCCTTGGATGTAGGCCTCCTGGATCACCGCGGTCAGTGCCTTCTCGGCCATGCGCCGCGGCTCGAGGAAGCCGGGAAAGTAACTGCCGCGCCGCAGTTTCGGAATGCGCAGCTCGACCGTCCCGGCGCGGGTTTGCCAGTCGCGGTCGCGATACCCATTGCGCTGATTGATCCGGTCTGCGCTGCGCTCGCCGGGTGCGGCGCCGCATAGGGTTTCGGTCTCCAGCGCCATCAGGCGCTCGGCGGCGAACCCAATCATCTCGCGCAGCATGCTGGCGTCAGAGGCCTTCTCCAGCAGCGCGCGAAGGGCGATCTTGTCATCGGTCATCGTGGTGGTCCTCGGGTCAGAGTTGCGTCTCGCAACCCAACCCTACCCAGCACCGCCGCGGTGGCCACCGCCGTGGATAAGTCGCCCGCCTACGCCAGACTCTTGGCGGTCGCTTCGGCGGGCGACTTACCCACCGCTCCTACACCACCACCGGGGACACGACCGCCCCACGCAGCGATCCCAACCGCCAAGTCTGCCGCCAACCGCCTCATGCTGCGGTCTCCGCCGCGTTTCCGTGCTCCACGCGAAGAAGAACTCGGCGCACCGCGGTTGCTGTCCAAGCCCCGCCGCCGGGGGCCTTCCGACCGTCATCGTTCAACGCCCGCGCGATCCCGCCGAGGGTCGTCACTCCGCCCGCCCGCGCCGCTTCGATTGCCGTCAACGCTGCGTGCGCCGCCCGCATTGCCTCCGCTTGCCGGGCCTTCACGCCGAGCCGGCTATCGGGCGGTGTCTCCGGGCGATAGCCCCGATCTCCCCCGAGCTTCGTGCCCCGCGCCTTCGCGGCTGCAAGCGCCGCTCGCGTCCGTTGCGAAATCGCCCGGCGTTCTTCCTCGGCGACCGCGGCGCGAATGTGCAGCATGAACGATGTGGCGTTGGGCATGTCGCAGGCGACGAACGGGACGCTCTGCTTCATCAGGCCGGCAATGAAGTGAACGTCACGGGCGAGCGGATCCAGCTTGGCAATCAGCAACGTGGCCCCGGTCTCCCGGCACCGCGCCAAGGCGTCCAGCAAGCGAGGCCGATCAACGACGCGCCCGCTTTCCACCTCCACGTAAGGCGGTTCGATCAGCCGGTCTCCGGGCTGCATGAAGGCGCGAACGGCGGCTTGCTGCGCTTCCAGCCCCAGCCCGCTCCGCCCCTGACGATCCGTGCTGACGCGGAGATATGCGACGTAGGTGGTCATTGGTCCGTCCCGGCTATCCGACCACAGGACAGCGCGGCGCCCCTTCCGTGTCAAGACCGACCAACCGACGATGGACGGTTGTGACACGGTAAGCGGTCCCTTACCGGACATGCGCTTCAAGGCGGCTTTCCGTGGGGTGGCTCATGACGTTCAACGAGGTGGCGTTCGCCTACGGTGGCGCGCTCGCCGTCGCCTACCTCGGTCATTGCGACGGCTCGGCGTTCTGCACCCAACTCTGCATCGGCCTGCTTGGCGCCGCGGCGCTGGCCGCCATCCTCACCGGGTCCGTCTACATGCTGCATCATTAGGCGAGGGCCGGGCCAAGGCCACGGGGGTAAAGTCGCTCGCCGCCTGGCCTCGCAGGGCTTTCGGATTTGTGCTGCAAATCGTCCGGTGCCGTGAGGGGTGAAACGTGAGGGTGATTGCGAAGCGGCCACACCACCCTAAATCTCTGATATTCTTAGCAAAATAAACAGCATACTAGATAGCTGGCGGAGGGAGTGGGATTCGAACCCACGGTACGCTGTTAACGCACACACGCTTTCCAAGCGTGCGCCTTAAGCCGCTCGGCCATCCCTCCGCGAAAGCGTTCGCCGCCCGCAAAATAGCAGGCGAACACATGGAGACAAGAGTAACCAGTCAGCTGTCCATCTTGAGAGCCGCGAGAAAGGCTGATTGCGGTATCTCGACTTTGCCGAACTGACGCATCCGCTTCTTGCCCTCCTTCTGTTTCTCCAACAGTTTTCTCTTGCGCGAGATGTCACCGCCATAACATTTCGCGGTCACGTCCTTCGACAGCGCGCTGATGGTCTCGCGCGCGATCACACGGCCGCCGACCGCGGCCTGGATTGCGATCCTGAACAGTTGTCGCGGTATCAGATCTTTCAGCTTTGCGCAGATCGACCTCCCTCGCGTCTCGGCGACGCTGCGGTGAGCGACAAACGACAGCGCATCCACCGGGTCCTGATTGACCAGGATCGAGATACGTACCAGGTCGGCCTCCGCGTACCCGTCCATCTGGTAGTCGAAGCTCGCATAGCCGCGCGAAACCGATTTGAGCCGGTCGTAGAAGTCGAACACGACCTCGTTGAGCGGCAGCCGGTAGACCGCCATGGCGCGGTTGCCGACATAGGTGAGGTCCACCTGCTCGCCACGGCGCTCGTTGCACAAGGTCAGGATGGCACCGAGATAATCATCCGGGACCAATATGGTCGCGCGTATCCAGGGCTCTTCGATGTGATCGATCACGCTGCCATCGGGCATGTCGGCGGGATTGTGCAACTCCTGCACCTCGCCATTGGTGCGATGCAGCCGATACACCACCGACGGCGCTGTGGCGATCAGTTCGAGATCGAACTCGCGCGACAGACGCTCCTGGATGATCTCCAGGTGCAGCAGACCTAGAAAGCCGCAGCGATAGCCGAAGCCGAGCGCCGCTGATGTCTCCGCTTCGTAATGAAACGAGGCGTCATTCAGCCGCAGCTTACCCAGACTGTCGCGCAGCTTCTCGAAATCGTCGGCATCCACCGGATACAGTCCGCACCACACCACCGGCACCGAGGGCTTGAAGCCGGGCAGCGGTTCGGCGGTCGGATGCCGGTCCTCCGTGAGCGTGTCGCCGACATTGCAGTCGGCCACGGTCTTGATCGACGCCGTGATGTAGCCGATCTCGCCCGGGCCAAGGTCATCGGCGGGGATCATTTTCGGCGTGAACACGCCAACCTGTTCCACCGCATGGACGGCGCCGCTCGACATCATACGTATCTTCTGGCCACGCTTGAGACGCCCGTCCTTGACCCGAACCAGGATCACCACGCCGAGATATTGGTCGTACCAACTATCGACCAGCAGCGCCTTGAGCGGGGCCGCCGCGTTGCCCTTCGGCGGCGGTAGCCGGGCGACCAGCGCCTCCAGCAAGCCGTCAATGTTCAACCCGGTCTTGGCGCTGATTTCGACCGCGTCGGACGCATCGAGCCCGATCACATCCTCGATCTGCTGCTTGACCCGCTCGGGCTCGGCCGCCGGGAGATCGACCTTGTTGAGAACCGGCACGATCTCGTGCCCGGCTTCCAGCGCGTGATAGACGTTGGCAAGAGTTTGCGCCTCGACGCCCTGGCTGGCATCGACCACCAGCAACGAGCCCTCGCATGCGGCGAGGCTGCGGCTGACTTCGTAGGCGAAGTCAACGTGACCTGGGGTGTCCATCAAGTTCAGTTCGTAGACTTGGCCGTCTTTCGCCTTGTAGACCAGCCGGACGGTCTGCGCCTTGATGGTGATGCCGCGCTCGCGCTCCAGTTCCATGTTGTCGAGGACCTGGTTGGTCATCTCGCGGTCGGTCAGTCCGCCGGTGGCCTGGATCAGCCGGTCCGCGAGCGTGGATTTCCCGTGGTCGATATGCGCGATGATGGAAAAATTGCGAATATGGTCGACGGCGGTTTCGGTCATCGGATGTCCAACATGGCCGCGCGGAGTAGTCGTCGGCCGTTGCAGTTCAGATAGGGCAACCGCTCGGCGGTGTCAGCCACGACGCGCCGCCTGAATGATTTAAGCCGGCCGGCTCAGCGCAGCGCCGCGCCGGTCGCCTTGAACACCGCCGCGACCACCTTGTCGCACGCGGCCTCGATCTCCTGGTCGGTCAGGGTGCGTTCGCGCGGCTGAAAGGTGACCTCGACACCGAGTGACTTCTTGCCTCCCGCGAGCCGATCGCCTGCGTAGACGTCGAACAGCACCGCTCCGGCGACCAGGTTGCGATCGGCGCCCCGGACCGCCCGCAGCAGCACCTCTGCCTCGGTCGCGCGATCGACGATGAACGCGAAGTCGCGTCGGATGGGCTGGTAGGGCGAGAGATCGGGCGTCGGTCGGCGCCGTCGCTTGGGCGCGGGCACGGCGTCGAGGAACACGGCGAGAGCGACCGCGCGACCGGGGAGGTCGAGGGCGGTGCAGACCCGGGGATGGAGCTGACCGAAATGGCCGAGCACCATTTTCGGGCCCTGCCGGACGGTGCCGGATCGGCCGGGATGATAGAAGCCGGGTGCATCCCGCGTGACGCCGAGCGACTCCATCGGCAGACCAAGTGCGCTGAGCACCGCCAGCAGGTCGGCTTTCGCGTCCAGAGCGTCGATTTCGCGTCGCGGCGTTGCCCAGTGGCGCGAGGTGGCGCCGATGCGCAGCCCGGCGGCAACGGGACGCTGGAAATCGGCCGCCTCATTGTCGAAGGCGGGGCCGATCTCGAACAGGCCGACATCCGCGAAGCCGCGCGCGGCGTTGCGCCCGGCGGCTAGGGCCAGGGTGGCGATCGGCGTCGGGCGGAGCTGATCGAGGTCGGAGGCGATCGGATTGGTCAGCCGAAGCGCCTCGGGCGCGGCGCCGAACAGCGAGGCGTGTTGCCGCGACATGAAGCTGAATGTCACGCACTCGGCGAGCCCGCGCGCTGCCAGGGTGCGGCGGGCCAGCGCGGTCCGGGTCTGCTCGGCGGAGAGCGTGGCGGCGGGAACCGGCGCGGCGCGCGGCAGCGAGACGGCGGGGATCGCGTCGAGGCCACGCAAGCGCAGAACCTCCTCGATGAGGTCGCATTCCGGCTCGATCTCGGCGCATCCCTCGGCCGCGATGCCGGCAACCGGCAGCGCCGTCGCCTGATCGAGCGCGATCGGCGCGGCCACGTCGTTGCGCCACGGCGGCACCGCTAAGGTGACCCGCTCCGAATCGCGTCGCCGAACGGTGAAGCCGAGCCGTTCGAGGGCGGCGATGGCGTCGTCGGGTGCGATCTCGGCGCCGCCAAGTCCGGCCAGCCGGGCAAACCGCATGGTGGCGTCGCGCCGCCATGCGGGTTCGGCGCCGGCCGCCTCGACCGTGCCGGGCTCGCCGCCGCACAAGTCGAGGATCATCCGGGTGGCCGCCTCGATGGCGTCGGGCATCAGCGCCGGATCAATGCCGCGCTCGAAGCGCTGGCGTGCGTCGGAGACTATCTGATGCCGCCGGCCGGTTAATGCGATGCGCACGGGGTCGAACAACGCGCATTCAACGAACACGTTGCGGGTCGTCTCGTCACAGCCTGTGGCCTCGCCGCCCATCACACCGGCCAAGGACTGCACCCCGGCCGCGTCGGCGATCACGCAATCCTCGGCGCTTGCGGTGTAGTCACGTCCGTTGAGCGCGCGGAACGTCTCGCCGGCGCCGGGGCGGATGGTTAGCACGTCGCCCGCCACTCTGGCGGCATCGAACACGTGCAGCGGCCGGCCGAGATCGAACGTGAAGAAATTGGTGATGTCGACCAGCCGATTGATCGGGCGCAGACCGAGGGCCACCAGGCGTCGCTGCAGCCAGTCAGGGCTGGCGCCGTTACGCAAGCCTCGGATGGTTCGGCCGATCACCCACGGGCAGGCGTCGGGCCAGGCGATCTGCCAGCGCAATCCGTCGGCAAAGGCGGCGGCGACCGGAGCAGGTTTCCAGGGACGCAACGTGCCGGCCCCGGCGGCGGCGAGGTCGCGCGCGATACCCCGGATGGCCAGCGCGTCGCCCCGGTTAGGCGTGACGGCAATCTCGACCACGGGGTCGTCGAGGCCGGCCCAAGCGGCATAGCTTGTCCCGACGGGCGCGTTGTGTGGCAGCTCGATGATGCCGCTGTGGTCCTCGCCCAGCCCCAGCTCGCGGTACGAGAGCAGCATTCCAGCACTCTGCACCCCACGGATCTCGCCGATCTTCAAGTCGACGCCCGATCCGGGGATGTGACTGCCAGGGGGTGCGAACACACCGACCAGGCCGGTGCGCGCGTTGGGCGCACCGCACACCACGGAGACAGTGCCTTCGCCGGCGTCGACCTCGCAGACACGCAATCGGTCGGCATTCGGATGTTGTCTGGCCTCGATCACGCGGGCGATGCGGAACGGGGCGAGCGCGGCTCCGCGATCCGCGACCCCCTCCACTTCGAGACCGATCGTTGACAGCGTCTCGACCAGGCAGGCGAGCGATGCGCCGGTGTCGAGATGATCCCGCAGCCAGGAGAGGGTGAATTTCACGCCTACAGCCCCTCGTGCAGCATCACGGGAGCCAAGGGATTGAACCCGTAATGGCGCAGCCAGCGAATGTCGCTCTCGTAGAATGGCCGCAGGTCCGGAACGCCGTGCTTGAGCATCGTGATCCGCTCGACGCCCATGCCGAAGGCGAAGCCTTGCCACTCGCGCGGGTCCAAGCCGCAATTGGCCAGCACGCGCGGATGCACCATGCCGCTGCCCAGTATCTCCAACCAGTCACCGCCACTGCCGAGTTCGCCCGTCGCGCGGTTCCAGCCGATATCGACTTCCATCGACGGCTCGGTGAACGGGAAGTAGCTCGCGCGGAAGCGGACCGGCAGCGTGCCGATGCCGAAAAACGCACGGAGGAAATCGATCAGGCAGCCTTTCAGGTGACCGAGCGTGATGTCCCGATCGATCGCCAAGCCCTCGCATTGGTGGAACATCGGACTGTGCGTCGCGTCGTGATCGGCGCGATAAGTCCGCCCCATCGCGATGACGCGCAGCGGCGGCGGCTGTTGCAGCATGGTGCGGATCTGCACCGGCGAGGTGTGGGTACGCAGCACGCGCGGCGGCGCGTTGCCGATCGGCGGCAGATAGAACGTGTCGTGGTCGGCGCGCGCCGGATGATGGCCGGGGATGTTGAGCGCGCCGAAATTGTGCCAGTCGCTCTCGATGTCGGGCCCTTCGGCGATCGCGAACCCCATGGCGCCGAAGATCGCGGCGATCTCATCCATGGTCCGGCTGATTGGATGCACCAAGCCGGCCGGCGACGGGCGCGGCGGCAAGGTGACGTCCATCCGCTCGCCGGCGAGCCGGGCATCCAGCTCGGCGGCCTCGATGGCCGAGCGACGCGCCTCGATCGCGGCGGCGAGCTCGTCCTTCAGCCGGTTGAGCGCGCTGCCGCGCTCGCGGCGTTGCTCGGGCGGGGTCTTGCCCAGCTCCTTGAGCATCGTCGTGAGCGTCCCGTTGCGGCCCAGCACGGCCACGCGCACCGCGTCCCAGCCCCGCATGTCGGCGGCGGCGGCGAGCGCGGCGTCGGTTTCGGCTTTCAAATCCAGCAGGTCGTGTTGCATGGTTCTTCACACGAGAAGGGCTGCCCGCGCGGGGCAGCCCTTGGTCTCAGCGTCGGCTCCGCAAGCGGGGCTGGCGTTAAGCGAGGGCGGCCTGCGCCTTCTTGACGATCTCCGCGAAGCTGGCGGAATCGTCATAGGCGATCGCGGCCAGCACCTTGCGGTCGATCTCGATGCCAGCCTTGTTCAGCCCGTCGATAAATCGCGAATAGGTCAGGCCGTGCTCGCGAACGGCGGCGTTGATGCGCTGTATCCATAGACCGCGAAAATCGCGCTTCTTGTTGCGCCGGTCGCGATAGGCGTATTGCAGCGACTTCTCCAGCCGCTCCAGGGCGATCCGATAGTTGGTGGACGAGCGGCCGTAAAATCCCTTCGACTGGCTGATGACCTTCTTGTGGCGGGCGTGGGTGGTGACGCCGCGCTTGACGCGTGCCATGCGTTATCTCCTCACCCGAGCCCGTAGGGCGCCCATTGCTTCACGGTCTTGGCGTCGGCATCGCACAGCACCTGCGTGCCGCGGTTCTGGCGCTTCATCTTCTGCGGCCGATTGATCAGCCCGTGGCGCTTCATGCCCGGCCCGGCGAGAACCTTTCCCGTCGCGGTGATCTTGAATCGCTTCTTGACCGATGACTTGGTCTTCATCTTGGGCATTTCGATCTCCTTCGCCACTAGGCTCGCGCTGTGCGATGAACGTGCACGCGAGCGTCGCGGCCGGGCATGCCCATTCCAGGCCCGGGCGCGCGAACAGGGGCGCGGATATAGCCGGGGCAGGTCGCTTATGCAAGGACGGGGCTATCGCGCGGCCCGAGGCGACAAATATAACCAGCCGATGCTGGTTCGCTTCGTGAAGATGCATGGCTGCGGCAACGACTTCGTCGTGTTCGACGAGCGTCAGGCGCCGCTTGGCCTGACCCAGCGCCGGGCGGCGGCGATCGCCGACCGACGGACCGGTATCGGCTGCGATCAGCTCATCGCCATCGAACCCCTGCCGCCACACGCCAATGCCGATGCTCTCATGCGCATCCGCAACCCCGATGGCCTGGAGGCGGGCGCCTGCGGCAACGCCACGCGCTGCGTGGTGGACATCCTGGCGCGCCAAAGCGGACGGCGAACCCAGGTGATACGCACCATCGCGGGCGATCTGCCGTCGCTGGCACTGCCCGATGGGCGCATCCAGGTGGACATGGGGCCGGCGCGTCTCGAATGGCGGCAGATCCCGCTATCGCGGCCGATGGACACCCTGCACCTCGATCTGTCGCGCGGGCCGCTCGCCGATCCGGCCGCTGCGAGCATGGGCAATCCGCACGCCACCTTCTTCGTCGATTCCGTCGAGCGACTGCCGCTGGAGGAGCTCGGCCCCGTGCTGGAGCATGACCCCTTGTTTCCCGATCGCGCCAATGTCGGGGTGGCCGAGATCCTGTCACCCGACCGCATTCGGCTGCGGGTGTGGGAACGGGGCGCCGGGCTTACCCTCGCCTGTGGCTCGGGCGCGTGCGCCGCCGTGGTCAATGCCCGCAGGCGCGGTCTCACCGGACGCCGCGTAACCGTTCAGTTGGATGGCGGCGAGCTGGAGATCGACTGGCGCGCCGATGGCCACGTGCTGATGACCGGTCCGGTCGCCACCACGTACACGGGAACGATCGACCTCGCGACATTCGCGCCATGAGCCTCGATGTGCTCACTTTCGGATGCCGGCTCAACGCCTACGAGAGCGAGGTGATCCGCCAGCACGCCAGGGCGCTGGACGACACGGTGGTGGTGAACACCTGCGCGGTGACGGCGGAGGCCGAGCGGCAAGCCAAGCAGGCGATCCGCCGGGTGCGCCGCGAGCGCCCGGAGGCGCGCATCGTGGTGACCGGTTGCGCGGCCCAACTCGACGCGGCGACGTGGCAAGCGCTGCCCGGAGTCACCCGGGTGCTTGGCAATGTCGAGAAGCTCCAACCCGAGAGCTGGACGGCCGATGCCGGCGACATGGTCTCCGACATCATGGCCGCGCGCGAGACGGCGCCGCAGCTCGTGACCGAGTTCGCCGGCCGTACCCGCGCCTTCGTGCAGATCCAGCAGGGCTGCGACCATCGCTGCACGTTCTGCATCATCCCGTTCGGGCGTGGTCCAAATCGCAGTGTGCCAATGGGCGCGGTGGTGGCGCAGGCGCGCGCGCTGGTTGACGCCGGCTATCGCGAGCTCGTGCTCACCGGCGTCGACATCGCGAGCTACGGCGCCGACCTGCCGGGTTCGCCCCGCCTCGGCCAGCTTGCCCGTCGGTTGCTGGCGCTGGTGCCAGAACTGCCGCGATTGCGCCTCTCCTCGCTCGATCCGGCGGCGATCGACAAGGATCTGTGGCGCCTGCTGGCGACCGAGAAGCGACTGATGCCGCATCTGCATCTGTCGTTGCAAGCGGCCAATGACCTCGTGCTGAAGCGAATGCGGCGGCGGCATTCGCGGGCGGATGCGCTCGCGGTGGTGCGGCGCGCGCGCGCGCTGCGGCCGGGCTTGGCGATCGGTGCCGATCTGATCGCCGGCTTCCCGACCGAGACGGACGCGATGTTCGAGGAGACGTTGGCTTTCGTGGAGGAGGCGGCGCTGCCGTTGCTCCACGTGTTTCCCTATAGCGAGCGCCCGGGTACGCCTGCTTCCCGGATGCCCGGCGTGCCGCCACCCCAGCGCCGTGAGCGCGCCGCCCGACTGCGCGCGGCGGGCAAGGAGCAGCTTGGTTGCTTCCTCGCGGCGCAACGCGGCGAGATTGTCGAGGTGCTGGCGGAGACGCCTCTCTCCGGTCGCAGCGCGCATTTCGCCGCCGTCCGGCTCTCGCGTCCGACGCGCACCGGAGCGTTGGTTTCCGCTCGGGTGCTCGACAGCGAGGCCGACCGGCTGCTGGCGGAGCCGGTCTGATGGCGCTTGGCGGGTTCTTCAACAAGCTCAAGCAGGGGCTGTCGCGCAGCACGCAGAAGCTGACCGAAGGCATCAGCACGGTCTTCGTCAAGCGGCGGCTCGACGACGCGGCGCTGGAGGAGCTCGAAGACCTGCTGATCTCCGCCGATCTTGGTCCGGTGGTCGCAGGCCGCGTGATCGAGGGATTTCGGCGCACCCGCTTCGGCACCGAGGTCACCGACAGCGAGATCAAGACGGCCTTGTCGGGGGAGGTTGCGCATATCCTGGCGGACGTGGCGCATCCGCTGGTGATCGATCGCGCGCGCAAGCCGCACGTCGTGCTTGTGGTCGGCGTGAACGGCACCGGCAAGACCACCACGATCGGCAAGCTCGCACAGCTCTATCGCGACCAGGGCCTGCGCCCCGTGCTGGTCGCCGGCGACACGTTCCGCGCCGCCGCTGTCGAGCAGTTGCAAATCTGGGGTCAGCGCGCGGAGGCGCCGGTGATCTCCGGGCCGCCCAACGCGGACGCGGCGGGCCTGGCCTTCGAAGCGCTTATCCGCGCGCAGGGCGAGGCCGCGGATGTGCTGCTCATCGACACCGCTGGTCGGCTGCACAACAAGGCCGTGCTGATGGAGGAGTTGCGCAAGATCATCCGCGTGTTGCGCAAGCACGATCCGGAGGCACCGCATTCAATCCTGCTGGTGCTGGATGCCACCACCGGTCAGAACGCGGTCCAGCAGGTGCGGGTGTTCCGCGAGATGGTCGAGATCACCGGGCTGGTGGTGACCAAGCTTGACGGCAGCGCGCGTGGCGGCATCGTCGTGGCGTTGGCCGAGGAGTTCGGCTTGCCGGTACACGCGGTCGGAGTGGGCGAGCAGGCGGGTGACCTGCGGCCGTTCGACGCCGGCGAGTTCGCCCGTGGGCTGGTCGGGAGCTAGGGCCGTGATGCGACTGATCAGCGCGCCCCCGAGCCCCTACGCCCGCAAGGTGCGGAACGCGCTCGCGGAGCAGAGCATTCCATTCGAGCTATGCCCGGCAAAGGCCCAGCACCCGCGGCTTCGCTCAGGTCTGGGCTAAGAAGGAATTTCGTTTCGTAGGCGGAACGTTATCGACGCGCCAAGGCTGTGCCGCGTCAGGCCCGGAAAAGCGGCGGTGGCCAGGGTGGCAGGGAGACGGGACGCTTGGCGGAAGCGGCCCGGCGAGCCCTCGGTGGGACTTGGGCCCGGGCGTCGGGTGGGATTTGGGGTGGAGCGTAGGGCGTTGCCTCGCCCGGCGCTTCGGCGAGCGCCGCCGGAGCGAGCGGTGGCTCCGAACGCGGCGGCTTTGGCGGCAGCCGCAGCGGCGCGGGTAGCGGATCGTTGGTCAGTCGCCGCCATAGAGGACGCAGCAGCCGACCCGCTTGCGGCGACGCCGCGAGCAGCGCCTGCATCTCCGGATCATCGACCAGCGCCAGCAGCCAGGCGCCGAGATACCCGGCGCCGAACCGCGCCAGCACCGGCCCGCCCGGCAGCTTCGACCGCTCGGGTGGTGTCGACTCGGCCGGCTCGGCTGCCCGGCGCGGCGCCCGGTCCTTGCGCGGCGCAAGCGTCCCGGCGGCGAACTGCGCATGCAGCGCGGCGAGTTTGCGCGTCGTGCGCTGCAGATACTTCCACAGCAGCAAGGCAAGCGGCCCCAGCACGTCGCGGTTCCGGGGGTTCCGGTCGACCCAATCGGCGAGCGTCCACCTCAGCCGCTCGACGAGCAGGCCGAAGCGGCACATCAAGCCGGTTGGGGTGGAGGGGGCTGGGGACATGGGCGGAGTTATAGGTTTGGTTACCAGAGATGTCAATAACTGTTATTTAGAATGTCGGAACTCATGCGTTTGGGAGGGCGAGGTGATCTTTAGCGGGCCTGTGCGCTGGCTTCCGAGCGGGTGGCGCCGACGCGGCTTGCCAACGCCGCCGCCATGAAGGCGTCAAGATCGCCGTCGAGCACGCCGTCGGGGTTGCCCGTCTCCACGCCGGTGCGCAGGTCCTTCACCAACTGATAGGGCGCCAGCACGTAGCTGCGTATCTGATGGCCCCAGCCGATGTCGGTCTTCGCACTTTCGACCTGCTGCGACGCCGCCTCGCGCTTCTGCAACTCCTGCTCGTAGAGCCGCGCCTTGAGCATCGCCATCGCCGTCGCCCGGTTGCGATGCTGGCTGCGATCGGTCTGGCAAGCGACGACGATGCCGGACGGGAGGTGGGTGATGCGGATCGCGCTCTCGGTCTTGTTCACGTGCTGCCCGCCGGCGCCCGAGGCGCGGAACGTGTCCACCTTGAGATCGCTCTCGTTCACCTCGACCTCGATCGTATCGTCGACCACCGGATAGACCCAGACCGAAGCGAAGCTGGTCTGGCGGCGGGCGTTGGCGTCGAACGGGCTGATCCGCACCAGCCGATGCACGCCGGCCTCGGTCTTGAGCCAGCCATAGGCGTTGGCGCCGCTGACCTGCAAGGTGACGGATTTGATGCCCGCCTGCTCGCCCTCGCTCTGCTCCAGCAACTGCGCCTTGTAGCCGTGCTGCTCGGCCCAGCGCATGTACATGCGCATCAGCATCTCGGCCCAATCCTGCGCCTCGGTGCCGCCGGCGCCGGCGTTGATCTCGATATAGCTGTCGTTGGGGTCGGCTTCGCCGGAGAGCAGGCTTTCGATCTCGCGGCGCTTGGCCTCGTGGGCCAGGCTCCGCAGGGTCGCCAGCCCGTCGCTCACCATGGCGGTGTCGCCGTCGGCCTCGGCGAGCCCGATCAGCTCCAGCGTATCAGCGACATCCCGATCGAGGGTCTGGACGCCTTCGACTTGGCCGGCGAGCTGATTACGCTCTCGCATCAGCCTCTGCGCCTCGTCGGCTTTTTCCCACAACGCCGGATCTTCGGCGCGGGCGTTCAGCTCCGCGAGGCGGGCTTGCGCGGCATCCCAGTCAAAGATGCCTCCTCAGCAGCGCGACGGACTGCTTGATCTGTTCGTTGAGGGCGTCTGCTTCGGTGGACATGATGGCTGCTTATGAGGGGACGAAACGGGCCGCGGTCAATACAACCCGCCCATGCCACTGTCGACTCCGCCGGCGGGCGTGGATGCGTGCCCGCCGCCGCCGCCGCTGCCGTCGTCGGCCGATGCGGTCTGACCACCGATCGGATTGGAAGCGCCCGGAACCTGGTCCGGCTTGAAGGCATCGACGACCGAGCCGTAGCCGCTATCCCACCGCGCCAGGGTCACCCCGGGGGGGACGGGGAAACTGAGCGGGGGGTGGTTCTTCAGGGCAGCGATCATGAAGTTGCGCCAGATCGGCGCGGCAACCGAGCCCCCGGTCTCGTTGTCGCCGAGGCTGGTCGGGTTGTCGAAGCCGATCCACACGGCGGTGACCAGATCGGGGGTGAAGCCGACGAACCACGCATCGTTGTAGTCTTGGCTCGTCCCGGTCTTGCCGGCGATCGGCCGGTTCATGCCCTTGCCCGCCGCGTGGCCGGTGCCGCGCTGCACCACCCCCTGCATCATGGTGACGATCTGGAACACGCTTGCCGGGTCGGCAACCTGCTTGCGGGTGTCCTCCAGGGTCGGCGGGTTGGCCGCATCCTCGCAGGTTCCGCACTCGCGACCCGGTGCCCGCCAGACGACGTGGCCGTCGCGGTCCTGCACGCTGTCGATCAAGGTCGGGACGACCGCGCGGCCGCCCTCTGCCAGGCCCGCATAGGCGCCGGCCATGCGCAAAACCGTCGTGTCGACCGCGCCAAGCGAGGCGGGCAGCACGCGGGGCATGTTGTCGACGACATTGAAGCCGATCGCGGTTTGCGCCACCGCCTCCATGCCGACCCGCTGGGCGATGCGCACGGTGACCAGGTTGAGCGATTTCTCCAGCGCGATCCGCATCGGCACCGGGCCGCTGAACGTCAAGGCGTAGTTGTTCGGCCGCCACTGGCCGGCGGCACCCTGGTCGACCACGATCGGCGCATCCATGAAGCGCTGGCTCGGCGAGATGCCCTGTTCGAGCGCGGTCAGATAGACCAGCGGCTTGAATGAGCTGCCAGGCTGGCGGACGGCTTGGGTGGCGCGATTGAACTGGCTGCTCTCGAAGCTCCAGCCCCCGACCATCGCGAGAACGCGCCCGGTCGTGGGGTCGAGCGTGACCAACGCCCCCTGCACTTGCGGTATCTGCCGAAGCTGGACCCGGTCCAGCCGTGCGCCGGGGCGGCTCGCGCTGTTCGGCGACTGCGGGGAGGACTGCCCGGAGACCGGTTCGATCATCACCACGTCGCCGACCTGGACGACATCGCTGATCCGCCTTGGGGCGCCACCCAGCCGACCGTCACGGACCGACTTGGCCCAGCCGAGATCCGATAGCTGGATCGCGCCGGTCCGGGGTTGCGAACGAGCGTCCCCGCCCGCACCGAGGTCGGGCTCCAGCCAGCCCACACGGGCTTCGGTGCCAGTGACCTCGAACACCACCGCGAGCTTCCAGTCCGGTGCCATCCCGGCCGGCCGGTTCACTCCGGCGGCCGCCTCCGCCCAGTTGGCGCGCAAGCTCGCGGGAGCGGTCTGCACATGCGAGACCGGGCCGCGCCAACCGCCCAGCTTGCGGTCGTAGGCGCTGAGGCCATCCCGCAGCGCCTTGTCGGCGGCGAGCTGGAGCGCCGGATCGAGGCTGGTGCGCACCATCAGTCCGCCCTGGGTCGTGGTGTCGGCGCCGAACCGATCGAGCAGACGGCGGCGAACCTCCTCGGCGAACCAATCGGCGCCGACGATCGGCTCGGGCCGGTGGAACTGCGCCGGGATGATCGGCTGGGTCTTGGCCGCGGCGGCCTGTGCGACGGTGATCACCCGATCATCGGCCATCCGGTCCAGCACCCAATCCCGCCGCGCCTTGGCGGCATCGGGGTAGCGCAGCGGATTGTAGTTGTTCGGCGCCTTGGGAAGCGCGGCGAGGAACGCCGCTTCCTCCGCGTTGAGGTCATCGAGCGGCTTGTTGAAATACGCCTGCGCCGCGGCCGCCACGCCGTAGGAGTGCATCCCGAGATAAATCTCGTTGAGGTAGAGCTCGAGGATGCGTTCCTTGCTGAGGGTCTCCTCGATGCGCATGGCAAGGATCGCCTCCTTGACCTTGCGGGAGAGCGAGATCTGGTTGTCCAGCAGCATGTTCTTGGCGACTTGCTGCGTGATGGTCGAGGCGCCGACCGGTCGGCGCCCCTGACCCCATTGCATCACGTCGGTGATGCCGGCCCGCGCGATCGCGATCGGGTCCACGCCGCGATGGCTCCAGTAGTTCTGGTCCTCGGCGGAGACGAACGCCTGCTTCACGATCTCCGGGATCGCGGTGTAGGGCACGAAGATCCGCCGTTCCGTCGCCAACTCGGAGAGCAGGCGGGCGTCGCCGGCGTAGACCCGGCTCATCAGCTTGGGCTGATAGCCGCGCAGCCCATCCACATCGGGCAGGTCGGCCGCGAAGTGCCGGTACGCGCCGTAGCCGACCGCGCCACCGACCAGCAACAGGATGAACAGCAAGCCGAACAGGGCGCCACCCAGACGCGCGAACCACCGCAGGGGCGAGCGCCGCTTCTCTGGGGTTCGAACGGGCCTGTTCCGGTCGTGCCGGGGCGGCTCGGGTGGTGTCGGGGGCGCCAGGGGCGCGCCGGCTCTGAGAGGGCGGCTCATTGCTGCCGTTTACACTGTTCCTTGGCTCAGGCCAGCCCTGACCCGCTCGATCCGGGGTGTTGTCGAGTGCTGAGCGAACGATCAGCCAGCAACGTTGTAGGTAGCGGCGAAATAGGCGTCCACCGCGCGGTGCATGGCTTCGGCAACCTTCGCCCGATAGCGAGGCCGGCCCAGCGCCGCTTCATCCTGTCGGTTCGACATGAAGCCCATCTCGACCAGGACGCTGGGAATATCGGCGGCTTTCAGGACCACGAACCCCGCGTGACGGGACGGGTTCTCCAGCAACGCCAAGTCCGGTTCCAGCTGGCCAACCAAAGTGCGCGCCATTCGGGCGGAACCGATCCGCGTCTCCCGCCGGACCAGGCTCGCGAGGATTTGCGCCACCTCGGGCGGCGTGTTGCGAAATGCCGCTCCGCCGTAGCGGTCGACGCTGTTTTCCCGCCGGGCCAGCGCGGCTGTCTGCGCATCCGAGGCGGCCTCGGCAAGGGTGTAGACGCTGGCGCCGCGAACGGCGTGGTTCGCGACGGCATCGGCGTGCATCGAGACGAACAGCGCCGCACCCTGCGCCTGGGCACGCCCGACCCGCTCATCGAGCGGCACGAACACGTCGCGGGCCCGGGTCATCGCCACCCGGTAGCGTCCGTCGGCCTCGAGTCGGCGCTTCAGCTCTCGGGCGGCAGCCAGCGAGATGTGCTTCTCAAAGGTTCCGGAGATGCCGATCGCGCCCGGATCCTTGCCGCCATGGCCGGGGTCCAGCATGACGAGCGGGGCGGACTTGCCCGCTAGTCGCGACCGGCGAGCCTTGCGGGCATGGTGCCGACCCAGGTGCTCTGCGGCCAACGCCGTCTCCAGCCAGGCGGGCAGCAGGAAAGCCCCCATCACCCCCGACCCAAGGAACAGCCGCCGCCCGATTGGCACCCGCGCAACCATGAGCAAACTTAACACGAGACCTCGGAAAGCGCACCTTGCATGTTGATTAACGGACTTTCATCGGACGAACAGGGCCAGGGTCGATAGTTCCCTTGCGGTTCGCCGGAGTTTCCTTCATGGTCACGGCGCTCGGGGCTCGACCGGGTGAGGGGCGCCCGCCAGCTAGGCAGATCCGCCCCGCCCAAACGCCTTGCCGTGGTATGCAGCGATCCGGGTCTGGGCCTGGAGCAAAAGCCCGGCGAGAGCACTCATTCGATAGGCCACGTTCTCGACCCGAACGACGGCCCACCTTGCAGGGATTAATGATCGTCACCCCCTCCACCTTTCCACGTCGCATGGGCCCGCTCTCCGGCGGGCGCGGCGTGGCGGATGGCGATCGAACGCGGGCGGGTCGGCCGGTCCCTTCCAAACATTCTCGCCGTATGCCGCCGCCTGCCCCTCAAGGGTCCGCGACGCTGTGCTGGACGGCGTATCGGAGTTCACACGTCTATGACCAAGCGTATGTTGATCGACGCCACGCACGCGGAAGAGACCCGCGTCGTGGTGCTGGATGGTAACCGCCTCGAGGATTTCGACGTCGAGACATCGACCAAGCGTTATCTCAAGGGCAACATCTATCTCGCCAAAGTCGTCCGGGTAGAGCCCAGCCTACAGGCTGCCTTCGTCGAATACGGCGGCAACCGGCACGGATTTCTCGCCTTCGGCGAGATCCACCCCGACTACTATCAGATACCGGTCGCCGATCGGCAGCGCCTTATCGCCATGCAGGCGGAAGAGGCGCGCCGGGACGAGGAGGAAGAGGACCGGGCGGCGGCGGCCGACGAAGCGCGCGGCTCCGAGCCCCCTGCCCCGTCGAGCGGTTCACCGGCCATCACCGATGACGCGAGCACGAACGGCGAGGCGATGGGCGCCTCCGCCGTGCAGCCCGCCACCATGCCCGACGCCCATGACGGCGAGCAGCCGAATGGTGAGGCGGCGCCTGAGCCCGGATTGGAGTCTTCTTCGGCGCAACCGGCGGCGATCGAGCACGCTGTCGCCTCGGATCGATCGTCAGGGGAGCCGCCAGGGGAGCCGCCAGGGGAGCCGGTGGGCGACGAGCCGGGAGACACGGCGCCCGAGGATGTTGGCACGGGCGCGGATCAGGGTCGGGCCAATGCGCGCTCGATCGAGATCAAGACCGCGCCCGATCCGAGCACCGAAATGGCAAGCGAGCAAGACGTCGGCGCGGTCGCCGATTTGGTCGGCGCCGCGACTTCGGATGCTGCGAGAGCGGATTTCGGTTTCGAGGCGGCTCCCGTCGTGCGGCACGCGGATGGCGAACCCGCAGCCACACTCGCCCCTGCTGAGGTCGATGCCCCATCAGCCCTGGGCGATGCCGAACGCGAGGCGATCGAGGAAACCGGGGAGACGCACGCCGAACCTTCCGCCGATCTGCCGCCGCCCGAGATTGTCGGCGGCGACGGCGACGGCAGCGAGGAGGCGCGCGATCGCCGTATCCCGCCGCGTTACCTGCGCAACTACAAGATCCAGGAGGTCATCAAGCGTCGGCAGATCCTGCTGGTGCAGGTCGTCAAGGAGGAGCGAGGCACGAAAGGCGCCGCCTTGACCACCTATCTGTCGCTCGCTGGCCGCTATTGCGTGCTGATGCCGAACTCGCCGCGCGGCGGCGGCATCTCCCGCAAGATCACCTCGGCCACCGATCGGAGGCGACTGAAGGATATCACCGCCGAGCTCGAGATCCCGACCGGCATGGGGCTGATCGTGCGCACCGCCGGCGCCAATCGGCCAAAGCCGGAGATCAAGCGCGATTGCGAATACCTGATGCGGCTGTGGGACGACATCCGCGACCATACGATGCGCTCGGTCGCTCCCGCCGTGATCTACGAGGAAGCCAGCCTGATCAAGCGGGCCATCCGCGACGTCTACTCGCGCGACCTCGAGGAAATCGTGGTCGACGGCGAGGATGGCTGGCGCGCCGCGCGCGACTTCATGCGCATGGTCATGCCAAGTCACGCCAAGAAGGTACAGCTTTGGCGCGATGGGGGGCAGCCGCTGCTGTCGCGCTACCAGGTCGACGCGCAGCTCGACGCCATGCTGCTGCCGACGGTCCAGCTCAAGTCCGGCGGCTATCTGGTGATCAACCAGACCGAGGCGCTGGTCGCCATCGACGTGAACTCCGGCCGGTCGACCCGCGAGCGTGGCATCGAGGAGACCGCGCTACGCACCAATCTGGAGGCCGCCGACGAGGTGGCGCGCCAGTTGCGCCTGCGCGATCTCGCCGGCCTGATCGTGATCGACTTCATCGACATGGAGTCGAAGAAGAACAACGCCTCGGTCGAGCGCCGGCTGAAGGAGGCGCTGAAGAACGATCGGGCGCGCATCCAGGTCGGGCATATCAGCCATTTCGGCCTGCTGGAGATGAGCCGTCAGCGGCTGCGGCCCAGCTTGGCCGAGACCAGCTTCTCGCCGTGCCCGCATTGCGGCGGCAGCGGGCACGTCCGCAGCACGGAAAGCTCGGCGATCCACGTGCTGCGCCAAATCGAGGACGAGGCCGCCAAGCGCCGCAGCGCCGAGGTTGTGGTCCACGCGGCGACTGCGATCGTGCTCTACGTGCTCAACTACAAGCGCGCCCGCCTGGCCGAGATCGAGGCGCGGCACGGCTTGCACGTCTCGTTCGCCACGGACGATGCGCTGATTCCGCCGGATATCCGCATCGAGCGCATCCGCGCGGCTACCGCCAGCGAGCTGCCGCCGGCGATCACGCCGGAGACCTCGACCGCGCAGCCTCCCGCCGACCTCGTCGAAACCGCCGAGACGGTGGACGAGCCGGACGAGGAGCAGGAAGACGAGGTTGCCGCCGAGGGAGCGCCGGCTCAGGCGGACGCCGTCGGGGAGGACGCCGGCGAGGCGGAGCGCCGCCGCCGTCGTCGCCGCAGGCGCCGGCGTGGTGGTCGACGGGAAGATGGCGATGAGTCGGTCGAGGCTGGCGAGGCCGCGTCCTCGGCCGCCGACGCCGGCATGGAAGCGGACGCCGCGCCGGTCGAGCCCGGCAGCGGCCCCTGGCACATCGAGGGTGCTCCCGAACAGATCGAGGAGACGCCGCCCGGCGCGGCGGCCGAGCCCAGTCGGGAGCGTTCCCGCAGCCGTCGCGGCGGACGTCGGCGGCGGCGCGACGAGGGCGCAAGCGAGCCGGTGGTGGCCGTCGCCGAGCCCGGTGCCGAACAGCCCGACCTGCCCTATGCCGGCCCGACCCCGGCCAATCCGTTCGGTGGCCAGGCGTTCGACATCTTCGATCTGATCGACAGCGCCGGCGAGCCGGTCGGAACCCCGGAGCCGGCACCCGAGAGCGCCGCGCCGGTGGCATCGACGGGCGCGCCGGCCGCCGAGGCGCCGATGGCGACACCCTTGGTCCACCCCGTCTCGGAGCCCGAGGTTGTGGCGGTCGCGGCCGAGATAGCGTTGGGGCCCGAGCCGCTGGTCGAACAGCCCGGTGGCGCCGAGCCGGAGGCGGCCGAGGTCGCGGCGCCCCCGGAGCCGCCGATAGTCCCCGAGCCGCCGCTCGATCCGGCCGACGCCGCAGCGGCACCGCAGCCGGCCAATGATGTCGAGCCCGAACCCGCCACCAAGCCGATCATCGTCGGCGCGGAGGGCGAGCCGGTGGCGAAAAAGCGCGGCTGGTGGCGCCGCTGAGCCGGCGCTACTGGTCGTAGCCCTCCAGCATGACCAGATCCGCCTTGGATGCCCGAGTGCGGATGGCAAGCGCCTCCTGGTACTGGGCGGACTGGTAGAACTCGCGGGCGCGCTCGCGGCTGGGGAATTCGAGGATCACCATTCGCCGGGCGGGGCGCTCGCCCTCGACCACCTGCGGGTCACCGCCACGCACCAGGTAGCGCCCGTCGAACGCGGCGATGGCGGCGGCGGCTTTCGGCGCGTAGGTCGCGTAGAGCTCGGGATCGGTCACTTCGACCTCGGCGACGATGTAGCCCTTGGTCATGGTCCTCTCCCTGTCAGCCGGTGGGCACCGTCACGCCGATCATGTCGCCTTCGCGCACGATCGCCGCGAGCTGCTCCTCGCGCCACGCCTCGGTGCCCGCCGGCCGGCGCGGCAGCACCATCCAGCGATAGTCAGCGGTTGAGTCGACCACGCGGACCTGCATCGCGTCCGGCAGCACCGTGCCCCATTCGGCGAGCAGGCCGCGCGGGTCGCGCACCGCCCGCGCGCGATAGGCGGCCGACTTGAACCAGAACGGCGGATAGCCGAGCACGGCGCGCGGGTAGCAGCTGCACAGGGTGCAGACGACCAGGTTGTGCAGCGCCTCGGTGTTCTCCAGCACGCCGAGCGGCGGGGCGCCGCGCATGGCGATGCCCATTGTCTCGGCCGCTTGCGTGCCGTCCGCCAGCATCGCGGCGCGATACTCGGGGTCGACCCAGGCGCGCGCCACCATCCGCGCACCCTGGCCGGGCGAAGCCTGGTCGGTGATGGCGATGCGCTCGGCAACTTCAGGGGTGGAGACGATTCCCTTGTCGGCGAGCAGCGTCCTGATCGCCACCAGCAGCTTCTCGCCATCGGTCTCCAGCAGTGCGGTCATGCTTCGGGCTCCAGCCAGTGTTCGAACACCTCGACCAGCAGCTCGTCGCGGCTTTGCGCCTCGGGCCATACCGCCGCCGGATCGAAGGCGACGTGGTACAACGGGATGCGCGGCGCGGGACGGGCGAAGGCGAGGTCCTCGGGGTTGGGATAGGCGCCGAGCCCGCGCACGATGCGGCCGCGAATGCCGCGAATGTAGTGCGGGGTGCGGATATGCGCCGGGCCGCGCGCTTCCGGCCAGTCGTCGCGGACCCGGACCTGCATCCCCGGCGCAAACCGCTCGTCGGTCATGTCTGCTCCAGCGCCTGGCGCAGTTCCGCCTCGGAGACCACGCCCTTGCGGATCAGGTTGTCGGCGATCGAGCGTATCCAGCGGCGATAATATGACAGCCGATGGTAGTCGGCTTCGGGAATCGATTCGATGCCGCGACGCAGCTCGTCGACCGTCATCACGCCCTTTCGCCCCAGCACCTGACGCAACGCGTCGACCTCCTTGTCGAACTCGGTCAGCGCGTGCGGCTCGGTGTCGACCGCTTCGCAGAGGAATTTTTCCACGCCGCCGAGGTCGTGATGCGCCCGAGGAGAGTCCTGTGCCATGGCGGCACGATAGCGCGCCGCGCGAACCGCGTCAGCTCCGTCGTGGCGCAGCCTACGGGTTCACCGCTTCGGCGCGGAAGGCGCCCCAGAACTCGCCGCGCTTGAGGTAGCCGCGATATTCGCCAACCTGGACCTGGCACCAGGCGGCGTCGGCCTGGCAGGTGCGCAGGCGGCCGATGACCCCGGGCTTGAGTCGCGCGACCGCTTGTGCCGCGTCGTCGGGCGCGCGACGCATGGTACGCTCGGCGCCGGTGACGACGAAGCTGCGCCGGCCGGTCAGGGTGGCGAGATGCACCCACCCCTTCACCCCATCCGGGTCCGCGATCAGCCGCCAGACATCGAACTCGCGCTCGATCTCGACCGGCAGGTCGCGGCGCTTGTAGACCCACTGGATCGGGTAGCGGGTGCCGGGGCCGCTGCGCAGGTTCACCTCGTCCGAACGCAGCGCCGCGAAGCGGGGCAGCGGCAGCCCGGTCGCGGTGCCTTTCGGGGCCGCGCTTGGCGTCGCCTCCTTGGCCGGCGGGATGACGGGTGCGGGCGGCGTCGGCGCGGCGGCTCCGGGCGGCTTGGCGTGCACCGGACGCTTGGCCGGCGTCGGCTTGGCGTTCACCACCGGTGTCGGCTTCTGCCCAGGCTTTTGCGGACCGGCGGGGTGCGGGGCCGATGGGTGAGTGGACTTCGAGCGTGCCGGCGCGTGCGGCGCGGTCGGCGGCGAGGCTGGCGCCGGTTCGGCCTTCGCCGGCGAGGCACAAGCGAGCAGCAGGACGATCAGCCCCGGAGCGAACCGGACCGAGCGCGGAAGGACTGGACGAAGCGTCATGCCCCTCCCTGCCAAGTGGTCGCGAGCCCGGTCAAGTCAGATCGCAACCACCTGTCCGCCAGCGGTCTCCGAGAGGAAGGTGGCGATCCCGGCGACGGTGACCTCGGGCATCAGGGCAGCTTCGTCCAGCGTCTCGGCGCGCAGTCCGGCCTCGCAGGCGATTAGTCGGATGCCGAGCTCGACGGCGGCCTCACGCAAGGTGTCGAGGCCGGCCACGCCCCGCGCCGTGATCGACGCATCGCGCTCGGCCTCGCCGAGGCCGGACCAGTCGCGCAGCACGGCGTGGCAGCCCCTATTGGTGGCGAACAGCACCACACGCCGGCCGATCGCGGCGGCACCGGTTGCCAACACGAAGGCGTAGTGCGCCCTATCGTGTGCGCCCGACAGCAGCAGGATGCCGAGCGGTTCAGACGGCACAGGCCGGCTCGGCGTCGGCAGCGTGGGCGGAGAGGTCGGTGATCGTGGGGTCCGGCCCGCACAGCCGGCAATCCGGGTCGCGCTTGAGGCGGATGCTCTGGAACCGGGCGGCGAGCGCGTCCCAGATCAGCAGCCGCCCGGCCAGGCTGTCGCCGATGCCGACGATCTCCTTCAGCACCTCGGTGGCCTGCAAGGTGCCCATCACCCCGGTCACCGCGCCGAGCACCCCGGCCTCGCTACAGCTCGGCACCAGGCCGGGCGGCGGCGGTTCGGGGTAGAGGCAGCGGTAGCAGGGCGCGTCGGGTGCCGCGTGCGGCTTGAACGTCGAGAGCTGGCCCTCGAAGCGCAGCACCGCGGCCGAGACCAAGGTGCAATGGGCCAGCACGCAGGCGTCGGCCACCAGGAAGCGGGTGGCGAAGTTGTCGCTGCCGTCGCACACCAGATCGTAGCCGCCGATCAGCATGGCGGCGTTGGCGGCGGTCAGTCGAACCGGGTGTTCCTCGATCCGCATGTCGGGATTGATGGCGCGCGCCGCCTCCGCCGCCGAGCGCACCTTGCCGATACCGAGCCGATCGGTGGTGTGTGCAACCTGGCGCTGCAGGTTGGACAGATCGACGGTATCGTCGTCCACCAGCCCGATGGTGCCCACGCCGGCGGCGGCGAGGTAGAGCAGCACAGGGCTGCCCAGGCCGCCGGCGCCGATGACCAGCACGCGTGCCGCCTTCAGCTTGGCCTGGCCGGTGCCGCCGACCTCGGCCAGCAGGATGTGGCGGGAATAGCGCTGGATTTCGTCTTCGCTGAAATCGAGGTCCATGCCGCGTCCATATGGGCGCGTTGTTCGGACGACACCAGATCGCTCGCGCGATGACGGACAAGCCCTGTTATGGTCGAGCCAAGCAACATTCAGGGACGGCGCCCGATCGGACGCCGGGGTCGACCTCGTGCAATCCTCGGGCGCGCTCGTCCTGTTCTCGGGCGGGCAGGATTCCGCCACGTGCCTCGCCTGGGCGCTTGACCGCTACAAGCCGGTCGAGACGGTCGGATTCGCCTACGGCCAGCGCCACGCGGTTGAACTCGCGTGCCGTGAGCCGGTGCGCAACGGCATCACCGGGCTGGCCGGTTGGGGCGGGCGGCTCGGCCCGGATCATGTGGTCGACCTCACCGCCTCGATCGCGGCGGTGGGATCGACGGCGCTCACCTCGGACGTCGCATTCGCGATGACCGAGGAGGGCTTGCCGAACACCTTCGTGCCGGCACGCAACCTGTTGTTCTTCACCTACGCCGCCGCGATCGCCTATCGGCGCGGCCTCAAACGCATCGTCGGCGGCATGTGCGAGACCGATTTCTCTGGATACCCGGATTGTCGCGACGACACGATCAAGGCAATGCAGCTAACGCTCAATCTTGGGACGCAACGCCGCTTCGTGCTCGACACGCCACTGATGTGGCTCGACAAAGCGGCGACTTGGCAGCTCGCGGAACAGCTCGGGGGCGAACGGCTGGTCGAGCTGATCGTGGAACAGACCCATACCTGCTATCTCGGTGACCGGACCCATCGGCATGAGTGGGGCTATGGTTGCGGCACCTGCCCGGCGTGCGCGCTGCGGGCGGGCGGCTGGCAGCGCTGGCGCGGCGCCAGATCGCCCGAGCAAGGGAACCGACTGGCATGAACCCGCGCCTCGTCCTCGCCAGCCTCGCTTGCGCGTTGCTGCCTGGCATCTTGCTGCCCGGCATCGCCGGCGCGGTGGACAAGCAGGATTTCGCCGTCCGCAACGCCGGCCAACTCGTCAACCTGTGCGGCGCCAAGCCAAGCGAGCGCGACGGCGTGGCCGCGATCAATTTCTGTCACGGCTTCACTCAGGCGGCGGTGGACATGAAGTTGACCCAGGAACGCGAGAGCAAGCAGCCGCGCAGCATCTGCTTTCCCAACCCGGCGCCGAAACGGGAGGCGACGCTCGACGAGTTCGTCACCTGGGGGCGGGCGCAACCGACGCGGCTCGCGGCCCGGCCGACGGAGTCGTTCCTGCGTTTCATGACCGAACGGTTTCCCTGCACCGGCAAGTGAGCGCCTCGGCGGTCGACCTCGCCCGCCCTTGCGATCCGGTCCGCGCGCCCGTTGAATAGGCCAAATCGGTCGGGAGGGTGGAATGGCACGGCTGGCTGGCAAGGTCGCCTGGGTCACGGGCGCGGGCAGCGGCATTGGCGAGGCGGCGGCGCTGACCCTCGCCGAGGAGGGGGCCGCCGTGGTGCTCACCGGTCGGCGCGCCGAACCGCTCGAAGCGGTGGCGGCCCGCATCCGGGGCAATCGGGGCACCGCCCACGCGCAGCCGGGGGACCTGATGCAGGCCGCGCAGGTCAAGCGTATCGGCGGCTTCATCAAGGACACGCTCGGCCGGCTCGACATCCTGGTCAACAACGCCGGGCTCAACGTGCTGGACCGGAGCTGGGCCAAGCTCACCCCCGAGGACGCCGCGTTGCTGATCAACGGCAACCTCACCAGCGCCTATTTCTGCGTCACCGTGGCGCTGCCACTGATGCGCGAGGGCAAGGACGGCGTGCTGATCCACACCAGCTCGATGTCCGGTCGCACGCCGAGCCCAATGAGCGGCACCGCCTACTCCGCCGCCAAGCATGGCGTGGTGTCGATGAGCCACTCGATCAACATGGAGGAGTGCCAGAACGGCATCCGCTCCTGCGTGATCCTGCCCGGCGAGGTGGCGACCCCGATCCTCGACAAGCGGCCCAACCCGGTCGGCCCGGAGGAGCGGGCACGCATGTTGCAGCCCGAGGACGTGGCCGAGGCGATCCGCTACGTCGCGACCCTGCCACCGCGCGTCTGCGTCAACGAAATCCAGATCACCCCTACCTGGAATCGCGGCTATCTCGCCGCCCAGCAACGCAAGCTCTGAAGGAAGACCGAGCCATGGCGAGCAATCGCTACAAGGTCCTGGTGCCGCGCAACATGGGCAAGTCCGGGATCGACCTGCTGCAAGCGCGCGACGACGTGGAGATGGTGCCGTACGACCCAGGCGTCGCCGATGAGGGGTTCCACCAACTGCTCGGCGACGTGCACGGCGTGGCGCTCTCGGTCACGCCGTTCCGGGCGGCGGAGATCGCCGCGGCGCCCAATCTGATGGTGGCGGCGCGAATTGGTGTCGGCTACGACGCGGTCGAGGTGCCGGCGCTGAGCGCGCGGCGCATCCCGCTGATGACCACCGGCATCGCTAACTCGACCTCGGTCGCCGAGCAGGCGATCGCCTTCGTCTTCGCGCTGGCCAAGCGGGCCAAGGCGATGGACGCGATCGTGCGAGAGGGGCGTTGGGAGGACCGCTACGCGACGATGCCGACCGAGATCGCCGGCAAGACGGCGCTGGTGGTCGGCTTCGGGCGGATCGGCACCCGCTCGGCCAAGCGGCTCGGGGCACTGGAGCTCGACGTGCTGGTCTACGACCCGTACGTCTCCGCCGAAGCGATCCGTGCGGGCGGCTATGAACAGGTGACCGATCTCGACGCGGCGCTGCCTCGGGCGGACTTCGTCACCATCCACTGCCCGAAAAACCCGGAAACGATCGGCATGTTCAACGCGGCGCGACTGGCGCGGATGAAGCCCACTGCTTACCTGGTGAACACGGCGCGCGGCGGCATCATCGACGAGGCGGCGCTGTATGACGCGCTGGTCGCGGGCCAGCTCGCCGGCGCCGGGCTCGACGTGTTCGACATGGAGCCCACCCCGGCTTCCACCACCTTGCTCAAGCTCGACAGCCTAATTTCCGCGCCGCACATGGCCGGGGTCACCGCCGAGGCGATGGTTGGGATGTCGGCGGCGACGGCGCGCAACATGCTGAGCGTGTTCGACGGCGCGCCGATCCGCGAGAACGTGGTCAATCAGGAGGTGCTTGATTGAGCTCGGTCAGCCGGCGTTCCTGCCGGCGGCTGTAGATCACCACCGCGACAACGACCACGGCCGCGATAACGCCGAAGGCAATGCCGATCGGCCCTTGCAGACGCTTGATCTCATTGCCGAGCGCGTAGGCGCCGAAGCCGTAGCTCGACGACCACAGGACGCCGCCGACCCCGTTGGCGACAAGAAAGCGGCGCCAGTCCATCCTGGTGGCGCCCGCCATCAGGGCCGCGAGGGTGCGCAGAATGGCGATGAAGCGGCCGAATAGCACCACCTTGCCGCCGTGCCGATCAAACAGACGCTCACCCATCGCGAGCCGCTCGGGGGTGAGAAAGACATAGTGTCCATAACGCCGCATCAGCGGCAACCCGATGCTGCGCCCGACCACGTAGCCAACGTTGTCACCGATGATCGCGCCAGTCGCCGCCGCGACGACGACCCAGACGATCGACAATTGGTGCGTGGTGCCGGCGTAGAGCGCGGCCGCAATGATGATGCTCTCGCCCGGCAGCGGCAGACCTGTGGCCTCCAGCCCGACCACGATCCCGACCAGCCCGTAGCCGTACTGGCGCAGCAACTCGGACAGGTACTCGACGGAGAAGATCGACACGGCGCGTCCTCGCGGGGTCCAGACGAAACATGCTAGTCCCCGCCCGGTTCTTGCCTACCGGGTTGCCCCGATGGCGGCGCCGGACCACCCTCCATGCGACCACAAAGGGGGAAAATCATGCCGCAACCCGACCACATCTCGAAACTGGGCGTGCCGGACCCAAACGGGCTCGACCCGGACCTGCAGGCGATCTGGCGCAAATGCGTCGACAAGCTCGGCTTCGTGCCGAACGTCTACAACACCTACAGCCTGCGCCCGCAGCGCCTGCGCAACTTCATGGCGATGTACAACGAGATCATGTTGTCCGAGTCGGGGTTGTCCAAGCTGGAGCGGGAAATGGTCGCGGTTGTGGTTTCCTCCGCGAACCGTTGCTACTACTGCTTGGTCGCGCACGGGGCCGCGGTGCGCATCCTGTCCGGCGACCCCGAGCTCGGCGAGATGATGGCGCTTAACTATCGGGTAGCGCGGCTGGATGACCGTCAACGGGCGATGCTTGACTACGCTTGGAAGCTGACGACCACGCCTTGGCTGGTGGATGACACCGACCGGGAGGCGCTTGACCGTGCAGGGCTGAGCGCGAACGACATCTTCGACCTGTCGGAGACGGTCGCCTTCTTCAACTTGTCGAACCGGATGGCGTCGGGCACCGACATGATGCCCAACCGCGAATATCACGCCGCCGCGCGGGCCGGCTGAGCACCGGAGCGCGCATTCCTTCAGAACTTGGGGGTCAGAACTTGATGATCTGGTTCGGATCGAGGTTCGACACCCCGTTGAAGGTGATCGTGGTGTTGTCGGACAGGGTGACCACCGTGCTGCCGCCGACCGTGGTGCTCGAGGTGATCCCGCCGGAGCCGTAGCCGACCAGGAGCAGCTTGTCATTGGGAGCAAAGTTCTGGATGAAGTCGGTGCCGCCGGCGTGGCCGCTGACGAAGCCGAACACGTCGCTGCCCGCGCCGCCGACCGCGTACATCGCGCCGCTGCCCGCAACCATCGTGTCGCCACCGATCCCGGCGAGGATCGTGTCGGCACCGCCGGCGGCGTAGAACTGGCCGCCGACCCGTGACGCGCTGCCGTCGAGCGTCTCATTGCCCGAGCCAGCCGCGTAAACCGCGCCGGCGGCGCTGCCGTAGAAGCTGATATTGCTGCCGTCGGAGCCGAACAAGGTGGGTCCGGTGCCGCCGCCGACCACTGTGCTCGCGCCGGTTCCACCGACGAAGATCAGGGCGCCGGCGTCGCCGAACACCAGGTCGTTGCCGGTGTTGCCGAAGACGAGCGCATTGCCGCTGCCGGCGATGATGGTGTCTGAACTGGCGCCCTCGATCACCAGGCTCGTCCCGGCGCCTAGGAAATCGACGTTCCCGCCGCTGCTGCTCCCCCAGATCGTCGCGGCGCCGGTGCCGCCCTCGATCGTGCTGTTGGTCGCAGTGTTGGAATACACGTTGTCGTTGCCGTCGCCGAGCACGACCCGGTTGGTCGAGCCGGCCAGGACGATGGCGTTGGTGCCTCCGCCGACCACGACGGTATTGTTGCCCGGCGCGGTGAGGGTCAGTCCGCCGGTGCCGGCCAGCACGGTCTGGTTGGCCGCACCAGTGACCGTCACCGGCACGGTGTCGGCATCGATAAGATACTGATAGCCGGCTGGCGCGGTGAAGGAAGTGGCGATCGCGCCGACCGGGATCACCGCCTCGCCGATATTGCCGCTTGGAACCGGCGGCGCGGTGTCAGGCAGGTCGAACGTGGTCAGCGTGCCGCCGACGGCCGCCGCATTGATTGCATTGGCGATCTGCTGCGCCAAGGCGAATGTCTGGTCTGTATTGAGCTGGACCGAGTTGGTCGCGCCGCTCGCACCGGTAACCGTAACCGCTCCGCCAGCCATCTATGCCTGCTCCAATTTCCGCCTCAAAAACGCGCCGCCGGAGCTTGCTAACAACTCGGCCCTGCCGATGCAACCAGTCATTCACCTGCGGTAGCAGAGACACACAAGTTTCTTGCTCACCGATGGCTGAGTTGCTCGTTTGATATGTTTAGCTCTCGATACGTGCGGGCTGTGCAATTCAAAGTTGTGAGAGGCTACGCCACTTAGCCGGGTTGTGAATGGATCAACGTCAATTCGACGCGCCCGCGCGGGCCAGTATCCGCTGAGCCAGGACGAGATGCGGTCGGTCCACCATCTTGCCAGCCAGGCCGATCGTGCCGGCTCCGGGGTTGGCCTCGAACGCGGCCACCACGTCGCGCGCCCAGGCCAGCTCCTCGGCGCTCGGCGAGAAGGTCTCGTTGATGGCGTCGAGCTGGGCCGGATGGATCGCCAGCTTGCCGGTGAAGCCGGCCCGGCGCGCCGTCTGCGACTCGGCCCGCAACCCGGCCTCGTCACGGAAATCGGCATAGATCGTGTCGATCGCCTCCACCCCCGCCGCCTGCGCCGCGATGACGCAGAGCGCGCGCACCAGGCGAAATGTGTCGTCGTAGACCCCGTCGGGCCGCCGATTGGTGGCACCGAGCACCGCCGCCAAATCCTCGGCACCCCAGGTCAGCGCCGCGAGCCGAGGCGTGACCCCGCCATAGCCGCCGAGGCCGAACACGCCGGCACCGGTTTCGGTCGCGATCGCCATCACCTTCGTGTCATACCGACGGGTCCCGTTCGCCACTTCCAGCGCGGAAAGATAGTCGTCCAGCCGGCGCAGGTCGTCCGGGGTGCATTTCGGCAGCAAGATGCCGGCCGGCTTGCCGGGCATCACCGCCGCGAGGTCGAGCAACGCGTCTTCGCTGGCGATCGGGTTGATGCGCACCCAGAGCTCGGGGGAACGCGGCCCCTCCAGCGCGGCGCGGGCCAGCTTGCGCGCCGTCGGGCGGTTCTGCGCCGCAACCGAGTCCTCGAGATCGAGGATCAGCCCCGACGCGGCGGACTCGCGGCCCTTGACGAGCTTGCGCTCGCTGTCGGCGGGCACGAACAGGAGCGAGCGCATGGCTCAGCCCTGCTTCGGCCGGGCGCGCATGAAGGCGGCGCGTATGCAGCTCGCCACCATCTCGCCACGCTGGTTGAACGCCTGGTGCTCGAACTCGACGATGCCGGCATCCGGTCGCGACCGGCTCTGCCGCTTGCCGCGCACGGTGGAGCGGACCCGCAAGGTGTCGCCGTGGAACACCGGCTTGGGGAACTCCACCTTGGTCATGCCGAGATTGCCGATCGTGGTGCCGAGCGTGGTCTCCGCCACGGTGATCCCGACCATCAGGCCGAGGGTGAAGATGGAGTTCACCAGCGGCTTGCCGAACTCGGTGGTCTTGGCGAACTCGGCGTCGAGGTGCAGCGGCTGCGGGTTCATCGTCAGGGTGGTGAACAGCACGTTGTCCATCTCGGTGACGGTCCGCGTCATCGCGTGATCGAACACCTGCCCCTCGGAGAACTCCTCGAAATACAGACCGGCCATCGCATTTGCTCCCCCGTTCGCCTCGCCGCGCACTGTCGCGCCGCGTCGGAGGCTCCGCAAGCTCGGGGGAGCTTCATCGGAGCTACATCGCGACCAGGCCGTCCTCGGCGGTGCCGCCACTCACGCCGGTGGTGTCCGACCGCGCCGACCCGCCCAGCAATCCGGTCTCGATCTGGCAGACCAGGCGCTCGGCGACGCGGCGCCATGCGGTGCGTGGATCGACCGGGTCGATGTCGGCCGGCGGCGGATGGGCGAGCAATTCCATCAACGCGCCAGCGAGGCTGCCCGGCTCCGGCTCGCACAGCACGGCCAGCGTCTCGCCGGCGAGCTGCTCGGCGATGCCGCCGACCCGTGTCGCCACCACCCAGCGACGCGCGGCGATGGCCGCCGCCGCCACTCCGCTCTGGCTCGCTTCCTTGTGCGACAACACCAGCGCGTCGGACCAGGCCAGCAGCGCGCCGACCTCCTCTTCCGGCACCCAGCGATTCTCGACCGTCACGCCGGGCAAGGCGCGCAGCTTGTCCAGGACCTCGCTCTCAGGCCCCTGGCCCACCACCCGAACCTCGATTGGCGCCGAGGGGCCAAGCCGGCTGAGTGCCGCTTGCAGCAGATCGAGCCCCTTGTAGGGCAGCAATCGGCCGAACGAGAGCAGCCGCAATCGGCCGCCATGACTGCCCGGCGCCGCGGCTCGCGGACCAAACACCAGGGGCGGCAGCGAGGCCATGAACAACTGCCGCCCGCCGGCGCCACGGCCGATCAGCCCCTGCTGGCGCAACCGCTCCCCGACATGGGCGCTGAGCGCCACGAGGGCGTCGGCCTGCCCCGCCTGGCGACGTTGCAACGCCATCTGGAAGGGCAGCCCATCGCCGGGATGCGCGTCGGCGTCATGCACCACGACGACGCTCGGCACCCGGACCAGCCGCAGCGCGCGCATCATCAGCAGGTCGAGGGCCGCCGGCATGGCGCAGATCGCCACGTCCACCCGCAACTGCCGCAGGGTTCGGGCCAGCTCGCCGGCGTGCAGCGGCACCTGCACCAGGCGCCACAGGAAGCCGGTCACCCCGTTGTAGGTCGGCACCGGCAGATCGCAGCGCGGAGGATGGGCGCCGCGCAGGAGCTCGGCGCCGGTCGAGAGCGAGAGCAGCGCCTCCACGCCCGGAACCAGGCGCAGGCCGGCGGCCAGCTCCACCGCCACGCGCGGCCCGGCGCCGCGTCGCCCCCACTGCCAGACCAGTACCCTCATGGCGGCGCCAAACCGATGCCGCGCAGCGCGGCGGCGAGCGCCTCCGGGCCGAGGCGGGCGGTCGCCGCCTGTCGCGCCCGCGCCCCGAATGCGGCGCGCGCCCCGGCATCAGCGGCCAGCCGGCGCAGCGCGGCCACCGTTTCGGCCTGATCGGGCTCGGCCCAGACCGCGCCGGGTGCCTCGAACACGCCGCGTGGGTCGCGCGCCGGGACCAGCCGGTAGCCGATCAGGGCGGCGCTCTCCCGATCCATGAAATCCATGTTGCCCGACCATCCGGTCGCGATCACCGCCCGCTCGAGCAGCATCGCCTCGGCAGGGATCAGCCCGAATCCCTCGGCGCGATGCAGTGACAGCACGATGTCGGCGGCACGGGTCAGCGCGTGGCTGTCCGCAGCCGGCAGGGTACGCGTCTCCAGCCGGATGTTCGGCGCGCCGTCAACCGCTGCGCGCAGTCGCGCGAAATCCTCTGGGAAGTCGCCGGGATTGCCGATCTTCAGCACCAGGACCCGCTCCGCCCGCGCGCCGAACGCCTGCCGGAAGGCGGCGACGGCCTGCAACGGGTTCTTGCGCTCGAAAGATGAGGAAAGACTGAACGAGACCAGCACGACCACCGCGTTCGTGGGCAGGCCGAAGGCAGCGCGGTCGAGCGCCGATGGCCTCGGCGGGGCGATCGCCAGCGGCGGCGTGACCACTTTCACCCGACCCGGAAGCAGCGGTTCGAGCGCCCGCGCGGAGAAGCTCGATAACGCCCAGACCTCGTGGACGAACCCAGCCCCGACGCGCCAGCCCGGCGGGACGACGGGCAGCTCCCAGGCCCAGTAGCCGATCACCCGTCGACCGCGCAACGCCGCGCGGGGCAGACGCAGCATGGTCAGCGGCAGGAACGGCGCATTGACGTGCAGCAGCAGCGGCGCGCCTGCCGGCGGCACTTGCCGGTCGCGCCCGGCACCATCAATCGCGGTGCCGACGTCGAGCGCCCAACTGCGTACCCCGAGGTGCTCGGCGCCCGCCAGCATGAGCCGCGCGATCTCGCCGAGGCCGGAGGCGCGGGTCAGCTCGCCGGCCACCGCGAGGCCGTGCCGCGCGGGCGGCGGCGAGCGTTCGGGACGCGGCGCCAGCATCGCCGTCGCGCCGACCAGCGCGCGCCGGCGCCCGCGCGCCGGTAAGAGGCGCCAGGATGCGGTGCAGCGGATGCAGCCCGGTCGCAGCCATCGGAGCAGCCATCATTCCGGGCACAGCATCATGGCACGCCTGCCCATTGCAAGCCGCGAGCGCCGCGGCTCACCCCCCGGTTGTCGCTTTGCCGTCTCTGTATAAACTGCTCCGGCGGCAACGCGAGCGACCGCGCACATCATGGAGGCGAGCGGCACGGGTCCTGCCCCTCCACCCCCGGCGCCAGGGGAACGCGGCGCCAAAGGAATGTCGCGCTTGACGGGATTACCAAACAACCAGCCGCCCCTGCCGCAGTTCGAGGTCACTCTTGGCCCGCCCGACCTGGCGCCGTGGCTCAGCGGCGATACCGGCGTTCCCGGCTTCACCACCATCGAGGCCAACACCCCGGGGCCGCACGTCGCGATATTGGCGCTCACCCACGGCAACGAGATCGCCGGCGGCATCGTGCTCGACGCGCTGCTGCGCGCCGGGCTCAGGCCGCAACGCGGTCGGCTGACCTTCGGCTTCGTCAACCTGGCGGCATTCGCCCGGTTCGATTCCGGCGCAGCCGACCGTGTCGCGCTTCGTCGACGAGGACGGCAACCGACTGTGGGATCGGGCCACCTTGGACGGCCCGCGCCGCTCCACCGAACTCGATCGCGCACGCGAGATCCGGCCCGTTGATCGACACGGTCGATGTGTTGCTCGATCTGCATTCCATGCTGTGGCCATCGGCTCCGCTGATCCTCAGCGGCAGCTCGGACAAGGGGA